>NZ_JAWJUU010000001.1:0-963883 GCF_032918305.1 Rhodovulum sp. FJ3
TTCACGCCAGAACGGCTTGATCAATGGCTTGAAACCTATCCCATTGAAGACTTGGGTCTGCCTAACCATACTGGATCGCCCATCCCTGATGATCCGACCGACAGCATCATCTCTACACCGATCCCAGCAGAGGTGGGGCCGAATATTTTGGCCTCTGAGCGCACGCAGGAAGAGTTGGACGCCTTGGCAAGCGACCCCGCCAGAGGAGGCGTTATTAATGGAAAAACCGAACAAGAACGCAAGATTGGTCTTGGTGCCGAGGAAGCTGGTCTGATTGCAGGCCCCATTGTCCGCGATCCCACTGGTGCAGCTGAGTTTATTGATGCAGATGGTCAGGCCTGGGATGTGAAGGGCTTTCGCAGCGATTTCCCTGCCAGTGCTGGTGGCTTTGACATTGATAAGGACATCTCAAAGGTTGAGCGGGAGTCGGCGGCGGGTCACAATGTAATCATAGATACAGAAAACCTGAGCGAAGCAGACCTTGAAGCTCTTAGGAACGAAATTGAACGCCGAGGAATCTCAGACAGGGTGGGATACTGGCCATGACAAAGCTTGATCTTCAACAGCGCGTAGATGCGTTTAGCGATGGGCAGGGTCGGAACCTTGACCATGGAACTTTCCTTGAAGAGCTTGGATTGGACTTCAGAGATGTACTTCTTGATGATCGCAACCTGGCTGGTGCCGTGATACCCGGTTCGAACTTTTCCGGCATGGTTATGGAGAACGTTGATTTTTATGGCGCAAACTTGGGTGGTGCAAATTTCTCTGGGGCGGTCCTTAAGAATGTCGACTTCACGAAAGCGAATCTTGACAATGCCAATTTCACAAATGCCACAGTTGTTGGAGGTAGCTGGTTCAGAGCAACGTGCATAGGCGCGCAGGTTGTCGGGCTTACATTTTCCGGGACTAATCTGGAACGAACTTTCCCTCAGCTTTCGTAGCTTGATCGCCTGACGATTTCGGTCATGACTCACAGGTCACTCAGAACCTGGTGGTGGTCGAAGGGCCCAAAAACCCCGACTATTTGATCAACGGAGAGATTTACGATCACTACGCGCCCTCAAAGGACCGAGCCCGAAACATTTGGAGTGAAGTAAAAGGCAAAGTCGAAAAAGACCAGGCTGCAAACATCGTCATTGGCCTGCAAGATAGCAGCGTTGATGAAGACGCCCTTCGGCAACAATTTGAAAACTGGCCAATCGAAGGGCTTGGCGATGTGATAATCATCCGCTCTGACGGAACTATCGGGAGGCTGTGATGGCAATCGAGTATCATATTTACACCGATCTGGACATCCAAACGTTGAAGGGTCGAACCGAAGCCGCCGCCAAAAGTACGCAGTGCCTTTGGGAAGGTTGGTGGGTTAACGATGACTTGGGGCCGTTCCACGAGGAGATCATGGAAGATTACGGTGACCGAAAGGGCATAAAACGGCAATGAGATCGCGTCATTTCAAGGATCGCAGCGTTCAGGCGCGTGCCAAATTGCTTGAGTTTTTTGACTCTTTGCCTGGTCGAAAACTCATCCTGAACGGCGACAGCTTTGTCGATTTTCGCGAAGGCTGAGAGTGAGAGCCGCCATTGGACCAGCCGCGGCGAAAGCTCACTTTGTCCGCATTACAGACATTCACACCCCGCCCCTAGAAAACCAACAAACGGGCCGACCCCCGCCGCCCCGCCAACCGACATAAAACTTTTATCAAACCGTCACACTGTCCCCATCACAGCCCGGCCAGGACGATCCAAACAACAGATCAGATTGGGGTGTCCAATGAAAATCGCAGTATTGGGTGGAGACGGGTTTTGTGGCTGGCCCCTTTGAATTAGATAGAAGAGATTCGAGAAGAGGATTTTGATTTGTTGAAGTTTCGACTTATTGCCGCTTCGATGACGTTCGCCCTCATTATTGTCGGTATTGTAGCTCTCGCTTTTGTCGGTTCTGTAGCCCTTTTTGCCATTTCAAAAGCGGCTGGTGAGGGGGCTTTCGATTCGTGTAAATTTGAAACCGAAGAGCAGGCCATAACTGTTGCTCGACGGGAATTCGCTTATTCAGTTAAGAATAGCAAAGAGCTACAAGGGCACAGCTTTGAAGTCAGCGTGCTTCATTTTGGAATTAATCCCAAAGGCGACTACTCGGCACGGCTACTATTCAGGTCTATCGATTCGCCTGAAGTGGCACGAGATATGTTCATATTCGACGACTGCACTCAAGCCCAGACAAAGGTCAAGTAAGCCTCAATTTCTAACTCGTAGAGTTGGGCATGCAATAATGCCATCGTCTCATCTCTGTCGTTGCTGTCGGGTTGCGCTTGCAACTGTCTGACTTGTGGAGAGCAAGGATCAAAGTCGTGGGCACCACGGGACCAGAGCCACGCACAGATACAGTATCGGAGGCCGTAGCGGCGGGACGAGCCTAACCAAAAGCGTACGTTCGCTTATGGCAGTAAAGTCCCGCATTACCGACATGCCCCCCCGCCCCTAGAAAACCAACAAACGGGCCGCCCCCCGCCGCCCCGCCAACCGACATAAAACTTTTATCAAACCGTCACACTGCCCCCATCACAGCCCCGCTAGGACGATCCAGACAAGAGATCAGATTGGGGTGTCCAATGAAAATCGCAGTATTGGGTGGGGACGGGTTTTGTGGCTGGCCGACGTCGCTGCATCTGTCCGATCAGGGCCATGAGGTCCATATCATCGACAACCTGTCGCGGCGCTGGATCGACACGGAACTGGGCGTGCAATCCCTGACCCCGATGGATTCCATCCAAGAGCGCTGTCGTATCTGGAAAGAGATCAGCGGCGAGAGCATCCGCTTTCACCTGCTGGATCTGGCCAAGGATTACGACCGTCTGCGTCACTGGCTGGCCGAGTGTCGCCCCGATGCGATCATCCATTTCGCCGAACAGCGCGCCGCGCCCTATTCGATGAAATCGGACCACCACAAGGTCTATACGGTCAACAACAACGTCTCGGCGACGCATAACCTATTGACCGCGCTGGTCGAGACCGGCATCGACGCGCATCTGGTGCATCTGGGGACCATGGGCGTCTATGGTTACAGCAGCGTCGGCGCCGCCATCCCCGAGGGCTATCTGGACGTCGAGATCGAGAACCTGCAGGGCGAAAAGAAGGGGATGGAGATCCTCTATCCCACCCGTCCGGGCAGCGTCTATCACATGACCAAGTCGCTGGATCAGATCCTGTTCCAGTTCTACGCGCAGAACGACGGGCTTCGGATCACGGACCTGCATCAGGGCATCGTCTGGGGTACGCATACCGAACAGACGCGCCGGCATGAGCAGCTGATCAACCGGTTCGATTATGACGGCGATTACGGCACGGTTCTGAACCGGTTCCTGATCCAGGCGGCGATCAACTATCCCCTGACCGTGCATGGCACCGGCGGGCAAACCCGCGCGTTCATCCACCTGCAGGACACGGTGCGTTGTATCGAACTGGCCCTGTCGGATGCGCCCAAGGCGGGCGAGCGCGTCAAGATTTTCAACCAGATGACCGAAACCCACCGCGTACGCGATCTGGCCAATATGATCGCGGATCTGACCGGCGCGGAAATCGCGAACCTCCCGAACCCGCGCAAAGAGGCCGCCGAGAACGATCTGATCGTCAAGAACGACCATTTCCTTGATCTGGGCCTGAACCCGACGACGCTGGCCGATGGGTTGATGTCCGAGGTGGTCGAGGTCGCGCGCAAATACGCCCATCGCATCGACCGCAGCCGCGTACCGGCGGTCAGCGCATGGACCAAGGACATCGCCACACGGGTCAACCACGACCCCGAGGGGCGGCAGCTGCGCTCGGTCTCGTAATGGCGAATGATCTGCGCCGCGCCTGTGTGACCCTTGTGACGAATGACGACTTTGCGCTTGGGGCGCGGGCACTGGTGCGCTCGCTCGGCCATTCGGGCACGGGCGGCGATATTGTGGTGATGCATACGGCCGGTGTCGGGGCGGACGCCCTGCGCCCGCTGGCCGATCTGGGGGCGATCCTTCACCCTGTCGACCTGTTGCCGACCAGTGACGCGTTCAACGCCCGCCATGCGCGCGGGGCGCTGCACGGTGCGGCCCCGTTCACCAAGGGGACCAAGCCCGATTTCCACACGCCGTTGGACAATTTCGCCAAGCTGCGCCTGTGGCAATTGCCCTATGATCGGGTGGTGTTTCTGGATGCCGATACGCTGGTCCTGCGCCCGCTGGACCGGTTGTTCGACTATCCCGAATTCTGCGCCGCCCCGAATGTCTATGAGAGCGTCGCGGACTTTACCCGTATGAATTCCGGCGTCTTTACCGCGCGCCCGAACCCCGCGACGTTTGACCGGATGCTGGCCAAGTTGGACACGCCCGACGTGTTCTGGCGGCGCACCGATCAGACGTTTTTACAGGCGTTTTTCCCTGATTGGCACGGTCTGCCGGTCTATGACAATATGCTGCAATATGTGTGGTTTGCCATGCCTGACCTGTGGTCGTGGGAGCATATCCGCGTGCTGCATTTCCAGTACGAAAAGCCGTGGCAAGATCACGCCAAGGCGGATCAGCTGCGCCCGCTGATCGACCTGTGGCGCGCCTATGCCGGTGATGGCCCGATCCCCGATCTGTCCGACCTGCCCGCCCCATGCTGATCGCGCTGACGGGGGCAAGCGGCCTTGTCGGGGCGTTCATCCACCGCGATCTGGTGGCGGCGGGGCACCGTGTGGTGACCCTTGGCCGGTCAGGGGATGTGCGGTTTGAGCTTGGCGATCGTCCGGACCTTAGTGGCGTCAACGCCCTAATCCATTGCGCGTTTGACCATCTGCCCGGACGTTATCGCGGGGGTGAGGGCGACGATCCGGGCCGGTTCATCCGCCGCAATGTCGACGGGACCGCCGCGTTGTTCGAGGCCGCCCGCGATGCCCGCGTGGGCCGCATCGTGTTTTTGTCGACCCGCGCGGTCTATGGCGATTATCCGGCGGGGACAGTCTTGACGACCGCCCTGCCCCCGCGCCCCGATACCCTTTATGGACAGGTGAAATTACAGGGCGAACAGGCACTGGCGTCGCTGACCGGTCCCGCCCTATCGGGCCTGTCCTTGCGCGCGACGGGGGTCTATGGCCCCCCCGCCAAGGGTCAGCGCCACAAATGGGCCGATCTGTTTGACGATTTCCGCGCGGGTCGCCCGATCCCGCCCCGTCGCAGTACCGAGGTGCATGGCGACGACCTGTCCCGCGCGATCCGCCTGCTGTGGGATGCGGATGCCGCGTCGGGTGTGTGGAACGTGTCGGATTTCACGTTGGACCACCACGATCTGTTGGGCGAACTGGCGCGGGTTGAGCGGCTGCCCCACACCCCGCCGCCGCCCGCCACGAACGTGGTCAGCGCGATGGAGACCGCCCCCCTGCGCGAACTGGGCTGGACACCCGGTGGTCCCGCGCGCCTGTGGGCCGATCTGCCACGGCTAGCCACGGCGACCTGAAACGGATGCCCCACTGAGTCGCGCGCGACCTTTTTGCTGGCGATTCTGTCGTTCGATCGACAAAACTGTCTGTCCAGACTTTCCATCGCCTCACACAGATATGTGAATATGTGCCTGCTGTGCCGGTTTTGAGCTGGCGATATTTCCCATGAAAATAAGCCCGATCCGCGCTTGTTTCACCGGCCGCCTCACCAAGCACACACCCTTGCCACCTTTCTGCCACAATCAAAAGCGGGGGAAATCCGGCACGGGAATTATACTTTAGCTTACACGCATAACCTACTGTTTTGCATTGTAATATCAAAAGTTAACACTCTTACCATTCGGACAAATTCCACATAGAAACAGATCGTTTCCAGTCTGGAACCACTGACTTTCGCCCCCCAATTCTCACAGGCAGTTTACTCACGCTTCCGTGAGTGGCTGCGGTGATTTCTCACCGATACGTGGGCTGTACGGAGCATTTTCAACGGAGGGCACCCCATGGCCTCGGATAGTAATTCCACAGACACTTCGATTTCTGTCACCACGGCGACCGACCTGAACGCCGACATTCTCGAGACCCTCGAAGGTCTGAATGTCACGGGCGAAGAGACGCTGTTTGGTGACGCGACCCAATCTTTTACAAGCTTTGAACTGGACGCGCAGGACTCGATTATTGACGTCGAAACGCCGGGCGTTTTCGTGGACGCGGGCGACGGTTATGACGCCGTGAACGTCCAGAACGACCAAGGCGTCGATATCAGCGGCCTGTCGCGCTATTCCGCCCTTGGGCGTGAGTTGGGCGTGAGCAGCGACCAGACGGGGTTCGTCATTAACGAACGCGGCGCCACCGCGACCATTGGCGGCCAAGAGGTCACCGCGAACTACTTTAGCCTGTTTGAAAACAGCCTGACCCGTAGCGGCGAGCTGTTGTCCTCTACCGCCCTTGCAACCACGACGCAACTGGCCTCGGTCCTGTTGAACGTCGAGGCGATCCGCGCCACGGCCTTTAACGACCGCTATTTCGGCTATACCGAAGACGCCGATGTCTATCTGGGCGCGGGCGATGACTATCTGCGTTCGACCGGTGGCAACAAGACCATCTTTGGCGAAGACGGCGATGACACTGCCTATATCCGTGGCGGCTATGGCGCCTACTACGACGGCGGCGAGGATGACGATTTCGCCGATTTCTCGGGTGAGAAACAGGGCGTTCGCGTCGAAAACGTCGGTGTGTTCGGTGCGCTGGGACGTGAATTGGGCATCGGCAATGACGACCTTGCCTATTCGATCGCAAGCTCGTCCCGTCAGGTCGAATTCAACGGCGAACTGGTGTCGGCCAACCGCAGTACAATCAACAACAACGCCTCGCAAACCACCGGTCAGCAACTGTCGGATTCGGCCGTGGATACGGCATTGCAGTTCGGTCACTTGGCGCTGAACGTTGAAAAGGTGCGCGGCACGAAGTTCAACGACTCTTTTGTCGGCGGCAACTATGACGACCATTTCCAAGGCGGCGACGGCGACGATTACCTACAGGGTCGTCTGGGCGATGACACGCTGGACGGTGGGGCCGGTAACGACACGCTGATCCTTGAGGGCGGCGCGAAAACCATCATCGGCGGCGAAGGCACCGACACCCTGCGCATCACCTTGGCCGAAGGGAGCTATACCGTCTACGACAACGGCGACGGCACGGGCGATGTCACCATCATCGACAGCATCGGCGCGCGCAGCACCATTTCGGGCGTCGAATTTGCCCGCCTGAACGACGGCACCACGGTCGCTCTGCGCGATCTGGTCGTGGACGCCCCTCTGCCGCCCGCACCTCTGTTCCTTGAGGTCGAGGATGACCGCAGCAGCGTTCTGGAGGATGGCGAGGTTACGCTGAACGTTCTGGGCAATGACAGTGGCGACCGCATCAGCATCGTCTCGGTCGAAGACCCCGAAAACGGCAGCGTGTTCCTGAACGAGGATGGCACGATCACCTATCGTCCCGACGCCGATTTCTCGGGTTCCGAGACCTTTACCTACACCGCGCGCGACAATGATGGGGACCAGAAAACCGCGACCGTCACGGTCAGCGTCCAACAGGTCAACGACGCCCCCGTCGTGACCGTACCCCAAGGTGTCACCGTTCTGGCCAACACGCCGGGCGGCATCACCGTGGCCGAAATCGAGGCCACCGATGTCGAGGGCGACGCCCTGACCTTTGACATCGTGGGAGGCAATGACGACGGCCTGTTCGCGATTGACGAGACCTCGGGCACGGTCACCTTGGCCAATGGCGATGCGCTTGATCCGGCAGTTGATTACGCCATCGACATCGCGGTCAGCGACGGCGCGGCGACCACCGTGTCGACCCTGAACATCGACGTCACCGAAAGCGGCGTGAACTTCCCCTCGGCGGAGGAACTGATCGCGCAAACCGACCGCGCCTTCGGCGTCGACAACGGCTCGGGCTCAATCGGTTTGACGGGTGCGAACGACTATACGTCCGCCCTGCCCTTCCTGAACCTGATGAACGTCAGCCGTCCGGTCAACGCCCACGCGCCAGGTGAGTTCGGCAAGTACAACTACTATGAGCTGGACGAGATGGGCTATCTCGACGATAGCGGCTGGCCCACCGACATCCCCGAAGATGCGCCGACCCTTGGCTTTATCTTCTCGGATGTGATCGGGCGCGAAGGCACCTATGTGCTGCGCTATGAGGGCGAAGGCGAGATCAACCTTGCCCTTGACGCCGAAGTCATCAGCGAAAAGCCGGGCGAAATCGTGTTCCGCCACAACAGCGGCACCTTCGAGGTCCAGCTGACCGACACTGACCCCAACGACACGGGCGATTACATCCGCAACATCTCTATCGTCAAAGAGGAATATGTCGATCTCTATGACTCGGGCGCGATCTTTAACCCCGAGAGCCTTGAGCGCCTGCAGGACTTCCGCGAATTCCGCACCATGGCGTGGCAGCGCACGATCGAAAGCCCGATTGAAACGCTGGACGATCTGACCCGCGTGGACCACTCGACCTATGCCACGACCAGCGGCGTGCCGATTGAGGTTCTGGTCGCATTGTCGAATGAGGCAGGCACCGATCTGTGGCTGACCATCCCGACCAAGGCCAATGACGAGGTCGTCGATTACTATGCCGAATATGTGCGTGATAACCTTGACCCGAACCTGAAGGTCACGGTCGAATACGGCAACGAGCTGTGGAACAACGGCTATCAGGACACCCACGACCTGCGCGCCGAAGCGGTTGAGGTCTGGGGCGTCTCGCCCGAGGATCAGCCCGCCCACTCGGCCTATATCGCGTATAAGGCCACGCTGGTCGCGCAACGGTTCAACGCCGCATTCGACAAGGTTGAGGACGGCGATAAACCGCTGTTGCATCACACCTTGGGATCACAGGCCGCGCGCCCCGCGATCACGGAATACTATCTGGAATCCGAGGCATGGCAGATCAACGATCCCGATAGCTATGTCCCCGTGAACGAGACGTTCGATTCCATCGCGATTGCCACCTACTTTGGCGGCAACACGATCACCGACGACGAAGAGCGCGCCCTGTTGATTGAGGCGATCAACGATCCCAATGTCGATGCGAACGAGTATCTCTTTAACCTGCTACAGGACCCAGAATACGAGTTCTCGATCCCCTACACCGCTGAATTCCTCTATGAACAGCGCCGTTTGGCCGACCAATACGGTCTGGACCTGACGGATTATGAGGGCGGTGCGCACCTCTTGCACTTTGACAACACCGATCTGCCGCAAGACGTGGCCGAGAGCCTTGTCGACTTTTACGAGGGCTTTTATCGCAGCGACTTTATGCGCGTTCTGTTTGAACAAATCTGGGACGTCTGGCGTGAAATCGGCGATGGCGCATTCATGAACCACGGCAGCGTGGGCGAACCGTCGATCTATGGCTTCTTCAGCTTCCTATCGGATCTGGCCGACACCAGCCCCCGTGCGGAATTCCTGTACGAACAGAACGCCAACCAACCGGCATGGTGGGAAGATCGTGGCGGCGAGCATTTCCAACAGGGGATCATCGACACCGGCACCGCCGATGACGATCTTCTGATCGGGACGAACCAAGAGGACCATTTCGCAGGTGGTGAAGGCAACGACTTTATCATCGGCGGCAAGGGGGATGACGGCATCCACGGTGGCGCGGGCACTGACCGCGTGATCTTTAGCGGCGCGCGCGCCGACTATGCGATCTACCGTGAAGGCGAGACGGTCATCTTCCGTGGGCCTGATGGTCTGGATCGTGTGGTTGACGTCGAAATCGTCGAATTCCAGAGCGGTGAGGTCTTTGCCACAAACGATCTGGTCAAACCGGAAGGCAGCCAGAACATCGGCCCCGTCGCGGTGGATGATCAACTGACCATCAACGAGGACGCCCGCACCAACTTTACCACGCTGGAACTGACCCAGAACGACAGCGATGCCGACGGTGGCACCCTTGTCCTCGTCTCGGTCGAAGGCGCGGAACACGGTGTGATCCGTCTGCAAAACGACAACACGGTTCTCTACATCCCTGAAGAGGACTTTGTCGGGACAGATACCTTCACCTACACCGTGTCCGACGGCAACGACACCACCACCGCAACGGCGACCATCACCATTGTGAACCAGTTGGACGCGCCCGACGTGGTCAGCGAACATCTGGTGGTGTTCACACAGGACAGCGGCGTTGGCAAAGCGCTCTATCAGGTTCAGGCGTCCGATCTGGATGGCGACACCCTCAGCTATGCGATTGTGGGGGGCAACGACGACGGTCTGTTCACCATCGACGCGGAAACCGGTGTCATCAGCTCGACTGGCGTTCTGAAACCCGATGCGGCCGTGATCGCCGAGACGTACGATCTGACGGTAGCGGTGACGGATGGCACTTTCACCACCGAGAGCGCCATCACGATCGAGGTGCAGGATGACGCCAACATCCTGGTTGAGGAGGCACAGACCGGTCAGTTGCTGAACGGAGAAGAAGGTGCACACGACCTGTTGCAACTGACGGCCCAAGACGGCCAAGGACGCTATGTCGGTACGTTGAACCAGTTCAACGCGACTTACACCGATCTAGAGACCATCAACAACATCGACGACCTGTCGCCCTATGCCTACACCGTGTACACGCGCGGCTTTACCGGAGAGGTCGACGGCGAGGTGGTGACGGTCGACGGGTTGGTCGTGCGCTCGGGTCTGGAAACGGCGCTGCAATTCGGGAATGTCGTGACCAATGTCGAGGGGATCTCGGGCACCGAGTTCCGCGATGACATCTACGGCAACACCGGCGATGAACTCCTGCTGGGTCAAGGCGGCAATGACGTCCTGAGCGGCAGTGACGGCGATGACACCCTGAACGGCGGCATCGGCAACGATAGCCTGACGGGTGGCGCGGGCGCGGATACTTTCGTGATCGACGACATCAACAGCACCGACCGGATCAACGACTTCTCGGCGGAACAAGGCGACCAAATCGACATCAGCGCCCTGCTGTTGAACTACGATGCGGCCACCGATGATCTGACCGATTACGTCACGCTGGGCGTCAACCAGTTCAACCAGCAAACGATCGAGGTCAGCATCAATGGCGACGGCACCTTTACGGATGTCGCCCGCTTCCAGTCGACCGAATTCCGAACGACGCTGGACGAACTGTTGGACAGCGACAGCCTGTTCCTCGGCTAAACCCACTCACATGACCAACCAAAGGGGCGCTTCGGCGCCCCTTTTTCATGCACGCAGTCCAGATCAAACACAGAAGACCATCCCGCAAACGGGCCGCAACGATCAGAGATGATTGAGAAAGTGGCGCACCCGAAAGGATTCGAACCTTTGGCCTCTGCCTTCGGAGGGCAGCGCTCTATCCAGCTGAGCTACGGGTGCGTCTTGGCCCCGCTATACGACAAAGCGATTTGCCCTGCAAACGCTTTGTCGTCCTGTGCGGGGTTTGTGCGCGCGGTTACGCGAACAGGTCGTGGCAGAGTTCCAGCGCCTCCACCAAGGCGTCGACCTCGGCGGTGGTGTTGTACATCGCAAAGGACGCGCGGCAGGTGGCCGAGACGCCCAGATGCTCCATCAAAGGCCCCGCGCAATGATGCCCTGCACGCACTGCGACGCCCTTTTTATCAAGGACGGTCGAGATGTCATGCGCATGCGCAGCACCTTCGAGCGTAAAGGAGAAAATCGCCCCCTTGTTCGCCGCGTTCCCCTGCACGTTCAGCCAGTTCAGCCCATCCAGACGCGCGCGGGCATAGTCGGTCAACGCGCGCTCATGCGCGGCGATGTTGTCCATGCCCACATCCATCATATAGTTCAGCGCAACGCCCAACCCGATCGTCTGAACGATACCGGGCGTGCCGGCCTCGAACTTCATCGGCGGATCGTTATAGGTCACCGCGTCGCGGGTCACCTCACGGATCATGTCGCCCCCGCCCATGAACGGGCGCATCTCGGCCATGCGTTCCTTGCGGATATGGATCGCACCAGACCCCGACGGACCGTAGAGCTTGTGCCCCGTGATCGCGTAGAAATCCGCGCCCAGTTCATCGACATTGACCGCCATATGGACCGAGCCTTGGGACCCGTCGACCAGAACCGGCACGCCGCGTTCATGCGCGCCGTCAACGATGGTTTTGACGTCCACAACCGTGCCCAGAACGTTCGACATCTGGGTCACCGCGACCAATTTGGTGCGCGGCCCGATGGCGTCCAGAACCGCCTGAGGATCAAGGTTGCCGGTGGCGTCCACGTCCACCCATTTGAGGACAACGCCCTGACGTTCTCGCAGGAAATGCCACGGCACGATGTTGGCGTGATGCTCCATCACCGACAGGACGATCTCATCGCCCGCCTCAAACCGCGGCATGGCCCAGCCATAGGCGATCAGGTTGATGCCCTCGGTGGTGCCGCTGGTGAAAACGATCTCGTCCTCGTCCTTGGCCCCAAGGAACTTGGCCACGATCCCGCGCACGCCCTCGTATTTTTCGGTGGCGAGGTTCGACAGATAGTGCAGACCGCGGTGCACGTTGGCGTATTCCATCGAATAGGCCTGTGTGATCGCGTCGATCACCACCTGCGGTTTCTGCGCCGAGGCCCCGTTGTCCAGATAGACCAGCGGCTTGCCGTTCACCTCACGCGACAGGATAGGGAAATCCGCGCGGATTTTATCGACATCATACATGTTAGACCCCCAAGACAGACGACAGGCCCGTCACCGACAGTAGAATAATTATCAGAAAAATAAGAGCTATGCTCAGCATCAGGGCCGACACAATGATCCCGAACAGGACCTTTGCATAGGACTGAAATCCGTGCAGGACGGCGATGAACACCGTCATCAGCCAAACCAGAATACCGAGGCTGGCGAAGCTCACCAGTTTCGAGAGGATCTGCGACAACGGCAGCAGGATCAGTTCCGCCGCACCGAACAGCAATGACAGCACTTGCAGCCAAATCGTAATCTTCAGAGACCCATCCAAATCGCCGCTTCCGTCGCATCGGATCCCGATCAAGTGGATCGCGTGGACCGTCACAACGGTCGTGCCAAGAGATATGCCTGTGAAAATCAGTGGATTAACCACGACGAACGCCCAGACCGCGTGCCCTTGCAACAAAAATACATACGCAAACAGGGTTTGCAGTATCGCGACCAGCACGACGGCGAGGACCAAGGCCTGCCACAGAACCGGGCGCGGGACCTGTATCGCCAGAACACGCGCCGCCGCCTTGCGCGGTTCGCGCAGGGTTAAACTGGTCAGATCAATGAACAGGGTTTTCAGATCGGGCATCGGACCTTCGCGTTATTGGGCGGGTGACGCTGGGCCGAACTCGGCCTCACGCAGACCGAAGACCGAGAACACCAGAAACACCGCCAGACACAGACCCGAGACGAATGTCGCCTCGGCCCCCTGCCCCATAAACGCCTGAACCAGCCCGTTCAACAGCCACAGAGGCGACGACGCCAAAAAGGCCCAGAACAGACCCATCCGCGCCGTGAACCACGTTCCGCGACCGCCAAACAGACGGGCGATGATATGGGCCACGGCGGCAATGGCGTAAAACGCCAGCGGCACAAAAATGATCCACGCCCACAGGGCCCCGCTGACACGGGCGTCATAGGGGATACTGGGGTCCAGATAGGCCTCCCGCGACAGGCGCGGCAGTTGGGACACGAACACCAACAGGCATCCGACATACAGGATCACAAGCGCGCGGTCCTCGCGCACCGTGTCGCCGATCCGGCGCCGCATGACCTCACGCGGCGCCAGATAGGTGCGGACAATATCCCGCGAAACCGACATCAGCCCAGACGCCGGTCCATCCACGCCGCCAGACGGTCGCGGATTTGCTCGCCCAATGCCTCATCCGCGATTTCTTCAATCGCTTCGGCAAGAAAGGCCAGCGTCAGCAGGTTTTCCGCCTGTTTCTGCGGCACACCACGCGAGCGCAGGTAGAACAGCGCGGTTTCGTCAATCGCACCCGAGGTCGAGCCGTGCGAACAGGCCACGTCGTCGGCGTAGATTTCCAGTTCCGGCTTGGCCAGAAACTGGGCGTCGTCGTCCAACAGCAGGGATTGCGAAATCTGATACCCGTCGGTTTTCTGTGCGCCTTCTTTGACCAAGATCTTGCCTTGGAACACGCCGGTCGCCCCGTTACGCAGCACCTTTTTGAACACCTGACGGCTTTCACAGCGCTCGGCGTCATGGGTGATGAACACGGTATCGTCGTGCAGGAAGTTCGCGCCGTCGCCCATCGCCGCACCCGCCACATGGGCGCTTGCGTCATCACCGGTCAGTTCGATCACGACCTCATTGCGGGTCAGAACGCCGTTCGCGGTCAGGGTAAAGGATTTGAACAGGCTCTCGGTGCCCAGACGCGTAAAGATATGCGTCACAGCACGGCGTTCATGGTCACGGCCTTGGGCACGGACGTGGTGGAACGCGGCGCGGTCTGCGACCTCGACCTCCATCACCTTGTTGAAGCGCGCGGCGGCGGGGCCGTTCTCCAGAACGGTCAGTTCTGCGCCCTCTTCGACCTTGATCACATGGTGCAGGGTCGCGTCCGAGGCCGTGTCCTGATGCAGATAGACCAGACGCACGGGCTTTTCGGCCTTGGCCGTCGCACGGATCAACAAACCATCCGTCGCATAGGCCGTGTTCAGCGCGGCCAGAGGACGGGCCACCGGCGTCTGACCACGGGTTTCCAGAGCACCATACAGGTCCTTGGCCCAATGGATATCGGCCGCGCCGGCACCGGCCAGACGTTCGATTTCCACACCGGCCAGCGTCAGGTCGTCCGAGGCATCTGCATCGAACACACCGTCGACAAAAACGACCTTAACCGCATCGACGTCGTCGAAAATCGGGGTTTCGTCGCCCGCATCGAACACCGCCGCCGAGGCAGGATCGACCGAGACCAGATCGGTCGGGTTGGTGTATTTCCAGTACTCGTCGCGGCGGGTCGGCAGACCCATGTCGGCCACGCGGGCCACAGCCGCCGTGCGCGCCGCGCCCAGCCAGCCGTCACCGTCCACCGGGCCAAGCGCCGCCAGACGGGCATCCGTCGCGTCTTGCTTTACCTTGGGCAGCGCCATTAGTCGACCTCCGCCAGAATGTCGGCATAGCCGTTGTTTTCAACCTCAAGTGCCAGTTCGGGACCACCGGTTTTCACGATGCGACCCTTGGCCATGATGTGCACGACATCGGGTTTGATGTGGTCCAGCAGACGCTGATAGTGGGTGATCACAAGGAACCCACGACCCGCGTCACGCAGGGCGTTCACACCCTCGGACACCAGTTTCATCGCGTCTACGTCCAGCCCCGAGTCCGTCTCGTCCAAGATGCACATCTTGGGTTCCAGCATCGCCATCTGCAGGATCTCGTTGCGCTTTTTCTCACCGCCCGAGAAGCCGGTGTTGACGGGACGTTTCAGCATGTCGGCATCGATCTTCAGCGTCTTGGCCTTTTCGCGCACGACCTTCAGAAAGTCCGCCGCGCTCATCTCTTCTTCACCGCGCGCTTTGCGTTGGGCGTTCACGGCGGTGCGCAGGAAGGTCATGTTGCCCACACCCGGAATTTCGACCGGATATTGGAACGCAAGGAACAGACCGGCGGCGGCGCGCTCTTCGGCCTCCATCTCCAGCAGGTCCTCACCGGCCAGCGTGGCCGAGCCATCCGTGACCTCATAGCCGTCCTTGCCCGACAGGACATAGGACAGGGTCGATTTACCGGACCCGTTCGGGCCCATGATTGCGTGCACCTTGCCGGCCTCGACGGTCAGGTCGACACCTTTGAGGATCTGCTTGTCCTCTTCTTCAAGTTTGACGTGCAGGTTCTTGATTTCCAGCATTTTTCTTTCCCAATATTCCCTAAGGACGATCCGTTGAGCCGCCCCGATTGTTCCCTTGATGACGTCAGCCCAGTTGCACAGCCGTGCCCGAGGCCGACACCATCAGCATGTTGTTGATAACTTCGTAATCCAGATCGACGCCCACGATTGCATTGGCCCCAAGGGCGTGTGCACGGTCCTGCATTTCACCCAGCGCGGTTTCGCGCGCATCGGCCAGTTTCGCCTCATAGCTGCCTGCGCGACCGCCGATCACATCGGTGATCTGGGCAAAGATATCGCGTACGATATTCGCACCCATAATGGCCTCGCCCGTGACGATGCCCTTATATTCCGCGATCTGATAGCCCTCGACCGAGCCGGTGGTAGTGACGATCATGGCCGTAACTCCTCGGATTACTGTTGTGACTTCGTTGGCGTAGCAATCGCCGAACGGCACAGGTGCCGTTCGCCAATTTTAGCCGACCGACCCTTCCAGCGAGATCGCGACCAGCTGTTGTGCTTCCATCGCGAATTCCATCGGCAGCGCCTGAAGGACCTCTTTACAGAAGCCGTTCACGACCAGCGCGACGGCCTCTTCTTCGTCCATCCCGCGCGAGCGGCAATAGAACAGCTGATCATCATCCACCTTGGACGTGGTCGCCTCGTGTTCGACGCGGCTGCTGTTGTTCTTGACCTCGATATAGGGAACCGTGTGCGCCCCGCATTCCGACCCGATCAACAGGCTGTCACACTGGGTGTAGTTGCGGCTGTCCTTGGCCTTGGGGTGCATGGACACGAGACCACGATAGGTGTTCTGGGCCTTGCCCGCGCTGATCCCCTTGGAGACGATGCGCGATTTCGTGTTCTTGCCCAGATGGATCATCTTGGTGCCGGTGTCGGCCTGCTGCATGTTGTTGGTGATGGCGATCGAGTAGAACTCACCCTGACTGTCGTCCCCACGCAGGATGCAGGACGGGTATTTCCACGTCACCGCCGAGCCGGTTTCGACCTGCGTCCACATGACCTTGGCGCGGTCACCACGGCAATCGGCACGTTTGGTCACAAAGTTATAGATGCCGCCCTTGCCCTCTTCGTCACCGGGGAACCAGTTCTGAACGGTCGAATATTTGACCTCGGCATCTTCCTCGATCACGATCTCGACCACGGCGGCGTGCAGCTGGGCCGTGTCGCGTTGCGGGGCGGTACAGCCCTCAAGGTAGGACACATAAGAGCCCTTGTCCGCGATGATCAGCGTGCGCTCAAACTGGCCGGTGTTTTCCGCGTTGATGCGGAAATAGGTGGACAGTTCCATCGGGCAACGCACCCCCGGCGGGATGTAGACAAACGAGCCGTCCGAGAACACAGCCGAGTTCAGCGTGGCATAGAAGTTGTCCGACTGGGGCACGACGCTGCCCAGATATTTCTTGACCAGTTCGGGGTGCTCTTTGATCGCCTCGGAGATCGAGCAGAAGATCACACCGGCCTTTTTCAACTCGGCCTGAAAGGTGGTGCCGACCGAAACCGAGTCAAAAACCGCGTCCACCGCGACCTTGCGGCCTTCGGCGGGCATGTCCTCGGCGCCCTCAACACCTGCAAGGATCATCTGTTCCTTGAGAGGGATGCCCAGCTTTTCATAGGTCGCCAGCAGTTTGGGATCGACCTCGTCCAGCGACTTGGGCTTTTCCTCCATCGATTTCGGACGGGCATAGTAATACTGGTCCTGAAAATCGATCTCGGGATAGTTGACCATCGCCCAATCGGGTTCGTCCATCGACTGCCAGCGCTGAAACGCCTGCAGACGCCATTCGGTCATCCATTCGGGTTCTTCGTTTTTCTGCGAAATCAGGCGCACGATATCTTCGGACAGGCCCTTGGGGGCATATTCCATCTCGATTTCGGTTTCCCAGCCGTACTTGTACTTGCCGGCCATCGCGTTGACGGTTTCAACCGTCTCGCGATCGACGCCTTCGCGCACTTCGGTCTCTTTGACAGGTTCCATTCGCGTTTCCTTCCTACCGCCCGTGGTTCGGGCGCCTGTTCGTCTGTTCGTTGTTTCGTTCACGCCGCGCGGGCGCGGAATTTCTGATGTTGGCTCAGCCATGCTTTGGCGAACCGGTCGATGTCGTCGCGGGTCGTATCGGGCCCCAGAGACACGCGCAGCGCACCGGACGCTGCCGCCTCGTCAAAGCCCATGGCGCGCAGAACCGCACTGCTGCGCACCTTGCCCGAGGAACAGGCGGACCCTGCGGACACGGCAAAACCGGCCAAATCCATCTGCATCACTTGGGTTTCGC
The DNA here is from genome assembly GCF_032918305.1 of Rhodovulum sp. FJ3. NCBI lineage: Bacteria > Pseudomonadati > Pseudomonadota > Alphaproteobacteria > Rhodobacterales > Paracoccaceae > Rhodovulum > Rhodovulum sp. FJ3. Next base: position 18,086 of record NZ_JAWJUU010000001.1, read on the forward strand.
CCTTCCACCCCGGGGTGGTGAAATAGGTGGTGTTGGGCAGGCGGTTCGCCCCCGTCCCTACAAAAATAGTATCGGGTGCGCTCGCTGCAATGATCTGCTCTAGCGTATCGCGCAGGGCGCTGATCGGTTCCCACACCCCATTGGCCAGATCGCGCGCCGCCGCCTCGGCCGCCGCGCCAAAACCGGCGATGCCGATGACGTTCTCGGTGCCCGAGCGCCGCCCCATTTCCTGACCGCCGCCACGGATTTGCGCGGCGATATCGGTGCCGCGTTTCAAGACCAGTGCGCCAATCCCTTTGGGTCCGCCAAGCTTATGCGCAGACACCAAGGCCATGGTCGCGCCGGTCCAGTTGAACGCGACGGGAATTTTGCCAAAGGCCTGTGTGAGGTCGGACAGGTACAGACCCTGCGGCAGATCCTGAATCACACCGGTTTCGGAATTCGCCAATTGCAGGGTCGAGGTCGCCGGATCGGTCACGGTCACACGGCCATCACCGTCCACCGGCAGATCGGGCGTGATCCATGCGCCAACCGCGTCATGTTCGACCGCCGCGCCGTGAATGCCCTGCCCGTTCAGGGCAAGAGCCGCGCCCTCGGTCGCCGAGGACACGAACACCACATCCGCCCCATCCGCACCCAAGGCCGCCGCGACCTGACCGCGGGCCCGCTCGATCAGCGACTTGGCCGCACGCCCCTCGGCATGGACGCTGGACGGGTTGCCCGCCACATCCATGGCCGCGATCATCGCTTGCCGCGCCTCGGGGCGCAGCGGCGTCGTGGCGTTATGATCCAGATAGGTGCGGGTCATCTACGCCTCATCCACCACGGTGAACAGGGTCGGCACCGCCGGACAGGGGGCCAGATCGTTTTCGATCACATCCGACAGGCGGGTCTGATGCAAAAAGACATAGACATGGGCGCTTAGGCCTTCCCACAGACGGTTGGTCAGGGATTGCGCCTTACTGCCCGACATGCCACCGCTTGCGCCCGCGCCGGTGTGCATGGCCGACACGGTCTCATCCACCGCGCCAAGGATATCGGCCACACGGATTTCGGAGGGGTTGCGGGCAAGGCGATAGCCGCCCCCCGGACCACGTACCGATTCCACCAGTTCCGCGCGGCGCAGTTTCACGAACAGCTGTTCCAGATAGGGCAGTGAAATGCTCTGGCGTTTTGAAATCTCGGCCAAAGAGGTCAGCGCGCCCGCCGGTTGCAACGCCAGATCTGCCAGCGCAACCATTGCATACCGCCCTTTGGTACTGAGTTTCATATGTTTGCCTCTAGCAAAAGGTTGACTGAACGCGGGTGGCAGCTTAGTCAACAATCCACCCGAAACCGGCGCGAAACCGGACTTTAGAATTGTTCTAGGTTAACCGAGGGATTTAGTCAACAAATCCCTGCAAGCCGCACAACCGAAGAGACGCTTATGCCCGAGGTCATTTTTCCAGGCCCCGAAGGTCGGCTTGAAGGCCGCTATCATCCGCAAAAAGATCGTGACGCACCGATCGCCATTGTTCTGCATCCCCACCCGCAATTCGGCGGGACCATGAACAACAAGGTCGTCTATAACCTGCATTATGCGTTTTATAACATGGGCTTTACCGTGTTGCGCTTTAACTTTCGCGGGGTTGGTCGCAGCCAAGGCGAATACGATCAGGGCGTGGGCGAATTGTCGGATGCGGCATCGGCGCTGGATTACCTGCAGTCGATGAACAACAACGCGAAACATTGTTGGGTCGCAGGGTTCAGCTTTGGCGCGTGGATCGGGATGCAACTGTTGATGCGCCGCCCCGAGATCACGGGATTCGTTTCCGTCTCGCCGCCCGCGAACATGTACGACTTTAGCTTCCTCGCCCCCTGCCCCAGCTCGGGCCTGATCATCAACGGCTCGGCCGACCGCGTGGCCCCGCCCGCCGACACCCGTGCCTTGGTCGACAAGCTGCACGAACAAAAGGGCATCACCATCACCCATGAAGAGGTCGATGGCGCAGGGCACTTCTTTGAAGAGCCGCACATGGACACGATGATTGAATCGGTCGATACCTATGTGCGTCGCCGCATGACCGAAAACACGCGGTAAACCCTTATGAGCGTTGTCGAGGATCTGGCCGACGCATTGGCCAAAGACACGATTGCCGCCGCCGAGGCGATGGGCGATGACAATCTCATCGCGGACGTCGCCAACGTGATCGGCGCGCGCTCAACCACCGCCGAAGAGGCGTTCATGACGGCGGTGCGGATCCGCATCGCCGCCGCCAACGGGCGCAAATACCTCGAAGAGCGCATCCGCAAAGCCGCGGCCGAGCTCGAAAACAAAGCCTGACGCATGCAAGACAATCGACTGATCCGCCAACTGGAGTTTCTGACAGAGGTGGATCAGTTGAAATCCATCCTGCGCGCGTCCCGCCTTGCCGATAACTCCCGTCACGAAAATTCCGCCGAGCACAGCTGGCATGTGATCCTCTGTGCGCTGGTACTGGCCGATCAGGCGGGGCCGGATGTGTCCATCGACCGCGTGATCCGTATGTTGATCCTGCATGACATCGTGGAAATCGACGCCGGCGACGCCCCGATCCATGGCAGTCACGACGCCGAGGCACTTGCCGCCGCCGAAGTGGCCGCCGCCCAGCGTCTGTTCAACATCTTGCCAGCCGATCAGGCCACCCAGATGCGCGCCCTCTGGGATGAGTTCGAGGCGGCCGAGAGCGCGGATGCCATCTTTGCGAAATCCATCGACCGCGTGCAGCCCCTTTTGCTGAACCTTGCCAACGGCGGGGGCAGTTGGATCGACTACAACGTGTCCGAGGCCCAGATCGCAACCCGTGTGGGAACCAAAGTCGCCAAAGGCGCGCCACGGTTGTGGGAGCACATGCGCGCCCGTATCGCCGCATTTTTCGCCGGATCCGACGCGCCCTGAATTTTCTGTATACATTTGCATACATTTGCTTGGGCTAAAGCTGCGACTTTGGTACAAGACCTCATCGACTCAGCATTCAGCGCCAGAGACATGAGGTTGTGATGTCCAAGATCAAAGTTGAAAACCCGATCGTCGAGATGGACGGCGATGAGATGACCCGCATCATGTGGCAGTTCATCAAGGATAAGCTTATCCTGCCCTACCTTGATATCGACTTGCTCTATTACGACCTCGGGATCGAGGAACGCGACCGCACCGAGGATCAGATCACCATCGACGCCGCCGAAAAGACCAAAGAGGTCGGCGTGGCGGTGAAATGCGCCACCATCACCCCCGATGAGGCACGGGTTGAGGAATTCGGCCTGAAAAAGATGTGGCGCAGCCCCAACGGCACCATTCGCAACATCCTCGGCGGTGTGGTCTTCCGTCAGCCGATCATCTGTCGCAACGTGCCCCGCCTTGTCCCCGGCTGGACCAAGCCGATCGTGATCGGACGCCATGCGTTCGGCGATCAATACAAGGCCTCGGATATGAAATTCCCCGGCCCCGGCACGCTGACCATGAAATTCGTGGGCGAGGACGGCACCGAGATCGAACAAGAGGTCTATCAGGCCCCGTCGGCAGGCGTTTTCCTGTCGATGTACAACCTTGATCAGTCGATCATCGACTTTGCCCGTGCGTCGCTGAACTATGGCCTGTCGATTGGCTGGCCCGTGTATCTGTCGACCAAGAACACGATCCTGAAACAATACGACGGGCGTTTCCTTGAGCTGTTCCAGAAGGTCTATGAGGAAGAGTTCGAAGAGCGGTTCAAGGCCGCCGGTATCTGGTACGAACACCGCCTGATCGATGACATGGTCGCCTGTGCGATGAAATGGAACGGCGGGTTCGTCTGGGCCTGTAAGAACTATGACGGCGACGTGCAATCGGACACCGTGGCCCAAGGGTTCGGCTCGCTGGGTCTGATGACGTCCCAACTGCTGACCCCCGATGGAAAGATCATGGAGGCCGAGGCCGCCCACGGCACCGTCACCCGCCACTATCGCCAGCATCAGGCGGGTCAGGCGACCTCGACCAACTCGATCGCGTCGATCTTTGCGTGGACCGGCGGGTTGAAGCACCGCGCGAAACTGGACGGGAACGATCCCCTGATGAATTTTGCCAGCACGCTGGAAAAGGTCATCGTGGACACGGTCGAAAGCGGCTCGATGACCAAGGATCTGGCCCTGCTGGTCGGTCCTGATCAGGGGTGGCTGACGACCATGGGCTTCCTCGAAAAGATCGACGAGAACCTGAACAAGGCCTTGGTGGGCTAACCCCACCCCCGCGCGCCCCGACGAAACGGCTCGGGGCGCGCGATTTCGGCTGGACATTGGCGTATAGGGCGGCAAAGTCGGGCCATGCTGTTATCCTCCCCCCCCGAGCGGCACACGCTCCTAGATGACATTCAGGGCCTGTTGGTCGGCACCGGATTGGTCGCGCTGTCCGTGACCCTGTTGCGGGGCGCGGAATTGATCACGGGCCAGATCGCGGGCGCGTCCCTGATCCTTGGCTATGTGGGCGATTGGTCGTTCGGGACGTGGTTTTTCCTGTTGAACCTGCCGTTCTACGCGCTGGCCATTGTGCGGATGGGCTGGCGGTTCACGGTCAAAACATTCTGCGCGGTCGCCCTGTTGTCGCTGTTCACCGAATTGATGCCTGCGGCGATCACGTTTGAACATCTTTCACGGCCTGTCGCGGGCATTCTTGGCGGTCTGACCGCCGGTGCGGGCCTGCTTGCGCTGTTTCGCCACGGGGCAAGCCTTGGCGGGGTCGGGATTGTCGCCCTCTACCTGCAGGATCGGCACAATATTCGGGCAGGTGTCACGCAATTGATCTTTGATGCGGGGGTGTTTCTGGCCGCCGTCCTTTTGTTTGATCCCGAAACGGTGTTTTACTCACTGATCGGCGCGGTGGTTCTGAACATCATCATCGCCACCAACCATCGTCGGGACCGCTATATCGCGCGCTAGGTTCACATGCCCAAACACTATGTCTTTCTTTTCTTTGCGATTTTGACCGAAACCGTCGGCACGACCCTGTTGCCGCTGACGAACCAGTTCACGCGCTGGATCCCCACGGCGGGGGTCGCGGTGGCCTATGGGATTTCGTTCTATCTGCTGTCGAAAACCGTCCAACTGATGCCCGTGGGGATCATGTATGCGATCTGGTCGGGCCTTGGGATCGTGCTGATTGCGGTGATCGGGTTCTTTGCATTCGGGCAACGTCTGGACCTGCCAGCCATCGCCGGAATTGGCCTGATCCTTGCCGGAATCCTTGTGATTCACCTGTTTTCTGCATCTTCGATGCACTAAAGGCTGGCCTTTTCTGCGGTTGCACGCTATCGCCCGCGCAACCCTCCTGAAAAGGCATGACTTATGGAACTGCGCAACATCGCAATCATTGCACACGTTGACCACGGCAAAACGACGCTGGTTGACGAGCTGTTGAAACAATCCGGTGCGTTTCGCGAAAACCAGGCTGTGGCGGAACGCGCCATGGACAGCAACGATCTGGAACGTGAACGCGGCATCACCATTCTGGCCAAAGCGACCAGCGTGGAATGGAACAACCACCGTATCAACATCGTCGACACCCCCGGCCACGCCGATTTCGGTGGCGAGGTTGAGCGTATCCTGAGCATGGTTGACGGCGTTGTCCTGCTGGTTGACGCGGCTGAGGGCCCGATGCCCCAGACCAAATTCGTGACGTCCAAGGCCTTGGCCCTTGGCCTGCGCCCCATCGTGGTCGTGAACAAGGTCGACAAGCCCGACGGCGAACCCGACCGCGCGCTGGATGAGGTGTTCGACCTGTTCGCCAACCTCGGCGCAAACGACGAACAGCTGGACTTCCCGCATCTCTACGCGTCGGGCCGCACCGGTTGGGCCGACGATAGCCTCGAAGGTCCCCGCAAGGACCTGAGCGCGCTGTTCGATCTGGTCGTCAAGCACGTCCCTGCCCCCAAGCAGGTTGAAAAGCGCGACGAACCCTTCACCATGCTGGCGACCACGCTGGGCTCGGACCCGTTCATCGGTCGTCTTCTGACCGGTCGTGTGGAAACCGGCACCCTGAAAACCGGTGACTCGGTCAAGGCCCTGTCGCGCGACGGCAGCCTGATCGAGAACTTCCGCGTGACCAAGATCATGGCCTTCCGCGGTCTGGCACAACAGCCCATCGACGTCGCCGAAGCAGGCGATATCGTCTCGCTGGCCGGTATGGCCAAGGCGACCGTGGCCGACACGATCTGTGCGCCCCAAGTCACCGACGCCATCCCCGCCCAGCCGATCGATCCGCCCACCATCACCGTAACCTTTGGCATCAACGACAGCCCGCTGGCCGGTCGTGACGGCAAAAAGGTCCAATCGCGCGTTATCCGCGAACGCCTGATGAAAGAGGCCGAGCAAAACGTCGCCATCCGCATCACCGACACCCCCGGCGGCGAAGCGTTTGAGGTTGCCGGTCGCGGCGAACTTCAGATGGGCGTTCTGATCGAAAACATGCGCCGCGAAGGGTTCGAACTGTCGATCTCGCGTCCGCAGGTTCTGTTCCGCGACGAAGGCGGCCAGAAGATGGAACCGATCGAAGAAGTCACCATCGACGTGGATGACGAGTACTCGGGTGCCGTGATCGAGAAAATCACCGGCGCACGTAAGGGTGATCTGGTCGAGATGAAACCGGCCGGTGCGGGCAAAACCCGTATCATCGCGCATGTTCCGTCGCGCGGCCTGATCGGCTATCACGGCGAATTCCTGACCGACACGCGCGGCACCGGCGTTCTGAACCGTGTGTTCCACGAATGGGCCCCGTTCAAAGGTCCGATCCCCGGCCGTCGTGCGGGCGTTCTGATCTCGATGGAGGCCGGCGATGCCGTGGCCTATGCGCTATGGAACCTCGAAGAGCGTGGCCGCATGTTCATCGGTCCGCAGGCCAAGGTCTACACCGGCATGATCATCGGTGAGCACAGCCGCGACAACGACCTTGAGGTGAACCCGCTGAAGGGCAAAAAGCTGACCAACGTGCGCGCCTCGGGCTCGGACGACGCGGTCCGCCTGACCCCGCATATCGAGTTCTCGCTGGAAGAGGCGATTGCCTATATCGACGACGACGAACTGGTCGAAGTGACCCCGAACGTCATCCGTCTGCGCAAACGCTACCTTGACCCGCATGAGCGCAAACGCGCCTCACGCGCCGCAAGCTAAACACCAAAACGGGGCCCCCGCGGCCCCGTTTTTCGTTTCTGGGTCGGGGCTTAGCCGAACAACCCCTTGATCTTGCCCAATATCCCGCCGGATTTCGCCCTACCTATTTTGAACGACAGGATCGGGATATCTGCCGGATCACAGACCCATGTGTTCGGGTCACCCTCAAACCCGAACCCGACAGTCGCGGCCAAGGCCGCCTCGGACAGGTCCAGCGGGTGAAACGGCAATGGGTATTCGTCTTCGTCGTCCATCGCGAACTCACCGTTCCAGAACGGGGACTCAAACGGCATTGGCTGCCCGATGGTTTCTATGATGCCGTTATCCGGCGCCAAACTAAGCGACCGAACCAATTCACCGTTTTTCCACTGACTGATGGCACACCAATCGACCACGGAATGGGTGGCATGCACATAGGTTGTTTCAAATGCGGCCCCCGCAAGCATCGCCCGAGGGATATCGGATGGTTTGTCCTTGGCGAACCCTTCATGCGCAAGGATCACCAGATCGCCGTAAACGCCCGCACGGATTTCTCTTTTTCTGGGATCAAGGTCGAACAGCGTTGTTTCGCCGAGGTCCTCGACGCTCTGATCCGGGAACATCTCCGCCAAAAAGGCGCGTGTCGCCGCCACGTCCAACACCGGTGCATTGGCCAGAACCTGTTTCGGATCGCCGTTCGAAAACGCCGCGAACCATGCCTTTGCCCCCATTTCATCCCCCAATCGAAACACAACCTATGCGAATACTATGGGGCGCCGAAAATCGCGGCAAGTGACAAAGCCACAGAAAAGGGCCGCATCCGGTGGGGATGCGGCCCTATTGGCTCTCTGAAATCCGGTTGGATTATTCGGTGATCTCGACGATCACCAATTCGCGTTCGGACGCGCCGCGGGCGTGGTCCAATGCGGCCTGATATTCGTCGCTGTGATAGCAGGTCTCGGCAGCCTCAACCGAGGGAAAGCGCGCGACGACATTACGCGGACGCTCTTTGCCCTCAAGCTGAACGAAACGGCCACCACGGGCGATGAATTCACCGCCGTGTTTGGCAATCGCGGGGCCGGCCAGTTCGGCGTATTTGCCATAGGCGTCGGCGTCCGTGACGGTGACGTGTGCGATCCACAATGCGGGCATGTTACTCTCCTGCGATCAGGGTTTTGACAGCCGCGATGGCCGCCTCTGCGTTCTCGGCACTTGCGCCGCCGCCTTGGGCCATGTCGGGACGGCCACCGCCGCCCTTGCCACCCAGTTCGGCCACCGCCGTTCGCACCATATCAACGGCGGACAGACGGTCGGTCAGATCGCCGGTAACGCCTGCGGCCACCGCCGCCTTGCCACCCGTGTCCGCGATCAACAGAACCGCACCCGATCCCATGCGCGCCTTGTGCTCATCAATCAGGGGCGGCAGGTCCTTGCCCGACACGCCGCTGAGGACCTGCGCGAACAGTTTCAGACCGCCGACCTCAACCGGTTCGGGGCCTGCACCGCCCGCCGCACCACCGGCCATAGCCAGTTCACGGCGCAGTTGGGCGACCTCGTTGGCCAGCGATTTACGCTCATCCATCAGGGCCTTCACGCGATCCTCAACCTCGGCCGCAGGGGCCTTGAGGACGGTCGCAACCGCGGTCAAACGGGCCTCTTGCGTGGCGAGGTGATCCAATGCCGCCTGCCCCGTCAGGGCCTCAATCCGGCGCACGCCCGCGCTGGACGCGCTATCGCTGAGGACCACACAAAGACCGATATCGCCGGTTTGTTTGACGTGGGTGCCGCCGCAAAGTTCAATCGAATAGGTCTTGCCGTTCGAGCCCTTGCCGGTGTCCGCCGCGCCCATCGACACCACGCGGACCTCATCGCCGTATTTCTCGCCGAACAGGGCCTGCGCACCGATGGCGCGGGCGTCGTCGGGGGTCATGATACGGGTTTCGACCGGCGTGTTCTGACGGATGTAGTGATTGATCTCGGCCTCAACCTGCGTCAGCTCCTCCGCGCTGAGCGCTTTGGCGTGGCTAAAGTCGAACCGCAGACGATCCGCCGCGTTGAGCGAACCGCGCTGTGCCACGTGATCGCCAAGCGCATTGCGCAGCGCCTCATGCAGCAGGTGCGTGGCCGAGTGGTTGGCGCGAATGGCGCTGCGGCGGGCGTGATCGACCCGCAGTTCCAACGCATCGCCCACGTTCAGCGCGGATTTTTCTGCCACAACGCGGTGGGCAAACAGACCACCGGGCATTTTCTGGGTGTCGCTGACCGTGCCGGACCCGTCCGATTTCAGGAAGGTGCCGGTATCCCCGACCTGACCGCCCGATTCACCGTAAAACGGCGTTTGGTTCACGATCATCCAGCCCTCCTGGCCAACCTCCAGCGCCTTGACGGATTCCCCGTCAAGGACCAGCGCGACCACCTGACCTTCGGCCACTTCGGTGTCATAGCCCAAGAAATCGGTCGCGCCATGGGCGTCGGCCAGATCGAACCAGATCGCGGCGTCCTTGGTTTCGCCGGTGCCCGACCATGCGGCGCGGGCCTTTGCCTTTTGCTCGGCCATGGCGGCATCGAACCCGTCGGTGTCCACCGTGCGGCCCTTTTCACGCAGCGCGTCCTGCGTCAGGTCGAGAGGGAAGCCATAGGTATCGTAGAGCTTGAACGCCGCGGCACCGGGCAGCGGGGCCTCGTCGTCGAGACCAGACAGTTCGTCGTCCAGCAGGCGCAGACCACGGTCCAGCGTCTGTTTAAAACGGGTCTCTTCCAGCTTCAGTGTCTCTTCGATCATCGCCTGTGCACGGCCCAGTTCCGGATAGGCCGCGCCCATCTGTTGGACCAGCGCGGGCACCAGACGGTGCATCACCGGATCCTTGGCGCCCAAGAGGTGTGCGTGACGCATAGCGCGGCGCATGATGCGGCGCAGAACATAGCCGCGCCCCTCATTCGAGGGCATCACGCCATCGGCAATCAGGAACGAGGTCGAGCGCAAATGGTCGGCAATCACGCGGTGATGCACGTTGCCGGGGCCATCGGGGTCCTGACTGGTGGCATGTGCGCTGGCCTCGATCAGGCTGCGCATCAGGTCGGTGTCATAGTTGTCGTGCTTGCCCTGCAACAGCGCGCCGATCCGCTCCAGCCCCATGCCGGTGTCGATCGACTGCATATCCAACGCGCGCATCGAGCCATCTTCGAACTGTTCGTTCTGCATGAAAACGACGTTCCAGATTTCGATGAACCGGTCGCCGTCTTCCTCGGGCGAGCCCGGAGGGCCACCCCAAATGTGATCGCCGTGGTCATAGAAAATCTCGGTGCACGGACCACAGGGGCCGGTCGGGCCCATCTGCCAGAAGTTGTCCGAGGTGGCGATGCGGATGATGCGATCCTCGGGCACGCCGACCTTTTTCCAGATCTCGAACGCCTCGTCATCGGTGTGATAGACCGTGGTCAGCAACCGCTTGGGATCAATGTCGAAATCCTTGGTGATCAGTTCCCAAGCGAAGGGGATCGCCTCGGGTTTGAAATAGTCGCCAAAGCTAAAGTTGCCGAGCATCTCAAAGAACGTGTGGTGGCGCGCGGTATAGCCGACGTTGTCCAGATCGTTGTGCTTGCCGCCGGCGCGCACGCATTTCTGGGACGTGGTGGCGCGCACATAGTCGCGGGTCTCAACCCCCGTGAAACAGTTCTTAAACTGCACCATGCCCGAGTTCGTAAACATCAAGGTGGGGTCGTTGCGCGGCACAAGCGGGGAGCTATCCACCACTTGGTGACCATTGCGTTCAAAGAAGTTCAAAAAGGTCGAACGGATGTCGTTCAAGCTCGGCATATGTCTGGGCCTTTCCGTGGCGAAACAAACGGATCAACCTCGTTTATCGCCGTGGCGCGCCCCTGTCCACCGCAACAAAAAACCGGGGCCCGATTGGACCCCGGTTTTTCGCAATTCTGTGGGGCGGCTTAGCCCTCAAGCACGTCTTCGCCCGCCTCGCCCTGCATGTCGAAATCCAAACCGTGGGCCGCGCGAATCTTGTCCTCGATATCGTTGGCGATATCGGCGTTTTCCTTCAGGAAGGTCTTGGCGTTCTCACGCCCCTGCCCGATCCGCTCATCCCCGTAGGAATACCACGCGCCGGACTTCTCAACCACGCCGGCCTTGACCCCGAGGTCCAGCAACTCGCCGGTTTTCGAGATGCCTTCGCCGTACATGATGTCGAATTCCACCTGCTTGAACGGCGGGGCGACCTTATTCTTGACCACCTTGACGCGGGTGGCGTTGCCGACAACCTCATCACGGTCCTTGATCGCGCCAATGCGGCGGATATCGAGGCGTACCGAGCTATAGAACTTCAGCGCGTTACCACCGGTCGTCGTTTCGGGGCTGCCGAACATGACACCAATCTTCATCCGGATCTGGTTGATGAAGATAACCATACAATTGCTACGCGCGATCGAGCCGGTCAGCTTGCGCATGGCCTGGCTCATCAAACGGGCCTGCACGCCGACGTTGCTGTCGCCCATGTCGCCCTCAAGTTCCGATTTCGGCGTCAGCGCGGCCACCGAGTCCACGATCACCATGCTGACCGCGCCCGAGCGCACCAGCGTATCGGTAATTTCAAGCGCCTGTTCGCCGGTGTCGGGCTGCGAGATCAGCAGCTCATCCAGATCAACGCCCAGCTTCTTCGCGTATTGCGGATCCAGCGCGTGTTCGGCGTCCACGAACGCACAAATCCCGCCCTTTTTCTGTTCCTCGGCCACACAATGCAGCGTCAGCGTCGTCTTACCCGAGCTTTCGGGGCCGTAGATTTCGATGATCCGGCCCTTGGGCAGACCGCCGATCCCCAGCGCGATATCAAGGCCCAGAGAGCCGGTCGAGGTCGCCTCGATCTCGGCAATCGGGTTGTCCCCGCCCAGTTTCATAATGGACCCTTTACCGAACTGACGTTCGATTTGGGACAAGGCGGAATCGAGCGCCTTTTGCTTATCGGGATTACGTTTTTCTGCCATAGTCAAAAGATCTGCCGTCGCCATGAATTTGTTTCCTTATTCCACAACTGCCCGAAGGCGGCAATGCTGGGGATGTTCACGTCCTGTTCTGAATTGTATGAGACCAAAAAGAGAACATTTCAAGATAAATTTCTTAACCATTGTTCTATCGCCAATGGTTAACGACCGGTTTACACTGCGCGCGAAGGCGTGTTTTTAAGGGATTTTTTACACAATGATGGCGTTTTGGGCGGCAAAGCTGGTGTTTCTTTCGGTGCCAAAGACCGGAACGCACGCCTATATGGACGCGCTCGGGGACCGCGCGGATGTGGTGTTGCGCCACCCACAGAATCTGAAACACACGAACGCCCAACGCATGCGGAACAAACTCCTGCCCACCCTGTTTCAGGATCAGGCGGGCACCTTTGAAACGCTGGCCGTGATTCGAGAGCCAGTGGACTGGCTGGGCAGTTGGTATCGCTATCGCTCGCGTGACGCTCTAAACGGGAAGCCGAACTCGACGGCGGGCCGGTCGTTCAATGACTTTGTCGCGGCGCATCTGTCTGACGACCCGCCCGCGTGGGCCGTGGTTGGTTCTCAGGCGCGCTTTGTCAGTAACGGTCAGGGTGCGGTCATCGTGGACCACCTATTTACCTATGATCGCCAAGACGATCTGCGGGCATTCCTGTCTGCGCGTCTGGGATTTACCGTTCCCACCCCGCCCGCGCGCAATGTCTCTCCGGAGTTGGCCTTGGACCTATCGCCCGAGTTGGCGGCGCGCCTGCGGGACGAACGCGCAGCGGATTTCGCCGTCTACGCGCGGGCCAAGGGCGGTTAATGGATCTGACCACGCACCGTGCTGGTCAGTTCGGACAGGGAAAACGGTTTCGGCAGGAACACCGAATTCGGGATTTTCGCCTGATGGTCGGAAAAACTGTCCTCGGCATAGCCTGACACGAACACAACCTTGGTGTCGGGACGGGTCAGCAGGGCCTCGCGCACCCACGTCGGGCCGTCCTTGCCCGGCATCACGACGTCCGTAACAAAGACATCCACCGACAGGTCAGGGTCCTCCAGCGTGCTCAGCGCCTGTTCGGCATTTTCGGCCTCAATCACCGTGAACCCCCGCATCCTGAGCGCACGCGAGGCAAAGGCGCGCACCGGCGCCTCGTCCTCGACCAAGAGAACAACCCCTTCGGCCGCGCCGTCACTGTCGGGCAGTCTGGGGGGCGCAGGGTCGATCTTGGGTCGGTGCGGTACCACAGGTGGCATCGCAATCGGCGTTGGCGTGGGGGCGGCTTTATCAGGCGCCAAAGCGCGCCGCCCACCGCGATAGGACGGTAGGTACAGGGTGAAACAGGTCCCCTGATCCGGCGCACTGTCACAAAAGATAAATCCCCCCGTTTGCTTCACGATCCCATAGGCGGTGGACAGGCCGAGCCCCGTGCCCTCGCCGGTTTTCTTGGTGGTAAAGAAGGGCTCAAATATCTTTTGCTGCAACTCCTTAGGGATGCCTGTGCCCTGATCGGCGACTTTAACAATGGCATAATCCCCCGCAGGCACCTGCGTGCGGTCACGGCGCAAGGGTTCGGACAGGCTACAGAACCGCGTGTCGACCTTGATCTCGCCCCCATTCGGCATGGCATCGCGGGCATTCACCACAAGGTTCATGATCACCTGTTCCAGTTGCCGTTTGTCCGCGCGGATCAAGGGCAGGCCGGGATCGTGGCGCACGCTGAGCGTGGTTTTCTCGCCCACCAGACGGTTCAACAGATGGCTGAGCTCGCCAAGGGCGTCGCGCAGGTCAAGCACCTCGGGACGAAGGGTTTGCTTGCGCGAGAACGCCAAAAGTTGCCCGACCAAACTGGCCGCGCGATTGGCGTTCTGGGCGATCTGATCAATGTCGCCAAAGTCCGGATCACCCTTGTCATGCCGCATTAACAAAAGATCACAGTGACCTGATATTGCTGTCAAAAGGTTGTTAAAGTCATGCGCAACACCGCCGGCCAGTTGACCGATCGCCTGCATCTTTTGGCTTTGGACGATCTGCGCCTCTAGCGTCTTGAGCTCGGTGGCGTCCGTCAGGATCGCGACGACCTGCAACCCGTCGGGCGTCGCGACGCGGCTGAGGGCGACGCGCAAGAACACCTCTTTGTCGGGACGGCGCACATGCAGGACCTCGGCCGCGCTTGGGACGGTATCCATGGCGACGTCCATGAACCAATCCTGCAACGACCGCCCCAGCCCCTCAAACAAATCGGAGAGATCGCCCGCCGCCTCAACCGGACCCAGCATGTCGCGAGCGAGCTTGTTGATCGACTGAATCTCCCCTTCGGCGTCCAGCGTAATGATCCCGACCGGTAGGCCCTCTAACACGGACTCTGCGCCCGCGCTCTGTTCAGGCATTTGCGCGGGGATCAGATAGAGATCCTGACGCCCCGCCGCGCCCGTGACCACATGGACCTGCGCACTGACGCGACCTTGGGCGGGACTGTCGATTGTCACGCGCGCGCCGGCGCGGGCGACCTCTCCCAGACCGATATCGCGCAGGTGGCTGACGCGTTGACCGAACAGGTTCCGGGCCGCCGTATTCATGAACAAAACCGTGCCCTTACGTCCCACCGTTAACATGGGCAGACCGACCGCGGCGCTATCTGTCGGTGTCTCCGTCGTATCGGCCTCAACCCGCTCTTCAATCCGCCACAGGAATTGGCCCCGCCCGACGGATTGCACCCGCATCACCGCCGTGCGCGGGCCAAGGCGGCATTCATCCATGGCCGACCCGTCCTGTGCCGCACGTGTCTGCAAACGGTAGATAATGCCCTGCGGCTCAGGCGTCAGCGACGACAGCGCCCGCACCAGAGAGAGCGGCCCCTGCGCGAAAAACCGCGTTTGCGCCGCGACGTTGCCCCATGCGATACGGCCCACCTCATCCGTCAGCAGACAGGGCGCATGATCGCCCTCGACAAAGCGACGCAGAAAATATCGGGAAATCTGGCGCGCGGCGACCTTGGACAAGTAGATCAGGGCTAGGACGAGCACCGCCCCCGCGCCTGCGATCAGGGACAGACCAACGTGTCCGCCCAACACCCACGCCACCGCCACAAGGGCCGCGACCACAGCCAACAGAAGACCGGCGCGCAGGCCATCCGCCTCACGCCGGACACCGCTGGTCAAAATCTCGCTCGACGCCATGGGGGCCCTTTGTCTTTAGCACCTGATCACGTTGCGGTGCGCTTGGGACAAAGGATTGATTATAGGTCGTTAATTTTTGGTTAAGATCGCCACATAGAACCCGTCCCCACCATCCAGCGGGGTAAAAGCGCGGTCCTGCACCAGACGCCACGCGCCGGGGTGACGGTCCATAAACGCGCGGACCTGATCGCCGTTCTCGGCGTTCAGCATTGAGCAGGTCGCATAGGCCAGCGTCCCGCCTGCACGCACAAGGTCGGCGACCTCATCCATGATCCCCGCCTGTGTGCCCAGCAGGCCGTCCAGATCGGCGCGGCTGAGGGCCCATTTGCCCTGCGGGCTGCGCCGCCACGCGCCACTGCCCGAACAGGGCACATCGCACAGAACAAGGTCATAGGGCGCGGATTTGGTGACGGCGGCGCGATCCGGCATCAGGGCCACATCCACCCCCGCCCGCGCGGCGCGATCGGCCAGCGGCGCAAGACGGCGCGGCGCGGAATCATAGGCATAAAACCGCGCGGCCACCCGCCCCGCCATGGCCAGCGTTTTGCCCCCGCCACCGGCGCAATAGTCCAGCACACGCAGATCATCGACCAGCGGTAGTAGATCGACCACCGCCTGTGACGCGGCATCCTGTAGTTCGACCAGACCGATCTGATAGGCGGCGGAATTCTGCACCCGACGCGGATTGCCCGTCACCCGCAGGGCCGAGGGCGACAGATCGCACGGCTCGGCGGTGATCTCATCGCGGGCAAGACTGCGCAGGGCGTCGTTGACCGTCCCCTTGCGCAGGTTCACCCGCAGAAACACCGGCGCACGGTGGCGCAGGGCATCCATCACGGGGTCTAGGTTATCGCCAAGGCTGGCGCGCAGATCATCGAGCAGCCACTCTGGCGCGTCCAGACGTTCGCCATCGCTCAACTCAGGGGGCTGAAAACCGGCCTCATCGGCGCTGAGGGCCGTTGGGGCATAACCCTCGCCGGTAAACATGGTTGCAGGATCGGTGTCAGTGGCACGCAGGGACCCGATCATGATGCCCCGCCCCGTCATCGCACCGCCCAGCGCAGCGTAAGAGCGTTTACAGCGCAAACCGTCGAACACCAGATCACGGATCGCCGCGCGGTCCTTGGAGCCCGCGAACCGGTTCGACCGGCCCCAGTTGGTCAGAACCTGCTCGGCGCTCTCGCCTGTCAGAACCTGATCCAGAATGTCGATTGCCACTGCAATCCGCGCCGCCGGTGTCATCGCGTGCCCCTATTTGACTGTTGGCGCGGTTGTCTCCTATTGCGCTGGGGCGTGCAAGTCCTGCGTCTTATGGCCCTGCGTCTTTGGGCCCAGCGCACCGCCGTCCTGTGACAACAGCCCCGCCAGCACACGCGCCTCGGCCCCCGACAACACCGGACGGGCGATGGGGCCATAGGCGGTCATATCCCCAACCGCAGTGGCAAAGCGGTCAAACGCCCCCTGCCCCAGAATGTCGCGCGCCTGTGGTCCGGGGTAAAAGGTCTCAACCGCCATGTTATGGGCGGTGACGACCTCATGCTGGTTACAGGCGAAATGGACGTAATGGGCAACGGGACGCCGGACATAGGAAATGCCGTTCACCCCGACCAAGTCTTTGGCGCGCACCAGAACCTCGGGCGTATCGAAATAGAGGTCGATCAAGGGACCGCCGACCATCACCCGATGCTGCGGGGACAGTTCGACCAGCCGATCATTGCCCAGCGCCCCCACAGGGATGCGTACAGGCGCGTTTGGACCTTGGGCAGGCACGTGGCTGCTTGCGACCCAGCGGACGGTCTGTGGCCCGTGATCACGCGTCAGAACCGTATCGCCGACCTGCAACCGTTCCACACGCTTGGGGCCATCTGGCGTGTCGACCCGCGTACCGGCGGCGAAACAGACGAACGCCTGATCCACACCGGTGAGGGTCACACCGGTATAATCGACACCATTCCATGTGCCGAGTTGAATGTAGGTGACGTCGGAATAGATACCGGGCGGAATATCGTAATCCATGATCCGCACCGAATAGGTGCCATCGGTGAACAGGGTCACCACCATGTCGATATCGGTATAGGTGGTTCCGGCAATGGTGATCGTTCCATTGGTATAGAGGGCAACCTCGTCAGGGGTCAGAGTCGACGTTGGTCCAATCACATACTCGCCGGGATCGGTCCTGTACCCATCGTCAAAGTCATCGTCGTTGATGATACCGTCATGGTTGGCATCGCGCAGGATGACCTCGACATACCCCGCAGGGTCCACCACTAGCCCGTTCAACGACCCATCTAGGTTGTCTTCCGAGAATATCGAATAGCCCGGAGGGTTCGACGGGACGTACCACCCCCAACTGCTGACATCATTTGTCATGCCACGTGCACTCTTAAAAAACGTTATGCCCCGTTGTTCCAAACGGCAGAGTGCGCGCGGTGTTTAGCCATTATATGCAGGGAAAAACGAAAAAAATCCGACCCTTTGGGGTCGGCTTCGCAGATAGGGCCCCTATCAGGCGGGATGCCCCATAGATTGGGGCGCATCATCACAGATCTCGTACCACGCGGGCTTATCCGAAACGAACTCATGAAACTGGTTTGTCAGCCCGAGATCCCCATCCAGAGCATTTGCCGCGATGGGGAAACTGTCGTCCGGCGATAAGATCTCCCCCAGAGAGGTACCGCATGTCCCACAGAAACAGCGCCCATATTTAAACGGCGGTTGGGGATGGTAGGTCTGGACGTGCTCACGCCCGCTTAGCCATTCCAGATCCTGCCTTTTCACAAAGACGATCGTACTTGCCCCCGCCTTGCGACAGCGCGAGCAATGGCAGGTGCCCATCATGGTCGGCTTTGACAACAGGCGAAACGTCACCGCCCCGCAACAACAACTGCCGTTGATCATTCTGCATCCTCCTATGGCTTAGACGACGAGAACATAACATGAACACGCATGCGGTGACCAACAAAAAACGGGGACCGTTTGGCCCCCGTTCCTGTTCGTTATCCGGCGATCCTTACCCGATGCGGTAGTTCGGGCTTTCGCGGGTGATCTGGACGTCGTGGACGCGCATCACCATTGACGGATTATCACTGACTATCATTGTAATCATTTACTTTTTTCTCTCTCGTGCATCAGTCCCGCCGGATTTGAGCCGAGGTCTACACTCGTAAACGCCTGGATGGAAGGCCACCATTCGGCTTCCAAAACCTTCGCGACCTCGAGGACCGGAGCCAGTTTCCGACGCTTGTAAATCTCCGTCATCGGGCTGCCAGCGTCAAACAGTTGGCTTCTCGTCCGCTTCGTAATGTCGAAGTGGCCCATGACTGCAGAGATTGCAGCATCGCTCACGCGTTCGTCCAGCCAGTCTGCAAACGTCCGTCGGATCGAATACCAGTTGGCTGGCGTCGCGCCGGGTTCCAGATCTTTATCGATCCCCGCCCGAGCGACAAGGCGCTTGAACATCTGCGTCCAGTTTCGGGAACTGAGAGCGAGCGGTGTCGACTTGGCATGGATGAGGTATCCGTCCCCATGTTCAGCAACCAGCCGATCCAAGATGCGCCCCATCGGTCCAGTGATCGGCGCAATGGGCTTGCGCTTGTTCGTTTCGATACCGGCGCCGAGTAAGTCGATCACACCCAGATCTTGGTGGACGAATTCGCCGCGCAGATCAGCCACCGCGCCAATCCGGGCCCCGCACCCCAGATCAAGCAGGAGCAACTCCAGCACGTGAGGCCGCCGGCAAAGTTCGATCAACTTGCCGATCTCTTCGAAAGTGAGATACCGCCCCTTCGGATCGCGATCGGCCGGTGCTGTTGTGCCGGCAATCGTCGGCCTCCTTGGAGGATTATGCGCTGAAACGCCGTCGCTTTTGGCAATCGCACAAACTTCGATCGCGCTCGAGATGATGTCGTTAATTGTGTTGGGATGAAGGGGCTTCGGTTTTCGTGGTTCCCCCTTTCGGCCAGAGTATTTCCGCGGCGCGGTCGTGCCATCTTGGAGCGCTTTCACAAGGTCCCGCAAAGCTGGCCCCATCTTAGACATGCGGACCGACCAAAGATGTGGGCGGAAGTATAGCTCTCTACGGTTCTCCAGTAGCCTGAAACGGTTCTTTCCCAAGCTCGCTCGTTTCTCCTGCTCGAATGCGAGCCAGACCTCGCCGAATGTAGGATCACCATTGCTATCCGCACGAATGGTCTCAGAAGGATCAGTGATGACGCGAATGCGCTCTTTTGCGATGGTCTTTGCTTCTTCGAGCGTTTTAGCCCCGAGTTTTTCGGAGATTGTTTTCTTGGCGTGCGGATTCCACCAACGAAGATATAGCGATTTGCGATTTTCTACGATGGCGAAACGGCCGATTTTCTTGACTGTCTTCATGTTTAACAGCTCCATATGGATGAATTGGAATGGGGGGGGCGAGCGGCCGCCATCAGATGATGTCGAGCAGCGCATCCTGATGCGCTTTGGCGCGGCCGTTTAGCGGTTTGTATTTGGGTGCAGGAGCAGGTGGAGGTGCCTTCGTCGCCTCTGTTCGTCGAGCCGCGAGATAGGCATCGAGATCAGCGCGGCGATAGTAGATCCGGCCGTCTCGAATGAACGAAATCTGACCGTCCCTACGCCGACGCTGGAGCGTCTTCGTGCTGCGATTTAGGTATCGCGCTGCCTGCTTTTCGGTCATGATCTCATTCATGATCAGTAGCTCTGACCGTCGAAAAATTTCGGAAATCACGAAACCGTGATCGATATCCCGATCGGGTAAGGCGCTTAGGCAAGGATGTCATTTTGCAGTGGCGATGCAGGCCCCTTTGCGGGGCCTGCCTTTTCATCTCAAGCCGGAAGCCGAAACGACAAATCAGACAGCCGGGCCCCGTGCCAGCGCAAAGCAGCAAGCTGGTCTCCGGGAAGGTGTGCAGCTTCCATGAGGATTACCCGCATCGCCCGAAAAAGCCGGCCAAGTTGGCTTACGTCAGGCATGTCCTCCTCTTCGAAAATGCGACGGGTTTCACGGAGCAGATCCTCGCCATAATCTCCCCCAGCGATGCGAAGAATGCAGCGCAGGCTGGCGTCATTTGCGCGAACGAATTTCTGAGCGTCCTGAACTGCGCTTACGAAGCCGCCGAAGCGACGCGTTGTCATGTCATTCATGATTTGAACCTCCCTGCGCAGCGCGCGGCCAGCGGGCCGAGCTTTGAAAACTGCGCGGTTCAAGATTTCCGTCTTCGGCAGGGAGGTCGGCCGGGACGGTTCCGCTATGCTCTTTCGTGCGCCCTGAGCGTCGCGGTGGGCTGCCAACAACAACCTTCGGGCGGGGTCATTACTAAGCGGCTATTTTCCTTTCTGTTATCGGTCTTTCAGCTAACCTGGCTGGATCGCGCCTGCTGTTGCTCTCTTTCAGTAGAGCAAGACTACAAATCCTCCTTTCCCCCTCTATCGGCAGGCTGCTGATTGGGCGTGGTCTCACAGAGACGACCACGCGCAAACAGCCGTCCTGCCAATTCGCCCCGTTCTGGCTATCCCGTGCCCTGTCGTTATCGCGATTATTGCCAAGCAGCAGGTCTGTTCGGTGTGCGGTGCTATGCAGTTTACGGCGACTACGTCCAACACATGTCAGCGCGTCCTTGTCAGAGAGGCCCCACTCGAACGCGCATGGCGCCGTTCCATAGGCCGCCGAGGTCAGTTTCAGGCCAGCGCCCTCACGTCCCGCCTCGTCCAATCTGCATGAAGATTTTAGGGAACATCCACCCACTGGAAGGTTGTTAACCCAGTGTTACAGCTGGAGATCCTCGATGGCCTACACACGCTTTTTCCTGATGATCGCGACCTCGACGCTGCTGATGTTCGGTCTGATGTATCTGAACACTTACCTTGTCAGCCATGTTTTCTGGTCCGAAACACGCGCCTATATGGCTGTGGTCATGGGCGCGGTGATGGCCTTTGTAATGCTGGCCTTTATGCTGGGAATGTATAAGAACCGCAGTGCAAACATCGCCATCTTCGCGGGATCGATTGTCGTCTTCGCCGGGGCGCTGTGGCTTGTGCGCGGCCAGGCCACGGTGCAGGACCGTTCTTACATGCGCGCGATGATCCCGCATCATTCGATCGCGATTATGACGTCGTCGCGCGCCAACCTGACCGATCCTCGGGTGAGGGATCTGGCAGACAGCATCGTCTACGCTCAGGACAAAGAGATCGCCGAAATGCGGTATCTGCTGGCCAGCATCGCGGCCGATGGCGAGGCGCAGCCAAAGCCGGCCGCACCCGCACCGGAGCTAAAAGATGCCGCCGAGGCGCTATCAACTGAGGTGGTCCAAACCGTCGATCCAGAGTTTTTGACGGAGGATGACATCGAGAAGGTGTTCCCCGATGGCACCGACTGCCGCTTCACCTATACCCAGACAAGCCCGCCGGTCCTCGTCACCGGTCGTGACAGCGCGCTAATCCGGATCAGCGGCGACCTTATCCGGCTTGAGGCCGATGGCGATGGCTTTACTGCCGATCCGCTGACAGCGCGCGTCAACCGGAGCGACGAAAACCTTCAAGACCTGATCGTGACGGCCGGTCCCGACTATACCGCGGGTTTCCGCGGCCAATTTACCTGCGCAAGCTAAGGAGAATGAGATGCCCAAAGACACCAAGCAAACCGCGGCGCTCTACCGCATGGTCATGCCCGAGCATACCTGCCCCTTCGGCTTGAAGTCGAAACACCTGCTCGAAACCCATGGCTATGAGGTGGAAGACCACCACCTCAAGACCCGCGAAGAGACCGACGCATTCATGCGCGAACATGATGTGAAGACGACCCCGCAGACCTTTGTAAACGGCGAACGGGTCTGAGGCCACGACGAGCTGCGCATCTTTCTTGGGATCGATCCGCCAAAGGAGGAGCAAAGCGACACCAGTTACCGGCCGGTCATCGCGATCTTTTCTGTCTGCGCGCTGTTGGCGCTCGGCCTGGCGTGGCATCAGTATGGCACGGTTCTCACGTGGCAAAGCGTCATCTGGTTCATCTTGTTGTCGATGACGGTCTTGGCGATCCAGAAGCTCCAAGATGTGGAGCAGTTCTCGACCATGTTCCTGAATTACGACCTGCTCGCAAAACGGTGGGTGCCCTATGGCAAGCTCTATCCCTATGGCGAAGCACTGGCGGGCATCCTGATGACCGCAGGCGTGCTGCCTTGGATCTCGGCCCCGGTGGCGCTCTTCATCGGGACGATCGGCGCGGTGAGCGTGTTTAAGGCGGTCTACATCGACAAGCGTGAGCTTAAATGCGCCTGCGTCGGCGGTAACTCGAATGTGCCGCTTGGGTTCATCTCACTGACCGAAAACCTGATGATGATGTTCATGGGGATCTGGATGGGCATTCGTGCCTTCGCCGGGTAAGCTGAAGTGAGATTGTCTGCCGCAGTTGACCTTGCAAAGCGCACCGGGTCATAGTCCGGTCATTCACTCGAAGGTCACCATGCGGCATATCCTCGTCATCATCGCGCTGATCCTAACCGCCTGGGCCTTCCTGCCCGGCGCGGTGCAGGCGCATGACATGCCTCACTCACAGACGGGCGCAATGCCCATGCAAGGTGCCTGCGCTGATTGCCCGACCATGGAGGACATGGCGGGGCATGGCTCGGCGGTCGATTGCCATTACGGCGCGGGCTGCGGTCCGGCGGTTTATGCTTTGCCTGTTTTCCTGTCCTTCACATTGAACCCGGTGACGGTAGGCAACACACGTCCGCATGACATGATCGACCCGCGCTCCGTCTACCCCTCCCAAGACCTGCCCCCTCCCAGATCCTGACGGCATCAACGCCGCGACTGCGATGTCTATCGCAGTTCATTGATTTGGCTGGCCTTGATGGCCGAGACCTTCAGGATCACGAGATATGAACAAGACCATTCCCGCCGCCTTGGCCGTCATCGCCCTTGCAGGTGGCGCTTACTACCTTACCCGGCCCGATGCCCCGGCGCAAAGCGCAGCGCCCGCCGACGGCGAACC
Organism: Rhodovulum sp. FJ3; assembly: GCF_032918305.1. Lineage (NCBI taxonomy): Bacteria > Pseudomonadati > Pseudomonadota > Alphaproteobacteria > Rhodobacterales > Paracoccaceae > Rhodovulum > Rhodovulum sp. FJ3. Next base: position 41,370 of record NZ_JAWJUU010000001.1, read on the forward strand.
GCTCGTCTCGATCACGGTGCCCGAAACCTTGTCCGCTAACGCCACGATGGGCCAGCGGGCTTTCGACGCGACCTGTGCCGCCTGCCACGGGCCCGATGCGACGGGCCTCATGGGTTACGGCCCGCCACTGGTGCACAAAATCTACGAACCAAGCCACCACGGCGATATGGCTTTCGTCATGGCGGTTCAAAACGGTGTGCGCGCCCATCACTGGACGTTCGGAGACATGCCCGCGCAATCCGGTCTGACGCGCGCCGATGTCGGCGCGATCATCGCCTATATCCGCGAGCTGCAACGCGCGAATGGGATCAACTGACATGGCCGCACGCATGACACGACGCGCCTTCTGCGGCGCTTTGGCCGGAACCGCGGGGCTTGCCGCCCTGCCGCTGCGTGCGGCAGGCCCGCAAACACTGACCGCCCGCGTCGCCACCGCGCAGATCGCCCCGCCACACTACGCCGCGACCGAGGTCTGGAGCTATGACAACACCTTGCCTGGCCCCACCCTGCGGGTGCCACAGGGCGGGCGCGTGGTTCGCCGCCTGATAAACGACCTGCCGGTGCCGACCTCGATCCACTGGCACGGCATCCGCATCGAAAACGCGATGGACGGCGTGGCAGGTCTCACCCAGGAGGCCGTGCCGCCGGGGGGCACCTTTGACTACGACTTCACCGTGCCAGATGCCGGAACCTACTGGTATCACGCACATACCAACTCGTTCGAGCAAGTGGCGCGCGGACTTTCCGGCGCGCTAATCGTCGAAGAGGCTGAGGCGCCCGAGGTCGACCGGGATGCAGTGCTGGTCCTTGACGACTGGCTGCTGACCCCCGAGGACGCGCAATTCATGGAACCCTTCGGCCATCCGATGAGCCTCAGCCATGGCGGCCGGTTCGGCAACTTGCTGGGCACCAATGGGACTTTCGACTTCGCCCGTGACGTGAACGCGAACGCGCGCCTCCGGCTGCGTCTGATTAACGCGAGCAATGCCCGGATCTTCGTGCTGCAACTTGCGGGCCTTGATGGGTGGACCGTCGCGCTGGACGGCATGCCCCTGCCTGCGCCGGAGCCGGTCGCGGCAGAGCTGATCCTTGCTCCGGCGCAGCGCATCGATCTGATCGTCGATGTAACGGCGCAGGACGGCGACACCGCGGCGCTCCTCAGGCTCGACGATGATGACCAGTGGCGGCCCCAGGCGCGGTTCCCGGTCCATGGCAAAGCCTCTGCAACCCGGCGTGATCCCCCCTCAGCCCTGCCGCCAAACCCGCACATGACAGTGTCGGGGATCGACAGCGCCCGGCGGCTCGAGCTGGCGATGGAGGGCGGCGCTATGGGCCGGATGTCCGGCGCGATGATGCATGGTCGCTCCATGGGTTTTCGCGAAATGGCGCAGCAGGGCCAATTCTGGGCGCTGGCGGGCCAGGTCGGCATGACCGACACGCCTTTCGCCCAGCTCGACCGGGGCGAGACGGTCCGCGTCAAGCTGACCAACGACACCGCTTTTCCCCATGCCATGCACCTGCACGGGATGCACTTCCGTCAAGTGACCGAGGATGGCAGCCTCGGCCCGATGCGCGACACGATCCTCAGCTATCCAAACGCGCCGCTGGAGATCGCCTTCGTCGCCGACAATCCTGGACAATGGCTGTTTCACTGTCACATGCTCGGCCATGCGGCCTCGGGCATGACCACCTGGATCAATGTGAGCTGACCTTTTAGAAGGGCCAATCCTTGGCCACTCGTGTTTCCCCCCAAAGGCGATTGGCGACAACAGGCCGAAAAACCAAAAGGACGCGGGGCTGCCCAAATTCAGAAAAGCCGCCCGCGCCCTAAAAAACGCTCCACCAAAACCTTGGTGGAGCGTTCATTCTTCAGCGTTCAAGGCATCGGCGGGCGATCCGCCCTGCCCTTTTTCATAGATCGCAACGCGATCAGACGAGGTTCTGGTTGAAGAACGCCTCAAGCTTGTCGAAGGGGATGATGTCGACCTGGTCGTAGAGGTCGACGTGATCCGCACCGTCGATGATCATCAGCTCTTTCGGGCCAGCGGCTGCGGCCACCGCGTCTTCGGAGAAGTAACGCGAATGCGCCTCGGAGCCTGCGATGACCAGCATCGGACGCGGGGAGATCTCGTCGATATAAGTCAGCAGCGGCATGTTCATGAAGGACAGCGGGTTGGTCACGGTCCAGCCGTCGTTCGAGTTCACCGAACGGGGGTGATAACCGCGCTCGGGATCCTTGTAGTAGGCGTGATACATCTGGATCACAGGATCATCGATCCCGTCGAGGCTATCGGGCAGACCGCCCGCAAGCGCCGGGCTTTCCGAGGCCGCGTCTTCCCAGCGTTGACGGCTCATCGCCTCAAGGGCTTCGGCACGCTGTTCGTCGGTCAGGCTGTCGTAGTAGCCCTTCGCCATCACGCGCGACATGTCATACATCGAGGTCGTCGCGACAGCTTTCACGCGCTTGTCCGCAGCCACTGCGTTCAGCGCCATGCCACCAAAGCCGCAGATGCCGATGATGCCGATCCGTTCGCGGTCCACAGCGTCATGCAGACCGAGGAAATCGATCGCGGCCATGAAGTCTTCGGTGTTGATGTCCGGCGACGCGACGGAGCGCGGCTGGCCACCGCTCTCGCCCACGTAGGACGGATCGAAGGGGCGTTGTTGCACATATCGGTGAGAGGGATTCACCTCAGGAATCCTGATGGTTAGATCGATGGCATGCCAAAGCCTGCCAACACCCGCTACCGCACGACCAACTGGTCCGAGTATAACGCCTCCCTGAAGCGACGAGGATCGTTGTCCATCTGGTTCGATCCGGCAATGTCCTGGCAGGCAGACCGAAATGGCAAGCGTGGTCATCCCGAGACCTTCTCCGACTGCGCCATTCAGACCTGCCTGACGCTGAAAGTGCTGTTCGGCCTGCCGCTTCGCCAGACCGTCGGTCTGGTCGCAAGCCTGATCGAGATGGCCGGGCTGGACTGGCCCGTGCCGGATTATTCGACGCTGTGCCGCCGTCAGGCTCGGACTCAGGTGCAGATCCCGTATCGGCGCTCAGGCCAGCCTCTGAACCTGCTGATCGACAGCACCGGGATCCGCTTTCGAGGGGATGGAGAATGGCTTTCGCGCAAGCATGGCGCGACGCGCAGGCGCGAATGGCGCAAGGTTCATCTTGCGATGGACACCGCCACTGGCGATATTCGCGCGGTCGAGTTTACCTCCAGCCGCCAGGGCGACAGCCCGATCCTGCCGGAACTGCTGGCACAGATTCCGGCCAGCGAAGAGATAGAGACAGTCACGGCCGATGGCGCCTACGACACGCGCCGCTGCCATAACGCGATCCTCGAACATGGAGCGGAGCCGATCATACCGGTCCGTCGGAATGGCCGAGCATGGAAGCCGAATTGCCCTGCCGCGATCTCACGAAACGAAATCCTCCGGGCGACGCGATGTCTGGGGCGATCAATTTGGAAAAAATGGACCGGCTACCACGCGCGAAGTCGCGTCGAGGCCCAGATGAACCGTCTGAAGCTCTTAGGCGATCGGATCATGTCGCGAGATCCCGACCGTCAGACCGCCGAAATCCAGATCCGCATCGCCATCATGAACCGTTGCTCGGCCCTCGGACGGGCCGATATCGCAGCTGTGCAATAAGGCTGACAGGGAAAGGGCAAGATCATCCTTGCCTCCGATTAGCGCAACAAGGCCGTCTCAATAAGATAAAAACTGCGTCTCTTTGTCGGCTGTGGGCACTTCACTGAAATCGGCCTCGTCCGGGATCCGGCCAAAGGCGATCTTGGCGCCGACGTAGCCGCCCGCGATCTCGTCTTGCACGCCCAGAGACAGGGCGTTTGCCCCGTGTGACTGGCGCAGCCTGTCCATCAGGTCGCTGACTCTTTCCCATTTCTGCCGCGTGGCCTCATCCGCTCCCTCATCCAGCGCCCCGCCGAAAAGGTCGCCGGTGATCTCCGCATCGGTCACCACCCCCTGCAAGGTCACGCTGACCATACGCGGCGAGAAACGAACGCGACGCCGGGCCTCAGCCAGCCCCTTTGACAGAGAGCGGGTGAAGGTGCGGTCGTCGCGCGCGGCGGGAAAGCTATCGCGCCAATGCCATTGGGCATCCTCGGCGCCCCTGCCCGTTCGAAAGCTCAGCACCAGCTCGGTGGCTCGTAGACCATCGCGGCGCAACCTCCGGGCCGCGCTGAGCAGCAATTGCCGGGCGCAGGCCTCGACCTGATCCGGGCTGCGCCCGTCACGGGGCAGCACGCGACCGTGGCCATACATGCTTTTCTTCGTCTCAGGGCGCTCGGCGTGCAGGCCATGAAACTCGTTCCAGAACCGCTCGCCCTCGACATTGCCCCAGATCTTGCGCGCCTGCTTCGGGGCAAGACGCCATAGACCGTCGATATCGCGCACCCCTGCCGCCGCCAAGCGCGCCCCGATCCCTTTGGAGATGCCGGGCAAGTCGCTGAGCGGCAGGTGGGCCAGACAGCCCGGCAGCGCCTGAGCCTCAATCAGCGCAAAGCCATCCGGTTTGTTCATCTCGGCCCCGACCTTGGCCAAGAGTTCCGTGGGCGCCATGCCGATGGAGCAGGTGAGTGCAGGACTGAACGCCTGCGCCAAAGCCACCTTGATGCGATCCGCCAGCACCCTGCCCTGCGCGGCCTCGCTGGGCGACAGGTGGCAGACAACCTCGTCGATCGAGCGCACAGCCGCCACCGGAAGGATGCTGCCGATGACGGTCAGGATACGCTTGTGAAGTCGAACGTAGGCGTCATGGCGGGCGATCACGAAGATCATATCGGGGATCAGCGCTCGGGCGTCCCGGATCGAGGCGCCGGACTTCACACCGTGCGCCTTGGCCTCACGACTGACGGCGATGCAGCTGGTATGCGGGCTATCCAAAGGCACGACGCCCAAAGGACGCCCGCGCAGGCCGGTGTTGAAGTGCTGTTCGGCAGACGCGAAGAAGCTGTCGAAATCGAGATACAGGCGCTCGACCTTCGGCACTGCACCGGTCTCAATTTCCCAAGGCTTCGACATGGCGGCTCCCTTTCAGCATCGAAGCATAGATCAGCTCATAGCGCGTCCAGTTCAAGGACTGCTCAATAGAGCTGAGGCTTCACCGCAAGGCAAAGGGACGGCGTCTGGAAGCCCCAACTATTGGCCTTGGCAGCAGCTCATGAGACTTGCTGTGGCACGACTGTGAAATCTGCGTTGACGTGCAAGGCCCGCGTCTGATGGTTGTTCGTCCCGGACGCTCATCATCCCGAGCAGATGGTATAGCAAATGTTGATGGTAGGAGGCGCCTCGGGGGATCACGCAAGTCGAGCCGCGAGGGCCCGATTTACAGCATACACCGCTCAGAGGCGTCGCAGGTTCGAGCGCCTCCCTCTATCGTGAAGCATGAGAATTTTGACGAGGGCCTCGACGATCATGTCGACGCCCTCGTCCTGCATCAGTTCGACCCTAATGCTATCGCTTTTTGCATCAGCTGACTCACTGATGCAGAGTCCAGTTCAGGGTATGTTCCGGTCTGTTCCCCGGCCGTTCCAACTTTTTGCAGAAGCCCGGGGAGAAGACTATATCCCTTAGTAATCAGCCACTTAACCGATCCGGTAGTTGGGAGATTCTCGGGTGATTTGAACATCGTGCACGTGGCTCTCCTTGAGGCCCGCGCCGGTGATGCGCACAAAGCTACAGTTCTTGCGCATCTCTTCGACGGTGGCACAACCGGTATAGCCCATGGCCGCACGCAGACCGCCGACCAGTTGGTGCAGAACCGCGTTGGCCGAGCCTTTGTACGGAACCTGACCTTCGATGCCTTCGGGAACCAGCTTGTCGCTGGCGGCGTCCTTCTGGAAGTAGCGATCCGCACTGCCACGAGCCATCGCGCCAAGGCTGCCCATCCCGCGATAGGATTTGAACGAGCGGCCTTGGTACAGGATCACCTCACCCGGGCTTTCGTCCGTACCGGCGATCATGCTGCCCACCATGGCACAGGAGGCACCGGCGGCAATCGCCTTGGCAAAGTCGCCGCTGAACTTGATCCCGCCATCGGCGATGACCGGCACGTCACGTTCGTTCGCCGCCGCCGCACAGTCCATGACCGCCGTCAGCTGGGGCACACCCACACCGGCGACCATACGGGTCGTACAGATCGAGCCCGGGCCGATCCCGACCTTGACCGCATCCGCACCCGCATCAATCAGGGCACGGGTCGCGTCACCGGTGGCGACGTTGCCGGCGATGACCTGCAGCTCGTTGGACAGTTGTTTGGCGCGCTTGACGGCCTCGATCACACCGGCGGAATGGCCATGCGCGGTGTCGACCACCACGATATCCACACCCGCATCGACCAAGGCCTCGGTCCGCTCAAACCCGGAATCGCCCACCGAGGTCGCTGCGGCCACGCGCAGACGGCCCAGTTGGTCCTTACAGGCGGTGGGGTTCAGAACGGCCTGTTCGGTGTCCTTGAGCGTCAGAAGGCCCGTCAGCTTGCCCTGCCCGTCGGTCACCAGCAGCTTTTCGATGCGGCGTTCCTTCATCAGGGACTTGGCCTGATCCAGATCGGCGGGCTCGGTCAGCATTGCGAGGTTGTCGCGCGTCATCATCGCCTTGACCGGCGTGCTGTCCTCGGAGGCAAAGCGCATGTCGCGGTTGGTGACGATCCCGACGACCAGACCGCGCTCATCCACCACCGGAAAACCGGTGACGTTGTATTGCTCGGCCAGTGCCTTGGCATCGGCCAGTGTCTGATCGGGGCGCAGGGTGATCGGGTTATAGACGATCCCGCTCTCGAACCGTTTGACGTGACGCACAGCGGCCTGCTGTAGGTCGACACTCAGGTTCTTGTGGATCACGCCCATGCCACCGGCCTGTGCCATGGCGATGGCCATACGCGCCTCGGTGACGGTATCCATCGCCGAGCTCAGCAGGGGGATGTTCAGGTGGATCGATTTGGTCACACGGGTGCGCGTGTCCGCCGTGCTGGGCAGGACCGAGCTTGCCGCCGGAACCAGCAATACATCGTCGAAGGTAAGGGCCTCGCGAATCTCCATTGGGCGCTCCTTGGGAGTTTTCGTTTGGCGCTTCCCTATTTCATGGCTGGGGCAGAAAGAAAAGCCCTGATTGCGTGATCAGGCGCGCGCGGCGTTGGTTTTTAGCGCAAGGCCGCCTTTGGCCCATGCCTGAAACACCTTTGCCGCGATCACCGGCACGATCATCGTCGCGGCGACCAGCATCACCCCGCCGATCACGCGAAAGATCTCGGCGTGGCCCGAGGACGCCACCAACAAGGCCACCCCCGCATAGGCCGCCAGAGGAAAGGTGAACGCGCCCCACATCGGGCTGAACCCCGCCGCGGTCAGATAGCGCGCCTTGGCCACCATCAGGATCAAAAGACCGCTGGCCACAAAGAACAGAACGGCGGTGATGTTCCAGAGGCCCAGAATACCGGCCACCGTCCCCAACAGACACGCGGGCGCCAGATGGATCGCCAACAACGGGCGCAGCGGCGGCGGCACATCCTGGCGCAGGAACTGACGCAGGCTGAACGCCCAGATGAGGCCCGCAATGACGATCGACGCATAGAGGATTACCGTGCTGAACGTCACATAGCCCAAAGGCACACCGGCCAGCGGTGACACGATAAACCCGACGAAATGCAGGTGAAACACGGGCGTGATCGCGCGTTGTTCAGCCGGACCGGTCAGCAACAGGCGCGCCATCAGCACGACCAGAACGGCGTGCATCGTCAGACCCGCCCAATACAGGACATGCGCAACTCCAGGTGCCATCGGCACCAAGACCGCCGCCAACAGATAGACCGACAGGATCATCGCCGCGATCCCTGCCCGACCGGGCAGAACGCGCAGATCCTCAACCACCACACCCGGACGGCGCACGACCTTGGCCGCATAGGACACAAAGGCAAACAGGAACAGAACCGTCACCGCCCCAAGGATCAGATCAGCAATCCCATGGGGCAGATTGAACACCAGTTCGGCGCGCCGCCACGCAAGGCCAAGGCCGAACAGCCCAAACATCGGGGGAAAGATCGCGGGCGGTGTGTGCGCACCGAACCCTGCACGGGGTTGACCAAGACGCATAACATATTCCTTTTTCTGCAACTGTGCCGCGCGGGCCCACGGAATACGACGTGCGCAAGTGTCGCAGCCCTAGCGCGATGTGATCCCCATCGTCTCGCGCGCTTGTTGTGCCTGATGGCGCAACGTGTTGGCAAGCGCGACCAGATCACAAGTCACGGCCATAAATGTTACATCGCGCGCCGCTGCCCATGCCCAATTGTCCGGTGCCATGCCGATAAACCCCGACGCCTTGCCCGCCGCATGGATGCGTTTGATGGCCTGATCTATCGCCTCGGTCACGGCGGGCGCGGTGTTCTGGCCCAGATAGCCCATATCGGCGGCCAAATCGGCAGGGCCGATAAACACCGCATCCACCCCGTCCACACCGGCAATCGCGTCGATGTTGCGCAGGGCCTCGCGTGTTTCGACCTGCACGATCACCGCGATCTGTTGATCCGCCGTGCGGGTGTAATCGGAATACCCCCCATAGCCCGAGGCGCGCGCCACGCTGGCCCCCACCCCGCGCGTGCCCTTGGGCGGATAGCGGGTGGCGGCGACCACCGCGCGGGCCTGTTCGGCGGTATCGACCATCGGCACCAGAATGGATTGCGCCCCCAGATCCAGCACCTGTTTAATCACCCAGCGCGCATCGGTCGGCACCCGCACCACCGCGTCACATCCGCCCGCGCGCAGGGCAATCAACTGATCTCGGATCACGGTCACATCAAAGGGCCCGTGTTCCCCATCAATCACGCACCAGTCAAACCCGGACCCCGCCGCCATTTCGGCCACCGGACCACTGCCCAAGTTCAACCACGCGCCAAAGCTTTTGCGGCCAGCGGTCAGGTCCTGTTTCAAACGGTTCTCGGGTGCGGGCATGGCGGGTCCTCCTGTCTTGTGGGGCATTCCCCGTTTCGACCTATATCACGGGTCCGGAACTTCACAATTTATTACGGGTCCAACGGGTTCTTGTCCGGTGGAACCGTTTCCCCTATAGGCGGGTTTTCATTGGGACCGCCAACGGCAAGGCAGCGCTATGATTCAGACCCCTTACTACCTGATCGACAAATCCCGTCTGCGACAGAACATGGAGCAGATCGCGACCCTGCGCGAAACATCTGGCGCCAAGGCGTTGCTGGCGCTGAAATGTTTTGCCACGTGGTCGGTGTTCGACATGATGTCGGAATATATGGACGGCACGACGTCCAGTTCCCTGTTCGAGGTCAAGCTGGGCCGCGAAAAATTCCCCGGCGAAACCCACGCCTATTCCGTGGCGTGGGCCGATCACGAGATTGATGAGGTTCTGGCGAACTCGGACAAGGTGATTTTCAACACCGTCGGACAACTGACACGGTTTGGCGACGTCAGTAACGGCCACACCCGCGGTCTGCGCGTGAACCCCGGTGTGTCGACCAGCGGCTTTGACCTTGCCGACCCGTCCCGCCCGTTCAGCCGTCTGGGCGAACACGACCCCGCCAATATCGAACCGGTTCTGGACCGGATCAGCGGCTTCATGTTCCACAACAACTGTGAAAACGACGATTTCGACCGGTTCGACGAGATGCTGAACGGGATCGAGGCGCGCTTTGGCCATCTGATCCGCCAGATGAACTGGATCAGCCTTGGCGGCGGCATCCATTTCACCGGCGCGGACTATCCCCTGTCCCGTCTGGCCGAGCGGTTGAAACGCTTTGCCGGTGAGAACGAGGTTCAGGTCTATCTGGAACCCGGTGAGGCCGCGATCACGAACTCGACCACGCTGGAGGTGACCGTTCTGGACACGCTCTATAACGGCAAAAACCTTGCGATCGTGGACAGCAGCATCGAGGCGCATATGCTGGACCTGCTGATCTATCGCGAAAACGCCAAGATGGCACAGACCGGCCCGCACAACTGGATGATCTGCGGAAAATCCTGTCTGGCCGGTGATATCTTTGGCGAATTCGGCTTTCCCGAACCGGTAAAGGTCGGGGATCGTCTGTCGATGCAGGACGCCGCCGGATATACGATGGTGAAAAAGAATTGGTTCAATGGCGTGAAAATGCCCGCCATTGCCATACGTGAGACGGATGGAACCGAACGGTTGGTCCGTGACTTTGTTTATGAGGATTTCGTTGCCGCCCTGTCATAATGGGGGCGCACGTTGACGGGAAAACAGCACCCAAGGAGATCTCTTGAGTTGAAACAGAACGTTCTTATCATCGGCGCGGGTGGCGTCGCTCAGGTCGTGGCGCATAAATGCGCGCAAAACAACGATGTGCTGGGGGATATCCATATCGCCAGCCGGACGCTCTCGAAATGCGAAGCGATCCTTGAGTCGGTCCGTGAAAAGGGCGCGATGAAACAAGAGGGCGTTCTTGAGGCCCATCAGGTCGATGCGACGGATTCCGCCGCTGTGGCCGATCTGATCCGCAAAACCGGCGTGGACATCGTGATCAACGTCGGCACGGCGTTTGTGAACATGCATGTGCTGGACGGCTGTATCGAAACCGGTGCCGCCTATATCGACACGGCCATCCACGAAGAACCCGACAAGATCTGCGAAACCCCGCCGTGGTATGCGAACTATGAGTGGAAAAAACGCGATCTCTGTGCCGAAAAAGGCGTAACCGCGATCTTGGGCGCGGGCTTTGATCCGGGCGTGGTGAATGCCTATGCGCGCTTTGCCATCGACATGATGGATGAGGTCAAGTCGATCGACATCGTCGACATCAACGCGGGCAACCACGGCAAATACTTCGCGACAAACTTTGACCCCGAAATCAATTTCCGCGAATTCACCGGCACCGTCTATTACTGGGAAGACCAGACATGGAAAGAACTCTCCATGTTCGAGAGCGGCCGCGTCTGGGATTTGCCCGTCGTCGGCCCCTCGCAGGCCTATCAGTCCGGCCATGACGAGGTGCATTCGCTGGCCACCAACTACCCGCAGGCCGACGTGCGGTTCTGGATGGGTTTTGGCGATCACTATATCAACGTGTTCACCGTGCTGAAAAACATCGGCCTGCTGTCCGAACAACCCGTCATGACGGCCGAGGGTCAAGAGGTCGTGCCGCTGAAGGTGGTGAAGGCCTGTCTGCCCGACCCTGCTTCGTTGGCCCCTAATTATACTGGGAAAACCTGCATCGGCGATCTGGTCAAGGGCGTCAAAGACGGCGAAGAGATCGAGGTCTTCGTCTATAACGTTGCCGACCACAAGGACGCCTATAACGAGGTCGGCAGCCAAGGCATTTCCTACACCGCCGGTGTGCCGCCCGTTGCCGCCGCGATGCTGGTTGCGACCGGTGAATGGGACGCCAAAACGATGAAAAACGTTGAGGAACTGGACCCCAAACCGTTCTTCTCCATCCTTGATCGCATCGGCCTGCCCACCCGCAAACGCATCGGTGGCCTGCAGGGCGAAGATACGGCGTGGGACGCCTAAACATCTGGGGGGGCGGTCCGGTTGGGCCGCCCTTTTTCTTTGGGTCTCGACGTAAATATGCGCCTATTGAGCCGTTAACGCTAGCAACGGGCGCTGACTTCCTGTTATGAATGATGCGCTATCCCCTCGGGATTTGAAGTTTCTAGAATGGCAAAGCGCACCATGACCGACCGTCTGTTTCTTGTCGCCGATATCGGGGGAACCAACACCCGCGTGGCCCTTGGGTCCGGCGATGGTGTGGATTTGAACAGCGTTCGCAAGTTCAAGAATGCCGAGCACGCCGATCTGGAAACCATCTTGCGCGCCTATCTGGATGACGCGGGTGCGCCAGCATTGGCCGCGACCTGCATCGCGATGGCGGGCCCCGTGCGGGATAATCTGGGCACGATGACCAACCTGAACTGGACCATCGATGCGCGAACGATCGCACCGATCACCGGCGGACCGGTCACGGTCCTGAACGACCTACCTGCGCAGGGCTATGCCATTGATATATTGCCGGAAACGGCGTTCACGCCCCTGCGACAGGGCGCGGAAAATGGCGGCGGATCGCGGTTGGTCGTGGGCCTAGGAACGGGGTTCAATATCTCGACCGTGGTCGAAACCGACGCGGGACCGATCGCCACACCGGCCGAGGCGGGGCACGTGTCCCTGCCCGTCGAAACGACCGAGGATCTGGAACTGGCGACCTATCTGCGGGCGCATTTCGGGTTCGCCGCACTTGAGGACGCGTTGTCCGGTCGCGGCCTGTCGAACCTGCACGCATGGCACAGCGGCAGTCACAGCCGCCTACCCAGCGACACCATCATGGCGCGCCTTGCCGATGGAGACGCGGACGCGGCCAAGGCCATGGCGAGTTTTGCGCGACTGCTGGGGATCGGGGTTGGAAACCTTGCCCTGACGGTGCTGCCATATGGCGGGATTTACCTGTGTGGCGGCATGGCCCGCGCGGTCGCGCCCCACCTGATGGACAACGGGTTTGAAACTGCGTTCCAGAACAAGGGACGGTTCGGCGGTCTGTTAAAACAGTTCGGCATTTCGGTGATCAACGACGACTTCGCGGCCTTGCACGGCTGTTTCGCCTATTTGTCACAGGCCTCGGCCTAAACGCAAAACGGGCCCGACCATGTCGGACCCGCCTGCAAGATGGATCGGGCAAGCACCCGTAAATCTTAGGATTCTTCTTTCTTTTTGGCATCCTGACGCCAGTTGACCCAACCACCAGCCGGTGCCTTGGATTCTAGCGTCTCGGCGTCTTCGATGTTGTCGGGCTCTTTCGGGGCCAGACCGGCACCGAGGCCACCCTGTGCTGCACCGCCGCCTTGTTGACCGCCACCAAAGCCGCCACCTTGACCGCCGCCCATCATGCCGCCGCCAAAGCCGCCGCCCATGCCACCTTGACCACCGCCAAAGCCACCTTGGCCGCCGCCCATCATGCCGCCCATGCGCCCGCCGCCAAAGCCGCCGCCCATGCCGCCACCTTGGCCACCGCCCATGCCGCCCATCATGCCGCCAAAGCCGCCACCTTGACCGCCCTGACCGCCTTGGCGGTTCTGCATCATTGCGCGCATGAATGCCATGCGGCCGATCTGTTCACGGGACATACCGCCCATCATACCGCCGCCTTGGCCACCACCTTGGCCGCCGCCGCCCATCATGCCGCCGCCCATGCCACGACCCTGACCACCGCCAAAGCCGCCCATGCCGCCGCCTTGACCACCTTGGCCCTGACCGGCTTGGCCGCCACCAAAACGACCCTGACCACCGCCAAAGCCGCCGCCCATGCCGCCACCTTGACCGCCGCCCATCATACCGCCGCCAAAGCCACCGCCTTGGCCCTGACCACCCTGGCCACCACCAAAGCGACCCTGACCGCCGCCAAAGCCGCCGCCCATGCCGCCACCTTGACCACCGCCCATCATGCCGCCGCCGCGCTGACCGCCGCCCATCATGCCGCCACCAAAGCCGCCGCCCATGCCGCCTTGGCCTCCTTGACCGCCACCAAAGCGGCCTTGTCCGCCAGCACCGGCACCTTGACCCCCGCCAAAGTTACCGCCCTGACCGCCGCCAAAACGCCCTTGGCCGCCACCAAACCGGCCACCGAAACCGCCACCAGGTTTGTTGTTATCGTCAGCCATCCCCAAACTCCTATTCACCATAGAAAAACATTATCGCCGTAATACCCAAAACTGCCCAACTAAAAGGCAACACTTCGCTCTAGGTCATTGCATAAGCATTCCGACATATTCCGCAAAGCAACGCAACATGCGATAACGTTTATGAGAGTATTATAGCACAAGGTCTGTCATTTAATGGGCACTAGTAAGAATTTTGTTACGATCGTTTCCGGTCTGCCGCGCTCGGGCACGTCCATGATGATGCGCATGTTAGAGGCAGGCGGGATTTCACCCGTGGTAGATGGTGAACGAAAGGCGAATGCCGATAATCCAATGGGCTATTACGAGTTCGAACCGGTCAAGGCGTTGAAAGAGGATTCGTCCTGGGTCGCCGATTCGACCGGTCACGCGGTCAAGGTGATCTACAAGCTGGTCTATGATCTGCCCAACAACGTCCCCTATCGCATCGTGTTCATGCAGCGCGACATCGAAGAGGTCCTGTCCTCGCAGGAAAAGATGATGCGCCGCGACGGGCTGGACCCCGACACGATCGGGCGCGACCTGCTCTACAACCTGTTCCAGACCGATGTGATGGATTTCCGCCGCTGGGCCGAGGTGCAGGGCAACATCCAGATCATGTATGCCGATTACCGCCGCATGGTCGACGAACCCGAAGAGATGTCGCGCCACATCGCCGAGTTCTTGGACCAAGATCTAGACATTCAGGCAATGGCGTCCGTGGTCGATCCCGACCTCTATCGCAACCGCGCCTAAGCGCGCCCTGCCCCCCGAAACGACGAACGCCGCGCCCATCTGGACGCGGCGTTTTGTTTTCGGAGGCGACCGTCCTTAGGGGATCCAGCCCCAGACCTCGATCCGGAAGAACCGGTCGAACAGGCGGGTAAAGGCCTGCCACGCGTACATCTCATCCCCGTCGATTTTGGCAAAACCGGTCATGCCCGGACGGAAAAAGCCATTCTCGTTCTCGAACTGTGTCTTCACCCGCACCACGCGACCGAATTCCATGGTCTCGGCGGTGGGCACGATGGAAATCACCTTGCCGACCCGTTCGATGTCCGAATTGGCCCAAGCCTTGAGACGCACCTGATCGCCCACATTGACCAAACCGATGTCGGTTTCGGACACCAGAACCTCGGCCCGCGCGGTTTCGTGGTTCTCGATCTCGATGAACAGATCGCCCGCATCCATATATTTCCCGCGGATAAGGGACACGTTTTCCGTCACCACGCGGCCCGCGACGGGCGCTTTGATCTCGGTCGCCGCAAGCGAGGCGGTCGCGAACTGTAGATCCGCCTCAAGCCCCTTTACGTCCGCCTCGGCCATGCGAATGTCGGCCTCGGTCGCGGGCGCGCTGACCTTGGCCAGATTGGCCTCGGCGGTTTTCAGGTCCTGCTGGGCCGCCATATATTCCTTTTGATAGCGATCCGCCTCAGCCTCGGACATCGCGCCACGCTCAAGCAAGGTCATCGCACGGGTCGCCTGTGCCTCGCGATAGGGGATGTCTGCGGCGGCACCGGCCACCTGTTCTTGGGCCAGCGCGATATCTTCGGGCGCAGCGCCTGCAAGCAGTTTGTCCAGACGGGCCTGCGCCTTTTCCAGATTGTTCTGAACCGAGGCCACCTGATGCTTGGCGTTCAGGTCGGACAGTTTGGCCACCTGTTGACCGGCCTCGACCAGATCGCCCTCATCCACGTAAATCTCGATCAATTCCCCCGGAACGCGGGCGTTCACCGCCGTGCGCTGATCGGGCAGGATCGTGAAATCGCCGCCCACCTCATAGCCATAGGGCAGGAACGCGAGATAGGCCAAGGTGCTGAGCGCGGCCACAATGATCATCCGCGGGAACCAACGGCGGCGATGACGCTCGCCCGTGTTGCCCGCATAGACACCGGCCAAAGGTTGCTGGCGCGGGCGGTCCACGTCGAAATTGCCGCGCTTCATCAGGGCACCGCCCATGCCGCCGCCGCCCATTCCGCCGCCCATGCCACCCATGCGCGCGGCCATCATACCGCCACCCATGCCGCCCATGCCGCCGCCCATCATACCGCCGCCGCCCATGCCGCCCATCATGCCACCCATGCCACCGCCCATCATGCCGGCGAAACCGTCATCGTCTCCGGCGGGGGCTTGGGCGCGCGAGGCTTGGCGTTCGGCCAGACGCTCGGTCATCATTTGCTTCATCTTGCCTTTGCGGGCCTCTTTCTGACCCTTTTTCATGAGGCTCAGCCACAGCATGATCGCGCCCACGATCCCCACAAGGATCACAAGGCCCGCCCCGCCATAGCGCCCCTCAAGCGCGGTGGTCAGATGGATAAGCAACAGCGACAGGATCAATGCCGTCACCAAGGCCGAGCCGATCGCATAAAACGCAAAGGCCCATTTTTCGCGCGAGGTCGGTTCGGGCATGAACTGGGCAATCTGCTTGTTCGTGCCAAACACATAGTTATATGCGCGTTGACGCAGCAACGGCTGATCGAAATAGGTCGACATCCATTTATACCCGTCGCCCTGCATCAACGGGAACGCCCCGATCAGGAAGGTCAGCAGGGCAAAGCTCTCAACGATAATCGCGATATCGGGGATCATCGTCTGGCTCTGGCGGGTGATCGCCCAAACGACCGTGGCCGTGGCAAACAGGAACAGCTTGACCTTTAGACCGGCTGCATAAACCGCCAGCTTGCCCTCTTTTTCCAGCTTTTGAACGCCACTCAGGTCGATGGCAAAGCGCGGGATCACGAACAACAGGAACGTCAGACCCGCGTCATGGATTTTTGCCCCATGACGATGCGCCACGGTCGCCACCACAAGCCGACCGAAAAAGTTCACCGTCAGCAGCGAGATCAGCATAAAGCCGATGCGCGACACCGACTGGAACCCCGCAGAGACGCCCAGACCGAATTCGGACATCCGGTTGAACATGACCAAGGCCGCAAAGATCACCAACGGATAGAGCAGCCACTGCACATGCCGATACCAGCCGAACAGGTCGTTCAGCGTCTCCAGCATCCCCGTCGGATCGAACAGGCGGATCATCCCCGGGGGGGCTTTGTGCTCATCCCCGCCACGGTTGCGCGCGAATTTCACCTTACGGTTGGCGATACGCGGATCGGACAGGCGCGCACTCTCGTCCGCGGCGGCCTCATCAGGTTCCGGTGCCGCCTTGGCCTGATCGCTGTCGGGGGCCTCTGTGCTGGCAAAGGTGTCGGTCTTGGGCGCCTGTTGCGCGTTGTCCGTCTTGGCCTGATCTTTGGCGGCCTCGGGCGCGGCGGCCTCCGGTTCGGCCTTGGCCTTGGGCTTGGCGCTTTTCTTGGCGGGCTTGGCGGCGGCGGGGGTCGATTTCACCTCACGCAGGCGCGGACGGCGACGGAAACCACCACCGCCGAACACCATGCCCTCAAGCTCATTCAGGTCGGTGTCGCCACCGGCGTCATCCTCCTCCACAAGAGCATCATCAAGCGCCGTATCAAACGGCGACATCGTGTCATCGCCCTGCCCGTCTTCCGGCGGTTCTGACTTGAATGTCGCCTCATTCTCAGGAACGACAGTGACCGGCTTGTCAGATTTGGCCGTGTCGGGCGCAGGCGTGCTTGGGGCCGGTTTGGCGGCCTTGGGCTTGGTGGGCTCTTCCGCCTTGGCCTTGGCCTGTGCGGGCTTGACCGGCGTCGTTTTGGCCGGTGTGGGTTTGGTGGCTGCGCCCTTGACCTGTTCGGGGGTCGGCGAACCGGTGCCAGAGGCGTCCTTCACCTCGGCCTCATCCACGGCCTGCATGAAATTCGCGCTCACCATCTGGCGCGCAAAGCTTTCTACCGTGGCAGGACGCACCGCGCGTCCGAATTTCGTACTAAAGATCGCGGCAATCTCCTGCGGGGATTTACCACTGTCGAGCTGGTCCAGCAAAAAGCCGTCTTCAGGGCCGATCCGCAACAACCGCCCTGTTTCCCCATGCTTGAGAAAGCTCCAGCCTGCGTTCTTCTCTTCACCTGTCGTCCGCGAGACAGTCACCTTGGGGTGCAGACGATAGGATCCAGACTGGGACGCGCCGGTTTTGGCTGCGGCATTGCTCTTTTGCATCAAATCCACTCGCTCTTTCGACCAACGGGGTCGATACGTTTTGATCGCATAATTTTGATTTTTTCGCAATGAGTTGCACCAGATATGCCTCTTTTATCACAGGGGCGTTACAGGAAAACACCGCCCAAGCGACAGTTTGCCCATTGCACAGGCAAATGGCGCGTTTCTGCCGATCCCCCTCGAAATCCCGACAAATCCGTCAATTCCCCTTAAACCACGTGGTTTTTGAGCCATTTTCGCGCTATGGCAAAAGAGATCGCGACGGAAACCGGACGACGGCGCGTATCACGCTGACCGGAACCATACGGCGCGTGGCGGGTTGTCCCAAAGATACCGATCACGTTTTTTAGAGTTTGAGCAGGATACCAGTCCAATGAAACCAATCGCATCACGCCTTGCACGGGCCCTGACCCTCGGGATGAGCGGCCTTGCCCTGATCGCCGGGATGATCCTTGTGGCCCCGAGTGCCGCAGACGCCGGCGAACGGATGGAACGCAAAATCCGCATCGACGGGCGCGCGCGCGAATACACCGTCTTTATCCCCGATGGCGCAAGCGGCAAAGAAATGCCGGTCCTGATGGCATGGCACCCCGGCGGCGCGACCTCGGAATGGATGGAGGAAAACGGCCTCTTCCACGCCAAGGCGGGCGGCAACAACTTTATCGTCGTCTACCCCAACGGGTTCCGCCGCACCTTTAACGCCGAGGTCTGCTGCGGCCTTGCCGTGGAACGCGGCATCGACGACATCAAGTTCTTCCGCGCGATCATGTCCGATCTGGCCACCGTCACCCCCATCAAACCCAAAGCCTATGTGACCGGCTTTTCGAACGGCGCGATGATGAACTATCGTCTTGTGTGCGAAGTGCCTGAAATGATCGCCGCCGCCGCGCCCTTTGCGGGTGCGGCCCCGATGGACAACTGCAAAAGCGGTCAGGTCCCGATCATGCACCTGAATGGCGCCGAGGACACGGTGTCCCTGAACGGCGGTGAGCGTGAAACCAAAAGCAAATTCGGCGGCACCTCCAGCTATCTCACCCCCCCGACCGAGGCTCTGGCCGATATCGCATCGCGCAACGGCTGCTCCAGCAGCCAGTCGACCGTGCGCATCTCGGACATCGATTCCAACTGTAAATCCTACAGCAGCTGTGGAAACGACGACGTCCTGTTCTGTGTGATCCCGAACCTCGGCCATATCTGGCCCGGCGCACCGGAAAGCTCGGGCCGCCTGCTGGCGAAACTGGGCGACCGGTTCGGCCCCACCCGCCCCGACCTCAACGGGACCGAAGCGATCATCGACTTCTTTCTGGCGCACTAATCGCCAGAGCCACTAAAAACGCAAAACGCCCGCTTCTTGCGGGCGTTTTTCATTTTACCAACTGGCGCGGCGGCGGGGTTATTTATAGCCCATGGTCGCCGCGAACTGGATCGTCTCCTCGGGGATTTCGACCATGTCACGCTTCATCGTGATCAGCTTCTCCAGATCCTCGGGCGATTTCAGCTTCAGCTTGGGTTCCTTCAGAAAGTTCGGATTGTTCCCGAACCGTGCACCGCGCGGACCAAGGTTGGCATAGACCGAGCGTTCAGGATGGTGCAGCTCGGCCATGGATGCATCAGACGTGTCGAGGTTCAGAAACTCCAACACGCGCTTCATCTGCGGATCGAAATCGGTCAGAACATCCTCACCGCGCACGCGGATCGATTGCTCGGGCGGCAAATCGGCCAGAACGGCGGCAATGCCCTCATTCGCGGCATGCCAGATTTCGATCGGATCGGGTTGGCGTGCCAATCCCTGTTCTTCGTTCCGGAACAGACCCAATAAGACCTCGCCAAACATTCTCCAATCCGCAATGGATTTAATCCAGCTGGTCGGGTTGCGTGTCAGGTGAATGAACTTGGCGTTCGGATAGGCCTCGAGCAAGCGGAAGATATGGCGCGGCGAGGCGGTATAGGGCGGGCTCTGGTCCAACAGGATGCTGGGCGCGGACAGCTTGCGCAGTTCTTCAAACACATCGCGGATCGGCCAGTCCACGCGATCCACCAGCCATTGCTCGGCCTGCGCCACGGTCTGTTCGGTCTGACCGCCGAATTTCAACTGCGCCAACGTGCGCAGCAACCCGTCACGGAATGCACCGTTCAATTGCTGGTTCGCCGGCTGATAGGCCCAATCGTGGACGGTATCGCCCACAAACATGTTCAATTCAGGGACACCCATAATGCCCGGGTGTTGGCCAAGACAGCTGCCGAACACGGACGTAAAGCTCTTGGGAAGGGCGAGAATAAAAAGCGGCTCCGGCATATCGTTGCCAGTCGCCTGAGGCTCGATTTGGTTCATACCAACTTGATAATTCATAATTTGCCTGTGTGCGAGCAAAGCCGATGGCTTCACCCAAAAGTGAGTTTGCTGTGATAAAGAGCGGGCCTTTATACACGACGTATAACGACAAAGCCGAGTGACAACCTTGCGTCAGCTCAAATCGCGGAACAGGCCCCAGTGTCACGCGAACGTGTTACTGGTAGCCTAACTCGCGGGCAAATGTAAGGGCCTCGGGTGGCACATTCATGGCATCGGTCTGTATCTTAAGTAGACCTGGAAGTTGATCTACCGTCTTTAGTTTAAGACGCGGATCGCTCAGGAAATCGGGGTTATTGCCGCCCCGCGCACCGGGCGGCCCCCATCCGGCGAACACGGAATTTTCCGGATGCATCATCTCCTCGGTCTCGGCCGGACCCATCGACAGGCCAAGGAATTCCACCACGCGGCGCATAGCGGGCACTGTATCTGTGATAACCGTTTCGCCCTGCACGCGAATCCATTGATCGTCGGGCAGTTGGCTCAGCAGCCCCGCAATCCCCTCATGCGTGGCGTGCCAGATTTCGACGGGATCGGGTTTGCGCGACAGGCCCTGTTCCTCTTGGGCGTACATGTCCAGCAACACCGGACCGATCCGTTGCCAGCCCAGCATGGATTTCACCCACCCCGTCGGGTTGCGCACCAGATGGATGAACTTGGCATCCGGATAGGCGTCAAGAATGCGCAGGATATAGGCCGGCTTCATCGTGTAAATCGGGCTCTGATCCAACAGGATTTTCGGCGCACTCAGCGCGCGCAGATGTTCGAACACATCGCGGATCGGCCAGTTCTGGCGATCCACCAACCACTGTTCGGCGGCCTGCACGGTCTGGACCGTCTGCGCCCCGAATTGAAGTTGCGACAGCGTGCGCAACAACCCGTCGCGAAACACGTTAAACAGCACATCATTGGCCGGTTGATAGGCCCAATCATGCACCGTTTCGCCGACGAACATGTTCAACTCGGGCGTGCCCATGATCCCCGGATGCTGGCCCAGCATCCCGCCAAACACGGACGTATAGGTTTTCGGCAGGGCCAGCACAAAGACCGGCTGCGGGGCATCCGTTGCGGGGGTCAGCGCGTCCATGGCCATTACTTCAACCGCACCGCCGCATAGCCCAGCTCAATCGGGTCGGTCTGCCCCGAGGCGCGCAAATCTGCCGGACGCACCAGCGGCCCGTTGATCCGGTTTTCCAGATCGGGGTCACGGCGTTGCACCCACGCGGGCACGCGGAAATGGTTGCCCTGATGATAGATGGTCGAGCGCACGTTCGGGATATCCTCGATATAGCCCGATTGCGCCACGTCAATCGGATCACCCTGCCCGTAATAGACGTCGATCAGATCGGTTTTATGCCAGTTCTCTTCCATATAGGGGCGCAGGGATTGGTACGGATAGCCCTGATTGATCATGTTCTGAAAGTGATCAACCAAAGGCAGGAACCCCTGCTGGGTCGCGCGCTCGCTCTGCAGCATCGACGCCATATCGGTGACGGGCCCCAACAGGTGAATATCCGTGACGCCCAGTTCCAGCCCCCAAACCACCGTCGGGTGCGACCCGACCGAGCCCGACACGAAGGACACACGCTGTGGTGCCAGCTTATCGATCATATAGCGCAGGAATTCGACGTTCTCTTCAGGCGTGTCCGTGACGCCCTTGATCCCTTCCATGTACTGGGTGCTGGTGTGATCGCGCAGGAACAGTTTAGTCTGGCGGAACCGCTGGGAATATTCGGCAAAGTGGAACTGCTGATGCTCGGGACGGCCAAAGCCAGAGATGAACACCACCAGATGATCGGGATTGCCCTGCTCAATCGCGGCGCCCCAGCCAATCATTTCAACACTCATGCTACCCCCAAAACCATCGCCATGGCGCGCGGTGGCGCCGATAAAATACCATTGCGCCGCACCCGAACGGGACGGCCAGTTACCCCTAGGCAACCACAGGCATGGGGGTCTCTGCAAGCCTTTGCCTCACACCGCTGTGATATGGGCGACAGTTGTGCCCGAGGTGACACTGGATTGTTCACGCTGCGGCAAAACTGTGATGTATCCCAATGTTTTATGGGCCGAAGGTGCGGAAATCGGGGGCAAAGACTGGACGCATCAAACCCCTGCCCTTTAGAACGGAATGAGGCGTGACCCGGGCGATTCTGATCCGGGGGTAAAAGGGGATTGGTTCGGGATGACACCATTTTTGAACGGGGCCGTGGCCCTGATTACGGGGGCAAGCGACGGTCTGGGCGCGGCGACGGCGCGTCTGTTTGGTAAGGCGGGCGCGCGACTGGTCGTAACCGCACGCCGACAGGACCGGTTGGACACATTGGCGCGCGTGCTGGCCAACGACGGGGTTGAGGCCCTGCCGGTCGCCGCCGACCTGTCCAGCGACGCGGATGTCGCCGCCCTGACCAAGGCCGCAATCGACCGGTTCGGGCGCATTGATTTCGTCCTGAACATCGGCGGATCGGCGGGCGCCATCGGCACCAACCTGTGGGAGGTCACGCCGGAACAGTGGTCCGACATCCTCGCCGCGAATTCGACCGGTCCCTTCTACCTGATCCGGCATATCCTGCCCCATATGATGCAGGCGCAAACGGGGCGGATGTTGTTCCTGTCCTCGTCCGCGACCGTGCGTCCCGTGGCCAAAACCGGTGCCTATGCCGCCAGCAAGGCCGCCGTGAACGGGATGGTGCATACCTTGGCCTTGGAAATGGGCGGCCTGCCGATTGCGTTCAACGCGTTCAACCCCGGTCCCATCGACACGGCCACCTATCAGACCGTGACGACCTCCCTGAACCAGCCGCAACAGATGCGCGACATGCACCAATCCCCCGAAGAGGCGGCGGTCCTGCCGCTCTGGCTGTGCTCGCCCCAGACCTATGGCGTCAGCGGTGAGTTCATCCATTGGCGCGACCAAGACGTCTATCCCGCCGTGCGTCAATTCGGCGCGGAAATCGGCGTCAAGATGCGCCTCTAACGTGAAAACAACGCGCGAGTTCCGTTTGACTGCGTTCTCGCGCGCACATAGTGGGTGACTTTTCACCACCCCCCTCGATTTTGTCACTCGCGCGACAGTTGCGCCATGGGATCCTTGGTGACTGAACTTCCCTATTTTTATGCTCTCACCACTTAAACGAGTATAAAAGGGATAATCGCGATGCCACGTCTAAAACAAGCTGCGGCCGCGCTGGGTGCGGCGGCCTTGCTATCCGCCTGTAGCCCCCAAGGGGTTGGTGCTCTTGATGATCTGACGACAAGCACAACGAATGATGGCGGTTTACGCAAGCCGATCAGCCTGAACTACCCCCTCCAAACACGGTTTTTGTCGATTAACGGCCAGTTGCCGGTACCGCATATCGGCAGTTCCTGTCTGGCCAGCAGTCAACGGGTCGCGAATTCGATCATTTGCTTTAGCACAACCGGAACAACGCGGGTTCTGACAAGATCCTTTAAGTACGACGGCGGTGAAGATGGCGTAAAAGCGTACCGCGCAAGTCTGGAAGACCTACAGTTATCCGTCGCTCAGTTGATTGAGATCGAAGCGGCAAATAACCAAATGGAGAACGACCCAGACACGCCCCGACAGGACCTCATCGACAGCCAAAACGCGGCCAAGGCACTTGCAGATGAAGTGGCCGAAAAGTCCGCCGAGCTGGCTGAAAAGTCGACCGACCTAAACATTTTCGTCTTCCGCTGGACCGGAACAAGATCTGGAAATACAGGCGGAAGTTTGGGTGGAAGTTTCCTGTCTGGCTCGGCCGCCGCGGATAGTACGACTGGCGGGTTGGTGATCGTTGGCGGCCTTCATGTTTCGCAACTATTGATCGGCAATGACTTTGAAACCACTATCGGCACACAACCAGACGCCGCCAAGGTTGCGACATTGACGATGGCCGCCGATTACCTGCTGTACGCCGCCGACAGCAGCCTGAGTGCGGCGTTGGAGGCCAGTTTGGACACAGACCTAGAGGCGCTCAGCGAGAAACTAAGTCCGGAAACAAAGGTTGCCCTGCGCGCCTATGCCGCCATCAGTCAGGCCGAAGAGAACCAAGGGTTCTTCAAACGTCCGACCTACACCTACAGGGACTTCACAACGGGGTATCAAGACCAAGATCCGGGACAGGTCTTTTACGCCACACTGACCGATGTGGAGACCCTTAAAAAGTCGATCAAGTAACTAAAACGCGCCCCGATGGTTCATCAGGGCGCGTTTTTTGATGAGCAAATCGGGTGGCGATCAGGCCGGTTCGGCCTCTTGTCCGCCGGTGATTTTGGTGCCGGTGGTCTGTTCGATCACACCCTCGACATAGCGCCACAGTTTCAGCGCCAGCGGGCGGTCATAGGTCGCCTCGGACGATTGGGCGCGGTCGTTCTTGTCGAAATAATAGCCCGACGCGCCCGCGAATTCCGGTGCCATGGCGAGGTTGACCAGATAGCCCGCGCTTTCCAACGGCGAGATCATGTTCATCCGCATCCGGTCGCGCATCGCATTGCGCCGCTGCAATTGCTGCGGGCCAAGGTTCGACGTGTCCTGATCATCCTCGAACCGCCAGATTTCGGTGCGCACCGCCCCCGGCGAGACGACGTTGATGGTGACGTTGCTGCCCTGCATCAATTCGGCGAACAGGTAGGTCACCATGATCAATCCCGACTTGGCCTTGCCATAGACAGGGATCGCGCGATAGCTCAGCTCGGACTGCATATCCGCAAGGTCGAGGGCCGAGTTCTGGTGCGCCTCGGACGAGACGTTGATCACCCGCGCCTCCCCCTCGGCCGCGCGCAGCGGATCGGCCAACAGATGCGTCAGGTAGAACGGTGAAATCAGGTTCAGGGCCAGCGTGCGCTCAATTCCCTCAGACGTCACCTCACGCTCATTGAACACGGCACCGGCGTTGTTCAGCAGGATGTCGATCTGCGGGAATTCCTTGCACAGATCGGCGGCCAGATCGCGCACGGCAGACAGTTCCGACAGGTCGGCCTGTTTGAAGACACCAGGGGTGGTCTGGCTGTGTGAACCTAGTTCATCCATCAGGGCCTTGCCCGCCTCGGCACTACGCGCGACGGCGACCACTTTGGCCCCCAGTTTCGACAACAGGACGGCGGCAGATCGGCCAATACCGGCGGTCGCACCGGTGACGACGGCGACCTTACCGGCCAGCGGCTTTTCACCGGTCTCAATCGCCAGCAACGCGGCGGGCATCTGGAACTTGCGCGGATCGACCTTGCCCTCGGCGCGGCCCTTGTCCACAGCGGCCTGTGCCAGCGTGGACAACACCCCCCAAACGGGACGTTTTGCGCGGTAGTGCAACAGCGTCTGCGCCTTGCCCAGCGACAGAACCGGCGGCGCGGGGGGCGACGGCGGACGGACCTGAATTTCCTGTTGTTCGCAATCGGACAGGACCAGACGCAGACGGCGGAATTCCTGAAGCGCGACGTCAATCGTCACCGCCTGTTCGGAGGCGACGTTGAACGCGTGCCCCGCCGCACCGGGCGTGCGCAGGGCCATCATCACCGCATCGCCCAGATCAGAGGCCGCAATCGGGTGCAGACGGTCGCCATCCCATGTGGCCCCGCCCCCCTGCATCACCGACCATGCGCGGTCGATCAGATGGGTCTGATCGCGGTCAATCACCATCAACGGGCGCAACACGACGCATTCGACCTGATCGGCCACATCGCGCAGCGCGCTTTCCAGCGACAGGGCCGCCTGACGCACGGCCACATTGCCGCCCTCATCCCCGCCCAGCGGCGTGGTTTCGGTCACCATCCCGCGCACAAGCGCCTCGGGTGCGTAGACATGTGCCGAGCTGACCAGCACGATCCGCGCGACACCGGCCTTGACGGCGGCGGTGATCAGACCGGTGGTGCGTTTGACCTGTGCGTCGAAATCCGCGTCGCCCTGCACCGGTTCGCACAGCAACAGCGCGTCGATCCCGTCCAGAGCCTTGCCAAAGGCACCGGCCCGTTTCGGCCAGACCTTTCCCGTCACGCCACGGGGCAGCGCGGTCGCCTCGGCGTCCGATCCCACAATCCCCAAGACGTCCCAACGCAGATCCAGCAATTGCTCGATCACCCGCTGGCCGACATGTCCTGCAGCGTCACTGACAACAGCTCGCATGACAGTTCCTTCCGTAAACGCGCGCGCCCGTGTTCGGGTTCACGCAGTGTTAGTGTTACCCTAGTCCAGCATATAGGCGGGAATGTTCACCGCCGCTGAGGAGTAGAATTCAAGACGGCCCAAGACCTCGGCGATACAATGTTTGACGCCCACCTTGGGACGCCACCCCAGCGCGCGCAGCTTGCGCGGCTCGAACTTGGGGATGCCGATGTTGTTCTGGGCAGCGATCTCTGCATAGGGATTGTCGGTCTTTCCGACGTTCATGATATCCCAGATCAGCTTTTGCACATCGTAGATCGTGATCGGTTCCTCGCCCGCGACAAGGAAACTTTCGTTGCGCGCGCGCTCATCCTCACCGACCAGCATTGCCGCATGGCCGATGTCGCTGCCGTGGGTCCATTGCATCATGTCCCACATGCGGCGCTGCATATCGAGGTTCTGCTGGTTTTGCAGGATGCTGACCACCATGTTCTCGATGAACTGGCTTTTGCGGCCTGCAACCACCGTGGGACGCAGGATCGCGTATTCGATCTGATCCTTGGCGGCGGCCTCAAACACAATGTCCTCGGCGGCGATCAGGCTCTCGCCCAAGGCCGCCTGTTGCGGGTTGCCGTGGGCCATGCGCGGCGCATCGTCCAGAACCGGCCACAGGGCCGAGGACCGGTGCGGCGTATAGACGTTGTTCGAGCTGGCCATCACCAACCGTTTCACGCGCCCCGCACAGGCGTTCACCAGATTGCGGGTGCCCTCAACGTTGATGGCGTCCATGGTTTCGGGCTTCATCGCGGGGGGCGGGCTGACGACGGCGGTGTGATAGACGATATCCACGCCCTCGACCGCCTCGGCCAAGGCGATTTTATCCGACAATTGCCCCGGCACCATTTCGATCCGGTCACGGAAATTGATCCGGTGCATAGAGTCGGGCAAGGCAAACACACGCACATCGTGGTCTGTGGTCATCAACACCTCAAGGACGTATTGACCGATCGCACCCGAGGGGCCTGTGACAAGTACTTTCACGCAAATTCTCCGATAGTTCCGGCCCGCGGGGATGCGCGGACCGGACAGATCAATCGTTCAGGGCTTAGTTGTCGCCGCGACGACGGGCCATCATGGCACGCATGAAACCGGCACGCGGGTTCTGGTCGCCATCACCGCCACCTTGCATCATCGGGCCACCTTGGCCGCCCATGTTGCCACGGTTCTGGGCCATACGCTGACGCATGCGTTCGCGCATGTTGCCGTTGCCGGGGCCGCCTTCGCCGCCACCGCGCTGTTGGCGACGTTCGCGCAGACGTTCGCGCATCCCGCCCGAGCCACGGTTTTCGCGGCGGCTCTCGCGGCGGTCCTTGAACGAGTCCTTGTAGAGCTGAACCAGAGCTTCGCCCTCGGGGTTCTGCGCGGCCTTGGCGGCGTCGATCTCTTTGAGGATGTCCTCGCCGTTATCGTTGCGCTGAATCGCGGCGCGATAGCTCTCTTCAGCGGCCTTGAAGTTGCCCTCCATCGCGTAGGCATCACCGTACAGGCGCTGAACCATCGGGTTCGGGCGACCGTTGCGGCGCATCTTGCCAAGGATTTCGCGCGCTTCTTTCAGCTTTTTCTGCGGGATCAGCGACTGAACCAATGCGATCTGGGCCATGGCGTTCGGGCGGTCGCCACGGTTCTGGCGCATCGCGGCCATCGGGCCGTTGCCACCACCGGGACCACCGGCACCACCGCGACGGTTGGCCATCGGGCCTGCGCCACCTTCGGGACGGCTGCGCTTGGCCGTCAGGGCACGGCGGAACAGGCTTTCTGCACCGGTGTAGTCCTCTTTGGCCAGTTTAGCGCGGCCGCTGGTCATCAGCAGGCGCAGGTCGTTCGGGGCCGCCTTCAGCGCGCCGTCCAGAACCTTGGTTGCCTCATCCGTTTCGCCCAGTTGCGTGCAGATATTGGCCAGCATCACCGTCGCGCGCTGATCGCCCGGCTTGATCGCCAGAACCTGCTCCAGCTGCTCCTTGGCCTCTTCGCGGCGGCCTTCGCGGGCATAGATCGTGGCCAGCTGGCTGCGGACGCGGTCCGATTGCGGGTCAACACCCAGAGCACGTTCCAGAACCTCGATCGCCTCATCGGGCTTGTTCTGGCGTTGGTGCAGGCGGGCCAGACCGGTCAGGGCCTGCATCGAGGTCGGGTTCGCCTCAAGCGCCTTGTGATAGTTCGTTTCCGCGTATTCGGGGTTGTCGCCTTGCAGACCGGCGCGCGCCGCCAACAAGGGCGCCGTGCCATTTTCGGGGTCAACCGCCATGGCCTGTTCAAAATACGACGTCGCCTCTTCGAGACGGTTGTCGCGCATCAGCGACATGCCATAGGCCATAATGGCGCGGCTGTTTTGCGGGTCCTGATCGATCAGCATCTGCAGCTCGCCACGGGCCTCGTCGGTGCGACCCTCGTTCATCAAGCTGCGGATATAATTCATAGCCTGCTGGCCATCTTCGCCGCCGACCTGTTCAACATTGGGGATCCATTCGTCCGAATGTGCCATCTCTATCTCCCTCGTAAACTCCGCTCATCCCAGCGGGTAAAAAGTTACGTTTTACAATTAACCAACCGATGTAACCGAATTATCCTGCTCGGCACTGTCGTCATTTACCACATCTGGTTGAGATTTTTGCGCAAAATCTGCGCGGTAGACATCCGCACCAAAGGTCGTCGCCCCCGCCGTTTGCGGCGCGATTGGCAGTTTGCCTTCGGATTGGGCCTGTTCGATGATCTGGCGTAGACCTTCGGCAAAGGGCACGGACGGGTAGAAGCCCATCTTGTTCTTGCCCTTGCTGACATCGTACTGCTGAACATAGCGACGCCAGACGCGTGTGCGTTCGGGTTCCATGTCGTCGGGCGAGGCCTTGCCGATGTTGATACGGGTCATGCGGCCCATGTCGCGATAGCTGATCACATCGGGGCCTGCGACGTTGAACGTCTCGTTGCGGGCACCCTCGTGGAAACAGGCGCGCATGATCGCCTCGACCGTGTCGTCGATATGGACGAACTGGCGCGGCTGTACCCCGCCCTCGCCCTTGCCGAAATCGGGTTCGGGCGCGTTGCTGCGCACCATCGGATCGACCATCGGATCGCCAATCCCGTAAACCAGCGCGAACCGCAGGATCGCGTGATCATAGCCGTCCTTTTTGCCGTAATGGCGCACAAGGTTCTCGCCGCCGATCTTGGTCATCCCGTAATCGGCCAGATCGTGCCCCCCGTCCACGCGCAGGGCGTGGCTCTCATGGATGGGCCATTCCTTTTCGGTGAACTGGTTCTGATAGGCCGCGACCGAGCTACAGAAAACAAACCGTTTCAGCGCCTTTTGACCCGAGCACGCGCGGATCAGGGCATGGGTGCCCTCGACGTTGGTTTCGCGCAGATCCTCAAGCGTGCATGCCCCCGCCAGACGCGCGGCCATGTGCAGAACGATCCCTGCCCCATCGACCAGCTGTTCCAGCTTGTCCACATCGTCAAGCGTGCCCTCGATCACCTCAAGGTTCTCATGGGGCGGAATATCCCCCGTCGTTCCGGGCAGGGTCAGCAGGCGCATCGAATAGCCCGCCTTTAGCAACTCGGGCACCAGATGGCGACCGATGTAACCGGTGGCACCGGTGGCCGCGATATCGACCTTTTTGTTGGGGTCTTTTTCCGGCGCAGGCGGCACATAGGGCACGTGCGAGGGATCGCCGAGGAACACCTCGGTCCCGCCATCGGGGTTCTCGACATATTCCCAGCGCGAGGCGAATTTCGCGGGCGACTTGCCGCCAAACACGTTGGCGGTGCCCACGGCCAGACCCTTGGGCGTCGAAACCATCGTCCGACCACCATAGTTATAGGGGTTGTTCATGCCGTTGATCGTGACGGGCATCCAGTTGACGCCATCCTTGGTGCGCCACATCTCGAACCCGCCGCCGACTTCGGCCAGATGCTCATAGCTGAGACCGTTCAGCAGTTTCTTGGCGGTGGGCGACGGACGGTGGGCGTATTGCAGGAACACCGACCAATCGAAGGTCGTGGTGTAGAGCCACCCGTCATGCACGCACATGCGCCATGTATAGCCCGAAAAGATGTTATCGAACCCCGGCCCGATCCCCGACAGCGGGTATTTCATCCCATCAGGGGTTTCGCGCGGGTTACCGATCAACAGGTCCCAACTGCCATCGGGCCAGATGCGGATCACCTCACCCGCCGCCGGACCGACCAGATTGGTGCGATCATAGCCGCCGTTCTGGATCGAACTGCCGACGTAAAGGGCACCGTTGAATTCCACCATGCCCATGGCGATTTCCGACAACGGCCCGCGATAGGCCCCTTTATCGATCACCTTGCGCCATTGCAGCGGGCCATCGCCACAGGGCGGCGTGGTCCAGATCTGATAGCCTTCATAGTTGTTGAACGTGCCGGCGTAGAGCTGCCCGTTGGCAACCGTCATCATAAAGATGCCGTTGTTCGTCGGATCGCCGAAGCCGAGGTCACAGGCGACCTCCCAATTGCCGGGCTTGGGATCGTTCGAGCGCATCAAAACGCCCGTCCGGTTCGAGTTGAACTGGATCCCCTCGCCCGCGGGCGGCGCATAGAGATAGCCGTCGAACGCCACCAATTCGCGGAAGGTCGAGATGTTATCGTTGCCGATACCCGGCTCACACGCCGGTTCGAAATTCAACCCGTCCTCGGAGCGCAACACATGCGCCGCACAGCCGCGCAACACCGTCGACATGGTTGACGCATAGAGCATCGGTTTTTCGTCCGATTTGCCCTGAAACACGGTCATACCGCGATAGCCCAGATCGCGCGGGGCCGGTTCGCCGTGTTTGCCGGGGATCATGGGCGAGCGATACGCCATTTCCCATTCATCCGTTTCCGGCGTCCAGCGCCAGATCTGTCCTTGCATGTCCAGATCCTGCACCTTGGGCGGCACATCCACGGGCCACGGGTCCAGTGCGGGCGGATCAATCGGCGGGAAAAGTTTCAGCAGTTTGAAAGAGTTACGGGTCATCCCGCAATAGAGACGCCCCTCGTACCAGCCCATGCCATGGACATACGCGTTCGCCGGATCGCCGATACCGTTTTTTGCCAACTGCCGGAAATTTCCGGCGGTCATTGCCGGTCCCGCTGTCTTGTCTGTCACGCTCTGCTCTCCACCTCTTGCCTGCGATATGGCGGGGTTTTGGTCCCGCGCTCAGGCAACTTCCAATCTCTACCACGCCCCTTAGGGCAAACGTTGCACAGGGGTTTTGGCCACCTGCGCCTCAATCGGGGCCTCAAGCGCCCCTAAAAATGCGTCCGGTCGCAACAGCGGGAAATAATGCCCCGCCTTGGGCACCTCCATCGGGTGCGCGTCCGGTAAAACCTTGATCAACTCATCGCGACTTTCAAGGTAGCGGGAGCGCGCCCCATAGACCAGCTTTACCGGTCGTGTGACGCGACGCAACTTATCCCGCGTCAGACCCTCAGGGTCGCGGAATTCCGCGTGCGCGGGGGTGCGCTCCATCAACTCACGCCACCGGCGCATGGCCCGAGACGGGCGTTGCCGCCCGCCCCCGCCGGCCTGAAGCCCCGCAAACGCACCGGCACTGGCCGCCGCGCCGCCCATGGCGCCGGGATTGTCATCCTCGGCGTCCAGCAGTTCCTCAAAGAACCCCTGTGCCACGCGGGGCAATTCGCCCTGCACCTGAATGCCCCGTTTGGACAACCGCCCGCGCAGGGATTCCCACGCGGAATTGTCGTTCAACGGTGGCATTTCCTGTAGCGACGGCACCCATGCATCGGCCAGCGTCAGGTTCTCGATCTTGTCCGGCGCCTTGACCGCAAGGGCCAAAGCCACCGCGCCCCCGAAACTATGCCCTATGACATGCGCCTTTTCGATACCCAGATGCTCCATCAAGGCCGCAACATCCTCGGCCAGATCGCAGGCGCGATAGCCGTTGCCGGACATGGCCGAAAACCCGTGCCCGCGCAGATCCAATGCCGTCACACGGTGGTTTTCCGCAAGCTTGGGCGCCACGCGGAACCACCAAAAGGCGATGTTGCAAAACAGACCGTGGATCAGGACCACATCGGGGCCTTGACCGGTCTGTTGGAAGTGGATCACCTGCCCGCGCAGGGATGCTCTGGGCATAATCGCCGTCCCTTACAGGTACCCGAGCGATTTCAAACGCTCTTTGATCTGCGCCTGTGCCTCGGCGTCCAAAACGGTGCCGTCTTGCGTGCCGCTGCCCTGTTCGGTGTCGCTATAGCGCGGGGTGTTCTCGGCCAGATAAGCGTCCTCGAACGTGGCCTCGCACAGCTTGCCCTCCATCTCGGACGGGATGTCCAGACCCAGCGAATAGATCGCGGTCGGGGCCACGTCGGCGATATAGAGCGGTTCCAGCGCCTTGCCCTTGGCCATGCCCGGACCCGTGGCGACGAAAATCCCGTCGGGGTGGTGGGTGGCATAGGGCACCTGGCGGTCCTTGATCGGCTGATCCGCACGCAGCACCGAGAGGAAGCTGAAATCATGCAGCATCAGCGTCAGATCGGGCGCGCGGTCGCTATAGGCACCGGGGAAGGCGTCTTCGCGTTTGAACACGTGCTTGATCACCGGCATGCCCGTATCGGGGTCGGTGACGGCCAGCAGGTCGGCGATCAACTGATCGCGGAAGGCCTCGTATTCGCTGGGCGGAACGCCCGGTTCGCCCGGTGCGTTGGCCTTGCGGATAAAGATCGCGTTGGACGAGGACGACAGGGCATAGGCCTTGGTCTTGTCCCAGTTGATCAGCGTGCTGGCCTCGGTGTTTTCGTCCAGCGCCACGCGGCCCTGATCGTCCATCGGCGTGCCTTCGACCCAATCCAGCAGGCCCTGATGTTCCAGCCATGTGTTGGCATAGAAAATCCGGCGCCCCGACCGGGTGAACCCGTGATCGGACACGATCATGACCTGCGCCTGCGGGCCGGCCTTGTCGATCATTTTCTGAACGTAATCATCGACATCGCGATAGTACTGCAGCACCAGTTCGCGGGTCTTGTCCGCCTCGGGGCCGGTGTATTGATCGCGGGTTTCGGGGTCGATCAGGTGCCAGCACAGGTGCTGAATCCGGTCGACACCGTCAAACAGAACGGCGGTCAGTTCGGACGGTTCTTCCTCGATCAAGGTCATCAGGATTTCGAACCAGCGGCGCTCGCGCACGATGTGGAAGTTGACCCAATCCTCAAGCTGGTTTTCCGACAGACCCTGCACGGCCTTGCGTTCGTGCTGCCAGTCGGTGGACATCTCGGAGGCCTTAAAGACGCCCTTTTCCTTGAGCATCTTGAACACGGGGCGCGGGTGGATCGCACGGCCCAGATAGGACCACGGCACGTAACCCGGGATCACCACACCGTCGATCGGTTTCGCGGGGAAAGTCACCGGAAAGTTCAACGTGGTCGCGCGCATGCCGCCGTTGCTCGCGATTTGCCAAATCGTGGGCACCATCACATCCGACGAGGTCGCAAGCGTATAGGTCGGTTTCGACCCGTCGCGATCCACGCGGATAAAGTCAAAAATGCCATGCGCGCCGGGCGTGCGACCAGTGGTCATCGTCGTCCACGCGGGCGGCGTCAGCGGGTGAATGGTGGACCGCAGAATGCCCCGCGCGCCCTCTTTCATGATGCGCCCCAGATTGGGCATGATCCCCTGCTCAACCAACGGGTCGAGCATATCATAGGTCGCGCCGTCCAGCCCGATCAGCAGTGTTTTGACTTGTGTTTTACCCATAATACCAATCCCAGATTAAGCCGAAGCCTTTTGGCCCAGCTCAACAACCGATTTCAAAATATCATCAACGCTCATATCTTTGAGCAAACGGTCCTCATCACGGACCTTGCGGAACAGGGCATCGCCCAGACCGTAGTGCTGTTGCAGCTCGGAAATCAGATAGACCAAGCTGATCGATTCCATGCCCAGATCCAGAATTTTCGCATTCGGATCGAGGGTCTCATCCTCCAGATCCAGATCATCGGCCAGATCTTCGAAAATTTCCTGCAGAACGCTCATTGCGTCGTCGTATGTAATGGCCATCCCAAACCTCTTTCTGTGATCACCGGCCGGATTTCCGGCGTACTGCCAAAGCGGCGACCATCTGCTCGCCACTGTTTTCTACTGTGTTCACGAAAACAAGAGCACCGCTTGATTTTTCCGTGATCTCGAACGTTTCGGGGTCGGTTTGTGACGGCTCTGCCGCAAAGCGGGCAAAGTCGCCCAAACCCACACCAAATGATTTTGCCGCCGCCTCTTTGGCGCACCACATCCGCGTGATGAACAGGTCGCGCGCCGCGCCCTCGGGCTGGGCGGCGATATGGGCCTGCTCGGCGGGGGCAAAGGCGGTTGTGATGAATGCCTCGCCGCGCGGGGCGATGGTTTCGACGTCGATCCCGACCCCGTCATAAAGGTCCGCATCCGCCGCCGCCGCCAAGGCAAACTCGCCCTTATGGGTGATCGACACATGCGGCGCACTGCCCCATGTCGCGGGCCAGATCGCGCCAAGGCGCGGGCCGTCGTCCTCACCCGGCGCGATGACCGAGACGTCGGCGGGCAGGATCGCGCCCTTCAGGAACCGGACCGCGTCCTTGGCCGCCACGCGACCGCGCAGCCATTCCCATTTGCGTTTCGCCGTTGCATCGCTAAGGGCGGCCCAATCGGCGCGTTCCTCGGCCGACAGGGTCAGGTTCGCCAGAACCTTGGCCCAGATGCCGCCGCTGCCGTCCAACAAATCCGTGCTGATCCCGTCCAGACGCGTCAGGCGCACGCCCTCGGGCAGATCGCCAAAGGGCGTAATCGGGGCGGACATGCTGTTGTTTGCGGGGTCCAGACGCGCGCGATAGAAATTATCGGGCAGGTTGAACCGCTTGTCCCACCAGCCCTCAATCCGGCATTGCAGGCGCCCGTCCTCAGTCACCACGTCGATATAGCTGCGCATCTCGTCTTCGCCGACCAGCGCAATGCCACACCGGCACCGCGCCCGTTCGCCCGGACCAAGGGGCGCGCGGAAAATCTCGACCCGTTCGACGCGGAACGGGAAGATGTGGAACGCCTCGTCCAACATTTCCGCCGACCACACGCCGACCAATTGCCCCACCGCGTCCAGCGTGATCGCATCGGTTTCAAACCGCGGCGCGTTGGTGGTGGTCAGCAGGCCCTCAAACGGCATCCCGCGCAACACGCCCTCGGCCCCGTCGGTCGCGGCCATGTCCATGTTTTCAACGGCTTGCAGCTTGGGTCCATGGAACATGATGCGCGAATAAACATCGTCCAGCGTCCAGTGACAATCGCGTTTCGCGCCATAGGACATCGGGTCGGCCTTGGGCGCGGTTGGCAGCGCGGGGCGCAGTTCCACGTCAGCCTCAACCAGAATGGGGCGCAGTTTCGGCCCCTCGGCGTCGCGCAGGCGCACGCGGATCACGGTCGGATCGCCCTCGCCCTGCAATTCCGCCGTGGCCTCAACCGCCAGAACCGGTTTGTCCAGCGCCAGCCAGCGCGACGCGCGCACCTCGCGCATGCCGGTGACGACCAGATCGGGACGCAATGCCGCCGCCGCCTCGGCCAAAATCTCCATCGAGAAGGTCAGCGGCACGACCGCCAGACCCTCAATGTTCGGGTCCAGTTGCGAAATGCCCCGCCCGAACGAATGGTCCTTGAGGAACGGCGCGCTCTGGGTGTCAAACCGGATTTGCGCGGTCAGGCTGACGTTATCGGGCGACCGGTCAACCGAGGCCAGCAGCGGGAACCGCGTCCCCGCCGTCGGCGCAGCCACGGACGCAGGGGCCACGGGGGCCGTCGGCGCGGGGGCGGCGTCACTTGAATAGGCCCCGAAATAGGCCTGCATGATGTCGCCCTCGGTCGAGACGAACCGTTCCATCGTGTCGAAATAGGACGCGACGACAGCCTCAACGCCGGTCGGGGCCGGTGTCTGGTTCGGTGCGGGCACGGGATCGGGTTTCGGCGTGATCACCTCGGCCTTGGCCGGTTTCGGCGCGCGCTTGGGCATCTCGGTCAGTTCCATCGGCTGAATGCCCATTTTCAACACCTGCGGACGGCGCGGGCCCTTGGGTTCGGGGCGATCCACCAGTGGCGCGGCAATGGCCGACAGGTCGAAATCGACGCCCTCGACCGCCAGTTGGGCGGCGAAATGGTTGAACTGATCCAGCCCCGTGCGCCCCGCCGTGTCGACGGACAGCGACAGATGCGCGTCACGGCGCAGGATGTCGTCGACAAAGGACGCCAGATTGTTGCGCGGCCCGCATTCGACGAAAATCCGCGCGCCATCATCATGCATCTTGCGGATGGTTTCGGTGAACCGCACGCGCCCCGCCCATTGATCGGCGGTCAGTTTGCGGATCGCGTCGGGCGCATCGTCAAAGGTGCCGGTGCTCAGGCAGGAATACACCGGTGCCTCGGGCGCGGCGATCTCCATATCCTGCAGGAAGGTGTTCAGACGGTCGGTGAAGCCTTGGAACGCAGGACTGTGATAGGCGCGCTCAAACGGCAGAGCCTCGGCAAAGCCACCCAGTTCACCGGCGATCTTCAGAACCCAATCCCGCGCCTCGGGCGAATAGGCCGCGATGACCTTTTGGTTCGGGCAGTTGTCCATCGCCAGATAGACGTCGTCGCGAGTCGACAGATGTTCGTTCAGCTTGTCCCCATCGACCGCACCAATGGCGATCAGGGTGCCCCATGTGATCACCCCGTCGCCCGACATCACCTCATAGGCGTCGTTCAACGCGCGCATTTCCGATTGCAACTGTGCGGGATCGTCGCGCCGCGTCACACCGGCGGCGTAAAGGGCGCTGTATTCACCGGTCGAATGCCCGACCAGCATATCCGCCGACAGACCGATCTGATCATAAAGGGCGGCAACCGCTTGATTTGCAGCGAAAATCGCCTCGGGCCCGATGTCCATGCGCCAGATCGATTGGCCCTCGGACGCCTCGGTCGGCGGAGGGAAAAACACCTGACTGGGCAACAGGTTGCGCGGGTGATCCTTGAACGCGCCATCGACCAGATCGAACCAGCCGCGCATCACAGGAAAATGCAGCATCAATTCGCGCAGCATTCCGATATGCTGGCTGCCCTCACCGGGGAACATAAAGGCGACCTTGCCCTCACGGGCCAGAGGTTCGGCGGTCAGGTAAACACCCTTGCGGTCGCGCAGCTTGGTCTTGCCCTTGGCCAGACGGGCGGCGATTTTGTCCAGCTTTTCAACGGCATCCGCCACGGAGGTGGCCACCACGGCCCCACGCAGATCGCCGTCGCCCAGTTCGGCATTGGTGGCGCGGGCGATTTCGGACAGATCGGCGCCCTCAACCAGGCGCGCCTTGACCGCGTCGATGCGCGCCACCAGACCCGCCTGATCGGCGGCGTCAATCGCGATGACCTCACTGCTGCGGGTTAACAGGGGCGCGGGCTCAGCCGCGCCGGTATATTCCTCTAGCACCGCATGGGCGTTAATCCCGCCAAAGCCGAACGCGTTCACTCCCGCGCGGCGCGGCGTGTCTGCCCCGTGAATCCACGGGCGCGCCTCGGTGTTCAGATAGAACGGCGACTGGTCCAGACCCAGTTTCGGGTTCGGCGTATCGACCAGCGTCGGCGGCAAGGTTTTGTGATAAAGCGCCATCGCGGTTTTGATCAGACCCGCCGATCCCGACGCAGGCAAACAATGCCCGATCATGGATTTCACGGCCCCAAGGGCGCAATCGGGCGCGGTGCTGCTGCGGCCCCCGAATTGGGCCGACAGGGCCTCAACCTCGGTCGCGTCGCCGACGGAGGTCGCGGTGCCATGCGCCTCAATCAGACCGACGGTTTTCGGGTCGACATTGGCGTCCTCATAGGCGCGCGACAGGGCAAGGCCCTCGCCCTCAATCCGCGGGGCCAAAATGCCAAGCCCCTTGCCGTCCGAAGCGACCCCGACCCCACGCACCAGCGCATAGATACGATCGCCCGCGGCCTCGGCGTCCGACAGACGCTTGATACAGAGCAGACCCACGCCCTCACCCAACAGCGTGCCATCGGCCTCTTCGGAAAATGGCTTGATCGAGCCCTTTTTGCTAAGCGCCTCAAGCTGGCAGAAAATCTGATAGATCGGCGCAGGTGTGGAGGCATGCACGCCCCCCACAATCGCCATGTCACACCGCCCGTCACGCAGGTCCACAACCCCGCGTTCCAGCGCGATCAGGGACGAGGCACAGGCCGCATCGACAATGTAATTCGTGCCACGGAAATCCAGACGGTTCGAAATCCGCCCCGTCACAAGGTTCGGCACCAGCGCGGGCGCAATTTCCGCGTTGAACGGCGGCAGCGATGCCTTGAGGGTCTTTTTCACCTCGGCCAGCTCTTCTGGCGCGGTGTCGGGGTGCAGCTGTTTCAGGATTTGCAAAAACCGGTCGACCATGATCCCGTGCTGCACCACGCTGGTAAAACCGCGGTTGATATAGGTCCCGCGCCCTAGGATCACCGCCACACGGTCGCCGGGCACGGGGCGTTGATCGAACCCTGCGTCCTCAATCGCGTTGGCCGCCATTTCCAGCGCCAGAAACTGATCCGGTTCACCGCCGTTGATCGCGGTCGGCATCACCCCGTGGCGCAACGGATCGAAGGTCGCCAGATCGCCAAGGAACCCGCCCTTGGTCGTGTAAACGCGGTCGTTTTCGGAACTGTCAGGGTCCAGAAACAGGTCGCCGTGCCAATCGGCGGGCGCCTCGTCCACCGCATCCACACGGTCGAGGATGTTTTTCCAAAACGTATCCTTGTCGGGCGCCTTGGGATAGACGCCCGCCATGCCAACAATGGCAATCGGTTCGTGGTCTGCAGTCATCTGTTCGTCGTTCTGTCCAATGGACCCCGTCATTCCGCCGCCTCACGCGACCGGTCAGTCGCGTAGGTGGTGCGGTAGAGTTCATCGTCGTCTTCCCACGGGCCACGGCCCCAAACGACCTCGGGTTGGGTGTCGTCGCTGTGGGTGATTTCGAACGTGCAGGCCTGAACGCCCAGTTCCGGCGGGATCGGTTCGATCCGCATCTCGGCGAACTGCGCCTTGATCTCGTCGTTGACCATGCCGCCGCTGTCCCACGGGCCCCAGCTTGTCGCCTTGATCACACCGGGCCAGCGCGCGTTAAGAAGGCGCGCCAGTTTCGACACGGTTTCATTCGCCGCGCCGTAATCGCCCTGCCCGCGGTTGCCAAACCGCCCCGCGACCGAGGTGAAGAACACCGCGAATTTCAACGTCTCGGGGTTCAGCGCACGGGTCAGCGTAAACGCGCTCTCGGTCTTGGTGCGCATCACGCGATCAAAACTGTCGACCTCTTTGTCGAGGACCAGCTTGTCCTCAATCACACCCGCACCATGCAGCACGCCGTCGATTTTGCCATAGCGCGTGGTGACATCCCCGATCAGCGCGGCAAAGCCCGCATCATCGCGCACGTCGCATTGCAGATACTCGACCTCGGCGCCCAAGGCCGTCAGTTGCGCCATCGCATCGCGGATTTCGCGCGCTTTGATGACACCCCAGAACTCGGCCTCGACCGCTTTGGGGTTCAGGGGCTGACCGCTTTCCTTAGCTGCCGTGATCAAGGCTGCCTTGATCTGTTTCTCATCCGTGATCCCCGCGACATGGGCGGGTTCACTGCCCACCGGCACGGGGGACGATCCCAGCAGGACAAAGCGCAGTTTCGCGCGTTTCGCCATGTCACGGGTGATCTTGGCGGTGATCCCGCGCGCGCCACCGGTGACCAGAACCACATCGCCATCGACCAACGGATTCGCACCCGCGCCTGCCGTCGGAACCTTGATCAGTTCCGCAAACAGACCCACACGGCCGCCTGCCCCATGGCCGATCTCGGTCAGGCCATCGCGGCGACCGCCCTCGGCCATCAGGATTTCGGCCCGCGTCGCCGGTGTGATCTCAGCCGCGAAATCGACCGCGCGGCAATGGGCATGCTCCCATTCCTTGGCCACGGTTTTCAACAGTCCGGGCGCGCCGCCATCGGCAGGGCTCAGAACCCCCGCCCCGTCAAAGCCAAACGCGCCGCCCATGGCCGTGGCGCACATCACCACGCCATCGCCGCGCTCGGAAATCACCGGACCCAGCGCGTTCAGCAGGCTATAGAACCCACGCGTCGCGCGATCGACAGAGGCGGTCCATTCGGCCCGTTCCATCGCATCGAAATCGGTCGTCTCGGCCAAGGGCGCACAGTGGATCAGACCGGCCACATTCGTGCCCAGTTGCGCCACGGTCGCGCGCAGGGCCGCGTCATCGGACATCTGTGCGGGGGGGATCAAGGTGACCTCACCGCCTTGGGTGATGATCGCGCCGGCCACGTCGCCGGCCACGCCGGTTTCATCGTCGGTCAGAACATAGGTCGCGCCAGGCGTGACCCAGACCTGCGCCTCGGGGTAATCCAGAGCACGGGGAGCCATCACAAACCGCGCGGGCCAATCGGCAAACTCGGGCAGATCGGCGGCGGGCGTGCTGTCCACAGCGGCCAGCGGCGTCATCGCCACAGGCGCGGTGCCGGTGAATTGCTCGGCGACCTCCATGAACTTGGCGACGATGCCACGCACCGTTTTTTCGCGGGATACGGGACCCATCTGTTCGCGCGCGGCCTCACCCGCGTCGGCCAGAAGATCGCCGCGCAACGCGCCAAGGATTTCGACGCGCTTGATGCTGTCGATGCCAAGATCGGCCTCTAGGTTCAGGTCGAGGTCCAGCATATCCGTCGGATAGCCGGTCCGGTCCGAAATCAGGGTCAACAGGGCCGATGTTACGCCGTCCTCGGACAGGCCAACGTGGGCCGGTGCCGAGGCTGCAACGGGGGCCGCAGCAACCGATGCGGCGGCGGCGGTCGGCGCGAATTGCTCGGCGACCGCCATGAACTTGGCGACGATCCCGCGCACGGTTTTTTCGCGGCTGACGGGGCCCATCTGTTCGCGCGCGGCCTCACCCGCGTCGGCCAACAGATCACCGCGCAGCGCGCCAAGGATTTCAACCCGCTTGATGCTATCGATGCCAAGGTCGGCCTCAAGGTTCAGGTCGAGGTCCAACATATCGGTCGGATAACCGGTCCGATCCGAGATCAGCGTCAACAGGGCCGAGGTCACACCATCCTCGGACAGGCCAACGGGGGCCGGTGCCGAGGTTGCGGCGGGGGCCGCAGCAACCTGTGCGGCGGCGGTTGGTGCGAATTGCTCGGCGACCTCCATGAACTTGGCGACGATGCCACGCACGGTTTTCTCGCGGGATACGGGGCCCATCTGTTCGCGCGCGGCCTCACCCGCGTCGGCCAGCAAATCACCGCGCAGCGCGCCAAGGATTTCAACCCGCTTGATGCTGTCGATCCCCAAATCGGCCTCAAGGTTCAGATCGAGATCCAGCATATCGGTCGGATAACCCGTCCGATCCGAGATCAGTGCCAGCAAGGCGTTGGTCACCCCATCCTCGGACAGGCCAACGGGGGCTGGCGCGGCCACGGGGGCCGCGACCGGTGCAGGCGCGGGGTCCACCGCAACGGGCGCAGGTGCCGGAGCAGGCGCGGCAACAGGGGCCGGAGCCGCAACCGGAGCCGCAGCAACAGGCGTCGAAACCGGCGCGGGCGCCGCGGCGGGCATCGGCAT
Organism: Rhodovulum sp. FJ3; assembly: GCF_032918305.1. Classification (NCBI taxonomy): domain Bacteria; kingdom Pseudomonadati; phylum Pseudomonadota; class Alphaproteobacteria; order Rhodobacterales; family Paracoccaceae; genus Rhodovulum; species Rhodovulum sp. FJ3. Next base: position 83,201 of record NZ_JAWJUU010000001.1, read on the forward strand.
GCCGGCGGGCAATTCCTGACCGCTGGTCCCCAGCCAATTCATCATCACCGCGCGGTTGTTTTCCAAAAACTGCGCCATCAATTCCTGATGGCGGCGCATGATGTCATCGGACACAGGTCCCGACACGGGCGCGCCCTGAGCGCGCGCCACAGGCGTTGCGGGGGCCGCCGTCGCAGCCGGTGCAGGGGCCGCAGCGGCCGGTTGGGCCACAGGTGCGGCGGGCGCGGGACGTTCGGGTTGGGACACGGGATCCTCTTCAATTCGGGCAGCAAAACCACGGCGCGCCGGTTGCCCGTCAATCGGGCGGGCGTTGGCCGCATCAATCATCCATTTCATCGCACGACGCGGATCGGGGGCCTCGCTGAGGTCCCAGGTTTTCACGTCGATCTTGGCCTCCACACGGCCTTCAAACACCCGCGCAAGGTTCAGCGGCAGACCCGCCGCCATGGCCCCACCCAAGAGGCAGAGCAGCTGTTGCGCGCCGGGGCGACCTTTCATATCAGCGCTCAGCGACAGGTGTTCACGATCCCCCAAAATACGGTCGGACAGGCGCGCCAGAACGGCCCCCGGCCCGATCTCAAGGAACAGGCGCACGCCGCGTTCATAAAGGGCCTCAATCCCGCCGGTGAAATTCACCGGATCGGTCAGGTGGCTGGCCAGTTGGGCGCGCACGCTGTCGGCGTTATCGCCATAGGGCGCGGCGGTGGCGTTGCCGATTACGGGCAACGCAGGCGCGGAAATGGCGGCAGCGTCCAGAGCACCGGCCAACAGGTCCTTGGCGGGCGCAACACAATCGGAATGGAACCCACAGGCCACCGGCAGACGTTTCGCCGCCAGACCGGCCTGCTCTAGCACGGGCAGGACCGCCTCAATCGCGGGGGTGGGTCCGGCAATCACGGTCTGTTCAGGCGCATTCATGTTCGCCAGAGTCACACCCGAATTATCGGGCAGCGCGGCGGAAACCGCCTGTGGCCCCGCGTTGACGGCGGCCATCGCGCCAAGGTCATCGCCACCGGCGCGGATGATCGCATCGCCGCGCGCATGGGCCAGATGAACCAACGTATCGGCATCAAACGCCCCCGCCGCATGCAGGGCCGTGTATTCGCCATAGGAATGACCAATCGTGGCCGAGGCCGACAGGCCCATATCGCGCAGCAATTCATGCAGGGCGACCGACACCGCGCCAATCGCGGGTTGGGCCACATCCGTGCGTTTCAGCGCCTCAACCTGACGGGCCTTTTCCGCCTCATCCAGCGTCGGGCGCGGGTAGATCAGATCACCCAGCGGTTCGGGCGTTTTGTCCATCAGCGCGATCGAGGCGTCTTCGATCACCTCGCGCACCTCGGGGAAGAGCATCGCCAGATCGCCCGCCATGCCCGGATATTGCGAGCCCTGACCGGGGAAGAGGAACGCCACCTGATCAGCGTTCAGCGCAGGTTCACCGGCATAGAACGCGCCCATCGGGTCCAGCTGCGACAGGGCCTCACCGCCCTGCTCAATCATATCAATCGCGCGAAGGATACGGGATGCGGCGTCGCCCATCGACGGGGCCACAATCGCGAAACGCGCACCGGCGGCGGCATCATATTGATCTGCCAAAGCGGCGGCGACATCGGCCGCGCGCACGGACGCAGGCGCGGACGCCATGGCCGTCGCGGCGGCGCGCAACGCGTCCTGCAACGCGGGTTTATCGGCGGCGGAAAACAGATAGAGCTCATGCGTCCAGTTCTTGCGCAGGGGGCTGCGATGTTGGGGCAGATAGCCGCCGTCATATTCCTCAAGCACGGCGTGGAAGTTCGTCCCGCCAAAGCCGAACGCACTCACCCCCGCGCGGCGCGGGGTCTGGCCGTAATTCATCCACGGGCGCGCCTCGGTCACCACGTAAAACGGGCTCTCGGGGAAGTTCGCGCCAGGGTTCGGCGTTTCCACATGCAGGGTCGAGGGCAACACACGGGTATGCAGCGCGGTTGCGACCTTGATCATACCGGCGCAACCGGCGGCGGCCTTGGTGTGGCCGATCATGGATTTGACCGAGCCCACGCCGCAGAACTGTTTATCGTCGCGGAAATCGGCGAAGGTCTTGGAAAGGCTCTGGATTTCGGTGCGGTCACCGACCACGGTTCCGGTGCCATGCGCCTCAACCAGACCGACGGTCGCGGGCGACACGCCGGCGCGTTGATAGGCGCGGATCAGGGCGGTTTCCTGTCCTTCGGGACGCGGCGCGGTCAGCGACAGATCCTTGCCATCCGACGATCCCCCGACCCCGCGCAGCACGGCGTAGATGCGGTCGCCATCGGCCTCGGCCTGATCCATCTTGCGCAGGACCAGCATCGCCAGGCCCTCAGAAATCGCGATCCCGTCGGCGCCCGCGTCAAACGTGCGGCAGCGACCGCGTTGCGACAGGGCGCGGGTTTTCGAGAAGGCCAAGAAATCGAACGGATTCTGGAAACTGTCCGCCCCACCGACAACCGCCATGTCCGAGGTGCCGTTTTCGATCTCACGCGCGGCCATCATGACGGCGGCAAGGGACGAGCCACAGGCCGCATCGACGGTAAAGTTCACCCCGCCAAGGTCAAACCGGTTCGCAACCCGCCCCGCAATGACGTTCAACAGAATGCCCGGGAAGCTATCCTCGGTCCATTCGGGCAGGCGCGCCTCGGCGGTTTCGGTCATGCCGCCGTTGATCGCCGGCATGGACGAGCGCACGGCATAGCGTTGCCCCAGCGGCCCCGCACCACCGCCCACCCCGATGATCACCGAGGTGCGCTTGCGCAATTCCGGATCGGCGATATGGCCATCCTTGAAGCCCGCGTTTTCCAAGGCCTCACGCACGGTTTCCAGCGCCAACAGTTGCAGCGGCTCAATCGAGGGCATGGAGTTGGGCGGAATGCCGTATTTGATCGGGTCGAATTCCATCTCATCAAGGAACCCGCCCCAACGCGAATAAATCTTGTCCGGCGCGTCACGGTTTTCGTCGTAATACCGGCGCCAGTCCCAACGACGCTCGGGCACTTCTTCGATCGCGTCGATGCGGTCCAGAATGTTTTCCCAATAGGCGTTAAAATTCGCGGCCTTGGGCAGTTTGGTCCCGAAACCGGTGATGGCGATATTCGCGCCCGGCCCCTCAGCAATGACCGGCGCGACGCGCGGCTCGGCCACGGCGCGGTCCAGCACCGCACCCGAGGCGACGCAAATCCCGTCATGCAGATCGGCAATCGTGGTCGCCTGATCATGCAGGTTCGCCACCTGCCCGATCATGTAAACGCCCAGACGTTTTTGATCCTCATCCGAGACGGCGATCAGGCGCGGCGCGCCGTCAACCTTGCCGAACTCGGGGTTGCGATCCATGCCCTTGGACGCGATGCGCGACCGGCCCACGTTGAATTCCTCAAGCGCGTCCTTGATCGCGTCGGGGTCCATGTCCTGTCCACGCAGGTCGGCCTTGACCGAAAAGAACTCATCCACAATCGGGCTTTCAACCACGCGGGTCGCGTGACCGGGGCCGGATTCAAGCAGCATGGTGCGTGAAGATTTCAGCGCAAGCTGTTGATATGTAGGAAGAACCGCGCCCGCCTCAATCGCCTCTTTGGTCAGGATATAGGCGGTGCCGACGACCACGCCGATCTTGGCACCGCGCGCGGCCAACTCGGCACCCAACGCCGAGACCATCGCGCCCGACACGTCGTCATGAACGCCACCGGCAAACAGGATTTCACAGTCGATATCGCCCGTCGGACCATAGTGATCCAGAATGGCATCGACCGCCTGCTGCCACAAAACGGCGGATGTCCGCGGACCCACGTGGCCACCGCATTCACGGCCCTCAAAGATGAAACGACGCGTGCCGCTTTCCAAAAACAGGCTGACCAGCCCCGGCGACGGGACGTGCAGATAGGTCGGAATGCCCTGTTTTTCCAGCGACAGCGCCTGATCCGGACGCCCGCCCGCAATCAGGGCGAAATCCGGTTTGTGTTCCAGAATGACATCCGTCTGCTCGGCGCGTAGGTCGTCATCCACAAACCCAAGGATGCCAACACCCCACGGCGCATCGCCCACCTTGGCCTTGGTCGCGGCCAGCAGGTCCGACGCCGCGTCCTTGCGCATCAGGGCCAGTGCCAAGAACGGCAGTGCGCCGCCATCGGCCACGGCCTTGGCGAACTCTGCGGTGTCAGACACGCGGGTCATCGGCCCCTGAATGATCGGGAAACGGGTGCCGTTTGACGCGGCCAGCGCGCTGTTTTCCGATAGCGGTTTCGTCTCTTGCGCCAGTGCTACCAGTTCACCCGACTTGCGCGCAATCGCGTCCAGAGCCGCGCCAACACGGCCATAGGTTTTCGCAAACCGGTCGGCGAATGCGGCGTCCTGCCCGACCAGCCAGACGCTGGTCTCGGGCGCAGTCGGATCAACGGCGGCGTCCAGTTCCCGCAAGAAGGTCGCCGGATCGGATCCGGGAATATCATGGGCCTGCAACGCCTGCGCGGCCTTGTGATCGGCGCGCCAGAACACGCGGGTCGCAACGCCCACATCATGGCCCAACAGGTTGGTTTCGGACCCGTCCATGCGCGAAATCGCGCGGGCAATCGGGGCCGGCGTGGCGGCCTCGGGCATCAGGGCCAGTTGCCAATCCAGAACAACGCCCTGTGCCCCCGCAACGCGCAGCGCAGCCGCCGAATGCGGACCGACACCGCCCATGGCGATCACCGGCAGGGTCGTCTCGCGCACCATGCGCTGGGTCAGCAACAGCGAGGTCTCATCGCCGACGCGCCCGCCCGCCTCGTGACCCTTGGCGATCACGCCACTCACGCCTGCGTGCTCAACCGCAGACAGCGCCGTGGCGTCGGTCAGTTCGACCCAAATCTCGGCATCGGGGTTCAGGGTGCGGATATGGGCAACCGCACCATCCAGTGCAGAATCATCGTCCAGAATCAGCGCGACAACCGGCAAATCCGCCAGAATCGTCAGATCGGCGGGCAGCAAACTCTCAACCGCACCGGCCCGCAGTTTGACGCCCCACGATCCGCGCGCATGTTTTGCAAGACGAAGGATTTCGCGCCGCACAGCCCCGTCCGAGGCGCGCGAAAATTCCAGATTGAGCAAACCCGTGTGTCCGGCACGGCTTGCCGCAATCGCCACGTGCGAAGACAAATCATTCGCGAGGCTGGTTCCGAAAATGCGGAAACTGCGGCTTGGTGTACCCATTATAAACTCCTGAACTTGCCCAATTTTCCGGCAAACCCTGCGGCATAACCGGGCAAAAACCTCTAACCCTACAACGCAATCACGACACGGTGTCGGGCGGTCAATTCATGACCGTTTCCTGCCCGATAACGCCTGACGTGATCCCCATTTTTCCGGCCAAACTCATGATCACTGTTTTGTGAGCTTTGACCAGCTAAGACCCTGCTTCTGTTACCTTTACCTTACCGCCCTGCCCATGTGGCGGTCACACTTAGAACTCAACGAGACCACAAGGTCATATTTAGCATAGCAATCACATGGAAGTGTAACAAGTTGTATGGCCTTTTTGTGGCGCGGGCCCTTTTTGCAGAAATGCGCCCAATTATGAGGCACCTCTCCGTGGGTGTCTGCACGCGGAATGACCAAGTTTTGTTAGCCTTCCCATTTGCACCCCCTGTCGCGGCGCACCCAAAAGGGTACAGACACCGGGACCATCGGGCAAACAAGTCAATCACTTGTCTGTGTATCACGTATTTTACACTTTAACGAATTTTCTGTCGCAAACAGCGACCTTTCACTCACGTTAGCGGGATTTCTGAGAGAGGTTTGTCAATCGACCGACAAACTTGGGCGGCTTCCTCTGTCCACTTGGCCACATTTCGCCGACGCAGCATTTCCGCCACATGTCCCCTGCCCGCGGAATTTGCCCGATATCGCCTGCACACCGATCTGTGCATTAACGCGCTTGGCCATGGACGCGCTTGACAGTAGGTTGGCCATATTGACGCACTCTGATCGCCCGCACCCGTCAAAGGCACGGGTTTTCAATGCGTTAGACCAAACACCCATGGATGAGACCAATGGACCGCTCCACCTCTGCCGCGTTTTGGCGCGGCTTGCTTGATGTTTTGCCCTTTCTGCTGATCGTCGTGCCCTTTGCGGTTCTGTTCGGCGTGGTCGCGCGTGACGCGGGTCTGAACCTGTTCGAAGCGATGAGCATGTCGGTCCTTGTGATCGCCGGTGCGTCCCAATTCACCGCGCTGGCCCTGATGCAGGATAACGCGCCGATCCTGATCACCGTGGCGACGGCACTGGCGGTGAACCTGCGGATGGCGATGTATTCGGCGGCCTTGGTGCCCCATGTGGGCAAGGCCCGCCTCGGCACCCGCGCGTTGATTTCCTACCTGATGGTCGATCAGGCCTTTGCCGTCGCAGTCAAGAAATACGAAGAAACCCCCAGCATGACCCTGCCTGAAAAGCTGGCCTATTATTTCGGGTGCATGTCGATGCTGGCGCCGCTTTGGTACCTCTTTTCCCTGATCGGGGCCTTGGTGGGTCAGGCGATTCCGGCGGAACTGTCGCTCGATTTCGCGATGCCGGTGTGCTTCATCGCCCTGACCGCCCCCCTGTTGCGCAGCGCGCCGCATGTGGTCGCGGCGATTGTGTCGGTTGTGATGGCTGTGGCGTTTGCATGGTTGCCGTGGAACCTCGGTCTGTTGGTTGCCGCCGCCCTTGCCATGATCGCGGGCGCGCAGACCGAACTGTACCTCAACCGCAAACGCGCCGCCCAAGAGGTGACGGTATGATTGACACCACCACCTTCTGGACCGTCACCCTCCTGATGGCGATTGGCACGTTTCTGATCCGGTTTTCGTTTCTCGGCATCCTTGGCGGACGGGAATTGCCCGCGTGGCTGATGCTGCACCTGAAATACGTGGCCGTGGCGGTGTTTCCCGCCCTGATCACGCCGATGGTGATCTGGCCGGACGCCACGGGCGGCGCGATTGACCCTGCCCGCCTGATCGCGGCGGCGGCGGCGTTTCTTATCGGCTGGCGCTTTTCGGTTTACGGCGCGATTTTCGCGGGGATGGGGACGCTTTACCTAATGCAGTTCGTCTTGGGCGCGTTCTAAGCCTCTGTTAGGGCTTGCACATCGGGGGTCAGACCGGTTAGGGCCAAATGGTATACCATTTGACGACCGAGGCCCCCATGACCATTCCCGCCGCGCTGGACGCTTTGTCCGCCCTTTTGTCCGACCGTCTGGACACCGGCACCGCCCTACGTGAGCAACACGGCCAGAATGAGGGCTATTTCCCGATCACGCCCCCCGATGCGGTCGCCTATCCGATCAACACCGAGGAAGTCTCGGCGATCATGCGCATCTGCCACGAACACGGCTGTCCGGTGGTGGCCTATGGCACGGGCACCTCGCTTGAGGGGCATCAACTGGCCATTTACGGTGGGATCGCGTTGAACTTCGCCAAGATGAACAAGGTTCTGGCGATCAATGCCGAGGACATGGATGCAGTCGTCCAACCGGGCATCACGCGTGAGGACCTGAACACCGAGTTGCGCACCACCGGCCTGTTCTTTCCGGTCGATCCGGGCGCGAATGCCTCCATCGGCGGGATGGCGGCCACGCGGGCCAGCGGCACCACCGCCGTGCGCTATGGCACGATGCGCGAAAACGTTCTGGCGCTTGAGGCGGTTCTTGCCGATGGCACCGTCATCCGCACCGGCACCCGCGCGCGCAAATCCAGCGCGGGCTATGACCTGACCCACCTGTTGGTCGGGTCCGAGGGGACGCTGGCCATCATCACCGAACTGACCGTCAGGTTGCAGGGCCAGCCCGAAGCGACCTCGGCCGCAACCTGTTGTTTTGAAACCGTGGATGACGCGGTCAACACGGTGATCGCCACGATCCAGACCGGCGTTCCCATGGCGCGGATCGAACTGATCGACCCCATGATGGTGCGCGGGTTCAACGTCTATAACGGCAGTGACCTGCCCGAAAAACCGCATCTGTTTGTGGAATTCCACGGCTCGGAAACCGGCGTGGGGGAACAGGCCGAAACCTTTGGCGAGATCGCCGAGGGCTTTGGCGCCACCGATTTCAAATGGGCCACCAAGACCGAGGACCGCAACGCCCTTTGGCGGATGCGCCATCAGGCGCACCATGCGGCGGGGTCCCTGGAACCGGGCAAGCGGACCCTGACCACCGACGTCTGTGTGCCGATTTCCCGTCTGGCCGAGGCCGTGGGCAAGGCCGCCGAGGACAGCAAGGCGATGGGCCTGACGTGTGTGATCTTGGGCCATGTGGGCGACGGCAATTTCCACACCGGCATCCGGTTTGACCCCGATAACGCGGATGAACGCGCCCGCGCCATGGCGTTTAGCGCGCAGTTGAACGAACAGGCCATCGCCCTTGGCGGCACCATCACGGGCGAGCACGGCATCGGCATCGGCAAGATGAAATACATGCAGGCCCAGCACGGCCACGGCGTCGATGTCATGCGCACGATCAAGGTGGCGATGGACCCGACCAACATCCTGAACCCGGGCAAGATCCTGCCCCCTGCCGCCTGAGGTGCCGATGGCCGATCACACCCTTGCCGACCAGATCGCCGATCAACTGCGCCGCGACATCCTGCGGGGCAAGCTGAACCCCGGGGACCCGATCAAGGAACGCGACAACGCCGCCGAAATGGGGGTCAGCCGCACCCCCATGCGTGAGGCGATCCGCATTCTGGCCAAAGAGGGTCTGGTCACCCTGCGCCCCGCCCGCAGCCCCGTCATCGCCGCGCCCAGTGCCGCCGCCATCCGTGACCACCTAGAGGTGCTGATCGCGCTGGAAATCCTGTCGGGCCGTCTGGCCTGTGCGCGCGCCAGCAGCGACGAGATCGACGCCATCGCCCTGATCCACGACGAACTGGTCGATGGCTATGACGATATGGACCCGCTGGAGGCGTTTGAGCTGGACATGCGGTTTCACCGCGCAATCGCGGCGGCGGCGCATAATGACGCCCTGATCCACACGCATTCGGCCTATCTGGCGCGGATGTGGCGGGCGCGGTTTCTGGCGGCGCAATCGCGGCGCAACCGCGACCGCGTCCTTGGCCATCACGGCGAAATCGTCACCGCCCTGCGCGCCCGCGACGCCGAGGCCATCGCCCGCACAATCGAAACCCATCTGTCCGACCTGATGTCGGCCATTGATACTTAACCTGAGGGAAACGCATGAAACTTCTCCGCTATGGCCCCGCCGGTCAAGAACGCCCTGCCCTGATGGATGCGGACGGGATTGTCCGTGATCTGTCCGCCCATGTCAGTGATTTTGCAGGCGACACCGTCACCACCGCCGCCCTGTCGAAACTGGCCGAGATCGCCCCGACCACCCTGCCCCCCGTGGACAATCCGGGCCGGATCGGATCGCCGGTTGCGCGTGTGCCGAACTTTTTCTGCGTCGGTCTGAACTATGCCAAACACGCGGCAGAGTCGGGCATGGACCTGCCCACCGAACCGATCCTGTTCTCCAAGGCCGCCTCGGCCCTGTCCGGTCCCAACGACCCGATCATCCTGCCCCGCGGGTCGGTGAAATCGGATTGGGAGGTAGAGCTTGGCATCGTCATCGGCGCCCCCGCCCATTACGTATCCGAGGCCGACGCCCTGTCCTATGTCGCGGGTTATTGCACCATCAACGACGTGTCCGAGCGCGAATACCAGATTGAGCGCGGCGGCCAATGGATCAAGGGCAAATCCGCCCCCACCTATGGCCCCGTCGGCCCCTATCTGGTCACACCGGATGAGGTGGGCGATCCCCAGAACCTCGACCTGTCGCTGTCCCTGAACGGTGAGATCGTGCAGAACTCGAACACGTCTGACATGATCTTTGGCGTGGCGGAAATCATTTCCTACATGTCGCGGTTCATGCTGCTGCAACCCGGTGACGTGATTGCGACCGGCACGCCCTCGGGCGTGGGCATGGGCATGTCGCCGCAACGGTTCCTGCGCGCGGGCGATGTGGTTGAGCTTGAGGTCATCGGCCTTGGCCGTCAGCGCCAAGAGGTGCGCGCGTCCTGATCCCTTGCGCGGGCCTGTCCCTCAGGCCCGCAGCAAATCGGCGATCCGGTCCAGCGCACGTTCGATGTTGGCTAGGCTATTGGCATAGGAAAACCGCACAAAGCCCTCGCCCATGGCACCGAAACTGGTGCCCGCAACGGTCGCGACATGGCCCTTGGTCAGGAACAAATCCTGTGCCTCGCGCGCGGACATCCCTGTGCCGGAAATGTTCGGAAACGCATAAAACGCCCCCGCCGCATCGGCGCAGCGCACACCGGGCAGATCGTTCAGACCCGCGACGATGAACTGACGACGGCGGTCGAACTCGGCGACCATCTCATGTACCGCATCCATCGGGCCGGTCAGCGCGGCCAGACCCGCGAATTGCGCGGACGCATTCACACAGGAATGATCGTTGATGCACAGGCGCGTCACCTGCTCCACCAATTGATCCGGCCAGACCGCATAGCCCAACCGCCAGCCCGTCATCGCATAGGTTTTCGACCACCCGTCCAGCACGATCAGACGATCGCGGATTTCGGGATATTGTAGCAGGCTGACATGCTCGCGCCCGCCATAGAGCATCTGGCTATAGATTTCGTCCGACATCAGGGCGACATGCGGGTGGTCCTGCAAACCTGCGACCAACGCGTCAATCTCGGCCTTTGGCGTCACGCCGCCGGTGGGGTTGGCAGGGCTGTTGATGATGATCAAACGGGTGTTTTCGGTGATCTGCGACAGAACCTTTTCGGCGGAAAAGGCAAACCCCTGATCCTCGGACAACTCAATCGGCACGGGCGTTGCGCCGGCGTATTTGATCACCGATTCATAGATCGGAAAGCCGGGGTTGGGATACATGATCTCAGCCCCCGGTTCGCCGAACATCAGGACGGCAAAGAACATCGTTGGCTTGCCCCCCGGCACGACCACGACATTGTCGGGATGTACCGGTGCGCCGTGGCGGGCTTCCAGATCCTGCGCGACCGCCTCACGCAACTGGGGCAGACCGTTCGCGGGGGTATAGCCGTGATGCCCGTCGGCCAGCGCCTTGATCCCCGCCTGAACGATATGATCGGGGGTTTTGAAATCCGGCTGACCGATGCCAAGGTTGATGATGTCATGCCCCTGTGCGGCAAGCGCATTGGCGCGCGCCAGAACCTCAAACGCGCTTTCGGTGCCCAGACGCGACATGGATGCGGCCAGTTTCAACATGCGAAAATCCCCCCGTTCAAATCGGCAATGCCCGATGTATCGCCGATAAAACGGGGAAATGGTATACCGAAATGACCAATACGGGGATCAGTCCAGAGGGACCTCAATCGCCTTGATCACCGGCGGCGTGTCGGGGCGCACGCCGCGCCACCACAAAAACGCCTCGGCCGCCTGTTCGACCAGCATCCCCGCCCCATCGACGACCTGCGCCACGCCAAGGTCTCGCGCGGCCGCAAGAAATGGCGTCAGACCTTTGCCATAGACCATGTCATAGGCCAGCGTCACGCCCTCAAACGCACTGTCCGGCAGGGGCAGTCGATGACCACTTAGCCCGGTTGAGGTGGCGTTGATGATGACGTCAAATCCACCCGCCACATCGTCATAGGCACAGCCGGTGATCGGCCCGTGCGCGCTCAGACGTTCGGCAATCGCGCGGGCCTTACCGACGGATCGGTTCGCGATGACCAGTTCGCTCACCCCCGCCTGCGCCAAGGGAAGCGCCGCGCCACGCGCCGCACCGCCCGCACCGGCGATCAGAACCCGCTTGCCCGCCAAGGGGGTGTTCAGGTTGACCTCAATATCGCGCAGCAAGCCGATCCCGTCGAAATTCTCGGCCACGATGCGCCCGTCGATCACCGACAGGCAATTGGCCGCACCGGTCAGGGCCGCGCCCTCACGCAACTCATCAGCCATTTCATAGGCATCGACCTTGAACGGGATGGTGATGTTGATCCCCAGGCCACCGGCGTCAAAGAAATCGCGCGCCGCATCGGCAAAGCCGTTCAACGGGGCCGAAAAGGCCTCATAGCTCATGTCCTGACCGGTTTGCGCGGCAAAGGCCTGATGAATGACAGGCGATTTGGAATGGGCAATCGGGTTGCCGAAAACGGCATAACGGTCGGTCATAGGATCAAACCTTGGCGCAAAACAAACGTGTCACGGACCCAAATCCGCGCAGGGCGGGGTTAAACCACCCTGCGCGCAATTGATCAACAGATACGCGGCAGTTGTTCGCCAACCAGCATATCGACGATGCGCGCGCCCCCGAACAGGGTGCGCATGGTGACGCGACCGGCCTCACCCGCGTGGGCGCGCCCGATCACAACCGCATCGCGGCCTGCATCCGTGGCACGCATCGCGGCCAGTGCGGCGTCGGCCTCATCCGCCGGAACGAAGACAACCAACGTGCCCTCATTCGCCAGATAGAGCGGATCAAGGCCCAGAATTTCGCACACGCCCTTGACCTCGGGCCGTAGGGGCAGTGCGGTTTCCTCAATCTCGATGGCCAGTTTCGCGGCCTCTGCCATCTCGTTCAGGGCCGAGGCCACGCCGCCACGGGTCGCATCGCGCGCCGCGCGGGTGTTCGGTGCGGCGGCCAGAACCGTCTGCATCAGATGGCCCAGACCCTGACAATCCGACACGATATCGGTGCTCAGCGCCATGTCGCCCCGCGCCGCCAGAATGGCCGCCCCGTGATCGCCCAGAACGCCGTTCACAATCGCCACATCACCCGGTTGGATCAGATCGGCAGACAGGTGGACATCGGGCGCAATCACGCCCACACCCGCCGTCGTCACGAACACCTTATCCGCGCTGCCGCGCCCGACGACCTTGGTGTCGCCGGTGACGATACGCACGCCAGCCTTGTCGGCCTCGGCCTTCATGCTGGCGACAATGCGTTCAAGCAAGGCAATCTCGGTGCCCTCTTCGATGATGAACGCCGCCGACAGCCACAGGGGTTTCGCGCCCCCCACGGCCAGATCGTTGACCGTGCCACAGACCGCGATTTTGCCGATGTCGCCACCCGGAAATTCAATCGGATCAACGACAAAGCTATCCGTGGTGAACGCCAGACGCGCGCCCGTCTCCTGAATGGCATCGTTCATCAGACGCGCCTGATCCTCCATCGAGGCGGGTTCGAACACGGATGTGAACACATGTTCAATTAAATCGCGCATCGCCTTGCCCCCGCCCCCATGGGACAGGGTCACCCGTTGATCGCGCAGCTTGGGTCGGGACATCATGTTCATTCCGCCACCTCGGACACGCGCGCGCCACCGTATTGATAATAGGCGGCACAGGCGCCCTCGGAACTGACCATCAGCGCGCCCAGCGGCATTTCCGGCGTACAACCCTTGCCGAATTGCGGACAGGCCACGGGCTTGATCCGGCCGGTCATCACCTGACCACAGGCACAGCCCTCAGGCTCCTCAACATGGCGTGGACCCGCACCATAGCCTATGCCGAACTTCTCCTCGGCGTCATGCGCGCGGTATTTCTCACGAATGCGCAGACCGCTGACGTCGATCTCGCCCAAACCGCGCCATTCAAACGACGGGCGGGTTTCATAGACGTCTTCAATCGCCGCAATCGACACGGGGTTGCCGTGATCGGGCACCACGCGGGAATATTGGTTTTCAATCTCGGCGCGGCCATCGCGGATTTGTTCCAGCACCATCAAAACCGATTGCAACAGGTCCAGCGGCTCAAACCCCGCCACGACCAACGGCTTGCCGTAATCGCGCGCGATGAACTGATAGGGTTCGATCCCGATCACCATCGACACGTGGCCCGGCCCGACAAACCCGTCAAGGATCATATGCGGATCGTCCAGCAGCGCCTTGAGGGGCGGCGGCACCGTGATGTGGTTACAGAAGACGGTGAAATTGGTCAGACCTTCGCGCGCGGCCTGTTGGATCGACAGCGCGGTCGAGGGCGTTGTGGTCTCAAACCCAAGGCCAAAGAACACGACCTCCCGATCGGGATTGCGCCGCGCCAGTTCCAGCGCGTCCAGAGGTGAATAGACCATGCGGATGTCCGCGCCGTCCGCCTTGGCCTGTAGCAGGCTCTTGCGTGTGCCGGGCACGCGCATCGCGTCACCAAAGGTGGTGAAAATCACCTCGGGGCGTTCGGCCAATTGCACGCATTCGTCCACACGGCTGATCGGTAGAACACAGACGGGACAGCCCGGACCGTGAATGAATTCAATGCCTTCGGGCGTCAGTTTGTCCAAGCCATAGCGGAAAATCGCATGCGTGTGCCCGCCGCAGATTTCCATGATGTAGACCGGTTTTTCCTTGGTCGCGCCGATCTGATCGACGACGGCACCGATGCGGTCCAACAGGGCCTTGGCGGCCTTGGGATCGCGAAATTCGTCTGCGTATTTCATGCCTCTGCCCCCTCCTTCATGGCCTCTTGACCGGCGGCCATCGCCTCAAGCTCTTCTTGCACCTCGCCCAACGCATGCAGCGCCTCAAGGGTCGCGGCCGCCTCGTCCTCGTCGATGCGGCTCATGGCGAAACCGACGTGGATCAACGCCCATGCGCCGATCAAATCCGTCAACGGGCCGTCGGCGATACAGGCGACGCTGACCTCGCGGCGCACGCCCGACACGTCGGCCATGGCCATCAGGCGGCTTTCGTCCGTGATTTCAACGATTTGCCCAGGGATGCCCAAACACATGCCTATTCCTCCTCATCATCGGCGCCTGCCGAGGCGCGACTTGGTTCCGCAATGCCATAGCGGTCGATTTTCGCCCGCAGGCCGACCCGCGACAGGCCAAGTTCATTGGCCGCGCGGCTTTTGTTCCATTTCAGACGGGTCAGGGTTTCGCGCAGGATGCGCATCTCGATCTGTTCAACCCGATCCTTCAGCGTCCCCTCACCGACCAGAACGGTGTCCAGACGTTCATCCGTCCCCTCATCCCCCGGTGCGGCCTGTAGGATGTGGCGCGAGATCAGTTCGGGACCCAGAATGCTGGCCTGACTAAAGATCAGCATGCGCACCATCTCGTTTTCCAACTCGCGCAGGTTGCCGGGCCAGTCGTAGTTCTCAAGGAACTTGACCGCATCGTCGGACAGACCATGCACGGGTTTGCCGTGGGTCGAGGCCGCGTCGAACAACAGGCTCTGGGCCAACAAGGGCACATCGCACCGCCGCGCCCGCAGCGAGGGCACCGCCAGAACCGCCATCGACAGCGCATAGTAGAGATCGCTGCGGAACGCTCCGCGCGCGACCTCTAGGCGCAGGTCCTTGGACGAACCGGTCAACAAGCGCACATCGGATCGCAGCACCTCATGCCCGCCGACGGGCCGGAAACTGCCGTCCCGCGCGAAGCGCATCAGCGCCAGTTGCAAGCGCGGGCTGAGGTCCGCGATCCCGTTGATGAACAACGTTCCGCGATCCGCCTTTTGCAGCAACCCGACCTTGTTCGTCTGGATGCCCTGCACCGCCCCGCGCCGCGCGCCGAACAGTTCCAGTTCAAGGATCTCGTCCTCAACCCCGATACAGTTGATCTCGTGAAACGGCCGATCCGAGCGCAACGAGCCGTAATGCATCGCCCGCGCCAGCGCGGTTTTCCCCGTCCCCGGCTCGCCCGAAATCAGGACTGGCACGTCAAAGCTTGCGAATTGGCGGGCCTGCGCGATCACCGCATTCATCGGCGAATTGGGACCGCGCAGCACGTTTTCGAACCCCAAGCCCTCGCGCAGCGCCTTGCGTTGCTCTTCGAGCTTGGTTTCCACGTTGCGCGACAGATACCGCATCTCCAGTGACAGCCGTTCGTGATCGCGGTTCAACCGGAACAGATCGGCCGCGTTTTTCGCCGCCATGACCAGTTGATCGGGATGCCACGGTTTCGTCAGGAACTGATAGATGCCCGCGTCATTGATCGCAGAGATCATATCGCTGGTCTCGGTATAGCCGGTGATGATGACGCGGATGGTTTCGGGCCACCGGTCGCGCACCTCGGTCAGGAATTCGACCCCGCTGCGCCCCGGCATCCGCTGGTCGCAAAAGATCACCTGCACGAAATGCTCTTCCATGATCTTGGTTGCCTCATCCGCGTTCAATGCGGTCAGACAGTCAAAATCATCCTCCAGCGCCATGCGCATCGCCTGCAGCGAATGCGCCTCGTCATCGACCAACAGGATGCTTGGCAACGGGTCGGACATGGTTATTCCGCCGCCTGCGCATTCGATTTCGCCGCAAGGTTCGTGCGCAGCCACGCCAGCCAGTCCTGCATGCCCTCGCCCGTGCGGGCCGAAACGCGGATCACCTCAATCGTGGGGTTCACGCGGCGCAGGTTGGTTTCATAGAGGTCCAGATCAATGTCGCAATGCGGTGCCAGATCGACCTTGTTCAACAGGGCCACCCGCGCGGCGGTGAACATATCGGGGTATTTCAACGGCTTATCTTCGCCCTCGGTCACCGACAGGATCGCGATCTTGCAATCCTCACCCAGATCAAAGGCCGCCGGACAGACAAGGTTGCCGACGTTTTCGATAAACAGGATCGAGCCCGCCTGAAGGTCCAGATGCTCCATCGCGTGGCCGACCATATGGCCGTCCAGATGACAGCCCTTGCCGGTGTTGACCTGAACCGCAGGGGCACCGGTCGCACGGATGCGGTCGGCGTCATTGGCGGTCTGCTGGTCGCCCTCGATCACGGCCAGCGGTTGATCGCCAAGCGCCTCAATCGTTTTGCACAGCAGGGTCGTTTTCCCCGAACCCGGCGAGGACACAAGGTTCACCGCCAGAATGCCACGCCCGCCCAGAACCGCGCGGTTCGCATCGGCATAGCGGTCGTTTTTCGCCAAGATGTCGGTCTCGATCTCAATCAACCGGTCCTGCGTCATACCGGGCACTTCGGTGCCGGCGGGACCTTGGCCGAAATGGATGTCGCCGCCGTGGAGATGGTGGTGATCATGGTGATGATGATGATGCCCGTGGCTATGATCATGGGAATGATCGTGCCCGTGATCATGGTTATGGGCGTTGCCCTCGACGCTTCCGGTTCCGCATCCGCATACAGTGCACATCAGACCACCTCCAAATCTTTGATCCGCATTTCGTCACCGGCGGTCGGCATCAATTTGCCCCCGCCGCAGGTCGGACAGGGATCCAACCTGTCCTGAATTTCCACCTCGGCCACGCAATCATAGCACATGGCCCGCCCCGGCAGGTCGATCATGATCAGCTTGGCCCCCTCGGCCACACTGCCGCGCATGACGACGTCAAAGGCGAATTCCAGCGCGGGTTTTTCCACGCCCGAGAACCGGCCGATTTCCACACGCACGGTCTTGATCGCCTTGATCTCGTGCTTGGCGGCCTGATCCTCGATGACTGTGCGAATACCCTCGCACAGGGACATCTCATGCATCCTCCAACCCCTTTATCGTCAGTGGCACACAGGGATCCATCAGTGCCAGCGCCAGCGGCGCCAGTCCACGTTGCCCATTGGACAGGCTGTCCATGGTCTGATCAATCGCGCCGCCCGTTGCCAGCATATGATCGGTGGGCGTGATGCGCGAAAACGCGGTGACACGCCCACCGTCGGTGCGCGCCCGCACCGCATAAACCCCGCGCGCTGCGGGAACAATTGCCACGCCATCCGCGCCCATGCGCATCACGGGCACCGTGCCAATCAATGCCGATTGCACGTCCAGCACCCGCGCCACGGCCCGCCACAGGGGGGCACGACCGTGCGTCTGCGCAATATGCGTCAGGACCGGATGATCCGCGTGACGCAGCGCGGGGGAATTTTCGACCGCGCCTGTGTCCATGACCGTGGCGTCGGTCACATCATTCAGGCCGCTTACCGCCGCCACACCAGGCGCGAACCGGTCATTGATCGCGCGCAAAACCGGCGCAACCCCTTGATCGGACGCCAGAAACGCCTGAAACCCCGCGACCGTGTCCGGAAACGCCCCCGCATCGCCAAACATGGCACGGCGCGGGGCCTGCATGTCGGGGCGTGTGGGTGTCAGGCCCAGCATCTGCGGCCACATCACACACAGGCGCATCATGCCCTCGCGCAGGATTTCCTCGGCGATGCCATCCATGCTTGCCGGACGATCAAACGCCAGACGCAGCGCGGTTTCCTGCGCCGCGCGGCACAGGTTAAAGATACGGGGCAAGGTCGCGATCACCTCATCCACGTCACGCCCCAGCACCAGCCGTTCAATCGGCACCGGTGCCGGACGCGTGACCGTCAGACGGTCCATCGCGATGGCCTGCCCCGTGGTCATCAGCCCGCCTCGCCCTGCGGTGCGGCCTCTGCCCCCTCGGACAGACCACCGGTGATCACCTGACGGCGCGTCGGGGTGGCGTCGATCGGGGCCTCATCGGCCTCTGCCTCGGCGGCGGCGGCGGCTTCGGCCTCTTCGACGGCGGCGACCTCGGCCTCACGCGTGGCGCGGATATCGGCGCTGCGGTCGGTTTCGGCGCGGTGTTCCTCTTGGAAGAGGGCCACCATCACCGCCGCCGCAACATCCACGGCCTGCGCTTGGGTTTTGAAATCGTTCATCGGCGAGAACAGCGAGCAGGCCTTATAGCCCCCCACCATTTCACGCGAGTTATGGATGAACTCATATTCGCCCGACGGGAAGGACATGTATTCCTTTTCCCCCGCCTTCAGGTCCGACCAATCCTCACCCTCGGCGGGCAGTTGGATCAGGTTCATGAACCATGGCGAAATCAGCACGCCCAACGGACGCCCGTCGACCATCTGAAACCCGACGGCCTGAACGTGCAACAGCTTGTTCACCAAGGGCACATCGCGCATTTTGCCGTGCCAGACCTCATTGAAATCGGAGACCAGCAATTCGGTGCGCCGCTCGATGATCGAGGCCTCAATCACGCTCTGCGCGCCGGGGTCCTCGGACACAAGGAACTGTTCCTTGGGCGCATCGCAATTGGGGCATTTCCAATCGTCAGGCAGGTCCAGAAACGCGGTGCCCGGCAGAACCTGACGGGTGTCATCGCCCTCGGCCGGATCGTAGGGCGTCCAGCAGATTTTGCACTCCATGATGGCCTGTGCGCTGATCTTGTCATTGGCGCCCAGAAACGAGCCCTCAAAGCCGCTCATCGGATGGCCTCCAGAACTTCGACCAGACGCTCACCGCTGTCTTGCAGGTCCTCGCTTGCGGCCTCGACCACGGCAGGCAGGGTGGTGATTTCGAACGTGTCCAAAATCAGCGTGTCCATCGAGTTAAAGAACTGGACCCGCCACACATGATCCAGCGCGGTCGCGGTCACACGGCAGTTGCCATAGCCGCGCGACAGCATCGTGACCGAGCCCTCGCCCAGTGCCTCATCCAGCCAGACCAGATCGGCCTCGGTGTGGGGCAACAGGGTCAGGTTGATCACATGCGCCTCGGCGGAGGGATCAAAGTTCGCGGATTTGTCCAGCATTTCCACCAAAAGGGGCGGTGCGTTCACCACCTGCGCGTTCTTGGGCGCATCGTGGCCTTGGCCCGCGCGCTTGGCGACAAAGGCACGGTCGCGGGACAGTTGCGGCACCGGACCGACCTCAATCGCGTCCATGTCGGCGCTGCTCAGGACCCAGACGCCTGCAAAGACGCTTTCCTGTGCGGCGACGGCGGGGACGCCCTGCATGCGGATCGATACCTCGCCCTGCCCCATGGTTTCGGCGATCAGGGCGCGGTTGGCGGTGTCCAGTTCGCGCAGGTCGAATTGCACGTTCGGCATGCCTTGGGCGACCGACAGACAGGCCGCCGAAATCTCGGCCAGCATCCCCAGCGCGGGCGCCAGTTCGGGCGAGGCCTCGACCTCGGGGATGTGGTGCGAATAGGACCGCATGTCCTGCGGCATTTGCAGATACTGCAGTTCTGCGCCGTCCTCTTCGGGCGGTTGCGAGCCCGGACCATAGCCGGTGGGCGGTAGGTGAAAGTTGCTTACCATCTGTGTTCCCTCTCCCTGATGTGGCGCTTATTCGGCGGCGACGGGCATTGACAGGATTTGCGTGATGCGCGCGACGTATTCGTCCCAGTCGCGCACCTTGGCGATGCCGCTGACGAACTGGCCATCGCGGTAAAACAGCAGGCTGGGGGTTTTCAGAACCTTGACCCCTTCGCGCAGCTTGGTTTCCACGGCGTCACCGGCCACGGCGCAGTCGAACTTGCCCTGAAACGCCATTTTCAGTTCCGGCAGGATCACCGCCACATCGGCGGTTTCCAGATTGCGTGCCGCATCGCCCGGAATGAAAATCACATGGGCGCCGTCGCGGCGGGTGAATTCGGTGATGTCGTTTTCGTTGTCCAGAACCGGCCAGCCGAATTCGGTGGTCAGTCGGTCAATCAATGGGTGTGTCATTGGTTGCGTCTCCCTAATCTGTGTGCTCAGCCGGTGCTGCGCCCTGCGGCGGCAGCGGCGGCGAGATGTGGCGGTAGTTGCGGCCCGCGGGCCTCAAGGTCGGCGAAAGCATCCCCAAGCTCATCGCCCTGCATCAGCGCGCGCAGACCATCCAGCGCCTTGCTGATGTTGTGCGCCTCGGCCTCGGTGATTTCTTCGCGCGCGGCCCCAAGAAACGTCAGAACCCACGCCCCCACCGGCACGGGGCCGGTCAGCGACAGGTCGATCAATTCCTCGGTCCGGCCATCGGTGGCGCGGGCGGCGATCCCGTCCACCGACAGGATCTGCATCGGAACCCCAACGCACATGTCAGGCGCTCTCGGGGAAGAAACGGTCGTCGCCCGTGCGACAGGCCTCTTCCTCGCTGGGACGCCCGTCTTCATAGGCGCTGCGCAGGATCGACGCATCGGCCAGCAGGCTCTGGTCGGCGCGGCCTTCGCTATGCGCCACACCCCAGTCATCAAGAATGCCGAGCGCGACTTTGATCGCGGGATCGATCTGTGCGGCCACGATGTCGCGCAGGCCCCCGCCGTAATCCTCAAGCTCTTCGGGCTGACAGCCGATCAGGACCATGGTTTCGGGGCAATAGCCCATCAGTTGCGCCGTCGCGATCACGTCCTGAAAACCGGTCTGGTGCAGGCTCATCTTTTTGGCGCCCATGAACGAGGGAACCTCGTCGTTGTGCACGATCTTCATCTCGCCCGGTTGCAGGCCGTAATCGACCGCATCGAACACGATCATGCGCGATGCCTCTTCGAGGAAGGGCAGCAGGTACAGCCCCTGTGTCCCCCCATCCAGCAAACGTACATTGTCATCGAAACTGCGCAGTTCGGACAGACGCTCGACGCAACGCACGCCAAAGCCTTCGTCTGCCCACAGGACATTGCCGATCCCAAGGATCAGTGTCTCAGCCATATTTTCCTCCCTACCCGGTCTTTATTTCGGCATGCGGCTTTCCGCATTGGGTACAGAGTGACAATATCCCTGCCAGTTTAGAGCATGACAGAAAATTAACACCTGAGAGTCAGTTTTGGCATGCCTTTGAATACAATGCGTTTTTACCCCTTTTGCGACCTATACGGGCATAGGTATGTGAAAGGATGATAACCACTTTTCCACATTTTCGGAAACCAAAATGACAAAAGGCGCACCGAGCGGTGCGCCTTTTGCCTAATTTAGCGACTGATTCAGTCTTACTCGGGGCTGTCGTCCTTGAACGTCCGGTGACCCGAAATCATGGTCGAAACCATCGACTGACGGCTCATGATGTCCTCGCGGATGGCCGCGTAGATGTGGACGATCATAAAGACCACGATGAACCACATGCCCAGATGGTGGTAGGTGTGCAGGATCTGCGTGTTCCCCACCAAACCGATCAACCAGCCCATGACCTGATCAGGGAGCGAACCCTGACCTGCGCCTTCGGCATAGAGCGCCCAACCGGTCAGCAGCATGAACGTGGTGCCCAACGTCATAAAGAAGAACATCGCGATCTGTGCCAGCGGGTTGTGACCCACGTATTTCTTGGGCTGCTTTTCGATAAACATGTACCAGCGCAGCTCAAAGAACACCTCTTGCCACCAGTGTTTGTTCAGGATCGGAACATAGAACAGCTGGCGCGCGTGGTGGTTGCCGACAAAGGCCCAATAGATACGGGCAAAGAACCCGACCGTCAGGATCTGGGCCGCAGCAAAGTGCGCGAACCGGATATAGCCCATGACGAACTGATGGGTCGCCTCGGCAAAGTTCATGGTGGGCAGCGGGCTGGCGATGAACCACCCCGTTACGCACAGGACCAGAATACAGGCCGCATTCACCCAGTGCCACAGACGGACCGGCCATTCGTAAACGAACACAGAGGTCCGTTTACGGATGCTTTCGATATCGTCCGCCGTTGCGTCACCCGTCAATTGCGCGGTCGGCAGCGGCTCAACACCGGGGTTTGGAACGTGAATCGTGTCCTCGGCCATGGCTCACTCCTTGCGGCGCAGAGTGCGCAGCCCAAAGAGAGCGCCCGCAAGGGCCAGAACGCCAACGCCGTGCAGCGGCGACAACAGCCAGTGCGCAACCCCGTTGCCCAGCACCGGATCATGTCCGGTGTGAGCCATTACGGGAGCGGCGGCCAGCGATGCAAAAGTTACAGCAAACGCAAGTTTCTTCATGGTGGCCTCCTTAGCGCACTTTTACGTTGGACAGCTCTTCACCGTCCGGCGACATCACGTGGGTCGAACAGGCCAAGCAGGGGTCAAAGCTGTGCAGGGTGCGCAGGATTTCGACCGGCTCGTCAGGACGCTCCATCGGGGTGTTCATCAGGCTGGCCTCAAACGCACCGATGTTGCCTTTGGTGTCCCGCGGGCTGCCGTTCCAAGTGGTGGGAACAACGCACTGATAGTTCTCAATGCGGCCGTCCTTGATCTTGATCCAGTGACCCAGAGCACCGCGCGGTGCCTCGGTCATGCCAACGCCCTTGGCTTCTTTCGGCCAGGTCGAGGGATCCCACTTTTCAATGTTGGCGGTGCTTTCGTCGCCGTTCTTGATGTTGGTCACCAGCTTGTCAAAGAAGTGCTTTTGCAAGCGGCCACAGTATTCGCTCTCCAATGCACGCGCAGCCGTCCGGCCCAGCGTCGAGAACAGCGCATCAACGGGCAGGTTCATGCGGCCAAGGAAGCCGTCGACCTGATCCTTGATGTCTTCGTGACCTTTGGCATAGCCCACGATGTAGCGGGCCAGCGGGCCAACTTCCATCGCGTTCCCACGCCAGCGCGGTGCCTTGATCCAAGAGTATTTCGCGGCTTCGTCCAGCTCTTTGATGTTGGTCTTGGTGCCTTTGGCGTTCGGACCCAGTTCAAAGTTCGGCTCGGTGATACCATCCCACGGGTGCAGACCCTTGCCAGCCTCACCATAGGTGTACCACGAGTGATCCACGTATTCCTGAACCTGCTCGGGGTCGCGCGGATCAACATCGTGAACTTCGTTCATGTTGCCGTTGATGATCGCGCCACGCGGCAGGTGCAGCTGCTCGGGGCTAAAGTCGTTCGGGTTCTCGGGGATATCGCCATAGGCAAGACATGCCTTGGACGACAGACCGCCCCCATAGAGCCAGTTCTTGTAGAAGCTGCCGATGGCGGCAACGTCGGGCAGGTACACGTTCTTGTTGAACTCGATACATTTGTCGATGATCGAGCTGACAAGGTTCAGGCGTTCCATGTTGATCGCGCCAACCGCACCGGTCGAGTGCACGTTGATCGGGCACGGAACACCGCCCACCAGCCAGTTCGGGTGCGGGTTCTTACCGCCAAAGATCGTGTGGACCTTGACGATTTCTTTTTGCAGATCCAGCGCCTCAAGATAGTGGGTCGTCGCCATCAGGTCCGCCTCGGGCGGCAACAGATAGGCGGGGTTGTCCCAATAGCCGTTCTTGAACAGGCCCAGCTGACCGCTCTCGACGAATTTCTTCAGACGGTTTTGCACGTCACGGAAATACCCCGGCGAGCTGAGCGGGTGGTTCGGGCTGACCTTTTGCTGCAGTTCCGAGGTCGCCTTGGGGTCAGCGCGCAGAGCGTTGACCGGGTTCACCCAGTCCAGAGCGTGCAGGTGATAGAAATGCACGACGTGATCGTGGATTTCGAGGTTCAGCTGCATCATGTTCCGGATGCTGTTGGCGTTGTCGGGAATGGTGATCCCCAACGCGTCCTCAACCGCACGAACCGAGGTCAGAGCGTGCGTACCGGTGCAAACGCCACAGATGCGCTCGGTAAAGGCCCAAGCATCACGCGGGTCACGACCCTTGAGGATCACCTCAAGACCGCGCCACATCGTGCCGGTCGAAACCGCGTTACGGATCACGTTGTTCTCGTCAACGTTCACTTCGCAACGCATGTGCCCCTCGATACGGGTCACGGGGTCAACGACGATACGTCGGCCCGTGTTGTCGAGGTCAAAGCCGTTCGGCGTTACTGTCATGGCTTATGCCTCCTCTTTGCTCGGCGCGGATTGTGTTTTCTTTTGCGCCGCCTTCAGCGCGGATACGGCGGCATGTGCGGCCACACCGGCCCCCACGACACCAGCGGCAGCAAGGCCGACCTCATCCGCGTTTTTCTCGACCCCGAATTGGGTCAGATCGGTCACCCGATCATAGAAGCTGCCCTGATCCCAGAACCCGTCTTCGGAACAGCCGATACAGCCGTGGCCCGATTGGATGGGGAAGGACACGCCTTCGTTCCAGCGTACGGTCGAACAGGCGTTGTACGTGGTCGGGCCCTTACAGCCCATCTTGTACAGGCAGTAGCCTTTGCGCGCGTTCTCGTCGTCCCATGCCTCGACGAACTGACCGGCGTCAAAGTGCGGACGGCGGTAGCATTTGTCGTGGATACGCTGGGAATAGAACATCGCCGGACGGCCCTGACGGTCCAGTTCGGGCAGACGGTCAAACGTCAGCATATAGGTGATCACGCCGGTCATCACCTCGGCGATCGGCGGACAGCCAGGCACCTTGATGATCGGTTTGTCGGTGATGACCTTGTGCACGGGCGTGGCTTGGGTCGGGTTCGGCTTGGCGGCCTGAACACAGCCATAGGACGCACAGGCCCCCCAGCTGATGATCGCCTTGGCGTCTTTGGCCGCATGGCGCAGCTTTTCGACAAAGGGCTTACCGCCGGTGATGCAGAACATCCCGTCTTCGTTCAGGGGCGGGTTGCCCTCAACGGCGAGGATGTAGTTGCCTTTGTATTTCTCGATGGTCTCTTCAAACGCGGCCTCGGCAGCGTGACCAGCAGCGGCCATCAGAGTGTCATCGTAATCAAGGCTGATCATCGACAGAACCACATCCTTGGCCAGCGGGTGGGCCGAGCGGATAAAGCTCTCGGAACAACAGGTACATTCCAGACCATGGACCCAGATCACCGGCGTACGCGGCTTGGTTTCCATGGCATGGGCAATTTTCGGCACAAAGCTGGGCGAAAGGCCCAGAGCTGCCGCTGTCAGCGAACAGTATTTCATGAAGCTGCGACGGGTGATCCCCTGGCGTCGCATGACATCATAGAAGGTTTCAATCTGGCTCAATGCTGGCCCTCCCCAATGCGGTTTCCCGTTCGGGATGCAAATGCATACATCCGTACAGGATGCAGTAAGCCACCGGAGCGCCCTGAATCGCAAAACTATGATGCAAGTTTTGGCGAAATTAAAATTGGTCTTTAAATCAGGATGTTACGGGGATTTCAGACAGCCTGACGCGGATGTGACCGGATGGGTTGCAACCGGCTTTGCACCCTTGTGGTCAATGGCTTTTCACCTGCGACAAATACTGCACTGCGGCAATTGCGCCGGACCCTCGCGTGGTTCGTTTGCGACGCCTAAAGGCACCGCGCCGCCGCGATCACCGCCTGCCCAAGGGCCAAACTACCATCATTGGCGGGCGTTTTTTCATGGAGCATGACGATGGTGTCCGACATGGCTTCAATCACCATATTCAACAGCACCCTGTTCTGGAAACACCCGCCCGACAGAACAACCGCTTCGGCCCTGCTGCTGACCAACGCTCTCAGGGCGGCAACCCCAAAACCCCGCGCCACCCACAGATGAAACGCATAGGCCAGATCGGCGTCCTTGGCCCCCGCCGCGCGCTGGGTCACGATGTGGCGGATCATCTCGGACGGATACAACCCCTCAAAGGGCGTCGCGACACGCCTGAGATCGGATGAGCGCGCCAGCGCCTCCAGACGCATCGCCGCCTCCCCCTCATAACTCTGCCCATCGGGACAAATCCCAAGGATCGCCGCAACTGCATCAAACAACCGCCCCACACTCGACGACATCGGCGCATTCACACCCCGCTCTGCCGCCATCCGCGCCATGGCCAGCGGTTTATCCCCGAACAACCGGTCGGCCTCCTGCGCCAGACCCGCCTGATCCAACCGCGCCAGCGCATTGCGCCACGGCTCGCGCGCGGCCATATCCCCCCCGATCAGGGGCGCAGGTTTCAAATACTCAAACCGGTCAAACCCGTGGTAATCGCCGATCAGAACCTCGCCCCCCCACAGGGTTCCATCCGCGCCCAAACCGGTCCCGTCGAGGATCAGCCCGACCACCTTGCCGCCATCTAGGGGCCAGCCTTTCTCTGCCATACAGGCCGCCAGATGCGCATGGTGATGCTGCACCTCTTCCAGCCGCAAACCCTCCCGATCCGCCCGCGCCCGCCCGTGCTTGGTCGCGCGGTATTCGGGGTGCAGATCGACCGCCACAACCTCGGGCCGGTGATCGAACAGGGCCGCGTAATCCGCATCCGCCTCGAGAAAGGCATCCCACGTCAGGGCCTCATCCAGCTCGCCCAGATGATGCCCCAGCAACGCCTGCCCGTTCTTGATCAGACAGATCGCCGATTTCATCTGCCCGCCATAGGCCACCACCTGCGGTGCGCCCTCAAACCCCGGGGGCAGCGGGATCGTCCCCGGCACCTGCCCCCGCGCACGACGGAGCACCATCCGCCCCCACCGCATCAGGCCCTCGACACTATCATCCAACCGGCGCGCAATATCGCGGTCGTGCATGACGAACCCGTCGACAATCGGGGCCAGCTTCTCGCGCGCCTCTTGGTTGCCGATCACCTGCGGCTCGCCCGACAGATTGCCCGAGGTCATCACCAACGGCCCGCCCACGGCACGGATCAACAGATGGTGCAGCGGCGTATAGGGCAGCATCCACCCCACCATCCCCTGCCCCGGCGCGATCCCGTCTGGCAGGCGCGCCTCGCCCTCCTCCAGCACCACAATCGGCGCCGCCGGATCGCAAAGCGCCTCCCGGCCCCAGGCATTTATCAGCGCATAGCGCTCAATCGTCTCCATTTCCGCCATGACGGCCAAGGGCTTTGCGGGCCGGTGCTTGCGCGCCCGCAACGTGGCAATCGCCTCGGCGTTCAGCGCATCACAGACCAGATGAAACCCGCCGATCCCCTTGACGGCCAAGATCTGTCCCGCCCGCAACCGCGCCGCCGCCTCGGCAATCGGATCATCCCCGCCCTCGGGCTCCACCCAAACACGCGGACCACACTCGGCACAGGCCACGGGTTGTGCATGGAACCGTCGGTCGGCGGGATCCTCATACTCCGCACGGCACGCCTCACACATGGGAAAGCGCGCCATACTGGTCATCGCCCGATCATAGGGTAGACCCGAAATGATCGAAAACCGCGGGCCACAATGGGTGCAATTGGCAAACGGGTACCCAAACCGGCGATCACCGGCATCCATCACCTCGCCCAAACAGGCCTCGCACACCGCCGCATCCGGCGTCACCCGCGTCTCTGCCCCCGCGCCGCCACTGGCGACAATCTCGAACGGCCCCGCGAACGCGCCCTCTACCTCGACCACCTCAACCGCATCCACCCGCGCCAAGGGCGGCGCCTCAGCGGTAATCGCCACAATAAACGCATCGACCTGTCCGCCAGAGGCCCCGATCAACACCCCCTCGGCGTCATTCTTGACCCAACCGGACACCCCGAACCGGCGCGCAATCCCCCAGACAAAGGGGCGAAAGCCCACGCCCTGCACCTGCCCGCGCACACGGATTTCCACGGCCCCGCTCATCCGCGCGCCTCTTCAGCTTGGTCAAAATACTCGGGGGGGGGCCGCAGGCGGGGGGCAGCGCCCCCCAGCACGACCAGACAAACGCGCACCGCCATCAATGCACCGTACAAACCATACAGGGGTCGAAACTGCGCACGATGTGCTGAACCGACAGGGGGGTATCTTCGCCCTCTTGCACCACCGCCCCAACCAAGGCCGCCTCGACCGGCCCCGCCACACCACCCGCATCGCGGGGGCTGAAATTCCACGTGGTGGGCGCAACGATCTGATAGCTGCTGATGACACCGCCCTCGATCCGGATCCAATGCCCCAGCGCCCCGCGCGCTGCCTCGACCAGACCGACGCCTTCGCCCTCACGGGGCAATTCGACCCGATCCATGAACCGCGCCTCGGGGTGGATGTCGGCCAACAGGCGCTCCATCTCGATCTGTGTCAGGGCCAGCTCCAACAACCGCCCGCCAACACGTCCGACCACCCCGCCGCGCCGCGCAAGGTCGCGGGCCAGCGGATGACCGACCACAACCTGCCGCGCCAGCGCGCCGGTCTCAAACACCTGCCCGTTCAGGCGCGGCGCCTTGCACCAGCTATAGGCGTCCTCGCGCATGTCCTCATCGGGCAATGTCTCGCCCCGTTCGGGATGGGCGCCCTCGCCCAGAACCCATGCGTGGCTGTGATCCTCAACCATGCCCGTCAGGTCCAGCGGCGACAAAACACCGTTGTCCCATTGCCCCGAGGCAAACAGCGGCCCGTCATTGGTCGGATAGGCCCCGAAGGACAGATACCGCCCCTGCCCGCATCCATAGTCAGCCAGACCCAAATCCCGCGCGACCGTGGCAAACAGACCCGCATCGCCACGATCCCAGTTCAGGAACGCCTCTTCCGAGCTCAGGGCGGCAAACTCCTCAACCCCCGCGCCGAACACGGTGTCCTCCAGATACCGGCGGAATGCGCGCAGGCTGGCCCCGATGCGTACCTTGTCGCGCGCGCTCGGGGCGCGGGTCACGCCGCCTGGCTGAATGGCCAAGGTATGGGGCCACTTACCGCCCAGCATCCCGACAATATGCAACAGTTGCGCGCGCGCCTCGGTCGCTTGGCGCAGGGCCGAGCCCTCAATCGCCGTGAACCGGCGCACCACCTGATCGTGCCACGCGCGCCCCTGATAGCCTATGCGCGCGAAATCGGGCATGAAGAACAGGTTGAAATGCACCAGATGGTCGGACACGTTTTCAACCGCGTGCAACAAGGCCGCCACCCGCGCCCCGTCGGGCGGGGGCATCACACCGGCGGCGTCGGCCAAGGCACGCGCGGCGGCGGCGGATTGGCTGATCGAGCAAATCCCGCAAATGCGCGGCGTAATGGTCAGCGCATCGCGCGGCCCCTTGCCCAGCAACATCCGCTCAAACCCGCGAAACAGGGGCGAATTCACAAAGGCCGAGGCCACGCGCCCCTCGGCCACATCCAGACGGATTTCCAGATCGCCCTCAACACGGTTAAAGGGTCCGACCAGCAGCTGGGTTTCGCTCATGACTTGGGCTTTCGCAAGGTGGGGGGCACCGAAATGCGGTCGGCAGTGGCGTTGACGCCGATCCGGTGGGGTGTTGCGGCCTTGGACAGGCTGGCCAGCGTCATGAACCATGCCTTGGGCATGTCGGACGGCAGCCCCACGGGGATGCCCGCGAATTTCGGCGTTTCTGTAAACCCGTGGCCGGGTTCCTCAAATTCAGGCGCGGTACAGTTGATGCAGGGGTATCCGGCGCGGGTGCAACTGCCCTCGCCGTTCCATGTGCGGATGTTGCAATCGCCCACGGCTTGGGTCCCGACACAGCCCAGATGCTCCATCATACAGCCCATTTCGGACAGGTTGGTCGCGCTGGCCTTATATTCATAGAACTCGTTTTTCGGACAGGCGTGATGGACCAGATGATCGGCGTAAAACCGTGGCCGCCCATAGCCGTCCAGTGCGTCTGGCGTCATCTCACCGGCGGCCAGCAACATCAACGTCTCGGTCACCCAATCGGGATGCGTGGGACAGCCCGCGACGTTGATCACCGGCATCCCGCCCGTGGACAGGAATTCAGCGGGCAAGGCCCCGCCCCGATGCGCGCCGTCATATTGCACGCCAATCGCGTCCGACGGATTTTCCCCCGCCGAAGTCACGCCGCCATAGGTCGCGCAGGTGCCCACGGCCACCACATATTTCGCCCGTTTGGACAGGGCCCGCACCCAGTCCAGCATGGACCGTCCGGTCCCCGCAAGGATGTGATAGCGCCCCGTCCCGTTCGGCCCGCGCACGATAGACCCCTCGATGCACAGGATGTCGAGCTCTTGCTCGCCCGCCTCGATCGCCTCGAGCATCCGGCGCACCGGCGCGCCGGTCATTTCACTGAGGGACGGATGCCACAGGAACGACAACCCCGCCCCGTCCAACAGGTCCATCACGTTCGGGTCCTCGGCACAGAGCAGCGACATCGTACACCCGCCACAGCCCGCCGATTGCAGCCACAGAATATTCATCGCACGGCTCCCGTAGCAGGGTCCGCATCAGGTCCCGCATTCGGCAAGACCATCCGGAAACAGGCCCCGCCCAAACGGCCGCCTTCGCCCAGTGACAGGGTGCCGCCGTGCTCTTCAACGATCTTGTGTGAAATGGACAATCCCAAACCGGTCCCCTTGCCGACGTCCTTGGTGGTGAAAAACGGATCAAAGATAGTCGTCGCGATCTCGGGCGGAACACCGGGCCCGTTGTCGCAGACCGTCACAATCGCCTGATCGCCCGCCGTTTCAAAGGTGATATCGACCGCCGGACTATCCTGACCCTGCATCGCGTCGACCGCGTTTTGAACAAGGTTCATGATAACCTGTTGAATATGGCCCGGACGCCCGAACACCATGCATTCCGCGTCCCCGTGATAGGACAGGTCGAACTCGGATTTCTCACCCCGCGCGACCCAGTTGGTGGCGATCTGGGCGACCTTGGCGATGTCAAAGCGCGACATCTCTCCCGCGCCCTCGGCGGAGAGACGGCGCAGGTCCTCAACAATATCACGCACGCGTTCCGCCCCGTCGCGCGCGCCTTCAATCGCCAGACGCATGTTTTTCAATTCGCGGTCCAGTTTCAATGACTTACGCAGTTCAATCAGGTCCTGTCGCGAGGCGCCTTTTTGCACCTTGTCGAAATAGGTTTCAAACCGCGAGGCGTATTTTTCCATCGCATGGGCGTTGGCGTAGACAAAGCTGATCGGGTTGTTCAACTCATGCGCCACACCGGCCAACAGACGCCCGAGCGAGGCCAGCTTTTCGTTGCGGACCAGATGGATTTGCGTGGCCTTGAGAGCGTCGTGGCTTTGGGCCAGTTCGGAATAGGCGCGGCGCAGTTCGCCCATGGGCCGACCGGTCAGAACCGCGCCCGTCGGTTTGCGCCGCCGGTCCAGACGGGGCGAGACGCGGATTTCCACCGCCTCGGGGCCGTTTGGCGTGGTCAACTCGGCCTCGACCGTGACCTCATGGCGTTCCTGGATGGCGCGGCCAAGGGCCTGCATCAGGCGCTCTTGCTCGGCCCCCTCGAAAAAGGCCGAGATCGGACAGCCGGTCAGATGCGCGACATCCAGTTCCAGCGCGCGGCACAGCGAAGTGCTTGCATCCGCAATCGACCCGTCCTTGTCCACGACCACCAAAAAGTCGCTGATCGAGCCCATGATCGACGCAGTAAAGGTGCGCAGCGCCTGCAGTTCGATATTCTGCGCCTCTAGCCGTTCCTGATAATCCACCAGTTCGGCGTAGGTCTTGTCCACGGCCTGTAGAACGTCGCCCCAAACGGTGTCGTCCATATCGCCGGTCATGCCGGTAAAGGGATTGTCGAATTTGGGCTGCATGGTGGTCCTCTTTCGGGGATGATAGCGGGCAATCCCGCCCCCGAAAAGGGGCCGCTTAGGGGGCGGACAAAACGCGCGGCTCGGGGGCGAATTTGGTGCGCGCCATCTGGCGGCCATCGGCCGCGCTTACGGCATAGAACCGCACCCGATCGCCCGCCCGCATCAGGATCGGGTCGTCGCGGGTTTGATCCAGCAGACAAACCGGCGTCTGCCCGATATAGCGCCACCCCGACGGGCCCGCCGCCGATGTGACCGCCGCCTGCCGCCCGCCAATGCCGACCGCGCCTGCCTCGACCCGCGGACGGGGCACCGCCAGACGCGGCGCGTGCAGAACCTCGGGCAGACCGCCGAGATAGGCAAATCCGGGCGCGCCGCCCGCCATATAAACGCTGTAAGTCGCGCTGGCATGCAGGGTGATCAGCGCGTCACGCGACATGCGTTTGGCATGCGCCAGCGCGTCCAGATCGACACCGACATCGCCCCCGTAGACCACCGGAATATCCCACATCCGCCCGATCAATGCCTGATCCGGCAGATCGGCAAACCGGTCCTCCAGTCCCGCGCGCACATGGGCAAAGGGCACCGTTTGCGGGTCATAAATCACCAAGAGCGCGTCACAGGTCGGCACGGTTTCGACAACACCGTTCAGGGGGTCCTCGCGCAGGCTCTGGGCCAGTGCGATGATCTTGTCACCGGCAAGCGCGGGACCGTTCGCGGCCACCCGCAGCGACAGGGCGCGGTCCCCACAGGGATGGACGAGCAAAGCAGCTTGGGTCACGGTCACCTCGGTCTAAACTAGGACCTTAGTATTACGACCCTGCCCCCACCGCGCAAGGCGCTCAGGGCGAACCTATCCTATTGAGATCAACCGTAAACATTTGCGCAACCGATTTCGCACCGAACCGTGCATCCGTATATGTCGCGCCGCCCTTGCGGGGCCTCAGCCGTCCAGCGCGGCAAGCAGCGCCTCTAGCTGATCCAGCAGGGCCTCGATGTTGTCCACGCCGATTTTAGCCTCGATATCCGCATAGATTTGCGCGCTTTCGGGGGCGATTTTGTGGATAAAGGCGCGCCCCTCATCGGTCAGGTGAACCAGTGTCCGCCGCCCGTCGTTTTCGTCGCGAACACCTTGAATAAACCCGCGTTTTTCCAGCGCCCGCATGATCCGCGTCAGGGACGGCGCAAGGATCGAGGCCTGTTCGGCAAGGTAACTTGCATCGACCTGATCCACCTCTTCCAGAACACGGATCACGCGCCATTGCTGTTCAGTGATATCATGCGCGGCCAAGAGCGGGCGAAAGTTTTCCATCACCGCCTCACGCGCGCGCAACAGCAAAATCGGCAGCGTGCGCCGCGTCTGCGCAAGGCCAAAACCGTCCTGTGCCTTGGGGCGTGTCATGGGGCTCTCCTCTTGTCTCTTTTTCCATGGCGGCAAATCGGGCCTGTTGACAAGGCAATTTAAACTTAACATGTTAATGAAGCACGGAGGAGGGATTCGTGCCACATCTCGCGATTGAATATTCGGCAGGCCTGACGGCGCGTGCCGACATGAAGAGCATCTGTAAGGCGCTTTATGACGCCATGCTGCGCGCGGGGATTTTCCCCAAGGCCGGCATCCGCGTGCGCGCCTATCAGGCCGATGTCGCGATTGTGGGCGACGCCCTGCCCGAGAACGATTTCATGGCCATGACCCTGTCGGTCGGCGCAGGACGCAGCACCGAGGACCTACGCACGGCGGGCGACCTGATCTTTGCCGCCGCGCAAGAGGCCCTGAGCGGACCACTGGCCACACCCCATTTCGCACTGTCGCTGGAGATCAGGGTGATCAACCCCGACCTCAGCTGGAAAGACACCCCCATTCACACCCGCCTGTCGGGCCAGACGTGAAGGAACCACAATGAGCGCTCTTGAGGACAACCTGAGCAAGGCCACCGCCTATATGGCCAAATTCGCCGAGACCGGCGTGATGAACCACATCAACGGGGCCAGCGTGCCCGCCGCGTCCGGCAAGATGTTCGAAACCATCTCGCCCGTGGATGGCAAAGTTCTGGCCCAAGTGGCCAAGGGCGACGAGAGCGACATCAACGCCGCCGTCGCCGCCGCCAAAGAGGCGTTCAAAACCTGGTCGAAAACGCCGGGCAAGGAACGCCGCGCCATCCTGATCAAGGTCGCCGAGTTGATTGAGGCCCGCGCCGAGGAAATCGCCTTTACCGAATGCATGGACACCGGTCAGGCCCTGCGGTTCATGTCCAAGGCCGCAATCCGTGGCGCCGCCAACTTCCGCTTTTTCGCGGATCAGGCCCCCACGGCCGAGGACGGTCAGGCCCTGCGCAACCCGACGCAGATGAACGTCACCTCGCGCCGTCCGATCGGCCCCGTGGGCGTCATCACCCCGTGGAACACGCCGTTCATGCTGTCGACGTGGAAAATCGCGCCCGCGCTGGCCGCCGGTTGTACCGTCGTGCACAAACCCGCGGAATTTAGCCCTATGACCGCGAAACTGTTGGTTGAGATCGCCGAAGAGGCCGGTCTGCCCAAGGGGGTTCTGAACCTTGTGAACGGCTTTGGCGAAGACGCGGGCCGCGCCCTGACCGAACATCCCGATATCAAGGCGATTGCCTTTGTGGGTGAGAGCCGCACAGGGTCAATGATCATGCGCCAAGGGGCCGAGACCCTGAAACGCGTTCATTTTGAACTGGGCGGCAAGAACCCCGTCATCGTGTTTGACGACGCGGATATGGAACGCGCGGTCGATGCGGCGGCGTTCATGATCTATTCGCTGAACGGCGAGCGCTGCACGTCGTCCTCGCGCCTGTTGGTGCAGGAAAACATCTATGACGACTTTACCGCCAAGGTGGCCGAGGTCGCCAACCGCATTAAGGTGGGCCACCCGCTTGACCCCGAAACCGTTGTCGGGCCGTTGATCCACCCGGAACACGAGGCCAAGGTCCTGTCCTATTTTGACAAGGCCCGCGCAAGCGGCGCGACCATCGCCGCCGGTGGGGAAAAGATCGGGGATGCGGGATGCTATGTCCGCCCCACCCTGTTCACCAATGCCACCAATGACATGGATATCGCCCAAGAGGAAATCTTTGGCCCCGTCCTGACCGCGATCCCGTTCAAGGATGACGCGGACGCGCTGCGCATCGCGAACGACGTTCAATACGGTCTGGCCGCCTATCTGTGGACCAACGACCTGAACCGCGCGATGTACATGACCGACAACCTTGAGGCCGGTATGATGTGGGTGAATTCGGAAAACATCCGCCACCTGCCCAGCCCCTTTGGCGGGGTCAAGGCATCGGGCATCGGGCGGGACGGCGGCGACTGGTCCTTCGATTTCTACATGGAAACCGTCAACGTCAGCTTTCCGCGCCAATACCACAAGGTTCCGAAACTGGGCGGCTAAGCGCCCCGTTTCCCACCGACAAGACAGACAAAGAGAGAGACAGAGACATGCCCATTCCGGCCCCCAATCTCTACCCGCCGTTCAACATCCTGCGCCTCAGCCACGTCGTGTTCGGGGTCAAGGACCTTGCCGCGTCGCGCAAGTTCTATGTCGATATCCTTGGGCTACAGGTCACGGATGAGGATGAGCAGACCATCTATCTGCGCGCCATGGAAGAGCGCGGCCATCACTGCATGGTTCTGCGCAAATCCGAGGCCAGCGAGGTGCACTCGCTATCGTTCAAGGTGTTTGACGAGGGCGAGTTGGACAAGGCGCATGATTGGTTCGCCGCCAAAGGTCACACCGTGGAATGGGTGGACCGCCCCTATCAGGGTCGCACCCTTGCCACCACCGACAACTATGGGATGCCGATTGAGTTCTATTTCAAAATGGACCGCCTTGCGCCGATCCACCAGAAATACGAGCTCTACAAAGGTGTGAAACCCCTGCGCATCGACCATTTCAACTGTTACTCGCAGTCCGTGGACGAGAGCGTCGCGTTCTATAACGAAATCGGGTTCCGCGTGACCGAATACACCGAGGACGAAGAGAGCGGACGCCTCTGGGCCGCATGGACCCACCGCAAGGGCGGCGTGCATGACATCGCATTCACCAACGGTCTGGGACCGCGCCTGCATCACACCGCGTTCTGGGTGCCGACGCCTCTGAACATCATCGACCTGTGCGACCTGATGGCGACCACCGGCTATGTCTCCAACATCGAACGCGGTCCGGGTCGGCACGGGATTTCGAACGCGTTTTTCCTCTATATCCTCGACCCCGACGGGCACCGGATCGAGATCTATTGCTCGGATTATCAGACGGTCGATCCCGACCTTGAGGCGATCAAATGGGACCTCAAAGACCCCCAACGCCAAACCCTCTGGGGTGCCCCTGCCCCGCGCAGCTGGTTTGAACACGGTTCGACCTTTACCGGCGTAGAACCCAAGGACAGCGATCTGGCCGCAACGCCGATCATCGCCCCCTGAGGAGACGGATCATGACACCCATCCCTGCCCGCATTGCCGCCTTTCACGCCAATGGTTCTGATCGCTATGGCGTTGTGACGGACGCCGGTCTCATCGACATGACGCCCGAGTACGGCGCGCGTTTCCCGACGCTTCAGCACGTGGTTGAGGCCGGCGCGCTGGAAGAGGTGATCGCCGCCGCCGAGGGGCGCGCGCCCACCTACCGCGAAGAGGACGTGACCTATCAAATCCCGATTGCGCGTCCGGAAAAGCTGATCTGTATCGGGGTGAACTTCCCCGACCGCAACGCCGAATACAAAGACGGTCAGGCCCAGCCGACAAAACCGTCGATGTTCATCCGCTTTCCCCGCTCGTTCACCGGTCACGGCGGCAATATGATCCGCCCGCCCGAGAGCGAACAGTTGGACTATGAGGGCGAGGTCACCATCGTCATCGGCAAAAGCGGTCGCCGCATCGCGCGCGAAGACGCCTATGACCACATCGCCGCCCTGACCCTGTGCAATGAGGGCACGATCCGCGATTGGGTGCGCCACGCCAAATTCAACGTGACCCAAGGCAAGAACTGGGACAGCACCGGCGCGATTGGCCCGTGGCTGGTCCCGTTCCGCGGCGCGGATCAGCTGGACGATATCGAACTGACCACCCGCGTGAACGGCGAGGTGCGCCAGAACGACCGCACATCGAACATGATGTTCGATTTCCGGTTCATCGTGAATTACGTCTCGACCTTTTGCACGCTGGTGCCCGGTGATGTGATCGTCTGTGGCACGCCCACCGGCGCGGGCGCGCGGTTCGACCCGCCCAAGTGGCTGAAACCCGGTGACGTAGTTGAGGTCGAGGCCGAAGGCATCGGCATCCTGCGCAACGGCGTGGCGGACGAATGATGCTGTCCAAGGACGATATCACCACCGCCGCTGCCGACCTGCTCAGGGCCGAAGAGACACGGCAACAGATCGGTCTGTTGTCGCGTCGCCACCCCGAGATCACGCTGGACGATGCCTATGCGATCCAGTCGGCGCAGATGGCGCAAAAGCTGGCCCAAGGGCGCACCATCATCGGCTGGAAAATCGGCCTGACGTCCAAGGTGATGCAGGACGCATTGGGGATTTCCACCCCCGACAGTGGCGTGATCTATGACGACATGGATTTCGCCGATGGCTGCACCGTGCCCGCAAACCGGTTCATCCAGCCGCGGATCGAGGCCGAGATCGCCTTTGTGATGAAGGCCCCCCTGTCGGGCAAGGTCACGCGCGAACAGGTTCTGGCGGCCACCGATTACGTCGCCCCGTCGATTGAAATCCTCGACACACGGATCGTGCGCGCCGATGCCGACACCGGCCAGACGCGCAAGATTTTCGACACCGTCGCCGACAACGCGGCCAATGGCGGTATCGTTCTGGGCCCGCAGAAACACGATCCGAACACGGTCGATCTACGCTGGGTCGGGGCGATTTTGACCAAGAACGACGAGGTCGTCGCGACCGGCCTTGGCGCCGCTGTTCTGAACGATCCGGTGATGGGGATTGTCTGGCTGTCCGAACGCATGGGCCAATACGGTCAACGGATCGAGGCCGGTCAGGTCGTCCTCGCGGGCTCGTTCATCGCCCCGATCGAATGCCCGTCCGGCACGCGCATCGACGCCGATTACGGCAGTTTCGGCCGCGTCACAGTGAATTTCGCATAGGAGGCCGCGATGCCCGCACCCAAAAACACGTTCAAAGCCCGCCTTGGCACCGGTGACGTTCAGATCGGCCTGTGGCTGGGCCTTGGGGATCCGTCCTCGGCGGAACTGGCCGCCGGTACGGGGTTTGACTGGGTCCTGATCGACGGCGAACACGGGCCCAACGGCCTGCGCGATGTGCTGGATCAGTTGCGCGGCATCGGTGAGCAGACACAGGTCGTCGTGCGCACCCGTGACGACAACCGCGCCGACATCAAACAGATGCTGGACATTGGCGCGCAGACCCTGCTGGTCCCCATGATCGAGAGCGGGGCGCAGGCCGCCGAGGTCGTCCGGTCAATGAAATACCCGCCCCAAGGGGTGCGCGGCGTGGGCGCGGCCTTGGCCCGTGCGTCGGGCTATAACGGGATCACCGATTACCTGCAGACCGCCAATGATGAGGTCTGTGTCCTTGTCCAAGTCGAGAGCCGCGCGGGCATCGACGCGCTGGACGATATCTTGTCGGTGGACGGTGTGGACGGCGTGTTCGTCGGCCCCGCCGATCTGGCCGCCGATATGGGGATGCTGGGCAAACCCGGCGCGCCCGAGGTGCAAGAGGTGGTCGTGTCGACCCTGACCCGCATCAGGGCCGCGGGCAAGGCGGCAGGCATCCTGACATCCGATCAAACACTGGCGGCCCAGTACAAAGAGATGGGCGTCGAATTCCTCGCCGTCGGGTCGGACGTGGGCGTTTTGCGCGCGGGTCTGACTGCATTGCGGGCGGCGTACCGCTGACGGCTTGGGCGGGGGCTTACGGACGTGCCTCGGGATGGGTCGGGATGTGCAGGCAATATTCCAAATGGCTCGCGCCATCGCCCGAACAGCGCAGCGTGCCGCCCATCGCCCGCGTCAGTTCCATGATATACAGAAGGCCATGCCCCGAGGGCGTGTCCGTCCCATCAAGAAACCTGTTGATGCGATCAGGGTCCGAGCTGGTGCCATTGTCGCGCACGTAGATCGACACGCCGTCGGGGGTGCGATCCGCCCAAAGTGTGATCAGCAGGTCGCGCGCCACCGCATGTTTCAACGCGTTGCCCACAAGATTGACCAAGATTTCGAGAATGGAATCGCGGCTGCCGACCAAGGGTTCCGAGGGCAATTCGACGATCGACCCTTTGCGCGCCTCAAGCTTGAGCGCATAGATTTCCCGCAACTCGGTCGCCAGATCGGACATCACGACATGATCCAACCGCATCGCCAGATCGCGACTGGGCTCGACCGCGATTGAGCGTAAACGCTCATTGATCATGGCAAGCGCCTCTTGGACGT
The DNA here is from genome assembly GCF_032918305.1 of Rhodovulum sp. FJ3. Classification (NCBI taxonomy): domain Bacteria; kingdom Pseudomonadati; phylum Pseudomonadota; class Alphaproteobacteria; order Rhodobacterales; family Paracoccaceae; genus Rhodovulum; species Rhodovulum sp. FJ3. Next base: position 122,460 of record NZ_JAWJUU010000001.1, read on the forward strand.
TGCTGTGCATCAGGGCGACGACGCGCGCGGCGCTCTCGCTGAGGTTCGCCTCTTCTGCCAAGACCTCGGTCCCGTATAGGACACCCGACAAGGGGGAACGCAGATCATGCGCCAACATCGTCGCGACCGAGCGCAACCGCGTCCGATAGAGCAACCGCGACATTCGCCCCAGCCGTGCCCGATCCGCGCGTTGTATCGCAAGGCGTAGACCCTCGGCATTCACCGTCGATTTAAAGCACAGCTCATCCACATCCGAGCGCGTCAGTTCCGTCGCAACGGCCCCGTCAAACGATCCGGTCAACACGACGATTCCGGCCTGTGCGGCGGTGGCGCTGCTGCTGCGCAACCATTTCGCCGCGTCCGATCCCGTCCCATCGCCCAGTTCGAAATCAAAGATGAACAAGGCCTCTGGCGGCACCTCGGTCAGGTCCAGCTCGCTCAGCTCTGCGACCGAGCGAAAAACCACAGGTTCAGGCAGTCCCAGTTCTTGTAGCAAGAGCGAGACACGGATGACGTCAAGTTCTTCGTTTTCAAGCAGATAAATCTTCACCGCAGCACAACCACATACATTTCACACCTACACAGGAAGGATCGAACACACCTTGATCCATTTCCCCATCATCTGAATACAATTCAGGAAATCGTCACCCGCTTTTTCCTTGGTAATATAGCCGGTTACGCCCAATTCCATCGCCCGCGCCACGTCATCATCATCCGCCGAAGAGGTCAGGACGAACACCGGAATCTTGACCAGACGACTGTCGTTGTTCATCGCCGTGATCAGTTCAAAGCCGTTCATGATGGGCATGTTCAGGTCGGTCAGAACCACATACCGCTCATGGGCGTTCTGGGTGGTTTCGGAATAGAGATAGTCCAGCAACAACTCACCATTTTCAAAGAACCGCACACGGTTGGACAGGCGTTTGGCCTTGAGGGCGCTTTCGATCAGAAACCGGTCTAGATCCTCGTCCTCGGCGACCAGAATTTCAACCTCTTCCGCGGGGTTCATCGGGTTCATTTCGGTCATTGGACGTCTCCTGAAGGGAATAACATTTCGAAACTTGCCCCGCTCAAACGCACGGGGTCGTCAATTCTGATGGTGCCGTTCATGCGTCCGGTCAGACGCTCGACAATGGCAAGGCCAAGGCCGCTTGCACCAGACCGGTGTTTGGGCTCTTGGGTTTCGAACGGTTTGAACAGGCGTTCGCGGATGGCGGACGGGATGCCGACGCCGTTGTCCTCATAGCGGATGCGCACCCGCCCTTCGATCTGGTCCACCACAAAGACCGCTGCCGGGTGTTCGGCGCGCCCGTGCTGGATCGAATTTTCAAGCAGGTTCTCAAACACGCGGATCAACGCGCCGCGATCCCCCAGAAGGACCGCGCTACCGTCGCCTTCGACGTTGATCTCAACCCGCCCCGCGAACCCCGCTGACACCTGACGCAACACCGCAACGACCCGTACCGGTTTTGTCTCCAGCTCTTCGTCGCGACTGCGGATATAGCGGATGAAAGACGTGCTGAGGTCCTCAATCCGTTTCAACGACTTTATCTGTTCCTGATCGACGTCACCGTCGGACATTCCCCGCTCGGCCTTGAGGGCGTGGCGCATTGTGACAAGGGTACGCACATTGCGCACCGGTGATTTCAGATCATGAGACAGAGAGCTGACGATGAGGGCCAGATCCTCATTCTGACGCGTAATCCGGTCGGCCTGTGCCTTGTGCACAATGGCCAGTTTGGCGTTGTCATAGCCATACATCAACGTCGCCCTGATCCCCGCGAGAACCGTGCCAAACACCGCAACGGTCAACAGGTAGGACAGAAAACTGTCGGGCTTGGGGACGTTGACGAACCAGCTGAGCAACAGAAACACAAACACCGCCGGAAAGAACCCAAGGCGCCAATTCGCCTCTAGACGGCCATCCCGCGCGTGCCGCCAGTAATCAAACAGAAACGCCGCAAAGAACAGAATGGTCATCGGCCCCATGCCACTGCCATGGGTGAGGTTCAGGACCATGTCTTCCACGACGAACAGCTCATAAATCCCATAAGCCGTCAGCCCAACCACCATGAAAAACCGCCACGACGTCAGGCGATCCGTCTCGCCCGTCGCAAGTTGCGTGACCAAAAACACCGCCATAGCGGTCTCAAGCGAGGGCACACCTGGAAATGCCTCAGGCAGATGGCTGGACAGGGTGATCAGTTCCACCGAGGGCAGGATGAACACCCCCACATAGATCAAGATCAACGCCAACGACACGACCTGTAGCACACCGCGCAACACGGCAACCGCCACGATCAGACGCGGTTTGTCCACGATCATGACCAGCACCGCCAACAGGGACAACATCACGGCGGTGGTGATCTGGGTGCGGTTCAGGACGGCGAACGGGGGAATCGTCGTCTCTAGTTCAGGGCGGTAGATTTCGGCCACTTGCGACAGGGCCAACAGCACCAGCATCGCCAGCCACAGCCGTCTGTCATACGGGGGCGCGACCGCCGGGCTCATCCTGCGCGCTCCTGTCGCCTGTGATTTGCCGTGACGGTCAGATCAATCCCGTGGCGGGTCAAAAGGACCTGTTTCCAGTCCAGCAGGAACCGATCACGCAACGATCCGGTGCGGGCGGCCTCAAACCCGTCTTGCGGGACGCTCTGCCCATCAAACGGGGTCACATCGACGGCCAGTCGCTGGCCGTCAAAGGTCACCTCGGCGCACTCATAGGTCTGGCGCGCCTGCAAGACCGTGAACAGGCTATCAAGGATGCATTCAAACACCTCTGTCTGGACATTGCCGTCCGCCTCAATCGCCACCTTTGCGCAACCGGGATCGAAATGCAGTGCCAGAACCTGTTCCGCCGCGCGTTGCAGGCGCTCAGCGGGCACCGTCATCCGCGGCACCGCCAACAGGCCGATCCGCGAGAACTTTTCGACGTCCTCGCCCACCCGCCGCAAACGGTCGGACACCGCCGTCAACATACCGCGTGTCCTGTCATCGCAGTTGGGGCTGATCTGCTCTAGGACGCTGGCCGAGACCCGCAGCGGCGAAATAACATCGTGGTTCAGGTATCGCTGGGCCAGATGCATAATACGGGGCAATTGCGCCATCACCGTACGCGCACGTTCCGCGTCAATCGGGTAAAAAAGGAGTTTTTCCACATTCGCCGCATCAGGGCCGTCGCGGTGCGCTGTGACGAAAAACGGCGAACAACCGGGACTTGTGCTCAGTTCCCAAATCAAATCGCCCGTCGGATCGTTGGCAAATCTTTCGTCCCACGCGACGCGAAACTCTTTCGACGACCCCGAAACAACAAGCGTTTCCAGAGACTTATTAAGAACGCCATCGGGGGTGAGTCCGATGCGCTCTAACAGGGCGGGGCTGACATCTGTGATGGTACCGATTTCATCATGTCGCACCCAGTATGATCGGCTTACCGTTGGCACTTACGATCCAACCCCAGGTTGATGTGATTTATCTCTATCTTTAGTTACATAGGACTTAGACCTTATCAACTTTTTTCAATGAAAACGCAGATACCCCATACTTTTTCCCAAAATACTATACTTTCGGATAGGTATAAGTTTGGGGCGGTTTACAGGTCCAAGGTGACCGAGACCCGCGCGCGCGACACACAGAGCATCATCTTGCTCTGGCGTTCTTTGACCGGCAACACCACGTCGCGGTGGATCACCGTGCCCTCGGAATAGCCGCATTTGCAACTGCCGCAGACGCCCAGTTCGCAGGACGACGCGACCTCATGCCCTGCGGCGCGCAGCACGTCCAGCGCCGAGGCCTCGGCGGGAACATGCAGGGTCTGACCCGATGAGGCAAGGACGATGTCGAACGGCTCGGGCTTGAAATTCTCGTCCAGCGTGGCGGCAAAGACCTCAAAATGCACCTCGTCGGGATCACGATCCTCGGTCGCGGTGCGGATCGCTTCCAGCAACGGATCGGGACCACAGCCATAGATATGCGTCCCCTCGTCCAGCGCGCCCAGAACGCCCGCTACATCCATGCGGGTGCCGCGGGTGCTTTGGTGCAGGGACAGATGCGCGTCGCCACAAACCGCGCGCAACAGGGCAGTCATTTCCGGCGTGGCCTCGCGACAGCAATAGTGCAGCGTAAACGGCTGACCCGCCGCACGGGCCGCGCGCGCCATGGCGATCATCGGCGTCACCCCGATGCCACCGCCAATAAACACGGAACTACCCCCCACCAAGGGGAAGTTGTTGCGCGGGGCCGAGACATGCGCCTCATCGCCGGGAAACAGGTTATCATGAACCCACGCAGACCCGCCCCGCCCCGCGACCTCACGCCGGACGATGATGGAATAGCGCGACAGGTCGGCCGGATCGCTGACCAAGGAATACTGGCGCACCTTGCCATCGGGCAGACGCAGGTCCACATGCGCGCCCGGTTCCCATTCGGGCAGGGTCGGCCGCAGCGGATGGCGAAACTCAAACAGGACAAGGTCGTCGCCAAGGTCATAGCGCGACGCCACGCGCAGCTTCATGATAATTCGGGCTGTCATACGGGTTGCTGCCTATGGGGAAAGGTCGTGGGTTCGTTCAGGGGTTCGATCACATCGCCGGGGCGGATGATGCCGCCCTTTTCGATGCGGCAATTCAGACCGGACCGGTTGTAGAGCGGCAAAAAGAACGGCTTGCCGATCAGTTCCTCGATGTATTTACAGGGAAAGTTCAGACGCCCGCCGGACAGGATGCATTCGCCGATCCGAAACCGCCAGCCGACCAGATGGTTCAACGGCACGCCCCGCACGGTCAGGTTGCGGCGGTGATCGGACGGGGACATCTGGATCGGCGCGCCATGCATCGGCGGATCGTCATAGGCCAGCGCGGTCAGCGCCTCCATCTCGATCAACGTCACCTCACGCACATCGGGCTTGGGGGAATAGGTGCCGGTCCCTTTATAGTACCGGTCCCCGACAATGCCTTTGCCCTCAACCAGATGCGCCTCGGACAGTTCCTCCATTTCATAAGAGGCATCCGGCGCGATATGGATGTGCAGCAGTTCGCCTTGCCAACTCATACCCCACCCCCGACGGCGATGCATTCGATCTCGACCAGCGCGTCCTTGGGCAGGCGCACCACCTGAAACGCGGATCGCGCAGGCGCATCACCGGTAAAGGCGGCGGCGTAAACCCCGTTCATCTCGGCGAACTTGTCCATGTCGGTCAGAAACACGGTGGTCTTGACCACATCGGCCATGCTCAGGCCCTTGGCCGCCAAGATCGCGGCGATATTGTCTAGCGATTGCTGCGTCTGTTCGGCGACGGTTTCAGGCATGTCGCCGGTATCCTTGTTGATCGGCAATTGCCCCGAGACAAAGACGAACCCCTGTGCGGCGGTGCCCTGCGAATAAGGACCGGCGGCGGGCGGGGCGTCTTGGGTCGCGATGATGGTTTTGGTCATTTTATTGGTCCTTTACGGGTGTGAAAATCAATCGAGAAGCGCATGCGGCAGCCAGAGCGCGATCTGGGGAAAAGCCACCAGTCCGCCCAGCACGCAGAGCTGAATCAGTACAAAGGGGATCACGCCGATATAGATCGCGCGCAGGGACACGCCCTCGGGTGCGACGCCGCGCATGTAGAACAGGCTGATGCCAAAGGGTGGGGTCAGGAACGAGGTCTGCAAGTTCACCGCAAACAGCGCGCCCATCCACAGGGCAACGTCGCTGCGCCCGACGTGCGCGCCGAAATCAAGCTGGCCGATGATGGGCACATAGATGGGCAACAGGATTAGACAGATCTCGATCCATTCGAAGAAAAAGCCCAGAACGAAGGCCCCCAGCAGCATGAAAAACAGGACTTTCCACGCCGAACGATCCCCCGCCAGCAACAGGTCCTCGACCATGAAATCGCCGCCCAAGGCGCGGAACACATAGGAAAAGGCCGCCGCGCCGAAAAAGATCATGAACAACATGCCGTTGATCTGTCCGCTGCTGCTGAGGGTGGTGCGCCAGACCGCGCCATTCATCCGGCGCCGCAGGATCACAAGGGCCAGCGCGCCGAACGCGCCGATCCCCGCCGCCTCGGTCGTAGAGGTCAGGCCCGTCGCGATTGAACCCAGCACCAGACCCACAATCGTCAGCACCGGCAAGAGCGACGCCATCAAACGGCCAATCGGAAAGGCCTCGGTATCGGCCACAGACGGGCGCGGTGCCATTTCGGGGCGCAGAACCGCGATCCCCACCGAATAGACCGCGTAAAACCCCGCAAGGATCAGACCCGGCATGACCGCTGACAGGAAAAGCTTGCCCGCCGAGATCTGCAGGATATCCGCCATCAGCACCAGCATGATCGAGGGCGGGATCAGAATGCCCAGCGTCCCCGCCGCGCCGATGATCCCCATGGTATAGCTCTGGGCATAGCCGCGCGACAGCATCGCGGGCGTCGCCAACAGGGTCAGCATCACAACCGACGCCCCCACGATCCCCGTGGTCGCCGCCATGATCGTCCCGAGCAGCGTCACCGACAGGCCAAGGCCCCCCGGCACCTTGCGCAACAGATGGCTAAAGGCGCTGAGCAGGTCATCGCCAATGCCGGACTTGTCCAAGAGAGCGCCCATAAAGATGAACATCGGGATCGCGACCAGCAGATAGTTCTGCATCACCCCGCCATAAATACGGGCCACGATGTTAAAGAACTCGGCCGGATGGAACATGCCGACGCTCATCCCGATACCGGCGAACCCCATCGCCACGCCGCCCAGAACGAAGGCCACCGGATAGCCCGAAAACAACAGCACGAACATCGCGCCAAACATCATCAGGGGCAGGAAATCCATCCAGATCATTCCACATCCCCCCGCAGGCCACGCGCCGAGCGCACCACGACGACAACCGTCGCCATGGCCAGAACCAAAGCCCCAAGCGGCATCACCGATTTGATGATCCAGCGTTGGCCTAACCCCTCGGCCGCCGATGATCCCTCACCCGACAGGAACGCGGTCCATGCGAATTGGGTCGAGAACCACAGGACCAGCGCCAGATACGGCAAAACCAAAACCAGCGCGCCAATGATTTCAACAACATGGCGGGTTTTGGCAGAGAACTTCTCGCTCAGGATTTCGACCCGCACATGCCCGTTGCGCAGGTAGGTCCCCCCCAACGTCAGCAAAAACAGCGTGGCATGAACATGCCACTCGGCCTCTTGGAAGGACACGGTGGGCAGGGACAAAAGACGTCGACCGATCACGTCCACGACGATCAGCAGCATCAAGAGAGGAAACATATACTGTCCGACCTTTTCAAAGGCCGTGACCAATCGCGTTAACGCGGTTTCGACGCGGGACATTCGGAACACTCCAAGGGGAAAAGGAGCCGGGCCCAAACGGACCCGGCCAGAGATCAACGGTCCAGATAACCGACGTTGACCCAGCTCTGGTATTCCTCTTGGAAGGATTTCATCGAGGCCCAGACCGTCGCGAAATCCTCATCCTTGGCGGATTCCTCGGCGGCGACCTCTTCCCAAGCGGCCTCAAGCCCGTCCAGAACCTCGGGCGACCATTCGCGAACCTGAACACCCTTGGCCTCAAATTCCTGCAGCACACCGGCCTGCAAGGATTCACCCAGCGCAATCGCATCACGCACGTTGTCGCCGCAGACATATTCGACCATCGCCTGTTGCTGATCACTCAGGGCGTTCCATTCGTCGAGGTTCATCATGAAATCATAGAGCGTGGCGGGCTGGTGCCAGCCGGGGAAGTAGTAATAGCTTGCCACTTCGTTCAACCCGAGGGCCTTGTCCACCGACGGCGCGGCGAATTCGGTGGCGTCGATGACCCCACGTTCCAACGCCGCGTAGAGCTCACCGCCGGGCAACAACATGGTCGAAACCCCGATTTTTTCCAGCACCAGCGCCCCAAGACCAAGGAACCGCATCCGCATCCCTTGGAAGTCCTCAATGGTGTTCACCTCTTGGCGGAACCAGCCCGACGCCTCGGGGATCATCCCGCCGCAGGGCATGGATTTGACGTTGTGTCGGGCATAGAGCTCATCAAACATCTCTTGTCCGCCGCCGTGATAGAACCACGCCATCAGACCCGGCCAATCCATGCCGAACGGCGCCGAACTATAAAGCGACAGCGCGGGTTCATCGCCGTACCAATAGGCGGGCGTGCCCCAACAGGCCTGAACGCTGCCCCGCCCGACGGCCTCAAGGCATTGGCTGGGCGGGATCAGGGCGCCGGGCTCATAGAATTGCACACGGAAGGTGCCGCCCGACAGGCGCTCCAGCTTGGTGCCGATATCCGCACCACTTGACCCGGCGTGGGGCGCCGCAGAGGGGAACCAGCTCTGCATGCGCCACCGCACCGGGCTGTCCTCGGCCATCGCACTCGAGGCCAGAGACAGTCCAACAACAGTCGTCAGAGTGAAGGGGAGATTTTTTAGGGTCTTAATCATCGTCTTAGTCCTCGCGCTGTTTTCTACTTTAGTGGAATTGCCTCCATTGTTGGGGACTCCGCAGCGAACCTGGCAAGCGTGAGATGGTGGAAACCGGAAATTTAGACGGCAGGCACCTGAAATCGCCTATATTAGAGGCATTATCCATTTTATAGGACGCACTGAGGGCGCAAAATAAACAAAAACGGCCGCGACCTGATGGGTCGCGACCGCCGAATCTATTTTAAGAGAATCTGTTAGCGGGATTTACTGTCGATGATCAGCAGGTACTGACAGGGGCCCGTTCCACGTGCGATGAACTCATGCGTGACATGCGCGCGAAAGAACAACGCGTCCCCTGCGGACAAGGGGTGGCTCTGCCGGTCCAGCAGCGCGTCCAACTCGCCCGACAGAACATAGATATATTCCTCAACCCCGACGGAATGCGGCACGAACTGCCCCGTGCTCTGCCCCTTGGGCAAGGTATTCAGCACCCAGTCCAGCCCCCGCGACGGCAGGATCGGCGCGATACAGCGGCGCTCAAACCCTGTTTTATCGTCGATCATGCGCGGTTGATCCTTGGCCCGCAGGACAACGACCTCACCCCCAGAGGGCGGCGACATCAGTTCGGCAAAGGTGGTCCCCAGCGCCTCGGCCAGCTTGGCAAAGTTGGTCGTGGTCGGGGTCACCTCGCCCCGTTCGATCTTGGAAATCGCGGACCGGCTGACCCCCGATTTCTCGGCCAACTGCTCAAGCGAGAACCCGCGACCCGCGCGAAATTCCTTCAACCGCGGCCCCAGCGCCATCCCTTCTTGGGCCTCCGGCGCGTCCGCCTCATCCGCCAAACGATCAAAGGTCTCAAACCCTGCGCCGCTATTATCCTGCATAGATCAGATCCTCTGCCTCACACATCGCCTCCCATAGATGGGAAGATTTTCCACTATAGTAAGATCGAAACCAGACGACCGCAAGTCACGGACGCACAACCTGACCGAGAATTGAAATGTGGCTCAAGAACTGGCTGCCCCTACCACCTACAATCCGCATAATCTGTTTCAAGGCACCGGACGGTCAACTCTTGTCCCTGTGTCAGTAGACCGACAGGTAAGACTTTCGCAATTTCATCCCGACGCAAACACCCAAGGCTCGCGCCCTTCGCGCAGGAAATATTAAACCACATATATGCCGATACATAATTCTGATAGGTGCCTGCGCCTTCTTCGTACATATCGCCAAGCAAATAATGATCAGCAATTTTCCCTTCCCTTGCTGCCTTTCGCGCAAGTTCAAAGGCTTCGAAGACGTCCTTTTTGACCCCATCTCCATCGTAGTATAATTTAGCAAGCCTTAGCCAAGCTTTCGGGTTTTCGCGTTCTGCAGAAAGCTTCCACCACTCTGCGGCTTTGCCAACATCCTTTGGCACGCCCCTCCCATAGAAATGCATATTTCCCAATCTGAATTGGGCTTCCGCGTCCCCTGCCTCTGCATATGGCGTCATTTCGTTTAAAACGAGTGCAAAATCAGCATCACGATAGGCTTGCTCCCAACGCTCCCAATCCTGCGCGAAACACGGCTGAAAAACACACAGAAAAGCGCAGAGAAACAAAGATAATTTCAGCATTCCACGACCCAACAGATTTAATTATCAGGCTTATAAAAAGACCATAAAACGGCCAGACGTCAAAATCCAAATCAAGGATCTTGGCCTGCAACTGATTTTCCGTGAACTAAAAAAGGAAAATGGCGGAGAGACAGGGATTCGAACCCTGGAGACGGTCTCCCGCCTACACACTTTCCAGGCGTGCGCCTTCGACCACTCGGCCACCTCTCCGGTTGGACCCGTTTAATGCGGAAACCCTATGATGTGCAAGCCCTGAAAACGGATTTTTTACGCGCCCAGCAACAGGTTTACGCGGCGGTTCTGTTTGCCCTTGTTTTCCACCTTGCCAAGGCGCACGGGGCCAATTTCGCCGGTGCGCGCCACATGGGTGCCACCACAGGGTTGCAGGTCGATCTGTTCGTCCTCGGTGCCGATGCGCACCAGACGCACGCGCCCCGCGCCCATAGGCGGTTTCACGGACATGGTTTTGACCAGACCGGGGTTCGCGGCCAGCTCATCATCGGTGATCCAATCGGTCGTGACCGCCAGATCGCGCTCGATCAGGGCGTTCAGCGCGGCCTCAAGCGCGTCTTTGTCCGCGGGCGCCTCGGGCATCATGAAATCCAGGCGCCCCTTTTCCGTGCCGATCTGCCCGCCCGTCACGGGCAGCGGGATCACCACCGACAACAGGTGCAGCGCCGTGTGCACGCGCATGTGGCGATAGCGGCGGTCAAAATCCAGAACCTGTGCGACCTCGGCCCCGACGGGCGGCAGGGGCGCGGGTTCGGCGGGCACAAGGATGATCGCGTCGCCCTCGCCCTTGATCGTCGTCGCGATATCCAGACGCGCCTCGCCCCAGATCAGGGTCCCGCTGTCCCCCGGTTGGCCGCCGCCGGTCGGGTAAAAGATCGAGGCATCCAAGATCACCCCGCCCTCGGGCGTGTGGGCCGTGACGGTCGCGGGGGCCTCGCGCAGATATGCGTCTTGGCGGAACAGGTCTTGGGTCATGGCGTCCTCCGTTATGCGGCTTAGCGCTCGCCGCCGTCGCCTGTATCAATGTCGCGCTGAACCGGTTTGTCGTCCTCGGTCGGCGCGGGCTCGGGGGGCTCTTGCGTCGGGGCGTCGGGTTCGCGTTTGGGCAAGGCCTCACCGCGCAGGGCCTCGGGGTTGCGCAGCCAGATGTCGCGCTGCGCAAACGGGATCTCGATCCCCTCATCGGTAAAGCGGCGCGCGATGGCGTGGTTCAGCTCGGACCGCGTCGGCAGGCCTTGGGTCACGTCGCGGATGACACAGCGCACCTCAAAGTCCAGCGAATCCGCGCCAAACCCCATGAAGGTCACCAAGGGCGGCGGGTTCACGATGACGAGCGGATGATCCTCGGCGATCTCTTGCAGGATGGCCTGAACGCGCTCGGTGTCCGTGCCATAGGCCACGCCGATGTTCAGAATGATGCGGCCCGTCATGCTGGATTTGGTCCAGTTGGTCACGGTGCCCGACACCAGATCGGCGTTGGGGACAATCACGTCGGTGCGGTCGAACGTCTCGATCCGTGTTGAGCGGACCGAGATGGATTGCACGGTACCCATGACGCCGCCGACCTCAATCCAGTCGCCCTCGGCCACGGGACGTTCGATCAACAGGATGATGCCCGAGACAAAGTTCGACACGATGTTTTGCAGGCCAAACCCGATCCCGACCGACAGGGCACCGGCCACAATCGCCAGCGACGACAGGTCGATCCCCGCCGAGGTGATCGCGACCACGGCGGCCAGAAAAATCCCGAGGTATCCGACGCCCGACACAATCGCGTTGCGCCCGCCGGTGTCGATCTTGGTTTTCGGCAGGACCGAGGTGCGCAAGCCCCCCTGCACCAGACGCGTGACCATATAGCCGACCACGAACACGGCAGCGAAGGTCAGGAAATCACCGGGCGAGATGCGGCTATCCCCGATCGAGACGCCCTCGACAAAGCGCGTCCAGACCTCGGTCAGGTCGGCCACCCGCGCGCCCCAGATCAGGGCCAGAACCGGCATCGCCAGCACCGCCAGAACAAAGCCCAGCAATACGGGGATCAACCCGTCCGTCGCGGTTTCGGGATCGCCCATGACCAAGGCATAGCCTTCGGTCACAAACCGCTGCAGCACGGCAACAAAGGCAAACAGGGCCAGCGAATGAATCGCCGGATAGGTCAGGTAATTGGCCGCCGCCGCGTAACCCGCCGCCGTCAACAGCGTCCCCACAACGGCCAGAGCCATCACCACCTGTGCAATCAGTCGGATGATCGAATTGCGGTATTTGCGCTCATCCTCGCCCTCGGGTTCGGCCAGAACATGTTGACGCATCAGCCGCCCCATCCGGAACAGCATCACCGCCGCCAGCACCACCAGCGGAAAGGACAGGGTCGCCATCGCCGCGTCGGAATAGCCCTCGGCCATCCCCACCCGCCGCAGCAGCGCCGCAAGCGCAAGGATCAACCCCATGCCGGCGGTCAGCCACCGGCCCTCGGACTGGCGCTCAATCGGGAGGTTGTCAAACAGGCATTTGCCCAGACCCGGTTTCGCAAACACCCGTCCGCCCAGCCAACGCGCGGCGAAAAACACCAGACCGACGCTGGGGATTGTGGCGATCAGACGGGTACCGCGCGTGCCCAAGAGGCCCGACAGGTTCACCGCCGTGACCACCAGAACCAGCCCCGCAAATGGCAGGGCAATCTGGCCCAGAGACGCGGGCAGGCCCACAATCAGGCGCAGGCGCGTCGCGTGGCCTTGGGTCAGGCGTTCGACCAGACGCTCCATCCACATCCGTCCGCGCAACAGCAGAACACCCGCAATCGCCAGACAAAGGATGATCAGGGGCAGGTTGTTGCGCAATTGGGTCAGGCGCACCGTATTGCCCAGATCGAACCGTGTTTCCGTCCACAGGCTAAGCGCCGTGCCCCGCAGGGCGTTCAGACCGGCAGTCCAATGCACAGGGTTCAGAGGCGATGGCCCAAGTTCCAGAATCTCCGCCGTCTGGCGGTCGCGGATCAGGGCGTCGATTTCCCCGATCAACCCATCCGCGCGGCGATAGGCCTCTTCGGCGGTCAGAACGGGGGCCTGAAGGCGCGACAGTTGTTCGTTCAACGCCGCGCGCCGGTCGGTGATTTCTTGGGGTTCAGTTTGCCCATCGGCGGGCGGATCGCCAAGCGCCTCAATCTGGTCGCGCAGGGTGTCGATACGCGCGCTGTTGATGCCTTGGGCCGTCAGAAACCGGCTGCGCCATGACACCAGTTCACTGCGCAACTGGTCAAAGGCGGCGTTGGACGCGCGCCCTGCGGCGATGGCGTCCTCTGCGCGGGTGGCGACCACCTCCCACGCGGTATAATCGGGGACCAGTGCCTCACTGCCGGCGCTGACTTGGGTGCTGGCGGTTTGCTGGGCCAACGTCACCGTCGGCCCCACCATCCACAGCGCGAAAATCAGCGTCAGCAGACGAAGCATGGTTATCAAGCCTCGTAAACCTCGGGCAGGTCAATCGAGCCAGAGTCCAGCCATTCCGGCACCGGCAGGCCCTTTTCCTTGAGGAATTCGGGGTTGAACAGTTTCGACTGATAGCGCGTGCCATAGTCACACAGGATCGTCACGATCGTGTGGCCCGGTCCCATTTCCTTGGCCATGCGCATCGCACCGGCGATGTTCACACCGGACGAGCCGCCAAGGCACAGACCCTCATCCGCCAGCAGATCGAATACGATCGGCAGGGCCTCTTCGTCGGAGATCTGATAGGCCATGTCGGGGGTAAAGCCCTCGAGGTTGGCGGTGATACGCCCTTGCCCGATACCCTCGGTGATCGAGCCGCCTTCGGACTTGAATTCCCCCGAGGTGTAAAAGCTATAGAGCGCCGCACCCATCGGATCGGCCAGACCGATTTTGACGCCCTTGGGTTGCAGCGCCATGCCAACACCGGCCAGCGTCCCGCCCGAGCCGACCGCACAGGCAAAGCCGTCAACCTTGCCGCCGGTCTGTTCCCAGATTTCGGGGCCGGTGGTTTCGATATGGGCCTGACGGTTGGCAACATTGTCAAACTGGTTCGCCCAGATCGCGCCATTGGGTTCGGTTTTCGCCAGTTCGGCGGCCAGACGGCCCGAATAGCGCACGTAGTTGTTGGGATCGCGATAGGGTTTCGCGGGGACCTGCACCAATTCCGCACCGGCCAAGCGGATCATGTCCTTTTTCTCTTGGCTCTGGGTTTCGGGAATGACGATCACGGTCCGGAACCCCAAGGACGCCCCGACCAGTGCAAGACCGATACCGGTGTTGCCCGCCGTGCCCTCGACAATCGTGCCGCCCGGGCGCAGCAGACCTTTGTCCATCGCGTCCTTGATGATGTAGAGCGCGGCGCGGTCCTTGACCGATTGACCGGGGTTCATGAATTCACATTTGCCCAGAATCTCACAGCCGGTGGCCTCCGACGGGCCATTGAGGCGCACCAGAGGCGTATTGCCGATCAGCGCTGCTAGGTCTTTTTTCATTCGTCCATTCCCTTTTGGCGGTTCCCTCTTAGGTATCCGTCGCGCGGGCGGACTTCAAGCTTGGGGACGCAACCCCTCGCGAATACGTGCAAGCCAGAGGAGAGAGAGGATCGCGGGGGCGTTCTCAAGCTCACCTGATTGGAACAAGTCCATGGCCTTGTAAAAGGGCAGAACATGGGCGCGGATATCCTCGCCCTCACCTTCCAGACCGCCCAGACCCGCCGCGCCGTCGGGCAGATCCGCAAGGCCGATATAGGAATAGAGGTATTCGGTCTTTGCCCCAGGCGACGGATAGTAATTCGCGACCGGAATCAATTCGCGCAACGTCAGGCCCGCCTCTTCCAACGCCTCGCGGCGCGCGCTGGTCTCGGGCGGCTCATGGGGTTCGGTGCGCCCCGCGATGGCCTCAAGCGACCAGACCTGCGCATCCCCGCGCACGAAGGGGCCCATGCGGAATTGTTCGACCAGCATCACGCGGTCGCGCACCGGATCATAGGGCAGAACGGTGACCGCATCGGTCGACACCCACGCGGCACGTTCGATGACGGGCGTAAAGGTGCCGTCGAACCGACGGTGGCGCAGATCGTATTCCTCGACCGAAAAGAAATGCGCGTATGGGCGACGTTTTTCAATGATTTCAACATCATCCGGCGCCATCTTGTGACGGACCTTCGCGGGATGATCACCAGTGGCCGCGCGAAGACGGGCGGCAGCACGGGCCTCGACCGAGCGCATGCGCGCGGCAATCGTTTCGGGCGGGCGGTGGCCGATCTCCTCGGTCACCTCATCGACCATGGCCACGACCAGCGCGGAAAACCGCCGTTGCCATGCGGGGAAATCCCATGCGTCCGAGGCGTCCCCGACCGGCGGACCATAGGCCCGCGCCCAGACCGTGCCACCCGCACAGGTCACATCGACCTCTTGCGCAGAGCAGCCAAAGGCGGTCATCACATAGTGCAGCCGTTCGAGCAGCGCGGGCGGCAAATCGATCAGCACATCGCCCGCAACCGTCCCGCCCGTCCGCGCGGACAGGCCCGCCATCGGCACAGCCCCGACCGACACCGCGTCAAAACCGGACAGGGACGCGGGCACGGGATCCGCCCCCGCCCCCAGAACCGCGTTCAGCACATCGCGGTCCCGCAACCGCCCGAACAGAAAAACAGATGTCATGTCGCCCCTATGACCAGCGCCGGTTGACCGCTTCGGCCCCCCATGCGGTGGCAATGGCACCCAAAATCAAAATTCCCATGACATCGGGCGAGGTAAGTGTCATCCGCCCGTATTCGACGCAGAGGTCGAACATGCCCACAATCGCCTCACCCGGGCCGTCATAGCGCAGCTTGGTCGCGCGGATGATCATCTCGCGCAGGGCATAGCCGCCGATTGCAAAGAACAGGAACACCGCCATGCCGCGCAGACCCACGGTCGCCCCGATGCGGTATCCGTTGCCGACATCCGCCCCCTGAATACGCCAGCCGATGATCCCACCAAGCGCGGCGTTGATCAGGCTGAACTGTTTGACCTGCGTGCCCTCAGGCAACAGCGGGATAAACGTCTCGGAGGCGTAATAGGCCACCGTGGCAAAGGCCAGCGCGGCAAAGAGTTTCGCGGCTGTGGGCATCGTGTCTCAGGTCCGTTCAAAATCCATCGCGGACAGTTTTGCCCGAGGCCCGCGCGGTGACAAGTGGGCCAGCACAAGTTTTCGGCGACCTGTGGCACGGATCAGTCGTCTCGCACGTCGTACGCCTCCAGCGCGCGCTTGCGCCCCTCGGCCAGATCAATGACCGGTTCGGGATAGG
This sequence comes from Rhodovulum sp. FJ3, assembly GCF_032918305.1. Taxonomy (NCBI): domain Bacteria; kingdom Pseudomonadati; phylum Pseudomonadota; class Alphaproteobacteria; order Rhodobacterales; family Paracoccaceae; genus Rhodovulum; species Rhodovulum sp. FJ3. The sequence goes on from NZ_JAWJUU010000001.1 coordinate 138,772, forward strand.
CCGCGTCCGGCGACAGGTTCCACGACCGTGGCACCGCATCGAAATAGGACAGTGCGGTTTTGGAGGGCGCGGCGCGTTCTTCGGCGATCCATGCCTTGCGATAGGCGTGATCGGCGTCGAACTTGTCCAGCTGCGTGTCGGGGTTGAAAATCCGGAAATAGGGCGCGGCATCGGGGCCAGATCCCGCAATCCACTGCCACCCCATCGCATTCGACGCGGGGTCCCAGTCGATCAGACAGTCGGCAAACCACGCCTGCCCGATGCGCCAATGGCTGAGCAGGTGTTTACACAGATAAGACCCCACAATCATGCGCGACCGGTTGTGCATCGTACCGGTCACATACATCTCGCGCATGGCGGCATCGACAAATTCGTTGCCCGTCCGACCCTGTTTCCACGCCACCACATCGGCGCGGGTTTCATCCGTGTTCCAGCCGAAATTATCCCAGCCCTCGCGCCAGTTGTCGGTGGTGATATGGGGCGTGTGATAGATCAGGTGATAGGCAAAGTCGCGCCAGACCAGTTCCTTGAGGAAATGTTCGGCGCCGCGCGCGCCCTCGGCCATGGCGCGGGCACCGGTGTGCCAGATGCGGGCGGGGGCGATTTCGCCATAGGTCAGGTTTTCGGACAGGCGTGAGGTCGCCTCGGCCGCCGGATAATCGCGCTCGGCCTTGTAGGCGTCGATCTTGTGCGCCACGAAGGCGCCAAGGCGACCGATCGCGGCCTCTTCGCCGACACAGGTGTGGGGTAAGACCACATCGCGCCCGCGCACCATCGCATCGCCCATGCCCCAGTCGTCCAGATCATCAGAGGCGGGCCATTCGGCGGGCGGATTCAAATCCTTGGGCGCGGCGATCAGATCGGCCACGGGTCGATCTTTAACTGCGCGCCAGAAGGGGCTGTAAACCTTATAGAAATCGCCGCCCGACTTGGTCTCGACCGTCCATGGCTCAAACAGGATGTGACCCGCATGGCTCTGGGCCGAAATGCCCTCGTCTTTGAGCGCAGATTTAACGCCCTCGTCCCGCTTGCGGCTTTCGGGATCATAGAGACGCGACCAATGCACCGCACCCGCCCCCGTCTCGGCAATCACGTCGCGCAGCACGTCAAGCGCCCGCCCACGGCGCAGGATCAACCGCGTGCCCTTGTCCGCCAGTTGCCGGGCCAGCACGGCCACTGACAGGCCCAACCGCCATTTCGGCGCTGCGCCCATGTCCTCGGTCACCTCGTCCAGAATGAACAGCGGGATCACCGGCGCACCGGCATTCACCGCCGCCGATAGGGCCGCATTGTCCGACAGGCGCAGATCGCGGCGAAACCACATGATGACGGGGGGCGTTTGGGTCATGATTGTCCTCGTGTAATCTGACCCTGATCTAGCGCGCCCCGCACAGGGTCAAGCGTTCACATCCACCACGACACGCCCCTGCACCTGACCGCGCAGGATATCGGCCCCAAGGGCGGGCAGATCGCCCAAGGTCACCAGACGCTCCATCCGTTCCAGACGGCTGAGCGGTAGGTCCGACACGATCCGGTTCCATGCGGTGATACGCGAGTCTCGCGGCTGCATCACACTGTCGATGCCCAACAGGTTCACACCCCGCAACAGGAACGGAATGACCGAGGCAGGCAAGTCCGCCCCACCCGCCAGACCAATCGCCGCGACCGAGGCGCCGTATTTCATCTGCCCCAAGACACGCGCCAACATCGCGCCACCCACCGCATCGACGCATCCCGCCCATGTTTCGGTTTCCAGAGGGCGCTTGACCGTTTCCGCCAGATCCTCACGCGGGACAATCTGGGTCGCACCTAGGTCGCGCAGATAGGCGTCGCTGTCGGGCCGTCCGGTGACCGCCGCCACCTCATACCCCAGATGCGCAAGGATCGTGACCGCGACCGAGCCGACCCCGCCGGAGGCACCGGTGACCAGAACCGGCCCCTGCCCTGGGACCATGCCCTGCGCCTCAAGCGCCTGAACGGCCAACATCGCGGTCAAGCCCGCCGTGCCCACCGTCATCGCCTGCCGCGCGCTAAGGCCTTCGGGCAGCGGGACCAGCCAATCACCGCGCACCCGCGCCTTTTGCGCATAGCCGCCCCAATGCACCTCGCCCACACGCCAGCCGGTCAGGATCACCTTGTCACCGGGTGCGAACCGCACATCCTCGGACGCCTCGACCGTGCCCGCGAAATCAATCCCCGGCACATGGGGGTATTTGCGCACCAATCCGCCGCCCTTGGGGCTAAGGCACAGACCGTCCTTGTAGTTCAGCGTCGAGTACTCGACCGCCACAACCACCTCGCCTTCAGGCAGGTCATCGACCGCGATCTGCCGGATATGCGGCGTCGCCTTGCCGTCGGCGTCCTGCTCCATCACCAATGCGTTGAACATCTTGACCTCCCTCGGTTGTCCGCGCCCACCCTGACACGGGCCGCGCATCGCAACAACACCCCTATCCCCACGTCGCAGCGTCAAAAATCCGAACACAGATGCTTCACAAAGAGGCGAGAGCACGCCTAGGGTTGACCCGACGATCAAATCCCTCTTGCCGGTTGAAGACGCCTCTACTAGCGTCTTTTCAACCACACCGCCCACTCACGGGCCCAACCAATAGGGACAGTCATGAACCCCACCAAAAAACTGCTTGTTTCCGTGGCCGCCGCCGCACTGGCAACCACCGCCCATGCGGCGGACAGCGACCTTCTGGTCTTTGACTATTCCGGGTTCGAAGACCCCGCCTTCCACGCCGATTACGTCGCCAAACACGGCGACAGCCCCGAGTTCGCCTTCTTCGGTGACGAAGAAGAAGCGTTCCAGAAACTGCGCTCGGGCTTTAAAACCGACGTCAGCCACGTCTGCGCCGGTTCGGTCAAGAAATGGGTCGACAGCGGCATTCTGGAACCGTGGGACAGCTCGAAAATCGACGCCTTTGACACCCTGAACGCCGATCTGGTGGGTCAGGACATTCTGGCCGGCAACGAAGAGCTCTACTTTGTGCCGACCGATTTCGGCTCGACCGCCATCGCCTATAACGCCGATGAAGTCCCCGCCGAAGACGTCGCCACCCTGAACGTCTTTACCAACCCCGCCTATGCGGGCCGCGTGACCCTGCCCGATAACGTCGATGACGCCTATGCGCTGGCCTATCTGGCGACGGGCACCACCAACTGGACCGATGCGACGGATGAACAGTTCAAGGCCGCCTCGGACTGGCTGCGCGCCGTTCACCCGAACCTGCGCACCTACTGGGTCGATCCCGGTGAACTGGCGCAACTTCTGGCCACCGGCGAGGTTCTGGTCAGCTGGGCATGGAACGAAACCCTGCCCACCATGGCCGAAACCGACTTCCCGATCGGCTTTGCCCGCGAACCCCAAGAGGGCTCGTCGCTGTGGCTCTGTGGTTATGTGAACCTCAAAGACGCCCCCGGCTCCGAGGACAAGGCATACGACTTCCTGAACGCGATGCTGGCCCCGAACTCGACCGTCGCCCTGATGGACGCCGGTTACGGTCAGGCCAACGACGCAGGCATGGAGGCCCTTGGCCTTGACGCGCAAATCGAGGTCGGCCTCGGCCCCATCGACGCCCCCGTTCTGGCCCAACTGCCGATCTCGGGCGAACAGCGCGAACGCCAGGCTTCCGAGTTCGAAAAGATCAAGGCCGGCTTCTAATCGCCTGACCTAACACCCAAAAATCGAAAACGCCGCCCTCAAACGGGGCGGCGTTTTTCATGTCAAAACCTCATCACATATCCCGACCTGAGACCGCCGCGCCTGCGGCGGGCGAGGCATAAAAATGGCCCGCATCGCGGGCCGCATTTAGGTCAGAACTTGCCCATCCGGCGCAGCGCACGTTGGGCTTGGCGCGCGCGTTTGGCGGTTTGTTTCATCTGTTTGTTCGACCGCTGCGCCGCTTGGCGCTCTTCCGGTGTCATCTCCTCGGGGCGCTTGCCCTTACGCGACGCCATATCGATGCCCTTGTTCACGCCCTTGCTGACGAACATGTTGATCGCCTTGCGCATGATCATATTGATCAGCCTATTGGTGTTCATTCGCCCGCTCCTATGCGTCGTCCTCAAACATATCGACCTGATCGTCGCCGGTCGCGTCTTCATCGTCCTGCGGCCCGTCCAGACCCGGCGTCACGCGGTTTTCCAACAATCCGGCGGCGCGCAGCTCTTTCAGCCCCGGCAGGTCCCGCGCGCTCTCCAGACCAAAGTGATCCAGAAACGCCTGTGTCACCACAAACGTCACCGGTCGCCCCGGGGTCATGCGCCGCCGCCCGAACCGGATCCACTCCAGTTCCAGCAACTGATCAATCGTCCCCCGACTGACCGAGACACCGCGGATTTCCTCAATCTCGGCCCGCGTCACAGGTTGATGATAGGCAATGATGGCCAGTGTTTCGATAGCCGCACGGGAAAGTTTCCGTGTTTCAACGGTTTCTTTCTGCATCAGAAACGCCAGATCGGGTGCTGTGCGCATCGCCCAGCCCTCGCCGACCTTGACCACCCGCACGCCGCGCCCCTCATAGCGGCGGCGCAACAGGTCCAGTGCCGCCCCCGCGTCACAGCCATGCGGCATCCGCCCGTTCAACTCGCTCACCCCGACAGGCTCGGCCGAGGCAAACAGGATCGCCTCAACCATGCGTTCCTGCTCGGCCAATGGCGGGGCCTCGAACAGGGACTGTTCGCTGTCCTCAGGCGCGTTTACGGCGTTGTCCTGATCGCTGTCTGTGTCGCTCATGCCTTGCCATCCGCTTTCTTACGTATCTCGATCGGGGCGAATGTTTCGCCCTGCCGGATTTCGATTTGCCCCTGTTTCACCATCTCCAGAGACGCGGCAAAGGTCGCCGCCGTGGCGCTGCGCCGCTTGGCCGGATCCACCTCCCAACCCTCGGGCAGATAGCTCGACAGGCTGGTCCATGTGCCCGCAAAATGGATCAGGCCCCGCATCCGGTCCAGCGCCTCTTCCATCGTAAAGACCGATTCACGGTCCAGAACAAAGGGCCGGAAATCGTCCTTGGTGCGCGTGCGCGCATAGGCCTGCATCAGGTCCAACAGGGTCGCCGTATAGGTCACGCGCCGCACGCGCTCGACCCCTTCGGGCACGCCACGGGCAAAGAAATCCCGCCCCAACTGGTCGCGTGCCATCAATTGCGCGGCGGCGTCGCGCATCGCCTGAAGGCGCTGCAACTGAAACGCCAGATGCGCGGCAAGCTCTTCACCGCTAGGCCCCTCATCGGCAGGATCGGGTGGCAGCAACAGGCGCGATTTCAAAAAGGCCAGCCACGCCGCCATCACCAGATAATCCGCCGCCAGTTCGAGGCGCAATTCCTTGGCGCGCTCGACAAAAACCAGATATTGCTGGGCCAGTTTCAGGATAGAAATCTTAAGCAGATCAACCTTTTGCGTCCGCGACAGGGTCAGCAAAAGGTCCAAAGGCCCCTCGAACCCCTCGACATCAACGATCAGGGCCTCGGCGGCCAGACGTTCCTGCACATCAAGGTGCAGGTCGCTGAATTCCTCTTGCTCAGCCATCCCCGGACAGGCCCGCGATCAGGGCCTCCCACTGGGCCGAAAGGGCGTCCAGATCACCGGCCGCGTCCTCGGCGCGCATCGCGATCACACGCGCCGCGCGGGCATGGGCGGCGGCGGTCATGGGACCGGCGGCCTCGGCCACCTCTTCCATCTCGGCCAAGTCGCCATTGCAATGCAACACCACGTCACAGCCCGCCGCGATGGCGGCATGGCTGCGGCTGTGGATCGTGCCGCTGAGGGCCTGCATTGAGATATCGTCGGACATCAACAGGCCGTTGAACCCAAGGTCACTGCGCATAAGGTCGATCATGCGGGGCGAAACCGTCGCGCACAAGTCCGGTTCGATCGCCGCATAGACCACATGCGCCGTCATCCCCATCGGGATATCGGACAGCTCGGCAAAAGGCGCGAAATCGGTGGCGCGCAGGACGTCCTCGGCCAGATCGACACGGGGCAGTTCCAGATGGCTGTCCGCCGTGGCCGCACCATGGCCCGGAATATGTTTCAGAACCGGCAGAACCCCACCGGCCAGCAATCCGTCCGACACCGCGCGGCCCAATTCGCCCACCCGCGCGGGCGTATCCCCGTAACAGCGGTTCAGCAGGATTTCATGCGTGTCGGGGCGCATCACATCGGCGCAGGGCGCACAGTTCCCGTCGATCCCCAGCGCGCGCAGTTCCGCGGCAATGATGCGATAGCGCAGATGGAACACCTCCGCGGCACGATCACCGGCGCGGGCGGCCTCATCCAGCGGCGCCAACCAGTCGCGCGCCAGCGGCGGGCGCAGACGGGCAACGCGCCCGCCCTCTTGGTCGATCAGGATCGGCGCGTTCCACCCGACGCTTTCGCGCAGGTCGGAACACAGCGCGCGGATTTGATCGGGCGTGACGATGTTGCGGGCAAACAGGATAAAGGCGAACGGCTGGGTCCGCGCGAAAAACGCGCGTTCCTCGGGCAACAGTGCTGTGCCCGCGCAGCCGGCGATAAACGCGCCAAGGGTATCAGGGATCATCGGGCCACCGCCGGAATGCAATCCGCGTTTTCAGCCGTCAGAGCGGCACAGAACCGGCGCGCATCCGACAGGTCGTCAAAGCCGATGGCGCGCAGGCGATAAAACGTCCGACCGCCCTGCACCGCCGATTGAACGACGCGGGATTTACCGGCCATGAAACTGTCAAACCGCCCCGACAGGCGCTGCCATTCGGCGCGGGCGACCTCGGCGCTGTCAAAGGCGCCAAGTTGCACCATCGCGGTGCCGACGGGCACGGCGGCGGGATCGACCTCGGACACAGGCGCGGTGGCGGGGTCCAGCGCGGCCAGTTGCGTGCCACTGGACGAGACATTCGCCAGTTCCAAGGCAACGGGGCGCGGACGCGGGCGCAGGGACCGCGCCAGACCGTCATCGGTGCTTGCGGCGGCCTGTTCACCAAGCGGCGGCTCGGTGAACGGGGCCTCGTCGCGGGTGACTTCCTCAACCAAGGCCAGTGCGGCGGCCACGGCGGCATCGGTGCCGGTCAGGGTCGCGGGATCGGGCACCCCTTCGGGCACGACCAGAACGGGGGCCTCGGCCGCCTCTTCGGGGGCGGGCTCCGCCTCGGCGTCAGGTTCGGCGGTGAGGCTGGCCAGACTGCTGCGCGGGTCCAGTTCGGGTTGCGGTTTGTCCTCGGGGGCCAGATCGACGGGCTTGGGCGCCAGCAACAGTTGATCGGCGGGTGGCGCGGCACTGCCCTCGGCGGCGACTTGGTTCACGGACAGACCTTGGTGATCGGCCTGACGGCCACCGGGATCATCGGGGGTGACGCGCGCGGGGCCTTCCATCGCCTGAATGACAGGCACGCCACTGACATCGCGCACGGCCAACTGATAGCCCCAGACGCCCAGCCCCACCACCAGACCAAGGGACACAACCGCCCCCGTCCAGTTCATAAACGTGGTCAGCGCACCGGGACCACGCGGCGCGTCTTCATAGCCATAGTCATAGCCGTCGTCGTCTTCGGAATAGTCATCGTCATACGCATCCGACGCCTGATAGTCATACTCATCGTCGTCGTAATCGAAATCGTCGACACCCGCCATTGTCGCCTCTTGTGCTCAAAGGGGCGTGTGCCTGTGCACCGCCCGGTCTTGCTTGCCTGCCTGTCCGGACGGTGCGCTTGGTTTGATCAGCGCATTTCTTCTGCCGGAGTTACGCCGAGAATACCAAGACCGGCGGAAATAACAACGGCTACGGCCCGCGCCAGCGCGATTTTCGCCTGAGACGTCGCCGCGTCGCCCTCTTGGATAAAGCGCAGCGACAGATCGTCGTTGCCACGGTTCCAGAGCCCGTGGAACTCACCGGCCAGTTCATAGAGGTAGAACGCCACGCGGTGGGGTTCGTTCGTGCGGGCGGCGATTTCCACCAGACGCGGCCATTCGGCGATCTTTTTCGCGACGGTCAACTCGGCCTCATGAGTCAGGCCCGACAGGTCCGCCGCCGACAAAGTGGCGTCATCAATGGTGATCCCCGCCTCGGCCGCCTTGCGCAGGACCGAGCACACCCGCGCATGCGCGTATTGCACATAGAAAACGGGGTTGTCCTTGGACTGTTCCAAGGCCTTGTCGAAATCAAAGTCCAGCGGCGCGTCGTTCTTGCGCGTCAGCATGACGAAACGGGTCACATCCGCGCCCACCTGATCAACCACATCGCGCAGGGTGATAAAGGTCCCCGCCCGCTTGGACATCTTGAACGGCTCGCCGTTTTTGAACAGACGCACCAGTTGGATCAGCTTGATGTCCAACGGCACCTTGTTTTCCGAAAGCGCGGCCACGGCGGCCTTCATCCGTTTGACATAGCCACCGTGATCGGCGCCGAACACGTCGATCAGCTGATCATAGCCACGGGTGACCTTGTCATAGTGATACGCGATATCGGGCGCGAAATAGGTCCAGCCCCCGTCGGATTTCATGATCGGACGGTCCACGTCATCGCCATAGTCGGTCGATTTGAACAGGGTCTGCTCGCGCGGTTCCCAATCCTCGGGGGTTTTGCCCTTGGGCGGTTCCAGCGTGCCGCGATAGATCAGACCCTTGTCGCGCAGGTCCTCAATCGCGGCCTCAATCCGGCCCGTGCCATAGAGCGACTTTTCGCTAAAGAACACGTCCATTTTGACACCCAGCGCGGCCAGATCGCCGCGGATCAGGTCCATCATCGCGTCGGTGGCAAATTCGCGCACCTCTTCCAGCCAGAACTGTTCGCCCTTGCCGATGAACGCGTCACCGACCTTGGCCTTCAGGGCCTCGCCGACCTCAACCAGATAGTCACCGGGATAGGTGCCTTCGGGGAATTCGACGGTTTCGCCATGCGCCTCAAGGTAACGCAGGTAGACCGAGCGCGCCAAAACGTCGACCTGTGCGCCGCCATCGTTGATGTAGTATTCGCGCGTGACGTCATAGCCCGCAAAGTCCAGCAGGCTGCTCAGGGCATCGCCGAACACCGCGCCGCGCGTATGGCCGACATGCATCGGGCCGGTCGGGTTGGCCGAGACGAATTCGACGTTCACCTTGGTGTTCGCGCCCATGTCCGAGCGCCCGAAATCCGTGCCGGTCCCAAGGGCCGCGCGCACGATGTCCTGCCACAGACCGGGGGCCAGACGCAGGTTCAGGAACCCGGGGCCTGCGACCTCGGCACTGATGATGCGCGCATCCGCGGCCAGCTTTTCGGCCAGCGCATCGGCGATGTCGCGCGGTTTCATCTTGGCGGGTTTGGCCAGAACCATCGCGGCGTTGGTCGCCATATCGCCATGGGCCGCATCGCGCGGGGGTTCGACCGCCACGTTGTCATAGCCAAGATCCGCCGGCAGACGGCCCTCGGCCACCAAGCCATCCAGACAATCGACGACGAGTGCACGCAGTTCGCTAAACAGGTTCATAGCAGGCCCTTTGTTTCTTTGCCGTGGGGTTTACCACGGGTACGGGCCGCGTCAATGCGCCGTTTAGCCGTTTTGGGCTGCGGGGGCCTCGGGTTCGGGGGGCACCATAGCGATCACGCGGGTACCCGGCACATCGCGCACGCCCTCGCGGTCGCCATGCAGACGCAGGGTCCCGTTCGGCCCCAGCGTCGCGACGATCACGCCCTCGGGGTTCTTGTCCGCCCAGTGCTCTAGCGTGAACTCTTCACTGAGGCGCGTCACGCGGAAGGTCCAGCCCTTGGTCATCAGGGACGCCAATTCAAGGTAGCTCGCCCCCTTGGCGATCTCGCGCCCGCCCAGTGTCGCGGGCAGCGCATGGCGCGCGCTTTCCTGTTTGGCGGGGCGCAGTTGATAGACATGCTCGCGCCCGTATTCCGGCGCAAGGTCGGTCGCCACAAGGGTGTTATAGGCGTCGTTGTCCGTGGCCGCGATCAGCTTGCCGAAATTCATCGCCTCGACGTTATGTTCCGCCGCCTCGGACAGGACATCGCCGAAATAGGTCGGCAGGCCCAGTTCGCGCGCCGTGCGCAGGCGCGACCGGTTCGCGTCGGTGATCAACACCGGCACCTCGGCCTTTTGCAGGGCCTCACCGAACGCCGCCGCCCAGCGCGAGCCGCCCACGATCAGAACACCGGGCGTTTCGCCGCCCGCAAGGCCCAGCGCGCGCGCAAATGGCGTCAGGCTAAAGCCATGCAAAACCACCGTCGCCGCCACAAGGACGAACGCCAACGGCCCGATCAGTTGCGCCTGTTCCAGACCGAGATCGACCAGACGTTCGCCAAACAGACCCGCCACCGCGACCAAGACCACACCGCGCGGGCCGGTGAACGCCACCAGAACCCGTTCGGCCATCGGTACGCCACTAAAGGCCAGCGCGGTCAGCACCGTCAGGGGCCGCGCAACAAAGATCACCACCGCGACCAAGGCCGCCGCCCGCCAGTCCAAGAGCGCCAGCCGGTCGAAATCCAGGCCCGCCGACAACAGGATAAACACCCCCGACACCAACAGGATGGTCGCGTGTTCCTTGAACCGGCGCATCTCGGCGTAACTGGGCAGATCGGCATTGGCGATATAGACGCCCATGATCGTGACGGTCAAAAGGCCGCTTTCATGCAGCACCCCATCGGCCAGCGCAAAGACACCCAGCAGAACGGTGAACAGGACCGGCACCTTCATGTATTCGGGCACGGCGGCCTCACGGAACGCCTTGGCCACGCCCCAACCAGCCAAGAGGCCCAGTACGGTCGCCACAACCAGACCGAGGATCAGTTCCTGAACCGCCTCGCCTGCCGATGTGGTGGAATGCAGAACCGTCACAACCTCAAACGCCAGAACGGCGGCAAGGGCACCGACGGGGTCGTTGACGATCGCCTCCCACTGCAGCAATTGCGCGGGACGACGTTTCAGGCGCGCCTGTCGCAACAGGGGCGCAATCACGGTCGGACCAGTCACGATCATGATCCCGCCGAACACAGAGGCACTGCCCCAATCCAGACCGGCCACGTAATGCAGGGCCAGCGTGGACATCAGCCACCCAAGCGGCGCACCGACAAACACCAACCGCCGCACACCAACGGCGGCGTCGCGCAAACTGTCACGGTTCAGGGTCAGGCCGCCCTCAAACAGGATAATCGCCACGGCAATCGCGATCATGGGCTGCATCAAGGGCCCCACATCGCGGGCGGGATCGAACACACCGGCGACGGGGCCAATGATAATCCCCGCCAACAGCATCAGAACAATCGCCGGCAGGCGCAACCGCCACGCCAGCCATTGCGACCCCACGCCCAGCGCGCCCACAAGGGCAAACGCCATTACCGGCGCAATCGCCCCCTCAGTCCCTGTTGCCATCTATGTATCCCCTGATCCGCGCAATATGTTTTTGGTCAATCAAGGTGAACATAGCACGTCACAGACCTTTGGCGAGGTCCCCACCTATAAGCCTTTGGTATTCCTGCATGGCAAAGCGGTCCGTCATCCCCGAGATGTAATCGGACACGATACGGGCCAGCGTGACCTCATCCGCCGCCTCGGCCACGTCCTTGCGCCACTGACGCGGCAACAGTTCGGGGTTCTCCATGAACAGCGGGAAGAGCTCATGCACCATGGCCGTCACCTTTTTGCGCATGGCAACGACGCTGGGCGCGCGGTACATGCGGGTGAACAGGAACTGGCGGATGACCTTCAGCTTTTCCCACAGTTCCGGCGTGAACTGCACCATGGGCCGCCCCGCCATCCGGATATCGCCCGAGGTTTTCGGGTCCAGTTCCGCCAGACGGGCCTTGGCCACGTCGATCACATCATCGACCAGCACGCCAAAGAACCGGCGCAGGGCCTCATGGCGGCGGCGGTAATAGTTCAGACCCGGATATTTGCGATCCACGGCGGCAAAGCATTCGTCCAGCACCGGCAGTTCGGCCAGTTCGTCGGTGGAGAACAGTTCCGCCCGCAGACCGTCGTGCAGATCGTGGTTGGAGTACGCGATATCATCGGCCAGCGCGGCAACCTGTGCCTCGCAACTGGCATAGGTGTGCAGTTCCAGATCGTGGATGTCGTTATATTCCGCCAACGCATAAGGCAGATCCCCCGTCACAGGGCCGTTGTGTTTCGCGATCCCCTCCAGCGTCTCCCACGTCAGGTTCAGACCGTCGAATTCCGCGTAATGGCGTTCCAATCGGGTGACGATGCGGATCGCTTGGGCATTGTGGTCAAACCCGCCATAGGGCGCCATCAGTTCGGCCAGCGCGTCCTCGCCCGTGTGACCGAACGGCGTATGCCCAAGGTCATGGGCCAGCGCCACCGCCTCGGTCAGTTCGATATTCAGGCCCAGCACATTGGAAATCGTGCGCGCCACCTGACCGACCTCGATCGAATGGGTCAGACGGGTGCGGAAATAATCGCCCTCATGTTCGATGAACACTTGGGTCTTGTGTTTCAACCGCCGAAAGCTGGAGGCGTGGATGATGCGGTCGCGATCCCGTTGAAAGCAGGAACGAAACACGCTCTCTTCTTCTGGGTATAAACGCCCCCGTGTATTTTCGGGGTGACAGGCAAAAGGCGCAAGCATGCTCTCTCCGGCTTGTGGGGTCCTTGAGGAGTACTTATATTGGTTTTGATACAGTTACGAGACGGATTTGGACCAATGGACCTGACCCTGCCCCCCAAAGTGACCGACCGCGCCTTTGATCGCCTGTCCGAAATCGGTGCCGCCGATCAGGGCAAGGCCCTGCGCATCGCGGTTGAAGGCGGTGGATGCTCGGGGTTTCAGTACAATATCGTTCTGGACGATGTGACGCCCGATGACCTTGTGCTTGAGGGCAGCGGCGAAAAGGTCGTGGTCGATAGCGTCTCTTTGCCGTTCTTGACCAATGCCGTCATCGACTTTACCGAAGAGCTGATCGGCGCGCGCTTTGTGATCGAGAACCCCAATGCCACCGCTTCGTGCGGCTGCGGGACCAGTTTCTCAATCTAAATCCCCACGCGCCTCTGGACCTCTGAACCCAAGGACAATGGCCTATGGCGGCGCGCCCCTATGATTGTGTGATCCTCGGGGCCGGTGCGGCCGGTCTGATGTGCGCGATCCATGCGGGCGCGACGGGTAAACGCGTTCTGGTTCTGGACCACGCCCGCGCCGCAGGTGAGAAAATCCGCATCTCGGGCGGGGGGCGGTGCAATTTCACCAACCTCGACGTGACGGCGGCGAATTTCATCTCGCAAAACCCGCATTTCGCCAAATCCGCGCTGGCCCGCTATACCCAATGGGATTTCATCGACCTTTTGGCCCAGCACAACGTGACATGGCACGAAAAGACATTGGGTCAGCTGTTTTGCGACACCTCGGCCAAGGATATCGTGCGCGTCCTGCTGGACGAGGTCGCCCACGCCGGCGGTGAGATCCGCGTGAAAACGGGCGTCGCCGGTGTCACCAAGGCCGACAGCGGGTTTATCGTCACCCTAGAGGACGGGCGCGCCATCCCCGCCACGCAGCTGGTCATCGCGACGGGCGGCAAATCCATCCCGAAAATGGGCGCAACCGGTTTCGGCTATCAGATCGCGGAACAGTTCGGGCATGGCATCGTCGATCCGCGCCCCGCATTGGTGCCGCTGACATTCGGGGATACATTCGCGCCGCTGGCCGGAACCGCCCTGCCCGCGCGGGTGACATGCAACGGCACCACGTTCGATGAATCGATCCTGTTCACGCATCGCGGTCTGTCCGGTCCCGCGATCCTGCAGATCAGCAGCTATTGGCGCGAAGGCGACGCGATTTCCGTGAACCTGATCCCCGATGGCACCGGATACGACACCCTGCGCACGCGCCGCGCCAGCGATGGGCGCAAGGCCATCGGCACGGTTCTGGGCGATCTTTTGCCCGGACGTCTGGCCGCCTATTGGACGGAACAAAACGGGCTAAGCGGCAATCTGGCCGATTGGTCGGACAAGCGCCTGACCGAGCTGACAGACCAGATCGCGGCATGGTCCCTGACCCCGTCGGGCAGTGAGGGCTATCGCACCGCCGAGGTCACATTAGGCGGGGTCGATACCGCCACCCTGTCGTCCAAGGACATGTCCAGCACCCTGATCCCCAACCTCTATTTCATCGGTGAGGTCGTCGACGTCACCGGATGGCTAGGCGGGTATAATTTCCAATGGGCGTGGTCCTCGGGCGCGGCGGCGGGACGCGCCATCGCCGCGGCCTAGGGTTTTCCCCACTGGACGTGCCTTGCGCGCGACGTAAACTGACCCGCGAGGTGGTCGGTAAAGGTATCCCATGCGTGTTTTGATGATCGGCAGCGGCCCGAACGCCGTCGACGCCCGCGACTTTGACGGGTTCGATGCGGTCGTGGCCATCAACAACGCGTGGCGCATCCGCCCCGATTGGACGCATCACATCCACCCCGAGGATTTCCCGACCGACCGCCACCCGCCCGATGTGAACGCGGGCCAGACCATCGTCACCTACCGCGATTACGTGCCCATTCAGAACGAGTTTGGTGGGTTCGTCTATGCGGGCGGGACGATGGCCTTTACCGCCGGATACTGGGCGCTGGGGCATCTGCGCCCGCGCCTGATCGCCTTTATCGGCTGTGACATGACCTATGCCGCGACGGGGGCCACGCATTTTTACGGCACCGGCACGGCGGACCCGTTGCGCGATGATGTGACCCTGCGCGATCTAAGTGCCAAATCCGCGCGTCTGATGGTGATGGGGGCCGCGCGGGGATGCGCCATGGTGAACCTGTCCCGCGCGGATCAAAGCCGCCTGATCCTGCCCCGCGCCGCGCCCCATGACAGGCCCCCGCCCCGCCCGTTTGATGCGCGCGCGGTGGAACGGGCGCGCGATCTGGAACGCGCGCTGAACTACACCACGCCCGACGGGCGCTATTGGCAGGACACGGGCCATATCGACGTGGGCGCGTTGGACCGACTGGACGCGCTCTGGATGCGGGCGGCAAGTGCTGGACTTTCCCCCAGCGGACAGGGATAGTCGCGCCAGACTGCGCCGACGGGGGATCACATGAAAATCGCGACGTTCAACATCAACGGGATCAAGGCCCGCCTGCCCGCCCTTTTGGACTGGCTGGATGAGGCACAGCCCGATGTCGCCCTGTTGCAAGAGATCAAATCGGTGGACGAGGGCTTTCCCCGCGAACCGTTTGAAGAGCGCGGCTATAACGTCGAAACCCATGGGCAAAAGAGCTTTAACGGCGTGGCGATCCTGTCGAAACTGCCGCTTGAGGACGTCACGCGCGGATTGCCCGGTGATGACGCGGATGAACAGGCGCGCTGGATCGAGGCGACGGTGGTCGGCAAAACCGCGATCCGTCTGTGTGGTCTCTACCTGCCCAACGGAAACCCCTGTCCGGGTCCGAAATACGACTACAAACTGGCGTGGATGAAACGTCTTGAGGCACGGGCGCGCGATCTGTTGGCGGCCGAGGAACCGGCGCTGATGGCGGGCGATTACAACATCATCCCGCAGGATGAGGACGCCAAACGCCCCGAGGTCTGGCAAGAGGACGCCCTTGCCCGCCCCGAGAGCCGCGCGGCCTTTCGCCGGATCGTGAACCTCGGCTTTACCGAGGCATTTCGTGCCCGCACCCGTGGGCCCGGCCACTATAGTTTCTGGGATTATCAGGCGGGCGCGTGGAACCGTGACGATGGCATCCGCATCGACCACTTTCTGCTGACCCCGCAATGCGCGGACCTGTTGATGGACTGCAAGATCGACAAGGACATCCGCGCCCGCGAAAAGCCGTCCGATCACGTGCCGGTCTGGGTCGAACTGGACGCCTAATCCGCCAAGGGCTGGGCCGTCTCCACAAGGCGCGCGAAATAGGACGCGCCGACGGGGGCGACCGCGTCGTTGAAGTCATAGCCCGGATTGTGCAGCGACGCGCCGGGCCCAATCCCCAGATACATGAACGCCCCCGGTTTGCGTTCCAGCATGAACGAAAAATCCTCAGCCCCCATGCCGCGTTCGACATCGGGGTCCACATTGTCCGCCCCGACCAGATCGGCGGCCACCTCGGCGGCAAACGCGGCCTTTTCCGCGTCGTTGATCGTGGCGGGATAGCCTTCGAGCACATCCAGACGCGCGGCCAGACCATGGGCCGACGCCGTGCCCTCAACCACCTCATCCAGACGGCGCAACAGGGTCTCGCGCAGCTCGGGGTCGAACGTGCGCAGCGTGCCGTTGATAAAGGCCGTGTCGGGGATGACGTTGCTGGCCGTGCCTGCGTGGATTTGCGTGACCGAAAGGACCGCCTGTTGCATCGGACCGGTGTTGCGGCTGACCAGCGATTGCAGGATTTGCACCATCGCTACGGCAGCAATCAGGGGATCGCGCGTGTCCTCGGGATGGGCCGCATGACCGCCCTGCCCCGTGATATGGATTTCGAAATCGTCCACGGCGGCCAAGATCGGACCGGGCGTGGTTTGCATATGCCCCGCCTCTAGCCCCGGCAAGTTGTGGATCGCATAGACCTGCGCCACCGGAAAGCGGTCGAACAACCCGTCGTCGATCATCGCCTTGCCGCCGCCGCCGTCCTCTTCGGCGGGTTGAAAGATCAATGCGACACTGCCCGAAAACCGGCGCGTTTCGGCCAGATATTTCGCCGCGCCCAGCAGCATCGTCATATGCCCGTCATGCCCGCAGGCGTGCATCTTGCCCGCGACCGTCGACGCATAGGCCTTGCCCGTGGTTTCCTGCATCGCCAGCGCATCCATATCCGAGCGCAGCCCGATCATCGGCCCCGCCCCGCGCCCGTGGATCACCGCAACGACACCGGTTTTGCCGATCCCCTCATGCACCTCATCCACGCCGAATTCGCGCAGACGCTCGGCCACATAGGCGGCGGTCTCATGGCACTCAAAACCAATTTCGGGATGCATATGCAGGTGGCGCCGCCATGCCGTCATTTCATCTGCAAACCCTGCGATACGGTTTAGAACGGGCATGGGTGGACTCCTTGGGCCGAACGGTTCAGGGTCTCATCGAAACGCGAAATCGGGGGCGGGTGCAATGGCAGAAAACGATATTATTCACGATCCGAAAGGCGGGATTGCGCGGCTGCTTGAAATCATGCGCCGCCTGCGCGATCCCGAGACCGGCTGCCCGTGGGATATCGAACAAACCTTTGCCACCATCGCCCCCTACACGATCGAAGAAGCCTATGAGGTCGCCGATGCGATTGAGCGTCAGGCATGGGACGAATTGCGCGGCGAATTGGGTGATTTGCTGTTCCAATCGGTGTTTCACGCGCAAATGGCGTCCGAGGCGGGGATGTTCGATTTCGACGACGTCGCCAACACGATGTCGGACAAGATGGTCGCCCGCCACCCCCATGTGTTCGGGGACGAGAGCCGCGAAAAATCCGCCGAACAACAGACCCGCGATTGGGAAACCATCAAGGCGGCCGAGCGCGCGGGCAAGAACCAGGCCGGTGCGCTGGACGGGGTTGCGGTGCACCTGCCCGCCCTGACCCGCGCGGTGAAACTGCAAAAACGGGCGGCGCGGGTCGGGTTCGACTGGCCCGACACGTCTCATGTTCTGGACAAGGTTCAGGAAGAGATCGGCGAACTGGTCGAGGCGCGCGAGATGGGCGATCCGGCGGCGATCAAGGATGAATTCGGCGATCTGTTGTTCGTCATGGCCAATCTGGCGCGCCATTGGGACATCGACCCCGAAGAGGCCCTGCGCGGCGCGAACGCCAAATTCACCCGCCGCTTTGAGGGCATCGAGGCGCGTCTTGCCGCCGAGGGTCGCACGCCAAAGGATAGCGATCTGGCGGAAATGGATGCGCTTTGGGACGCGGTCAAGGTCGAGGAACGCACGAAAAAGTAACCTGACTAAAAAATTCAGGTATTGACCCGACCAAAATAGTCAGGTTTAAAACGCGCAACGAAGGAACAGGAGAATCCAATGTCGTTTGATCTGCGCACTTTCTCGATCGCACTGGCAACCGCTGCGGCGGCCACCCCTGCACTGGCCGAGGTCAACATCTATTCCCAGCGTCAGCCCGAACTGATCGCCCCGATCACCGAGGCCTTTACCAAGGCCACCGGCATTGAAACCAACGTTGCCTATCTGGACAAAGGCCTGACCGAGCGCCTGCAGGCCGAGGGCGAGCGTTCGCCAGCCGACATCATCATGACCGTCGACATCTCGCGCCTCAGCCAAGCGGTCGAGGCCGGTGTGACCCAACCGGTCGAGAGCGCCGTTCTGAACGACAACATCCCCGCCGAATTCCGCGACCCCGGCAATGAATGGTTCGGCGTCACCACCCGCGCCCGTATCGTTTACGCCAGCAAGGACCGCGTCGCAGACGGCGAAATCACCACCTATGAGGACCTGACCGATCCGAAATGGGCGGGCCGCATCTGTACCCGTTCGGGCACGCACCCCTATAACCTTGCTCTGATCTCGGGCATCATCCACCACCACGGCGAAGACTACGCCAAAGAGTGGGCCGAAGGCGTCAAAGCCAACCTCGCCCGCAAGCCCCAAGGCAACGACCGCGCACAGGTCAAGGCGATCTGGGCCGGTGAATGCGACATCAGCCTCGGCAACACCTACTACATGGGCAAGATGCTGGAGAACGAAGAGCAGAGCGAATGGGCCAACTCGGTGCGCATCGTGTTCCCCGAATTTGACGGCAAAGGCACCCACATGAACGTCTCGGGCGTCGCCATGACCAAGGCCGCCCCGCACAAAGAAGATGCGCTGGCGTTCATGGAATTCCTCGCCTCGCCCGAAGCTCAGGAAATCTACGCCGAAGTGAACTATGAATTCCCCGTCAAACCGGGCGTCGCACGTTCGGAACTGGTCCAAAGCTGGGGTGACTTCGCACCGGACGCGGCCAACCTGATGGATCTGGCCAAGCTGCGCCCGACCGCGCTGCGCATCATGGAAGAAGTCAACTTCGACGGCTGATCCCCCGTTTAAGGTGACGGAAAAGGCGCTGAACCTCGGTTCGGCGCCTTTTTCTTTGGCTGCACTATTCAGGGCGTTTCCGTAACCAGAAAAAACCGCGTCAGGCCGAATTCTGCCTTTTTGGTCAAACCTGTCGCCTAGTTGCTGGACAATGTTCGCCCCCCTTGTCAGGGTCCCTCAAAAGGCAGGAGAAGACCTTGACCACACCGCACCAAATCATCATCGACACCGACCCGGGACAGGACGATGCCGTCGCCATTCTCTTGGCGCTTGGCAGCCCGCAAGAGATTGAAATCCTTGGAATTACCGCCGTCGCGGGCAATGTACCGCTTGCCCTGACGGAAAAGAACGCACGCATTGTGTGTGAACTGGCCAACCGCCCCGACATCCGCGTGTTTTCCGGCTGTGATGCGCCGATCGCCCGCCCTCTGGTGACGGCGGAACATGTGCATGGCAAGACCGGCTTGGACGGTCCGACCCTGCCCGATCCGGTGATGCCGCTACAGGAACAGCACGCGGTCGATTTTATCATCGACACCTTCCGCAACGCCCCTGCGGGTAGCATCAGCCTCTGCACGCTGGGCCCGTTGACCAATGTGGCAACCGCCCTGCAACGCGCGCCCGACATCGCCCCCAAGATCAAACAGATCGTCATGATGGGCGGCGCCTATTTCGAGGTTGGCAACATCACCCCGACGGCCGAGTTCAACATCTACGTCGACCCCGAGGCCGCCAAGATCGTGTTCGGCGCGGGCATCCCGTTGGTGGTGCTGCCGCTAGACGTGACGCACAAGACACTGGTCACGAAAGAGCGCAACGACGCCTTCCGCGCCCTACCGGGCAAGGTCGGGATCGCCGTGGCCGAGATGACCGACTTTTTCGAACGCTTTGACAAGGAAAAATACGGCTCGACCGGTGCGCCCCTGCATGATCCGACGGTGATCGGTTATCTGCTGAACCCCGACCTGTTTCAGGGCCGCGAGATCAACGTCGAAATCGAAACCGGCTCGGACCTGACCCTCGGGATGACGGTGGCCGATTGGTGGCGCGTGACGGATCGCCCTGAAAACGCGCTGTTCATCAAGGACATCGACGATGAGGGCTTTTTCACCCTGTTGACCGAGCGTTTGGCCACCCTATGAGCCTGCTGACTCTGGCCGGCCCCGCCGATGCGGCGCGGTTGATCCCGCTGATCACCGCCTGTCACGCCGAGGCCGGTCTGACCACCACCGAGGACCACGTTGAACAGACGCTGGCGACCCTGTTTGAGCAGGACATTCAGGCGGCGGTCTGGCTGATCGGCCCGCCGCGCGCGCCGGTGGGTTATCTGTTTGTCTCGTTTGGCTTTTCCCTATCGCGTGGCGGGCGCGAGGCCGTGGTGCAGGACATCTACATCCGTCCCCGCATCCGTGCACGTGGGATGGGAACACAGGCCCTGACGCAACTGGTGTCCATGCTGGGCCAGATGGGCGTGGTGGCGATTGACGTTCCGGTGGGTGCCGATCATCCGGCCGCACCCCTGCTGTCACGACTGCACTTCACGTCCGAAAATCAAATATTTACACGCCAAACTTAAAGCAAAACACCAAGATCAATACGGGGCGCGCGACAGGATCATCTGGCAATCGCGCGTCATCCACCCTAGATCAGGTTCATGTTTCATTTCGCGACCTCTGCCACCTACGCCACCTTGCCTGACCGGTTCTTTACCAAGATCGGACCGACGCCCGTGCGCGCGCCGTCCCTGATTGCGGTGAACGACGATCTGGCGCGGGACTTGGGGCTGAACCCCGACGATCTGACCTCGCCCGAGGGCGTGGCGATCTTGGCGGGCAATGCCCTGCCCCAAGGCGCGACGCCACTGGCCGCTGTCTATGCGGGGCATCAGTTCGGCGGCTGGAACCCGCGTCTGGGCGACGGGCGCGCGGTGCTGCTGGGGGAGCTGACGCCCGAGGGCGGCCCGCAGGTCGATATCCAGCTGAAAGGCGCCGGTCGGACCCCCTATTCGCGGGGCGGTGACGGGCGCGCGTGGGTCGGGCCGGTGATCCGCGAATACCTGTTGTCCGAGGCGATGCATGCCCTTGGCGTGCCCACGACCCGCGCCCTTGCCGCCGTTCTGACGGGAGAGGACGTCTATCGCGAAACCCGCCTGCCCGGTGCCGTTCTGACCCGCGTCGCGCGCAGCCATATCCGCATCGGCACGTTTCAATATTTCGCGTCCCAACGCGATATCGACGCCCTGCGCACCCTCTATGAATTCACCCGCGCGCGTCATTATCTGGACGCCGAAACGCCGCTACAGATGCTCGAGCAGGTCATCACCGCACAGGCCGAACTGGTCGCGCACTGGATGTCGCTGGGGTTCATCCACGGGGTGATGAACACGGATAACATGACCCTGTCGGGGGAAACGATCGACTATGGCCCCTGCGCGTTCATGGACGCCTATCATCCGGCCAAGGTGTTTTCCTCGATCGACCGGCACGGGCGCTATGCCTATAACCAGCAGGCCGATATCGCGGTCTGGAACCTTGCCCAACTGGCCAGCGCGATCCTGCCCCTGATCGACACGAATGAGGCGCAGGCGGTCGAGGTGGCAAGCGCCGCACTGAACGACTTCGCGCCCCAGTTTCAGGCCGCGTGGACCCGCCGGTTCGGGCGCAAGATCGGGCTGAAAAACGCGACGCCCGAGGACGCGCAATTGATCCAGGACCTGCTGAACCGTATGGGCAGTTTGGGCGCGGATTTCACCAACACCTTTCGCGCCTTGGCCGATGGCACTGCGCGTGACGCGTTTTCCGATCCTGCCGCCTATGATCAATGGCACGATGCGTGGCGCGCCCGTCTGGCGGCGGAGGGTACGGACGCGGCCACCCAAACCGCGATTATGCGTGCCGCAAACCCCGCGATCATCCCGCGCAACCACCGCGTGGAGGAGGCCATCACCGCCGCCGTTGCGGGGGATTACGCGCCGTTTCACCGGTTGCACAGCGCGCTGAAATCGCCCTATGAGCCCGCGCCGGACATGGGCGATCTGACCATGGCCCCCACCGCGGACCAAGAGGTCCGACAAACCTTTTGCGGCACCTGAGGCCCCTGCGCACACGCGATTTTCGGTTGGCGGGGCGCGGCCCCTCGGGTACACAGAACCACCCGCCGACCCCGAACAAGACGCGCTGACCCTATGAGCAACACCATCATCGCCCGCTGCGAAGCGCAAAAACTGCGCATGACGGATCAGCGCCGTACGATTGCGCAGGTTCTGCAGGACAGCGACGACCACCCCGATGCAGAAGAACTCTATGCCCGCGCGTCCAAGATCGACCCGCGCATCAGTCTGGCCACGGTTTATCGTACGGTGAAGCTGCTCGAGGAATCCGGCATTCTGGAAAAGCTGGAATTCGGCGACGGGCGCGCGCGCTACGAGGACGCCGAGCGCGACCACCACGACCACCTGATCGACATGACCACCGGACAGGTGATCGAATTCTGCGACCCCGAGATCGAGGCCCTACAGGAAAAGATCGCGCGCCGTCTGGGCTATCGGTTGCATGGGCACAAGCTTGAACTCTACGGCAGCCCGATCAAGAAAAAAGACTGACCCGGCGGTCAATTTCCCCCTTCCCGCAACCGCATCCCCGCGATATGGCCGTTAGCGTGAACGGGAGGATCAACATGGACAATCGGCGCGGTATTTTCCTGATGGTTGCGGCCATGCTGGCCTTTGCGCTTGAGGACATGTTCATCAAGATCATGGCCGCCGATTTGGGCGTGGGTCAGATCCTTGCCTCGCTGGGGATCATGGGCGGTGTGGTCTACGGGATCATCTGCAAGGTTCAGGGCCTGCCCCTGTTGGCGCGGGCCCTGTGGCGCGGTCCGGTTTTGCTGCGCAACATCGGCGAAATCATCGGGACCAGCGGCTTTCTCTTGGCGGTGACCCTGTCGAACCTGTCCACGGCCACCGCGATCTTTCAGGCGACACCGCTGACCGTGACGCTTGGGGCGGCGTTGTTCCTTGGTCATGCGGTCGGATGGCGGCGGTGGCTGGCGATCCTGATGGGGTTCTTTGGGGTGATGTTGATCATCCGTCCAGGCACCGCGCATTTCGACCCCACGTCCCTCTTCGCGGTGCAGGCGGTTCTGGGCCTAACCGTGCGCGATCTGGCGACCCGCGTCTGCCCGCCCGAGGTCAAGACGATGCAGATGTCGACATACGGGTTCTTGTCCGTGGTGCCCGCCGGTCTGGTCCTGATGTGGCTACAGGGGCGTGCCGATCCCGTGGACGTGACCCTTGGCGGGCAACTGATCGCCGCCACCTTTATGGGCGCTCTGGGCTATTATATGCTGGTTGAGGCGACGCGGGCGGGCGATGTTTCTGTTATCACGCCGTTTCGCTATTCGCGGTTGCTGTTCGCGCTTGCCATCGGGTTCATCGTGTTCCATGAACGTCCCGACGCGCTGACCCTGATCGGGGCGGCGGTGATCATCGGCTCGGGCGTCTATGCCTTTGCCCGCGAACGTCAGGCCAAGCAACGCGCCGCGCGTCTGGCGGCAAAAGCGTTAAAAACCTGACCTGTTAACGCAACAGGTAGCGTTAACGCTAACAATGTTCACTTGAATGACACGCGTTCCCTGTTATTAAGCACGCGACAGAATTTTATTGGACAACCCAAAGGTTTTCTTATGAGCACCATCATCGAAATCATCGGACGCGAAATCCTGGACAGCCGTGGCAACCCCACGGTTGAGGTCGACGTCATCCTCGAAGACGGCACAATGGGCCGCGCTGCTGTTCCCTCGGGCGCCTCGACCGGTGCACACGAGGCCGTGGAAAAGCGCGACGGCGACAAGGGCCGTTATCTGGGCAAAGGCGTGCTTGAGGCCGTCGCAGCCGTGAACGGTGAAATCGCCGAAGCCCTGATCGGCATGGACGTGACCGAGCAGGTCGCTATCGACGGCATGATGATCGAACTGGACGGCACGTCGAACAAGGGCCGTCTGGGCGCGAACGCGATCCTTGGCGTCTCGCTGGCCTGTGCCAAGGCAGCCGCCGAATTCACCGGTCAGCCGCTGTTCCGTTATGTCGGCGGCACCTCGGCCCGCGTTCTGCCCGTTCCGATGATGAACATCATCAACGGCGGTGAGCACGCCGATAACCCCATCGACATCCAAGAATTCATGATCATGCCGGTCAGCGCCACGAACATCCGTGACGCGATCCGCATGGGCGCCGAAGTGTTCCACACCCTGAAAAAAGAGCTGTCCTCGGCCGGTTACAACACCGGTATCGGCGACGAAGGTGGCTTTGCCCCCGCTCTGGAATCGACCCGCGTTGCGCTGGACTTTGTTCTGAAGGCCATCGAGAAAGCAGGCTACAAACCGGGTCAGGACATCTATCTGGCCCTCGATTGCGCCTCGACCGAATACTACGTCGACGGCAAGTACGAGATGAAGGGCGAAGGCGTTTCGCTGACGTCCGAGGAAAACGCCGACTATCTGGCGAAACTCTGCGATGACTACCCGATCATCTCGATCGAGGACGGCATGGCCGAGGACGACTGGGCCGGTTGGAAACTGCTGACCGAGAAACTGGGCGACAAGGTGCAACTGGTCGGCGACGACCTGTTCGTGACCAACCCCGTCCGTCTGGCCGATGGCATCGCCCAAGGCGTCGCCAACTCGATGCTGGTCAAAGTGAACCAGATCGGCTCGCTGACCGAGACGCTCAAGGCCGTCGATATGGCGCACCGCGCGCGCTACACCAACGTGATGTCGCACCGCTCGGGCGAGACCGAGGACGCCACCATCGCCGACCTGGCCGTGGCGACCAACTGTGGCCAGATCAAAACCGGCTCGCTGTCGCGCTCGGACCGTCTGGCCAAATACAACCAGCTGATCCGGATTGAGGAACTACTGGGCGAAACCGCCGAATACGCGGGTGCCTCGATCCTCAAGGGCTAATCGCCTTCACGACAGTTTTTGAAAACACCCGTCCCCGTGGCGGGTGTTTTTTCACATCTCGCCCTATTGTGGCCACATGCGCCGACCATACACGCTATAGATGTTTACGTTGTGTATGAGGTTTCATGTCTTCCCCCGTTGCCGTGCTTGTTGACGGCGAAAATATCCGCGCCGATTTTGCGGTGCAAATTCTGAACGCCGCCGCGCGCTACGGCACCGCCACAATTCGCCGAATCTATCAAGACGCGGCCAAGCAGAACGGCTGGTCCGACATGCCCGGGTGGAAAGTGGTGCATGCCGGTTCGGGCAAGAACGCCAGCGATATGTTGCTGTGTCTCGAGGCGGTGCATCTGGCCCTGATCCAAGATATCAAGCAGGTGGTGATCGCCAGTTCGGACGGCGACTTCTCGCATCTCGCGACCTATTTGCGGGAACATGGGACCGAGGTCATCGGCATCGGCGAGCTCAAAACGCCCCGCAAGTTCAGCAAAGCCTGCAGTGAGTTTGTCAACCTCACCTTCTCCGCCACACCGTCTGATCCTGTGCCGTTACACGCCCCGAAACCCGCGCCCTCGTCCGCGCTTTCATCGGTCGACCAAAACATCATGGGGATTCTGCGCGTGCACGGGGATAATCACGGGTGGTTGGAGACCGGAAAGCTGAATGTGCTCATGCGCGAAAGAGTACCAAGCTTTCAAATTTCGACCACGACCCAGAAAACATGGCGTGCATACCTTGAGGGCCTGCCACACCTTTACAAGCTGATGACCAAAGACAATCAGACCCATGTACGCACCCTGATTGACGCAGACCACGGTACCGGCACTTGACCCCGCCCCATGGCGCGCCACACTGGCTCCAAGCACATCCAACCGAGGCCGCCATGACATCCGCATCCGCCCTGATCGACCATCTCGACCTGCGTCCCCACCCCGAGGGCGGCTGGTACCGCGAAACATGGGCGGCCAGCGCGGCGGTGGGGGAACGCCCCGTCGGTACGGCGATCTATTACCTGCTCGAGGCGCGACAAACTTCGCATTGGCACCGCGTGGACGCCGACGAAATCTGGCATTTCTACGCGGGCGATCCCCTGACCCTGAAGATCGCCGCCGATGAGGCGGGCCCGCGCCGCGACTGGACCCTTGGCCCTGATGTCATGGCCGGACAGTCCCCGCAAATCCTTGTTCCCAAAGGGTTCTGGCAGGCCGCGCGCCCCACGGGCGCCTATACGCTGGTCGGCTGCACGGTCAGTCCGGGCTTCCAATTCGACGGTTTCGAAATGGCGCCGGCGGGCTTTGACATCCCCTAATCTACGACCGTCGTACGACCGGTCCGCACCCCTTCCCTATGTCCCGACGTTGGTCGCAGACACCATGGTCCAATTCGACCAAACCGCGTCTGTGGCTAACCTTCGCCCAGCAGGTCACGCACAAAAAACAAGCGACCTGCACACGAAATGGGAGGAACGGACATGAATTTGATTAACGCATTGGCGATCTCGATTGGCATCTTGGCCGCAGTCGCCACCTATCTCTGCCTCGGCACGAACTTCGGCCTACAGGTCTGGGCGCTGTTCATCGGCTGGGGCAGCTTCTATCACACCGGCGGCGGCACGGGCGGCGTGACGAAATCCGCCATCAACCACATCTGGGGCGCCTTGGTCGCGGCCATCGCCCTGTTCGTCGTGGGCACCGTGGGCGGCTCGGTCGCGATCACCTCGGCTCTGGTCGGCATCTCGGTGGTTGTTCTGGTGCTGGGCGCACATATCCCCGCCTTGGCCACCATCCCCGCCGCGGTCTACGGCTATGCCAGTACGGCGGCCTTTGCCCTGCTGACGGGCGTGGCCATCGGCGACATCACCGCCGTGTTCAAGGCCGCGATCATCGTCGTGATCTCGCTGATCATCGGCAACATCTTCGGCTTCGTCTCGGAAAAAGGCGCAGGTGCCCTGACCGCCAAAGCGGAATAAGGCATAGGGCACGCCCTATCGGGCAGACCAAACCAACCAAAAACAACAAAGGGCACCGTCAGGTGCCCTTTTCCTTTTGATTACGGTCGCTTAGACCCTCGACGCGACCACCGCCCCCGATGGGCGACTGACCTGCCCACCGCCCACAGACGCGCTGACCCCCGTGGTGCCCGGACAGGACGTTGGCAATCCCCGCGCCACGCGCACCGCCAGATAGGCGAAGGCCTGCGCCTCTAACATATCGCCGTTCAGACCGACCTCTTCGACCTGCACCGCCGGCACACCGCAGCGTTCGATCAGCATCTCCATCATCAACGGATTCTTGCGCCCGCCACCGGTGACCAGCAACTGCTCGGGCGGCTCGGGACAATGGTCCAGCCCCCGCGCCACAGACCCCGCCACGATCGCCGTCAGGGTCGCCGCCGCATCCGCGTCACTCAGATCCGACACCATCTCCAACACATCGCCAAACGCGTCACGGTCCAGTGATTTCGGCGGCACCTTGTAGAAATACCCGCGATCCAGAACGGCGTTCACAACGGTCTCATCCACCAAACCGCTGGACGCCAGCGCCGCGTCCTCATCCATCGCAACCCCGCGCCGCGCCTGCATCAAATCGTTCAGCGGCGCATTCGCGGGCCCCGTATCAAACGCCAACAGTGCGCCCTTTTGGTCCGGCCGATCAAAGGACGGATCGACCCACGTCATATTCCCGACCCCGCCAAGGTTCAGAAACACCACCGGCCCCGTCGCACCGACCCATTTGGCACAGGCAAAATGGAAAAACGGCGCCAGAGGCGCGCCCTGCCCGCCCAAACGCACATCCGCCGACCGGAAATCCCAAACCACAGGACGCTGCAACACCTCGGCCAGAACCTGACCATCGCCACATTGATGCGTCCCGCGCCCACCCGGATCATGCGCCAATGTCTGCCCGTGAAACCCGACCAGATCGACCTCATCAAACCGACACAGCAACGCCGCATGCGCGGTCTCGACCACCTCTGCGGCGGCCTCCACCCCGTCTTCGCCCGGCCATCGGCCAAGCGCGCCCTGCAACACCGCGCGCTCTTTGTCCGTATAGGCGCGATAGCCCGTATCGCCAAAAGCGTGGATCTCAACCCCGTCAGTCACCAAAACTGCCGCATCTACACCGTCCAGCGACGTGCCGGACATCGCCCCCAAGGCGCGAATCGGTGCCGATTTCAACATGGCCTTCCCCTCCAAAGCACTCACCGTTATAGAAGTGGCCGAAACACAACCCGTGGACAAGAGACCCGATGACCTACCACCCCAAATCCGACTTTCTGCGTGTGATGATCGAACGCGGCTTTCTGGCCGACTGCACCGATTATCAAGCGCTCGACGAGGCGCTGATCAACGGGGTTGTACCGGCCTATATCGGCTTTGACGCAACCGCGAAATCGCTGCATGTCGGCAGCCTGATCCAGATCATGATGCTGCGCTGGTTGCAGAAAACCGGCCACAAACCGATCACCCTGATGGGCGGCGGCACGACCAAGGTGGGCGATCCGTCCTTCCGCGCCGACGAACGCCCCCTGCTGACCGAGGCCCAGATCGACGACAACATCGACGGCATCAAACAGGTCTTTGCGAAATACGTGACCTATGGCGACGGGCCGACCGACGCCCTGATGCTGAACAACGCCGAATGGCTGGACGAACTGAACTACCTCGAATTCCTGCGCGACATCGGGCGGCACTTCAGTGTGAACCGTATGCTGTCGTTTGAATCGGTGAAATCGCGTCTGGACCGCGAACAATCGCTGTCCTTCCTCGAATTCAACTACATGATCCTACAGGCCTACGACTTCCTCGAACTGAACCGCCGCTATGGCTGTCTGCTGCAAATGGGCGGCAGCGATCAGTGGGGCAATATCGTCAACGGGATCGACCTGACCCGCCGCGTGCTGGATCACGAGATTTACGGCCTGACCTCGCCCCTATTGACCACCAGCGATGGCAAGAAAATGGGCAAGACCGCCGAAGGCGCGATCTGGCTGAACGCCGAAATGCGCGCGCCCTACGAATTCTGGCAGTTCTGGCGCAACACGACGGATGCGGACGTGGGCCGGTTCCTGAAACTCTACACCGAACTCCCGGTTGAGGAATGCGACCGCCTCGGCGCGCTTGAGGGATCCGAGATCAACGCCGCGAAAATCATCCTCGCCAATGAGGTGACAACCCTCTGCCACGGGGCCGAGGCCGCCGCCGCCGCCGAAGCCACCGCACGCGAAGTGTTTGAAAAGGGCGGCGTCGGCGATGACCTACCCACGCTAACCCTGCCCGCAGGTGACATCGGCGATGGCATCTCGCTGGCCCAACTCGTGGTGCGCTCGGGCCTCGCGAAATCCGGCAAGGACGGCAAACGCCTGATCACCGACGGCGCCCTGCGCGTGAACGACGAACCCTGCAACGATCCGGGCCGCCTGTTCTCCGCCGCCGATCTGGCCGAACCGGTCAAGCTCAGCGCCGGTAAAAAACGTCACGCCCTGATCACTCTGGGCGACTGACCTCTTCAGCTTGGTAAAAATACTCTCGCCGAAGGCGTCCTGACCAAGACATCAAAAAACCCCGCCGGATAACGCGTCCGGCGGGGTTTTCATATTCTGCTTCTGCGACGGGGATCAGTCGATCACAACAACGCTTTCCATCACATCGGGACGGCCAATGACCTCACCGTTACGGCCCGCGCCTTTTTTGATCGCGTCCACCACATCCATGCCCTCGGTCACCTGACCGACGACCGTATAGGCCCCGTTCAGATGCGGCGCGGGGGCGAACATGATGAAAAACTGGCTGTTGGCCGAGTTCGGGTTGTTCGAGCGCGCCATGCCGACCACACCGCGCTCATAGTTGAAATCGCTGAACTCGGCGGGCAGGTCCGGACGATCCGACCCACCGGTCCCGGCCAGACGCATGTCCTGACCGATGCGACCGTGCTCCACGTCACCGGTTTGCGCCATGAACCCGGGGATCACGCGGTGAAACACCACGCCGTCATACTGACCTTCGGCGGCAAGTGCGGTGATTTGCTCAACATGCTGGGGGGCCAGGTCCTCGAACAGGTCAACGGTGATCACGCCATTGGCCTCCCCCGCGACGGTGATCTCCAGACCGGTCGCGGCGGCGGCCCCCGCGCTCAGGCCCAGTGCGGCAATCGCCGCGGACAACAGCTTAGACATCGGCGGCGACTTTCATGCTGATCATCTGGTCGGGGTACATCGGCGGCTCACCACGGGTGATGGCGTCGACATGCTCCATGCCCTCAACCACGCGGCCATAGACCGTGTATTGGCCGTTCAGGAAATGGTTGTCGTTGAAGTTGATAAAGAACTGGCTGTTGGCCGAATTCGGGTTGGCCGAGCGCGCCGCGCCAAGCGTACCACGATCATGGGGCAGCTTCGAGAACTCGGCGGGCAGATCGGGCAGGTCCGACCCACCGGTGCCTGCACGGCGCAGATCGCCACCCTTGTCCAGCACACCGTGCTCGACATCGCCCGTCTGGGCCATAAAGCTGTCGATCACGCGGTGAAACACAACGCCGTCGTATTTCCCAGCACGGGCCAGCTCTTTCATCCGCTCACAATGTTTCGGTGCCACGTCGGGCAGCAGTTCGATGACAACATTGCCGTCTTTCAGCTCGATGATGATGGTGTTTTCGGGATCTTTGATATCGGCCATCTGCCGGTCCTCCTGTTCGATTTGGCCGAACCCTACTTGGCCCCACAGCCAAAGAAAAGACCGAACCGCAGAGGACAGCTTGACGCGCCCCGCCCCTCAGGGTGTAAAGACCCTGAATAGCCTTAGGTAGGAGCGGACGATGGCGTGGAAAACCCTTGATGACATGGATATGGCGGACAAGATCGTTCTGGTGCGCGTGGATATCAACGTGCCCGTGGACAACGGTCAGGTGACCGACGACACCCGCATCCAACGCATCATCCCCACCCTGCGCGATATTCTGGCCGCTGGGGGCACGCCGGTCCTGCTGGCGCATTTCGGTCGCCCCAAGGGTCAGGTCGTGCCGGAAATGTCGCTGCGCATCACCCTGCCCGCGCTTGAGGCCGCTCTAGGCCAAAGCGTCACCTTTGTCGAAACGCCCGACCGCGCCGCGCTGGACGCCCTGCCCAAGGGCTCGGTCGTTCTGGTCGAGAACACCCGCTTTTCCCCGATGGAGGAAAAGAACGACCCGAAAATGGCCGAATTTCTGGCCAGCCTCGGCGACATCTATGTCAACGACGCCTTTTCCGCCGCCCACCGTGCCCATGCCTCGACCGAAGGTGTCGCGCGCCAGCTGCCCGCCGCCGCGGGTCGTTTGATGGCGGCCGAGCTTGAGGCGCTGAACGCCGCCCTTGGCACGCCCAAACGCCCCGTGGTCGCGGTTGTCGGCGGGGCCAAAGTGTCCACCAAACTGGACCTTCTGGGCAACCTCGTCAGCAAGGTCGACCATCTGGTCATCGGGGGTGGCATGGCCAACACCTTCCTCGCGGCCCAAGGCATCGACGTCGGCAAATCGCTGGCCGAACATGACATGACCGACACCGCGCGCGACATCCTGACCAAGGCCGCCGATGCGAATTGCGAAATCATCCTGCCCAGCGACGTTGTTGTCGCCCGTGAATTCAAGGCAAACGCCGAAAACGAAACCGTGGCCGCCGACGCCTGCCCCGCCGATGCGATGATCCTCGACGCAGGCCCCGCCACGGTCGATCGCATCACCAAAACGCTGGCCAGTGCGCAGACGCTGATCTGGAACGGGCCGCTGGGCGCATTTGAAATCCCGCCGTTTGACGCCGCCACCAACGCCGCCGCGACAGCCGCCGCCGAACTGACCGCTGAGGGCACCCTGATTTCCGTCGCGGGCGGGGGCGACACCGTTGCCGCGCTGAACGTCGCGGGGGCTGCGGACAAGTTCACCTATATCTCGACCGCTGGCGGTGCTTTCCTTGAATGGATGGAGGGCAAAGACCTGCCAGGTGTCACGGTTTTGGGCGGCTGATCGGCAAAACACCCGACAAATGAACGAGTTAGCGCAACCACATTTGCGCCCCCCGTTCAGAGCGCATATCAACCGGGGCAACACGAAACCCCGACAGTACACAGGACATAGACATGCCCAACCCAGACCAGTTCAAGCGCGTTTCCGCAGGCCAAGGCTTTATCGCCGCCCTTGATCAGTCGGGGGGCTCGACCCCCAAGGCCCTGCGCCTCTACGGCGTTGAGGAAAACGAATACTCGGGCGAGGCCGAGATGTTCGACCTGATCCACCAGATGCGCTCGCGCATCATCAAATCGCCCGCTTTTAACGGGGACAAAGTGGTCGGCGCCATCCTGTTCGAAATGACCATGGACCGCGACATCGACGGCACCCCGACCGCCACCTACCTGTGGAACGAATGTCAGGTCGTGCCCTTCCTGAAGGTCGACAAGGGCCTCGCGGAAGAAGACGGCGGCGTTCAGGTCATGAAACCCATGCCCGACCTCGACGCCCTGCTGGACAAGGCCGTCGCCAAAGGCATCTTCGGCACCAAAATGCGCTCGGTCATCTCAGCGGCCAACCCCGAAGGCGTCAAGGCCGTCGTCGCCCAGCAATTCGAGATCGGCAAACAGATCCTCGCCAAGGGCCTCGTGCCGATCATCGAACCCGAGGTCACGATCACCATCGCGGACAAGGCCGCCGCCGAAGACCTCCTGCGCGACGCGATCCTCGCCGAACTCGACGCGCTGGCCGAGGATCAGAACATCATGCTGAAACTCTCGCTGCCCGAAAACGACAACCAGTACAAAGTGCTGGTCGATCACCCCCGCGTGGTCAAACTGGTCGCTCTGTCGGGCGGTTACAGCCGCGAAGAGGCCAACGATAAACTCTCGCGCAACAGCGGCATGATCGCCTCCTTCTCGCGCGCCCTCACCGAAGGCCTAAGCGCCAAGCAATCCGACGCCGAATTCGACGACACGCTGGCCGCAACGATCGACACGATCTATCAGGCCTCGATCGCAGGCTAACCCAATCGGGCGGCGCATCCATCTGCGCCGCCCTTTTCATCTTGGCATAAATACTCATGCCACTCGATGAGGTCCCCCATGCGCCCGACCGCCCTGCTCACGCTCCTGCTCGCATGGATCTCCGCATGGCTACCGCGCACGCCTGACCTCACCACTTTCGCGCTCGCCGTCCTCTCGCTCACCTTACCGTCGCTCGCGTGGCGCGGCGCCCCGCGCCCCAAAACGGCCCGCTTCCTCAGCATCCTCGCCCTTCTGCCGCTCCTCGCCTGCGCCCTCTTCGCCGCCGCGGCGTTCCTGTTCGGCCCGACACCCCACGGAACACTGGTCCTCTTCACCATCGCAAACCTCTCGGCCTACGCCTTTTTCCTCGCCCGGCTCCTGAGCCCGACACCGCGCCTTACCACTCCCATAACGCTTCTCCTCGCCCTCACCGTTTGGTCATGGGGATCGGCACTGGCCATGGCGACACACCGCGGCGCCGCACCAACCGACGCCCCCACCTGCATCCTCACCGCGACCTCGCCCTCAACCGACAGCTACACCCGCGCCCTCACCTCCCTCTGGGACATGCGCCTGCCCGCCTTTCACGCCGAAACGGGCGGCAAGCTTCAATTCACCTACCACGCGCTCCTGATCGTCGAGGGCCCGACGCCCACCGTCTACAACTGGTCCAAACTCAAACTCCGCTTTGACCCGCTCGACCTAACCCGCAACCCGTATCAACCGACCACCTGCCCGCGCTGACCCCTTCAGCTTGGCCCAAATACTCGCGCCGCAGGCATCCCGCCCCCTCCGCCCGCGCCTCACCGAAATTTTCACGTGCAAACCGTCGATTGGGGATTCCCTTCCCGAATCGTCTGTGTCAGAATCACCCTACCGCCCGCTAGAGGCGGATCAGAGGCAGTGTTCATGAGTAGACCCCGCAGTAAACCAGCCTACGGTGTCATCGTCTATTCGGCGGTGGCCTTTGCGCTTGCGGCGTACTTTACCTTTGCGGCTGTACAGGGCGATTACGGCCTGTTCAGCCGCATCCAGGTAGAGGCCGAGGTCGATGACCTGACCGTAGAACGCGACCGCCTTGCCGATCAGGTCGCCCAGATGCGCAACAAAACCCGCCGCCTGTCCGACGACTATCTGGACCTCGACCTGCTGGACGAACAGGCCCGCAAGGTGCTTGGCCTGCTGCGCAGCGACGAAATCGTCATCCGTTAAACGCTAAACTGTCGCCCGCATTCCCGTGGTGCAAGAAGACACTCGCAATCCGTCGCCTGATTTGGTAGGAATGGTTTAATATTAAACTATCCCAATCCCCAAACGGGAGACCGCCCTATGGCCACGCGAAAAACCGCTTCAAAACCAAATACTTCCAAAGAAGAACTGCTTAGCTATTACCGTGAAATGCTGTTGATCCGGCGATTCGAGGAAAAGGCAGGCCAATTGTACGGCATGGGCCTGATCGGCGGCTTCTGTCACCTTTACATCGGCCAAGAGGCCGTCGTCGTCGGTCTTGAGGCCGCCGCCGAAGAAGGCGACAAGCGGGTCACCTCTTACCGCGACCACGGCCATATGCTGGCCTGCGGGATGGACCCCAAGGGCGTCATGGCCGAGCTGACCGGTCGCGAAGGCGGCTATTCCAAAGGTAAGGGCGGCTCGATGCACATGTTCAGCCGCGAAAAACACTTCTACGGCGGCCACGGCATCGTTGGCGCGCAGGTCCCGATTGGCGCGGGCCTCGCCTTTGCCGACAAATACAAAGACAACAAGCGCGTGACCTTCGCCTATTTCGGCGATGGCGCAGCGAACCAGGGCCAGGTCTATGAGACCTACAACATGGCCGAGCTTTGGGACCTGCCGGTCATCTTTGTGATCGAGAACAACCAATACGCCATGGGCACCAGTGTTCAGCGCTCGACCAAATCCCCGTCCCTGTGGGAACGCGGCGCCGCCTACGGCATCAAAGGCGAAGAGGTCGACGGCATGGACGTTTTGGCCGTCAAAGCCGCCGGGGAAAAGGCCGTCGCCCACTGCCGCGCGGGCAAGGGCCCCTATATTCTGGAAATGAAAACATACCGTTATCGCGGTCACTCGATGTCGGACCCCGCGAAATACCGCACCCGCGAAGAGGTCCAGAAGATGCGCGAAGAGCGCGACGCGATCGAACATGTGCGTGAGATGCTGCTCTCGGGCAAACACGCCTCCGAGGACGAACTCAAAGCGATCGACAAAGAGATCAAAGAGATCGTCAACGAGTCCGCAGAATTCTCGAAAACCAGCCCCGAACCGGCGCTCGAGGAACTCTGGACCGACATTTACGCCACCGAAGTGCCGCAAGACGCCTGAGCCCCGAGGGAGAGAGACGAACAATGGCTACCCAAGTATTAATGCCCGCCCTGTCCCCCACCATGGAGGAAGGCACGCTTGCCAAATGGCTGGTCAAAGAGGGCGATACCGTATCGTCCGGTGACATTCTGGCCGAGATCGAAACCGACAAGGCGACCATGGAATTCGAGGCCGTCGATGAAGGCATCGTTGGCAAAATCCTGATCGCTGAAGGCACCGAAGGTGTCGCCGTCAACACGCCCATCGCCGTTCTGATCGAAGAGGGCGAAAACGTCGATGACGCCGCGGCTGCGGAACCCGCCGCGGCTGCCCCCGCTGCGGCCGAGGCCCCCGCGGCCGTGACTGTGGCCGCTGCCCCCGCCGCGCCGGTCGTCGATGAGACGCCCGATTGGCCCGAGGGCACGGAAATGAAAACCAGCACCGTGCGCGAAGCCCTGCGCGACGCCATGGCCGAGGAAATGCGCAAAGACGACGACGTGTTCCTGATGGGTGAAGAGGTCGCCGAATACCAAGGTGCCTACAAGATTTCCCAAGGTCTGCTGGACGAGTTTGGCGCGAAACGCGTGATCGACACCCCGATCACCGAACACGGCTTTGCCGGTATCGCCGTGGGCGCGGCCTTTGGCGGTCTGCGTCCGATCGTGGAATTCATGACCTTCAACTTCGCGATGCAGGCGATTGACCACATCATCAACTCGGCGGCCAAGACGCTCTATATGTCGGGCGGTCAAATGGGCTCTCCCATCGTGTTCCGCGGCCCGAATGGCGCCGCCGCGCGCGTTGGCGCCCAGCACAGCCAAGACTACGCCGCATGGTACGCCCAGATCCCGGGCCTCAAGGTCGTCCAGCCCTATTCGGCGGCTGACGCCAAGGGTCTGCTGAAACAGGCAATCCGCGATCCGAACCCCGTGATCTTCCTCGAAAACGAGATCCTCTACGGCAAAAGCTTTGAGGTCCCTGTGCTCGACGATTTCACCATCCCGTTCGGCAAGGCCAAGGTCTGTCGCACGGGTGAGGACGTGACCATCGTCTCCTTCGGCATCGGCATGACCTACGCGCTTGAGGCGGCGGAACAACTGGCCAAAGACGGCATCAGCGCCGAGGTCATCGACCTGCGCACCCTGCGTCCGATCGACTATGACACGGTGATCAAATCGGTGATGAAAACCAACCGCTGTATCACCGTCGAAGAGGGCTTCCCGGTCTGCTCGATCGGCAACCACCTGTCGGCCTACATCATGACCAACGCGTTTGATTACCTCGACGCACCGGTCCTGAACTGCACCGGCAAGGACGTCCCGATGCCCTATGCCGCCAACCTTGAAAAACTGGCGCTCGTGACCACTAAAGAGGTCATCGACGCGGTCAAAGCCGTCACCTATCGCTAAGGAGTTCAGCGCATGCCAACAGAAATTCTGATGCCCGCCCTGTCCCCCACGATGGAGGAGGGCACGCTCGCAAAATGGCTGGTCAAAGAGGGCGATACGGTCAATTCCGGCGACCTGCTGGCCGAGATCGAAACCGACAAGGCCACGATGGAATTCGAGGCCGTGGATGAGGGCGTGATCGGTAAAATCCTGATCCCTGAGGGCTCCGAGGGCGTCAAGGTCAACACCGCCATCGCCGTCCTTCTGGCCGATGGGGAAACCGCCGATGACATCGGGTCTGCGCCCGCGGCGGCCCCTGCCGCCGCTGCATCGGACGCCGGCGCCGCCGAGGCGCCCAAGGCCGATGCACCCGCCCCCACTGCTGCGCCCGCCGCTCCGGCAACCGGTGACGGCAAACGCGTCTTCGCCTCGCCGCTCGCCCGTCGCATCGCCGCCGACAAGGGCGTCGATCTGACCACCCTGACCGGCTCCGGCCCGCATGGCCGCATCGTCAAGGCCGACGTCGAAGGCGCCAACGCCTCGGCACCGGCCCCCGCTCCGGCGGCAACTCCCGCTGCGGCCTCTGCTCCTGCGGCCGCACCGGCACCTGCGTCCCCCTCGGCCGACGCCATCGCCCGCATGTATGAGGGTCGCGAATTCACCGAGGTCAAACTGGACGGCATGCGCAAAACCATCGCCGCCCGCCTGACCGAGGCCAAACAGACCATCCCGCATTTCTACCTGCGTCGCGATATCAAGCTGGACGCGCTGCTGAAATTCCGCAGCCAGCTCAACAAACAGCTTGAACCGCGCGGCGTGAAACTCTCGGTCAACGACTTCATCATCAAGGCCGTCGCCAACGCCCTGCAACAGGTGCCTGACGCCAACGCCGTCTGGGCCGGTGATCGCGTGCTGAAAATGCAGGCCTCGGATGTGGCCGTCGCCGTCGCTATTGAGGGCGGCCTCTTTACCCCCGTCCTGCAGGACGCGGATATGAAGTCCCTCTCGGCCCTCTCGGCCCAGATGAAGGACCTCGCCGCCCGCGCCCGCGACCGCAAACTCGCCCCCCAAGAATATCAGGGCGGCAGCTTTGCGATCTCGAACCTCGGCATGTTCGGCATCGACAACTTCGACGCCATCGTGAACCCGCCGCATGCGGGCATTCTGGCCGTCGGCACCGGCGTCAAGAAACCCGTGGTGGGCGATGACGGCGAACTGAGTGTCGCCACCGTCATGTCCGTCACCATGTCCGTGGATCACCGCGTGATCGACGGGGCCCTCGGCGCAGAGCTGCTCGCGGCGATTGTTGAGAACCTCGAAAATCCTGTCGCGATGCTCGCCTGAGCCGCCAGATGATAAACCGAAAACGCCCGCGCATTGCGCGGGCGTTTTTCATTTTAACAAATGAAACGGCCGTCCGGATGATCCGGACGGCCGCGCTGAACTCGGTTCAAAAAATCTTTTACGACTTGCGCTTCTCTTCGTGCAGCAACTGGTCCATGCTGACCGACGGCTGATCGCATCCCGCCTCACCCACGATTTTCGCCGGCACACCGGCAACTGTGGTGCAGGGCGGCACGTCTTTCAACACCACGGAACCCGCCGCAATCCGGCTGCAATGCCCAACCGTGATGTTGCCCAGAACCTTGGCCCCTGCCCCGATCAGAACCCCGTTGCCGATCTTGGGATGGCGGTCGCCCTCTTCCTTACCGGTCCCGCCAAGCGTCACCGAATGCAGGATCGACACGTTATCCCCAACCCGCGCGGTCGCCCCAAACACAATCGAATGCGCGTGATCAAGGAAAATGCCCTTACCCACCGCACAGGCGGGATGGATATCGACACCAAACTCTTCGGACACACGCATCTGAAAGAAGTACGCCAGATCATGCCGCCCCTGTTTCCACAGCCAATGCCCGATCCGATAGGCCTGAATCGCTTGGAAGCCTTTGAAATACAACAAGGGTTGCAAATACTGGATACAGGCCGGATCGCGTTCAAACACAGCCACCAGATCGGCGCGCGCCGCATCGGCAAGGCTGGGATCGGCCGCATGCGCCTGATCACAAATCTCGCGCAGCATCTGATCCGACATCTCTGCCGAGGCCAGCTTTAGCGCCACCCGATAGGACAGCGCCGCCGACAAAGACCGGTGATGCAGAACACTGGAATGGATCAACCCACCCAGCAGGGGTTCCTTGGCCACGACCTCATCGGCCTCGACCCGCAGCCGTTGCCAAACCGGATCAACCTTGGTCAGTTTTGCACTCTGTTCCCGCATGGCGGCCCCTTTCGCTTTGGGTGTCTCTATACAACGTGTGCATAGGGACGCCTAGCGAAAGATGTTACACAGAATTGTGACTTCAAGGCGAAATCGTTCGCAAAATTGCGTGGCGGCCCAGAATTTATTCCCGCTCCGCCGCGCCGCGCACCGCGCAAATCGCGCTCAGAATAACCATGACACAGCGCAGATATTCCGGATCATCCCAGAACGGTTCGGCCCGTCTGGGATAGGTTCCCGCCACGTCCATCAGGCTCCCACAGCCCCAGCGCGGATGCACCCGCCCCAACCGTTTGCGATACTTGTCGGCGGCCTGTGCATGGGTCAGCATCCGCTCGGCCAGCGCCGCGCGCATGCTGTCGGGTACCTTCATCAACGCACAGGCCGCCGCCGCCACGTCCCCCGGACCAATGGGGCGCATGGTCAGATCGCGATCTCAACGGCGCTATAGGGTCCCGGCCCGAACCGGTCCGAAATCTGTGCAACCTCGAACTGTGTGCCGGGGCCGAACATATCGCTGGCCTGATCCGCAGCGCCATAGGTCCATGTTGGCGATGTCGCCATATCCTGTCGCACAATCGCCCCGTTTTCATCGCGGATCCGGATGGAGTATAGCTCACTCGCCTCGCCCAGCGGCACCTCAAACCCTTCCCACGTGTCCCCGTCGATCCGCGTCCGGCGGGTCCAGCTGAACACACGCGCGCCATCGCCCTGCACCGTTTCGCGCAGATGCACCGGCGCATAGGGGCGCAGCCCGTTGCCCGCAAAGGCCTCAACCTTTTCAACATAGGACGCATCATCGACCGCCCGCCCCGCCGGACCGATCCGGTAAAAGCGCGCAAGGTTACGCTCAGACGCGTCCAGCGCGATCTGTTGCGCCGCCGCGTTCAGCAGCACGATATAGCTCCCGCTGGGCCAGACATCGGGCATGATCCCGTCCGACCCCGCCTGCCCCCGCAACCGCAGGCGCAGCTCATAGGTATTCGGCGCGACCAACTGGGCCTCTTGGAACTGGAACACCTCCCAATTGCCCGAACTGCCATCGCCAATCACCGCCGCGTTCGCCCCGTTCAGGATCGCGTCCTGCGTCCCACTGGCCAGCGATCCGCCATAGACCCGCACCCGCAGCGCAGGCCCACGATCCCACAGCCCGGGCGCGGCGCGGCCAAGGTCGGTCTCGGTCACGCCAACCACCGCGCCCTCAACCAAGGTGGTGTTCAGGACATAGCCGTTGTCCTGTGGCGCACTGAATACCGCGACCGTGCCCGGCCACGGGGTGGCCGTCACCGCGATATGGGGCGCATGAGGCACCTCATCACCGGTCAACAGGGGCAGGTCCATAAACAACGGAAACACCGGCACCGGCGCCACAAACGGCGTCAGGGTCACGGTTTCCTCGGCCGCGTCCGAGGGCTCATAGACGCTGGGGTGGATTTTGACCGCCTCGATTTCCCGCGACAGGCCCTGCTCCACACGGTCCACCCGATAGGACGACGCACCCAGTTGCACCACATCCCCCGCGCCCACATCCAGATGCGACATCGGCAGGGCAAAGCGCGCCGTATCGCGCGACAGGCGCGCCTCGGCCAACCAGCGCTCGGTGATCTTGCGCCCCTCGGCCTGT
This sequence comes from Rhodovulum sp. FJ3, assembly GCF_032918305.1. Taxonomy (NCBI): domain Bacteria; kingdom Pseudomonadati; phylum Pseudomonadota; class Alphaproteobacteria; order Rhodobacterales; family Paracoccaceae; genus Rhodovulum; species Rhodovulum sp. FJ3. The sequence continues at coordinate 179,262 of NZ_JAWJUU010000001.1, forward strand.
GTCAAGATCAGGGGCAATTGCGTCACCGCCACCGCGCGGCTTTCCTCGTCTGGGAAAATCGCCTCGGTTGAACGTAGTTCATAATCGGCATCCGCCTCGGTAAAGGTCAGGCGCACGCGCCCTGCCACCTCGGCCTCGGGCGCGCGCAGCAGTTCCAGCGCGGTGTCGTCATTGTCCCGTCGCACCATCCGATCAGACGACAGAACCACATCCGCCCCGTCCCCACGATTGCGGAACACCAACTGTCCGTCACGCTCTACCGCGTCAAACCCATAGGCCAGCATCAGAGGCTGCAACGCCGCCCGCCCCGACGACAGGTCATCCACGTGATAGCCGCGCACGATGCCATAGAGGCTACTGGTATCGACGTCCTCAACGCCCGCACGGTGGCAAATCTCGGCCACCACCGCGCCCAGCGCCTGACCGGTGACACGACCGTTCAACCAATGCCCGCGCGCGTAATTGTCCGCGTCACCCCACAATTCCGCATTCCCCGGGAAATACGGATAGGGCCGCGTGTCCCATGCCCAGACGTTTGACCGCGACATATCGATCATCGCCCCGCCATAGACCTCGGACAGGGGGTTGTTGGCCGCATCCCCCCAGTAATCCGTCATCGCGCGCAGATACTGCGCCTGAATCAGGTCATCGCGCCGCCCGTTGGAATAGGCTGGCAGGCTGCTCTCGGACGATTTCGGGTCCAGAAACTTGTTCGGCTGGTTCGTGCCCTTGTCGATCGCGGCACAGCCGTATTCGGTGAACACAACCGGCTTGGATTGCGGCACCCACCCCGTCGGCACGGTCTCCCGAACACCGTTCAGACGATTGTAATGCTCATTTCGCCACCAGTTGCGGATGTCCTTATACCGGAACACCCAATCCTCACCATGGGCGCCATCGGTGATCGGGCGGCGCAACTGGGCCTCGGATTCCAACGCGCTGGCGTAATACCAATCATAGCCCTCGCCGCCCTCGATGTTCGATTGCAGGTAGCCGAGGTTATAGATGTCCTCAAACGCCGCATCGGCATGATCATTACCCGCCCGCCAATCGGACAGCGGCATATAGTTATCAATCCCGATGAAATCGATGTTCTGATCCGCCCACAATGGGTCCAGATGGAACAGGACATCGCCCGACCCGTCCTGCGGGTGATAGCCGAAATATTCGCTCCAATCCGCGGCATAGGTGATATCAACATCCGGCCCCAGAATGGCACGCACGTCGGCGGCCAGCTGGATCATCGCCTCAACCGCCGGAAAGGCACCGGTGTCATCGCGGATCGTGGTGATCCCGCGCATTTCCGAGCCGATACAAAACGCATCGACCCCGCCTGCGGCCTTGCACAGATGGGCATAGTGCAGCACGAACCGCCGGTACCCCCAGTCATCCGACGGACCGTCATACCACAGATAGCCGTATTGCCCACGGATGTCGGACAACAACGCCTCGGCCTCGGCTTGGTTCGTGGGCGGCGTGAAATCATAGGCGGCATAGAAATCGGCGCCATCCGCCGCGCCAAAGAACGCCTCAACCTCGGCGCGCGCTGCGGCGGTCCGATCCGTGGTCCCCGCCATTCCGGGGGCCAGCGACGTGGTGATCCGCCCCCGCCACGGCAGGGCAGGTTGCCCGACTTCACTGGTATAGGGGTTGATCAGCGTGTTATCCGCCGTCTGCGCCATCAGGATGAAAGGGTAAAACGTGATCTGTTTCCCCGCGGCCTTGAGCGCGACAATCGATTCAATCACCGACTGATCGGACGGCGTCCCCCCATAAAGGAGCAGCCCGTCCTCATCCACCGGCACGCGATCAGCGGCGTAACGGTCCTCGGTCGATACCATCCACGGAATCGGCCCCGCATAGGTGTCTTTCTGTTCGACACGCGGCTTGATCTCACACTCACCCGCGCGCAGGTCCGTCCCGAACCAGCTGCTGATCAACAGGGTATGATCCGCCTTGGGCAGTTCCTCGTCCAGAACCTCTAGCGCGGTCTCGAAATCCGTCTGGCCCGAGGGCGTGTTCATATTCGCGGAATTGTTTTCGCCCGGCCCGCTGCCGTAATAGGTCGACGTGACGCCAAGCGCGAATTCCCCCGTCCCGGGGATCAACGCGACGCCCTCAATCACCTCGGACAGCGGCTTTTGCGCCGGATCGTCGGACGTCACGGGGCGCACCACCTCAAACGACAGTTGCGGCACACGGTTGCCGAATTGCGCCAGTTCCAGATCCTCCAGCACCACATAGGCGATCCCGCGATAGGCCGGTGCGTTTTCCGCACCCTCAATCGCCTCGATCAACGGATCGGGTTCCTGATCCTCGGTGCCGGTGTAGACGCGCAGGTTCACCTGATCGCGCGACACCTCAACCCCATCGGCCCAGACCCGCCCAACGCGCAGGATCTCGCCCCCGCACAGCGCAATCGCCAGAGAGACCGAATAGCTATAGGTCGTGACCTCGGGGCCGGATGTCTTGCCCCCACCCGAGGTCTTGGTGCTCTCGTAAAAACGCGAGGCCCAAATCACCTGACCCGCGATCCGCGTGCGCCCGTAGACACGGTTGACCGGCGCGCCCTCGCTTGCGCCCATCAGGCGGAACCGTTCGACCTTGCCCGTCTCGACCGGCTCGGCCCCCACACCCAGAATTTGCTGGTCGATCACCTGACCGATGGTCGCGCCCACCGCGCGCCCGATCACCACGCTCGACAGGCCCAGAACCGATCCCCCAAGGGCCGAGCCGATCCCCGCACCCACAGCCGACAGAACAATCGTCGCCATCATTCACTCCTGTCTGGAAACGCAAAGCTGGCCACGGCCCGACGGGCCCATGACATGCCATAGCGACTTTCAATCACCCCATGCCCCCAATAGGCATGGATCAATCCATTGCGGCTGCGGATGCCCAAATGCTTGGCCACCGCGCCCGATTTGATCCGAAACAGGATCACATCCCCCACCCCCGCCGCATCGGCGGGACGGGTCGGCATCAAGGCCGCCAGACCGCGCCACAGGGGTTCCTGTGTGCCGCTTTCGGTCCAATCGGCGGTATAGGCGGGAATGGCGCAGGGTTCCGCGTCGTATAGGTCGCGCCAGATCCCCCGAAACAGACCCAGGCAATCCGACCCCGCGCCGCGCACAGACGCCTGATGCGCATAGGGCGTCCCGATCCATGACCGCGCAATCGCCTCGGCGCGATCTGCGACACTCACGAATTCATGCTCCCGCCGGTGTTGGCCCCGCCCTGAACCGGATAGCTGATCAGCCAATCCTCACCCGGAATATGCGGAAAACCGCGATAGTTCAGAAAGTTCCCGAACTTGGCGCGACAGGTCTCGGCGCGCCGGTCGCACCCCGCCTCGATCAACAGCTGATCCCCCGTCGCGATCTCCCCACGCAGGGGTTCCCACAGTTCGATCATCCGCTGGCCATCCTCGAACCGGTCGTTTTTCACGATCCCGATCAGGCCCGTGCTGATCCCGCTCTGGACCTTGATACGGCCATGTTCGAACCAGCGCGGTTCGAAATCCGTGACGCCATCGAACCAGAACCGGCGGCCATCCTCATGACGGCCCACCACCTGTTCCGTGGTATATCCCGCGCGGCTGAGGTCAAACCGGCACCGCGCGTCCCCCAGAATGGCGGCGCAGGGACGTTGATAGACCTGTCCCTGTGGTTGGTTCAGAAACTCGGTCAGCCCGCGCAATTCGGCCTCAAACAACCCGTCGCGCCGCGTGATCAGACCAAGGGACCCCTGAAACTGCAACACCCGCAGATCGGGGTTCGACCAATCCACCAACCAGATGCGCAGGGCCGCACCATCGTACCGCCCAGCCTCGATATCGGCCTCACTGATGCCCGCGTCACTGAGCGCGCCAATCGCCTCGCTGTTGTCCACGGCCAGCCCGCTTGTCTGGCTCAGCGCGCGCGCGTTCATCCCCGATTGCGCGCGATACGTGACACCCTCAAACGCCAGATCGCGGTCATGATCGGTAAAGCCCAGCACGGTCCCGTCCCGACGATCCACCCGCCACGCACGGCACAGGGTGGTCACGCCGGTTAATAAACGGTCGTTCAATTCCTGCGGCACGCTCATACCCGCACCTCGACAACCGGCACGCGCGGCACGTCACCTGCGCGGAAACTGGCGACCGAGGTCAGGATCGTATCAGTGTCAAACCGCACCGGCACGTCGAACTCGAACCCCGCCGTGATCACCGTATCCACGTCCGGCGCGTCGAAAATCGTCACCACGCCAGTGTCATAGTTGACCGAAAAATGCACCGTTTCGACCAACGGATCGCCCGAAATCCCGACCCGCACCGTCGCCTTGACCGGCTTGGTGATCGGGCGGGCATAGCTGAACTCGCCCGATTGATAGGTCTTGAGCAGCGGGAACGCGGTCGTCTCGCCATCACCATGCGCGATGATCTGATCCTCAAACCCCACATCGGACAGAGGCAGGCAGGATTTGTAATCCGACCAGTCCTTCCAACGGAACCCGAACAGCTGCCCCCGACGCGCCTCAAAAAACGCGATCAAGGTTTCCACATCGTCCAGCGACCGCATCCCCACGCCCGCATCATAGCGGCGGCGCGCGTGTTCCCACGGCGTGTTACGTTCCTCATAGCCATTGGCCAGCGTCACGATCTCTGTGCGCCGCTCAGGCCCGCCCACGGACCCGAAACTCAGGTTCGCGGGAAATCGAATGTCGTGAAAATTCATGGACTTGCTCCCCTAGCTGTTGCGGCGACCACGGGCCAGCGCACGGCCCATTTCGGCGGCGATCTGGCTCTGGCTCTTGCGGAACCCGCCCACATCGGGCGTCGAGATATTCATGGTGACATGGACCGGCGCACCGCCCCCGTCCGAGCGCACGCCCAAACGTCCATCCGCCCCGCGCGACAGGGGCATGATCGCCTCTGGCCCCGCCTCACCCATCAGGCCCGTCGCGCCGCGCATCGGGAAATAGGTCGGCGAACTGACCACCCCGCCCGTCGCAAACGGCACCACGCGGCCCGACGTGAAACTGCCGCCATTGGCAAAGGGCACCAAACTGCCGACCACGGCCTCAATCCCCGTCGCAACCAAGCCGCCGACGTGGTTCTGCACCGGTGTGATCGCCGCGTTATAAGCCGCGACCGAAATGGCCGAACTGACCTCGCGCAGCGCATCGGACAGTTTCGCGCCGTCAAACACCAGCCCCTCAAACGCGCCGCGCAAACCGCGCCCCACGGCCCGCGACAGGGTGCCGACCTCGCGACTGGTCAGGGTCACGCTCTCGCGCATCTTGGCCAACTCGCCCTGAAACGTCGCCGCCACGCCCTGGGCCCCGCCCAGCGTGTCCTCCAGCGCCGCGATTTGATCGTCAAAGGCCTCCAGCCCGTCGAAATCCGCCATCACTCTTGCCTTTCGTGAACATCAGGAAAGGCGCGCGACAGCTCATCCAGCCGCGCGCGTCCCATCGGTGCGGGGCCGCTGCCGTGGCCCAGCATCATCAGCAATTCAGCAGGGCTCAGCGCCCAGAACTCGGCCGGTTTCAGGTTCAACCCGATCAGCCCCGCCCGCATCAGCGCGGGCCAGTCAAACCGCATAGGCACCCCCTGCGGGTGAGGCGGGCACGCTGAACGCCACGGCCAACAGACGCGCGGCCACGCGGGCGGCCTCCATCGGGCCACCCTCGATTGTCGCGTTGGCCAGATCGCGGCCCGTGCCGGACCAGCCGCCCCCGCGCAGCCCCGCAAGGACCAGCGCCATCAGATCCCGCGCGCTGTACCCGCCGCCCTCGAACCGGTCGATCAGGGCGACAAGCGTGTCCTCGCCCAGCGCCTCTTCGAGTTCGGCCAGCGCCCCAAGGGTCAGCTTGAGCACCCGTTCCTGCCCATCAATGATCAGGGCCACCTCGCCCGCATAGGGGTTCGCCATCAGAGCGCCGTGAACGCAATCGCGCCCGCCGAGGCCAGCGAGATTTCATAGGTCGCCTCCCCATTGTGCGAGCCGGAATATTCCAGCGACGTCACCTGAAACGCGCCCGTGACAATGCCGAAATCGGGCACGATAACCTGAAAATCGGGGGTTTCGCCGTCGAAAAAGATCTGGCGCGCGCGTTCGTCGGTGTTGGCGTCCTTGAACACGCCGGACCCCGAAATCGCCGCCGATTTCACACCGGCACCGGCCAGCAATTCGCGCCAGCCGCCTTGGCTCTCCAGAGAGGTCACATCGACCTGCTCGGCGTTAAAGCTGATGCGCGTGGCCCGCAGGCCCGCGATGGTTTCAAACTGCCCGTCCCCCGTCAGGTCGAGCTTGATCAATAGGTCTTTGCCGTTTTGGGCCACCATGGCGTGTACTCCGGTTTAGAAATTAGGAATGTTCGATGCGTGCGTTGAAACGCAGGTCGATCTGACGCCCCGCACCCCCGTCCAGACGACGGGCGCGGGCGCGTTCAAAGTTCAGGCTGATCAGATGCCCGTCGGACGGGGTCACGGTCGCAGGGGTCAGGGCGTCACAGATCGCGCCCGCCAGAACCTTCATATCCGCAAATCCGGACACCGTTCCGACCACCGAGACCGTGAATTTGTGCAAAGCGCCCGTGCCCGTCATATCGTCGCGCGCCAAGGCCTCTTCTTCGCCCAGAATGACATAGAGCGGCGGCACAGGCCCTGCGGGAACGGCGTCGTAAACCGCGCCCGCCACGTCTGCCTGTACCGCTGCCGAAGCCTGAAGCGCGCCGTAGACGGCCACCTGCAGGGCGTTTGCGTGCTGATAGCTCATACCGCGCCCTCCTCGGTGGCATAACAAATCAGGTAATGCCCACGGCCACCGGCCTCGGACACCGCATCAATCGCGAACAGGCGGCTGCCATCGCGAAACCGTTGACCGGGGCGTGGGCGGGACGGCGCATTGGGCGCGGCCGCGCGCACCGTGATGCGATAGCTGGTCAGGCTGGTTTCGACATCGAACGCCTCGGTCCGACGCCCCGAACGCAGCGTGACATCCGCCCACAACGCGCCCAGCGCGGCCCAGCTCTGGCTGAACCCGCCCGCGCCATCAGCGGTGCGCAGCGGCCCCTCTAGGATCAGCTTGCGGCGCAACACAGGACCGCCCATCAGCAGATCCCTCCGCCCAGAATGCGCACCGTGCGCCAGCGTTCCAACAGCATGTTGACGCCAAAGGGCATCGCCTTTTCGCCCTCACCGGCGGCGGCGCGATGTTCATAGTAATGCGCGGCCAGCAGGAACACCGCCTGCGCCAGATCGGCAGGAATCGCATCCCACGCCGCACCAAACCCCGCCTGAAACGCGATTTCCGCCGTGCCGCCAATGCCAATCGTCGGCAGGGCCGACCCGGTGGCACGCACATGCGGGCGATGGGTGTCAGGCTCCAGACGATAGGTCCCCACCTCCGCATCCGTCGCATTATCCGCGCGGTCAATCACCGTCAGGCGCGTCACATCCACAACCGGCGCAACCGGCAGGGCCTGACGGTCCGCCTCACGCCACGCGGTGACGGTCCAGACGAAATCCCGCGTCAACAGCACCTTGCCAATGCGCCCCTCAACGGCGGCCATCGCCGCACGCAACAGCGCCTCCAGCAACGGGGCCTGCTCACCGTCATCGGCAAACCCGGTCCCCAGTTGCAAATGGGCGCTAAATTCTTCAACCGGCAATGCCTCGGTGGGCACTGTCGTCTGCTCGATCAACATCATGGGTTTCTCCATTGTTCCGGTGCCATCAAGAAGTGGCGCGCGCGCCTGCACCGCTCGGACGGACGGACAAGACAGCTAGACAACACAGGGACATATCGCGCGCGCCGGAACCCCCGCCCTTATGGGGCGGGGGCAACTCGGGATCGCTTAGGCGACCGAGAACTTCAGCAGCTTGATCGCGGCAAAATCGCTGATGTCACCGCCAACGCGTTTGGTGGCATAGAACAGGACATGCGGCTTGGCGCTGAACGGGTCGCGCAGAACGCGCAGGTCGGGACGTTCGGCCACGGTGTAGCCCGAGGCGAAATCACCAAAGGCAAGCGCCGCGCTGCCCGAAGCGATGTCAGGCATGTCTTCGGCGATCATCACCGGATAGCCCAGCAGACGTGCAGGCTCACCTGCGGCAAGGCTGTCAGTCCACAAGAAGCGGCCATCGGCGTCCTTCATCTTGCGCACCACACCGGCGGTTTTCGAATTCATGACAAAGGTCGCGTTGGAACGGTATTCCGCGCCCAGCGCATAAACCACGTCCAGAACCGCATCGGCGGGCGAAACGGCGTCGAAATCACCATCGGTGCCGGTCGCGATATAGCCCAGCGAACCCCACGCCCAGCTGTCATTGGCGACCTGCGCGTGGCTCAGAATGCCGGTCGGTTTGTCGATGCCGTCGCCGTTGATGAACGCGGCCGCTTCGGCGCGGGCGAACTTGTCGGCGATACGGCTGGCCAGCCAGCCCTCGATGTCGAACGCGCTGTCATCCAGCAGACGCTGGGACGCCTTGGGCATCGCCGACAGCTCATGCAGCGGGATCGACACACGCTCGATCTGGGGGGTGTCGGTTTCGGTGATGGTACCGGTCTCCGACGCCCAGCCCGAACCGATGTCGCTGTGATCGACCAGAACGTCATAGGACGTGGCCTCAACCGCGACGACCTGCGCAACCGAGCGCAGCGACGAGGTGCTGTTCAGAACCGATTTGATCGTCTCCGAGGTCTGCGGATCGACCAGATAGCCACCCTCGGCGGACACGGCGGTCGACAGGGCTTTTTCTTCCATGTTCAGACCACGCAGCGCGTCGTCATCGCCCGAACGCAGATAGGCGGCGAACGCCTTTTGGTGGGGGGCCTCTTGGGCGGCACCGTTGGACAATGCCGGACGGCCAGCCATCATGGATTTACGGTCAAACTTGGTCATACGCTCTTCCTGTTTTTGAATGCGGTTTTCAATGTTGCGGCGAAAGCCCTTGAATTCGTGGATGAATTCGCCAATTGCTTCGGTCACATCGGCCATGGGCACAGAGGCACCCATCGCCTGCTCGTGGCAGTCGCTCATAGTCACGTCCTGTCTGGTTCTGGATGGTTACGCGGGCCTAGCCCGCCTCACTCTGGCAGGCGTCCCGAAAGGCCGCTGCCAACTGTCGCAAGGTTTCGGCCTCGGGCGTGTCCGCCTTTGCCCCGACCCGCGCCTCCGGAAGCATCGGGAAGGTCACCAAGGACACCTCCCACAGCTCCAGATCGTGCAACAGGCGCCCGCCCTCGGCGGTTTTTTGCGCCCGTTTCGTACGGTATCCGATCGACAGACCGTCAATCGCCCCCGCCTGAATCAATGCCGCTGCCTCGCGCCCTTTGGCGACGTCGGGCAACAGGCGGCCCTTGACGTAGAGACCGTGCTCATCCTCGCGCACCTCGTCCCACACGCCGATGGGCTGGGCCGGATCGTGCTGCCACAGCATCCGCACCGGACGGCCCTTTTTCGCCAGTTCGGCAAGGCTACGGCCATAGGCGCCACGCTCTACACGGTCGCCCCCCTGATCGGTGATCCCGAACAGGCTGGCATAGCCCTCGACCGTCACGTCATCGCTCATCCGGACCTGTGCATCGGTCTGGCAGAACTTGCGCTCTAGGCCCGTTTCAACAAAACTCATCTGCTTCTCCTGTATCAGGGCGCCACCGACACAAGGGACAACGCCCCCTGCACCAGAACCGCCGCTACGACCCCGTAAACCGCCAACCACAGCCGCCGTTCGACCCGCTCTTGGCTGGCCTCGATGCGCCCCAACCGGTATTCCAGCGCGGCCCAGCGCTCTTCGGCGACGCGCTCATTGGCGTCGATCCGTGCATGGGCCACCTCGAACGGCGCATAGAGGTATTTGGACCCGCTGCGTGCGGGCTCGGCGCTCATTCCTCGTCGGGCTGTCGCGGCAGCCCCAACAGCGCCCGTTTCTCTCCAACCGTCAGGAAATCCGCCTCCGACACGCGCCGCCACTGCGCCTCGCGCTCGGACGCCAGCGCGGGCACCTGATCCAGATCGGGACGCAGCTCGACCCGCTCACCGCTGTGACGCGACAGGAACTCGGAAATCGCCGCCGTCACCCGCGCTGCCATCGGCAAAACCGTCAGACGATAGAACGCGCGGTTGGCCTCTTGGTAATTGGCATAGGTCGCATCGCCGGGAATGCCCAACAACATGGGCGGCACCCCGAATGCGATTGCAATCTCGCGCGCGGCCGCCTCTTTGGTCTTCTGGAACTCCATATCCGAGGGCGAGAACCCCATGGGTTTCCAGTCCAACCCGCCTTCAAGCAGCATCGGACGCCCCGCGTTCACCGCCCCCTGATGATAGGACGCCATCTCGTCCTGCAGGCGGGCGTATTGCTCCTCGCTCAGGCTCGCTTGCCCGTCCTGCCCGCGATAGACAATCGCCCCCGACGGGCGCGCCGCATTGTCCAGCAACGCCTTAGACCAGCGCGACGCCGAATTGTGCACGTCAAACGCAACCGCCGCCGCCTGCATCGGCGACAACCCGTAATGATCGTCCTGCGGGTGGAAACTCTTGATATGACAGACCGGCAAGGCCCCGTCCCGCAAATCGAACCGGTGCTTGCGCCCGCCCACCGCATACTCATAGGCAATCGGCCAGCCATCCGCACCCGGCACAACCGACATCCGGTCAGACCGCAACACGTGTAACTCAATGGGCAACACATCCTCGCCCCCCACGGCCTCCAGATACCCGTCCCCGCTGAGCAGCAGCTGACCATACAGGGCCTCGAGCAACTCCGCCCGCCCCTGCGCCCCGTTGGGCCGCGCGATCAGGTCCAGAACGGGATGCATGTCATAGCGGCGCATCTCATCCTGACAGACCAACGGCAAGGCCGCCGCCGCCTCGGCAATCAGCTTGACCGCCCGAAACCCGACCGGATTGGAACTGAACCCGCTCTTGGTCAGAGACACCGTATCGCGCGGGCTCCATGCCACACGCCCCATTTGCCCCCACGCCACGACCGGCCCGGTCGCACTGGCCTTTTTCTCGGGCACGTCCGGCGCCGCGCGCCGAAACATCGTCCAAACCATGTCCTTGCTCCTTTTCCGTCCGACACAGCATAAAACCCGCCCAAAACCCTTTGGACGGGCCCAGACCCTGCAACCGGCCTGTCTTCATCTTGGTCTAAATACTCATGCCCCCATCAGGGCCGGGCGCGCCTATAGGGTCCTGACGCGCGGCCGCTGCCACGTGGCCGAGGGCGCAATCATCGCGTCGAAAATCGCCCAGACCAACGCATCCACGCGGTCGGGACTGCCCTTGCCCTGGAACCCCTGCGCCGTCATCTGGCACATCTGGTCCTCAAGCTCGCCCAGCCCCGCCGCATGGGCAATCCGCCCCTGCTCATAGAGGGCCGCCACAGGCTCGGCGCGGGCGATCTTGCCCCGACTGGCCCGCACGGCGCGATAGGGGATCATCGGATCGATCTGGCGCAACACGCTCTCGACCAGATCCCCGCCTTGGTTCACCTCAGCCACCAACCGGTCGCCCCCATGCCGGCGCAGCGCGTCAATCGCCGCCTCGGCCCAAGCACTGGGGGACGACGCCACGACCGAGGCATCCTCGATCACCACAGCGCGCCAATCCTGCGGCGCACCTTGGGTGGTAACGCCCACCACCACGATCCCGCAGGCATCCGATCCCGCGTGCCCCGTGACGGGCGGGTCCACCGCCACCACAACGCGATCAAAGGCGGGCAGCTCTTTCACCCGACCGGCCTCAAGCTGCGCCGTGCTCCACAGCGCGCCCTCGGCATCCTCCAACATCAACCCGTCCAGCTCTTGGCGCCCCTGACGCGTCCCGCCATAGCGCGTACGCACCTCCTCCAGAAACGAGGCCGCCAGATAGGCGCGGTTCGCTTCGGTCGGGGCATGGGTCGACACCGTGCTCGGCGCGTCCAACAGAGTGCGCAGAACACCGACGTTCTTGGGCGTTGTCGTCACGACCTGCTGGGGGTTCACCCCAAGACGCAGACCGAACTGCAACATGTCCCACGTGTCCTGCCCCTTTTTCCACTTGGCCAGCTCGTCCACCCAGGCCGCATCGAATTGCGGCCCGCGCAACGCCTCTGGCTCATGCGCCGAAAACACCTGCGCCACCGCGCCATTGGGCCAGACCAACCGGCGGCGGGTGGCTTCCCAGCGCGGGCGACGGTCGGGCGGCGAGCAGGCCAGAATGCCGCTCTCGCCAAACACCATCACCTCACGCGCCTGATCAAAGGTTTCCCCGACCAAGGCCACCCGCCGAGCACGCCCCACATCCATCGGGCGCGAGCCCTCGACCTGACTGCGCACCCATTCGGCACCGGCGCGGGTTTTCCCCGCGCCGCGCCCACCCAGAATGACCCAGCTGCGCCACTGTCCTTCGGGGGGCAATTGGTGCGGCAGGGCCCAGAACTCGAAAATATACGGCAGCGCCAGCAAAGACGCCTCATCCAGATCCGCCAGAAAGGCCTTCTGTTCCTCGGGCGTCGCGCAGGCAAGCAAGTCTGCGCCCGATCTCAACCCGTGCGGCGTCAAAGTCGAGGGCATATCCCCCCGCGCCTCCGGTCTCTGACTTGATACGTTTTTCAACTTTGGCCCTTTCATCAAAGGCGGTTTGCAACGCTTTGCCCATCTCACCCAGGGCGCCGCGCAGTTCCTTGGCGCGGGCCGTCTGGCCCGCACGTACCTCGTTAATGATGTCGTCAACTGCGGCGATCGTCCGTTCGAAATGCCGCTCGGCCGCTGCAAGCAATTCTTGCGCGGCCGGATCACCCCCTTGGGGGACAGTCACAGTCATATGGTTAAGCCTGCCCTCTCATGCCGTCCGCACGAGCGAAATGAAAAAGCGGCAACCGGGGGTACCGGCGCCGCTTGGCCACTTCTTCTAGCTTGCCCGAAGGTATACTCTGGACCGTTCGAAAGGTCAAGAAGTTTATTATTAACAAAGGGTTAACAGGACCCTAACAGACATCCACACGCCTTATTCCATTGGGCAAACCGCGAAAAACCCGCCCAAAAGAAAAGGGCCGCCCCAACGGGACGGCCCTTATAATCGGTAGAGATGGACGATTATTCGTCGTCCGATGCCTCTTCCTGCTCTTCGACGGCTTCTGCCAGATCGTCGTCATCCGACGCGGCCGACCCGATGTCGTCAAACAGTTCAGCGATTTCGAATTCAGCTTCGGCCTCGGCTTCGGCGGCCAGTTCCTGAATCGATTTGCCCGAGGCTTGCAGTTCAGCTTCTTCGGTCGAACGTGCAACGTTCAGCTCGATCGAAGCTTCAACTTCGGGGTGCAGGCGCACGGTTACTGCGTGCAGGCCCAGATCTTTGATCGGCGCGGTCAGAACGACCTGCTTGCGATCAACGCTAAAGCCAGCTTCGGTTGCGGCGTCTGCTGCGTCGCGGGTCGAAACCGAACCGTACAGAGCGCCCGAATCCGATGCCGAGCGAATCACGATGAACTGCTGTCCATCCAGTTTCGCGGCCAGATCTTCAGCCTCTTTCTTGGTTTCAAGGTTACGTGCTTCCAGCTGGGCCTTTTGGTCCTCGAACGCTTTCACGTTCACCTCGTTGGCGCGCAGAGCTTTGCCTTGGGGCAGAAGGAAGTTACGGGCATAGCCCTCTTTGACCGACACGACGTCGCCCATTTGGCCCAGTTTGGCCACGCGTTCCAGAAGGATGATATCCATGATCAGAACTCCTTACTTCACGGCGTAGGGAAGCAGAGCCAGAAAGCGGGCGCGCTTGATAGCACGGGCCAGCTCACGCTGCTTCTTGGCCGAAACGGCGGTGATGCGCGAGGGCACGATTTTGCCGCGCTCAGAGATGTAGCGCTGCAGAAGACGGGTGTCTTTGTAGTCGATTTTCGGTGCGTTATCACCCGAGAACGGGCACACCTTGCGACGACGGAAAAACGGTTTAGCTGCCATTGGTTACAGTCCTTTTTCTCAGCTTGCGATCAACGGCGCTCGCGGCGGTCGCCACGTTCGTCGCGCTTTTGCATCTGTACCGACGGGCCTTCAGCGTGCTCGTCGACCTTGATGGTCAGAACGCGCATAACGTCGTCGTGCAGGCGCATCAGGCGTTCCATTTCCTGAACGGCGGGCGACGGTGCGTCCGACTTCAGGAAGGCATAGTGGCCCTTGCGGTTTTTGTTGATCTTGTAGGCCATCGTTTTGACGCCCCAGTACTCGCTCTCAACGACTTTACCACCGTTGTCTGCCAGTACAGCCGAGAAGTGCTCAACCAGACCTTCGGCCTGCGCGTTGGACAGATCCTGACGCGCAATGAAAACATGCTCATACAGCGGCATGTGATCTCCAGTTCTATTTTCAGACGCATTTCATAGAGCGGGTAATCCCTTCGCTCCCGCTCACGAGAGGCTGCGCCGGTTCAATCAAGTGCGCGAAGAGATGCGCCCTTATACACAGGTGCCGGTCGGATGCAAGCGTTTGGGCCTCCGCCGCACACTGTGCATACGCGACCTGTCCGTCTGTGTGAATGCGAACAGATTTTGTTCGAGATCAGCGAATTGCCGCACCGAAGAATGTAGTGACATTTCGAACATGTCTTTTCATCTCAACCGGAGATCCTTTATGAAATCGCTTCTTGCTTCGACCGCTCTGATGCTGGCCGCCATTCCGGCCCACGCCGAAGCCGTCAAATACACCATCGACCCCGGCCACGCACAGGTTCTGTTCTCGTTCAACCACCTGGGCTTCTCGGAAATCTTTGGTATGTTCTCGGGCTTTACCGGCGACATCGCGTTCGACAAAGAGCATCCCGAAAACTCGACCGTTTCGGTGAGCATGCCCGTCAAATCGATGATCACCGGCTTCCCGGCACGTTTCGACCACTTTATGTCGCCTGACTTCTTTGACGCCACCGACGACGAAATGGTCAGCTTTGTGTCGACCGGCATCGAAGTCACCGGTGAAAACACCGCCCTGATCACCGGCGACTTTACCCTGAACGGCGTGACCAAGCCCGTTGTTCTGGACGCTGTCCTGAACCAAGCAGGCATGCACCCGATCGAGAACAAGGAATGGGCTGGCTTTGACGCCACCACCACCCTGCTGCGTTCGGAATACAACCTCGGTGCTTTCGTTCCCTACATCCCCGACGAAATCCCCGTTTCGATCTCGATCGAGGCGATGATCGCCGAATAATCGGTGGGCTAGCCGCCACTCACACATGTACCGCGAACGCCCGGCCCTTTTGGTCGGGCGTTTTCGTTAGGACAGTTTGCGCACGCTGTCGCCCACGGCGATGTCGCCATCCGTGATGACCCGCGCATAAACCCCGCGCAACCGGTGCTCCTTGCCCGCGCCGGTGTTCACGAACAGGCAGGCATCGCGCCCATAGCGGTCGATGAACTGCTGACACCCGTTATGGGGCATTTCCGTCACCACGAATTCGGCAGAGCCAATCGCGAACCGCGTGCCCGGCGGCATATTGGCGGGCGTCAGGTCCATATCGATGAACAGGTTGTCCCCCGCCGGTGCCCATGTCGCCAGATCATCCCCCGCAATCGCGCGGATACAGGCCGACATCATGATACAGACACTGGCGTTCACATCGCCCGATCCGTCCTCATTCACATAGCCCGACCCGCGGATCCAGTGATCCCCCGGCAGGCCCTCGGGACCGTTGACCGCGATCCGGTCGGGCATCTCGCGCAGGCCCGCATCGGGGCGCACAACGATCAAATCCAACCGCCCCGCGTCCTTGGGCGACGCCAGTATGTCGGGCAGACGTTCGCCCAGCGCCTCAAGGCTCTGGAATGTGGCGGGATCAATCGCGGGATCGGGCATGGGGCACCTGCAAACAATATCGCCGCTACGGTATCAGCGCCCCATATAAAAACAAGGGCGGCCCGATGGACCGCCCCGTTCGATGCATTTGACACCTTATATTAGCTCTCAGGCGTGCGCGTCGCGGTGACGTCGATTGTGACCGTTACGCCAAAGCCCACCGTGCCCTCATCGGGGTACTTTTCCCCGATGTTAAAGTCGCGACGATCCAGCGCGACCTGACCGACCGCATGGGCCGTGTCGCCCTCAAGCGTCAGATCAAACGGCATCTCGACCGGCACCGTCGCACCGGCAAGGGACAATTCCCCCACCGCCAGATACGCGCCCGCCTCTGCCGGAACCAGATCGGCGGTAAAGGTCGCGACGGGATGCGCCTCGGCCTGCATGAAATCGGGGCCAATCGCCTGCGATGTCACCGAGCCAAGGGTCAGGCTGTCGACCGCGATGCTGACCTCGGCGCGGCCATGGCTGCCCTCGACGGGGGTCTCGACGAATTCGATCACGGCGGACCATTGGCCGAACTGTCCGCTGACCTCGCTGTTCAACTGCTGAACCGCGATCCCGATACTGCCCTCCTGGACGGTCCAAGGGCTGGGCGCGGCGGTCAGTTGGGTCGTGCCGCCCTCACGCGCATCGCCGCCCGACAGACCCAGAACCGTCGCGACGACCAAGGCCACCGCATAAACCGCGAGACCAGCCACGGCACCGGATTTCGGATGATGCCCCATGCCTGCGGCGTCACTGGCCCCGAACCACATCCGGCGCAGCGTGGCGTCCTTGTCGATCACATGGTGTTTGATCGCGCCCAGTATGTGCAGGATCAGGGACCCGATCAGAACCTTGGTCAGCACCCAATGCCACGCACCAAACACATGCGAGACAGCCTCGGATTTCGGCACGAACGGCAGGGATTGCCCGAACGGCCACCAGATCGGCGCGAACCCGTCCGTTGCCGCGTGGTGCAACCACCCCGACAGCGGCACCAGAACGATCGACAGATAGAGCAGCCAGTGCACCAGCGTCGCCAGAAACGCCTCGGCCTTTTTATCGCTGTGCAACAGACCCGGGCGCACCTGTGTCAGCGCCCAGAGGATCCGCGCCAGCGCGACAAAGAACACCAGAACGCCCAGCGTCTTGTGCACCGAAAACACCTGCGCCTTGAGGGCGAGGGCCTCACCCGTGTCATAGGGCAGTTCCTCGGCAATGATCCCCAGCGGGATCAGGGTCAAAATCAAAAGGGCCGTGGCCCAGTGGAAAAACTTGGCTACCTCACCATAGGCGGTGGGCGAATTCGCTGCGGGCATCTGCCTGCCTCCGTCAAAATGCTTTGGCCCGATCCTACCGCCCCCCGCCCCCAAAACAATTTCAACGCACGCACGGAATATGTGCGCAAAACGCAGGGATCATTGTGCGAAAATTTTACAACTGGGCCGCGAAATGGGTCCGAACCTGCCCCATTCCCACCACTTTTCGTTGCAAATCTGGTGTCCACAACCGCAACAGAGGTGCCACAATGGCCCAGTCCAACTATGCAACATTCGACGTATCACGCACCGCCTCGCGCGGCTGGGTGAGCATGTGCGAAACCGAGTGGGGCTATATCGTGCGCTCGGACACCAAGGTCAGCCGCCGCTCGGCCACGATCGAACGGATGTGTGGCTTGACCGGCTTGGCCTTTCTGGCCGCTGTGTCCGCCCAATGGATGATCCCGATGGTGAACGCGGCAACGCCCATTGCGCTCAGCGTCTCGAAAACCGCCGCCTCGGTTGGTTTGTTCATGCCCGCGCTGATGTTCCTGTGGATTTCCGAACGCGGACTGGCGCGCGAGGTTCAGATCGATACCGAACGCCGCAGCCTGCGCATCTGTGCCGTCAACCGCAAAGGTGTCAGCCGCACCCTGCGCGATCTGCCCTTTGACTCGATCAAAACCGCCTACATCAAAAAGGTCGGCTCCCTGTCGCAACTGTTCCTGCGCGTGTCGGGACAGAAACAGGCGATCCATATCGCCAACGGCAGTGACGTCACCCTGCGCGAGGTGCACAAACGCCTGAACCTCGAATTGGGCCCGGTCAAAACCCAGATGCAGGGCTGGTCCCGCGTGGGTCGCCGCCTGCGCCCCATGGCCACCGCCTAAGCCCCGCCGGCACAAGCACACTGCGCCGATCTGGACCGACCCGCGTTTGGTTGATACTGAACGACAGGCAACAGACAGGCGCAGCACATGCTTAAACGGTTTTTTCCGTCCAAACTGATCAGTCGGATCGCAGTGGCGCCGCGCCCTGCCCTGCCGGATCGTGCGGGTCTGGCCATCGTGTTGGTCGTGCGAAACGAGGCACGCCATATCGCCGAATGGGCCGATTTCCACCGCCGCGCCGGTGTCGCCCATATCTATACCTATGACGATGGATCGACCGACGGCACGCCCGATATCCTGCGCGAGACCTTGGGCGATCAGGTCACGATCACCCCATGGCACCAACGCCTGCGCGACGCGGACCAAGGCATGGAGGTTCACAATCAGGTTCTGGCCTATGCCCATGCGGTGTCGAACTATGGCCCGCGCCACCGCTGGATGGCGCCCATTGATGCCGACGAGTTTCTGATCCCGACGCGGGCCAATAGCGTCGACGCCGCGCTGGCCCCTTTGACCGACTGTCCGGCGATTTCCCTGCCGTGGCACAATTTCGGACGCAATGGCCATGATGCGCCCCCCGAAGGCGGGGTTCTGGCCAATTATACCAAACGCGCGGCCCGTCCCCTGTCGGGTGTGCGCGGCGTGACCAATTTCAAAACCATCTTTGATCCCGCCCGTATTCGCGCCCTACACGTGCACAGCGTCGAAACCGATCTGGGGCGCGATGTGTTCAATGACGCGGGCGCGCGCTTTGCCCTGCGCGACCGGACCACGCCCGCGTTCTATTCGACCGACGCGATACAGCTGAACCACTATTACACCCGCTCGGAACAGGAACTGGCGGCCAAGATCGCGCGCGGATCGAACAAATCGGTCGAGGCAGACAAGCACGCCCGACGCGTGCGCCGCAACGTCGCCAATATCGAGGCCGAGCAGGTCACGGATACCGCCGCCCAATCCTTTTTGGCCCGCATCGCACCCTAGGTGTTCCTTTCCCTTGTTTCGCGGGTTTTCAGCCGCTATGCCCTGTCAAAACCATTAAGGGGGGCACGATGAGCCGAGCTTTTGTTTTTCCGGGCCAAGGGGCGCAAACCATCGGGATGGGCAAGGCCCTTGCCGACGCATATCCCGCCGCCAAAGCCGTTTTCGACGAGGTGGATGAGGCACTGGGCGAAAGCCTGAGCGCGCTGATCTGGGAGGGGGAGCAAGACACCCTGACCCTGACGCAAAACGCCCAGCCCGCGCTGATGGCGACCTCGCTGGCCGCGATGCGCGCGCTTGAGGCCGAGGGCGTCACCATTTCCGCCGCCACCTATGTCGCCGGTCACAGCCTTGGGGAATACTCGGCCCTTGCCGCCGCAGGTGCCCTGTCGATTTCCGATGCCGCGCGTCTGTTGCGCATCCGTGGTGAGGCGATGCAGGCCGCCGTCCCCGTTGGCGAGGGCGCGATGGCCGCGCTGCTGGGTCTGGACTTTGCCGCCGCTGACAAGATCGCCAAACAGGCCGCTGCCGACACCGGTGCCGTCTGTCAGGCCGCCAATGACAACGACCCCTCGCAGGTTGTGATCTCGGGCGCGGCTGCTGCGGTTGAGCACGCCACGGGCCTTGCCCGTGAGGCCGGTGCGAAACGCGCGGTGATGCTGCCCGTGTCCGCACCGTTCCATTGCACCCTGATGGAACCCGCCGCCCGTCGCATGGCCGAGGCGCTGGCCGAGGTCACGATTAACGCCCCCGCCGTTCCGGTCGTGGCCAACGTTCTGGCCCATGACGTCAGCGACGCCGCCGCCATCCGCGATCTGCTGGTGGAACAGGTGACCCATTCCGTGCGCTGGCGGGAATCGGTTCTGTGGATGGCCGGTCAGGGCATCACCGAAATCTGGGAAATCGGCGCGGGCAAGGCCCTGTCGGGGATGATCCGCCGGATCGACAAATCCATCGCCTGCAAGGCGGTCGGCGCCCCCGATGACGTCACCGCCGCCGCCGCAAGTTTGTCTTAAGGAGTTACCCCAATGTTTGATTTGACCGGCAAAGCCGCATTGATCACTGGTGCCTCGGGTGGCATCGGCGGCGCAATCGCCAAGGCCCTGCACGAACAAGGCGCGACCGTGGGCCTGTCTGGTACCCGCGTTGAACCGCTTGAGGCGCTGGCCGCCGAACTGGGTGAGCGCGCGCATGTGCTGCCCTGCAACCTTGGCGATGACGAGGCGCTTGCCGCCCTGCCCAAGGACGCCATCGCCGCCATGGGCAGCCTCGACATTCTGGTGAACAACGCCGGTGTGACGCGCGACAACCTGTTCATGCGCATGTCCGATGACGAATGGAACACCGTGCTGAACGTGAACCTTGGCGCCGCGATGAAGCTGTGCCGTGGCGTGATGCGTCCGATGATGAAATCCCGCTGGGGCCGCATCATCAACATCACCTCGGTCGTCGGGGCCACGGGCAACGCCGGTCAGGCCAACTATGCCGCCGCCAAGGCCGGTCTGGTGGGCATGTCCAAATCGCTGGCCTATGAGGTCGCAAGCCGTGGCATCACCGTGAACTGTGTCGCGCCCGGTTTCATCACCACCGCGATGACGGACAAGCTGAACGATGACCAGAAATCCGGCATCCTGACGCAGGTTCCCGCCGGTCGCATGGGCGATCCGGTTGAGATCGCCTCGGCGGTTGCTTATCTGGCCAGCACAGAGGCCTCCTATGTCACCGGTGCCACGCTGCACGTCAACGGCGGCATGGCGATGTTCTAATCCCTGCGCCGCCGAAGTGGCACAAAGCGTTTGCGTTGGCATTGCTTTGTGCTATAGGCGGCGCAGATTTCGTTGCTGAGGCCATTTTGGGCTTGGCTTTACTGCGGTCCATTGGGCCAAACCAGAACGCGGGCAATGCGCCCGAGACCAATGAGGAATTGATATGAGCGACATCGCAGATCGCGTCAAAAAGATCGTCGTCGAGCACCTGGACGTTGAAGAAGACAAAGTCACTGAAAACGCTTCGTTCATCGACGACCTGGGCGCAGACAGCCTGGACACCGTTGAGCTGGTTATGGCCTTCGAAGAAGAGTTCGGCATCGAGATCCCCGATGACGCCGCCGAGACCATCCAGACCTTTGGCGACGCAGTGAAATTCATCACTGAAGCTTCCTAAGTTTTAGATCCATCCGGATCAACGAAACGGCGCCCCCTGCGGGCGCCGTTTTTGTTTGTGCGGTTGCCCCTGCCCCGCGATGCGCCCGTGACCCGCATCTCTGTGGCCTGCACAACGAAAAAGGGCCACCCAGAGGGCGGCCCTAAATCTATCAGACTGTGGAGAGACTTATTCGTCTTCCATGGCCTCTACAGCGGCCTGCAGTTCGTCTTTGGAGACTTCTTTCTCGGTCATCTCAACCTGTTCGAACAGGTGGTCCACAACCTTGTCTTCAAAGATCGGCGCGCGCAGCTGCTGTTGCACCTGAGCGTTCTGCTGAATGAACTCAAAGAACTGACGCTCTTGGCCCGGATACTGGCGTGCTTGGGCCATGATCGCTTGGGTCATCTCGGCGTCGGTGACTTCGATCTCGGCTTTGCGGCCAACTTCGGCCAGCAGCAGGCCCAGACGCACGCGGCGCTCGGCAAGGCTGTTGTGCTCGTCTTTGACTTCGATCTCACCGTGGTCGTGGCCTTGAACCTCGGGGTTCTCTTCGTGCCACAGCTGGTGCGCGATCTGCTTGGCCTCGGCCTCAAGCAGGCTGGGGGGCAGGTCGAACTTGACCAGATCGTCCAGCGCGTCCAGCAGGCCACGCTTGAGCACAGCGCGTGCGGCGCCGGTGTATTCCGATTCCAGACGCTCGGTGATCTGTGCCTTGAGGGCGTCCAGATCGTCTGCACCGAATTTCTTGGCCAGCTCGTCGTCGATTTCGGCGGCGGCGGGGGCTTTGACCTCTTTCACGGTACAGGTGAAAACAGCGTCTTTGCCAGCCAGGTTTTCCGCACCGTATTCGGCGGGGAAGGTCACTTTGACCTCAACCTCTTCTTCGGCTTTGGCGCCGACCAGCTGTTCCTCGAAACCGGGGATGAAGCTGTTGGAGCCCAGAACCAGCGGGTAGTCTTCGGCCGAACCGCCGTCGAATGCCACATCGTCCACTTTACCAACAAAGTCGATTACGACCTGATCGCCGTCTTTGGCCTTGCTGCCTTTGCGGCGCGGCTCAAAGTTCTGGGCGGTTTCGGCCAGGTTTTTCAGAGCTTCTTCAACGTCTGCTTCGGCAGCTTTGACAACCAGCTTCTCAAGCTTGACGCCCGACAGGTCGGGATCAGCGATTTCCGGCAGGGCTTCGTAGGTCATGTCGACCACGATGTCGTCGCCTTCTTTCCAGTCGTCGTTCGTCATTTTGACGTCGGGCTGGGCTGCGGGGCGATCGCCGGATTCTTCAAAGTGCGACGCCATAGCGCCGTCGATGGTTTCCTGCATGGCTTCGCCAAGGAGACGCTGACCAAACTGCTTTTTCAGCAGAGCCATCGGAACTTTCCCTTTACGAAAGCCCTTCATCTCGATTTCAGGTTGGGCCTCGGCGAGCTTCTCATTCACTTTGGCGTCCAGTTCAGCCGCGGTGACGGTGATCTGGTAGCCGCGCTTGAGACCCTCGTTCAGGGTTTCGGTGACCTGCATCTTGTCGTCCTTCTCATCAGTCTTGGTGCGGGTGGAGGGCACCCGACAATTGCACAGGCGCATACATTAAGCACCTATCGAACACAATCCGAAAATGGCCCCCTGCGCCTTTGCCAGCACAGGAATGGCCACCTGTGACAGGATCGGGCGCACAGAGGGGCACATTGGGGCACATTCCCTGCCCTGCCCCCCGTTGTGCACACCTGCGGCAGACAATCCACAGGCCGGGGCCAATCTCACGCCGCAGACTATCTAAAGTTTTAATCACCCGCCCAAAAAGGTATACGTGCATTAACCTTTGCCGCGCGCATGTCGCCCGAGCCATGGATAGAGAAATGAATACAGGCTGCACCGTCGTTACCATGGTCCGCGAACCCGTGGACACGATCCTTAACTTTGTCAGTTGGTACCTGAACCTTGGCGCTGAAAAGATCGTGATCTGTTTCGATGATCCCGAGGACCCTGCCCTTGGGGTTTTGGACGCAATGAACCTAGAGCGCGTGGAAACCCACGCCTGTACGCCCGAGTTCTGGCGTAGTTTGCGCATCTCGCCCAAGCACGTCATGAAAAAGCAAAAGGCGGTGTTCAACTGGGCCTATCGCAATGCCAAGACGCCTTGGATGCTGGCGCTGGACGGGGATGAATACCTCTATCTCGGCGGGCGCAGCTTGGATGATTTTATCGCGACCGTGGACGATGACATCCCCGCCGTGCGGTTCCTGCCGGTCGAACCGGTCGGGACGCAAGACACGGCGCAATGGTTCCGCTCGGGCGCGCATCGCAGAAAGCTGACCCCGATCTATGGCGATGACATCAAGTTCTTTGGGGCCCGCGCGGGGCTGCTTGGCCATTCCGAGGGCAAATCGATGACCCGCACGGGTCTGGACGTCTATATCCGCCTGCATTGGGCCAAGACGGCGGACGGCACACCCCTCAAGAACCACACGGTCGGACCGGACCAAGGTGCCTGTTTGATGCACTATTTTAACAACGGCTATGACGAATGGCGGCGCAAACTGGATTGGCGCAAAAGCGCGTGGGGCTTTGCCAAGGCGGTGTCGGAACAGTTGGACAGCTATGACGAACGTGGGCTGCAAGGTCTCTACGACCGCATCCACACGATTGACGCGGATCAGCTTGCCGCGCTGAAGGCATTGAACGCGGTGCACAACATCAACATTGATCTGGCCGCGACGCGCAGCCGCGTGCTTGGCTGTTAACCGCCACGTATCGGCGCCTTAACACCCAATCTTTTCAGGGAATTATGGTACGGGTGGAGGGATTTGCCCCCCCACGCCTTGCGGTGCCAGAGCCTAATCTGGTGAAATGCGGCATTTTCCAATCACTTAGGTGAAAAAGTTTACCGTTTTTCCGCAAGGCAAATAGCGAACTGTAACCCCTGGCTTAAGGGAAACGCCGATATCCATCGGCTTTATGCATGCAAAACGTTCGGTATAGGTCATGCAAATCTGCCATTAGCTCAGCTAATGCCAAACCGCAGATCTTTCTCCTTTGCGGTAGTCAGACTTGGGGTCTACCCATGCATTGCAAGACGCAGATTGCGTCGGGGAACCGCATGGGAGAGATGACACATGACAGCCCGTTTCAAGCTGGAAGGCATCTACACACCGGTCATCACGCCGTTCGATGATGCGGGTGAGATCGACTTCAATTCCCTTGCCGACCTCGTAGAACGCCTGGTGGGCGCCGGGGTCCATGGCCTGATTTCCGGCGGATCTACTGGTGAGAACTATGCGGAGACGGTCGAGGAACGGATCGGGATCGCCCGTTTCATTACCGAACGCGTCAAGAACCGCATTCCGGTCTTCGTCGGCACGGGTGCACTGCGCACGCCGGATTCGATCGCGCTGGCGACGGGTGCGAAGGACATGGGTGCCACGGGTATCCTACTTGGCACGCCCCCCTACTCGGTTCCGACCGAGCGAGAGAATGCCCTGAACGCGCTCGCCATCGACCGCGCCTGCGGACTACCGATCATCCTCTACAACTATCCGGGCCGCATGGGCGTCGAGATGGGGCGCGAGTTTCTTGACCGCGTCGGGCGGTCGAAGAACGTCATCGGGATCAAGGAGAGCTCGGGCGACATCAACCGTGTGCATCTTCTGGCGCGGGACTACCCGCACATCCAGATGTCCTGCGGGATGGATGATCAGGCGCTGGAGTTCTTCGCCTGGGGGGCACAGAGCTGGATCTGCGGCGGATCGAACTTCCTGCCCGACGAGCATATCGCGCTCTACGAGACCTGCGTGATCAAGGGCGATTTCGCCAAAGGGCGCCGGATCATGTCGGCCATGCTGCCGCTGATGCGGGTGCTCGAACAAGGCGGCAAGTTCATCCAGTGCATTAAGCATGGGGTCGAGGTATCCGGCCTGCACGCCGGTCCCATGCGGCCGCCGCTCAAGGGCCTGAACACCGAAGAGAAGCGCGAACTGGAGCAGGTCATCCGGACACTGAAGACCACCGTAAAATCCATCTGCGAGGGGAACTGAGCCATGACCGACCTGCTGACCCACGAGGAGTATAAGGCCTTCGCCGCCGCGCTGGACCTGCCGCAGAACGCCTGGATCGACGGCGGCTATCGCCCCGCCATTTCGGGCAAGACCTATACGACGGTGAACCCTGCGACTGGCGCGGTGCTGGGCACCGTCGCGGCCTGCGCCGCCGAGGACGTGGACCTTGCCGTCACCAAGGCGCGCGAGGCCTTCGACGACGGCCGCTGGTCCGCGCTGCATCCCGGCGAGCGCAAGGAGGTCCTTTTGCGCCTCGCCAAGCTGATAGAGCGTAACGCGCGTGAACTGGCGGTGATGGAGAGCCTCGACAGCGGCAAGACCATCTACGACTGCGAGACGGTCGACGTCCCCGAGACGATCCACGTCCTCCGCTGGCATGCCGAACTGATCGACAAGATCTACGACCAGGTGTCGCCAGCTTCGGCGGATCACATCGCCATGGTTGTCCGCGAGCCCGTCGGCGTTGTGGGTCTGGTCCTGCCGTGGAACTTTCCGCTGCTGATGCTGGCTTGGAAAATTGGCCCTGCGCTCGCTGCGGGCTGCACCGTCGTCGTCAAACCGGCGGCCGAGACCTCGCTGACCGCGCTTCGCCTGGCTGAATTGGCTGCGGAGGCCGGGCTGCCGCGTGGTGTGTTGAACATCGTGACCGGTGGAGGAGCCGAGGTGGGCGAACCGCTCGGTCGGCATCCGGGCGTCGACATGGTGTCCTTCACCGGCTCGACTGTAACGGGGCGGCGTTTCCTGCATTATTCGGCCGACAGCAACCTCAAGGAAGTTGTTCTGGAACTGGGGGGCAAGAACCCCTGTATCGTGCTTGACGACGCCGAGGATCTGGACGCCGTCGCAGCCCATGTGGTCAACGGCGCCTTCTGGAATATGGGCGAGAACTGCTCTGCCGCGTCGCGTCTGATCGTGCAGAAGGGCGTCAAAGACCGGCTTATTGAAAAGGTCCGCGCCCATGCCCGCGAATGGGTGGTGGGTGAGCCGCTGAACCCCGAGGTCCGGGTCGGCGCACTGGTTTCCAAAGCGCATTTCACAAAGGTCTCAGGCTATCTAGAGGCCGCATCCAAAGCCAAGGTCCTTATGGGCGGCACCTCTCCGGCCGAGGGCTTTGTCGAGCCGACCGTGGTCGAGGCGGACCACACCTCACCCCTTGCAACCGAGGAGATCTTCGGCCCGATCCTGACCGTCATCACCGTCGCCAGCTTTGAAGAGGCCATCGCGGTGGCCAATGACACCGACTACGGGCTGGCCGCCTCGATCTTCACGGCGAACGGGAAACGGGCGCTGCGCGGGGCACGGATGTTGCGGGCGGGCACGGTGACGCTCAACAGTTTCGGCGAAGGGGACATCACCACGCCCTTCGGGGGCTATAAGCAGTCCGGCTTTGGCGGGCGTGACAACTCGATCCACGCACACGATCAATACACCCAGCTCAAGACGATCTGGATCGACCTGACAGATACATCCGACGCCAACATCGACTGAGGTCGCCATGAGCCTGCGCCCAAAGTCCTACCGAGCGGTCAAACGCCTGCCCGTTCACACCGGCCCCGCGGGGTGGGAGGCGATCCTGCCCCCGCGCGCGCCGGGCGTTCCCCTGCGCGGTGAGGTCGGCTGCGACGTGGCCATCATCGGGGCCGGGTTCGCCGGTTTGTCCGCCGCGCGCCACCTGCGCGCGGCCGATCCGACGCTCGATATCGTCGTGCTGGAAGCGGGGCGCATCGCGCAGTCCTCCGCCGGTCGCAACTCCGGTTTCATGATCGACCTGCCGCATGACCTGACAAGTTCGGACTATGCCGGGAGCGGCGAGGCGCAGGATCGCGTCCTGACACGGCTAAACCGCCACGCCATCGACTTTGCCGAAGCGGCCGCCGCCGAGTACGGCTTGCCTGAGGGCACCTTGCGGCGAACCGGCAAGATCAACGGTGCGGCGTCCCGTGTCGGCGAAGAGGCCAACCGAACCTATGCGCAACACCTTAAAGACCTCAGCGAGCCCCATGAGTTTCTGGACGCGACTCAAATGCGTGAGGTCACCGGCTCGGCCTATTACTCGAGTGGTCTCTTCACACCGGGCACGGCGTTGATCCAGCCCGCGGGCTACATTCGCGGGCTGGCGAGTGGGGTCACCTCTGCCGGTGTGCGGCTTTTCGAAGAAAGCCCGGTCACTGGGTTCGACAGCACCAACGCGGGCTGGATATTGAAAACGCCATCCGCGACGCTGACCGCCGCGAAGGTGATCCTCGCCACCAACGGACATCTGGAAAGCTTCGGGTTCAAGACGGGTCGGCTCATGCACATCATGCTGAACGCCTGCATGACGGCCGAACTGCCGCAGGCGGCGCTGGCGGCACTTGGAGGACAAGAGAGTTGGGGGCTGACGCCCTCGGACCCCATGGGCTGTACCGTGCGCCGGATCGCAACGCCCGAAGGCGGCAACCGGATCGTCATCCGGCAGGGTGGCTACTACCGGCCCGGAATGCAGACCAGCGCCGCCGACCTTGCCCGGGTCACCGCCAGCATGCGCCGAAAGTTCGACGACCGCTTCCCCTCTTTGCGGGGCGTCCCGTTCGAACACGCTTGGTCCGGGCACCTCTGTCTGTCGCGCAACGGCGTCTCCGTCATGAGGGAATTGGAGCCCGGGCTTTATTCTGCCTGCGTCCAGAACGGCCTCGGCACGACACGCGGCACGTTGACGGGGATCGGCGCGGCGGACCTCGTGCTCGGCCGCGAAAACGAAATCACGCGCTTTTTCGGGGCCGAAGCAGAACCGGCCCGCCTGCCACCGCATCCGTTCGACACGATTGGCGCGAATGTGTATCTTCGCTGGAAGGAATGGCAGGCCAGGGCTGAATAAGGGCAGAGTGAGATGAGACCCGTCCGTCGCAGACACCTCCCCTCTCTCGGGGCGCTCGCGACCTTTGAGGTCGCGGCCAAGCACCTGAGCTTTACGCGGGCCGCCAAGGAGCTCAACATCACGCAGGGCGCGGTGAGCCAGCAGATACGCCTGCTGGAAAAGGCGCTGGATGTGCCGCTGTTCCTGCGCAAGCACAATGCGCTGGAGCTGACGCCCGCAGGGACGGACCTGTTCTCCGCCGTCGTCGCCGGGCTCGACACCATCAGCGAAGGTGTTGGCCTGCTGCAACCATCCGGCGCGCCTCAGGCGATTACGATCTCTGCCACGAACGGCATGGCCGCATATTGGCTGAAACCGCTCATCGACAGCTTCCGGCATGATCATCCGGAGGTGGGTTTCGTGATCCTCGCCTCGGACGAGGATGGTGCGATGCGAAACTACTCCGGCGTCGACATCGCGCTTCTCTGCGGCAATGAACGCAGCGAAGTCGGGGAGGAACTCCACTACCTCTTCCCCGAGGCCGCGCAGCCCGTCTGTTCCCCTGACTACCTTGCGGCCCATGGGCCCTTCGACGATCCGCATGACCTGAACCGCGCCAACCTGCTGCACCTGCACGAGAGACACTGGAGCGCGGATGCCATCGGCTGGCAACCGCTCGGCTGGGAGGAATGGTTCCGAGCCCAGGGCGCACGCTGGACCCGCGGTGCGTCCAGCCTGTCGACCAACAAGGTCGGGCTATTGATCGAGGCGGCCATGGCCGGTGAAGGCGTGATGCTGGGGTGGCAGCACATGGTCAAACCCATGATCGAAGACGGTCGCCTCGCGCTCGCGCATCCGGCCTCGGTCACGGCTGGTCGCGGCAACTTCTTGCGCTGTCAGACCGCGTCGCTTCAGCGTCCGGCGGTCGCCGAGTTCGTCGACCACATGCTTCGGTCTATCAAGTAGCGTCGCATATAGTTGTCATTTGTACATTCCGCTTTCGGCCAACGACGTTTCGAGAGATGTGTTCGGGTCGAAAACAAACACCCTATAGGCGAAAACAGTTTCGGGAAATATGTTTGAAATCAATGTGGTGCGGGTGGAGGGACTTGAACCCCCACGCCTTGCGGCGCCAGAACCTAAATCTGGTGCGTCTACCAATTTCGCCACACCCGCGTCCACCTTGGGCGTTCGCGATACGCGAACCGCGTCCAAGTTGCGCCGTCATAGCAAAGGCCGACGGAGGATGCGAGAGGAAAAAACACTCTAAAAAAGCCTCGCCGGTAACTAAATTTTGCCATATTCTGACCGAAAATAATAAGGCAGGTCATAAACAGGTCCCATGATGAGCAACACGGCCCAAAGGCACGTGGGGCGCGTCCAGAATCGCTTTGGCGATTCCCGAACGTCGTCCCGTATCCCGCAAGGTGCACTGATCTACACGATGGATGGTGCGCTTCCGGTTGAATTTATAAGTGAAGGTGATCGCATCATCACGCGCGCAGGCATGCGTGTGCTGCGCCGGATTTCGGGCAATCACATGGCCGGGTTCGAAATGGGCTTTGACGGGCCCGAGGTGATTTATGCGGACGGGGCCGAGATGTCGGTCTGATCCCCACCCCCATCGGAATTCTCAAAACGCGGTGCCCTTGCGCCGCGTTTTTCGTTTCAGACCCCCATGTCGCGCAACACCTGCGGGATCATTTCGGGCAGGTCTTCGGCAATCAGGCCCGGGCCAAAGGCCCGCGCGGCGCGCGCATGCAGGTAGGTCGCAATCGACGCGGCCCCCAGCGCGTCATTCCCCCGCGCCATCAGCCCCGCACTCAAACCGGCCAGAACATCGCCCGCCCCCGCCGTTGCCAACCACGGCGCGGCGTGCCCGTCTGCGGCTGCATGCACCATGCAGCGTCCATCCGGCGCGGCAATCACCGTATCCGGCCCCTTGAACAACACGACACAGCCCGCACGCGCGGCGGCCTCGCGCGTGGCCTCGACCTTGGCGCGACCATGTAGATCGGGAAACAGGCGGTGGAATTCCCCACCATGGGGCGTCAGGACGCAATTGCCGTGGAGCATCCCGAACAACGTGTCCGGCGCGTCCTCAAAGACGCTGAGCGCGTCGGCGTCCAGAACCGTCGCCCGCATCCCGCCAAGGGCCGCCGCCACCATCAGCCGCGTCTCGGTGACGTCATCCCCGTGCAGCCCCGGCCCAAGGCACAGCGCGTTGATCCGCCGGTCGCTCAGTATCGCGGTTAACGCCCGCGCCTCACCCACGGGGCGCAGCATGATGGCGTTCAACTGCGCCGCATGTTCGGCCATTGCATCGGCCGGCGCGCCGATCGTGACCAATCCCGCCCCGACACGCAGCCCCGCCCGCGCCGCCATCCGCGCCGCACCGCCACGCCCCGGCCCGCCGGACAGAACCAGCAGGTGCCCGTGACTATATTTATGGGCGTCTGGCGCCTTGCGCAGGGCCGCGACCATCGCAGGGTTGGCATGGATATGACGGGGTTCGCGATACATCAGGGTCTTTCTGTTTCTGGGACCGTTTCGGGGCCGGTCGGCAGGCCCATGTCGACCACCTCGACCACGCCACAATACGCGGGCCCCTGCCCCCGTACATGGCCAAATTTGCGCGCGTGAAAGGTGACAGTCAGATCGGCGCGAAACGCCGCGCCCAGAACCGCCCCATCGTCGCCCGACAGGCCCGACGGAATGTCCACCGCCACAACCGGCGGCGCGCCGTCGTCCGCACAGGCCAGCGCCCAGTCCCGCGCCGCGCCGCCAAGATCCCGCGTCAGGCCAATCCCGAACAGCGCGTCCACCACCAGATCGACCGCTCCCAATGTTTTGGCAGGGTCCAGCGCGGCCAAATCGACCGACGTGCCAAGCGCCTCCCACCCCGCCCGCGCCCGTGCCGCATCGGGCGGCAGCTTCGCGGGATCGCCTAAAACCGCGACCGTCACCTGAACACCCGCAGCCGCCAAATCCGCCGCCACAACATAGCCGTCCCCACCGTTGTTCCCCGGCCCGCACAAAACCAGTGCGCGAGGTATTTCGGGGAAATGATATGCAATGCGATCATAGCACCCATGACCAGCGCGGGACATCAAAGCCCATCCCGTCACAGAGCCAGAGTCGATTTCGGCCCGTTCAATGGCGCGCATTTGTGCAGATGTAACAAGATCAACCACACCAACCTCGCCCACTGATTCATTTTCGCCCATTTTTAAATCACGTTGCATATTTTTTAATCTCGACCTAGAGATTCATCACGCGTGGAACCCTGATCGCCCCGAGTCCGATTGTTCCCGCCTCGTGAAAATGTTGTGACACGTCAGAACGTAAATTTAAGGGAGTCGGCACCCGTGAAAAAGATTGAGGCCATTATCAAGCCTTTCAAGCTGGACGAGGTCAAGGAAGCGCTGCAAGAAATCGGCGTCCAAGGTCTGTCCGTGATCGAGGTCAAAGGCTTTGGCCGTCAAAAAGGCCACACCGAACTGTACCGCGGTGCAGAATATGTCGTGGACTTCCTGCCCAAGGTTAAGATCGAGGTCGTCCTGTCCGACGATCAGGTCGAAGGTGCCGTAGAGGCCATCATCAACGCCGCCAAAACCGACAAAATCGGCGACGGCAAAATCTTTATCTCGCCCGTTGAGGAAGCCATCCGCATCCGTACTGGCGAGTCGGGCGAAGACGCCCTGTAATCACCCATAAGACCGGTCGCCCCCGCGCGGCCACACGACCACTGACAAGAAGGGAAGAAGGTCACATGAGTAAGGACGCAGTTCTTAAGGCCATCGCGGAAGATGGTGTCGAGTACGTCGACATCCGTTTCACCGATCCGCGCGGCAAATTGCAGCACGTGACGGTCATCGCGGACCTCGTCGACGAAGACTTCCTCGAAGAAGGCTTCATGTTCGACGGTTCGTCGATCGCTGGCTGGAAATCGATCGAAGCATCGGACATGAAACTGATGCCCGACACCGACAGCGCCTACATCGATCCGTTCTACGCGGAAAAAACCATGGCTCTGCACTGCTCGGTTGTTGAACCCGACACCGGCGAAGCCTACTCGCGCGACCCGCGTTCGACCGCAGCCAAAGCAGAAGCCTTCCTGAAGTCCTCGGGCATCGGTGATGTTGCCTACTTTGGTCCGGAAGCAGAATTCTTCCTGTTCGACGACGTGAAATACTCGGTCACCCCGAACAAAGTATCGGCTGAAGTTGACGCTGATCACGCTGCTTGGAACACCGACACCGACTTCGAAATGGGCAACCTGGGCCACCGCCCGACCTACAAAGGCGGCTACTTCCCGGTGAACCCCTCGGACGACGGCCAGGACATCCGTTCGGAAATGCTGTCGACCATGAAGCGCATCGGCATGAAGGTCGACAAGCACCACCACGAAGTTGCGACCTCGCAGCACGAGCTGGGCCTGATCTTTGATAGCCTGACCAAACAGGCTGATGAGCTGCAGAAGTACAAGTACATCATCCACAACGTTGCACAGGCATACGGTCGTTCGGCCACCTTTATGCCCAAGCCCGTCAAAGGCGACAACGGTTCGGGTATGCACGTGAACATGTCGATCTGGAAAGACGGCAAGCCCCTGTTCGCTGGCGACAAATACGCCGACCTGAGCCAGGAAGCCCTGTACTTCATCGGTGGTATCCTGACCCACGCCAAGGCTCTGAACGCCTTCACCAACCCCTCGACCAACAGCTACAAGCGTCTGATCCCGGGCTTTGAAGCTCCCGTTCTGCGCGCTTACTCGGCTCGTAACCGTTCGGGTTGTGTCCGTATTCCGTGGACTGAATCGCCCAAAGCAAAACGCGTCGAAGCACGTTTCCCCGACCCCGCGTCGAACCCCTACCTGTGCTTTGCAGCCTTGCTGATGGCTGGCCTCGACGGGATCATCAACAAGATCGATCCGGGCGAAGCTATGGACAAAAACCTGTACGACCTGCCGCCCGAAGAACTGGCCGGTATCCCGACGGTTTGCGGCAGCCTGCGCGAAGCTCTGGACGCTCTGGAAGCTGACCACGAGTTCCTGCTGGCCGGTGACGTGTTCACCAAAGAGCAGCTGGACGGTTACGCCGAGCTGAAGTGGGAAGAAGTGTACGCCTACGAGCACACCCCCCACCCGATGGAATTCGCTCTGTACTACAGCTGCTAATCCATCTGCCCCGTTTCGGGGGACAGAACATTCCAAGTGTCGGCACCTCGGTGCCGGCACTTTTTCTTTGGGCGGGTCAATGCCGCGCACTTGGGGGCATTGTCGCTCACCCCTGATCACGCGGGCGTGAATATCGAAACAGTACGCGGCAAACCCCGAATTGGGCCAAATGTGGCAACAAACGGCCCGAAACGGTGCATCATGGTTAAAAATTCCTTTAGGTTGTCCAAATCTGTCCCCATTCGACCTCTAGACATAGATCATCGGAAATTAGTCCGAAGACTATGGAGAGAGCCATGTCAGATCAGAAGATCAGTAGCAGTGCTTCGATCATGTTCGACGGCCCTACGGGCGTGAACTTTGTCGATCTGATTAACGATTTACAGCGTGTTTTCCGCAACATTGCCCTGGATCTTGACGTCTTGTCCGTCGAGGACCACAGCCACATATTGTTTGGTAATTCGTCAATTTCGGTCCGTATTTCACTGGCCAAACGTAAAAATGCGTCCGACCTGTTTCGGGACGCCCAACGCCCCCCGCGCCGCAAGGCAAGCGATGCGATGTTGGACGTCCTGTTGTCAGACATTCAGGACACGGTGCAGGTGCGCGTGTCCCAAGGGACCGAACGTCAACTGCCCGAACGTGTTCTATTGGCGGCCTGCTATCATACGGTCCGCCATGTTCAGCGGCGCTATCAGGCCAGCCTGATTTACTGGCGTCACACGGACACCCTGTTCACGGCCGAGGAGTTTGAAAACCCGATGGTCGATGCGGGCAATACCTGTCCGCAAAGCACCGGTCACGAGCGTCTGGATGCGGCCACTGCGGCCCATGCCGAAACGATGGACCGGTTCGATACGGTTATGGCCTATCGCGTCGATACGGACACCGCCGACACACGTCTGCGGCGTGCGCGCGACACGATTTTCCACAGTGACCTGATCGAAGAGGTCGACACCAAGCGCGAACGTCCCGCCGAACAGGCCGGCGTTCTGGAACAGATGACCGTCTATGTGATGACCATTACGTTGATGGTGCTGTCCTTTCCCATCGGGTTCGCGATGCTTGTCTACAACGTCCTGCGCGGCGAGAACCTACAGGCCACGGCGCGGATTATGTCGCTGACGGGCGTTGGTCTGGGCTTTACCACGGTGAACGTGTCCCAAGCCTTGGCCGGGATCGTCTATTAAAACACCACTCACATTGACCTTGGACGGGGCGGATTTTCCGCCCCGTTTTCGTATGCACGTATCGCGCGTATAGACATGACGGTTTTGTAACAGCCATGTGACTTCCCTTTCCCTCAGAACAGGCAGATAGCAGCGCAGCAAATCGCGCTGCACCTGCACAGTCATCCGCGCGCGATTCCGGTGGAAAAGGACCTGTCACCTGACCACCAAACCGATCATCCCAGAATGTTTCATCTGATCACGCCGCGCTCGCGGCACATCATGCGTTCGTGAGCGCACAATAAAAACGCATAATTCACACTCCTGTGCATTGATGTTACACACTTGATGAACCAAATAGCGGTCATGAGCGCAACACAGCGCATTACAAACAAACTGGAGAACTACCATGAACCGCATCATCCTGTCCGCCGTCGCTGTCCTTGGCCTTGCTGCACCTGCATTCGCTGACGACGTCCAAGCCCCTGGCTACGCAAACGCAACTGCCGCAAAAATCCTCGGTCAGCTGCAACTGGAAGGCGACGACTTCAACGAAGGTCTGGCTAAATACGTTGGTCAAGACGGCCAGAAAAACAGCAACGTCACCGTATCCAGCCGCAGCGCTGTAAACGCTCGTGCCGCTGAAATCTTTGCCCAGCTGGCTGACGAAGATAACAGCCGCAACAACGGCCTGTCGATCCGCGGCACGCAAACCGCCTTCAGCGGCGATGTTGTGAACGCACGTGCTGCTGAGATCTTCGAAGCTCTGGATCTGGCTGACGACGCTGAAGACGCTTCGAACTCGGTCGACGACTCGAACGGCGACTTCTAAGACCTGCCTACGGGCTAGGGACAAGAAAACGACGGGGGCCCTGTGGCCCCCGTTCGTGTATTTACAGGTTAAGAACCTGAAATCGCTCTACTTTCCTGCCGGAACCGCATAGAGCATCAGGCCCCAATCCCCCAGAACACGGTCAATCGCCCCCCATTGCGCACCAAAGCCGATGGGATCCAGACCCGACATGCGCGCGATATCCGACAGGCTGCGGCGTCCGTCGATCCGTTCGATCAAGGCCCCCGCGGATTTGGGGAGGGGTTCCACGATTTTACTGCCCGCCTCGACCAAGGGCACCTGCCCTTTTTGCGCGACAACGCGGCCCAGTTTCGCCGCCGGAACGCCCTTGAGGATCGGGATCAGGGTCATATCCTTGGGACGCGCCCGCGCAACCATCGCGCGATCCGCATGGGTGGCATAGACCACATGGGTCTTGATCGTCCCGCGCAGCTTTTCCGCCACTTCCATACGGGTCAGATCGTCCAGATCCGTCCCCATATCCGGCGCCAAACGACCCAGATCATAAAGGGCCGGTTGCGTCGGCGCGGTTATCGCGAGGCCTACGGATGTCAACGCATCGGCCAAATCGCGGATCGAAAACGCCCGATCCTGACTGTGCAACAACAGATCATAGAACCCCGCGTCCGATTGGTTGTGGTCGACAAGGTGGCTGTTGACCTTGAACGGGTGGGTCGGCGGCAGGTCGGCAAAGATTTTCTTGGCCGCGTTCAGACGCTCAGCCGGGGGCATAGCGGCCAAAATCGCGCCGAACGCCTCTTGCAACGGATAGACGCCGGACCGGCCATAGGGCGCATAGACCATGATGCCCATCCCCCCACCGGGGGCCAGCGCACGGGCCAGCGCATCAAACCCCGCTTGCGGATCGGGCAGATGGTGCAAAACCCCGCAGCAATCGATGTAGTCAAATTCCCCATGCTCGGCCGCATCCAGCAGCGATCCGGTGACAAAGGTAATATTGTTCAGGCCACGGATGCGCGCGCGCTCCTCGGCAATGGCGCGCGAGGCGGTCGAAAGGTCGATATAGGTGATCTCGCACGGGCGCTTCATCTGATCCATCAGGGCCGCCAGTTGGATCAATCCGTCCCCCGTGCCCCCACCGGCAAACAGCACCCGCAGGGGTTTGGACCAATCCCGCCGCCCCGCCCACAGGAAATGGTCCATCTCATAGGGATGCGAGGGCGAACCGGTGATCAGGCGTTTGCGTTCCTCCGCCGGATCGCGTTCGGGATAGGGGTAGGCCTCATATTGGGCTTGGACGTCGCTCAACGCTCAACCTCTTGGAATGTAATGGGATGATCGATCAGGTCCTGCTTTTGCTGCGGGCTGAGATCCTCGCGGGCGATCATATAGGTGTGGACGGTGAACACCATCGCCCCCGTGCGCGGCAGCCGCGTCAGGACCTGTCGCTCGGACCGGATATAGGGCGCGGGACCGGGGGTTTTGGCGCGCGGCGCGGCCTCGGGGAACGGGCGGAACAGGGTCGGTTCTTCATAGAAATGCGCGTTCGCCCGCCACAGGGCGCGTCCCGCCTTTAGCCCGTCGAACAGGCGTTGCACGCGGCTGGCCACCCCGTCGTCATAGGGCACCACGGGGCGGTGAATGCGGATCAGGGGGCGCATGTATTTCTCGGCCAAGGTCCAACTGGCCGGAAAGCACACCACCCCACCGGTCAGGATATGTTCTTCTGCGCCATCAGGGCGTTGCAGAATGGTAATGTCCTCTTGGACCAGACGACCGGCAGTCATTAGGGCGCGATCACGGTCCAGATCGACCCAGACCCCGTCGGGACGGCGCACGCGGGTGGGTTCAACCACATAGTCATCGCGCGCCGACAGCAGGTCCAGCATCAGGTCCAACAGATCGCGCGCCGCGTCCTCGGCGCCCGCGTCAATCGCATAAACCTGATCGGTTTCGTCGCGCAGCAGTCGGTCGCGTTCGGCCATTTGGCCCGCGAACACCTCATCCGCCACCAACCAATCCGCCAGATCCAGCGGCTGAATCCCCGGTAGCCTTGTCATCCGCGGATCCGACCACGGGGTATAGGGCAACGTCGACTGCAGTATCATTGGTCCCTCGACACACAGAGAAGGTGCATTTTTGCGTTAAAACACGCCCATTTAGCCGCGAAATTCGTCACGTATGCTCACCTTGCTGTTATACCTCCCGACTTGACCTTGCAGGTTACGCAGGACAATCACAACCTGCATATCCTGACACCACTCAAAAAGACTCTCGCACCCATGCCCACCGAAAAATTCTCATTTGAAGGCCACTCTGGCGACAAGCTTGCCGCGCGGCTGGACACGCCCGCCGGCGAGGTCACCGGCACCGTTCTGTTCGCCCACTGTTTCACCTGTGGCAAGGATATCCATGCCGCGCGCCGCATTGCGCAACGTCTGCAAATGGCGGGGCTGGCCGTGCTGCGGTTCGATTTCACAGGCCTTGGCCATTCGGGCGGCGAATTCGCCAACACCAGCTTTAGCAGCAACGTCGAGGACCTTGTCCTTGCCGCCAAGGCGCTTGAGGCGCGCGGGCTGGCACCGGATTTGTTGATCGGGCATTCGCTGGGCGGGGCGGCGGTTCTAAAGGCGGCGGCGGAAATTCCGTCGGCCAAGGGTGTGGTGACCTTGGGCGCGCCGTATGATCCGGGACATGTGGTGCACAACATCACCCGCGCGGGGCCCGAGCCGTTGGACGATGGCGGGATGCGCGTGACCCTTGGCGGTCAGGATCTGTCGATTGGGGCGGGGTTCCTTGAGGATGTGAAAAACGCCTCGCTGCAAGAGGCGATTGCGGGTCTGGGGCGTGCGTTGCTGGTTATGCACGCGCCGCGCGATTCCGTGGTGGGGGTGGAAAACGCGACCCAGATTTTCGCCGCCGCCAAACATCCCAAAAGCTTTGTCACCCTTGATGATGCCGATCACCTGATCAGCCGCACCGAGGACGCCGAATACGCCGCCAGCGTGATTGCCGCATGGGCGACGCGCTATCTGGGCCTGCGCACTCCTACCCCGCCGCCGGGCGCGCCCGAGGGCGTGATCCGCGTGTCCGAGGCCGATCCGGCGGGCTTCCTGCAAGACATCCAGAACGGGCCGCACCATCACCTGCTGGCCGATGAACCGCTGGCCTATGGCGGCACGAACAAGGGTCTGTCGCCCTATGGTCTGGTCGCCGCCGGTCTGGGGGCCTGTACCTCGATGACCATCCGCATGTATGCGCGGCGCAAGGGCTGGCCCCTGAAACATGTCCGCGTCGATGTCACCCATGACAAGGTCCACGCACAGGACGCGGGCACATCTGCGACCAAGATCGACCGGTTTGTGCGCAACATCTGTGTCGAGGGCAAGCTAAGCGCGGATCAACGCGAACGCCTACTAGAGATCGCAGACCGCTGTCCCGTGCATCACACGTTGGAAAAACATTCAACGATTGAAACGCACCTGTCCGAGTGTCGCTAATGGGCCAAAGGGGCGGCGTATTGCGCCGCCTCCCTTGCCGGTTCGGCTTTGCGCGGGTATGAGGGCGCGAAACCGTAACCGAAAACCAAGGTCCCGCGATGATCCCTCGTTATTCCCGTCCTGAAATGGTGGCTATCTGGTCGCCGGAAACCAAATTCCGCATCTGGTATGAAATCGAGGCGCACGCCTGTGACGCACAGGCCGATCTGGGTGTGATCCCGCGCGAAAACGCCGACGCCGTGTGGAAGGCCAAGGACGTTGAATTCGACGTGGCCCGCATTGACGAGATCGAAGCCGTCACCAAACACGACGTCATCGCGTTCCTGACCCATCTGGCCGAGCATGTCGGGTCGGAAGAGGCCCGTTTCGTTCACCAAGGCATGACCTCGTCCGACGTTCTGGACACCTGCCTAAACGTCCAGTTGGTGCGCGCGGCGGACATCCTGCTGGACGATATGGACAAGGTTCTGGCGGCCCTGAAAAAGCGCGCGGTTGAGCATAAGGACACCGTGCGCGTCGGTCGCAGCCACGGCATCCACGCCGAACCCACCACCATGGGTCTGACCTTTGCCCGTTTCTACGCCGAGATGGATCGCAACAAGACCCGCCTGCAACAGGCCCGCGAAGAGGTCGCCACCGGCGCGATTTCCGGCGCGGTCGGCACATTTGCCAACATCGACCCGCGCGTCGAAGAGCACGTCTGTGAAAAGCTGGGCCTGCGCCCCGAACCGATCAGCACCCAAGTCATCCCGCGTGACCGTCACGCCATGTTCTTTGCCGTGCTGGGCGTGATCGCAAGCTCGATCGAGAACATCGCCATCGAAATCCGCCACATGCAGCGCACCGAGGTTCTGGAAGGCGCCGAGTTCTTCTCGATGGGCCAAAAGGGCAGCTCGGCCATGCCCCACAAAAAGAACCCCGTTCTGACCGAGAACCTGACCGGTCTGGCGCGTCTGGTGCGCATGGCCGTTGTGCCCGCGATGGAAAACGTCGCCCTCTGGCACGAACGTGACATCAGCCACAGCTCGGTTGAGCGCGGCATCGGTCCGGATGCGACTGTGACGCTGGATTTTGCGCTGAACCGTCTGGCCGGTGTTGTCGACAAGATGCTGATCTTCCCCGACAACATGCTGGACAACATGAACAAATTCCCGGGTCTGGTGATGTCGCAGCGCGTTCTGCTGGCCCTGACACAGGCCGGTGTCAGCCGCGAAGACGCCTATTCCATGGTACAGCGCAACGCGCTGAAGGTCTGGGAAGACCGCGTTGATTTCCGTGAACTGCTGCTTGCGGATGCGGACGTGGTTGCCGCCCTTGGCGAGGATGGCGTCAACGCCAAATTCGACATGGACTACCACACCAAACACGTCGACACGATCTTCAAACGGGTGTTTGGCGAGTACTAAGCCACCCCGATCTGAACTGTGTTCAAACGCCCGTCTGATCCTCAGGCGGGCGTTTTTTGTTGGGTAAGGTCGGTGTGCGGCGCGTGCTGCAACTGCACCCAGACATGGCCGCCCTCGGCGACCTCGACCGGCTCGATCCCGACGCGCCCCTGCATGTCCTCGACATAGCGTTTGACGATGGACAGACCGACGCCCAACCCCGTCACCGCACTATTGTGGTGGCTCAGGCGTTCAAACGGCTCAAACGCCATACGCGCCTGATCGGCAGAGAACCCTTGCCCCTGATCCACGATGGTCAGGCGCACCATGTCGTCCTCAACCGCGCTAAAGACCCGCACGCTGCCGCCACGGGGGCTATAGCGCACGGCATTGTCCAACAGATTGCGCAGCGCCATTTCCAGACGCACCGGATCGGCCACGACCAGAATGTCGTCGGGCAGATCGGCCATCAGCATCACGCCCTTTTGGGCCGCGCTGATCCGCATCCGGTCGATCAGACCCTGCACCATCACCCGCATATTCACCGCACTGCACGAGGTGCACAGGGCGCCATCGCTGATCTCGCTGAAGGCCAGCGCGCGGTCCACCATGTTCAGCATATCATCGGCCGCCATATGGACGCGCCGCGCCTGCCCCACACAGGTGTCAAACCCCACCTTGCGCGCTTCCATCTCCAGCAGTTCCGCCGCGCCGACCACCGTGGTCAGGGGCGTGCGCATGTCGTGGCTGATGGCGCTTAGGAACACCGACTTCGCCTGACTGGCGGTTTCGGCCCGCGCCACCGCCGCCTCAAGCGCCGCCGCATATCCCGCCACAAGGCGCGAGAAAAAGCCGACCTCGAACATCACCACCCCAAAGGCCGTGCAATGCGCCACATAGGACAGGATCTGGGCCTGTTGTGAACTAAGTTCATGAACCGGTCCCAGCGGCCCCGAAAAGGACAATCCGATCCACAGGAGGGGCGGGATCACAGACAGGCTCAGGATCAGGGTCCGCCGTTTTTGCCACGAGAAGACCATGAAGGGAAAGGCCGAGGCGGGAATCAGCATGATCCCAATGTCCGAATTGGCGGGAAACAGATACGCCCCCGCCGCAATCCCCGAAACCGCCCCGAAAAACAGCAGCAACCGCGCAGAGGAATAGTAATGCGCGCGATAAAGGATCAGCGCCCCCAGCGCCGTCGCCATCACCGACAAAGCCAACAGAACAAGGTTCACAAGCCCTGCGAACAAGGCCACACCGGCCCAGATGAGCGCCCCCAAAAGCACGGCCTGCGCCATGGCAAAGGTCACCCGTGCGCGGCGGCTGTGCCACGTGTTCGGATCGCCGGGATGTATGATCAGGCTCTGCTGCATGGCGGCAGAATATACTTTTTCATAGGGTCGTGCGTGTCATTAGATTGACACGCGACTTTCGCCCTATGTGCATCACCTTTTGTTAAGGCTTTTGGGGCCAAATCGGTGCAACGCCCCCTCAAACACGTTCCTGTCAAAGATGTGCCCGATGCCCGCGACCGCCCCACTCTCCCCGCCCCCTGCCACATTATCCCGCCGCGCCAAGGCCGCGATCGTCGTGCGTATGATGTTGGACGCCGGCGTGCCCTTGCCGCTGGACCAATTGCCGGTCGCGGTGCAATCGGACCTGACCACGGAACTGGGCGGATTGCGCTATGTGGACGGCGGGACCCTGCGTGAGGTGGCGAGCGAGTTCCTTGGCGCGATGGAACGTGCGGGCATTTCCTTTCCCGGCGGGATCGACGGCGCCCTGTCGCTGCTCGACGGGCACATCAGTCAGGACACCGCCGAACGCCTGCGCCTTGGCGGGCGTCCCCGCCCCGATGACCCGTGGAGCCATATTTGCGACCTGCCCGTTGACCGTCTGGCCGCGCTCACCGATGGCGAGGCGGTTGAGGTCGCGGCGGTGGTTCTGTCGAAACTGCCCACATCCCGCGCGGCCGAGGTTCTGGGCAAACTGCCCGGTGATCGGGCGCGACGTATTGCCTGTGCGATTTCGGGCACCGCTTCGGTGCCGCCGGACACGGTTGCGCGGATCGGGCGCGCCCTGATGGATCAGATCGCTTCGACCCCCGACACCGCCTTTGCCGAGCCACCAGCGAAACGCATCGGCGCGATCCTGAACGCCGCGCCTTCGCGCACGCGCAACGACATGCTGGCCGCGCTT
Source organism: Rhodovulum sp. FJ3 (assembly GCF_032918305.1). NCBI lineage: Bacteria > Pseudomonadati > Pseudomonadota > Alphaproteobacteria > Rhodobacterales > Paracoccaceae > Rhodovulum > Rhodovulum sp. FJ3. Next base: position 221,474 of record NZ_JAWJUU010000001.1, read on the forward strand.
GATCAGGACAACCCGACACTGGCCCAGGACGTGCGCAAATCCATTCTGACGTTTGAGGATCTGCCCACCCGACTGGAGCCGCGCGACGTGCCCAGCATCCTGCGCGGTGTGGAACAGGATGTCATCCTGCGCGCCCTTGGGGTCAGCGACGGCGCCGCCGCCGTGACCGCCGAATTCCTGCTGGAAAACATGTCCCGCCGTTTGGCTGATCAGATCCGCGCCGACATTGAGGACCAACCGGCCCCCACGCCGGAAGAGGCCGAGGCCGCACAGGGTCAGATCGTTGCCGCCTTGCGCGACATGATGGATCGCGGGGAAATCACCCTGATCGCCAAACCCGCCGCGGCGGCATAGGGATCACGGCTTGAGATCGGACATCTAGACCTCTATGTAACGCGGATCGACAACCAACCGGCAGACCCCGATGTCCAGAGAGAACCGCGCGCAAACCGGCCCCGCCGCTTGGCTGAGCAATCTGGCCGTGCGCGCCATGCTGGGGGTTGCGCTTGCCCTGCCCTATGGGACGCGGGTGCGGCTGATGGGGTGGTTGGCGGCGCGGGTGATTGCACCACTGGCGGGCTATTCCAAACGGGTGCGGGCGAACCTTGATCTGGTTTGCCCCGACATGCCCGAGGCGGAAAAACGCCGCCTGATCCGCGCGGTTCCGAACAACGTCGGGCGCACCTTGATCGAGATTTATTCGGGACAGGAATTCATCGACCGCGTCAAAGACGTGCCCCTGACCGGACCGGGGGCAGACGCGCTAGAACAGGCGCATCGTACTAACCGTCCCGTCGTTCTGGTGACCGGCCATTTCGGCAATTACGATGTGCCCCGCGCCGCCCTGACGGGGCGCGGATATCAGGTCGGTGCCCTCTATAACCCGATGAAAAACAGCTATTTCAACGCCCATTACGAGGCCGCGATTGGCACCATTGGCCGCCCCCTGTTTCCGCGCGGACGCAAGGGCTATGGCCAGATGCTGCGCTTCCTGAAGGACGGGCATATGCTGGGGTTTCTGGTCGATCAGTTCATGGCGCGCGGAGCCGATCTGACGTTCTTTGGCAAACCCGCCCTGACCGCCCTATCGGCGGCGGAACTGGCGTTGAAATACGACGCCCTGCTGGTGCCGATCTATGGCATCCGGCGAGAAGACGGGATCAATTTCGACATCGTGGTCGAACCGCCGATCCCGCACACGGACGCGACGGACATGACCCAGGCCCTGAACGACAGCCTTGAGGCGCTGACGCGTCAGCACATGGAGCAATGGTTCTGGATTCACCGCCGCTGGAAGCCGGAGAAATACGCGCGGATCATGAAAAACCGCGCCGATAAGGCGTGATTAGCGCACCCGCGCCGCGCCAATAATCGGACCGCCGTCTTGCAATTGCAGGATGGCAACCACGGGCTCTTGGCCGATCACATCAAAGGACATCTCGAACGCCTCGGTCCCGTCCCATTCGGTGACGGGCGTCCAGTCGGTTGCGATGTTGGAATAGGTCATGATCCGACCCGCGTTCTCGCCGCGTTTCACCTCGACCGTGCGCTGGGGAATATAGCGCACCAGTTGCAGGATCGCGGGCTCGGCCAAGGGCGCGGCGGGGGCCGATACGGTGACCTGATCCCCCTCGCGGGTCATGCTCAGATCGACCGGCATGCCCTTATCCTGATGGGTTTTGATCATATCCGCGACTTCCATCGGCTGGCTGCCGACGACGGTATCCTCGCCCCCGATGATCATCTGGGGGGTATAGACCATGCGCTTGCCCGAGGATTGGGCATACAGTTTCTGACGGGCGGTAAAGGCGGGATTGGCGAAAATGTCTTTCCAGCCGATGTAATCCCAGTAATCCACATGCAGGGCCAGCGCGATCACATCGTCATTGTCCGCCAGTTCGGTCAGCAACGCATCCGCCGGCGGGCAGGATGAACAGCCTTGCGAGGTAAAGAGTTCAAGCACAACAGGAGAGGTCGCGACGTCCTCGGCCAAGGCCGAACCGCCAACACATACACACCCCAAAGCCACAGCCGCAAACATATGCCGCATGCAAGTTACCTTCCGTTGCTCTATTCCCCACAGGTCAGATTAAGACAGATTAACCGACCACGCCAATCAACGATTTGTCAGAGAAAGTTTCAAGTCGCCCGACTATTTTTCCCAAAACCCTTTGAAACCAATCCGCGCGGCATACGTTAGTATACAAAATGCCGTCCCTTGATCGACTCTGAGCGATCAGGCATCAAAAGGACAGCCTAACCCTGCGATTTCTGAAAGGGAGCCATTCCATGACCATTTTCGTCGGACAAGACACCTCCAAAACCCGCCGCACATTGACGGTTGGGGACAGTTCGATTGATTACTATTCGATTTCGGCGGCCAGCGATGCGGGTCTTGGGGATTTTTCCCGCCTTCCCGCCGCGCTTAAGGTCGTGTTGGAAAACATGCTGCGGTTTGAGGACGGCAAGACGGTCCACACCGACGATATCAAGGCCTTCGCCGAGTGGGCCGACAAGGGTGGCAAGAACCCGCGCGAAATCGCCTATCGCCCTGCCCGCGTGTTGATGCAGGATTTCACCGGCGTGCCTGCGGTGGTCGATCTGGCCGCGATGCGCGACGGGATCAAGGCGCTGGGGGGTGACGCGCAAAAGATCAACCCGCTGAACCCCGTGGATCTGGTGATCGACCACTCGGTCATGATCGACGAGTTCGGCAACCCGCGCGCGTTCCAAATGAACGTGGACCGTGAATACGAACGCAACATGGAACGCTATGAGTTCCTGAAATGGGGCCAGACCGCGTTCAACAATTTCCGCGTTGTGCCGCCGGGCACGGGTATCTGCCATCAGGTGAACCTTGAATATCTGGCCAAGGCCGTCTGGTCCGACGAAGATCAGGACGGCAAGATGGTCGCCTACCCCGACACACTGGTCGGGACGGACAGCCACACGACGATGGTCAACGGCATGGCCGTTCTGGGCTGGGGCGTTGGTGGGATCGAGGCCGAGGCGGCCATGCTGGGCCAGCCGATTTCGATGCTGATCCCCGAGGTCGTGGGCTTTAAGCTGACCGGTGAAATGGTTGAGGGCACGACCGGCACCGACCTTGTTCTGAAGGTGGTCGAGATGCTGCGCGCGCATGGCGTGGTCAACAAGTTCGTCGAGTTCTATGGCGAAGGTCTGGATAATCTGCCTCTGGCGCAACGGGCGACGATTGCCAACATGGCGCCCGAATACGGCGCAACCTGTGGCTTCTTCCCGATTGATGACGAGACCCTGCGCTATATGCGTCAGACAGGTCGTGATGAGGACCGGATCGCCTTGGTTGAGGCCTATGCCAAGGAGAACGGGTTCTGGCGCGGCGCGGATTATGAACCGGTCTATAGCTCGACCCTGAGCCTTGATATGGGCACGATTGTGCCTGCGATTTCCGGCCCCAAACGCCCGCAGGATTACACGCCGCTGGATCATGCGGCGGCTGCGTTCATGGATGTGGTCAACGAATATCGCGGCGTGGACACCGGTGCCGCCGCCGAAGCGATGGAGGCCGAGGGCCCTGCCCCCGCCATCAACGAATCCGCCGATCCGCGCAAATCCCAACCGGTTAAGGGCACCGATTACGCCCTGCGCGACGGGTCTGTGGTGATCGCGTCGATCACGTCCTGCACCAACACGTCAAACCCCTATGTCCTGATCGGGGCGGGTTTGGTCGCGCGCAAGGCCCGCGAATTGGGTCTGAACCGCAAACCGTGGGTCAAGACATCCCTTGCCCCCGGATCGCAGGTGGTGACCGAATACCTGAACGCCGCCGGTCTGCAAGAGGACCTCGACGCGCTTGGGTTCAACCTTGTCGGCTATGGCTGCACGACCTGTATCGGCAACTCGGGGCCCATCGCGCCCGAACTGTCCGACGCCATTGCCGAGGGCGATTTGATCGCCACCTCGGTCCTGTCGGGCAACCGCAATTTCGAGGGCCGGATTTCGCCCGACGTGCGCGCGAACTATCTGGCTTCGCCGCCCTTGGTCGTGGCCTATGCGATTGCGGGTGATATGAACATCGACCTGACCCGCGATCCGATCGGGCAAGACAAGGATGGCAAGGATGTCTTTATGAAAGACATTTGGCCCACCAACGCCGAAATCGCCGAGATTGTCGAAAAGGTCGTCACCCGCGAGGCGTTCCAATCGAAATACGCCGATGTGTTCAAGGGCGATGAGAAATGGCAGGGGGTTGAGGTCAACGGCGGCGAAACCTATGACTGGCCGCCCGCATCGACCTACATCCAGAACCCGCCCTATTTCCAAGGCATGGCGCCCGAGGCCGGCACCATTTCCGACATCAGCGGCGCGCGCGTTCTGGCGGTGCTGGGCGATATGGTCACGACGGACCACATCTCGCCCGCCGGTTCGTTCAAACCCGACACCCCCGCCGGTCAATACCTGACCGAGCATCAGGTGCCGGTGCGCGAATTCAACAGCTATGGATCGCGGCGTGGCAACCATGAGGTGATGATGCGCGGCACCTTTGCCAACATTCGCATCAAGAACGAGATGCTGGACGGGGTTGAGGGCGGCTATACCAAGGGTCCCGATGGTACGCAGACCTCGATCTATGAGGCCTCGATGGCCTATCAAGAGGCGGGCACGCCACTGGTCGTTTTCGGGGGCGAACAATACGGCGCGGGTTCGTCCCGTGACTGGGCCGCCAAAGGCACGAACCTGCTGGGTGTCTCTGCCGTCATCGCCGAGAGCTTTGAGCGTATCCACCGCTCTAACCTAGTCGGGATGGGCGTCATTCCGTTCGAATTCACGAATGGCGACACGCGCAAAACGCTGGGCCTGACCGGTGAGGAAACCGTGTCGATTGCCGGTCTGTCGGGCGATTTGAAACCGCTGTCGATTGTGCCTTGCACGATCACCTATGCCGACGGGACCGAGAAAACCATCGACCTGAAATGCCGGATCGATACCGAGGTCGAAATCGAATACGTCGAGAACGGTGGCGTGCTGCACTATGTGCTGCGCAATCTGGCTAAAAGTTAATCAGGTCCGCAAACCCTCCATGCACCTAAAAGGGCGGCCCGCACGCGCGGGTCGCCTTTTTTCTATGGGGATGCGTGCATTGTTTCGCCCGTGGAAAACGATTGTTCGCGTGAAATGTGTCGAAAATAAGAGCGCGTTAACGCCTGAAATGTTATCCACAGGGCATGTACCGCAACGTGACCAATACACTTCTATCCGGACCTGTGTTTGAGGTCCTCGCGCTGCTCAGCTTTATCTTGCTGCTGGCCGGTGCGCGCTAAACGCAAAACGGGTGCCCATGGGCACCCGTTTGTCGTTTTGGATATGCGGTCTGAAATCAGCTTCCGGCGGCGCGGGCGGCCTCAATCGCGGGCATGATCTGGTTGTCAATGACGCTGCTGGTGATCGGACCAGCAAAGCGGAAGTGCACCACGCCATTGCCATCAATCACAAAGGTTTCCGGCACGCCATAAACGCCCCATTCCAACGCCGTGCGCCCCGTGTCATCGGCGGCAATACCGGTGTAGGGATCGCCAAGTTCGGCCAAGAACCCCATCGCGTTCGCGGGCTTGTCCTTATAGTTGATGCCGTAAATCGGGATACCGGCCTCGGCCAGACGTTCCAGATTGGGATGCTCGGCGCGGCAGGGCGCGCACCAACTGGCCCAAAAGTTCACCAGCTTGACCCCCTCACCACGCAGCGTCGCATCGTCAATCCCCGGCCCTGTGCCAAGCTCGGTCAACACCAGCGCAGGCACGGTGCCCCCGACCCGCGTCGACGGCAGCCCGTCTGGATCGTCACGGAACATACCGGAGAGAAACAGCCCCGCCAGCAACGCGAAAATCGCGGGCGGCACAAAGACCAGAGGCGAGATTTTGGAGTTCGACATGGTTCACCTATTTCCCGTTACGCGCCTGAATTTCGGCCAGTTGGCGGCGCACCCGACGCCCCCGCCATACCGAATGACCGATTAGAGCCACAAGCAAAACAATCGTGACTGCATAAGACCCCAAAACCGCGTCGGCGTATTTCCCCAGATCAGGCATCAGGCCATCCTTTCGCGTGCTTCCAGCGCCTTAAGCTGACGCTGACGGATTTCGGTTTGAGTGCGCAAGAGGACCAGAGCGACGAACAACAGAATGAACCCCGCGATGCACACCAACAGCGGCAGATAGAACACGTCGGACACGTTTTCCTCTTTATCAAGGGACAGCGACGCCCCCTGATGCAGACCTTGGTTCCAGAAGTTCACCGCATAGCGGCTGAGGATCGCAAAGACCGACCCGACCATGCACAGAACACTGGTCAGATCGGCGGCGGCATCGGGGCTCTCGATCGCTTGCCACAGGGCGCTATAGCCCAGATAGAACAGAAACAGGATCAGAAACGAGGTCAGGCGCGGGTCCCACGCCCAATAGGTGCCCCACATGGGTTCACCCCAGATCGCACCGGTCACCAGCGCAATCAACGTCATGGTGATCCCGATCGGGGCCGCCGCCTTGGCCGCAAGGGCCGACACATGATGACGGCGCACCAACCAGATCAGCGAGGCCACAAGCATCATCAGCCACGCGTTAATCGCCATCAATGCCGCAGGCACATGCAGATAGATGATCTTGACGGTCGAACCCTGTTTGTAATCGTCCGGCGTGAAAAAGAACCCCCAGACCAGACCGACCACCAAACAGATCGCCGCGCCCCCCGCCACAAACGGCAGAACCGCGCGCGATACGGCCAGAAACTTTTGCGGGTTCGCATATTGCCACAGGCTTGCCATCGTCATTCCTTTGCTGGCGTGTGTTTCTGGGACCGGACCATGACAATCCCGCCCCCCTAGCGCAAGTTGATCCGCAGCGCGGCTGCGGCGGCGAATGGAAGCAGGGCCCAAACCGCCAAAGTAATCGCAGTGAGGATCAGGATTACGCCCTGAACCTCCATCCCGAGGGCACCGCGTTTCACGACCTCCGCCCCGAAAATCAGGGTCGGTACGTAAAGGGGCAGAACCAACAGCGACATCAACAACCCGCCGCGTTTCAACCCCACGGTCAAGCCCGCGCCAAAGGCCCCGATCATCGACAGGGCCGGCGTCCCAATGATCAGACCCAGGATCAGCCACCGAACCGCCCCGCCCTCAAGATGCAACAGCACCCCCAGAACAGGCGCGGCAATCACCAAGGGCAAACCGGTCGTCACCCAATGGGCGGCGGCCTTCATCGCCACAACGCCCTCCAAAGGGATCGGCGCCGTCGCCAAAAGGTCCAGCGACCCGTCCTCGAAATCCAGCGCGAAAATCCGGTCCAGCGACAAGAGACAGGCTAACAAGGCCCCGACCCACAGGATCCCCGGCGCAATCACCGACAGGATCTCGCTCTGCGGCCCAACCCCGAACGGCACCAACACCGTCAGGATCAGGAAAAACGACAGACCAAGGCCAAAGCCACCCCCGGCCCGCATCGCCAACCGCATATCCCGCCAAAACAACGCAATCACAGAAAGGCCTCGTCGAATTCATCCTGCACCGCCGCAGGTTTGGCGCGAAAGGCCGAGACGTCCAACGCGCGCGCCTCAAACCCCAGATCAATATGGGTCGCAATCACGGCCATCCCGCCCTGTTCCAGATGCCGCCGCACCGCATCCGCAAACAATCCAACCGACGCCACATCCAAAGACACCGTCGGCTCATCCAAGACCCAGATCGGGCGCCCTGTGACCAACATCCGCGCAAGGCCAAGACGCCGCTTCTGCCCCGCGCTCAACGCCTGCGCATAACGACGGCGCAAGGGCTGCAATTCAAACGCATCCAGTGCCGCCTCGATCTCGCCCTGCCCGAACACCTTGGCCCAGAACGACAGGTTCTCTTCAACGCTCAACGTCGCCTTCAACCCATCCGAATGCGCGCCATAGGCAATGCTATCGGGCGCCGCATGAACCTCACCGGCCAAGGGCGGTTGCAACCCCGCCAAACACCGCAACAGGGTCGTCTTGCCAATCCCGTTCGGCCCGCGCAGGAACAGGGCCTCGCCCGCCGCGACCTCGAACGACACCCCTCCAAGCACCGCCAAACCGCCGCGTTCCACCGTCAGATTGTCCACCCGCAACCCCATGGTCCGGCTCACGCCCCTGTTTTCATCTTGGCAAAAATACTCACGATCCGACAGCACCCACAGGCAGCATCGCCACCGCAACGCGCCGACCCTCGCCAAGCAACACGTTGAACGTCCGCGCGGCGGTGGGGCTGGCCATTAATTCAACCCCCATCCCCGCCTGTTCCAGACCGCTTTGCAAAGCAGGATCAATCGGGCGCAACGCGTCACCGGTGCCGATGAACAAGACGTCCACATCCCCGATCAGCGCGCGCAGCGGCTCTATATCCTCAAGACCCACCCACGGCTTGCGCCCCGTCGCCGTCAGCAACACAGGCCCCTCGACCACCTCGCCGCCCACACGGAAAAACCCGGGACCATAGCCGTCGACCGGCACCGCACCAGTGTATTCAACCTCGCTTACACGCATCGCGCTCTCCTCGATTGGACCTGCTGCGGCGCGGGGCCTCAGGCTTTGACGTTGCCGAAATTGGTCCCTGCACCGCCGCCGTCCGATTTGCTCCAGTCCCGCTTGACCCCAAGGAACAGCAAGACATTAGACGCCACGAACACCGACGAATAGGTCCCGACCAGAATGCCGAAAATCATCGCGAACACAAACCCGCGGATCACATCCCCGCCCAGAACAAACAACGCAATCAGCGCCACAAGGGTCGTGACCGAGGTCATCAGGGTCCGGCTCAGGGTTTCGTTGATCGACTGGTTCAGAACCTCAACCAGTTGCAGCTTTTTGTACCGGCGCAGGTTTTCACGCACGCGGTCAAACACCACCACCGTATCGTTCAGAGAATAGCCCACAATGGTCAACAGCGCCGCGATAGTCGCAAGATCGAACCGGATTTGCAGAACCGAGAAAATCCCGATGGTCAGCATCACGTCATGCACCAAGGCCGCCACGGCGCCCAGTGCGAACTGCCATTCAAACCGCAGCCAGATGTAAAACAGAACCGCGCCAATCGCCAGAACAACGGCCAGAACGGCGGTCTTGATCAACTCGCCCGACACCTTGGGCCCCACGCTCTCGACGCTGGGGAAGGTGATCGCGGGATCGATGGTTTGCAGCGCGCTCTCGACGGCGGCGATGGTTTCGGGCGTGATGCTCTCGACCTCATCCTGCGCCTGAATGCGGATTTGGGCCACGTTTTTGTCGGGACCAAAGGACGGGTCGAACACCTCGGTGATGGTCACATCCCCAAGCTCCAGCCCCGCCATCGCATCACGATAGGCCGCGATATCGACGGGCTGGCTGCTTTCCGACCGGATGGTCGTGCCGCCACGGAAATCGATGCCAAAGTTCAGACCCATGGTCAGGAACACGACAATCGAGGCCACAAACAGAACCGCCGACAGGCCAAAGGTCATCTTGGCGCGTTTAAAGAACGGCCAGTTCGTTTCGGATGGTACAAGTTTCAGTCGCATATTGGCCTCTTATACCACGATGGTTTTGGGACGGCGGCGTTCCATCCACGTCACAATGATCAAACGCGTCACGAAAATCGCCGTAAAGACCGAGGTCAAAATCCCGATCCCCAGCGTCACCGCAAACCCGCGCACCGGACCCGAGCCCAGCATGAACAGGATCACGGCGGTGATGAAGGTGGTGATGTTGGCGTCGATAATCGCGCTCAGCGCCTTTTCATAGCCAAGCTCGATCGCGCGCGCCGGACCGCGTGCGGTCTTTAGCTCCTCCCGGATACGCTCAAAGATCAGAACGTTCGCATCAACCGCCATACCGATGGTCAACACGATCCCCGCAATCCCCGGCAGGGTCAGGGTCGCGCCAAGGGCGGACAGGAACCCGAAAATCAGGGCGACGTTCATGATCAGGGCGACGTTGGCGATCACGCCAAAGAACCCATAGGACAGAACCATGAACACCAGAACGGCGGCAAAGGCCACGATGCTGGCCAGACGACCGGCCTCAATACTATCTGCGCCCAGTTCCGGCCCGATGGTCCGTTCCTCGAGAAAGCTCAGCTCGGCCGGCAAGGCCCCCGCGCGCAGCAGCACGGCAAGGTTGGTGCTCTCCTCAACCGTAAAGTTCCCCGAAATCTGGCCCGAGCCGGTCTGGATCGCGTCACGGATCACGGGGGCCGAGACGACCTCATCGTCCAGAACGATCGCAAAGGGCGAGCCGACATTGGCCACCGTATAATCGCCAAAGCGGCGCGCGCCACTGGCGTTAAAGCGGAAGGTCACGACCGGTTCGCCGTTCTGGCCAAACGCGGGTTGCGCGTCGGTCAGGTCCTCACCACTGACCACGGGGGTCGGGTCGATGATGTAATAAACACCCTCCTCGTCCAGCGACGGCAGGATCACATTACGTGCGCCCGGGTTCTGGTCGGGGTTGTTGGTGCGCCCCACAACGGGGTTGAACGTCAAGCGCGCCGTGGTCCCGATCAGCGCCTTCAGCTCATCGGCCGAGCCGATACCAGGCACCTGGATCAAAACGCGGTCCGCGCCCTGACGTTGGATGGTGGGTTCGCGCGTGCCGACCTCATCCACACGGCGGCGGATGATTTCCAGCGTCTGCTGCAGGGTCCGGTCATCGGTCGCCTGCTTTTCGGCCTCGGACAGGGTGACGACGATCTCGTTCCCGTCAACGGCGACCTCGATATCGTTCTGCCCCGCACCGGTCAGCGACACAATCGGCTGGGCCAAACCGCGCACGGCGTCATAGGCGGCCTGAATGCCCTCAACCTGCGACACGGCCACCCGCAACTCATCGGGCGCAGAGGGCTGACGGCGGATCGTGCCGATCTGGGCGCGCAGGTCGCGCAGCTCATCGCGCACACTGGGCCACATGCCGTCGATGCGCGTGGCATAGACGTCGCCCAACTGCACCTCGGCCAGCAAATGCGCACCACCGCGCAGGTCCAGCCCGAGGTTCACAAGGGACGACGGCAAAACAGACGGCCAACCGGCCGCCTGCGCGTTCAGCGTCTCGCTGTCCTGCCCCGCCTCGATCGCCGCGACGGCGTCGTTGTGCCTCTCAACCCGCTCATAGAACAGGTTGGGCATAGCCATCAAAATACCCAAGGCACACAGGCCCCAGATGACGATCCGTTTCCAGAGCGGGATAAACAGCATTGGCGTGAATTAGCCTTCGTTTGCGGGTTCGGTCTTGTTCAGGACCTGCGTGATGGTCTGACGCACTACGCGCACTTTGACACCATCGGCGATCTCTGCCTCGACCTCGTTGTCGTCTTTAACCTTGACCACTTTGGCGATCAAACCGCCTTGGGTCACGATCTGGTCACCACGGCGCAGCGCCTCGACCATCGCCTTGTGCTCTTTCATCTTTTTCTGCTGAGGACGGATCATCAGGAAATACATGATCACAAAGATCAGGATCAGCGGAACGAACTGGGCCAAAGAAGAGCCAGCACCACCATCGGCCTGCGCATATGCGGGCGTTACGAACATAGGTTAATCCCCTTGCAATGGGCGGGCCGTGACCCGCACCTGTCAGTTTGGCGCGCACCCTAGCCACGCCCCCAAGGGATGGCAAGGCGGATAAGCCCGATATGGGCCCGCAAACCCAAACGCCAAGGGCCCAAAGCGCCGCAGCCTAGATTGCCCCCTTTCCCCAACACGAAACATCGCGCACCATACGCGCATTGGTTGAGGGGCGCGCATGGCGGACGAAAAACACAATCTGATCACATGGCTGGGGCTCACGACCGAGCCGGACTTTTCTAAAGCGCGTTGGCTGGGCCGCCTCATCTCGGTGGTTTTTATCGCGCTGTACCTCGGCATCGCCCTGACACTGATCCTTGGCCTTTGGTGGACGATCGTTCAGGTTCCAAAGGCCGCATATGATGCGTTCTTTGCCGAGGAACCGCAAACCGCGCGGTGGTTGCTGACGTCAACGGCGGCTCTGACTGCAGTGACGACCGCCGTCGTCGCCCTGCCCTTTACCGTCTTTAAAACCATCTACAACCGCCGCCAAACCGACGTCGCCGAGCAGAACCACGTCACGGACCAGATCAACAAAGCCGTTGAGAACCTTGGTGCGACACGCCAAGTGGGCGACCGCCTTGAACCGAACATCGAAGTCCGCATCGGCGGGCTCCTTGCACTGGCTAGGATCGCAAAAGCAAACCGCAATATCTACTGCGAGCTAATGGAAATAGTCGCTGCATATCTTGTTGAGAACCTTCGCAAAGACAAAGTTTTGGGAAAGGGAAATAGACCGCGGGCGGACATTTCTCGCGCTCTTGGGATTGTGTCCGAACGTGACGATGAGGACATCTCGTTCGAAAAAGCTCTAGGATGGAAGATGAACTTGAACGACATCGACTTTAGAGGGCTTTTCGTTGAACGTGTGAGATTCCGTTATGTTGACATGCACCAAGCTGATTTCAGGTTTTCGCGCTTAGCAGATGTTGAGTTTTCAGAGATTGGTGGCCGCGCTCAAGAGTTCGACCTAGCCCTTCTGGAAAACGTACAATTTAACATGTCTCAAGTGTTCGAGTTTGATAACGCAACCTTTCAGTGCACTCAACTAGTTCAAGTTTCATTTACTTTCTTGAGAAACCAAATTTCGACTGGGCCGCCTGGAGGAGGAAATTTCTTCCACCCTAAGAATTTCGCCGGATCAGTGCTGCAAAACATGATGTTGCCGCCGATTTTTCCCGTCACCCAAGGTACGCTATCCTATCTCATAGGTGATAGTACTGTCGAAATCGAAGGGGCCGAAGGCTTTCCCACCCATTGGCCCACACGTCTTAGAGAACGCGTCGAGCAACTCGAAAAGGGCGCGTTTCGGCCGACCGCTGATTTGTGGCCGCAAGCGACACAATATGATGGACGGCGGCAAGAGCTAAAGGAACTGTATCAACGCCTTTGGAACGAGATCGGTTTTGACGACGACGCCCCTACAGGCTAGGAAACAGCCTGACTGAATCGCCAAGGGACATGACCCATGCACGACATCAAAGCCATCCGCGAAAACCCTGCTGCTCTGGACGCGGCACTTGCCCGTCGGGGGGCTGCGCCGATGTCGTCGGAAATCCTGTCGCTGGACGAGGCGCGCCGCGCCATGATCCTTGCCGCCGAGACCGCGCAGGCCGAGCAGAACAAGGCCTCCAAAGAGGTTGGCAAGGCCAAGGCCTCCGGCGATGAGGCCGAGTTTGAGCGCCTGCGCGCCCTTGTTGCCGACAAAAAGGCCGAGGTCGCCCGCCTGAACGAGGACGCCAAGGCCAAGGACGCGGAACTGGTCAACCTGTTGATGACGTTGCCCAATTCCCCTGCGGATGACGTGCCGGACGGCGCGGACGAGGACGACAATGTCGAAATTCGCCGCTGGGGCACGCCGCGCGAGTTTACCTTTGCGCCCAAGGAACATTACGACCTGCCCGCCGTTCAGGACGGCATGGATTTCGAGGTCGCGGCGAAACTGGCCGGATCGCGCTTTGTGGTTCTGTCGGGTGCCGTGGCGCGGGTTCACCGTGCGCTGGCCCAGTTCATGATCGACACCCATGTGGACGAAAACGGCCTGACCGAGGCAATCACCCCCGTTCTGGTGCGTGAAGACATGATGTATGGCACCGGTCAGTTGCCCAAGTTCGGCGAGGACAGCTATCAGACCAAGGACGGTTGGTGGTTGATCCCGACGGCCGAGGTGACGCTGACCAACATCGTGAACAATGTGATGGTCGAAGAGGGCTATCTGCCCCGCCGTTACGTCGCCCACACCCAGTGCTTCCGGTCTGAGGCGGGCAGCGCGGGGCGCGACACCGCCGGTATGCTGCGCCAGCACCAGTTCGAAAAGGTCGAGATGGTCTCGATCACCAAACCGGACGAGAGCGAGGCGGAACACGCCCGCATGACCCGCTGTGCCGAGGATATTCTGGAACGCCTCGGCCTGCCCTATCGCACGGTTGCCCTGTGCACCGGCGACATGGGTTTTGGCGCGCGCCGCACCCATGACATTGAGGTCTGGTTGCCCGGTCAGAACACCTATCGCGAGATCAGCTCGGTTTCGACCTGTGGCGATTTTCAGGCGCGCCGCATGAACGCACGGTTCAAGCCCGCCGAGGGCGGCAAGCCCGAGTTCCTGCATACGCTGAACGGGTCGGGTCTGGCCGTTGGTCGCTGCCTGATTGCGGTTCTGGAAAACGGTCAGCAAGAGGACGGGTCTGTCACCCTGCCCGAGGTTCTGCACGCCCGTCTGGGCGGCAAGACGCGGATCACGGCGGACGGGCAACTGGCCTGATCCCCGCGACATGAATTGCAAGGGCCGTCCGATCTGGGCGGCCCTTTTCGTTAACGGTCTTGCGGCGCGATCCCCCGCAAACGCGCGGAAATCTCACCGACGGCATCGCGGGTCCAACGGGACGCGTGCACGCCGCGGTGGACAGTGGGGGCATTCCGGTCACCCAACGCGCCGAACACCCCTTTCACCCCATGATATCAGCTACTTGCCTGATCTCTCTCAGCTGCCGCCTGAGCAAGCTGCACCTGCGCCTCAAGGGCGGCTGCAATCCGTTTTAGCGCAGTGACCAAAGAGACGATGACCCAAACCACGTAGATAAAGAATGCGAGGTAAAGGAGAGGGAAAATAAAGGCCAAGGGACCAATCGGGGCAATCGGCATCATGACTGTGCGCCTTTCTTAGGTGAAAACAGAATGCCCTTTGAGGTCGCACCGGTGCCGGATGGTGACAAATCACATCCCTCTTTCTTTTGATCACGTCCGCGCTAGGGTTGTTGGGGAAAGGACATCCCATGCCCCGATTGCCCGCCATTCTGACCGCGCTTGTCACCGCCGCGTTCGTTCTGTCGCCCGCCGTGTTCGGACAATTCGGCGGGTATGAGCCGTCGCAGTTCCCGATCCCACAGGATTCGCCAAAGGCACAGCCCGCCGGATATGCCTTTGCGATCTGGGGTCTGATCTATGCGTGGTTGGCCGTCTCTGCGGGTGTTGGCCTGTGGCGGCACGGGGCGGACGGCGGATGGACGCGGACGCGGTGGGCGTTGATCGCCTCGCTTGGCCCCGGTGCGCTGTGGATCGGGATTGCGATGGGCGATCCGGTCTGGGCGACGGTTCTGATATTCTGGATGCTGGCCTCCGCGATTGCCGCCCTGTTCGCGACACCGCTGCGCGACCGGTGGGTGTTGCAGGTGCCCGTCGCCTTGTACGCGGGATGGTTAACGGCGGCGTCCTTTGTGTCGCTGGCCCTGATCGGGGCGGGATGGGGTGTGCTGACCGGCGAAACGGGGTGGGCGATCCTCACCCTGCTCGGCGTTCTGGCAGTCGGGATCACGGTTCAAACCCGCCTGCGCCGCGCGCCCGCCTATGGGATCGCGATCGTCTGGGCCCTGATCGGGGTGGCGGTCAACAACATCACCGCCGCGCCGGTTCTCGGCGCGCTGGCCCTGATCGGTGCCGTGATTATGGGCGTTACGGCGTGGCGGTGCCGCGAAACGGTCTAGCGCCGTTGCGGGGACTTGTTTTGCGCCCTGCTTTTGGGCTATGAGAGCGCTAACAGAATTCAGATAGGACGCCCCGACATGACCCCCGAACAGGCCTCTGCCCAAAGCGAAGACATCTGCCGTCTGGCCCCCGTGATCCCCGTTCTGGTGGTCAAGGACGCCAGCACCGCCGCAGATTTGGCGCGCGCGCTGGTCAAGGGCGGTCTGCCCGCGCTGGAGGTGACGTTGCGCACCGACGCAGCGCTGGACGTGATCCGCGAGATGTCGACGGTCGAGGGTGGCGTCGTGGGTGCGGGCACCTTGCTGACCCCCGCCGATGTTCAGGCGGCCAAGGATGCGGGCGCGAAATTCGGTGTCTCGCCCGGCGCGACCGACCGCATCATCGACGCCTGCCTAGAGGCCGACCTGCCCCTGCTGCCCGGTGCGGCGACGGCGTCCGAGGCGATGTATCTGCTGGAACGCGGGTTCACCGTGCAAAAGTTCTTTCCGGCCGAGGCAAACGGCGGCGCGCCCGCGCTGAAATCGCTGGCCTCGCCCCTGCCGCAAATCCGGTTCTGTCCGACCGGCGGTGTGTCCCTGAAAAACGCGCCTGATTACCTGTCTCTGCCCAACACCCTGTGCGTGGGCGGCAGTTGGGTCGCGCCCGGAAATCTGGTCGATGCGGGCGATTGGTCCGCCATCACCGCCCTTGCGGCCGAGGCAGCGGCCCTGCCCCGCTAGGCCCTAAACCCGACGTCCCCGCGCACCACCACGGCGGCGCGGGGTGTCGCCCTCGCCCAGACCATCGCGCAAAACCTGCGTCATCGGATGGTCATCGCGGCCCACGGCGTGCCGGTCCAACAGGATGCGGATTTCGCCCCTGGGATCGTCGCCTGCTCCCATCGCCCAGTCGAGGAAAATGGATTTGCATTCCTCAAGTGTGATGCCCTCAATCTTATAGGCCTCACGGATCAGGCCCTTGGGGTCGATGTTGGTATCGCTCATTCCGCGTCCTCTGATACGGCAGGCAACAGGGCGTCGATGATCGCCGCGCTGTCCTGTTCAAGTTGCGCCAAACGCGCGGCCAGATCGTCCAGCGACGTGGCCTCGGTCGTGCGTAGCACAAACGCACCGCCCCCCTGCCCCAAAGCCGACGGATCAAGCGGTTTGTCCGACAAGAGCTTGGCCGCGGTTTCGACCTGACGCAAGCGGCAATAGGCGTGGTTCAACGCGCGCGCCTGTTCGGGGTCGGGCCATGGCGCATCGGGGGTCAGTTGATGGATCACCTCGGTCGCGGGATTGGCCGCGATCAGGGCGGCCGCGCTGGCCACCAGTTCGATGTCCTGTATCCGGCCGGGGCCCAGTTTGACGTCCCACGGCCCCTTGGGCGGTTTGGCGGCGGCCAGACGCGCGCGCATCTCGGCCACCCCTTGCAACGTGGTGTCAGGGTCGGACTTGGCCGCCAGCAAATCGCGGCGGAACGCCTCAACCTCGGCCATCAGATCGGGCGCGCCCGCAATGGGCCGCGCGCGGGTCAGGGCAAGGTGCTCCCACGTCCACGCTTGGGTCTGTTGATAGTCGCGAAACGCCTGAACCGAGGTCGCCACGGGCCCCTGATTGCCCGATGGGCGCAGGCGCATATCGACCTCATAGAGGCGCCCCTCGGCCATCGGCGCGGTCAGGGCCGTCACCAACGCCTGTGTCAGGCGCGCGTAATAGGCGCGCACGTTCAGGGGGCGACGGCCCTCTGACATCTCGGCGCCGTCGGGATCATAGATCACGATCAGGTCCAGATCGCTGCGCGGCCCAAGGCGCTCTGCGCCAAGGCTGCCCATGCCGATCACACAGGCCCCGCGCCCCGGCGGCACCCCGTGTTTGGCGGCGAAATTGTCGACCACGGCGGGCCAGATCCCCGCCACCACCGCGCCGGCCAGATCGGCGTAATGTTCACCTGCCTGTTCTGCACTGATCAGGCCACGCAAGAGGTGCACCCCGATCCGGAAATGCCATTCCTTGGCCCAGCGACGCGCGGCGTCCAATTGGCGTTCGTAATCGCCAGCCTCGGGCAGATGCGCGGACAATTCGGCGACCAAGGCATCCGGTCCCGGCCACGGCGCAAAGAACCCTCCGCCAATCACCGCATCAAACACCGACGCATTGCGCGACAGGTATCGCGCCAGCTCGGGCGCAGTGGTCGCAATATCCACAATCAGATCAATCAGTTGCGGGTTGGCGTCGAACAAGGAAAACACCTGAACCCCCGCAGGCAGCCCCGACAGGAACCCGTCGAATGCGGCAAATGCCTCTTGCGGGCGGGCGGCGTTGGTCAGGCGCTCTAGAATCGCGGGTTTCAACCGGTCGAACAGTTCCACCGCACGGGCCGAGCGCAACGCCGGATAGGTCCGCCACCGCCCCGTGAACTCCGCCGCAAAATCGGGCAGCGGGGTCGCCGCCGCATCGCGCTGTGTCGGGGCGAAAAAGTCCTCGGTCAGACCGTCCACGCGTTTGAACAGGGTCAACATCCGGTCGGCAAACACCGACGTCTCTGCATCGCCACAAAACCGCGCGATCCGGTCGATGCCAGTATCGGATGTCGGCATGCTGTGCGTTTGGGCGTCGTTGACCATTTGCAACCGGTGCTCGACCTCCCGCAGGGTGCGGTAATCCTCGGTCAGGGTCGCGGCGACCTCCTGCGGGATCCAGCCCTTGTCGGCCAGCCGCGCCAGACCCTCAACCGTACCGCGCACCCGCAGATCGGGGTCGCGCCCGCCTGCAATGATCTGGCGGGTCTGGGTGAAAAACTCAATCTCGCGAATGCCCCCTTGGCCCAGCTTCAGGTTATGGCCGCCAAGTGTCAGCGCGCCGTGCAGCCCCTTATGATCGCGAATGGCCAGACGCATGTTATGGGCGTCCTGAATGGCCGCGAAATCCAGATGTTTGCGCCACACAAACGGGCGCAACCGCTCCAGATAGGCCCATCCAGCGTCGATATCGCCGGCGCAGGGACGCGCCTTGATATGCGCGGCGCGCTCCCACGTGCGCCCGACGCTCTCGTAATAGGACTCGGCCGCCGCCATCGCCATACAGACCGGCGTCACCTGCGCATCGGGGCGCAGGCGCAGATCGGTGCGAAACACATAGCCGTCGCCGGTGATGTCGGACAGGATCGTGCTCATCTTACGGGTCACGCGCACGAACGCGGCGCGGGCGTCATGATAATCGTCGGGATCAAACCGGTCCTGATCAAACAGGCAAATCAGGTCGATATCCGAGGAATAGTTCAACTCGCCCGCGCCGTGTTTTCCCATGGCCAGCGCGACCATCCCCGCGCCGGTCTCTACATCGTCCTCAGTCATACCGGGCAGCTTGCCCCGCGCAATTTCAGCGGCGATCAGACGTTTGATCGTCACATCAACACAGAGATCGGCAAAGCGAGTCAGCGCGCCGGTCACCTGCTCCAAATCCCAAGCGCCGGACAGATCGGCCAGAGCGATCCACAAGGCCGCGCGGCGCTTGGCCTGTCGCAGATGGACCGGCAATTGGTCCAATGTCAGCCCCGACACATCGCTCAGAATACTGTCAAACGCGCCCTCAATCGGTTGCCCAAGCGCGGCGCTTAACCAAGCGGCCTCTTTGTGCAGGAGGGACTTCAAATAGGGGCTGCACCCCGCCGTGCCCGCCAACAGATCGGACAAAGGCGGCGTTTTCGTCCGCAAAACATCCGGCACATCGGTCCCGCAATCAGGATCGAACACCAAGGGCACACGGCGGATCATGGTCTCAAGCGTCATGCCACATTGATGACTTGGCACATCACCGCGGTCAATGTGCCCCGTGAAATTCGGATGAATTTCACGCACCCAAAAAAATATTTGCACCGCAAATATTTGAGACGAAACATTTTTTGACAAAAAATGTTAAACCCATTCACATAACCCCTTGCAAGCACGCAATACCGACCCAATCTATGCAATGTGAAAGGCATTCACATCAAACAAGGAGTACAAGAATGAGTTCCGTCGCAACCTGGCCGTCACAAGCCGAAAACTGGTTGGATCAGCGCGGTAAGGGCGCGTGGATTGCGGCCATGGTTTTGTCGTTCATCTTTTTCTGGCCGCTGGGCCTCGCACTGCTGGCCTATATGATTTGGGGTAAAAAGAACATGTTCAACGGATGCAAACGTCGCGCCGAGCGCTCGCATTACGGTTTCAAATCGTCGGGCAACAGCGCCTTTGACGCCTATAAGGCCGATACGCTGCGCCGTCTTGAAGACGAACAACAAGCGTTCGAGGATTTCCTGCGCCGCCTGCGCGAGGCCAAGGACAAATCCGAGTTCGACCAGTTTCTGGATGACCGCGCGGCCAAGGCCCGCGAGACCAAAGACGCCGACACGCACGAAACCGCGTAGATCCGGCCACGACAGCTAAAGGGCGCGCCCTCGCGCCCTTTCTTTTATGCCCAACACCTATTAGGTCATAGGAATGGAACAAACGCTTTGGGGTCTGCCTGATCCCGACACCCAACCGGAATTCTATACGGGCGTGCCCAGCAAACGACTGGTCGCGTTCTTTATCGACTCGGTCATCATTGTTGTGCTCTGCGTTCTGGCCCTGCCGTTCACCGCATTTCTGGGGTTGTTCTTTTTCCCGCTCATGTATGTGGTGATCGGCTTTGCCTATCGCACGGTCATGTTGGCGCGAAATTCGGCAACGCTTGGGATGATGGCCATGTCGATTGAGGTGCGCGATGGCCAAGGCCGGACGCTGGATTTGCCGATGGCGGTGATGCATACGGGGGCCTATTCCGCCCTTGTGATCAGTATCTTCTTTCAAATCGGGTCGATCGTTTTGATGCTAAGCACCCCGCGCGCGCAGGGTCTGCATGACTATGTTCTGGGCACGGCGGTGATCAACCGCGCCGCCTAATCCGCGCAAGACCCTTGGCGCGTGGCGCAGGCTTTGCTAGCGTTTGGCCAAACAACATCCGTCTGAGTCATGCGTCACACCCTACCGCTTGCGCCACAGTTCTATGTTACGGCCCCCCAGCCCTGCCCTTATCTGCAGGGCCGGATGGAGCGTAAGCTGTTCACGGCCCTGCAAGGCGAGCACGCAGAACAGCTTAACGATGCCCTGTCGCATCAGGGGTTCCGCCGCTCGCAGAATGTGCTCTACCGCCCGTCCTGTTCGGATTGCACCGCCTGCCTGTCCGCCCGCATCCGCGTGGCCGATTTCAAGGCGAACAAGTCCCAGAAGCGCACGCGCCGCAAAAACGCGCATCTGCGCCGGTCGACGAATTCGCCTTGGGCGACCGAGGATCAGTATACCCTGTTCCGCCGTTACCTCAGCACACGTCACGCCGATGGCGGCATGGCGGATATGGATATCTTTGAATTCGCCGCGATGATTGAGGAAACCCCGATCCGCAGCCGCGTCATCGAATATTCCGCCCGCGATGAATACGGGGCCAGCGATCTGGTCGCTGTCTGCCTGACCGATATCCTGAAAGACGGTCTAAGCATGGTCTACTCGTTCTATGATCCCGACATGATGGATCATAGCCTTGGGACCCAAGTCATTCTGGATCACATCGACATCGCGCGCGATGCGGGCCTGCCCTATGTCTATCTGGGCTATTGGGTGCCCGGCAGTCCCAAGATGGGATACAAGGCGCGGTTCAGCGCGCTGGAAATCTATAAAAACGGCACATGGCAGGACATCGGCGATCCATGCGATCATGAGGGCGAAACCCATCCCCTGTCCGTTGATCCGATTGCCGAACAGGTCGCCAAAATCTCGCTCCCCGATCTGCGCGCCCCGCGACGGTGATATAGTAGGGCCCGGGACCTATTGCACGCGCAGGCGTGCCCAAAGTGCCGCGATTATGGTTTTAATCCAAACCACTCCGATGGCGAATAGAACCGCAAAGCCCAGATCGAGCGCGATCCTGGACCAGTACATATGGTCCACGCCGAACAGTATCAATGCAGCACCAATCCCAATAGACATTGCCATCAAAGAGATGGCCGTCTGTTTGGCAAAAATCCTATTCGGGATAAGAATGCCCGCCACCACCCCGCATAGAACGAAAACGGAAAAGGTATAAAAGCCCAGTCGCGATAGCGGGACAAGAATTGCGGAAAACGCCGCGTAATATTCCGGAGAGTCGATGCCATACGAAATTGACGCCCGAAAGCCATCCCGCAATTCCGAAATCTCCTCACGAAGAGGCGCGGCGGCCACCTGAAGCGCGGCAAAGCCGATCAGCGGCAGAAGAAAAATGATGGCGTTTCGTAAATACGGCATTGGCAAAGGGACCTCTGTCGACAGTTTTGACCTTTCCCCAGCAGGGTTGGCGCGTCAACACAGTTCCGGATTACATTTCAAAACACCTGTTACCCAAAGGAAAACGGGGACCCGTCGGGCCCCCGTTTGTTGTTTTAGTGGGTTTTGTGTCGCGCTTAGTTCGCCAGCAGGTTCGGGACGATGGTCACGATGCTGGGGATGAACCACAGGATCGCAAGGCCGAGGACCTGAACCAGAACGAACGGGATGATACCGCGGTAGATGTGGCTGGTGGTGACCTCTTTGGGGGCCACACCGCGCAGATAGAACAGCGCAAAGCCGAACGGCGGTGTCAGGAAGCTGGTCTGCAGGTTGACCGCGATCATGATGGTGACCCATTTGGGATCGAAGGACCCGCCATAGATCACCGGACCCACGATCGGGACAACGATGTAGATGATCTCGAGGAAGTCGAGAACAAAGCCCAGCACGAACAGCACCAGCATCACGATCAGGAAGACCTTGAGCTCATTATCAAAGCTCTGGAGGAAGTCCTGAATGTATTCCTCACCCCCGAACGAGACCACGACAAGGTTCAGAACCTGTGAGCCGATCAGGATGGTAAAGACCATCGACGTCACCTTGGCCGTTTCGCGAACGATCGGCGGCAGGACGCCCGTGCGCCACAACACCCAGCATCCGTAGAGGATGCCGAAGATAAAGAAGTGGTACGCGCCCTGCGCGACGACAAAGGCAAACCAGTCTTGCGCGGGGACGACTTCGCGGCTGACGCGCAGGTCGAACTCGGTCCCGGCAAAGATCATGACGATCACGGCCAGCGCCGACCAGATGATCAGCTTGCCGCCTTTGCCCTCTTCTTGCAGCTTGCGGTAGGCCGCCAGCATGATCGCGCCACCGGCCCCAAGCGCCGCGGCGGGGGTCGGGTTGGTGATGCCGCCAAGGATCGAGCCCAGAACCGCCACGATCAGCAGAAGCGGCGGGAAGACCACGCGCAACAGATCGTTGGTCGCCAGCATGCCAAAGGCCGCCCGCACCCCGTAGAACAAAATCGCAAACGGGATGGCAAGGATCAGGAAGGCCCCACCAGACGAGGTGAGCGGGCTGACAAAGGCCGCGTCAAAGACCAGCGCAAGGCCGATCCCCGCCGCCCCGATCAACAGGGGACGCATGTCGCCATTGGGGGCAACACCGCGTGCCACGCTGAGGACAATGCCCAGACCGATCAGCAGAACCAGAACCGACGAGGACAGCGCGGGCGCATTGGCTAGCTTGTCCGCACGGGCCTGTTCCAGCTGTTCAGGCGTCAGGGCCGTTGCCGATTGCGCGCCACCGGCGGCATCGATTTCGGCCTGTTGTGCGACGGCTTCGTCCCATGCCTCTTGGCCGTGCAGTTCGATCATTGAGATCTGGCACTGCTCGGACACATTGGTGCGCAGCGCAGCGCCACCCGTTGCTTCGGAGAAGCTGCTGACCTCAAGCGACTGAGAGCCCGCGACGTTCAGGTTGATCGCCAACATGCCAACGGCAATCGCGCCAACCGGAACGAACAAGAACCACGTCAGTTTCTCGTTACGGGTGGCGGCCGACGGCGTGCCATCCGTGATCTGGACCGCAGGGGCCTTGGACGGGTTCAACACCGCAAAGCCGAACGCATAGGCCGCATAGAGGAAGGCCAACATGATGCCCGGCACGATGGCCGCTTGGAACAGGGTGCCCACCGACACAACAGGTGCCGTGCCCAGATAGGTCAGAGCATCGGTACAGCCTGCCAATTGGGCGCGCTGTTCCTGTGCCGCCGAATAGAGGTCACCGGCCAACGTCCCCAAGAGAACGATCACGATCGAGGGCGGGATGATCTGCCCCAGCGTCCCCGAGGCCGCGATGACACCGGTGGCCAGTTCGGGCGAGTATTTGTTGCGCAGCATAGTGGGCAGCGACAACAGACCCATGGTCACAACGGTTGCACCAACGATACCGGTCGAGGCGGCCAGAAACGCGCCCACAACCACAACCGACACGGCCAGACCACCGGGCAGCGGGCCAAAGACACGCGCCATAGTCGTCAGCAGGTCGTTCGCGATTTTGGAACGTTCCAGCGTGATGCCCATCAGGACGAACATCAGAACCGCCAGCAGGGTTTCGATCGACTGACCGGCGAACACACGTTCGTTCATCCGGTTGACGACAAAGCTGATGTTGCGGTCCATCGCCGTTTGCCAGCCGTTTTCAAAGACCGCGTGGGCCTCGCGTGGCAATTCGGGGTATCGGAAGATTGTGATTGAGTCCGGATGCAACCCCTGTCCGATCAAGGCGCGATAGGCCTCGGAACCGGTGTCGATTGCTTGGTGGATCAACAGGCCCTGGCTGTCCAGTGCCGCGATGATCCCAAAGGAAAGAGCGCCCGCGCCGCCAATCGAAAAGGCGACGGGAAAGCCCGAGAGAATGCCCCCAAAGAGGCACAAAAAGACGATGATCAGGCCGATCTCGACGCCATCAAGTCCAAATAACATTTGCTCAGCCTCGTTGAGTTAGTGGGTGCCTTCGTAGGCTTCTTCGCCTTCACCCAGCGTGTCGCGATCAAGGAATTTACCGGCGCTGTCTTCGCCTTCGACAAATTCCAGATACGAGCGGTAAAAGAACGACATCGCCTGAATAAAGATCATGCCGCAGTAGATGAGGATCAGGACCTTAAACAGGAAATAGGCGCTAAAGCCGTTGGGCGAGAAACCGATGGTTTCCACGTTCCAGCGCACCGCGCGCGCCTTGAGCATCAGCCGTTCAAGCGTGTCCGAGGCCGAGGGTTTCGGCGTGATCAGGTGGCGCCACAGGAAGTACCACGAGTACATCCACATGATGATCGCAACCGGCATCATAAAGACGACCGAGCCGAACATGTCGATGGCCCGCTTGGTGCGGTGCGACACGGCAGAATAGATCAGGTCCACGCGCACATGGCCGCCCTGAACGAACGTATAGGCCGCACACATCGCGACCACCATGGCATTGTAAAGCTTGAGTTCCTCGGACCACCAGCTGAGGTCCTTGGTGAACGAATATCCGGCGGGGCCAAAGGAAATCTCGGCCACACGGAAGATCCGTTGCAGGAATACGATGACGATCTGCTGAAGCACCATCAACAGACCGGCCCATGCGAAAAAGCGGCCAAAGCTGTTGGCGAACCCTTCGAGGACGCGCACGACGCCCCACAAAAAGTCGCGCTTGATGACCCCCAGCACGAACACCAATGCGAAAACACCTAATGCGATCAGCGCGAATTCCGTCGAGCCGCCGTAATAGACGATCCACATAATGCTTTCTTTAGTGGATTGCTCCAAGACAGGTCCCCCATCTCTCTTGAACGGGCGCGGACCGGTGCCGCATGCCCCAAGTGGAACTCCCCGATCCAATCGGACCGGGGAGCCTCATTTCGTACCGTGTGGGCGCTTAGCCCAGAACGCGGTCGCGTTGTGCGGTGTAGGCACCCGACGACTTGTTGATCCAAGCCGACGATGCTTTCATCGAGGTCATCGCGCTGTCGTAGACCTTTTTGTACAGGTCGTCGCCCAGGTTTTCCTCGTGTACGGCCTGCGATGCGGCACCGAAGGCGTCCCAAACGCTGTCGGGGAATTCCATCAGCTTGACGCCCGAGGCCTGCAGACGCTGCAGAGCGGCACCGTTGTTGGCCAGGAACTGCGACAGGTTCCACTGGTGAGCTTCGGCTGCTGCGATCTCGATGACCTTCTGGTGCGCGGGCGAGAGGCTCTCGAACACGTCACGGTTGGTGGCCAGCGACAGACCTGCACCCGGCTCGTGGAAGCCAGCGGTGTAGTACACTTTGGTGATCTCTTGGAAACCGGCTTTTTCGTCGGCCCAGGGACCGATCCACTCGGTGCCGTCGATGGCGCCCGATGCCAGTGCTTGGTACACTTCGCCGCCCGGAAGGTTCTGAACCGATGCGCCCAGTTTACCCAGAGCTTTGCCGCCCAGACCCGGCATACGGAACTTCAGACCGTTGAAGTCCTCGGGGCTGTTGATCTCTTTCGAGAACCAGCCGCCTGCCTGTGCACCGGTGTTACCGGCCAGGAAGGATTTCAGGCCAAAGATCTGACCCAGCTCGTCGTGCAGTTCCATACCGCCATCCTGGTAGTACCAGTTGGCCAGTTCCTGTGCGGTCATGCCGAAGGGAACAGCGGTGAAGAACGCATAGGCGGGGTGCTGACCGGTGAAGTAGTAGTCTGCACCGTGGTACATGTCGGCCTGACCCGAGGACACAGCGTCGAACACTTCGAACGCGCCAACCAGTTCACCGGCGGCTTTCAGGTCAACGGTCAGAGCACCGTCGGTCATTGCGGTGATCGAGTCAGCAGCGCGCTGAGCCGAGTCGTGCACACCGGCCAGACCACGACCCCAGGTCGTTACCAGCGTCAGAGTGCGTTTGCCTTGTGCGTAAGCCGGAGCGGCCAGAGTGCTTGCAGCAGCAGCGGTGCCACCAAGCGCCGAGGCGCGCAGAAAAGAACGGCGATCCATTATGGTATTCCTCCCAAATGTGTTGCCCGCCCAGAGCGGGGGCGGATCGATAGTGCGGGGGAGGTTAGCGAGTACCCGGTTTTGAATAAATACCAAGTACTACGTAGAAACGCGGAAAATGTTAAAAATCTTGACCAATTTTGGTGATTTTTGAAACTGTCCCCCCACGGATTTCACTCTGATTCCCGTCGAATCGCACCCGAATCGGTGCACGCTTAGGCAGAAAGGACACCCCCTGCCCCTTTTCACGTCACTCCGCGAACGGCTGCGCCTGAACTACGGGCAAAAGCTGTTCTTGCTGGCCACGGTCCCCCTGTTGGTGGCGGTGACGGCAATCGCGTTTCTGGTCGCCTATCAGGCGCGCCAGTTGCCCGAGCGCGAGATCGCGATGTTGCAGACCCAGTTGCTGAACGCGAAGAAGGAAGAGCTTAAGAACTATATCTCTCTGGCGCGCACCGCTTTCATGTCGGAATACGGCAATGCCCTGCCCGATGACGAGGCCGCGAAAACCAAGGTTATTCAGACCCTTGCGGCGATGATCTATGGTCAGGACGGGTATTTTTTCGTCTATGATTACAACGGCAATAACCTTGTCAGTCCGCGCCAGACCGAATTCATCAACCGCAACTGGGCGGGCCTGGAGGACGCGCGCGGCACACCCGTTGTGGATGAGTTGATCAAGATCGCGCGCTCGGGCGGGGGCTATCACACCTATCTCTGGACCAAACCGTCCACCGGCGAAGAGGCGCAGATCATTTCCTATGTGATCGGGCTGCAGGACTGGCGCTGGGTCGTGGGGACCGGCGTGTTCGTGGACGATGTTCTGGGCTCAATCGCGGCGGCCCGCGCCCAGACCGAGGCCCGCATCAGCCGCACCTTTATGTCCATCGGGGCGATCACCCTTGCCGCGCTGATGGTGGTGTTCATGTCGGGTCTGGTCATCAACATCCGCGAGCGCCGTCTGGCCGATACCAAGCTCAAGGAACTGACCCAGCGGATTTTCGACACACAAGAAGAGGAACGTGGCCGCGTTGCGCGTGAATTGCACGACAGTATCAGCCAGATCCTGATCGGGGCGCGCTATGCGCTGGACCTTGCGCGTCGTCGCCTGTCCACGGGGGATGCCCGCGCCGAGGACAGCGTCGCCAAGGGCATCACCAGCCTGAACGGCGCCATCCAAGAGGTCCGCCGCATCAGCCGCGATTTGCGCCCCGGCGTGTTGGATGACCTTGGGCTTGGGCCCGCGCTACAAGGTCTGACCGAAGAGTTTGAGCGGCGCACCGGCATTGAGGTCGATTTCCAGACCGTGGTGTTTCGCAACCGGTTGGACAAGGATTCCAAGATTGCCCTCTTCCGCGTTGCCCAAGAGGCCCTGACCAACATCGAACGCCACGCGGGCGCGACCAAGGTCGTCATGGACCTGCGCGGCAACCGGCGCGGCGCGATCATGCGGATTGAGGACAACGGCCACGGCCTGCCGACCGACCGCACGATCAAGGCCTCGACCGGTCTGGGCCTGCGTAATATGCAGGAACGCATGGAACAGATGGCGGGAACCTTACGCATTCTGTCCAGCAAATCGGGAACGGTTATTGAAGCTCAGGTGCCTTTGTCGCATATGCTACAGCCCGAACCCGACACCCGGGCCAGAAATGGATAAGGGCAGGCTATGACAGACCCCGTACGCGTCGCGATTGTGGACGATCACCCGATGGTCGCCGAAGGGATCGAGGCAATCCTCGAAACCTATGACGATCTGCAGGTGGTCGCGACCCTGAGCAACGGGCAGGACATGATTGATCAGGTCGAGGATTTGAACCCCGACGTGATCCTTTTGGACCTGAACATGCCCAAGGTAAATGGGCTAAGCGCCGCCGAGATGATCCTTGAACGCCGCCCCGACACCCGCATCCTGATCCTGACGATGCATGACAGCACCGAATACATCACCAGCGCCATGTCGCACGGGGCCAAGGGCTATATCCTGAAAGACGTGCCCACCGAAGAGATCAAACAGGCGATCGACGCGGTGATGGCGGGCGCGACCTATCTGTGCACGGGGGCCGAGGCCGCCCTGTCGCCGCGCGTGTCCAAACGTCTGGAACAGCTGACCAACCGCGAACAGGCCATCCTGTTGCAACTGGCCCAAGGCAAGTCGAACAAAGAGGTCGCCCTCGCCCTAGATATCTCGGTGCGCACGGTCGAGACCCACCGCAAGAACCTGAAACGCAAGCTGGGCATCAGTTCCACCGCCGGTCTGACGCGGTTCGCGTTGGAACACGGGGTGCTGCAGGGCACCGGCGCCGATCTCTAAACCTCGAAAGGAAAGACCGATGATCGCCATTATATTTGAGGTCTTTCCCGCCGAGGGGCGCACCGACGACTATCTGGCTATCGCGGCCAAACTGCGCGCTGATCTCGAACAGATCGACGGGTTCATCTCTGTCGAACGGTTTGAAAGTCTGACCACCCCCGGCAAATACCTGTCCGTGTCGTTTTTCCGTGACGAGGACGCCGTCGCCAACTGGCGCACCACCGAGGCCCACCGCGCCGCCCAATCGGCGGGGCGCGCAGGCGTGTTTTCCGACTATCGCCTGCGGGTGGCCAGTGTGATCCGCGATTACGGGATGACTCGCCGTGACGAGGCCCCCGGCGACAGCCAGATCGCCCATGATGCCCCATAAGGTGCGCGCACTCTCCCCAAACGGGTGAAAATCCCCCTCTGAAATTGCGCAAATGTCGCGAAATCCGGAAAACGCGCAATATTCGGAAAGATTTTTTTGCCCTTGAGACAGAAAATTTGCGCTTTTCGCGGTTGACGCCCCCTGCCCCCCCTCCTAATGTCCGTGCGAACGCAGCAAAGGGGCCAACAATGGCTAATCTACTAGTCATCGTCGTCGAACGAATGCGCATGGGCCGGTAACGGTAGACCATAACGGTACCCCATGCGCCCCCGCCAGAACGGGGGCTTTTTTGTTGTTACAGAGCACGGAACGGACGCACGGAGAGCAAAATGAGTAAGACCATGACCGGCGCTAAAATGGTGGTTCAGGCCCTTAAGGATCAGGGCGTCGAAGTGATTTTCGGCTACCCCGGTGGTGCTGTGCTTCCGATTTACGACGAGATTTTCCAACAGAACGAAATCCGCCACATTCTGGTGCGCCACGAACAGGCCGCCGTTCATGCGGCTGAGGGCTATGCGCGCTCGACCGGCAAACCCGGTGTGGTTCTGGTGACCTCGGGCCCCGGCGCGACCAACGCGGTGACCGGTCTGACCGACGCGTTGCTGGACAGCATCCCGTTGGTGGTTCTGTCGGGTCAGGTGCCGACGTTCATGATCGGCAACGACGCCTTCCAAGAGGCCGACACCGTGGGCATCACCCGCCCCTGCACGAAACACAACTGGCTGGTCAAGGAAACCGACCGTCTGGCGGCAACGATCCACCAAGGGTTCCACGTCGCGACCAGCGGCCGACCCGGTCCCGTTCTGATCGACATCCCCAAGGATGTTCAGTTCGCCAACGGCCACTACACCGCCCCGCCGCAGGCCGACACCAAGATGTATCAGCCCCGCGTCAAGGGCGACATCGAGATGATCACCCGTCTGGTTGAGGCCATGGAACTGGCCGAACGCCCCGTGTTCTATACCGGCGGTGGCGTCATCAACTCGGGTCCCGCCGCGACGCAGTTGCTGCGCGAACTGGTAGAGGCCACCGGTTTCCCGATCACCTCGACCCTGATGGGTCTGGGCGCCTATCCGGCGTCGGGCGACAACTGGTTGGGCATGCTGGGCATGCACGGTCTTTATGAGGCCAACCTTGCCATGCACGGCTGTGACCTGATGATCAACGTGGGCGCGCGGTTTGACGACCGCATCACAGGTCGCGTTGCGGACTTTAGCCCCAAATCGGCCAAAGCCCATATCGACATCGACCCCAGCTCGATCAACAAAACCATCCGCGTGGAAATGCCGATCATCGGTGACGTGGCCCATGTCCTCGAAGACATGCTGCGCGTCTGGAAATCCCGTGGCCGCAAGGTCAACAAAGAGGGTCTGGCCAAGTGGTGGAAACAGATCAACGAATGGCGCGCGGTGGACTGTCTGTCGTTCAAACCGGCCGAAAAGACGATCAAGCCGCAACACGCCCTTGCCCGTCTTGAAGAACTGACCAAAGGTCACGACCGCTATATCACCACCGAGGTGGGCCAGCACCAGATGTGGGCGGCGCAATACCTCGGGTTTGAGGATCCGAACCGCTGGATGACGTCGGGCGGTCTGGGCACCATGGGCTATGGTTTCCCCGCGTCGATCGGCGTGCAACTGGCCCATCCTGAATCCCTCGTGATCAACGTCGCGGGTGAGGCCTCGTGGCTGATGAACATGCAGGAAATGGGCACCGCGATCCAATACCGCCTGCCCGTGAAACAGTTCATCCTGAACAACGAACGTCTGGGCATGGTGCGCCAGTGGCAGGAACTGCTGCACGGCGAACGCTATAGCCACAGCTGGTCCGAGGCCCTGCCCGATTTCGTCAAGCTCGCCGAGGCATTCGGTGCCAAAGGCATTCAATGCTCCGATCCCGCCGACCTTGATGACGCGATCATGGAAATGATCAACTACGACGGTCCGGTGATCTTTGATTGCTTGGTGGAAAAACACGAAAACTGCTTCCCGATGATCCCGTCGGGCGAACCACATAACAAAATGCTGCTGGGCGAGGCGTCCACCAAAGACGCCATCGGCAATACCGGCGCGGTACTGGTGTAATGGGTTTCGTCGCGACAATCCTGCGTCGAAGCGCGGTGGCCGTTGCCACCGTGCTGGGCCTGTCGGGATGTCTTGGGCCCGACCCGTGGACCCTTCATCCTGATCCCGAAACCGAACACACGGTTGACGCCGCGCGCGCCCTGTTCGCGGATCGAACCCGCATCACCCAAAACAGTTTTCACGGAACCCAGATCGAATATTTCGCCGCCGATGGTCGCGCCTATCTGTGGTACCCCGGAAACTTCGGTGTTGTTCCGTCATTGTGGAAGGTCAGCGGCTATGCGTTCACCGAACACGAAATCTGCTGGCTCTACCCGACTTACAGCAAAAATTCGGTGACGGGACTGAGCGGTGGCAATTGGGAGTGTAGTCCGAGTACGACCTACAACGGCTCTCTTAGCCAATTGATTGAGGGCGATCCGTTCAATCTGGCCTCTGGCAAGGTGCCGTTCCGCCTGCCCAAGGGGAAATTCACCGCCCAAGAGCTTCTGAACCAGTGGGGCAAAGAGCCCTCGAACCTCAAAATCATTTATCCGAGGTAAGTTATGTCTGCACTAAAGATCAAAAAAGGCAGCAGCCGCAAATCGGCCTATGACCTACGCGACCCCAATGGCGAAGTGATCGAGAACCACACGCTGGCCATTCTGGTCGACAACGAGGCGGGCGTTCTGGCCCGCGTCATCGGCCTGTTCTCGGGCCGTGGCTATAACATCGAGAGCCTGACCGTGGCCGAGGTCGACCATGAGGGCCACCTGTCGCGCATCACCATCGTGACCCGTGGCACGCCCGCGGTGATCGAACAGATCAAGGCGCAACTGGGCCGTATCGTCCCCGTGCATGAGGTCCATGACCTGACGGTCGAGGGCCCCAGCGTCGAGCGCGAACTGGCCCTGTTCAAGGTCACCGGCCAAGGCGACAAACGGATTGAGGCCCTGCGCCTTGCCGAGATTTTCCGCGCCAATGTGGTCGACAGCACGCTTGAGAGCTTTGTGTTCGAGATGACCGGCACCAGCGAAAAGATCGACGCCTTTGCCGATCTGATGCGCCCGCTCGGCCTGATCGAAATGGCCCGCACCGGCATCGCCGCCCTATCGCGCGGCGCATAACGCGCCACCCGCTTTGAGACGCAAAAGGGCAGGCCACCGCGCCTGCCCTTTTTTTTGGGGTCTGACAGCCCGCTCGACACGAAACCGAACTTGGATCAGGCTAGACGAAACCAGGATTTAAAAATGCTTGATGAGACCGATCTGACGCCGAAACTGTTCGAAAACTATCGACAGTTCTCTGCGCTGCTTACCGAAATTGAGGACACAGAGGATCGCCCCTATCTCGCCTGCGAGGATGTGCTTGATGCGCATTACCTCATCTGTGAGCATTTCTTTCAGTTGGGCGAAGGCATTGCCGGTTTCGGCCCCAAGGATTTTGGTCTCTTGTCCTCGGCCATCGGTCGTCAATGGGCCTCGGCCGGCGGGATGTTTGTCTACGACGACTTTTGGGACATCGCCGCCTCGGTAATCTTCGGCTTGATCAGCGACCACCCCTTTCACGACGGCAACAAACGCACGGCGTTTCTGAGCACTGTGTTCTTTATGGCCGAGCACGGATACACCCCTGCCGTGGATATGGTCGCACTCGAAGATTTCACCGTCGAAATTGCAGAGCACAAACAAACCACCGGTCGCTACCTTGAGGTTCCCGACATCGCCGCACGTCTCAAAACGATGTTCCGCACGGATAATGCCCCGATGCCCAATCGCGTGACATTCAACGACCTGCAGGCGATCCTAAGCCAACACGGCTGCTCTCTTGAAAACCCCAATGGGAACCGCATTGGCGTGCACCTAGGCGGTCAACCCGTTTCCCAAATCGACTTTGCGGGTTGGACCCAATTGGTTTCGCGGCACGCCATCTCAATGGTCCGAAAATCGGCGGGGCTGACCGGCGTAGACACAGAGGTGTTGTTCAATGGCGCGGATCCGCTCAACATGCTGATCCAGACGTACGAAGAACCACTCAGGCGCCTCGCCTTTCGCTAACCATCCACGCGCCAATCCAGCTATAACAACAAAAGTCAGGCCACGGCCTGCCTTTTTCAATTCGGTCACGACACCGGCTCAGATCAGGCCGTAATCCATCGCCAGCGTCACCGCCTGCGTGCTGTTATTCGCGTTCAGCTTGGATTTGGCGTTCTTCAGGCGTTGCTTGATCGCCCCCTCGGACACGCCCAGCGTCTCGGCCATCTGTTTGACCAGCATCCCGTTCTTGACCATCGACAGCGCCTCTAGCTCGGCCTTGGTCAACCGGCGGGGCGGCGTGGCTTGGGCGTGGACCTGACCCAGCACATATTCGATCTCGGCCAGTTCGATATCGGTGAACTCACGATCCGCCCGCGCGAACATGCCCCACGTCCGCCCCTCGAGACCCGTTTCCCCCTGCACCGCACAGACCGCCCCGTAGGCCAGACCGAACGCGGCCGCCCGCCCCAGCACCCCCTTGGGATCGCTCAGCGCGCTCCACCGTGCGGCCCCGCGCCCGTGATAGGCCCAGTCAAAGCACGGGTCGTCGATCAACAGACCTTCGCGCGTATAGGTTTCAACCCAACGTTTCGGAAACCGGTTACACTCGGACAAGGGGAAGGCAAATCCAACACGGACTGCCAAATAGAAACCTGCGGGCGCGATGCGATCCAACCCATAGGTCGATACCGATCTCATCATACGTATAGTCTTTCCCTAAAAGCTCATCTTTCGTATCTATGGACGGCGCACTTGTCATGTGCTGATTTTATGACCAACCGACTTTCTTACATATTCATCAACCCAAGCACGAAATTGCATGAGACTCGCACCCCAAATTGTTGAAAACCTACAGGAATTAGCGAGTTTCTGCCCCAAGGGGTTCGCCTTGGGGATGCATATGCGTTTCGCGGGGGCCAAGGTGATCCTTCTGACCTACCCCACCGCATGGGTGACGATTTACGATGCCGAAGGCCTGTTGCCCCATGATCCGACGGTGCGGTGGGCCATGGCCAATGACGGGATGATCGACTGGACTGACCTGTCTGGTGATGACCCTAAACAGGTGATGACGCGGGCGCGGGCGTTCGGGCTGTGCTATGGGTTTACCCTGTCGCTGACGCAGAACGGATCGCGCAGTGTGCTGGGCACGGGTCGCCCCGACCGCCCCTACTCCACACCGGAAAAGACGCGGATTAGGGAATTGGTCAGCGCACTACACGATGCGACATTGAATTGCGGCGATGAGATGCAGGACAGTCTGGACCGATTGTCGTTTGAACTGACGCATCCTGTTGAAACAGGATCGCCTAGCCCGCGATAAGGGCGCTCAGGACGACCCAGCCCGCGATTTCACTGACCAGTTGCGTCGCGCCAAGGACATCGCCGGTTTGCCCGCCGACTTTCGCCCTGGCAACCCATGCGACCCATGCGGCGCTTAGGGCCATCACCACGGCCAGAACAACCGCCGCGCCGCCCAGTGCGCCACCCGCGATCACCGCAACCGCCATCCCCGGCAGGGCCACGGCAAAGCGGCCTCCGACCGCGCTGTGACCTAACCCGTCGGCGCGGGCGGGCGGCAGGATCAGAAGGACGGCCAGCATGCACAGGCGGCTGAACACGGCGACGGCGATAAACGCCGCCCCCATCGCAGGCGTCCCTGCCAGCGCCGTAATCCCCGTGACCTGCACCGCAATCGACAGGATCAATGCGATCACGCCATAACTGCCGATGCGGCTGTCGCGCATGATTTCCAATCGGCGGGCGATGTCATGCCCGCCCCAGATGCCATCGGCGAAATCGGCCAACCCGTCATAGTGCAGCCCGCCGGTGATCATCGCCCCCGCCAGAACCGTTAGAACGGCGGCCATGGCTGCCGGCACCCCAAGGGCCAACAGGCCCGCGCAAATGCCCCACAGGATCGCCCCGATCCCCGCCCCAACGAAGGGAAAACTCCACGCGCTGGCGGCGATACTGGGCACAGGATCGCGCAACTGTCCGGCGGGCAGACGGGTCAACATCATGACCCCCACCTGCATCTCGGACAGGCGCGCGCGGATCATGCGTCCGACACCCCTGCCTCGGCAAAGGTGGCCATCCCGTTGTGACATTCAAGCGCCGCGCGCACGATGTTCAACGCCAAGGCCGCTCCGGACCCTTCGCCCAGTGCCATGCGGAAATCCAGAACGGCGGATTTACCCATCGCGGTCAGGATCTTGCTGTGGCCGGGTTCGGCGCTGGTGTGACCGACAAGGCAATGCGCCAAGGTGTCGGGCGACATCGCGAACAGGGGCGCAACGGCGGCGGTACAGATATAGCCGTCGATCAGAACCGGCACCCGCGCCTGACGCGCGGCCAGAACCGCGCCGCAAATCGCGGCCTGCTCACGCCCGCCCACGGCGGCCAGACGGGCCAGACCGGCGGTGTCCTTGTGCAGATCGACCGCGCGCGCCACGACCTCGGCCTTATGCGCGATGCCGTGGGCGTCCGAGCCCGTACCGCGCCCGACCCAATCGGCGGCCTCGCCCCCGAAACAGGCCATGGCCATCGCGGCAGCGATGGTGGAATTCCCGATCCCCATTTCGCCCAGCAACAGGATATCCGCGTTCGGATCAACCGCGCGCGCACCTGCGACCATGGCCGTGACGGTGTCGGCCTCGCTCATCGCGACGGTGGTCGAGATATCACCGGTCGGGCGGTCAAGCTCCAATGCCACCACCGACAGATCCGCGCCCGAGACGCGGCACAGCTGGTTGATGGCGGCGCCGCCTGCCTCGAAATTCGCGACCATCTGCACGGTCACTTCCTGCGGGAAAGGGTTTACTCCTTGGGCACAGACCCCGTGGTTGCCTGCAAACACGACGGCCTGGGCCGTGTCGATCACGGGCCGGGCCGTGCCCCGCCATCCGGCGATGAATGCGGCGATCTCTTCCAACTGACCCAGCGATCCCGGCGGTTTCGTCAGGGTGTTCTGGCGCGCGGTCGCGGCTTCGGCCGCAGCCGTGTCAAACGCGGGCAGCGCGGCGATGATCGCCTCAATCTCGGCAAAGGATGTGGCGTCAGACATAGGGGTCATGCGGTTTCACCTGTATTGGACAGCCCGACACGACCAGAAAGACCTGATCGCACTCGGCTGCGAGTGTTTGGTTCAATTTGCCAGCCGCATCCCGAAACCGGCGGGCCAGCGCATTTTCCGGAACAATACCGCCGCCCACCTCGTTCGTGACCATCAAAACCGGCGCTTTTTGGTCCTTGAGGGACGCGATCAGGGCCTCTGTCTGGGCCACGATATCCATCTCCTGCATCATCAGATTGCTCAGCCAGATGGTGATGCAATCGACCAGTCGGGGCAGATCCCCATCCGTCTCGCGCAGCGCCTGTGGCAGATCAATCGGCGCGGACACATTGTCCCACTCGGGACCACGGCGCGCCTGATGGGTGGCGATACGATCGGCCATTTCGGCGTCAAACGCCTCGGCCGTGGCGATATAGACCGCCCTTTCGGATCGTGACAGGGTCAAAGCCTCGGCAAACTGGCTTTTGCCAGACCGCGCTCCCCCCGTGATAAGTATCGACTTTCCCATGGTTCCGTGACAAACCAAAAACCCGATACAAAGAAAAGACCTTTTGTGATGCAGGCAGGTGTTCCGGGATGCTTTATCTGATCCGTCACGCCCCGACCGTGGCGCAGGGCCGCCTGTGTGGCCGCACGGACGTGGATGCCATCACGATGGCGGATGAGGTCACCGCGCGTGTGCGTGCCCATATCCCCGCCCCGTCCCGCGTGATTACCAGCCCCGCCAAACGCTGTGTCCAGACGCATGCGATGGTGTTTGGCGCGGATGCGCCCCTGCCCCCCAGCGACCCGCGCCTGTGGGAGCAGGATTTCGGCGATCATGAGGATACCCCCTATGCCGAACTGCCCGATATCGGGGTGCTGGCCGGTGATGAGCTGGCCGCCTATTGCCCCCCGAATGGCGAAAGCTTTGCCGCCATGTGCGCCCGTGTCGCGCCCGCGCTGGTCGAGGCCGCATCGGGCGACGGCGATGTGGTGATCGTGGCCCATGCGGGCACGGTGCGCGCGGCCCTTGCGCTTGCCATCGGATCGCCCGGCCCCGCCATGGGGTTTGAGGTGGCGAACCTGTCGGTCTCGACCTTTCGTGGCTATGACGGCGGGTTGTCCGTCGGATCGGTGAACTGGACCCCATGAGCGCACAGGCAAGCATCACCGGTCATTTTGGCGAATGGCTGCAGGGACGGATGGGCCCCGACGGTCGCCTGTCCCTGATCACCGTCAATTGCCCAGCCCTGTCCGTGCGGGTCAAACGGCGTGACGACCCGATCCTGACCTTGGTCCAAGAGGGCCGTCCGGTCCTGTCGCGCAAACGGGCGCGAGCCTTGCTGGACCATATGAACCTGCCGGTCTCGGGCTGTTTCACCATCGACCATGACATGCCTGCGGGCGGCGGCGCGGGGGCCTCGACCGGTGCGTTGCTGGGCGTATTGGCGGCGGCGGGATGCGACGCCCCGCCCGAGGACCTGGCCCGCGCCTGTGTCGCGATTGAGGGCGCCAGCGACCCGATCATGTTCCCCCATCCCGATGAAATGCTCTGGGCCTCGCGCCGCGCCGAGATCGTGCAACAGATCGGCGCGATCCCCGAATGCGAAATCGTGGGCGGCTTTTTGCCCTATACCGAACGGACCGAGCCCGAGGACCTGCAATTCCCCGATATTTCCGACCTTGTCCCGGAATGGGAGCGCGCGATTGCCTGTGGCGACCTGCCCGCGCTGGCCGATCTGGCCAGCACCTCGGCCGAGCGGACAACCACCCTGCGCGGCCCCGAAAAGGACATCACGCCGGTCCTGCGCAAATCGCTGGGTGCGCTGGGGCATATCCGTGCGCATACCGGTTCGGCGCGCGGGTTGGTGTTTGAACGCGGCACCGTGCCCCCCGATGCGGTCGATCTGTTGCGTGCGGGCGGGTTGACCCGCGTCATCCACTTCACCACCGGACGAGCCCCATGAACACGGTTTTGATGATTGTGCTGGCGATGGGGATTGATGCCGCCGTCGGCTGGCCGGATGCGCTCTATCGTCGGATCGGGCACCCCGTGACATGGATGGCGCGCGGAATTACGGCGCTGGACCGCGCGCTGAACCACGCGGGTCTGGGTGCACGGGTGCGTCAGATACGCGGGGGGCTGACCGTTCTGATCCTCTGCGCGCTGACATGGGGTATCGTGGCGGTGTTGCAGGGGATTCTGCCCAATGGGGTCGTCGGCACCGTCATCGGCGCGATACTGGCATGGCCCCTGATCGCGATCCGGTCGATGCATGACCACGTCGCCGCCGTGGCGCGTCCCCTGATCGCGGGGGACCTGCCCGCCGCGCGCCTTGCCGTGTCGATGATCGTCGGACGAGACCCGAACCTGCTCGACACCGCAGGTGTGACCCGCGCAGGGTTGGAGAGCCTTGCCGAGAACACATCCGACGGCATTGTCGCGCCGGTGTTTTGGGGCGCGGTGCTCGGCCTGCCCGGCATCGCGACCTATAAGATGATCAACACGATGGATTCCATGATCGGCCATCGCACTGAAAAGTATGAGGATTTCGGCAAGGTCGCCGCGCGTCTGGACGATGTGGTGAACCTGATCCCTGCGCGCCTGACCGGTGTGATTTTTGCGATCTGCGGCGGAAATTTCACCCGCGCATGGGCCGTGATCCGCGCCGATGCGGCCAAGCATCGATCCCCCAACGCCGGTTGGCCCGAAGGCGCGCTGGCCGGATCGCTGAACATCCGTCTGTCGGGGCCGCGCCAATACGGTACCCACACGGCGGAGGAGCCGTGGTTGAACGGCGCCGCCCCCGATCCGGTGGCCAGCGATCTGGCGCGGGGGCTTGCGCTCTATCGGCGGGGCATGGTTCTACTGGCGGCGATTCTGGGGGCGATGGCCCTGACGCTTTAGGGGGCGAGATGCGCGATCACGGCGGAAATCTGGACTGGGCCGTTGCGGAGTTCGGCGGCGCATTGGCCGATTGGATCGACCTGTCGACCGGCATCAACCCCGCGCCCTATCCGATTGGCGACATCCCGGCCGAGGCTTGGGCGGTCCTGCCGCGCAAATCGACTATGGCGCGCCTCTGTGACATCGCGGCGGACTGTTACGGCACCACCGCCGCCATCGCGCCCCTTTCGGGTGCCACCGGAGCGATTCAGGCCGTGCCTTACCTGCGCACCCGTGGCAGCGCGCGGGTGATCGGCCCGACCTATAACGAACACGCCGCCGCCCTGCGATCCGCCGGTTGGACGGTTGAGATGGTCGCGGACCTAAACGCCCTTGCCGGTGCCGATCTGGCCATCGTGGTGAACCCCAACAACCCCGATGGACGCTGTTACGCGCCGAAGGATTTGTTGGCGCTGGCGGAGCACGTTGGGATGCTGATCGTTGATGAGAGTTTTGGCGATGCGCGGCCCGATCTAACGCTATGTCATCACATTAACGATGATACGCAAGATATTATTATTGAACGGTCTTTTGGGAAATTCTACGGCCTTGCCGGTGTGCGTTTGGGCTTTGCCATCAGTGGTCAGTCGATCATCGACCGCCTGCGCGATATGGCCGGTCCGTGGCCCGTTTCCGGCCCTGCGATTGATGTGGCCTGTCGTGCTTTGGCGGACCGCGATTGGCAGGCGGCAACGATTGCCCGTTTGACCGCCGATTGCGTCCGTCTGGACGCGCTTGCCACCGCGCGTGGATGGGTGCCGGTCGGGGGTGAGGGTTTGTTCCGGACCTATGACACGCCGGATGCGGCGGCGGCGCAAAACCATCTGGCGGGTCACAAAATCTGGACCCGCATCTTTCCCTATTCCGATGGCTGGATCCGCCTTGGCCTGCCCCATGGCGCGGCGCAATGGGATCGCGTCGCGGCGGCGTTTGACTAGATCACTCGGCCAGCGCCAGCATCCCGCCGACGTCCAGATGCGCCTCTAGGTGATCGGCCAGCGCGTCCAGAACACCCTCAACCGTCGCGTCATAGCCCCCGCCCGAGCTTGCCCCCAGTGACGCAAGCCACGCCGCACGGAACCCGTCATCGCGGAACATCCCGTGCAGGTAGCTGCCCACTGCGCGACCATCGGCGGACATGGCGCCCTCGGCGCGGCCCTCCATCATGGCAAAGGGGCGCGCGCAATCGGGGCCGTCCGTGCGCCCGATGTGGATTTCATAACCCGAAATCGGCTGGCCGGTGACCTGATGGATCGCCTCGACCTCGGTCAGGCGTTTGTCGCCGGTCATGACGGTGCTGACGTTCAACAGACCCAGACCCGGCGTATCGCCGCGCGGCCCCTCGATCCCGTCGGGGTCGGACACCATATTGCCCAGCATCTGATAGCCGCCGCAAATCCCCAGCACCCGACCGCCGCGCCGCATATGGGCGTGCAGGTCGATATCCCAGCCCTGTTGACGCAGAAACGCCAGATCGCCGCGCGTGGATTTCGATCCGGGCAGGATCACCACATCCGCGTCCCCCGGAATGGCCTGACCGGGGCCCAGCATCGTCAGGCGCACGTCGGGCTCTTGGGCCAGCGGGTCCAGATCGTCGAAATTCGCGATCCGCGACAGGCGCAGGCACACGATATGAACCGACCCGCCCGCGCCGCCGGAACGGATGTCCAGCGCGTCCTCGGCCGGTAGCTTCCATGCCTCGGGGAACCACGGCGCGACGCCAAACCCTTGCCAGCCGGTGCGCTCGGCAATCAGGGCATAGCCGTCGTCAAACAGGCTGGGGTCGCCACGGAATTTGTTGATCAGGAACCCGCGCACCCGCGCCGCGTCCTGTGCGTCCAGAACCGCCTGTGTGCCGATCACCTGCGCAATCACCCCGCCCCGATCGATGTCGCCGATCAGGACCACGGGCACATCGGCGGCCACGGCAAAGCCCATATTGGCGATGTCGCCCGCGCGTAGGTTCACCTCGGCCGGACTGCCCGCGCCCTCGACAATCACCAGATCATACTGGGATTTCAGTCGGTTAAAGCTATCCAAAACCGCATCCATCAATTGCGGCTTTAACTTCGCGTATTCCCGCGCCTTGGCGGTGGTCAAACGGCGTCCCTGCACCACGACCTGTGCGCCGACGTCGGTTTCGGGTTTCAACAGCACGGGGTTCATATCCGTGTGCGGCACCAACCCACAGGCCAACGCCTGAAGCGCCTGCGCCCGCCCGATTTCGCCCCCATCACCGGTGACGGCGGCGTTGTTGGACATGTTTTGCGGCTTGAACGGCGCAACCGACAGCCCCCGACGGCGCGCCGCGCGGCACAGCCCCGCCACCAGAACCGATTTCCCGACGTTGGACCCCGTCCCTTGCAGCATCAGCGCGGGCATGGATCAGAACTCCACGCCCTTTTGCGCCTTGATCCCGTCGCGGAACGGATGCTTGAGCAGCGTCATTTCCGTGACCATATCGGCGGCCTCGATCAACTCGGGCTTGGCGTTGCGTCCCGTCAGACAGACGTGCGTCATATGGGGTTTTTCGTGCAGCAGGAACTCGACCACCTCGTCGATATCAAGGTAATCATACCGCAGCGCGATGTTGATCTCGTCCAGCAGCACGAACTGGATTTCGGGGTCCAGAATCAGCTCTTTTGCGCGGGCCCAACCGGCCTGTGCGGCGGCGATATCGCGCTCTTTGTCCTGTGTCTCCCACGTGAACCCCTCACCGGACACAACGAATTGACATTTGTCCGCGAAATTGTCGCGCAGGAAATCGCGTTCGCCCGTGGACCAGTTGCCCTTGATGAACTGCACCACGGCACAGGGCATATCATGGGCGATACAGCGGATAATCATGCCAAAACCCGCAGATGACTTGCCCTTGCCGGGCCCCGTGTTGACGATGACCAGACCCTTTTCCTCGGTCTTGGTTTCCATCATGCGGTCGCGGGCGGCCTTGATCTTTTGCATCTTGGCTTTGTGGCGGGCATTACTTTCGTCCAAGGGTCGGGTCCTCTTGCTTGACAAATCGAACGTTCACGGCGCATGTCGCACTATGTTGGTGCCTGTGTAAACAGGTGAAAAGGGAATGCACGCCGGTCCGCCGGTAACGCAGCCGCCCCCGCGACCGTGACCGGAGAGGGAGCTCAACGCCACTGACCATAGGTCGGGAAGGCCGAGCGCCCGCCCAGAGGCAACCGCCACTGGATCATCCGCAAGCCGGGAGACCTGCCAGCGACGACAACGCAACCGGACGGGGTGTTCTGGCGGCGGGCGGTTTTGCCAAACCCTCCGTCCATGACCCTGCCCGAACGACATGGGACGAGGACGTGACAGACCAGACCACCCCACAGGCAGGCCCTGCCGAACTGTTGATCTGTGTGAAATGCCGCGCGGGTCAAGAGATGCCCGACGACGCCCGCCGTCCGGGCGCGCATCTGTATGACCAGTTCACCGAGAAAGGCCCGATTGACGGTCTGACCGTAACGCCGGTCGAATGCCTGTCCAACTGCGATCACGGCTGTTCGGTTGTGCTGCGGGGGCCGGGTCGCTGGACCTTTGTCTACGGTCGTTTTGATACCGACACCGGCGCCGAGACCCTGTATGAAGGGGCGGCGCGCTATGCCGCGCAGCCCGATGGATTGGTGCCGTGGCGCGAACGTCCCGAGCATTTCCGCAAAAACTGTATCGCCCGTATTCCCCCGATGGAGACCTGAGCAATGACCACCGATCTGTCCAAACTGCCCGTTACTGTGATCACCGGATTTCTGGGGTCTGGGAAAACCACGCTGGTGCGTCACCTGATGCAGAACCCGCAGGGCAAGCGCCTTGCCGTGGTCGTCAACGAATTCGGCGATGTCGGAGTGGATGGCGAAATCCTGAAATCCTGCGCGATCCCCGACTG
Source organism: Rhodovulum sp. FJ3 (assembly GCF_032918305.1). NCBI lineage: Bacteria > Pseudomonadati > Pseudomonadota > Alphaproteobacteria > Rhodobacterales > Paracoccaceae > Rhodovulum > Rhodovulum sp. FJ3. The sequence continues at coordinate 264,530 of NZ_JAWJUU010000001.1, forward strand.
TCCGGCGGAAAACATCATGGAACTGGCGAACGGCTGTATCTGCTGTACCGTGGCCGATGATTTTATCCCGACGATTGAGGCGCTGATGGCGCTGGACCCGCGTCCCGATCACATCCTGATCGAAACCTCGGGCCTTGCCCTGCCGAAACCGCTGCTCAAGGCGTTTGACTGGCCCGATATCCGTTCGCGCATCACCGTGGATGGCGTGATCGCCCTTGCCGATGCCGAGGCCGTGGCGAACGGTCGTTTTGCCCCCGATGTGGCCGCCGTGGATGCCCAGCGCGCCGCGGACGATAGCCTTGATCACGAAACGCCCCTGTCCGAGGTGTTCGAGGATCAGATTTCCTGCGCCGACATCATCCTGTTGACCAAGCCCGATCTGGCCGGTCCCGAGGGCGTGGCCAAAGCCAAAGAGATCATCGCCGCCGAGGCCCCCCGCACCCTGCCCGTGGTTGAGGTCGCCGAGGGTGCCGTCGACCCGCGCGTGATCTTGGGTCTGGGTGCCGCCGCCGAGGACGACATGGACGCCCGCCCCAGCCACCACGACGGCCATGACGATCACGAGCACGACGATTTCGAAAGCATCGTCGTCGATCTGCCCGAACTCAGCGATCCCGCCGAGCTGGTCAGCCGGATTGAGGAACTCGCCAACACCCTGAACATCCTGCGCGTCAAAGGCTATGCCGCCGTGGCCGGTAAACCAATGCGCCTGCTGGTGCAGGCCGTCGGTGCACGCGTGCGTCACCAATACGACCGCCCGTGGCGCGCCGATGAGGGCCGCGCGGGGCGCGTTGTGGTCATCGGTGAACATGACGACATGAAAGAGGCCGAAATCCGCGCCATCCTGACCCGTCAGGACGCACCGGCGGCCTAACCGCCACAGGCCGCCAAGGACCCCACAATGCACGTCGTGTTCCGCGAAAGCCACGGTCTGGACGATACAGACACGCCAACGGATCTGGGCCAGACGCCCGCCGATCTGGTGGTGCTGTCGTTTTCCGACAGTGACCTTGGCGCGTTCGCGGCGGCGTGGCATCGCGGGAACGGGCCCGATGGCGGGATGCCTACCCTGCGTCTGGCGAACCTTGCGGCGCTGAAACATCCGTTGTCGGTCGACACCTATGTCGAACAGACGCTGGAGGGGGCCAAGGGCATCCTGATCCGCCTGATCGGCGGTGTGCCCTATTGGTCCTATGGCCTGCAACAGGTCTATGCCTTGGCGCAGGAACGCGGCATCGCGCTGGCCGTTTTGCCCGCCGACGGGCGCGAGGACACGCGCCTTGACGATATGTCGACCCTGCCCGTGTCGACCCTGCGCCGTCTGTCGCATCTGTGCGATACCGGCGGCACGGTCGCGGCGCAGGCGGCTCTGGCGCAATTGGCGCTGGCGGCGGGTCTTTATGCCGGTCCGGTGATCGGGTCGAAAACCCTGCCACAGGTCGGTGCATGGACGCCCGAGACCGGTGTGACCTGCCCCGCCACGGCGGCGATGGTCACCGATGGCGATACCCGCCCCCTGATCGCGCTGGTGTTTTACCGGTCTTACCTTGTCTCCGCCGATCTGGCCCCGATTGAGGCGCTCTATCGCGCGCTGTCAGATCACGGTATGCGGGTGGTCGCCCTGTTCGCGCCCTCGCTCAAGGCACCGGGCGCGGCAGAGTGGCTGACCCGCCAGATCACCGCCCTGACCCCCGATGCGGTCGTCAACGCCACCGCGTTCAGTGGCAAGGGCGCCTCGGGCCAATCGCCGCTGGACGCCTGTACGGGTCCGGTGTTTCAGGTCGCCCTTTCCACCTCTGATCGCGCCGCATGGGCCGGGGCGGAACGGGGCCTGTCGCCCGCCGATCTGGCCATGCATGTGGTGTTGCCCGAAGTTGACGGGCGTCTTTTCGCGGGCGTCATCAGTTTCAAGGAAAAAGGCACACCCGATCCGCATCTGGAATGCGCGCTGGCCCGACATACCCCCGATGCCGACCGGATTGCCGCCGTTACCGCGCGGGTGAAACGCCAGATCGATCTGCGCCACGCCGACATCGCCACACGGCGCAGCGCGATCATCCTGTCCACCTATCCGGGCAAGTCGTGGAACATGGCCCATGCGGTGGGTCTGGACGCGCTGGCCTCGGGTCAGGCAATCCTAGACGATCTTGCGGCGGCGGGGCATGACATCGCCACCGGCGCGCCGCTGGATCAGGCGCTGACGTCGGATACGGTCGCGTGGTCGCTGGCCAACTATCACGCCGCGCTGGCGCATCTGCCCGCCGATCTGCGCGAGGATCTGATGACCGTCTGGGGCGATCCCGCCGAGGATCCCGCCCTGCGTGATGGCGCGTTCCATTTTTCGGTGACACGACGGGGCAAGGCCCTTGTCGCGCTGCAACCTGAACGGGGCACGCCCAAGCTGCGCGAGGACGAATACCACGATCTGGGCCGCACGCCGCGCCATGGCTATGTGGCGTTCTACCTGTGGCTGCGGGATCAGTGCGATGCGGTGATCCATGTCGGCGCGCATGGCACGCTGGAATGGTTGCCAGGCAAGGCCGTGGCCCTGTCCGCCGCCTGCTGGCCCGAGGCATTGATCGGCGATCTGCCCGTGATCTATCCGTTTATCGTCAACGACCCCGGTGAGGCCGCACAGGCCAAGCGGCGCATCGGTGCCCTGACCATCGGGCACATGCCCCCGCCCCTGCGCAACAGTGGCACGCCCGATCGGTTCGCGCGTCTTGAAACGCTGCTGGACGAGTTTTCTAATGCCGACGGTCTGGACCCCAAACGCCGCGACCGCCTGCAACAGGACATCCGCGACGAGGCACAGGCGATCGGCGTGGAAACCGATCTGGGCCTTGATACCGCGACCTCGACCGCCGAGGCGATCACCCGCATCGACCGGTTCGTCTGTGATGTGAAAGAGAGCCAGTTCGGCGATGGCCTGCATATCTTTGGCCGCGCGCCCGAGGTTGACACCGATTTCGACGCCGACACCTCGGCAAGTGGAGAGCGTACCGCGCTGATCACCGCCCTGCACGGCGGTCGGGTAGAGGCCGGTCCCGCCGGGTCCCCCTATCGCGGGCGGCGCGATGTTCTGCCGACCGGTCGCAACCTCTTCACCACCGATCCGCGCGCCGTGCCCAGCCGCGCCGCCTATGCCCAAGGGGTCAAGCTGGCCGAAGAACTGGTGCGCCGCCATCTACAGGATCAGGGCGATTGGCCGCGTGGGGTGGTTGTGGACCTGTGGGGCTCGGCCACCATGCGCACCGCGGGTGAGGAATTCGCCATGGCGCTGCATCTCTTGGGCGTGCGTCCGATCTGGGACAAAGGGTCCGAACGTGTCTCGGGGATCGAGGTTCTGCCACTGGCCGAAATGGATCGCCCACGGATCGACGTTACCTTGCGCGTGTCGGGCCTGTTTCGCGATGTGTTCCCGACGCTGTCCTCGCTGTTTGCCAAGGCGGTGCGCGTTCTGGCGGCCCGCGATGAGGCACCGGATTGGAACCCCTATGTGGGGCGCGACGATCTGGACCGCGTGTATGGCCCCGCGCCGGGTCAGTTCGGTCTGAACATGGGTCCCGCGATTGAGGATTACAGTGATGAGGGCCGCGCCGCCGCCGGTGCCGCGTGGCTGGCGGCCAGTTCATGGGCCATCGACGGCGGACAGGCGCGCCGCGATGCGGGCGGGATCGCCGCGCGGGTGGCCGGTGCGGATAGTTTTATCCACGTTCAGGACATGCCCGAAACCGATCTCTTGCTGGCCGAGGATTACGCCGCGCATGAGGCCGGTTTTGCCGCCGCGCAGGCCGCCGTGGGCGCCGCCGGTCGCGCGAACCTCTATCACATGGACAGCACCAACCCCGCGACCCCGCGCATGCGCAGCCTGACCGAGGAAATCGCCCGCGTGGTACAGGCGCGCGCGACGCACCCCGGATGGCTGGCCGGTATGGCGCGCCACGGCTATCGCGGGGCGGCGGAAATCGCGGCGACGCTGGATCATATGGCGGCCTTTGCGCATCTGGCCGGTGTGGTGCCCGCGCATCTGTTTGACGCCTATTATGACGCGACGCTTGGCGAACCGGACATCACCGCGTTTATGGAACAGGCCAACCCCGACGCTTTGGCCGCGATGCGCGACCGCTTTGCCGCATTGCACAGCGCGGGGATTTGGCAGACACGTCGAAACTCAATTCTGGCGGAACTGGAGATGGGTCAATGACAATCGCGCCTTCGGTCAAGGGATGGTGCCCCGGTGCCTATCGTCCGATGATGTCGGGCGACGGGTTGGTGGTGCGGGTGCGCCCGCGTCTGGCGCGTCTGGGGCGGGATCAGGTTCTGGGCCTCTGTGCCGTGGCGCAGCAGTTCGGGAACGGCGTTCTGGACCTGACCAATCGCGCGAACCTGCAAATCCGTGGCGTGCGCGAAGAGGACCACGAGGCGGTTCTAGAGGCGCTGAACGCGCTTGGCCTGTTGGATGCCGATCCCGCACTTGAGGGGCGGCGCAATATCCTGATGACGCCGTTCTGGCGCGCGGGCAACGTATCCCAAGACCTCGCGACCGAGTTGATGTCGCGCCTTGGGGAGTTGCCCGAGCTGCCCGCGAAATTCGGCTTTGCCATCGACACGGCACCGGTGCCCCTGCTGCGCAATGATCCCGCCGATATCCGGCTGGAGCGTCTGGCGGATGGGCAGATCATCCTGCTGGCCGATGGGGCCGGAACGGGGCGCATTGTGGATCAGGAGGCCGCGATTGATGCGGTGATCGAACTGGCGCGCTGGTTCGCGGCCTCGACCCGTACGGGCGTGCGCCGGATGCACCGCCTGTTGGACCTGATTGACCTGCCCAGCGCTTATCTTGGCACCGCGCCCGCCCCCGTGGCCGCGCATCCCGATCCGGGGCCTCTGGCAGACGGGTATTTCCTCGGCGCGCCGTTTGGCCAAATGGATGCCGCCGCGCTGACACAGCTGATGACCGATACGGGCGCAACCGCCCTGCGCGTCACCCCGTGGCGGATGTTCTGGCTGGAGGGTGCGACGCCCGTCCCAACCACGGATTTCATCACCACCGCCGGTGATCCGCTGCTGCACGCCAATGCCTGTGCCGGTGCGCCGGGCTGTGCGTCGGCCTCGGTCAGCACCCGCGATCTGGCCCGCCTTTTGGCCCCCAATGTCGCGGGGAGCCTCCATGTTTCGGGATGCAGCAAAGGTTGCGCCCATTCCCGCCCCGCCGCCCTGACCCTTGTCGGGCGCGACGGGCGCTTTGATCTTGTACGCAACGGGCACGCATGGGATGAGCCCGATCAAAAGGGCCTCAGCCCGGAACAGCTCTTGTCAGGGACGCAATAAAATATGCCGTATGAATACGAAACCGATGGGGCCGCCATCTATCTTCAGTCCTTTGCCACGATCCGCGCCGAGGCCGATCTGGACCGGTTTGACGCCGATGAGGAACAGGTGGCCGTGCGCATGATCCACGCCGCCGGCATGGTCGGGTTGGAGCAATACGTGCGGTTCAGCCCCGGTTTCGTCACCGCCGCGCGCGCGGCACTTGAGAACGGCGCGCCGATCCTGTGTGATGCGCGCATGGTGTCCGAGGGCGTCACCCGTCCCCGCCTGCCCGCCGACAATCAGGTGATCTGTACCCTGCATGACGCCGGTGTGCGCGAACTGGCCGCCGAGATGGGCAACACGCGCTCGGCCGCAGCACTTGAACTGTGGCGTCCGCATCTTGAGGGCGCCGTGGTCGCCATCGGCAATGCGCCCACCGCCCTGTTCCATCTGCTGAACATGCTCGAAGACCCGACCTGTCCGCGCCCTGCGGCGATCATCGGCTGTCCCGTCGGCTTTGTCGGCGCGGTCGAGAGCAAGGACGCCCTCTGGGCCGATCAACCGGTGCCCTGCTGTATCGTAGAGGGGCGTCTCGGGGGCAGTGCGATCACCGTCGCCGCCATCAACGCAATCGCCAGCCGCAAGGAATAAACCATGGGAACCATTCACGGGGTGGGTCTGGGCCCGGGTGCGGCCGATCTGATGAGCGTGCGCGCCGACCGTCTGGTGCGCAACGCCCGCCATGTCGCCTATTTCCGCAAGGCAGGCCGGTCCGGTCAGGCCCGCAAGATCGTTGAGGGCATGTTGCACGCGGATGCGGTGGAATTCCCGATGGAATACCCCGTGACCACGGAAATCCCGTTCAGCGATCCGCGCTATAACGAGATCCTGTCGCAATTCTATGCCGAGTGCTGCGCGCATCTGCGCGCGCTGGCCGAGGCGGGCGAGGACGTGGTGGTCCTGTGTGAGGGCGATCCGTTCTTCTATGGCTCATTCATGCATCTCTATACCCGTCTGCGCGACGATGTGGATGTGCGCGTCGTGCCCGCGATCACCGGCATGTCGGCGGCTTGGACCGCGACGGGCACCCCGATCACATGGGGCGACGATGTCCTCAGCGTGCTGATGGGTACCCTGCCCGAGGCGGAACTGGTGCGCGGGATGCTGAACGCCGATGCGATTGTGGTGATGAAGATCGGGCGCAACATCGACAAGGTGCGCGAGGCCCTGAAACAGGCCGGCAAATACGACCGCGCCTATCTGGTCGAATTCGCCAGCATGGACAATCAGACCATGACGCGCCTGTCCGAGGCCGAGGATAAGGTCACGCCCTATTTCTCGATCATCGTGGTCCACGGTCAGGGGCGTCGGCCATGAGCGCGGGTTCGCTGATCATCGCGGGTCTGGGACCGGGCAATCCGGATATGGTCACGCCCGAGGTTCAGGCGGCACTGGACGTTGCGACCGACATTGTCGGCTATATCCCCTATGTCGAGCGCGTCGCCGCGCGCCCCGGTCTGACCCTGCACCCGACCGACAACCGTGTGGAACTGGAACGCGCCCAGCACGCGATTGAGATGGCCCTGTCAGGCAAGCATGTCGTCGTGGTGTCCTCGGGCGATCCGGGGGTGTTTGCCATGGCCGCCGCCGTGTTTGAGGCCGTCGATGAAGGTCCCGCCGATTGGCGCAATCTGGACATCCGCGTATTGCCGGGGATCACGGCGATGCTGGCGGCATCCGCCGCCGCTGGTGCGCCGCTGGGCCATGATTTCTGTGCGATCAACCTCAGTGACAACCTGAAACCGTGGGATTTGATCGAGCGTCGCCTGCGGCTGGCCGCCGAGGGCGATTTCGCGATGGCGTTTTATAACCCGCGCTCCAAATCGCGCCCCGAGGGGTTCGAAAAGACCGTCGCGATCCTGCAAGAGGCCTGTGGCGATGCGCGCCCCGTGATCTTTGCCCGCGCGGTCTCGACACCGGATCAAACGATCCGCGTTGTGCCGCTGGATCAGGTGACGCCCGATATGGCCGACATGCGCACGATGGTCATTGTCGGCTCATCGCGTACACGTATCATTACGCGCGATGGCGATCCTTATATCTATACCCCGCGGTCCGTGCCCAAATGACCTGTCCTGATCCAGTCCAGAACCTGGCCTGGTGTGCTGACCTCGGGCCGTGCCGGAATATCCGGCCGTCCGATCATAATGACCGGCAGGCCAAGGGCGCGCGCGGCCTCGATTTTCGCGTAGGCCCCTTTGCCGCCCGCGTTTTTGGACACGACCAGATCGATGTTATGATCCCGCATCAGGTCGGTGTCATCGGCGGTCGTGAACGGCCCGCGCGACACCAGAACATGGTGATCGGGAAAGGGCGGCGTCTCCTTGGGCGGATCGACCAGACGCAACAGATAGAAATGCTGGGGGTTCGGGGCGAACTCGGCCAGATGCATGCGCCCCACGGCCAGCATCACCCGACGGGGCGATCCGTTCAGGATGCCCACCGCGCCCTCAATGTCGGGCACGTGGGTCCAGTTGTCGCCCTCTTGGGCCACCCACGGCGCGCGGGTCAGCGCGATCAGGGGCACGCCCGTCATCTTGGCCGCCTCGACGGCGTTCGTGCTCATCTGCGCGGCAAAGGGATGGGTCGCGTCGATCACATGGGTGATGGCGTTGTCGCGGACATAGTCGGCCAGCCCCGCCGCCCCGCCAAAGCCCCCCACCCGTTGGGGCAGCGGTTGACGCACAGGCCGATCCACGCGCCCCGCAAAGGACACGGTCCCGTCCAATCCCGCCTCGGCCGCAGCGTTGCAAAAGGCGGTCGATTCCATCGTCCCCCCCAGAATAAGGAGCTTGGGCGTCATGTCTGATCTTCCTTGGCTAACGATCATCGGGCTGGGTGAAAATGGACCAGAGGGGTTGACGGACGCAACCCGTAAGGCCCTGTCAGAGGCAGAAATCATCATGGGTCCGCCCCGCCACCTGTCGCTACTGCCCGACACTGGGGCAGCGCGTGTGGACTGGCCCGTGCCCTTTGCCGATGGGGTGCAGCATCTGTTGACCCTGCGCGGGCGACGGGTGGTTGTGTTGGCGTCGGGCGATCCGTTCTGGTTCGGGGCGGGCACGGTTCTGGCGCGTTCTCTTGCGCCGACGGAATGGAGAGCCCATCCGGGGCCGAGCGTGTTTTCACTGGCCGCCGCGAAACTGGGTTGGGGGATTGAGGGCGTGACCTGTTTGGGTCTGCACGCCGCGCCTCTGTCGCGCCTGCGCCCGCATCTGGCGCGCGGTCTGCGCCTCATTGTGACCCTGCGCGACGGCGCGGCGGTGGGCGATCTGGCGGCCTATCTGGATGCGACGGGGTTCGGCTCCACACAGATGGACGTGTTGTCGGCCCTTGGCGGTCCGCGCGAACGCCATGTGACCCTGCGCGCCGATGAACCGGTGCCCGAGGGCATCGCGCATCCGGTCTGTGTCGCCCTGACCTGTGGCGATGGGCCTGCCCTGCCCCGCACCTCGGGCAAGCCGGATGAGATCTTTGAAACCGACGGGCAACTGACCAAGCGCCCCGTGCGCGCCCTGACCCTGTCGGCCCTTGCGCCCCGCCCGTTTGAGCGGCTGTGGGACATCGGCGGGGGCACGGGGACGATCGCGATCGAATGGCTCTTGTCCGATCCCACCGTCACCGCCACGGCCATCGAACAATCGCCCGAGCGCGCCGCGCGCATCACGCGCAATGCCGCCGATCTGGGGGTTGAGCGGTTGCAGGTCGTGACCGGCACCGCGCCCGAGGCGCTGGACGGTCTGCCCGATCCCGATGTGGTCTTTGTCGGCGGGGGCCTCAGCGACGCGTTGCTAGAGGTCCTGCAAACCCGCCTGCGCGCGGGCACGCGTCTGGTCTGTAACGCCGTGACGCTAGAGAGCGAGGCCACCCTGACCCGGTGGCACGGCAAACTGGGCGGCGATCTGATGCGCATCGAACTGGCCCATGCGCGCGCGCTGGGGTCGCTGACGGGGTGGAAATCGGCCTATCCCGTGGTGCAGTGGAGCGTCACCCTATGATCGTCGCGGGCTTTGGGTTCCGGCGCGGCACCAGCGTCGACAGCATGCTGAACGCCCTGCAGATCGCGGGCGGCGATGTGATGCCCGACGCGATTGCCACCGCCGCCGCCAAGGTGGATGAGGTGGGGTTCCAAACCCTTGCCACCCGCCTGAACCGCCCCGTGATTGCGGTGGAGGCCACCGCCCTGTCCGCCGCGCCGACCCTGACGCAATCGCCCGCATCTGAGGCCGCCCATAACACCGGCAGCGTGGCCGAGGCCGCCGCCCTGTCCGCCCTGAACACCCTGATCTCTGCGCCCGCCCGCCTGATGGGTCCGCGCGTGACATCCACAGACGCCATGGCGACCTGCGCCTTGGCCATCGGAGACGACACAGAATGACCGTTCATTTCATCGGCGCCGGTCCCGGCGCGCCCGACCTGTTGACCCTGCGGGGGCGTGACCTGATCGCGTCCTGCCCTGTGTGCCTCTATGCCGGATCGCTGGTGCCTGAGGCCATTCTGGACCATTGCCCCGAGGGCGCGCGCATCATCAACACCGCCGCGATGGATCTGGACGCGATCATCGCTGAAATCCGCACCGCCCATGACGCGGGCCATGATGTGGCGCGTTTGCATTCGGGCGATCTGTCGGTCTGGTCGGCGATGGGCGAACAGCTGCGCCGCCTGCGCGCCGAAAACATCCCGTTCGATGTGACGCCGGGCGTGCCCGCCTTTGCCGCCGCGGCGGCCGCGCTTGGCAATGAACTGACCCTGCCCGGTCTGGCGCAATCGGTGGTTCTGACCCGCACACCGGGGCGCGCGTCGTCCATGCCTGCGGGCGAGACGCTGACGAATTTCGCGGCGACCGGCGCGACGTTGGCCATTCACCTGTCGATCCAGAACCTGTCGCGGGTCGTCGCAGATCTGTCGCCTGCCTATGGTGATGACTGTCCCGTTGCGGTGGTCTATCGCGCAAGCTGGCCCGATCAGCAGATCATCCGCGCGACCCTGTCCACCATCGCGGATGCGGTGGGCGAAGGCATCAGCCGCACCGCCCTGATCCTTGTGGGGCCCGCATTGGCCAACGAAGGTTTCGACGAGAGCTGTCTCTACTCCACCGATTACGACCGCCGCTATCGCCCCCAAACCGCCGACAGCCCATGGGCCAGCTGGAGCCACGGGGATGACTGATCCGCGCGGGCATATTCCGGGCGTCCTGATCTCGGCGCCCGCGTCGGGGACGGGGAAAACCACGGTGATGCTGGGCCTGTTGCGGGCGCTGGCGGATGAGGGTCTGACGGTTCAACCCTATAAATCCGGTCCCGATTACATCGACCCCGCCTTTCACCGCGCCGCCGCCGGACGCGCTTCGTTCAACATCGACACATGGGCGATGGACGGTGATCTGATCGCCGCCGTGTCGGGCCAATCGACGGGCGCGGATATCATCGTGGCCGAGGGATCGATGGGTCTTTATGACGGGGTTGCCACGCGCGGCCAGTCGGGGTTCGGATCCTCGGCAGAAACCGCGCGCTCCATGGGTTGGCCCGTGGTTTTGGTCATCGACGTCGGCGGTCAGGCCCAGTCGGCAGCGGCGACCGCGCTGGGGTTCAAGACCTATGCGCCCGATCTGCCCTTTGCCGGTGTGATCCTGAACCGTGTGGCCAGCCCGCGCCACGAACGCCTTGCCCGTCTGGGAATGGAGCAGGCGGGGATCAACGTCCTTGGCGTGCTGCCCCGTCGCGGCGATCTGGCCCTGCCTGAACGCCATCTGGGCCTGATCCAAGCGGTCGAGCATCCCGATCTGAACGCCGCAATCGCGGGATACGCGGATTTTCTGCGCGAGCACGTCGATCTGGCCGCGATCCGCGCCGCCGCCGCCGCCGGTGCGCCCCCCGCGCCCGCGTCTTTGCCCAAACCTCCGGCACAGCGGATTGCGCTGGCCCAAGACGCGGCGTTTTCGTTCACCTATCCGCATCTGTTGCAGGGGTGGCGCGATGGCGGGGCGGAAATCCTGCCGTTTTCACCCTTGGCCGATGAGGCACCGGATCAGGACGCCGATCTGGTCTGGTTGCCGGGCGGTTACCCCGAGTTGCACGCGGGCACGCTTGCCGCCGCCACCACATTCCGCGCGGGCCTGCAAAAGCACGCCGAAACACGTCCCGTGCATGGCGAATGCGGGGGCTATATGGCGCTTGGCGAGGCGTTGATCGACAAGGACGGCACGCGCCATCAAATGGCGGGCCTGTTGGGTCTTGTGACCAGCTATGAGAAACGCAAATTCCATCTGGGATACCGGCGCGCGGTGTTGCAATCGCCCCTGCCCGGATTTGACACCGGCGCGGCCCTGCGCGGTCACGAATTCCACTATTCCACCATTCTGGAACAGCCCGACGCGCCGCTGGCCGCCGTGTTCGATGCGGATGGCAACCCCGTCCCCGAAACCGGTTCGCGCCGTGGTCACGTCAGTGGCACGTTCTTTCACCTGATCACCGGAGAAAACGCATGACCGGTTTCGTCAGCTTTGTGGGCTCGGGCCCCGGCGACCCTGACCTCTTGACGCTCAAGGCCGTGGATCGCTTGAAACGCGCCGATGCGGTGTTGTTCGACGATCTGTCCTCGGGGCCGATCTTGGGCCATGCGCGCCCTGACGCCGATCTGGTGGGTGTGGGCAAACGCGCCGGTCGCCCCTCCCCGAAACAGGACCACGTCAGCCGCCTGTTGGTGGATTACGCCAAGACGGGGCAGCGCGTTGTGCGCCTGAAATCGGGCGATGGCGGCATGTTCGGACGTCTCGAGGAAGAGCTGGACGCGCTGCGCGCCGCAGGGATCGAATATGAGATCATTCCCGGCATCCCGTCCGCCGTGGCCGCCGCCGCCGCCGCCGGTATCCCCCTAACCCGCCGCCTAACCGCGCGGCGGGTACAGTTCGTGACGGGCCACGATGTGAACGGCGAACTGCCCGCCGACCTGAACCTCAGCGCGCTGGCCGATCCGCAGGCCACAACCGTGGTGTTCATGGGCAAGCGCACCCTGCCGAAACTGGTTGCGGCCCTTGGCGCGCACGGACTGCCCGCAGATACGCCCGCGATCCTTGCCGAAAACGTCTCCAAGCCCGATCAGACCCTGACGCGGTCGACCCTGTCCGGTCTGGCCGAGCGTCTGGCCGCCGATGTGGGGAAATCGCCCGCGCTGATCCTCTATGGTCCCTTGGCGGATAGCGATTATGTTTAACCTGACCCTGATCGGCATCGGGACCGGCAACCCCGATCACGTCACCATGCAGGCGCGCCGCGCGATTGCGGCGGCCGATCTGATCCTGATCCCGCATAAAGGGGATGAGAAATCCGATCTGGCCGATCTGCGCACCTCTATCGTGGCCGAGGTCTGTCCCGACGGCGCGCCGCGCATCGCCCTGTTCGATCTGCCGGTGCGCGATCCTAGCATCCCCTATATCGACCGCGTGAACCGCTGGCATGACAAAATCGCCGCGATCTGGGCCGACACGATTGCCGCCCACACGAACGGGGACGGCGCGAATGTGGCGTTGCTGGTCTGGGGCGATCCGTCCCTTTATGACAGTACGCTGCGCATTGCCGCGCGTCTGACCCCCGCCCCGACGATCAAGGTCATTCCCGGCATCACCGCCATTCAGGCACTGACGGCCTCGCATGCGATCACCCTGAACGGGCTGGCCAATGCGGTGACGGTCACCACGGGGCGGCGCATCCGCGATCACGGCTGGCCCGAGGGGGCGGAAACGGTTGTGGTGATGCTGGATGGGGAATGTTCGTTCACCACCTTGGACGACGCGGATCAGATCGACATCTGGTGGGGCGCGTTTCTGGGGATGGAGAATGAATTGATCGCCGCCGGTCGTCTGGACCAAGTGGCCGATCAGATCATCGCGACCCGCGCACAGGGGCGCGCGGATCACGGCTGGATTATGGATATCTACCTGATGCGGCGACGCGCCTGATCAGAACAGGATATCGTCGAAATCATCCTCGGCGGCATCGGGCGGCGGGGCCTTGGCCGGTTCGGGTGCCTCAAACGTCATGCCGATCAGATTGGCAAAGAACGTGTCATGCACCGCGCGTTCGCTGTCCATGGAATAGATATCGCGGATCTCTTGAACCGTGTCCAAGAACGCTTGATCCACCCCGTCGGCGAAATGATAGGCCGACACGGGTTTCTGGTCCGGCAGGTGGTGACGTTTCAGCTTTTCTTCGATCTGGATCAGCCCGCCCATCGCCCGATCCAACAGGGACTGCGTTTGCACCGGATTGTCGCCCAACCCGCGCAACAGCTCGGTCAGGGTCTGGTGCGAGCGGTTCAGGACGCTGGCCATATTGGAACCTTGTTCCCGTTCGCCCGTGTCACCGGCGGCGTCGGCCTCGATCCAGTCATTGACCCGACCGTTGATCGCACCCGCCGAGTTCACGAACACATCGAACGTCTCGGGCACCGAGGAAATCACCGCGTTGATCTGTTGCGAGATCACGATCATATCGCGCGCCTTGGAGAAGCCGCGCGCACAGGCGATGATCGTGTTGAGCGAGGCCAGACGCATCTTGAACGCCGCCATGTTCAGACGGTCGGAATGGCTGCGCAACTGTTGGTCATAGGTCTGCAACTGGGTCAGGGCGGCGCGGCTGCTTTCTTGCAACGCGTCTGTGCGGCCTTGGATCATGTCCATCGGCGGCGCGTGGTCGGCCAGTTGATCGGTCGGAAAGGCATCGGTGATCTCGGCGCATTTGACCAAGAACGCAGGCAGGCGCGTTTTGATCCCGTCAAGCGCATGTCTTGCATCGGCCACACACAGGGCAAGGTCACGCGCCATGTCGTTTTGATGTTCGTGGATCAACATGCGGATCGCGTCGCCCTCAACCCCGCCACGGGGAAAGCGGGCGGCGATTTCGCTGATGCTGAGGACATGACCGGCGCGTTGGTTGGTGCGGTCCACGACCTGAAGCGCGCCGATGATCTGGGCCAGTTCCTGTTCGGCAAAGGCGATGAAATCACCAAACACCCGCGCGCCGCTGTGCACGGTTTCCATGCCGCCCTGTAGCAGTCCCAGCAAGCCCCGCGTTTCGCGCAGCGCAGGCAGCATCTGGTTTCCCATGCTTTTGACATGGGTCGACACGGTGGTGCCGATCTCAGAAATCGTGCCGGAAATCTTTTCGGTCAGTTCGACCATGTTGTCGGATTCTTGGGTCGCCTCGCGGGCGATTTCCGAAATCCCTTCGGCCAAATCGACCAGATAATTGCCATTGGGTTCATGGGCGTGGGTCTGGGCCACGATGCGGGCGTTCAGGGCCACGATGTTGGAGGATTGCATGATCTTGGACAGCTCACGCAGGGCACCGGCCATAGACCGGCTCTGGCGGTCCAGATCACTGACAAAATCGCGCGCACCCTTGGTTTGGGCGTTCAGATCCTCAAGCTGTTGATCGACCATCTCGCCCTGTTCGCTGACCTCGCCCATGACATCGGGCGACAACAACCGGTCCAGCGATCCGGCCTGCCCGCCAAGACGGCGCACGGTTTCCATCGCCATGTACAACTGGTCCAACGCCGCATTCGCGTCGTTCTCCATCCCGGCAATCAGGGCCAGGTTGTTTTGCAGCAAGGGGCGGTCCTCAAAGCTATCTTTCATGCGGCACGGTCCTGTCTAGTCATGTGATCAAGGCGATCAGGTCTTGCGGTGGCGGGCGTCGAACTCAAGCAAATGTCGGGCCACCTCGTCCAAGGGCACGGATTTCTGCGCCCCCCCCTGTTCAACGGCAGCTTTCGGCATTCCGTAAACAACACTTGTGGCTTCGTCCTGTGCGACGGTGGTGGAACCGGCATCATGCATCTCTTTCATGCAGGCCGCGCCGTCGTCCCCCATGCCCGTCAGAATGGCCCCAAAGGCATTCGGACCCGCCGACACGGCAAGCGAGCGGAACAGCACATCCACAGACGGGCGGTGACGGCGCACGGCCGGTCCATCGACGGTTTGCACCACATAACGGTTGCCGAGGCGTTCCACCACGATGTGGCGATGCCCCGGCGCGATCAGGGCAACACCGCGCTCCAGACGGTCGCCGTCCTCGGCCTCTTTGACGGTGATGTTGCAAATCGAGTTCAAACGCGCGGCAAAGGCGGCGGTGAACTTCTCGGGCATGTGCTGCACGATGGCGATGGGCGGGCAATCGGCGGGCAGTGTCGTCAGAACCTTGGACAGGGCCTCGGTCCCGCCGGTGGACGACCCGATGCCGATGATCGGGTCGGTGCGCGGGTGCAGGCGCGCGTTGGGCGCACGTGCGGGTAGGATCACATCGGCGGTTTTGACCTGTTCGCGCACCAAGGGGGAACTGGTCCGTGATCCCGGCGCAGGCGTGGCGGGACGGGCGGGCGCACGGGTCTCGGCGGCGGCGCTGGCGCGGGCCACGGCGGCCTCCCGCGCGGCGGCGTGTGCGGCGGAGGGGCGGGCACGTGCGCCGCGCATGCGGGCCTGAGCGGCGGCACGGATCGCGTCGCACACCTGCATCGTGCCTTCGGCGCCCGATTTGGTGCCAATGGTGGATTTCGACAGAACCTCAACCGCACCGATTTCCAAGGCCTCCATCGACGCCTTGGACCCTGCGGGGGTGTGGTTGGAACAGATCACCACCGGCAGCGGGTTTTGCGCCATGATCCGGCGCAGAAAGGTCAGCCCGTCCATGCGCGGCATCTCAAGGTCCAGCGTGATGACATCAGGCGCATTCGCGCGCATTTTGTCCACGGCCTCAAACGGATCCGAGGCGGTATCGACCACCAAGAGATCCGGCGCGGTTTCGATCATGCGGCGCAGCATCATCCGCGCCGAGGCGGAATCCTCAACGATCATGACCCGAACGGGGGAATTCAAACGGCCTGACATGCTCATCAGCCCTGTTCCTTTCTATAAATGGCACTGGCACACTGGATGAGGCGCGGGTCACGGACCTGCATGGTTTCGGAATGCCCCACGAACAGGTATCCGCCCGGACGGATGTGGTTCACGATCCGCCCGATCACCTGACGCTGTACAGCTTCGTCAAAATAAATCAGGACATTACGCAGAAAGACCGCGTGAAACCCGCGATAGACCGGATAGCTGTCCAGCATCAGGTTCATCGGCGAAAAACGTACGTGCTCGCGCAGATCGGCCGTGATGCGAAAGACCTCATGCCCTTTGGCGTTCTTGCCGGGCACCGTGTATTTGGCCGCCAGATGGGCGGGAATATCGCGCAACTGATTGGCGTAATAGACGCCCTTGCGCGCGCGGCTGAGGACATTTTGCGAGATGTCGCTGCCAAGGATCGTATAGGCGGGCGCGCCGTGGAAATGCTCGGCCATCAGCATCGCCGCGCTATAGGCCTCTTCGCCGGTCGCGCTGGCCGCGCTCCAGAAGGTAAAGGTCTCGCCCCCCAGATGCGCGGGCAAAACCCGCGTGCGCAGATACTCGTAATGCGCCGGTTCGCGAAAGAAATCGGTCTTGTTCGTGGTCAACAGGTTGATGATCACCGGCATTTCGGCGGCCAGATTGTCGCGCTGAAACACCCAGCCCATATAGGCCGTCGTGTCCGCCAATCCCAGTTCCTGCACCCGTTTGCGCAGGCGTGTCTCGACAAGCGTGCGCTTATTCTCGCCAAGGCGGATGCCGCTGGCACGGGTCAACGCGGCGCAAAACCGTTGATGCAGATCGGGCGTCAGGTCGATGTCATGCATCGTCACCCTCCTCCATCGCCTCGGCCAGAACGGCCGTGCTAAGCAACCCGTCGACGTCCAAAACCGTCACCGCGCGCTCTTGATAATGGCCCACGCCTTCAACCATGCGACTGTCCCAATTCAACATGCCTCGTGCGGCAAGCGGCGTCATTTCATCACCGTCCAGACGCCCCACCCCCGTCACCGCATCAACCCGCAGCCCCACATGGATCACGCCATCGTCGCCTTGCACCTCTAGGCACAGGGCGCGCGCATCGGGATCGTGAACGTCGTTCGGAGCGCGCGCTGTGCCGATCAGTTGCCCCAGATCAATAAGGGCGACCAAGGCCCCGCCGATCTGGGTCCGGCCCAGAATATGGGGCGGCGCATCGGGAAAGGGCGCGATGTCGCCCACCGGCGCGATGTGGCGCATCCGCTCAACCGGAATCATCAGCATCTGGTCCGCCGAATGGCAGGCCAGATAGGTGCGCGCGGCCGCTGCGCCCTGAGCATCCGTGGCGTGATCCGCCGCGCGGCGCATTTCCCATGCCTTTAGCATCAGCCGCCCCTCGCTTCGCTGCTCAGACCAAGGTGGCCGGTGAACAGCCCCGTCAGATCCAGCAGATAGACAAACCCATCCCCCCAGCCCACGACGCCGGACACCGTCCCCGACGGCCAGTCCAGCCCCATGTTCGGCGCGGGGCGGATATCCGTCCCCAGAACCGGCAAAACCGTACGCACCAAATCGACGCGGATGCCTGCAACGATCACCTCGCCCGCACGGCGAGGCACGTCGATGATCAGGATGCGGGTGTCGTCCGTGTCCGGTGTGTTCTCAGCCCCCCAAAGGGAGCGCGGATCGACCAAGGGCACCACCGTGCCGCGCACATTGATCAGACCCGCCGTACAGGCGTTCGCCATCGGCACGCGCGTCACCGGCATGGGGCGCAGCACCTCACGAACACTGTTCAGGCGCAGCGCAAACAGCGATCCGACCATGGAGAACACCATATGATCCTGCGGTGCGGCACCGAATTGGGACATCATCGTTCTCATACGCTCACCTCAACGGATGGCCGGATGGCACGCCTGCCATGCATGTGCCCAAGCGCAGCGACATCCAAAATCAGGGCAATCTGCCCATCCGGTTGAACCGAGGCCCCACCAAAGGCTTGGACATCGCGGTGCAGCGGCGACAGCTGTTTCACCACCGTCTGTTCCACGCGGATAATGCGATCAACGCTGATGCCGACATGGCCCTCACCCGATTGGACAAGGATCATTTTGGGATGTTTGGCGGGCGGTACATCAATGCCAAAGGTCCGGCGCAGCGACAGCACCGACACCAATTCCCCCCGCACCGGCAGGACCTTGGCCACGCTGTCCCCGAAATCCAGACCCAGCGGCATGTCCTGAATGGCACTGACCGCCGCCAAGGGGATGACATAGCGTTCCGGCCCGACCTGCACCAACAACCCGTCCACAATCGCCAAGGTCAGCGGCAAGCGCAGGATAAACCGCGTGCCCTGTCCCTCTTCGGTGTCGATCATCACCTGCCCGCGCATAGAGCGCACCATCGTGTTCACAACATCCGTTCCAATGCCGCGCCCCGACAGTTCGGTGACCTGTGTCGCGGTGGAAAATCCGGGCTCAAGGATCAGCGACAGTAGGTGGTCGCGGCTGAGTTGGTCCGTGGCTGAAATCAACCCGTTCTCGATCGCGCGCTCGCGGATCATATCGGGGTTCAGACCACGGCCATCGTCACTGATCCCGATCAGGATGTCCGCGCCGCTGTGGCGGGCCTCGATCACCACCAGACCGCGCTCGGGTTTACCGGCGGCGGCGCGCCCCTCGGGCGTTTCCAGACCGTGATCCACCGCATTGCGCAGGATGTGCATCAACGGCTCGGCCAGTTTTTCGATCAGGGATTTGTCCAACTCGGTCTCTTCGCCGACGATTTGTAGGTCAAACGGCTTGCCCGTGCTTTCGGCCAGATCATGCGCCAGACGGTGAAACCGCCCCGTGATCGTCGACAGGGGCGTCATGCGCAGGGCCATCGCCTGATCCCGCAAACCGGCGGTCAGGCGGGTGATCGTCTCAGCCACATCGGCCAAGGCCTCATCCCCCGTCTCGGCGGCCAGCGCGGACAGGCGCGCCTCGGCAATGACCATCTCGCCGACCTGATCCATGATCCCGTCCAGACGCGTGGCAGGGACGCGGATGTGATCCTCAACCCGCGTTTGCGGGGTCTTTTGCGTGCCGCGCGCGGCGGTTTTGTGAACGGTGTTCGGGGCTGGCGTGGCGGGCGCGGCTTTGGGTGTGCCCAGCGGCTCGATCCGCAAATCCATCCGGTCCGAATGGAACAGGAACACGTCCTCGACATCCTGCGCACTGACGTCCCCCGTCAACGTCACCTGCCACCGCAGATAAAGGCGCGCGGGGTCCATCTCGGCCAAGGGCGGGAGGTCCTCAAAACAGACCGACAGGGCCGGATCGCCCTCGCCCAGCGCGGTCAGTTCGGCAATCAGGGCGGCGGGGTTGCCGCCGATGTCGAGCAGATCCTCGGGCAGGGTAAAGGACACGCGCAGGCCCTCGCCCCCCGCATCGGGCGCAGGGGTCGCCGCCATCAGGGCCGGTGCACCCGTCGGGTCCTGAACACGGTGCAGCGCGGCCAGAACGTCGGCCTCAACCGCGGGGTCAGGATCATCGCCTGCCAGCATGTCGATGATGATGTCATGGGCGCGCAGTGACACGCGGATCAAATCAGCATCCACCGTCGCGCGGCCATCGCGCACGGCCTCGAACGCGGTTTCGAAATCATGGATGAACTCGGCCATCCGCCCGAATCCGAACATCGCGCCAGTGCCTTTGAGGGTGTGCAGGTCGCGAAACACCTGCGCCACCACGGCGGCATCCTCCGGCGCGGCCTTTAACGTCAAAAGGCCCGACTGCAGACTCTCGGTCAGCGCGTCGGCCTCTTGGCGAAAAATGGCTTCGGCTTCGGGGTCGCTGATCATCCGCCAAGCACCTTGGAGGTCACGGCCAACAGACGCGGCGGTTCAAACGGTTTCGCCAACCAGCCCAGCGCGCCCGCATCCCGCGCGGCGTTCTTGAGGGTGCCGTCGGTGTCGGTCGACAGGAACAGGATCGGCACGCCGCGATTGGACGGGTCCGAGCGGAACGCCTTGATAAACTCAAGCCCCGTCATGCCGGGCATATTCTGGTCGGTGATGATCATGTCGAACCGGCTGTCGCTGGCGCGCATCAGACCGGTTTTGCCATCGTCGGCCTCGGTCACGGAATAGCCTGCCGCGCCTAGCGTCATCGCCACCATGCGCCGGATCGACGGGGAATCGTCGATCACCAAGACGGATTTGCTCATATCATAGGTCCCTTTCGTCAGTGCTCAGGTCTGCACAAGCGTGTCGAGGCCGCTCTCGTGCAGGATGTTTCTCAGATGCTCGGAGGCCTGCAAAAGGCTGGCCAATTCGTCGCGCGACAGGTGATCTTGGGCCTGTGCCGCCAGCAAAAGTTGCGCCAGCGCGAACAGAACCTGCGGCGGGGCGTCGCCGATATCTACGTTCGGCACGCCCTGCCCTGCGTCGCGGTCGGCCAAAAGATCGCGCAGCCCCTCCAGATCGTTCAGCGTGCTGGACAGGCCAAATCGCAGGTCAGGCGCGTCCATCCGTCTGGTCCTTGGCTGGGGTTGCGTCGTCGGGGGTAAAGTCCAGATCGTCCTCGCCATTGTCCGCATCGGGATCGTCACCATAGAACAGCGGCGATTGCAGGCCCGTCACATCCGCCGCCGCCACATCCGGTGATGCCAGCGTGATCGCGTCCATGGCGGCCGTGTCGTCGTCATCCAGCCTGAAGATCGAGATCGACTCGGCAAGATACGAGGCTTGGCTGGACAGTTCGCTGGCCGAGGTCGACAGTTCCTCGGACGCGGTGGTGTTTTCCTGTGTCACGCGATCCAGCGCCTGAATGGAGGTGCTGATCTGGTGCGAACCGGAGGCCAATTCGCGCGAGGCCGCCGAAATCTGGCTGACCAGACGCGCGGTGTCCTCAATGCTGGGCACCAGTTGGTTCAACATCTCGCCCGCCCGCGTGGCAGAGGTCATCGTATCGCCCGCAAGGTTGGAAATCTCGGCGGCGGCGGTCTGGCTGTTCTCGGCCAGCTTGCGCACCTCGGCGGCCACAACGGCAAAGCCGCGTCCGTGCTCACCGGCGCGCGCGGCCTCAACCGCTGCGTTCAGCGCAAGCAGATCGGTCTGGCGCGCAATGTCTTGCAGGATCGTGATACGTTCCCCAATGACTTTCATCGCCTCAACCGCCTGCAAAACCGCCTCGCCCGAGATGCGGGCGTCCTCGGCAGCCTTGTTCGCGATGGCCTCGGTTTCGGCGGCATTGTCACTGGAAGCGGCGATATTGGCCGACATTTCGTCCGTGGCGCTGGACACTTCTTCGGTGGAACTCGCTTGGGTCGACGCCCCATCGGACAGGACCTGAGACGTCGCCGCCATCTGGTTCGCGCCCGACGACACGTTCTGGGCCGCGGTCGAGACGTTGTCGACGATCCCACGCAGCTTGACCACCATCGCGTTCAGGGCGTTTTGAAGATCCGTGACTTCATTGTTGCCTTTGACATCGACGGTATAGCGCAGATCGCCCCCTGCCACGCGTTCGGCCAAACGGGTCGAACGTTTGAACCCGATCACGATCGTTCGAATAACGAGATAGGCCGACAGGATACCGGCCAGCGTCGCGGCCACGACCAGAACCGCCAGACGTTTCTCGGTCTCGATCATCGTGTCATGGGCATCCTCGACCGCATCCGCCATCTTTTCTTTGATTTGCCGCTCTAGCTTTTCCGCCAGACGATTCACCTGCGACAGACGTGTGGCGGCGTCCCCATAGAATAGGGCCGCCGCGCGATCATGCTGACCATAGAGTTCGAACTTGGTGACCTCTTCGTAGACGCCATTCAGGTTGCGCTGAGCTTCGGCAAGGCGGTCGAGGCTTGAGGCGATGTCAGGTTCGGACTCTTTCATTTCTTCGACCAGTGCAAAGAACTCTTTGGTGAGATCCGCGCGGTTGTCGGTCAGTTCATCCAGACGGTCCGATCCGAACGTGTTGATATTGATCAGCAATTCCGCCTGCAGCGTGCGAATTTGAACCGCAAGATTGATCACCTCGTGAATGCGGGCGACGTTGGCTGCGTTCACAGACACGACGCGTTCGAAGGCGGTGTTGGCACTGATCAACTCACGCACGGTCAAGGCCATCGCCGCCCCGTAAAGCGCGATGATAAACACAAATGTCGAAATCAAACGCGCCTTGATCGAAATACGCATCCCTCGGGTTCCTTGCACAGGTTCGACGCTCAGGCAGGGTCCCGAAGTTTCGCGCAATGGCGGTTGGTCAGATGCGCTGTGGATGCCCCGACCAAGGGATGCTCGACGTCTTATAGATTACAGGTTCACTGCTAAAAACGTCTGCACGGTTGGGTTGTTTAACGCGGTCTACGAATGACATGGTGGCCTATCCGTTTGACAGCCCAAGGCGCGGCGATGTCCCAAAGAAAAAGGGGAGCCGAAGCTCCCCATAGTCTCGCTGATAAGGCTCACTCATTTGTACCGCCCGATTGCTTTTTGCCTGCGGCCTTATCCGCGTCAGGGGCGAGCGCACCCGCCCCGGAACACGGCCCACGCGCGGACAGGCGCGCGGGCTGATCTCTGTTAGCTACAGCCGCTTGTGCCGCCGCAGGTGTTGCACTTCATGCAGGTGCCGTTGCGCACCAAGGTGTAGTTGCCGCAGTCGCCACAGGGGTCGCCCTCATAGCCTTGCATCTTGGCCTTGGTGCGGGCGTCCATGCCGGTCACGGTGCCGGTGGACATGGCCGTGCTGCTGGCGACGGCCGCGCTGGCCTTGGTTTCGGGCACGAGGGTCTGGAGCGCGGCTTCGGGATCACCCGCGCCGTGCAGGGCCGTTGCCCCCATGCCGCCGTTCAGCACCACCAGTTCTTGGGGCACGCGTTTGCGCAGATAGCCGGTCGAGCTGATCTGTTTCAGGACCTCAAGGCTGCGCGATGCGGCAGTTTCGCTAAGTTCCTGAACGTTCTCGACGCCCTCGTCCTGACCGCCGCCCAGATCATCGAATGTCGCGCCTTCGGGTTTGACATGGGCCAGATCGGTGCGGTCCAGATAGGACACGGCCAGTTCGCGGAAGATGTAATCAAGGATCGACGTGGCGTTCTTGATGCTGTCGTTGCCCTGAACCATGCCTGCCGGTTCGAATTTGGTGAACGTGAACGCGTCGACGAATTCCTCAAGCGGCACGCCGTATTGCAGACCGACCGACACGGCGATGGCAAAGTTGTTCATCATCGCGCGGAAGCCTGCACCCTCTTTGTGCATGTCGATGAAGATCTCGCCCAAGGCGCCGTCCTGATATTCGCCGGTGCGCAGGTAGACCTTGTGACCGCCGACGATGGCCTTTTGCGTATAGCCCTTGCGACGCTCGGGCATTTTGCTGCGGCCGCGGGCGACCTCTTTGATCACGATCTTTTCGACGATCTTCTCGGCCAGCACCGCCGCTTTTTCCTGCTGGGTGCCGGTGGCCATGATTTCTTCGGCCTCTTCGTCATCCTCGATCAGGGCCGCCGCCAGGGGCTGGCTGAGCTTGGAGCCATCGCGGTAGAGCGCGTTCGCCTTGATGCCCAAAGACCACGACAGTTCATAGGCCTTTTGGCAGTCCTCGATCGTCGCATCGTTGGGCATGTTGATCGTTTTCGAGATCGCGCCCGAGATGAACGACTGAGCCGCGGCCATCATGTGGATGTGGCTGTCAACGCTCAGATAACGCTTGCCTTTTTTACCACAGGGGTTGGCGCAGTCGAAGATGCTGTAGTGTTTTGCATCCAGATGCGGCGCGCCCTCAAGGGTCATGGTGCCACAGACGTGGTCGTTCGCGGCCTCGATCTCGGCGCGGGTATAGCCCAGATGACGCAGCAGATCGAAGGTCGGATCGTTCAGCTTTTCGGTCGGGATGCCCAAGGTCTTGGTGCAGAAATCCTCGCCCAGCGTCCACTGGTTGAACACGAACCGGATGTCAAAGGCCGACGGCAGCGCCGCCTCGATCTTGTCCAACTCGCGCTGACCAAAGCCGTGGCCGATCAGCGAGGTGTGGTTGATGCCCGCACAGTTGCCCAGCGTCCCGTGACCCACGGCATAGCCGACGATTTCCTCGATCTGTGCGCTGCCATAGCCCAGCGTTTCCAAGGCCGCCGGAACCGAGCGGTTGATGATCTTGAAATAGCCACCACCGGCCAGTTTCTTGAATTTCACCAGAGCAAAGTCCGGTTCAATCCCCGTGGTGTCGCAATCCATCACAAGACCGATGGTGCCTGTCGGCGCGATCACGGTCGATTGGGCGTTGCGATAGCCGTGTTCCTGACCAAGGCGCAGGGCCTCGTCCCACGATGCCTTGGCCAGATCGATCAGGCGCGCATCGGGGCAGTTCTTGTGATCCAGCGGCACGGGCTTGATCGCCAGTTGCTCATAGCCGTCTGCCTTGCCATAGGCAGCGGTGCGGTGGTTGCGCATGACGCGCAGCATGTGATCGGCGTTGCGGGCGTAACCCGGGAACGGACCCAGTTCACCGGCGATTTCCGCCGAGGTCGCATAGGCCACACCGGTCATGATCGCGGTCAGCGCACCGGCCATCGCACGGCCCTGATCGCTATCGTATCCCAGACCCATGTTCATCAGCAGACCACCGATGTTGGCATAGCCCAGACCCAGCGTGCGGAAGTCATAGGACAGCTGGGCGATCTCTTTGGACGGGAATTGCGCCATCATCACCGAGATTTCCAGCGTCAGCGTCCACAGACGGGCCGCGTGCATGTAATCTTCGGCTTGGAACTCACCGTTCTTGTAGAAGGTCAGCAGGTTCATCGACGCAAGGTTACAGGCCGTGTCGTCAAGGAACATGTATTCCGAGCACGGGTTCGAGCCACGGATCGGGCCGTCTTCGGGGCAGGTGTGCCATGCGTTGACGGTGTCGTGGTATTGGATGCCCGGATCGGCGCAGGCCCATGCGGCATGGCCGATTTGTTCCCACAGGTCGCGCGCCTTGATCGTTTTGGCGACCTTGCCGTCGGTGCGGCGGACCAGTTCCCAGTCGGCGTCGTTCTCAACGGCTTTGAGGAAGGCGTCGGTCACACGCACCGAGTTGTTCGAGTTCTGACCGGCGACGGTCGAATAGGCCTCAGAGTCCCAATCGGTGTCGTAGGTGGGGAATTCGATGCTGGCGTAGCCCTGTTTCGCGTAATCCAGAACGCGTTTCACATAGGCCTCGGGGATCGCCATTTTCTTGGCGGCGCGGATCGCGGTTTTCAGACCGTCGTTGACCTTGGGGTCATAGGCGTCGGCCTCGGCCCCGTCCCATGCGCGGATAGCGGCAAAGATCTCGTTCAGACGCTCTTCGTGCATCTTGGAGCCGGCGACGAGGCTGGCGACCTTTTGCTCTTCTTTCACCTTCCAGGTGATGAATTCCTCGATATCGGGGTGGTCGGCGTCACAGATCACCATCTTGGCCGCGCGGCGCGTGGTGCCGCCCGATTTGATCGCGCCCGCCGCACGGTCACCGATGCGCAGGAAACCCATCAGGCCCGACGATTTACCACCGCCCGACAGCGATTCACCCGCCGCCCGCAGCGAGCTAAAGTTCGTGCCCGTGCCCGAGCCGTATTTGAACAGACGTGCCTCACGCACCCACAGGTCCATGATGCCGCCCTCTTGGACCAGATCATCCGCGACGGATTGGATGAAACAGGCGTGGGGCTGGGGATGTTCGTAGGCGGATTTCGATTTGGTCAGCTTGCCGGTTTTGTAATCGACGTAGAAATGGCCTTGGCTGGGGCCGTCGATGCCATAGGCCCAATGCAGACCGGTGTTGAACCACTGGGGGCTGTTGGGCGCGGCGCGCTGGGTCGCCAGCATATAACGCATCTCGTCGAAATAGGCGCGTGCGTCGGCCTCGGTGGTGAAATAGCCACCCTTCCAGCCCCAATAGGTCCACGCCCCTGCCAGACGGTCAAAAACCTGCTTGGACGAGGTCTCGCCGACAATACGTTCGTCTTCGGGCAGCTCGGCCAATGCGGCCTCATCGGGAACCGAGCGCCACAGGAACTCGGGAACGTCTTTTTCACGGACCTTTTTCAGACGGGCAGGAACGCCAGCCTTGCGGAAATATTTCTGGGCGATCACGTCGCTGGCCACTTGGCTCCAGCTGACAGGCACCTCTACCTCGTCCAGACGGAACACAATCGTCCCGTCGGGGTTCCGAATTTCCGAAGCGGTGGTGGTGAACTCAATCGCGCCATATGCACCATGGTCCGCGGTCGTGAATTTACGTTCAATTTTCATCGGCTGCCCCGTCGCAACATTCTGTTATCCCTGCGGGTCCCGATATGTGGCACCCGAACTCTTCACCGTCCTAGGCAGAGGGCACACCATCTCTGGGCACGGCCCCGCGTGGTGCCGTGAATCCGGTTCATTTTACCGGAAATTGTGGATTGTCCCTCTGACCCGCGCGCCGCAGCCACTAGATATAGTGGAACACCGCCCGGCCCGCACAAACTGACGTAGGCAGACCGGTTCGGTCAACGAAAAAATTCGACTTTTGGACAGCAAAATACAGTTGACCGGCTGCCCCAATCCGGTGGGGGGCGGGGTCGGGACGATTCATCCACAGGCTTATCCACCAACTAGATGTGGATTACCTCCAAAAGTTAACACCCAAATCTAGCCGAAATATGGCAAAGCCCCCCAAGGGCTTAGCGCACGACCTGTTACGATTGCGTGAACAGTGCTCAGGGCATCGGGTGATTCCCCGTTCTGCAGGTGCGAAACACTATATCTAGGGTTTGTTAACCTTTTGAGTCGCCGCAACTGGCCCCGAAGGCCCTGCACAAAAAACAGGCGCATCTGGCGGTTGAGCCGCGTCATTCACACTAAATCTGGGAAATTGGTCGGGGCGATAGGATTCGAACCTACGACCTACGGTACCCAAAACCGCCGCGCTACCAGGCTGCGCCACGCCCCGAACCGTCGCCTGCATAAACGTGCCGCGCCGGATTGAAAAGCCTAAACCGCGTGAATTACGGACAGGGCCACGCGGCATCCGCACCAAAGGCCGGATGTTGCACCAACGTGCCCGGTCCAATGCCCATGGTTTCGGCCAAACCGCCGTTGATTTCGAGAACCGCCAAAATGCCGTCGCCGCCAAAAATCGGTGTTTCGTCCAGAGGAATGGCGTTGCTATGCACCTTGGCCACGCGGCCCGTCGGATCAATGAACACCATATCCAGAGGGATCAGCGTATTGCGCATCCAGAAGGCAACCGAGGTCGGCGCCTCATAGATGAACAGCATGCCGTGGCTGGTCGCCATGAATTCGCGGTGCATCAGGCCCGTGGCGCGTTCGGTGGCGTCGTCGGCGACCTCAATGGAAAACCGCGCCTGCCCCCAATCGCCCCGCAAAGACGCCTGCCCCGGCACGCAAGCGGCCAAGGCAAGCCCCGCCGACCCCAAAAGGGCCAGCACCGAGGTCAGGATTATTCGGCGGCTTTTTGAGATTGCGACAGGTCCTCGGCGATCGCGGTTTCCCACGAACTGACGGTCATGGCCATGCGGCCCCGCTTGCCATCGACGGCGCGGATGCACACCGCCTCACCCGGCAGGAGATCGGCCAGACCCGAGCGGCGCAACACCTCAATGTGAATGAAGACGTCATCGGCGCTGCCAAAAATATTGGCAAAGCCGAAACCCTTGCCCTTATCGAACCATTTGACACGGGCCGGTTCCATCGGCGTGGCGGCGATGGTCGCCTCATCCGCGCCTTCCAGATCCTGAAGCGTGCCTTGGGTGTCGATCTTCGGCGGGTCGATTCGCAGCACCTGAACGGCCTGCATCCCGCGTTGCGTTTGTTGAACGACGATATCGATCTCTGCCGCATCGGCGACCGAGCTCTGCCCGAAGTTCCGCAGCACATTCGCATGCAGCAAAATATCCGGACCGCCCTCCGAGGCGACGACAAAGCCGAACCCTTTACCAGGATCGAACCATTTCACATGCCCTGTTAAAACTTCCGTTTCAGGGTTCAGTTCTTCGTTCATATCAACACATCACTTCCGACGTTAACATTCGATCTTTTGCAAGACCGACCCCAGACTGCAAGCTTCTTTTACATATACAAAACAGCAGCTTGCATTTCACGTTACGTGGAAATTATGGGTTCAAGCGGTTAATCACCCATTTTTCACACATGTTTTCCCGGGTCCAACGGAACCGGTCATGCAACCGGAACGCCCCATCGGCCCAGAATTCAATTTCCGTTGGCCGGATCCGAAAACCACCCCAGAAAGGCGGCCGCTTCGGGTTCGGCCCTTGTTCAGCGGTGACCTTGGCCACCTTGGCCATCAAGGCCGTCCGCGACGACAGTGGCGCGGATTGTTCAGAGGCCCAAGCGCCCAGTCTGCTTTTCAGCGAACGACTGCGGTAATAGGCGTCGGCCTGCTCTCCTTCTTCGCGCTCCACCAGACCCCGTACACGGATCTGACGTCGCAGGGACTTTGAGTGTAACACGAAAGCGGCCTTGCCACTCCACTCAATTTCGCGCGACTTGGCACTTCCATAGTTCGTATAGAACACGAAAGCATCATCTTCGATATCTTTCAGCAAGACCATGCGCACATTGGGCATTCCGTCCTGATCAACGGTCGAAAGCGCGATTGCGTTAGGATCATTGATCTCGGTCTTTTCCGCCTCGGCCAGCCATTGGCGGGCAATCTGGAACGGGTCGTCCCCTTCAAAAATACCGGTTCGATCACTCATTCTGCTCTCCTGCGAGGTGGTTTGGCTATCATTAATGGACCTAAGGTCAAGGGTGACGCTAGGTCCGCTTTGCCTTGAAGCAAGGGGCGGATTGGCCTAAACCACGGACATATAACAAAGGTCGTCGAGGGGCACCGAATGTCAACACAACTCATGGCTGGAAAACGCGGGCTGATTATGGGCCTTGCGAATGACAAGTCTATCGCGTGGGGAATTGCCAAAGCCTGTGCCGAGCACGGTGCGGAACTTGCGTTCTCCTATCAAGGTGAACAACTGAAAAAACGGGTTGAGCCGCTGGCGCAATCCGTGGGGTCCGATGTGGTCCTCGAATGCGACGTGGCCGATGAGGCCTCGATCGACGGTCTGTTCGCGGAACTGGAGAAAATCTGGGGCAAGCTGGACTTTATCGTTCACGCCATCGGGTTCTCGGACAAGGGCGAGTTGCGCGGTCGCTATGTCGACACCACGCGCGGCAACTTTGCGATGACGATGGACATTTCGGTCTATTCGTTCACCGCCGTTGTGAACCGTGCCGAAAAGATGATGACCGAGGGCGGGTCCTGCCTGACGCTGACCTATTACGGCGCGGAACAGGTCATGCCGCATTATAACGTCATGGGTGTGGCCAAGGCCGCGCTGGAGGCGTCGGTCAAATATCTGGCCGAGGATCTGGGCAAGCAGAACATCCGCGTCAACGCGATTTCCGCCGGTCCGATCAAGACGCTGGCCGCCTCGGGCATCGGCGATTTCCGTTACATCATGAAATGGAACGAGCTGAACTCGCCCCTGCGCCGCAACGTCACGCAGGAAGAGGTCGGCAAATCCGCCGTTTACCTGTTGTCCGACCTTGGCTCGGGTGTCACAGGGGAAAACGTCCACGTGGACGCGGGCTATCACGTTGTCGGCATGAAAGCCGTGGACGCCCCCGACATCGACGCGGTCACGGGTCGCAAATAACGAACGAACGGAAACGATATGACGCTGGCCGCTTTGATCGCGATTTACTTTGTGCATCTGGCGGCCGCCATATCCCCCGGGCCGGCGGTGTTGCTGGCGGCCCGTACCAGCCTGAACGAGGGCATGACGCGCGGCGTCTACCTGTCGGTCGGGATCGGCCTTGGGGCCTGTGTCTGGGCGGTGGCGGCGATGTTCGGTCTGGCCATCGTGTTTCAGGTGGCCCCTGCCCTGTTGATCGCGCTCAAGGTCATTGGCGCGGGATACCTGCTCTACCTTGCCTATAAGCTGTGGAAACACGCGCCTGACCCGATGGCGACGGACCTGCCTGATGCGCCCGGCACGCGCAAACGTGGACCTCTGGGCCTTGTGTGGCTGGGGATTGCGACGCAATTGGCCAACCCGAAACCGGCGGTGTTCTTTGGCACCATCTTCCTGACCTTTATTCCCCCGAATGCCCCGATCTGGGCCTATGCGGCGATCCTTGGCATCGTGATGTTCAACGATACCGGCTGGAATATTCTGGTCAGCCGTATCTTTTCGCTGGACCGCACCCGCCGCGGGTATCTAAGCCTTAAGACCACCATCGACCGCATCTTTGGCGGGCTGTTGGCGGCACTGGGCCTGAAACTGGCCCTGACCTGAATTCGACAACCGAGGACATGTGAACATGAGCGATCGTCTGCCCCACGAAAAAGGCTTTCACGTCAGCTGGGACCAACTGCACCGCGATGCGCGCGCGCTGGCGTGGCGTCTGGATGGTCAGGGGCCCGAGGACACCGGATGGCGCGCCATTGTCGCGATCACCCGTGGCGGCATGGCCCCCGCGATGATCGTCGCACGCGAATTGGACATCCGCGTCATCGATACGATCTCGGTCAAATCCTACAACAAACAGGACCGGTCCGAGGCCAAGGTCATCAAATCGCCCGATGCCGAATTGATGGGCGATGGTGAGGGCATTCTGATCATCGACGATCTGGTCGACAGCGGGAAGACGCTGGAACTGGTCCGGACCTTGTACCCCAAGGCGCATTTCGGCACGGTCTACGCGAAACCCAAGGGCCGGCCGATGGTGGATACGTTCATCACCGAGGTCAGTCAGGACACGTGGATTTTCTTTCCGTGGGACATGGCCCTGCAATATGTAGAACCCTATCGCGGTCAGGACTGATCGCGACCCACGAACCAAAGGCGCGCCATGTCATTCACCGTTTCCAAGACCATGGCGCGCACCCAGCGTCCGCCGATCATGCAGGCACAGGCGTGGCTGCGTGAAACCACCCTACCCGCCGATCTACCCCTGTTGAACGTATCGCAGGCCGCACCGGTCGCCCCGCCGCCTGAACCATTACGCGCCGCGATGGCGCGGTTCGTGATGGAGGATCCGGACACGCATCTATACGGCCCCGACCTTGGCCTGCCCGCCCTGCGCGCGGAAATCGCGGCGCAATGGTCGCGCGATTACGGCGGGGATATCGATGCCGATCACGTCGCCATCACCGCCGGATGTAACCAAGCCTTTGCCGCCGCCATCGCCACCTTGGCCGAGGCCGGAGATCAGATCATCCTGCCGACGCCGTGGTACTTTAACCATAAAATGTGGTGTGATCTCAGCGGGGTAACCGCCGTTCCTCTGCCGTGCGGGGACGGGTTGATCCCCGATCCGGCACAGGCCGCGCGCTTGATCACCCACAAGACCCGCGCGATTGTTCTGGTGACGCCCAACAACCCCTGCGGCACGGAATATCCCGCCGGTGTTCTGGACGCGTTTTACGATCTGGCACAGGCCCATGGCATCGCCCTGATCGTGGATGAGACCTATC
Organism: Rhodovulum sp. FJ3; assembly: GCF_032918305.1. NCBI lineage: Bacteria > Pseudomonadati > Pseudomonadota > Alphaproteobacteria > Rhodobacterales > Paracoccaceae > Rhodovulum > Rhodovulum sp. FJ3. The sequence goes on from NZ_JAWJUU010000001.1 coordinate 296,276, forward strand.
GCGATTTCGATGCGCGTGAGGGCCGTCCGCATGATCTGTTCACCCGTCCCGATTGGGCGGACACCCTGATCCATCTCTATTCCTTTTCGAAAACCTATCGCCTGACCGGTCACCGCGTTGGTGCGATGGTCTGTTCGCCCGACCGGTTGATCGAGGTGGAAAAGTTCATCGACAGCGTGACCATCTGCCCCCCGCAACTGGGCCAGCGCGCCGCGCTCTGGGGGTTGCAAAACCTGTCAGACTGGTGCGCGGGGGAACGGGCCGAAATTCTGACCCGCCGCGCGCAGGTCGCGACCTCAGCCGCTGCGCAGGGCGACTGGACCCTCCTCGGGCTTGGGGCCTATTTCGCCTATATGCAGCACCCGTTCGATGCCCCCTCGGATGAGGTCGCGCGCGCCATTCTGGAACAGACCGGTGTCCTGATGTTGCCGGGCACGATGTTCACCCCCGCCTCGGACCCGCAAGGCAAACGCCAGATGCGCATTGCATTTGCCAATATCGATGCCCCCACAATCACGCAAATGTTCGACCGATTGGCCACATTCGCGCCGTGACGCTTGCGGGTCCTGCCTGCAACGCTTACACAGCCGGAACAGGATTTCTTGCATAAGGGACACGGGGCTATGAGCGCGGCAAAGAAAACCGGAAACGCAGTCGTTTGGGTGATCATCGCAATGTTGATCATCGGCCTTGGCGGGTTCGGCGTGACGAACTTTGGCGGCACGGTCGATAGCATCGGCACCGTCGGCAAAACGCCGATCCCTGTGAACGCCTACGCGCGCGAACTGACGGCCGAGCTGCGCACCATTCAGGCCCGCACGGGTCAGCAAATTCCGCTGCAACAGGCGCAACTGTTGGGTCTGACGGATCAGGCCCGTGGCCGCGTGATCACCAACACTGCGCTCGACAACGAAACCGCGCGCCTTGGCCTGTCGGTCGGGGACCAAGAGGTCGCTGATCAGATCCTGCTGTCGGGGCAGTTCGACGGCATCGACGGCACGTTCGACCGTGAGGCGTACCGCTATAGCCTGCGCCAAAACGGGCTGAGCGAGGCCGAGTTTGAGGACCAGATCCGTCGCGAAACCGCCCGTGCGATGTTGCAGGGCGCGATTGTGTCGTCCGTCGCCGCACCCGACACCGCCGTGGACACGCTGTTCAACTTTATCGGCGAGCGTCGCGGCTATTCCTATGTGACCCTGTCCGCCGCCGATCTGGCCGCGACCGTCGCCGAGCCGGATGAGGCCGCGATCACCGCCTATTATGAGGCAAATCCAGCCGATTTCACCGCGCCCGAGGCGAAACAGATCACCTATGCATGGCTGACGCCGGACATGTTGCTGGATCAGGTCGAGGTCGATGAGGCCGCCCTGCAAACGCTCTATGACGACCGCGCCGATCAATACATCCGCCCCGAGCGTCGCTTGGTCGAACGTCTGATCTACCCCAGCACGGTTGAGGCCGAAACCGCCGCCGCCCGTCTGGAATCGGGCGAGGCCGATTTCGAAACGCTGGTCGCGGATCGTGGCCTGTCGCTGGCCGATATCGACATGGGTGACGTGACCGAGGCCGAGCTTGGCGCCGCCGGTGCCGAAGTATTCGCGATGAACGAACCCGGTGTCGTTGGTCCGCTGGACACCGATTTCGGCCCTGCCCTGTTCCGCATGAACGCCGTTCTAGAGGCCAACACGATCACCTTTGACGACGTGCGTGACGAGTTGCGCGCCGAACTGGGCGTGGACCGCGCCGCGCGTCTGATTTCCGATCTGCTGTCGGACATCGACGACCGTCTGGCCGCCGGTGCCACGATTGAGGATCTGGCGAACGAGACCGATATGGTGCAGGGCAACATCGCCTATTTCACCGGTCAGGACGCCGATATCGCCGCCTATCCGGCGTTTCGCGCCGCCGCCTCGGCCGTCCAAGAGGGTGATTTTCCCGAGATTCAGGAACTGGAAAACGGTGGCATCTTTGCCCTGCGTCTGGATGAGATCACCGCGCCGCGCCTACGTCCGCTGGATGAGGTGCGCGCGGAGGTAATCGCCGCGTGGCAGGCCGCCGAAACCACCGCCGCCCTGACGGCCAAGGCAGACGACATCGCCGCCGCCGCCAACAGCGGCGCGCCCCTGTCCGATTTCGGCACGGTTGAAACCGCTGAACCCGCCGAGCGTGGCGCGGTTGCGCCCCTGATCCTGTCGGAAACCGTGTTCGCCCTGAACGCAGGCGAAACCGGTGTCTATGCCGATGGCGATCTGGTCTATGTGGTGACGCTCGACGAAATCCTGCCCCCCGCCGATGATGCGGACACGCAGGACATGCTGGCCACGCTGCGCACCGCGACGGCGGATTCGATTGGCCGCGATGTGTTCGTCTATTTCTCGCAAGACCTGCTGAATTCGGCGGGTCTGACCCTTGATCAGGCGGCGATCAACGCCGTCCACGCCCAATTCCCCTGAGGTCGATACGATGGTGGCCCTGACCCCGAATTTTGAGACGTTTGAAACCGCCCACAAGGCGGGCAAGAACCAAGTGGTCTATGCCCGTCTGGCGGCGGATCTGGATACCCCTGTCAGCCTGATGCTGAAGCTGACCGAGGCGCGCAAGGACAGCTTTATGCTGGAATCCGTCACGGGTGGTGAGGTGCGCGGGCGCTATTCGGTGATCGGGATGAAACCCGATGTGATCTGGCGGTGCAGTGGGGAAACGTCCGAAATCAACCGCAATGCGCGCTTTGACGGGGACAGTTTCACGCCGCTGGACGGGCACCCGTTGCAGACCTTGCGCGATCTGATCGCCGAGAGCCGCATCGACATGCCCGAAGACCTGCCCGCGATTTCGGCAGGCCTGTTTGGCTTCTTGGGCTATGACATGATCCGTCTGGTGGAACACCTGCCCGACGTGAACCCCGATCCCATCGGCCTGCCCGATGCGGTGATGCTGCGCCCGACCGTGATTGCGGTTCTGGACGGTGCAAAAGGGGAGGTCACCGTGATCTCGCCTGTCTGGGCCGATCAGGACCAATCGGCCCGCGCCGCATACGCCCAAGCGGGCGAGCGCGTCATGGACGCCGTGCGCGAACTGGAACGCAGCATCCCCGACGCCACCCGCGATCTGGGCAACACGGTTGCCTTTGGCGAGGGCGTGTCGAACTTTAGCAAACAGGGCTATTTCGACGCCGTTGAAAAGGCCAAGGAATACATCCGCGCCGGTGACATCTTTCAGGTCGTGCCGTCCCAACGCTGGACCCATGATTTCAAGCTGCCGCCGTTCTCGCTCTATCGCTCGCTGCGCCGGACCAACCCGTCGCCGTTCATGTTCTATTTCAACTTTGGCGGCTATCAGTTGATCGGGGCCAGCCCTGAAATCCTGGTCCGTGCCTTTGATGGCGAGGTCACAATCCGCCCGATCGCGGGCACCCGCCCGCGTGGCGCGACGCCTGAACAGGACCGCGCGCTGGAGGCCGATCTGCTGGCCGATCAAAAGGAACTGGCCGAGCATCTGATGCTGCTCGATCTGGGGCGCAACGACGTGGCGCGCGTGGCCAAAACCGGCACCGTGCGTCCGACGGAAAAGTTTATCATCGAACGCTATAGCCACGTGATGCACATCGTGTCGAACGTGGTTGGGGAGCTGTCCGACGATCACGATGCTCTGTCGGCGCTGCTGGCCGGTCTGCCTGCGGGCACCGTGTCGGGCGCGCCCAAGGTCCGCGCGATGGAAATCATCGACGAGCTGGAACCGGAAAAGCGCGGCGTCTATGGCGGCGGTGTCGGCTATTTCGCGGCCAACGGCGATATGGACATGTGTATCGCCCTGCGCACGGCGGTGTTGAAGGACGAAAAGCTGTATATCCAAGCGGGTGGCGGTGTCGTCTATGACAGCGACCTTGAGGCCGAGTACCAAGAGACCGTCAACAAATCCCAAGCGATCCGCCGCGCCGCCCAAGACGCGGGTCGGTTCGCCCGTGACGGCAATTCCTGAGGGTTAAGCCAGCGCCTTGCCCAACCGTGGCAGGCGCGCCCTTTTCAACAGGGCTCGGCGCGCGATGTCCTCGCCCGCCATGGATTGGGCCGTGGCGTGCACCTGCGCGACCGCCTGTTCCACCGCCTCACTGTGCGACAACCACAGGTCCATCAGAACCTCATCGGGCGAGAGACGTTTCAGCCCCTCTTCGGCCAGCGTGTGTTTCGGAAAATCAGAGGCGTTGAAGGTCACAATCGCGTCCGATGATCCGGCAATCGCCGTCGCCAGAACATGGATATCCGCCGGATCGGGCAGGTAAAGACGCGCCTCGATCCCCGGCTGGGCGGGGACGGACGCACTCGGCCACGCGGCGCGGATCAGGGCGATTTCGGCGCGCGCCTGTGGCTCACCCGTCGGGCCAAGCTTGCGCGCGGCGCGGGCCCATTCCTCTAGGATGCGGTCAGACCACTGTGGAATGAACAGCCCCTGCCCCGCCACCGCCAACAGGATTTCCCGCAACACGGTCGGAAACAGAACACAGGCGTCCAGCGTCAGCTTCATCGCGTCACGGCATCAGGCGGAAGAACAGGGATTTCAGATATCCGCTCTCGGCCAGTTGCGGCATCAGGGGGTGATCGGGGCCGGCATAGCCGGTGTGGATCAATTGCCCCACACGGCCCGACCGGCCAATCCCGCGCACACAGGCGCCACGGAATTTGGTCATCTCGGCGGCATGCGAACAGGAGCACAGGCCAAGGAACCCACCCGGCGCGACCAACGGGGCCGCCATGCGCGCCACACGTTCATAGGCGCGCAAACCGGCTTCAAGCGCCTGTTTGCTGGGCGCAAAGGCGGGCGGATCACAGATCACCACGTCAAACTGCGCGCCCTCGGCCAAGAGGTCGGCCATGGTGTCAAACGCATCGCCGCGGCGGGTGGTAAACCGGTCGGAAACGCCCATGGCCTCGGCCCCGGCCTCGGCCAGATCCAGTGCGCCGCGCGATCCATCCACGGCCAGCGCGGACGCCGCCCCACCGGCCAGCGCGGCCAAAGAAAACCCGCCCACATGCGAAAACACATCCAGCACCCGCGCGCCGCGCGACAGACCGGCGGCAAAGGCGTGGTTGGGGCGTTGGTCATAGAACAGGCCGGTTTTCTGCCCGCCCATCAGATCGGCCATATAGGTCGCACCATTCATCGGCACGGGGATCGGACCATCAACGGCACCACTGAGGATCGCCATGTCCTCATCCAGACCTTCCAGCGTGCGTGCGCGCCCCGAGCCGTTTTTGACAACGGTGGTCACGCCCGTGACGGACTGGACCGCCGCCGACAGGGCGTCGATCCCCGCCTCGGCCCATGCGGCGTTGGGTTGAACCACCACCGTGTCGCCAAAGCGGTCGATCACCACACCGGGCAGGCCGTCGGCCTCGGCATGGATCAGACGGTAGAACGGCGCATCAAACAGGGTTTCGCGCAACGACAGCGCGGCCTGCAGACGGGTTTCGAACCACGCCTGATCGACGGTCGCGGTCACATCGCGGTCCAGCATCCGGCAGATGATCTTGGAATTCGGGTTCACCGTAACCAGACCCATCTGGCGACGTTCGTCATCTTCGAGGATGGCAATCGTACCGGGGGTCAACGCCTTGGTGCGGCGGTCGGTGACCAGTTCATTGGCGTAAACCCAAGGAAACCCGTGGCGGATGGCGCGGGCGTTGGCTTTGGGTTTCAGGCGGACAATAGGATAAGAGGAGGGCGTCATGCCCCCCTCATATTGGGTTCGTAAGGAAAGTAAAGTCCTAGATCAGATCCCGCGCGAGCTGAGCGAGGAGAGGGTCAGCGGCTGAACCAGCGGGGTCGAGCGCAGCGTCAGCTCTTCGGCGACGCGGGCCTTGACGTGATCGGTGATGCGGACCTTTTGGGTCTGGCCACGGCTCATCGCCTCAAGGGCGGCGGCCCCGCCAAGGGCGCGGAATTCCATCTCGATCAGGCGCGGCTCATCCAGACGTTCGCCGGTCTTGGCGTCACGCACCGTCAGGAAAAAGTGGATGTCATGGGTGCCGCCAATCGTATAGCGGGTCTTTTCGGTCAGGGCGTGGAACTTGGTCAGTTGGATATCAACGACAACATCACGGCCCGCATCAAACCCGGCTGCACCCAGTTCAACGGCGTTTTGCATGACCACGCGGACCTGCTCATAGCGGTTGCCCAGCGGATCCTCACGCCACACGATATCGGCGCGCGGTTTGAACGAGTTCGCCTCGGACACGGTCAGGGTCTCGGGGACCGTCGTGTTGATCTGAACAACGTTATAGGGCTCAGCCGGATAAAGTGTACCGTCCGCCTCAACCAATTCAGTGCCCAGCGGCGGCTCAACCGTAAAGGCGTTCCGCGACGCGGTAGACCCGCCATCAACGGTCATACAGCCCGATACCAGTGCGGCAGCACACAATGCAGAGAACACGCGAAACAGTTTCATTTTCAGCCTCCGATGACCGTTCTGGTCAAATTCGATTCGAATTATTTGCTCGATTTATTGGTTGTTTGCTTAATTGACGGTGAATTTGGGCGGAAATGTGGAGCAAACGCACCAAGATCAGGGCGATTGCACCTTTAGACGCGAGAGGCCCCTGCGATAATTCGGCACGGGGACCAAATGGCGGGTTTGCATAGTTAGCGCTAACGATTATAACGAACCCGAACTTATTAGCCCCCCAGAGGAAGCCAGGATGTCCCTGAATTCGATCATCGCCCAAGTCACCGAAGAGATCATCAAACGCTCAGAAGGTCCGCGCCGCGATTATCTCGACACGATGGAGCGTCAAGCCGAGGCCGGTGTGCGCCGCGCCCACCTGACCTGCGGGAACCAAGCGCACGCCTACGCCGCCATGGGTGAGGACAAGGGCGCATTGGTCGACGAACGCGCCCCCAATATCGGGATCGTCACGGCCTATAACGACATGCTGTCCGCGCATCAGCCCTTTGCGACCTACCCCGAGCTGATCAAGGCGACCGCGCGCACCGCGGGCGCAACCGCACAGGTCGCAGGCGGGGTTCCGGCGATGTGCGATGGCGTGACCCAAGGCCAGACCGGCATGGAACTGTCCCTGTTCTCGCGCGATGTGATCGCCCTCTCGGCAAGCGTCGCCCTCAGCCACAACACCTTTGACGCCGCGCTGTTTCTCGGGGTCTGCGATAAAATCGTGCCCGGTCTGGTGATGGCGGCCGCGGCTTTCGGCCATATCCCGTCGATCTTTTTGCCCGCAGGTCCCATGCCCTCGGGCCTGCCCAACGACGAAAAGGCCAAGGTGCGCCAGCAATTCGCCAAGGGTGAGATCGGGCGCAAGGAACTGATGGCCGCCGAAATGGCCTCCTACCACGGGCCGGGCACCTGTACCTTCTATGGCACGGCGAACTCGAACCAGATGCTGATGGAATTCATGGGCCTGCACCTGCCCGGCAGTTCCTTTGTCCCCCCCAACACGCCCCTGCGCGACGCGCTGACGGCGGCGGGTACCAAACGCGCGCTGGAGATCACCGCCTCTGGAAACGATTTCCGCCCTGCGGCGCGGGTGCTGGACGCCAAGGCCTTTGTGAACGGCATCGTCGGCCTGATGGCGACGGGCGGCTCGACCAACCTCGTGCTGCACCTGCCCGCCATGGCGCGCGCCGCCGGTATCATTCTGGACATCAGCGATTTCGCCAAAATCTCCGCCGCCGTCCCCCTGATGGCCAAGGTCTATCCCAACGGTCTGGCCGACGTGAACCACTTCCACGCCGCCGGCGGCCTGTCCTATATGATTGGCCAATTGCTGGACGCGGGCCTGTTGCACGACGACAGCGAAACGGTGATGGGCACGGGCCTCTCGGCCTATGCCGCCGACCCGCATCTGGGTGAGGACGGCCTGACATGGCACCCCGCCCCCGCCACATCGCAAAACGACAAGATCCTGCGCCCCGCCTCTGACCCGTTCCAACCGACCGGCGGCCTTGCGGCACTGGACGGCAACCTTGGCCGCGGCATGATCAAGGTCTCGGCGGTCGCCCCCGAACGTCAGACGATCACCGCCCCCGTACGCGTCTTCCATGACCAAGAGTCGGTCAAAACCGCGTTCAAAAACGGCGAATTCACCAGCGACACAATCGTCGTCGTCCGGTTCCAAGGCCCCAAGGCCAACGGCATGCCCGAACTCCACGGCCTGACCCCGACCCTCTCGGTGCTACAGGACCGCGGGCTCAAGGTCGCGCTGGTCACCGACGGGCGCATGTCCGGTGCCTCGGGCAAGGTTCCGGCGGCCATCCACCTCGCCCCCGAAGCGGCCCAAGGCGGCCCCATCGCCAAACTTCAGGACGGCGACATCGTCACCCTCGACGCCACCACCGGCACCCTCACCGTGCTGACCGAGGGCTTTGACGCCCGCACGCCCGTGACCGCCGACCTCTCGGCCAATACCACCGGCATGGGGCGCAACCTGTTTGAAACCTTCCGCCAATCGGTCACCCCCGCGACCGAAGGCGCGGTTTCGATCTTCTGAACACAAACGGGGCGGCCACTTGGACCGCCCCTTTTCATCTTGGCAAAAATACTCGCGCCGCAGGCGGTTTTGGCACAAAACCAATCCCCGCCCACCGCTCACTCGCCGTGCGGCTTTTTCCCCAAATGCTTGCGCAGACGCGACGGCGTCGATTTTTTCTTGTCTTTGTACGGGTTCTTATCCGACTGCGAGCGCAGCGTCAGACGGATCGGCGTCCCCGGCATGTCAAACGTCTCGCGCAACCCGTTGATCAGGTACCGGCGATAGCTCTCGGGCAGCTTTTCAGGGTGCGAACACATGACCACGAACCCCGGTGGACGGGTTTTCACTTGGGTCATATAGCGCAGCTTGATCCGTTTCCCGCCCGGTGCGGGCGGCGGGTGCACCTCTAGCATTCCGGTCAGCCAGCGGTTCAACCGCGCGGTGCTAACGCGGCGGTTCCAGATGTCATGCGCACGCATCACCGCGCCGTGCAGACGGTCCATACCGCGGCCCGTTTTGGCCGACACGGTGACCAAAGGCGCGCCCTTGAGCTGGGGCAAGAGACGCGCGAATTCCTCTTTCAGCTCTTTCAGCTTGTCCTGCTTTTCGTCCTCAAGGTCCCACTTGTTGACCGCGATGACGACGGCGCGCCCTTCGCGCTCTGCCAGATCAGCGATGCGCAGATCCTGCTGTTCAAACGGGATTTCCACGTCCAGCAAAACCACCACGACCTCGGCGAATTTGACCGCGCGCAGACCGTCGGACACCGACAGTTTTTCCAGCTTTTCCTGAACCTTGGCCTTTTTGCGCATCCCCGCGGTGTCCCAGATACGGGTCGGCGTGCCCTCCCAATCGAGGCTCAGGGAAATCGCGTCGCGGGTGATCCCGGCCTCGGGGCCGGTCAACAGACGGTCCTCACCGATAAGGCGGTTGATCAGGGTCGATTTACCCGCGTTCGGACGTCCGACTACGGCCACCTGCAACGGTTTCGCGGCGGTCGGCACGCGGGCGGCGCTGGCCTCTTTGCCGTCCTCGCCAAGGGTGATCTCCTCATCGCTGAGTTCATCATCCTCAAGGTCCAGATCGGTGTCGGGCGCGATTGCGGCGGCGCGCTTTTCGAACTCATCCGAAATCGGCAGCAACTGCGAATAGAGATCGTTCAGACCCTCGCCATGCTCGGCGGACAGGCGGATCGGTTCCCCAAGGCCAAGGGCATAGGCCTCAATCACACCGGCATCGGCCTTGGTGCCTTCGGCCTTGTTCGCGGCCAGAATGACCTTATCCGAACGACGGCGCAGGATGTCGGCGAAAATTTCATCCGTCGGCAGAACACCGGAACGGGCGTCGATCATGAACAGGCACACATCGGCCATATCGACGGCGCGCTCGGTCAGGCGGCGCATCCGCCCCTGCAACGAGTCATCCGTCGCGTCCTCAAGACCCGCCGTGTCGATCACCGTGAATCGCAGATCGCCCAGACGCGCCTCACCCTCGCGCAAATCGCGCGTCACGCCGGGCTGGTCGTCCACCAACGCCAAACGCTTGCCCACAAGGCGGTTGAACAATGTCGACTTGCCCACATTGGGACGGCCAACAATGGCTAGGGTAAAGGTCATTTCGAGCTCCGAAACACTTGCAAGGCGCCCGCTTACACCATTCGCGCCTTAACGGAAAGCGTGCAATTGCCCGTTTTGCGACACGATGTACAGGGTCTGATCGACGATCACGGGGTTGGTGCTGGCCCCGCCGGGGATTTCGGCGGTTGCGGTCAGGCTGCCATCCACGGGATCGAAATAGCGCAACAGCCCGTCGTTCGAGGCGACCAACACCTGACCACCGGCAATGACGGGACCGTAATGCGCGTAGATCTCTTTGAACTTCTTGGGCTTTTCTTTCAGGAAATAGGGCAGATCCACCGACCAGACCGTTTCCCCCGTGGCGCGATCCAGACGCACCAGACGCGCGTCGTCGGACACAAGGAAAATCGCATCCGCAATCGGGATGACGGGGCTATAGGCGCCCTCTTCGGCGGTCCAGATGCGTTCGCCGTTCGTGGCGTTCACGGCGGCCACGCGGCCCGATTGGGTCGCGGCATAGATCGTGCCGCCATCCACCACCGGATCGCCCGAGATATCGGTGATCGCCGCATAAACGCGGCCACGACGTTCACCCGACACGGCCGAGGCCCAGACGCGAATGCCGCTCTTGCGCAGGGTCGCGACCAGTTCGGACGAGCCGAACGGGAACACCGCCACGCGGTCGGTCAGCGCGGGCGCCGCGCCCCCGACCAGACCGGCGGGCGACGGGGTGCCGGGCAGTTGCCACAGGATGCGGCCCTCGGATGCCTCGATCGCCCATGCGCGGTTGTCGCGGCTGACCAGATAGATGATGCCATCGCGCACGGTCGGTGCGCCGGTGACGGCGGCGTCGGTGTCCTGGACCCACAGGGTTGCGCCCGTCGCCGCGTCCAGCGCGACCAGCGAGCCAAAGCCCGAGGTGGCATAGACCACGCCATCCACCACGGCCAGACCGCCACCCGTCGCGTCCTGCTGGCGTTCGCCAGCGGGCGTCAGGTTGGCCGACCACAGGGGCGCGCCGTTCATATCATGGGCCATCACGCCGCTCTGGGCGTCCAGCGTAAAGATACGCCCGTCCGCCACCACGGGATCGGCGGTGATGCGGTGCTTGCGCCCGTCACCTTCGCCGATATCGGCGGACCACAGACGGGTCGGCGCGGTAGAGAAAGTCAGGTGCGGCACAAGGTTCTGCGCGTTCAGCGACACTTGGGGCCAGGACGACACGTTTTGCGCGGCGGGCAGGTCGATGGCACGGGCGACGGGTTCAACGACCAGTTCGCCCTCATCGGTTTCGGTCACTTCGCCGCCGGTGGTATCTTCGGCGTCAACGGGGGCATCCAACAGGATGTCGCGCACGCCTTCGCGCGGGCCTTCAAGGATCAACTCGTCCTCGCCACAGGCCGCCAACAGCGCCAGCACTGCCAGTGCACTTACGGTTTGCGATAGTTTCACGACCCTCTGCCCCTTTATCACGGCGGGATCCCCACCCCGCCAATTTTTTGTCCCCGCACAAACGGATACGGGTGGTGTTACAGGGCGTCCTCTGCGCCCAGTGCCACAATCAACTGCGAGACGCGCTGACGCAAGCCCGCAGTCGCCTCAGCAGAGGCCACAATCGCGTTCAGGCGGTCAATGGCCGCTTGGGTGTTGCCCTCTTCGAGGTCAATCAGGGCCAGTTGTTCGGACGCCAGCATCGCAAAGACCTGACCGGCGGCGGACATCGGTTCGAGAATCGCGCGGCGTTCGGATGCGGGCATATCGGCCCCGCGCAGAATCACCAGCTTCAGGCGCGCCATCTGGCGATAGTTGTCAGGCGTGGCCGCATCGGTCGCCAGCGCCTCAAGCGCAGCTGCCGCCCCGTCAATATCGCCCGCCTCATAGAGTTCGTTCGAGCGCAGCATCGCCGCAACCGCTGAGGCCTCGCCGGTGACATCGGCCTCGGCCAGTGCGGCGGCGCGCGCCTCGGCGCTGTCCAGTGTCATTGCGGTCTGGATGGCGTTGCCTGCCTTTTCGGCGGCATCGCGTTCCTTGGCCTTTTGCCATTCGGAAAACGCCGCGCCACCAACCAGCAGAATCACAACCGAAATCCCGATCCAGCCATACCGCCGGAACACCGCAAACAGTTTGTCGCGGCGGACTTCTTCGTTCACTTCATCGATAAAACTGTCGGGATTGCTCATGTGCCTCTCTCCGCCCTGCACGGGCCAATCGGCCACGTCTTAACGCAGGCCCCGCCCCCTTGCCAAGCCCCGCAAGCCCAGACAGGCGGAAACAGGACAAGCAACACCTTGAAATGCAGATGCAGAATGCCTATTCTGAACTAGTCAGTTTAGGAAATTACTCTAGTATCAACTGAACGACCAATTTTCTTCTGCCGGCAGAATTTGAGGACCGGATGCGCATCACACCCTTTATCACCGCCGGCGTCGTTGGCACGGCTCTGTTTCTTGTTGTCATTAAACGCGACGCCGTCATGGAATTCGTGGGGGCATCCCCCGACACCGCGACCGAGGAAACCGTCGCGTCCGGTGATGGCGCGCCTGCCGCTGATGACGTTGTGCGCGTCCCCGTGATCGCGATCAAATCGACCGCGACGATGGTACCCGAAATCGTCCGCGTCCGTGGCCGGACCGAGGCCGCCCGTCAGGTAACCGTCCTTGCCGAAACCACCGGCACCGTTGCATCGGACCCGCTGCGCAAGGGGACGTTCGTTGAGGCCGGTCAGGTCATGTGCGAACTGAACCTCGGCACGCGCGGCGCCGCCCTTGCACAGGCCGAGGCGACCTTGATTGAGGCACAGGCCCGCCTGCCCGAGGCGCGTGCCCGTGTGATCGAGGCGCAATCGGCCCTGAGTGAGGCCCAGATCAACGACCGCGCCGCCGTGTCGTTGCAGGCAGACGGATACGCCTCGCAAACCCGCGTGGCCGCGACCGCCGCCGCCGTGTCCTCTGCCGAGGCCGCCGTCGAAACCGCCCGCGCCGGTCTTGAGGCCGCCCAAAGCGGCATTCGCGCCGCCGAGGCCGCCGTCGCCGTGGCGGAAAAAGAAATTGAACACCTTTCAATCAAGGCCCCCTTTGCGGGTGTCCTTGAAACCGACAGCGCCGAGTTGGGCGCGCTGTTGCAGGCCGGATCGCCCTGCGCCACCGTGATCCAGCTGGACCCGATCAAACTGGTCGGGTTCGTGCCGGAAACCGAGATGGACAAGCTGACCCTGAACGCCATGGCCGACGCGCATCTGGCCACCGGCAAACAGGTCGCGGGCGAAGTCACCTTCCTGTCGCGCAGCGCCGATGAGGCGACCCGCACCTTCCGTGTCGAGGTCGAAATCCCCAACCCCGACCTAAGCGTGCGCGATGGTCAGACGGTTGAAATGGTGCTGTCCTCGGGCGGGACCCAAGGGCACCTGCTGCCGCAATCGGCCCTGACGCTGGATGACAGTGGTCGGATCGGTGTGCGCTATATCGACGATCAGAACATGGCGATGTTCACACCGGTGAACCTGCTGCGGGACACGGTTGAGGGCGTCTGGCTGACCGGATTGCCGGAACAGGCCGATGTAATCATCGTCGGTCAGGAATACGTCACCGACGGCATCCCCGTCGCCCCCAGCTATGAGGGTCTTGGTCAATGACGGGCATCATCGACTGGGCGGCCAAACACGCCCGAATGGTTCTGGCCTTTGTGGTGCTCTCGCTATTGGCGGGGGCATTGTCCTATGCGGGCCTGCCCAAAGAGGGCGAGCCTGACATCGAAATCCCCGCGATTTTCGTCTCGGTCCCCTTCCCCGGTATTTCCGCCGAGGACGCGGAAAAGCTGTTGGTTAAGCCGATGGAGACCGAACTGGCCGATCTCGACGGGCTGAAATCCATGTCCGGCACCGCCGAAGAGGGCTATGCCGGTGTCGCGCTGGAGTTCGAATTCGGCTGGGACAAGACCAAAATCCTGGCTGATGTGCGCGATTCCATGAACACCGCCGAGGGTCTTTTCCCCGAGGGGGCCGAGGATTACACCGTCAACGAGGTGAACTTTAGCGAATTTCCCATCGTCATCGTCAACATGACCGGTGCCGTGCCGGAACGCACGCTGCTGCGCTATGCCAAGGACCTGCAGGACCGCCTTGAGGGGCTGGAGCCGGTGCTTGAGGCGGGTCTCGCCGGTCACCGCGACGAGATGCTTGAGGTGCTGATCGACCCCTTGCGCCTTGAGGCCTATAACGTCACCGCCGCCGAACTGATCGGGGCCGTAACGCAAAACAACCAGTTGATCGCGGCAGGTGAGGTCGAGACGCAGGGCGGTGCCTTTGCGGTCAAAATCCCCTCGTCCTTTGATGACCCGCAGGACGTTTATAACCTGCCCGTCAAAACCAACGGCGACCGCGTGGTCACCATGGGCGATCTGGCCGAAATCCGTCTGACGTTCGAGGACCGCACCGGCACCGCCCGTTTCAACGGCGAATCCACCGTGGCCCTACAGGTCGTCAAACGCAAAGGGTTCAACATCATCGACACCGTCGCCCTTGTCCGCGAAGAGGTCGAGGCGGCGCGCCAGACATGGCCCGAAGAGATGAAGAACGCCGTCACCCTTGGCACCTCTCTGGACCAGTCCAAGACCATCAAATCCATGGTGCAACAGCTGGAGGGCTCGGTCCTGACGGCGATTGCACTGGTGATGATCGTGGTGCTGGCGTTTCTCGGGACGCGCTCGGCGCTGTTGGTGGGGTTTGCGATCCCGACCTCGTTCCTGCTGTGCTTTGTTCTGCTCGGGATCATGGGCGTGTCGATTTCCAACATCGTGATGTTCGGCCTGATCTTGGCCGTGGGGATGTTGGTCGATGGCGCGATTGTGGTCGTGGAATACGCCGACCGCCGCATTGATGAGGGCGCAGGCCCCATGGCCGCCTTTACCGAGGCCGCCAAGCGCATGTTCTGGCCGGTGGTCAGTTCGACCGCGACGACGCTGTGCGCCTTCCTGCCGATGCTGTTCTGGCCCGGTGTGCCGGGGGAATTCATGGGCATGCTGCCCGTCACCATCATCTTTGTTCTGGGCGCGTCCCTGATCGTCGCGCTGATCTATCTGCCGGTTCTGGGCGGTGTATCCGGTCGTTTCTCACGCTTGATCGACCATGGCGCGGCGCATCTGATGGGCCTGCCGTTGTGGGCGCGCGTGGCGATGGTGCCGGTGACCCTGTACATCGCGTTCCTTGGCGCGCTGATGACGCTGAACCCCGCCTATCTGTCGGGCGGCCCTGCCCCCGTGGGCGCGGGCCCCTTGGCCGCATTGCCCGGTGTCATCCTGTTCTGTGTGGGCGCCGCCCTATCGTCGCTGACCCTGACCGCCGCCACCCCGCCGCGTCGGGAAAAGCGTATCCGCGCGGGCTATCGCCGGACCTTGTTCGGGCGGTTTATCCACATGATCGCGGGCAACCCTGTGATGCCGGTTGTGACGATTGCAGTGGTGATCGGCTTTGTGATCAGCGTGTTCATCGCCTTTGGCAAAAGCCAGACACCCGTCGAATTCTTTGTCGAAAGCGAACCGGAACAGGCCATCGTCTATGTCCGTGCGCGCGGGAACCTGTCGCTGGACCAGCAAGACGCCCTTGTCATGCGGGTCGAAGAACGGGTGCTGCAACATCCGGGCATCGAGAGCGCCTTTGCCTTTGCGGGCAATGGCGGGCTGAACAACAACACCGGTGGGGCGCAACCGCCCTTGGACACCATCGGCCAGATCCAGATGGAACTGACCCCGTGGGAGGACCGCAAGGACGACCCCGCGTTGGATGGCAACGTCGTGCTGGATGAAATTGAGGCCAGCCTACAGGACCTGCCGGGGATCAAGACCGAGATCTTGGAACTGTCGCGCGGGCCTGCGTCCGCGAAACCGGTGCACCTGCGCCTGAAGGGCGACAATTGGGACGACCTATTGCAGGCGACTGCGATGGTGCGCACCAAGTTTGAAGGCACGACCGCCCTTGCCGATATCGAGGACACCCTGCCCCTGCCGGGGATCGATTGGCAATTGGACGTGGATGTGGAACAGGCGGGCCGGTACGGCGCGGACGTGACCGCCGTGGGCGGCATGGTTCAGCTTGTGACGCGCGGGTTGCTGCTTGATACGATGCGGGTGCCCAGCTCGGACGAGGAAATCGAAATCCGCGTGCGCCTGCCCGAAGATGACCGCGTCCTGTCGACGCTGGACACGCTCAAGGTCCGAACCGGCGATGGTCTGGTGCCGCTGTCGAACTTTGTCACGCGCGAACCGGTCGCGAAACTGGGCCGGATCAGCCGGATCGACCAGAAACGCTATTTTGACGTCAAGGCCGCCGTGGACCCCGGTCTGACGACCGAGGACGGCACGCCCATCAACCCGAACGAACGGATCGCGACGCTGACACAATGGCTGAACACCGAGGCGGAGTTGCCTGCGGGGATCACATGGGAATGGACCGGCGATCAGGAAGATCAGGAAGAAAGCGGCGCGTTTCTGGGTCAGGCCTTCCTTGGCGCGCTGGGGTTGATGTTCATCATCCTGCTGGCACAGTTCAACAGCATCTATAACTCAATTCTGGTGCTGATCGCGGTGGTTCTGTCGACCACGGGCGTGTTGATCGGGATGATGGTCATGGGTCAGTCGTTCTCGATCATCATGACCGGCACGGGGATTGTCGCGCTGGCAGGGATCGTGGTGAACAACAACATCGTTCTGATCGACACCTATCAGGAATTCAGCGCCTATATGCCCCGCATCGAGGCGATTGTACGCACCGCAGAACAGCGTATCCGCCCCGTTCTGTTGACCACGGTCACGACGATGGCCGGTCTGGCGTCAATGATGTACGGGCTGAGCTTTGACTTTATCAACGGCGGCTATAGCATCGACAGCCCGACCGCCCTGTGGTGGAAACAGCTGGCCACGGCGGTGGTGTTCGGCCTTGGGATCGCGACGATTCTGACGCTGGTGTTTACGCCGTCTCTGTTGGCGCTGCGGGTCTGGTGGGGGATCATCTGGCGCGCCGTGTGGCGTCGTGTGTCGGCCACGCTGGGCGGCACGGCAAGTGCGGCGGCGGGCGACATGGCCCTGTCGCGTGCGGCGCGCAAGACCAACGTACCCGATGTCCTGTGGACCGAGCTCAGGGATTTCGAAACCCCGTCGAACCGCCCTGCCCCCGAGGTCGCCGAGGCCCCGCGCAAGGCAGGCCCGAGCGGCGATCTGCAGGCGGCGGAATAGACCCGCGCGTTTCGCCCATAACCCAATTGAAAAGGGCCCGGATTTCCGGGCCCTTTGTTGTTTCAGTGGGTTTGGCGCGCCGGTGTCAGGCCGCGTCCTGATCCGACTGCTGGCGCTGCCACAGGGCGGCATAGCGCCCGCCACGGCGCAAGAGGTCGGCATGCGTGCCGTGTTCGGCCACCTGACCGTCTTGCAGGACGATGATTTCATCTGCGTCCACAATCGTTGACAGGCGGTGCGCGATCGAGACCACCGTGCGGCCCTGTCCCATTGCCTGTAGCTCGGTCTGGATGGACGCCTCGGTCTCGCTGTCCAGCGCACTGGTCGCCTCATCCAGCAAGAGGATCGGCGGGTTCTTGAGCAGGGTGCGGGCGATGCCGACGCGCTGTTTCTCGCCACCGGACAGTTTCAGGCCGCGTTCGCCCACGGTTGTCTCATAACCATCGGGCAGCGAGGCGATAAAGTCGTGGATTTTCGCCGCACGCGCCGCCGCCTCGACCTGAGCGCGGGTGGCCTCGGGATTGCCGTAGGCGATGTTGTAATAGATCGTGTCGTTGAACAGGACCGTGTCCTGCGGCACCACCCCGATGGCGGAATGCAGGCTGTCCTGTGTGACATCGCGCACGTCCTGCCCGTCGATCAGAACCTGCCCCGCGTTCACGTCATAGAACCGGAACAGCAGCCGCCCGATGGTCGATTTCCCCGACCCCGACGGCCCGACCAGCGCGACGGTTTTACCCGCAGGCACCGTAAGCGACACGCCCTGCAGGATCGGGCGCACGTCGTCATAGCCAAACACCACATCGCGCAGTTCGACCGTCCCGCCCGTGACGTTCAACGCGGGGGCGTTCGGTTTATCATTCACTTCGGCCGGTTGTTCGAGCAGTTCGAACATCTCGCCCATATCGACAAGCGACTGGCGGATTTCGCGGTAGACCGTCCCGAGAAAGTTCAGCGGCATGGTGATCTGGATCATGTAGGCGTTGACCATGACGAAATCCCCGACCGTCAGGGCCCCGTCGCGCACGCCCATCGCCGCCATCACCATCACCGCGACTAGGCCTGCCGTGATCAAAAACGTCTGGCCAAAGTTCAGCATGGCCAGCGAATAAGAGGTCTTGATCGCGGCCTCTTCATAGCCTTCCATCGCGGCGTCATAGCGCCGTGCCTCACGCGCTTCGGCCCCGAAATATTTGACCGTTTCAAAGTTCAGCAGGCTGTCGATGGCCTTTTGGTTGGCGTCGGTGTCCTGATCGTTCATCTGGCGGCGGATGCGGACGCGCCATTCGGTGACCTTGAACGTGAACTGCACATAGGCCCAGATCGTCAGAACCACCACGGCCAGATAGCGCGCGTCAAACACCGTGTAAAAGATCACCGCGACCAACAGCAGTTCCAGTGCCAGCGGGCCAATCGAAAACAGCATAAACCGCAACAGGAACGCGACGCCCTTGACCCCGCGTTCAATGATGCGGGACAGGCCACCGGTTTTGCGCGTGATGTGAAACCGCATCGACAGGCGGTGGATGTGCTGAAACGTCTCCAGCGCTAGCATCCGCAGCGCCCGTTGCGCCACGCGCGCAAAGACCACGTCGCGCAGCTCCTGAAAGCCGACGTTCATGATCCGCGCCATGCCATAGGCCACCGTCAGACCGACCGCGCCCACGCCCATGGTCCATGCGGCATCCGCCGAGCCCTCGCCCGACAAGGTGTCGACGGCGGCCTTATAGAGAAACGGCATGCCGACCGAAATCACCTTGGCCACGACCAACAGAGCCAGGGCCGCCACGACCCGCACCTTGACCCCGCGATTGTCACGCGGCCACAGGTACGGCCCAACCCGCAGGATGGTGCGCCAGGCCTGAGCCCGTTCGATTTTCGCGATTTCGGCTGCGCTGCGGTGGTTCGGCGACATGGGCTATCCGTCCAAAAACAAAGTGGCGCGACCCTAAGGCGCGCCACGGGGAAAGGCCACCCCCGGCGGGGATGGCCGATGTGTGTGGGTTACTGGTCCAGCGCGGGAACCTCGAACACCTGACCGGGATAGATCAGGTCGGGATCGCGGATCAGGGACTTGTTCGCCTCATAGACTTTGACGAACAGCATACCGTCGCCATAGCTCTCGCGCGCGATCCCCCACAGGGTAAAGCCCGGTTGAACCGTGACGGCGCTGACCTGTGTGGCGGCGGGGGCATCGGCGGCATCCTCGGCCGGTGCCGGTGCGGCAGCGATCAGATCGGCGGCGGCCTCACGCTTGAACGGGGTTTCGAACCGCGACACGACGGTGCCGTTCGCGTCGACCTCATCTGCGCGCAGGGTGTAGGTGCCCGCCGCGATCGCATCGCTGCTGAGCTCCCACGTGCCGTTTTCCGAAACGGGGACCGTCGCGATCAAGCCGTTGTCCAGATAGAGGCGCACGAAATTGCCCGGCACGCCCGTGCCCGACAGGTTCACCGCGCCATCGGCCCCATAGGTGATTGCGCCGACGCTGACCTCGGTCGGGGTGTCGCCACCGGTTTGCAGAACCTTGACCCCGTCCTCATCCGCCAACAACACGGTCGGTGCGGCCGGTTCAGCCACGGCAGCCTCGGTCGTGTCGGTGGCCGGTTGGGCCTCATCGCTCGGCGTGTTCAGTGCGGCAACGACGTCTCCGGCGGCTTCGGCGGTCTCTGTCAGGGCGGCCACAACATCACCGGCGGCCTCGGCCACAGCGTCCGCACCTTCCGCGGCCTCAGAGGCGATGCCTTCAACCGTGCTTGCGACCACATCCGTAGCGGCCTCGGCGGTCTCTTCGACCGTTTCAGCAGCATCGGCCACGGCTGTTTCCACCGTGGTTTCAACGGCATCGGCGGTGTCGGTCGCGGTCTCGGCCAAGGTCGGCGCGACAACAGGCTGCGACGGGGCAAGGATCACATTGGCCGCGCTCTGGATCGGCTCATCGCCATCGACGCTGAGGGTCACAACACGCGCAGCGTCCGAGGTCGGCACGTCGAACAGCGCGGCAAATTTGCCCTGCGCGTCGGATTTGGTTGAAGCAAAAACCTCACCATCCAGCAAGACCTCAACCGTGCTATCGGGCGCGGCGGTGCCTGCGACAATCGCCTGCCCCTCGGCGTCTACACGCACCACATCAAATGCGGGCACGATCACCTCGGCAACGGCCTCGGCTGCGGTTTCGGCAACCTCTTCGGCAGCGGTTTCAGCCGCCTCTGCGACCTCTTCAACGGCGGTCTCAACCGCTTCTTCAACCTCGGCGATGGCCTCGGCAACCGGCTCTTCCACAACCGGTTCTTGGACCTCTGCCACCTCGGCCTCTGCGGGCGCGGGTGTCGCTTCGGCCTCAGCCACAGCCGTTGTTTCGGTCGGTGTCTCGACGGGCGCCTTGACGACCTCTTCTTGGTCCCCTGCCTCGTTCAGCGGCCCGCGCAGTGCGAACAGCCCGCCAAACAGCAGCACAATAATTGCAACCGCGTAGCCAATCACGCGGGATTTCGGTGCGTTTTTGTCACCAGTTTCCATTCTTTCGTCCCCCTGCGCAGACCGCCTTCCGGCCGCGCTTGCGGGACAATATCAACACGGCTATCACGGGTCCAGAACCACAGGACCAAGGTGCACCATGGCTGATTATTCCCGTTCAATCTGTGTCTTTTGTGGCTCGCGCGACGGTGTACGCCCCGAATATGGGCAAATGGCCGAAGAAACCGGCCGCCTGATAGCGCAAAATGGCTGGCGTCTGGTCTATGGCGCGGGCGATGTCGGCCTGATGGGGCGCGTGGCGCGCACGGCCCAAGATGCGGGCGGCAATACCTTCGGGGTCATCCCCGTCCACCTGTTTCAGCGCGAGGTCGGCAAGCGCGACCTGTCCACCTTTGTCATCACCGAAAACATGCATGAGCGTAAAAAGGTCATGTATATGAATTCGGACGCGATCGTGGTCCTGCCCGGTGGCGCGGGGACGCTGGACGAGTTTTTCGAGGTCCTGACATGGCGTCAGCTGGACCTGCATGACAAGCCGATCATCCTGCTGAACACCGCTGGCTACTGGACCCCGCTGATCGAGCTGATCGATCACTACATCGCCCAAGGCTTTGCCGAGGCCAGCATGCGCGATTTCATCACCACCGCCGACACGCCGGACGATCTGATCGCCCAGCTGTCAACGGCGCTGTCCTAAGCCTCAGGTCATCCGCTCCAGCGCGATCGCGGTGGCCTCGCCCCCGCCGATGCAGAGCGACGCCATGCCCCGACGCAGGTCGTTCTGCGCCATGGCGGCCAGCAGGGTCACCATGATCCGCGCGCCCGACGCCCCGATGGGATGACCAAGCGCACAGGCCCCGCCGTGGATGTTCACCTTATCCGCAGGCAGGTCCAGATCATGCATCGCGGCCATGGGGACAACGGCAAAGGCCTCGTTGATCTCGAACAGATCGACGTCCTTCAGGTGCCAGCCGGTTTTATCCGCCAGTTTCTGCATCGCGCCCACCGGCGCGGTGGTGAACAGTGCAGGCGCCTGCGCATGGGTCGCATGACCGGTGATCTTGGCCAGCGGGGTCAGGCCGCGCGCCTCAGCCTCGGACAGGCGCATCATGACCAAGGCCGCCGCCCCGTCCGAAATCGACGATGAGTTCGCCGCCGTCACTGTGCCGTCCGCGCGAAACGCCGGCTTCAACTGCGGGATCTTGTCGGGCCGCGCGGCACCGGGTTGTTCATCCGTATCCACCACCTGATCGCCCTTGCGGGATTTTACGGTGACCGGAGTGATCTCACCGGCGAAAGACCCGTTCGCAATGGCCTCCTGCGCGCGGGCCAAGGATCGCAACGCATAGTCATCCTGCGCCTCGCGGCTAAAGTTATAAGTACCCGCGCAATCCTCGGCAAAGGTGCCCATCAGGCGGCCCTTGTCATAGGCGTCCTCAAGCCCGTCCAAGAACATATGATCAATCACCTGCCCATGACCCAACCGCGCACCGCCGCGCATCTTGGGCAACAGATAGGGCGCATTGGTCATGCTCTCCATCCCACCTGCAACGGCGACACGCGCACTGCCCGCTAACAACAGATCGTGTGCAAACATCGCGGCCTTCATGCCCGAGCCGCACATCTTGTTTACGGTGCTCGCCCCCGAGGACAAAGGCAACCCCGCGCCCAAGGTCGCCTGCCGCGCCGGTGCCTGCCCCTGCCCTGCCGGCAGGACACAGCCGAACACGACCTCTTCGACATCATCGCCTGACACACCCGCCCGCGATAACGCCGCCGAAATCGACGCCGCCCCAAGGTCGGAGGCATTCACCCCGGACAGCGCCCCCTGAAACCCGCCCATAGGCGTGCGTGCCATGCCGACAATTACGATTGGATCCTCTGCGCTCATCCTGTCCTCCCCTGCAGTGTCGCGAGGTCAGCTTACGCCGCCCCGCCGCAATCACAACAGAGATGGGAAAGGCGGAACGCTACGTCACGCCCCCAAACGCCGCGCAGAACCAAGCGTCGGATTTTGAGTATTTAAACAAGGTGAAGCTTCATCTTGGTCCAAATACTCAAACTTGCCCGCAGGGCAAAAGAAAACCGCCCCGTGCAAACGGGGCGGTCCTGTTCAATTCCGTCGATGCGGCGGGGGTTTAGCCCAGACGCGATGCAACGTTTTCCCAGTTGACCAGTTTCTCAAGGAAGTTGGTCAGGTAGGCGGGACGCTTGTTGCGGAAATCGATGTAGTAGGAGTGTTCCCACACGTCACAGCCCAGCAGCGCGGTTTGACCAAAGCACAGCGGGTTCACGCCGTTTTCGGTTTTGGTGACTTTCAGGCCGCCATCGGTGTCTTTGACAAGCCAGCACCAGCCCGAGCCGAACTGACCTGCGCCAGCGGCGGCGAATTCTTCTTTGAAGGCGTCGACCGAGCCAAAGCTTTCGGTGATGGCTTTTTCCAGCTCACCGGGCATGGCGTCGCCGCCCGGGCCCATCATTTCCCAGAACTGCATGTGGTTCCAGTGCTGGGACGCGTTGTTGAAGATGCCGTTCTGGGCGACTGCGCCGGCTTGGTAGGTGCCTTTGACGATGTCTTCCAGCGACTTGCCTTCCCACTCGGTGCCAGCGATCAGTTTGTTGCCGTTGTCCACATAGGCCTTGTGGTGCAGGTCGTGGTGGTATTCCAGCGTCTCTTGCGACATGCCGAGATCGGCCAGAGCGTCGTGGGCGTAGGGAAGGTCGGGAAGTTCAAAAGCCATTGGGGCCCCCTGTTCATTTCAAATTCGTTTCTGGTGAATAACTGGTCTGCGCAGCCCTTGGCGTCAAGGGATTTTGCGCCGGAAACCGTTGATGCGCGGCGAGTGTGCTGTGATGCGCAGGTCGGGCAGTCGCCCCGCCCCTGTGCGGGGGCGGAGACGTGGGATTGAGTATTTGGGCCAAGATGAAGAGGCGTGGCCCAAGAGCGCATTACCCGTTGTCGCGGGGCAGATCGGGCAGTTCGATTGTGATATCCGGTTCGTCCTGCGCCGGCACGTCACCGCCGAAATAGAGATAGGCAAAAATGCCAAGTGCAAGCACGACCGCGCCGAGGATAAAGGCGAGGAAGGTGGTGGACGAGGTCGAAGCGGTGTTGGTGGAATCGGCCATTGGGGCCTCCTGTCATTCGTTAAACTGTGTTCGCTGGATCAACGCCTGTCTGGGAAAAGAGTTCCCCATTGTGTCATTCGGGATCAAAATCGCGTCACAGGCGCGACACGATGCAGCCCCCTTGCAGTTCGGTCTTTTTAATGGGGGCGAGAGCGATTACACCCTGTTGGACAAACAGAGGAAGCGCGCATGATTTTCTGGCTGATTGCCTGTGCCTTGGCGGTTTTGGTGACCTTGGTTTTTGTTCTGGCCCTGCGAAAGGGACAGGCCATTGCCGAGGACAACGCCCAATATGACATCCGTGTCTACAAGGATCAGTTGTCCGAGGTCGAAAAGGATCTGGCGCGCGGTATTCTGAGCGAGGAGGACGCTGAACGCACGCGTCTGGAAATCTCGCGCCGTATTCTGGAGGCCGACCGCGCCGCGTCCGAACGCGTTGAGACTGGGCGCGGATCGCGCACCGGCACGATTGTGGGCGTTGTGATCTGTGCCGCGATTGTGGTCGGCGGCAGTGTGGCCATTTACGCGCGCTATGGCGCGCCGGGTTATCCCGACATGCCCCTGTCGGCGCGGATTGCCGCCGCAGATGAGGTGCGCGCGACCCGCCCCACACAGGCCGAGGCCGAAGAGCAATTGCCGGTTGGCACCCCCGCCCCCGAGGCGTCCGAGGAATTCCTGACCTTGCTGGAGCAGCTGCGCCGCGTTGTGGCCGAGCGCCCGAATGATCCCCAAGGTCTGGCCCTGTTGGCGCGCAACGAGGCGGCGATGGGCAATTTCAAAGACGCCTATGCGGCCCAGTCGCGTCTGATCGCCATCAAGGGCGACGAGGCCACGCCCAGCGATTTTGCCGATCTGGCCGATATGATGATTTTGGCCGCTGGTGGCTATATCTCGCCCGAGGCCGAGGCCGCGTTGAACGCCGCGCTCGAGCGCCAGCCGCGCAATGGCGTGGCGCGCTATTACATGGGTCTGTTGCAGGCGCAGGTCGGGCGGTTTGATCTGGCGTTTCAGACGTGGCGCGGATTGCTTGAAGAATCCACGCCCAACGCCCCGTGGATCCCCGCGATCCGTCAGGGTCTGCCGGAATTGGCGTTCCGCGCCGGTGTGAACTATGAACTGCCCGCCTTGGTGGCGCAGACACCCGCCCTGCGTGGTCCCGACGCCGCCGCGATTGAGGCCGCCGGAGACATGAGCGCCGAGGACCGTCAGGCGTTCATCCGCAACATGGTCGAGCAGTTGAACGACCGTCTGGCGTCCGAGGGCGGTAGCGCGCAGGAATGGGCGCAATTGATCGGTGCCCTGTCGACTTTGGGCGAGAGTGAGCGCGCGCAGGCGATCTATGCTGAGGCGTTGAATGTCTTTGCCGAGGACGCGGCCAGCCTGTCGCTGATCCGGTCGGCGGGGACAAGCGCGGGGTTGTCTGAATGAGCGTCTTCGAAGATCTGGCCGAGTTTGCGCCGGAAACACCAGCGTTCAGCGCGCTGATGGGGCTGGACCTTGGGACCGTGACCATTGGCGTTGCCGTGTCCGACCGGATGCGCGGCGTGGCAAGCCCGCTTGAGACCGTCAAGCGTAAGAAATTCGGCGTCGATGCGGCGCGTCTGTTGGAACTGGTGGCCGAGCGTGAGGTCGGGGGAATTATCCTTGGCCTGCCGCGCAACATGGATGGGTCTGAGGGGCCGCGCGCCCAATCGACCCGTGCCTTTGCGCGAAACCTGTCGCGCCTGACCGAGGTGCCCATTACGTTTTGGGACGAACGCCTGTCGACCGTGGCCGCCGAACGCGCGCTGCTCGAGGCCGACACGTCCCGCCGTCGCCGGTCCGAGGTGA
This sequence comes from Rhodovulum sp. FJ3, assembly GCF_032918305.1. Classification (NCBI taxonomy): domain Bacteria; kingdom Pseudomonadati; phylum Pseudomonadota; class Alphaproteobacteria; order Rhodobacterales; family Paracoccaceae; genus Rhodovulum; species Rhodovulum sp. FJ3. Next base: position 321,993 of record NZ_JAWJUU010000001.1, read on the forward strand.
TCGACCATGTGGCGGCCGGTTTTATCCTACAGGGCGCGCTGGACCGGCTGCGCCATCTGGGAGGGGTCTGAATGTCCGATACACCCGTGTGGCGGCGCGATGAAATCCAATCGCCCTGCATCAATATCTGTGTGATCCATCCCGAAAGCCGCCTGTGCACCGGATGTTTGCGCAGCATCGACGAAATCACCGCGTGGTCCAAGATGACCAATGGCGAACGCGCCGATATCATGGCCGCCCTGCCCGCCCGCGAAGACCAGCACAAGGTTCGTCGTGGCGGTCGTGAGGCACGGTTGAAACGCCGCAAACCCGCCGCGTAATTACGCCTGTCCCTGCCACGGCACACAGGCGTCGCCGTCCGGCGTGCTGATGCAGACCTGATCGGCCTTTGCGGTTTGCTCTGCCGTGTCACAGCACAGGGCGTGCGGCCCCGGCTCATAAACGTGAAATCCGATCCCGATCAAAACGGCCAAGATGATCTGTTTCATTGTCCCTGTTCCCTTTGGTTACAGGGTCAAACGCAGGGGCCCGCGTTTTCCGTCGAAAAAAGATTGGCTTAGGTCAGGAAAACTTTGCGCAGCATGTTCAGCGCGACCACGATGATGAAGAACGCAAAGAACCGTTTCAACGGTTTGGGGTCCATCGCATGGGCCAAACGCGCGCCCAAGGGGGCAGTCATCAAGGTCATGCAGATCACGATCAAAAATGCGGGCAGGTTCACCGCGCCTACGGTAAAGGGCGGGCGGAATTCCGACGGGATCGGCACGAACAGGAACGCGATGACAGAGGGCAGCGCGATCAACACGCCAAAGCCCGCCGCAGTCGCCACCGCCTTGTGGATCGGACGGCCATAGAGGGTCATGGTCGGCACCGCGAACGAGCCGCCCCCGATCCCCATCAGCACCGACAAAAACCCGATCATCCCCGACAGAACAGCGCGCACGGGGCCAACGGGCATATCGTCGGCCAAACGCCAGCTTGCCTTACCAAAGGCCAGATAGAGACCGATGAACACGCCAAGGAACCCGAAAATCCCTTGCAAAACAACGGACCGCAGGTTCGAGGCGACCAGAACACCGACCACCGCGCCAATCACGATACCCGGTGCCCAGCCGCGTAAAACGTCCCAATCCACCGCGCCCTTGCGGTTGTGGCTGAGAACCGAGCGCATCGAGGTCACGATGATCGTCGCCAGCGAGGTCGCCAGACAGATCTGCATCACGAAAGGCCCACCAAAGCCCAGCGCCGTGAACGTATAGAAAAACGCAGGCACAAGGACGATACCGCCCCCCACACCCAAGAGGCCCGCCAGAACACCGGCGACCGCCCCGATCACCAACAAGAGCGGTACAAGCGTCAGCAACAGTGCGGGATCATCCATGGTCTTTCCTCCTCTGGCCCCCGTTGCGGGGCGCGTCCTTTGGCGCACATAGCGCCAAGCGGATCAGAAATCCAGCACCTCTGGCGCAATATGCGCCATGGCCGCGTCCAGAACCTCTAGGCCCGCGCCTTTGGCATGGGCGCCCTCGGACAGGGTGCGCCGCCATCCCCGCGCGCCTGGCTGTCCCGCGAACAGGCCGAGCATATGGCGCGTGATTGAATGCAACCGCCCGCCGTTTTGCAGGTGATCCGCGATATAGGGGCGCATGCCGTCCAGCACCTGCCGCCGTGTGACGCGGTGATCATGGCCATAGACGCGCCGATCAGCGTCCAAAAGGATATCGGCCGGCTGATGATAGGCCGCGCGCCCGTACATGACGCCGTCCAGACCGTTTTCCAGATGCGGCAGACCTGCGTCCAACGTGTCGATCCCGCCGTTGATCGAGATATGCAGATCGGAAAACTCACGCTTCATCGCGTGCACCAGATCATAGTCCAGCGGCGGAATATCGCGGTTTTCCTTGGGGCTGAGCCCCTGAAGCCACGCCTTGCGCGCATGGATCGTCACGCGGCGCACTCCGGCGGCGCGAATGGTGCTCAGGAACGCGGGCAAAACGTCTTCGGGCACCTGATCATCGACGCCGATCCGGCATTTTACCGTGACCTCGACGGGTGATTTCGCCTGCATCTCGGCACAGCACTCTGCGACCAATTCGGGCGTCTTCATCAACACGGCCCCAAAGCTGCCCGATTGCACACGGTCCGACGGGCAGCCGACGTTCAGGTTCACCTCATCATAGCCGTGATCGACACAGATCGCCGTCGCCGCCGCCAGTTCCGCAGGATCGGACCCGCCAAGCTGTACCGCCACCGGATGTTCGGCGGCGTCATAGTCCAACAAATGCACCGCCCCACCCCGCACCAGCGCAGGCGCAGTCACCATTTCGGTGAACAACAAGGCCTGCGTCGACATCAGGCGATGGAAGTACCGGCAATGACGGTCGGTCCAATCCATCATCGGCGCCACGCTCAGGCGGGCGTTGAATTGAAGTTTAGTGTTGGTCGTCTGCGTCACTGCTTTTCTCCGCTTCCGGCATCGCGACACAGTAGGGATACAACTGTGCGTACCTTCCTATGTAATCGTCTGTGCCCAAGTGGTTTGACGTCCGATATGAGAAGAATAGCTCGGTGCGCAAGTCCACTAAGGTTTTTCGCGACTTTGCCTTGGCAGCTTCGGCGCACGCTGCAGCGGACCCCCAGTAGCTGTACCCGTGGAAACTGCTTGCGAACGCGAGAATCGCTTTGCGATCACCGATTTCCGGCAAAACACTCAATTGGAGGTCATTCATTCGCGCTCTCCCGACGCTGTAGGCGTACATTTCTGTATGTCTTGGTGTGAAGTCCGTGTGATGCACGGCACAGCGCGCAGTCAAGCCGCCTTTTTGCCTGTAAAGCATCACGTTTTCAAGGAAGGACACCATGATCATGGTTCCTCTTGCAACACTTCGCACACCTTTCAGTGCATGTGTTTTCCGTCCGTCGCTCTGGCATCCGAAACAGGGGGGCGGTTCGGCTTGACACGCAGCATCCGTCTGCGAGAACGTGCGTTCGGACAATAGGTTGGCGTTTGCGGCAGGGGCGCAGCCTTGTGAGTTGTGTTTGAGTTAATTAGCCCGATGCCGACCAACTTCTGAATTAAGAGCCATGTCAACGAACCTGATACGTAGCGGAATTGCCGCCATGGCCGTAAAATTGTCCGCGGCCGGGCTCTCTTATTTGATGTTCGTGGTTCTGGCGCGCTGGCTTGGGGCCGATGACTATGGGCAATATGCCTCGGCTTTTTCGGCGGGAACGTTTCTGAGCTATGTGATGCTCGCCGGATTGAATTCGGAAATTTTGCGACGTTTGCCCGCCCTTGAGGGCGACAGCGGTTCCAGCGGCGCGCGGCGGGTATTTCTGGCCACCGCGCTGCGAGGACAGGCGCTTGCCCTTTTGGTTGTTGGGGCCATCGGCATGCTTGTCGCGCTTGCGGCTTATGTGCTGGGCAGCGCGGGTTGGGGCAAAATGATCCTGCTCGCGATCGGTTTTGGCGCGGCTCTGGCGCTTGCCGAGTTTCTTGCATCCGTCTTCCGCGCGCTTGGCGCCGTGAATATCGCCCTTGTTCCGCGTGACATGCTCTGGCGAATATTGTTGATCGGCACTGTTGCAGGGCTTGCGGCACTGGGCACCTCGCCAAGTCTGGCGTTGGCAGCGACGCTGTCGATTGTCCTTCTGTTACTGTCGCTGGCCGTCCAGATCCTTGCCGGACGCCGTTTGTTGCCGCCAAAGGGCGACACAAGTTCGAAAACCCAAATCACGGAGCAAACCACACCGCGCGGCCTGATCTGGGATGCGCGTTGGTTGGCCGTGGCGGCGCTTGCCTCGAACCTGCTGCAACCTCTTGGGGTCGTGGTGGTGGGGGCGGTGCTGTCCTATAGCGACAGCGGGCTGTTCTTTGCCGCACAGCGCACCGCCGCCCTGCTCAGCCTGCCGCTGCTGGCGATGAACATGATCGGCGCGCCACAGATCGCCCGCGCATGGAGCAAGAGCGGCACGCAAGAGGTACAGCGCATCTGCACCCACATCGCCCTTGTGGCCTCGGCAGGAACCGCGGTGGGTTTCCTGATCGTTCTTGGCCTCTCGGGGCAGCTTTTGGGGATCTTCAACCCCGCCTACAGCGATGGTGGACTGGTTCTGATCATCCTCGCTTTTGGCAATATGCTCAATAGCCTAGCGGGCGCCTCGGGCAACGTGATGATGATGACCGGCCATGCCAGACAATTGGTCTTTCTTTCGGCAATTGGCCAAGGCAGCGGCCTCGTGCTCGTGTTGCTCGGTGGATATTTCTGGAGTATTGAGGGGGCTGCTATCGGCGAGGCACTCGGGATCCTAATAGTGAATGCCGCCATCATTGTCTGGGCGCGCTCAAAGTTGAAAATTGACCCGTCCGTCTTGTCCATCGTGAGAAAGTAAATGCAAGTAAACAGACCAGATTTTGTTATTCCTGGTGCCATGAAGGCCGGTACGACGGCCGTTGCAGATATCCTTGCTGAAATTCCCGGAATTGGGTTTTCTGTCCCGAAAGAGCCGGGCTTTCTCATGCGGCACGACTACGAGCAGGAAAACCCCGGCAGCGTCCCATTCACCCCCGACCGCCTTGACGATCTTTATTCCGCCTGCTTTCGCGCGGCCCCTGTCGGCGCTCTGACGGGCGAGGCCACCGTTGCCTATTTCACCGACGAGACCAGCCCTGAAATTCTGGTCGCCCGAAACCCCGAGGTAAAGGCGATCATCCTGTTGCGCGACCCAGCCAAGCGGGCGTTTTCCGGCTATTCCTATTGCCGCAGCATCTATTTCGAACCCGCCGAAACATTGGATGCCGCGCTGGCGCAGGAACTCGAGGGGGCACGGGACCGGTTCTGGCCGACGTTGCGCCACATGCATTATTCCGATTACCCCCAACATTTGCGGCGCTGGAAGACCCAGCTCAAGGCGGGGCATCTGTTGATCCTCGAATTCGAAGACTTCATCGCCAACCCCAAAGATGGCATTGACCGGATTTGCGCGTTTCTCGGCATCGAGGCGCCGGAGGTGCTTCCGACCAAGGAGCGCTCTAATGTCACTGTGGTGCTCGACAGCCCCCTCAAACGGGCGGTGATGAAAATTCTACACAGCCGTAATGGGCTGAAATCCATTGTGAAACCGCTGCTTCCGGGTCGTTTCCGCGAAAAGCTGAAGGTGCGCATCCAAGACCGCCTTGCCGCCGGACAGGAAAAACCGGAGCCCATGAGCGCGTGGTGCAAGGAAACCCTGAATGCCCGCTTTGCAGGGATGCAGACCGTGCTGGCCGAGGAATTCGACTTTCACCCGCAGCACTGGACCTCGGGAAAATAGGCGCATGGCAGATATTCTTCACATCATTCCGCGCATGGTTCAGGGCGGGGCAGAGCAGCTTTTGCTCGACTACCTGAACTCGGCCGAGACCATGCACCGGCACAAGGCGCTGGTCCTGTTTGCCGACAGCGACCCGCGCATGATCGACCCGATTGCCGCCCAGTCCGAAGTCCGCCCCTCCACCTCTTACGGGCAGATCGCCCGCGACATCCTGCCGATCCGCCGCCACATTGCGTCCCAAAAGCCCGCCGCCGTGGTGGCCTGGATGTATCATGCCGCCGTTTTGGCGCCGTTTCTGGTGCCGCGCGGCATTCCGGTGCTGGCCTATCTGCATAACACCGACCTGTCAGCCGAAGCCAAACGGGCCGAGCGCATGGCGCAGAAGGCGCTGGCGCGGATCGCCCGTTCGCAGCGCGTCTCGCTGCTCTACAGCGGCGAGGCGTCACGGCGCTTTCACGAAGACACGCTTGGCTATCCGGGCACGCGCGCGCATGAGCTGGCGAACGGCATTTCGTTGGAAACCTTTGCCGCCGATCCGACCCGGCGCGCCGACATGCGGCAGGACCTCGGCATAGGTCCCGAGACGCAGGTCTTTGGTTGTTTCGGTCGGTTCAACCCGCAGAAGAACTGGCCCTTGGTGCTGGATGCCTTTGCAGCGGCCCGCCGCGCCAACCCCAGCGCGCGCCTCGTCGCAGCGGGGCGTGGGGTCAGCCTGCAAAACCCGGAATTTGCCGCGCTCGTCTCGGCCCGAGGTCTAGAAGACGCGGTGATCGCGCTTGATGCCCAGCGTGATATGGCGCGGCTCTACGACACGATCGATGTGCTCCTGATGGGGTCCGCCTATGGCGAGGCCTTTCCACTGGTTCTGCTCGAAGCGCTCGCCATGGGCAAACCGGCCATCGTCACCGCGCTTGGGTCCGTTCCCGATGTGGTCGAGGGGCTGTGGGATCCGATCCCGGTCGAGGCCCCAGAGCGTTTCGTCGCCACGGTCGAGGCGGCGGCGCGCGGCGACTGGCCGGCGCTGGCAATCCCTGCCGAAGTCCTGCGTGCGCACGCGGTCGAACGCTACGGGCTGGGCGCCTATGCGCGCGGCTTTGACACGGTGTTGAACACAATGCTCTGAATTCAATCAGCGGCTTCAGTCGAGCAGCTTTGCCGTTGATTGCGTATCAAGTGTGGCAAGTAGCGCCCGCAGATCTTCCACCGTCAAACCGATCTTGTAGGACAGCTTCTGCACGTGGCTTTGACGTATCTGGGCCAGCGGCGCCGGATCGCGTGCCCCCTGTGTATGCCAATCCTGCAGAAGGTGCTGTGGTTCGGCGCTGATCCTCGGCACGGCCTGCCATTGACGGCGCAGCGAGGGACTGATCCGCACCAAATATTCGAAAAGATAATGGAAACAGAAATAGGGTTTTCTGCCGATCACCGGACGTTTCCAGAAATACAGGTAAAAGTCGCGCATGGAGGTGGCAAGCGGCGCCCCCTGCGTCGCTGCCATGAACCAATTGGACATAATCCGGTCGCGCCCCGGCCGGTAGAAGGCGAAGAAATCCGCCTGCACGAAAACCGGGGCAAGCCAGTCATCGAGCGGGCGCAGACACAACGCAGTCGCATCGGCCCAGACGCCGCCCCGCTCGGCCAGCAGCGTGATCCGCAACAGGTCGGAATAGGCCTGAATCGACATCGAGGCGGGCAAATCGGCACGATCGACGATGGCGCGCGCGGCTTCTCCATCCAGCACGGTGACCGTCCAACCGGGGTTGAGCCGTTGCCAGCTTTCAACACAGAAACGCACCAGGTCTGGCGCGGTTTCCAACCCCGTGTCCCAGAACATGTAGATCACCCGTGGCAGTGCCTCGGGATCGCGCGGTGCAATCGGGTCGACCTCAAACAGGCGGCGCAAGACCGGCACGCGTTTGAGATAGGGGAAAAGGTTCGCGAGGATATTCGGCTGTGGCATATCGGTGTGCAGTGGCGAATTAAAAAATTGGGCTCGGATCACCGCGGTGCGACGGTCCCTCCACAAGTGTCACATCCACCTCGCACCTTCCACATTTTTCTCATTCCGCACGACGGGCAGGCAGGGGTGACATCCCATAGGCGGCACCTTATAATTCGACGCAGTTCAGTTATGATCGCGCGAGGAGACCAAAACATGATGCGTCAGGCGACGTTGTTGCGTTTTCTTGCGGTTTTCAATTTCATCGTGATCGCTATGGGGCTGCAATCTGCCTTTACGGCGACCGGCGGCAATGATGCGAACGCCGTCGCACGCCTAGCCGAAGCGGGCGAATTCGGTGCGGGCGGCTATGGCGCGACCGCTTTGGTCTATGCGATCATTCCAGATGCGCTGCGGCAGGTCTTTATCCTTGGTCTGGGAGCGTGGTTTATCTTTTTCAGCCTTCGGCGACTTCAGACGAATGTGCATGGCTTGGTCATGGTGTTCCTCGCTTTGGCGCCCTCGATCCTGACCATCTCCAACTTTCACAAAGACCTGCTTCTTGCCCCCTTCGTCATTGCGGCGGCATGGGCCCTCACACGTTTTCCCAAGGGCGTTTTTCTGATCGCGTCGATCGGGCTAATTTATCTCAGCTATGGCAGCTTGTTCCGATCCTATTATTTCCTGATCCTCTTCTTCTTTCTGTTCGTTCTCGCCATCCGGAAATTACGCCTTCACCTGCGCGTTCTGTTGTTTCTTGTCCTTCTCCTGGTCCTCATGAACACGCCCCTTTCGGTTCTGCAAACGCTTCAGGAACCGCGAGATATCGTCAACTACTACCGCCTGAATACCGCCGGGGCGATCGGGGCCCGTACGGCCTTCGCGAACCTGCTGCCGATCGATGGCGCGTGGTCGTTCACGGTCAATTACGTCTATGCGCTTGTGCGTCTCAATCTGGCCTTTGTCGTTGACCCCGGCATCCGAGAGGCGTTCCTACAGCTGAACGTCGCACTCTATTTCTTTGCGATCTTCTACGGGCTGCGCCATGGCAGTCGGGTGGGCAAGAATGCCGCCTCTTTGCTGCTTGCTCATGTGATCGTTCTGACGTTCTTTGAACCTGACCTCGGGTCTTATATCCGCCATTTGTCGAGCACCCTGCCCTTCGCGGCGATCCCGTTGGTCGAATATTTCGCGCGCCATCGGTGGAGAGTGACGTGGAATTCCAAATCCACGGACATTCGCCCGACGTTGGCGTCTCAGGGCGCGGTGCAGTTCCCGACGAAGGCTGAGAGCTAGCCAAGCAGACGGCGGCGCAACCAATGCGTCATGGGGGCCTCCACCACGCGGTAGACCGCCCAAGCGATAGCCGGAATTGCCAAGAGGCACACAATCCATAGGGTGACACCTTCAAGATGCAGAACCCGCGCAAAAGCGGCGAGGAAATAGATATGCGTGAGATAGAGCGCGTAGGAGATTTCCCCGCCAAACACACTGGCGCGGCGCAACAGGCCAGTTTTGGAAAACAGCGGCTCTGACCATAGGAACAGCATAAAGATAAGCGCCGCGGGAATGCCATTGTCGACAACCCGCACCCCCGTTGGCCGCCAGATCGTGATGGCAAGAAATGCCGCAATCCCAAGCCCGAGCATCACCAACGTATTCGGCACCGAGGCGCGTTTTCCTACGGGCCAGAAACGCGCGATAGCCATGCCGAAGATGAATTCAAACATGATCGGGCTGCGATAGAACGCAAGGCCATCTTGCGGCGTCAGCGGCAAGAGGTTGGTTACCGCCCATAGTATGATCAACAGGACCGACGTGATTTCGAAACGTCGTTTGTGGTTGATGACCATGCCAAGACCGAAAAGCAGATAGAACATTATCTCAAAGTTCAACGTCCAGCCCAACGCAAGCAACGGGCGTAGCTCCTGTGCTTGGGTGAAATGGGGCACAAAGAAAAGCGACTGTATCAAGTGGCTGATACTGAAACTGGCATTGTTCAACAGGCTGGGCTTGGCGACGGCCACAGCAGCAATGGCGAAGGTCGCAAGCCAGTAGAGCGGAACAATACGGATGATCCGTTTGAGATAGAAATTGCTTCGGTCTTCGCGCGTGACAAAGAAAATGATAAACCCCGAGATCGCAAAGAAGATATCGACCCCGACCGCCCCATAGGGAGCGAGGCCCGTTTCGATCCGCAGGTGCTCAACCAACACCAGAGCCGCCGCGACCCCACGTAGAAACTGGATAGAGAACAAGGTCTGGCGTTCGACCATCGGTCGCTCTTCAGTGATCACGGGCTTGTCCTTTTGTCAGCTCAGATTGCCACTTGGCAGGAGCGGGAGGAATTTACAGGTCTTCTAGTGCCGTCAGCGTTTCTTGGCGAAACCGTTCCGCTCCATAGCGGGTTTCGTAGAGCGTACGGGCCGGAGCGCGCATAGCGGCAAGTTTCTGGGGGGTAAGAGATGCGAGGGCCTGTGCAAAGCTCTCGACATCTGGTGCCACCGCAATCCCCGCGTTGCCCGGCGAGATCAATTCGCCAAGCCCGCTGGTATCGGAGGCCATCACCGGCGTCCCTGCCCGCAGCGCCTCGATCAGGACCATCGGCAGACCTTCCCAACGCGACGGCATCACCAGCATGTCGGCGCCGGCGTGATAGTCGGAAATACGGTTCGGGGGCACCCAGTCATGAAAGGTTATGGACGGATGGTTGCTCGCCGCGCCCTTCCCCTCTCCGAGGACGCTTGCCCCGACCACATGGAGATGGAGCGCTGGGTTTGTCTCGGCGGCGCGCGGGAAGGCCTCGAGCAGAATGTCGAGACCTTTCTGTCTGTCGAACCGGCCGACAAACAGCAGGTTGATGCGTCCGGGCACGTGCTCGAACGGGGAATCCTCTGGTAGGGTCTTGAGGTCCTGCAAAGCATTCTCGACCACGATATGACGACCGCGATAGGAAAGGGCTTTGGCAAGCGCCTGATCGTTTTTCGATATGTTCAACACGAGATCGGCGGAACCGGCCAGCCGACCCTCCACCGCCGAAACGATGCGCGCCTTTTTGGGGGCTTCGGTATAGCGCAACCTCGCCCAGCCGTGGGGAATATAGACAAAGGCTCCGGGAACGCGGCGCGCCCGAAGCGCAAGCAGCGCGCCGAGCGAAAATGTCGAGTGAAAGAACAGGATATCCGGCTCAAAGTCACGCACCGCACGTTGCGCGGTTTTCGCAAGGTTCAACACCGCCCGAGGCCCGCGTTTGCTGCGCGCATAGGGTATCACAGCGGCATCATCTACCGGCAATTGATCGACGTGCTCTTGCGGGACGATGAAACGGCTTTCGACCTGATCATGACAAAGAGCATCAAAGGTCGTGAGGTACGTTGCGACGCCACCCTTGATGGTTTCGCAAATGTGCAATGCCCGCATCGTTACTTTTGCCTCAGCTGTCACTCGGTAACGATCTTAGGTGTAATCATGTGCCCCTGGAACGGCAAGCACTCAGGCCTTCAATTTCAGATGCATGAAAAACAAGGGCAGGCTTTTCGCACTGCCCTTATTGCCTAGACGTGCATGGCGCGGGCCACCGACAATCAGGCCTTGTTTTCGCGGACGCCGTTAAGACACGCCCCCAGCCTTTTGCGTCAGGTAGCTCTCGACCTGAGCGATTTCGGGGTCCGTCAAGCTCCGGTCGAAAAGGGCAAAGCCATAGAGACGGCCAGAAAAGTAATTGTTGCCGGACGCAGACATGAGGGAAAAGAACGCCTCGGTGTTGGTCGGCGTGCCGTTCGAATTCGCGGTACTCTGCGCCGTCATCCCAAAGCCGTTCTTGCGCAACTCCCCTTCCCCATAGGTACTCAGGGCCTCCCGGCGCCACGACAGCACAGCGGTCGTATCGACACCCAAGGCGGAATAGAGCTTGTTGCCGCCCCCATAGCGCCACGAAAGGCCACTTGTCCCCCCCGCGCCTTCGAGGATCCCACTGCTACCGCCGATGTGCCAGACCGTGTCAATGCTGCTCTCGGCGCTCGCCCGAAGGGCTACGCAAGCCGTGAGGGCAGGATTAGCCGCAAGACCAAAGCGCGAGGCGAGCGTGAACATGTCGTCCGCGCCGTCGAATTCAAGCCAGCTTGAAACGCCGTCCGTCCGATAGATCGGGCGCGCCGCAGCCGTGTCCTGCAACAGGTGATTGCCGCTACCGCTCTTGTCCAGCATGGCGGCAACCTGTTGGCCATCGGCCGTCACCGCAACGCTCATCGCCGTGTCGGAAAAGAGCGTTGTGGCATCCGAGGGATCGAACCAGGCTTGCGGAGCGAGTGCACCAAGGGACATCTTCGGGATCCCCTGTCGCACCGCACGTGTTGTCGTGTTGATCGCAAATCCCAGCATCAGTTCACCATAAGTGCGTGGATCCCGCTCGCAGTCGTCCCCGTTGCCAGAACGCGGCGTGCGCCGACGGGCAAAATATAAAAATCGCCGACCGTGACGGTACGGGTGTCCCCAGACGCCGCGACAAAGCTCACCGTGCCGCCGGTTTCCACATAAAGAGCAACTGCGACAGCAGACAGGTCGGTCGTGTCGCTCGGGGTGACAGGCAGAATGTCGCGGGCCGGTCCCGAAAGTGATGTGGCGCGATTGTTAAAAGGATCGATCATTGGAAACTCCATCATGGCTTGGTTTGCCGCGCAAAATTACTTTTTGAATTTCAATAGAATGTTAGAGCTGCGAACGGTGCTCCGTGACCCCGTCAAAAATGGTGCAGAGCAAACCACAAAAAGACGCGGCGCGGCTTCCGACGCACACCGGCCTGAAACAGCGAGAAATGTAAGAGGCGTCACTCCGGTGGGGTTAACGCCAACGTGACCAGCACCGCCTTGCGCATCGCAGATCAAGCGCCAACATCCGTCTGACACAAACGGAGTTGATCACATGCCAAAGGCCGTTCTCTATCGGATGGAGCTACCGAATTACACTTGTGGCTACGGAACAGCCGCACGCGATTTGCTGCGTCAAAAGAACTTTGAAATCGAAGAACACGTCCTGCGCACACGACGCGAAACCGATGCGTTCAAAGACAAACACCGCATCGCGACAACGCCTCTGATCTTTGTCGATGGGGAAAAAATCGGCGGCTTTACCGACCTCAAAAAGCACCTCAAGGCCACCAAGCCGAAATCCAAACGTCTCTGGAACCGATAAGCCGCAGGACCACGCCCCCTAACCCCGGTCGGAACGTCGCAACGCGAGACGACATTTGCCGTGTGGCGTTCACTCGGCAGTCGATCGCGTTGCGCATATCGTTCACAGGGCTCTAGCCGCCCATGATCGCGTTATAGATCCCCTCGCGGCCCAGTTCGGCCTTGGGCGGGTAAATCCATTCCATGTTGATCTGGTTTTTGACCTCGGCCCCGTCCGCGCCGGTGCTGACGATCTGACGATCCCATCCGTTGGTAAACACGGCGCCAGACGGTCCCAGATCGACGCAGGTGGCATAGAACGGCTGGGCATAGGGTTCGCTGGGATGATCGATCAGATCCAGAACCGCGTTCCGGCCTGCGGCCACACCCATCGGCATCGCGTGCTGACACGACATCAAGGTCTGGTGCGCTTCATCAGCCTGACCCACGGCCACATCACCGGCGGCATAGACACGCGGCACACCCTGCACCCGCAGATCGGCGTCGGTCATCAAACGCCCGTCGGCCATCCGGTCCGCGTCGATCATGTCGGTCAGGGGAGATGCGCGAAACCCGGTCGCGAAAATGACAGTCCGCGTGTCGATCCGTTCGCCCGTATCCAGAATAACGTGGTCGGCGGCCACTTGGTCGATCTGGGTCTGTCCCATGTAGTCAACGCCGCTCTGGCCAAGGGCGGCGGTGATTTCCCCCTCAATCCCGTGGCCCAATGATTGGCCCGGCGTGTCATTGCGGTCGATCAGAATGACCCGTGTCGCATCGCCCGTACGTGCCTTGAGGGACACCGCGACCTCAACCCCTGTTAGACCCGCGCCAACCACAACGATGGTCTCGCCCTCACCCAAACCGGCGACATGGCCGTCGACGGTCTGCGTGCTTTGATAGGTGTCTACAACGAACCCGTATTCCGCCGCACCCGCGATGGGCGGAATGCGAACCTGACTGCCCGTCGCAAGGATCAAGCGATCAAACCCGATGTTCACACCACCCGCCGTTTGCACATATGCCGCGCCAACAGCGTCAATCGTTTCGACCGTCAGTTTGACCCCGATCTGGTCGCACAACGGTGCAAGCGGCACCAGCATGTCCTCTGACGCCCCTTGATACAAACGCGGACGAATACACAAATCGCCCGAGTTGGAAACGAGTTGAATATCCACATCCGCGCCATGGCGATCCCGTGTCGCCGCCGCCGCAATCGCCGCCCAAACACCGGCGAACCCGCCACCTGCAATCAATACCGTGCTCATCGCATCCTCATCTGTTGATTGATTTCGGGCACAGCATATGACTTGCAGATTTGCGACCACAGGATTTAGATTGCGAAGGGGATTCCTATATTTGCGAATGATATGATCGGTTGGGACGACTACAGATTTATTCTAGGGATTGCGCGGCGGGGGCGGATTGTTCCGGCGGCGGATGATCTGGGCGTGACACAATCGACCGTGTTCCGACGCCTTGCGGATATCGAGACGCAGGTGGGATGCCCCCTGTTTCATCGTGACAAAGGAATTTACACGCCCACCGAGGACGGCGCCCACATCGTCGCGGCCGCCGAGCGGATGGAGCAGGAAACCGCCTCGGCCCTGCGCCACGTCACCGGCCATGATCAACAATTACGCGGGACCGTCACCATCACGGCAAGTGAATCCCTGTCTGTCTTTTTCGTGGCGCGCCATGTGGGGCAAATCCGGCAAGACCACCCAGAACTGGCGATCACCTTGCTCAGCAGGAACCAAACCCTGAGCCTTGCCAACCTTGAGGCGGACATTGCGATCCGCCCGCAACGGCCCACGGACGCGACCCTGTTCGGACGGAAAATGGGTGACATCCGTTGGGCCATTTACGCGCCGGATCAGGGAAAGGGCGACGTGATTGGCCTGAGCACCGCCGCCCGCGCAAGCCGCACCATGATCGCGGCACAGCGCCACCTGCCCGAGCGCGACGCGCTGGTTCAATCAAATAGCCTGCTTTTGAACGCCAACCTTGCGGTGCATACGGGATCGGCGGTCGCCTTGCCCATGGTGGTGGGAGAGCAATGGCCAGGCCTGACCCGCATTTCCGATCCGTTTTCCGACGATTTCGGAGAGCTCTGGATCGTCTGTCACAACGACATGCGCCGCAATGCCAAGGTCCGCGTGGTGTTCGACACCCTCATCGCCGCCGCCCAGACCGAAAAGCACCTGTTTCAGGGGGCGGCGTAGCCGAACGCGGGTACAAGGCCGGGACCACAAGCGCTCTCGCTCTTCTACGCCTCACCCCACCGGTCTGGATGGGCGCGGTCAAAGGCGGGGATCTTGGCCAACTCGTCCTCAATGGCGCGGATTTTGGGCATGGGTCCAAGGTCGATGCCCCACCGCCGCGCGTTATAGACCTGCGGCATGAGACAGAGATCGGCCAGCGTGACCCGATCCCCAAAGCAATAGCGCCCCTGCCCCAGCATCGCCTCAAACGCAGTCAAACCGTGGGTCACGAATTCCTGCATCCAGCCCTGCATCGACAGGGTGCCGCCCGAATGGCCCACGGCGAACCCAGCAACCCGCAAATTACAGACGGGATGGATTTCCATCGCAATCGCATAGGACAAGGCCCGCACCTGCGCACGTTCCACCGCAGATGTGGGCATAAGGCCAAGCGCGCGGGTCTCATCCAGATATTCCACGATGGCCAGAGATTGGGTCAGGCTGACCTCATCAATCGCAAGAACCGGCACCAGACCTTGGGGGTTGCGCCTTAGATGCGCGTCGGCGCGGTTCGCCCCGTTGACCAGATCAACCGGCAGACTGTCCCAGTCCAGGGCGGCAAGGCCCAGCGCGATGCGGACGCGATAGCTGGCACTGGATCGCCAGTAATCATAGAGGCGGACGTCACTCATCCTCGTTCAGCAGCCTGTCGAGACCGGCCTCAAACCCGGCCATCGTTTCATCCAGTTGCGCCGCGATCTCTTGCTGAAAGGCGATTGCCAGAGGCAAAAGTTCGGCCATCAGCGCGCGCCCTTTGTCCGTCAGGGACAGATGGACAAGGCGGCGATCGGTGTCGTTGACCGTCTTCTTGATATAGCCGTTTTCCTCAAGGCGAGAGGCCGCGCGACTGACCTTGGATTTCTCCATGGCGACACGTGCCTCAATGTCGCGCACCGACACCGCGACATTGCCCGCCGCGCGCGACAGATGCACCAGAACCCGCCATTCGGGGATCGAAATGCCGAATTTGACCCGATACTGTTTGGCCAGTTGCTCGGACAGTTTTTGCGCCGCGACCGCCAGCCGATAGGGCGTAAACCCATCCAAATCAAAGTCGGGAACGTGCGGCGTTTCGGTCATCAACGGGAAATCCTTTTCGACGTTGTGCCTTGGGGATGCGCGACTGGCAAGGCGGCGATTTCGTTGCATATACAATAATTGCCTTGACCTCATTGCAAATGCAACGAAAATAGATCGGGACTTGGAGGAGGACGAAATCATGCAACACGCTCTGCCCAACGGCATGGTGCGCGCCACCAATGCCAACGGGATTACCGACGGCTATCTGCCTGGTTTTGGCAACGACTTTGAAACCGAGGCCCTGCCCGGTGCCCTGCCACAGGGTCAGAACAGCCCGCAGAAATGCGAATACGGCCTCTATGCCGAGCAACTGTCGGGCACGGCCTTTACCGCGCCGCGTGGCCAGAATGAGCGCACGTGGTGCTATCGCATCCGCCCGTCGGTCAAACACACGGGCCGGTTCACCAAGATCGACGTGCCCTACTGGAAATCCGCGCCGAACGTGGATCCCGACGTGATCTCTCTGGGTCAATACCGCTGGAACCCCGTTGAACACTCGGCCGCCCCGATGACGTGGATCACGGGCATGCGCACCATGACCACGGCGGGCGATGTGAACACACAGGTCGGCATGGCGTCGCATGTCTATCTGGTGAACGCCTCTATGGAGGATGAATATTTCTATTCCGCGGACAGCGAATTGTTGGTCGTCCCGCAAGAGGGGCGTTTGCGCTTTTGCACCGAATTGGGCGTGATCGATGTTGAGCCCAAAGAGATCGCGATCATTCCACGCGGCATGGTGTATCGCGTCGAGGTGCTTGAAGGTCCCTGTCGCGGCTTTGTCTGCGAGAACTACGGCCAAAAGTTCGACCTGCCCAGCCGTGGCCCCATCGGCGCGAACTGTCTGGCCAACCCGCGCGATTTCAAAACGCCCGTGGCCGCGTTTGAGGACCGCGATGCGAAATCCCGCGTTGTCATCAAATGGTGCGGCCAGTTCCATGAGACGTGGATCGACCACAGCCCGCTGGACGTCGTCGCATGGCACGGCAACTACTGCGCCTATAAATACGACCTGCGCACCTATAGCCCCGTGGGCGCAGTGTTGTTCGATCACCCCGATCCGTCGATCTTTACGGTTCTGACCGCGCCTTCGGGCCAAGAGGGCACCGCCAATATCGACTTTGTCCTGTTCCGCGAACGCTGGATGGTGGCCGAGCACACCTTCCGCCCGCCGTGGTATCACAAGAACATCATGTCCGAACTGATGGGCAATATTTACGGGGTCTATGACGCCAAGCCCGAAGGGTTCGTTCCGGGGGGCGTGTCGCTGCACAACATGATGCTCCCGCACGGGCCGGACCGCGATGCGTTCGAAAAGGGCTCAACCGAGCCGATGACGCCGCACCTACAGGACAACACCATGTCCTTTATGTTCGAGACGCGCTTTCCCCAGCATCTGACGGAATTCGCCGCGAAAGAGGCCCCGCTGCAGGACAATTACATCGACTGCTGGGACAGTATCGAAAAGAAATTCGACGGAACGCCGGGAATTAAAGACTGATGACAATGACAAGCTGGGTGTCCTCCGCGACGGGCGACACCGATTTTCCGATCCAGAACCTGCCCTATGGCGTGTTTGACGACGGCACGGGCGCGCGTATGGGGGTTGCGATCGGGGATATGATCCTTGACGTGGCCAAGGTCGCGCATGGTCTGGACCCCGCGCTGTTTGCCGCCCCGTCGTGGAATGCAGTGATGGCGGCGGGACCGGATGTCTGGTCCGCCCTACGCGCGCGCCTGACCGATCTCTTGTCCGATGAGGCGCAAAGGGACGCGGTCACACCGCATCTGATCCCGCAGGCCGGTGTGACAATGCTGATGCCGTTCACGGTTGCCGAGTACACGGATTTCTACGCGGCCAAGAACCACGCGACGAATGTCGGCACCATGTTCCGTGGACCGGAAAACGCCCTGCCCGCGAACTGGCTGTCGATCCCGATCGGCTATAACGGGCGGGCCTCGTCCGTTGTGGTGTCGGGCACGCCGGTGCATCGCCCGTGGGGACAGATCAAAGGCCCCGACGACGACCTTCCGCGATTTGACACCTCGAAACGGTTTGACCTTGAGTTGGAGTTCGGCGCGATTGTCGGCACGCCATCAAACGGGATGGTTTCGGTTGCCGAGGCGGACGAGATGATCTTTGGCTATGTTCTGCTGAACGACTGGTCCGCGCGCGACATTCAGGCGTGGGAATACCAACCCCTTGGCCCGTTCCAATCCAAGGCCACCGCAACCACGATCAGCCCGTGGATCGTCACCAAGGCCGCGCTTGAACCGTTCCGCACCACGACGCCCGAACGCGAACGGCCCCTCTTGCCCTATCTGCACGAACCGGCGCCGATGCTTTATGACATCACGTTTGAGGTCGCTCTGGCCCCCGAGGGCGGGACAGAGACCGTGATCACGCGCACCAACTATAACCAGATGTATTATTCCGCCGCGCAACAGCTCTGCCATCACACGACGTCGGGCTGTGCCATGCGGGTGGGCGATTTGTTGGGCTCGGGCACGATTTCCGGCCCGACCAAGGACAGCCGCGGCTCGCTGTTGGAGATCAGTTGGGGCGGCAAAGAGCCTCTGACGCTGGCCACCGGTGAGACACGCACCTTTCTTGAGGACGGGGATACCCTGACCTTGCGCGGGGCCGCCCAAGGGGACGGCTACCGCATCGGATTTGGCGATTGCGCAGGGCAAGTCATGCCCGCGCCCGCCCTGCCCGACTGGGCACAGTAATTAAAAGGAACACAGAAATGGCAAAAGCATTCGCGTCCCAAGGGGACATGGCAGAAAAGAAAATCAGCTTCACCCAGATCGGCGAGGGCCTTTATGCCTTTACCGCCGAGGGAGACCCGAACACCGGCGTGATCATCGGCGATGACAGCGTGATGATCGTCGAGGCACAGGCCACCCCGCGCCTTGCACGCAAGGTGATCGAATGCGTGCGCTCGGTCACGGACAAACCGATCAGCCACGTCGTTCTGACCCATTATCACGCGGTGCGCGTTCTGGGGGCCTCGGCCTATGGCGCGCGGGAAATCATCATGTCCGACACCGCCGCCGCCATGGTCGAAGAGCGCGGCCAAGAAGATTGGGACAGCGAATTCGGTCGTTTCCCGCGCCTGTTCGAAGGGCATGAGGAAATCCCCGGCCTGACCCGCCCGACCACGACATTTAGCGACAGCATGACCGTCTACCTTGGTAAACGGCGCGTCGACATCATGAAACTGGGCCGTGCGCATACC
Source organism: Rhodovulum sp. FJ3 (assembly GCF_032918305.1). Taxonomy (NCBI): domain Bacteria; kingdom Pseudomonadati; phylum Pseudomonadota; class Alphaproteobacteria; order Rhodobacterales; family Paracoccaceae; genus Rhodovulum; species Rhodovulum sp. FJ3. The sequence continues at coordinate 340,999 of NZ_JAWJUU010000001.1, forward strand.
GCCGGTGACGCGGTGATCTGGGTGCCGGACCAAGAGGTCATGTTCACCGGCGACATCGTCGAATACCACTCGGCCTGTTATTGCGGCGACGGGCATTTTGGCGACTGGGGGGAGACGCTGGCCAATATCGCGGCGTTTGAACCCAAATCAATCGCGCCCGGTCGCGGTGACGCGCTGGTCGGCGAAGAGATGGTCGCCGCCGCCATCGCCAACACCGCCGATTTCGTCGAGAGCACCTATAAACCCGTGGCCCGCATCGTCGCACGCGGCGGCACCTTGAAAGAGGCATGGGATGCGGTGCGCGCCGAGTGCGACCCGAAATTCGCCGACTATGCGATCTATGAACACTGTTTGCCGTTCAACGTCGCCCGCGCCTTTGACGAGGCCCGCGGCATCGACACACCGCGCGTTTGGACGGCTGAGCGGGATCAGGACATGTGGGCCGCCCTACAGGGCTAGCCACAGAACAAACGATTGGGAGGAGGACCCGCCGTGTTTCAGGACCGTTACACGTTGGCTTTCAAGCTGTACCCCTATGCCAAGAGCACGGATCAGGACGCGGACACCCCCGTCCACCATCCCGTGGTCGTTGTTGGCGGTGGCCCGATTGGTCTGGCGACGGCGCTGGACCTCGGGCGGCAGGGCATTCCGGTGGTCTTGCTGGACGATCACGAAGGTGTCGGCGTCGGCAGTCGCGCCATCTGTTTTTCCAAGCGCACGCTGGAAATCGCGGACCGCTACGGATGCGGCGCGCCGATGCTGGACAAGGGCGTGGTCTGGAACGTGGGCAAGGTGTTTCACGACGACCGACAGGTCTATGAGTTCAACCTCTTGCCCGAGGATGGCCACCGCAACCCGGCGTTTATCAACCTGCAACAGCCCTATTTCGAACGGTTCCTGTTTGAACAGATCTTGGCCGAGCAGAAGAACGGCGCGCCCATCGACATTCGCGGCAAGAACCGCGTGGATGCGATGGAGGATCAAGGCGATCATGTCACCCTGAACATCACCACGCCCGACGGCCCCTATACGATCACGGCGGATTGGCTGATTGCCTGCGACGGGGCCTCGTCGCCCCTGCGCGCGATGATGGGGTTGGATTTTGACGGGCGGGTGTTTCAGGACAGCTTCCTGATTGCCGACATCCGAATGACGTCGCAAAACTTTCCGACCGAGCGCTGGTTCTGGTTTGAGCCGTGGTTCAAATCCGGTGCCTCGACCCTTCTGCATAAACAGCCCGACGATGTGTGGCGCATCGATTTTCAAATCGGCTGGGATGTGGATCGCAAGGAGGAGTTGAAAGAGGACAACATCCGCGCGCGCATCGACGCGATGCTGGGCGATGACGTGGAATACGACATCGTCTGGTCCTCCATCTACACGTTCCAATGCCGCCGGATGAAAGAGTTCCGCCATGGCCGCGTGATCTTTGCCGGTGACGCCGCGCATCAGGTATCGCCCTTTGGCGCGCGGGGGGCGAATTCGGGGATGCAGGACGTGGATAACCTTGGTTGGAAACTGGGCCTTGTTCTGAAAGGCAAGGCACCCGAGACCTTGCTGGACAGCTATCACGAGGAACGGTCTTACGGCGCGGATGAAAACATCCTGAACTCGACCCGTTCAACCGATTTTATCACGCCCAAATCCAAGATCAGCCACATCTTTCGCAACGCGGTTCTGGATCTGGCCGAGCATCACGCCTTTGCCCGCCCGATCGTAAATTCGGGTCGTCTATCCCTGCCCTGCACCTATGACGGGTTGTCGTTGAACGGCGCGGATGACCTGACCGGCGGTCCCGCGCGCACCCGTCCGGGCAGTCCCTGCCCCGATGCACCGTTGGGCGACGGGTTCTTGCTGGATCATCTCGGGAACGACTTTGTTCTGTTGGCGATCAATGCCGACGTGCCGGCGCAGATCACCGAGGACGGCATCCCCATCCGTCGCGTGACCCTGTCAACACAGGACGACGCGACCGGTGCCTTGGCCGAACGCTATCTCGGTGCGGTGGCGTCTGCGGTTTACTTGATCCGGCCGGATCAGCACGTCGCGGCGCGCTGGGACCACTTTGACGAAACGACGGTGCGGCGCGCCCTGCGCACAGCGTGTGGAAAGGACTGATCCATGGCAGAGCTGAACCTCTCTCCGAACCTGACAGAACCAGATGAGTTCTACGCCGCCCTGATCGAGTCCCACACGGGCCTATCCGAGGACGAAAGCATGGCGCAAAACGCGCGCCTGATCCTGCTACTGGCCAATCACATCGGGGATTGCGACACGCTCAAACAGGCGATCACCCTAGCCCGCGCGCAGGCGAACGAGAACAGTTGATCAGGGAACCGCGCCCCGAACGCCCGAGGCGCAACCGGCGCCCTAAATCCCCTTTTCCATACGCTCGCGGCGGGGTGAGCTCAGCTTCATCTCCGGCTCACACAGGCGCTCCTTGGAGCCGGTCCACGCATAGGCCAACAGACAGGGCGTCAATTCCCCTGTGGTGATCCGATGCTCTAGCCCCGGTCGGTTCAGGATCAACGACCCCGGCGCATGGACCGCCGCGTCATTCTCGGACCACGCGCCCGCGACCGAGATATAGCTCTCCTCGATTTCGCGATGGCTGTGTTGGGGATAGGTCGTGCTGGGCGCGAACAAGACAAACCCCAGAACCAGCTTTTCAGACGGCACCGGCCCGCGCGGTCCGACAACCTCGCAATAGGCGTATTTCTTGATCAGGGCCTTTGGCACCTTTTCATAGCCGTATTCCCATGTGAGTTGGTCCGCCACACGCGACAGGGCCTGCGACATCCCCTGCACCGCACCACGTACGCCAAGGTCCAGAGCACGGCCCAAATGGACAGTCACCGGCTTTGGCTGTGGCGCGCGCGGAGTGATCGCGGGGTTGGCATAGATGATCGACGACAGGGCCTCGCGCACCCGTTTGCGATGCGCGCGGATCGGGCGACTGCCCCCAGCGGTGCCATGACGGTAGAGCGTATCGAATTCACGCAGCAGATAGAGCCAGTCGGGGCGATCATAGAGGCGGGTCTGCTCAAGAGGTTCGGACATCTGGTTCATTGCGATTTCACTCACACTGGATAGGGCGGCAGAGGGCCGCCAGACCAAGGAGCATAGCAAAACGCGCGCCAACCGTCATCGCTGGAAAACCGACACATCGGGGCACGACCAGCCGCGTCTGAGCACGGTTCGCGGGGCAGCCCTAGCCCGTGACCTCCTGCCCGCGCGCATAGTCATCCTCATAGCGGACGATGTCGTCCTCCCCCACGTAGGCGCCCGTCTGAACCTCGATCAGGACCATGGGAACCTTGCCGGGGTTTTCCATCCGGTGCCGAGAGCCAAGCGGCACATAGATCGACTGGTTCTCGGCGACGAGGGACACCTTGTCATCCACCGTTACCTTGGCGGTGCCTTCGACAACGATCCAGTGCTCGGATCGATGGAAATGGCTCTGCAGGCTTAGCGAGGCCCCGGGGTGGACGTGGATGCGTTTGACCTGAAACCGGTCCCCGAGGACAAGGCTCTCGAACCAGCCCCAAGGCCGGTGTTCAATCGGAAAATGGGTCGCCTGAACCGCCTCTTTGGACTTTAGCGCGCTGACCGCAAGTTTGACGTCCTGTGCGCGCGACATATCGGCGACCAGAACTGCATCGTTCATGGCAATGGCCATCACATTCTTCAGACCGATCCCCACCAGTTCCAACGCGCCGTTCTCTGAGCGCAACAGGCTGTTCTCGCATTCAATCGCGGTCGCCTCACCGCTTGTGACCGTGCCCGTGGCATCCGGCCCCGCCTCGCGCCAGACCGCGTCCCAGCCCCCAAGGTCAGACCATGCACCGCGAAAGGGCACGACGCTGAGGTTGCTGGCCTTTTCCATCACCGCATAGTCGATTGAGATATCCGCCGCATCGCACCACGGCGCGGGCGCAAGGCGCAAAAATCCGAGGTCCGGTTGCGCGTCATCGACGGCCTTGGACACGGGGTCCATTAGGTCAGGCGCGTGGGCCGAAAACGCTTCAATAATGTCCTTGGCGCGGAACAGGAAAATGCCCGCGTTCCACATGAAATTCCCTGCCGCCAGCATCTCTGTTGCGCGGGCCAGTTCGGGTTTCTCGACAAACCGGCGCAGGGCGACCGCGTGTCCGTCTTCGTCTGGCACCGCGCCAAGTTCCAGATAGCCATAGGCCGTTTCAGGATGTGTCGGCGCGATCCCAAAGGTCACCAATTGCCCGTCTTGCACGGACTCTAGGCCTGCGTTGATCGCCGCATGAAAGGCCCCCGTGTCGGGGATCAGCTGATCGGACGGCGCGACCAGCATGACCGCCTCGGGATCGGTTTTCGCCAGACAAAGCGCCGCCGCAAGAACCGCAGGACCGGTATTGCGCCCCTCGGGCTCAATCACGACCGCGCCGGGATCAATGCCGATGGCGGCCAGTTGCTCGGTCACAATAAACCGGAAATCCGAGTTGGTCAGAACAATCGGCGCGGCAAAATCCAGAACGCCGCCCGTCATCCGCAGGGCCGAGGATTGAAACAGGGTTTGCTCCCCAACCAGCGGCACGAACTGCTTGGGATAGGACTTGCGGCTAAGCGGCCAAAGCCGCGTCCCAGACCCGCCGCACAGGATCACCGGATGAATTTTCATGGGTTTGCGCCCTTGGTACTGCAAAGGCGAACATCGAAAAAAATAAACAAATCGGCCTCGCTTAACTTCAAAAAAATAAATGAAAAAATGCACCCCTATGGGCGCTTTAAAATGTTAATTGCCCCACTCGTTCCCGCAAAATTGCCAGCCCACGATCAAGCGCCTGCGCCGCTTCAGCGCGCCCACCCGCCTCGACATAGAGACGAAGTTCCGGCGCATTCCCCGAGGGACGCACATGAAACACGCGCCCGTCCCGCGTCCGCATTCTGACCCCGTCCGTCAGATCGCATTCGGCCTCTTTCGCCCCAAGATGTTCAAGGAAGGCCGCGCGCGCAGAGGCGTCCGCGCCAAGTTCGGCCACCAATGCGCGCATGGCCTCTTCGGGCAGGTTCTGCAACCGGTCCGCCGCGGTGAACCGCGCGGGTTCCTCTGCGACGCGGGTTGATACTTTGCCTGCACCTGCCTCGGCGAGGACGGCCAAGATCGGCAACACGGCATCACGGGTCACAAGGGGCGCAATCCTGCCCCGTGGCCCCTTGGCGTCAAAGCCCAACAGGAACCCGCCATTCGCCTCATAGCCGCAGACCTTGCCGCCCGCCTGTTCCATCGCGGCGATCACATAGGGCGATCCAATGCGGGTGCGCATCACTGTCGCAAAGCCCTTTTCCATCACCGCACTGTTGGACGAAATCGGCGTCACAACTGCCTCGGCACCAAGGGCGTCCGAGGTGATCTGGCCCAACACATCGCCCGGCACCACCTGCCCCGCTTCATCGGCCAATAGGGGCCGGTCGGCGTCCCCGTCTGTCGAAACAATCGCGTGCAGATCATGCTCTTTCGACCACGCCTTGAGCATCTCGCGCATCTCATCGCTGACCGCTTCGGTATCGACCGGAATAAACGTGTCAGACCGGCCCAGTTCGACGACCGACGCCCCGCAGCCCCGCAAAATCGCCATCAACGGGTCCCGTCCGACGGAACTATGGGCGTAGAGCCCGATGCGCCGCCCCGTCAACGTGCCCGCATAGGCCATCACATACCGCGCGATATACTCTGCCCCGACCCGCTCATTCCGCTGCACCGTGCCACGTGGCACCGCCGGAACAGTTTGCCCTAGCGCGGCGGTGATCTGCATCTCGTCCGCTTTGGAGATTTCGCCTTGGGGTGTGTAAAATTTCAGGCCATTGCGGTCGGACGGTATGTGGCTGCCGGTGATCATGATCGCACCCGCCTGTGCCGCCTGTGCACCAAGCGCAAGGGCCGGTGTCGGCACGGCGCCGACGCGCACCACGTCCTGACCGACGTCTAGGGCAGCGGCCTCAACCATCGCGGCGATGCTGGGCGACGACGGGCGCAGGTCCTCGCCAATCCACAGCGCGTGCCCCAGATCGCAACTGGCAGCAAAGGCTTGGACATGGGCGGTTACGACATCCTCGGTCAACTCAACCACCAGCCCGCGCAAGCCGCTGGTCCCGAACCTAGGCGGCATTCAAATCTCGGAAATTATACATTTGCGGCAAAGCCTTACGTTTCAATCTAAAAAATAAATTTCAATTCAACCGCGCCACGCCCCGGCAATATTTCGCGTCACGCAGATGGGCGATGAACCAGAATGGTGAACCCCTCCTCCTTGCTCGGGGGGACGAAATGTTTGGCAAATCGGTGGAACGTGTCGTCGGTGACCTGAAACGGGTGATCGCCCAATGCGTTGCGTGCATGCAGACGTTCCAGACAGACCGCATCCGGCGTCTCCAGAACGTGCATGATGTGATCGGCGCCCGTCTCTTCGATCAGACCACGCATCCACCTGCGGCTGTCGATCGTGTTGGCCTGAAAATCCAGAACCACGGTCACGCCCGCCTCCAACAAGGCCACGATATGCGGCCCCATGGCCATGCGCAGACGCCCCGAATAGTGCAGGAAATCCGCACCCGTCCGCATCTGATCGCCAAACAGCGGTTGCAGCCAGTCATCCTCAACCACCAGAACCGCGCCGTGTTCGGCCACCAATTGCCCAGCCAGCGTCGATTTCCCCGACGCGATCTTGCCACAGAGCATATGCAACGTGCCGCGTTTTACAGACATCCGATCCCCGCTGTTCCTTTGCTGCGCCCCATAAGGTGCAATCGACGCCAATCACTATGGTCAAAGATTGACTCACCCCACGCAGATTGCAACCTATAGGCGTAGATTGTGAGATTAAGGAAATTCGAATGCGCTTGTTGTTTACTCTTCCCGCTATGGGTTTGCTTGCGGGATGCCTCAACACCGGACTGAGCGATCAACAAGAAACCGATCTGGTCGACCTTTGCCTGATCTTAGAAGAAGTAACGGGGCAATATTGGATCGACCACAGCATCAACACCTCTAGCGATCCCGAACTCAACACCCCAAGCGTCCGCCCCATTACCCAGCTTGGCGGTACCCAACGCGGCGCAGACAAGATCAACGCCTGTATCGAACGTCAAATCGTGGCCGGTACGACGGCGTTCTTGCCTTGATAAATCCTGACTAACCGGTCAAAAAGAACGCAGTTCAAATTGATCTGTGTATTTCTATGTCTGACCCCACAATTGCGGCCGGGTTTGCGGCCGCGTTTTTCGATTATGCCATTGAAAAAGGCGCGCCGCGCGACGTCCTGTTGTCGGCTTCGGGCCTGACGCCCGAGGACCTTGGCGATCAGGATAACCGCATCCCCGTAACCGCCTATCAAACCATGATCGGCGCGGGGATTGCGGCCACGGGGGACACGGCCCTGTTGCTGCGTCACACGCTGGACACGAAACTGGAAATGATCAGCGTCGTTGGCCAGATCGTACACAGTTCGGCCTCGCTGCCCCATTCGATTGAACAGCTGAACCGCTATCTGCACCTGATGGCAGAGAGCGAGGCGATGGCGGGCCGTGACCGGTTCGAGTTGCTGCAACAGGACGGACAGGTCTGGATCGTCGATCATATGCCCGTCTCCGGTCCCGACTATATCGGGATTGAAGCGTCTTTCGCGCGGTTCATCAGTGAATTCCGCCGCTCCTTCCCTGATCAGGTGTTCGGGATCGAAATGCAGGTCACCTATCCCGCCCCGCCCCATGTGGACGAATACCCCGACCTGTTCCAATTGCCCGTGACGTTCAACGCCACCCGCAATGCCCTGCGCATCGATCCGGTCTGGATCAGCGTGGATACGGAATTCGAACCGGGCAACGAATATGTCTTTGGGGTGTTCACCCGTCACGCGGATGAACTGCTAGCGAAACTGGGGCGCAGTGACAGCATCCGCGCGCGGATTGAGGCCCTGATCCTGCCCGACCTGCATCAGGGGTCGCTGTCGATGGACAAGGTCGCCCGTGATTTGGGTATGAGCCGACAGACCCTCTATCGTCGCCTCAAGGACGAGGGCGCGACATTCGCCGAAATCCACGACGACCTGCGCCACAAGATGGCGTTGGACTATCTGACCGCGCGCAAGGTGACGGTGAACGAGGCGGCCTATCTCTTGGGCTTTTCCGAGGCCTCCTCATTCGTGCGCGCCTTTAAACGCTGGACCGGTCAAAGCCCCAGCGCCTTTCGCGACGGCGCGCGGTGACAAAACCGACCGCAGGTTTCATTTGGCACCAGATGTCAATTCAATGAAACCTGTGGTCATCCCGATCCGCGCCGCCACTGTCTATGTCCCTGTGCAAGAACAACACGCACAAAGGACCATAGAAATGAAACGTTCCGCATTTGCCCTGATCGCCTCTGCCGCTCTGGTGGCGGCCTGTGCCGATAGCGGCGCCAACTACACCCCGATCGTGGACGGCACCAAGAACGCCACCTTTAACAGCGACCTCAGCGCCTGCCGCACCCTTGCCAAGCACGAACTGGCCAATGGCGATGCGGCCATGGGCGGGGCCATCGTGGGCGCAGGGGCCGGCGCGGTTCTGGGCGGTCTAGACAAAGACACCACCGCCGGTGCGGGGGCGCTGGTCGGCGCGGTGACCGGTGCGATTGCCGGTTCGGTCGAGAACCAAGAGGCGCAACAGGCCGTCGTCATCAAATGCATGCAAGGTCGCGGCCACGCCGTGGTCGGCTAACCCATCTGCCAAAGGACACGTCATGACCGACATCCTGACCTACCGCCGCCACCGGTTCGACGCGCTCTATGCGCTGTTGACCGGCGAAGGCATGGGCACCCGCCCTCACCGTCCCCAGACCGAGGGCCGCCTGCGCCCATCCACATTTGCGCCTGCCGCATTTGTGTTCAAATATCGGACCTAGGAACGAGGTGCCCCCATGTCCCATGCCCAATACGCCCTGATCTATGCGACCCTTTGCGGCCTGCCTGTCATCATGCACATCGGGTTGATCGCGGGGCGGGCATGGGGCCGGTACACGATGGGCGGGCGGTATTCCGGCCGTCTGCCCGCACGGTTGCGCGTCGCCTCTGGCGCGCAGGCCGTGGTGCTGATCACGATGGCGATTGTGGTGCTGGACCATGGCGGGGTGATCGCCCTGCCCCTGCCCGCGCCCGCGTTCTGGGTCGTCTTGGCCCTGACCATCGTGACAAACGTCTTGAACATCATCACCCCGTCCGCGCCGGAACGCCGCCTATGGGGTCCCGTCACCACAGGGATGAGCGCGGCGATCCTCGCCCTCGCCCTGCTCTGACCCGTGAAAGGAGCCGCCATGAACACCGTCTTTATCGCCGGAGCCACGGGGTATCTGGGCCGTCACCTCTGCGCGGAATACAGCCGCCGCGGGTGGTACGTCACCGCGCTTGTGCGTGATAGATCCCGCGCGCGCGATCTGGCCGCCGACAGTCTGGTTGAGGCGCAGGCGACCGATCCAAACACCCTGCGCGGGGTGATGGCGGGCGCGGATCTGGTGGTCTCGGCCCTTGGGATCACGAAACAGAACGACGGCCTGAGCTATCGCGACGTCGATTATCAGGCGAACCTGAACCTGCTGCATGAGGCCCTGCGCGCCCATGTGCCCCAATTCGCCTATGCCCATGTCCTGAACGCCGCCGCGATGCGCGACGTGCCCTTGGTCGCTGCGAAATGCGATTTCGTGGACGCCCTGTTGGCCGCCGATATCGCGCATACGATCATGGCCCCGTCGGGGTATTTTTCAGACATGGGGGATTTCCTGAGCATGGCGCGCGGCGGGCGGGTCTGGCTGTTCGGGGACGGGCAGAACCGGATCAACCCGATCCACGGCTCGGACCTTGCCGCCGCCACCGTCGACGCGACCGAGGCCCGCCGCCCATGGGTCGATATCGGCGGCCCGGACGTGTTTACCCACAACGAACTGGCCGCCTTGGCCTTTGACGTTTTGGGACGTCCGGCACGGGTGACACACCTGCCCGACGCGGTCCGGCGCGGTGCGATCCAGATGCTGCGCCTTGGCATCCCGCGTCAGATCGCAGGCCCCGCGCGGTTCTTTCTGACGGCGATGGGCATGGACATGATCGGCGAATGCCATGGGAACCACCAGCTGCGAAATCACTTTCAAAACGCCGTATAGAGCGCTCAATTTATTCGTAATTATCAAAATGACACTCTCCCGCGCGGGTGGCATGGCCGCCCTCATTTGTGCCCTGACATATGTGATCGGAATGGCGGTTCTGCTGCTGATCCTTGTGCCTTTGGGCTATGTCGATACGCCGCTGGGCGAATTGCCTTTGGCGGTCCAAACCGTGCCTGGCGTTATGATCGCGTGGAACACGGTGATCTATATCGTGAACGCCTTGGCTCTGCTCGTTTTGGTCACCGCCCTGTCCGCGCGGATGCGTGAAGGGGCGCCCGCGATGGCCGCCGTGGCGCAGGGCGCGGGCCTGATCTGGGCCGCGCTGGTCCTTGGCGCGGGGATGATCGCCAACGTCGCCGTGGAAATGGCGACCGCCCACCCCGACACCGCCGCGCCCCTGTGGCATGTGTTGCACGCGGTTGAGCTTGGCCTTGGCGGGGGCAACGAAATCGCGGGCGGGTTTTGGATCACTCTGGTCAGTCTCGGCGCAGGACATTTCGGACGCGGCATCCGTTGGGTCGGTGCCTTAACGGGCCTGTCCTGCGTCGCAACGATCATCCCCGCCGCGGGCGATCCGGCGGGCGCAATCTTTGGCCTCGGGGCAATCCTATGGTTCCTTCTGATCGCGGTACGCCTATGGCGCGATGCACCTATCAGTGCGCCGATCAAATAACCCATCAAAACCCATGGCGCGTTGTTGAAATCGAAACGCTCTTCTTTAGGTTGATTTTCAAAAGCAGCGAGTCTGCCCGAAATATCGCGAAAATTCACACATCCGCCCGCGTTTTAGAAATCGGCGTTCGTGGTCAGAGCATACTCGCCACCCGCTGGCAGATACGCGGCGATCCAGGCCATAAAGACATCGTTAAACGCGGTCAGCAACGCCGCGCGGTCGGCGCGATCCCGCATCCATGTGATCACCGTCCCCGACCCACGCGTGCCCAGATCGGGATAGACATAGGCGCAGCCCAGATAAGTCCCGTGACCATCACGGGTCACCCACGCAAACGACCGCGAAGAGGTAAATTCCCGCTCATGCCACGCCAGATCAATTGCGTTTTCCGACAGGGTCAAACCGACCGGCCAATCATCCCCGAACAGCCCCTTCAAAACGGCGCTCGATCCCGTCACGACCGCGAAATCCTCGTCCACGACGGACGGGTCCAGCGGGGTCAGATGAAATGTCCCCAAGACCGCCGAACGCGGCGGACTTGAGGTCGCAAAATCGGGATGCGGATCCACGGGTTATTCCCCGGGCATCTTGGCTTCGCGCTTGAACGGGTTCTCTTCTGGCACCTCATAATCGGGCGTGAACAGGCCCTTATCCCGCGCCTCGGCCATATAGCGGAAGGCATGCAGAGACATGCGCATCAGGTGATCACCGGCCTTGGTCGGCGGATATTTTTCGATTGCCTCAGGGGTGCGGAATTTCTCAAGCGGCTCAATGATCGCGTGATAATCCAACCCAAAGAATAGCGGCGCCGAATACCGTTCTTTCCCAATATTAACAACGCGATGCTGGGTGGACTTAAAGCGCCCACCGGACCACGTTTCGAACACGTCCCCGATGTTCACCACGAAACATCCCTCTAGCGGCGGGGCCTCGATCCAGACGTCCTCGGCGTTCATCACCTGCAACCCCGGACCGCCTTGCAACAGGATGGTAAAGCATTCGAAATCGGAATGCGCGTCGATGCCGACGACCTCATCCGACTTGGGCATGTCATTCTCGATATAGCGCAACAGGCGCAGTTGAGAGGTCGGACAGGTGATGTGCTGGGTCAGTTCCTCGGTCGGAACACCCAGTTCCAGCGCCAGCGCATCCAGCATCCGCAAACCAAGGTTAAACACCGCGTCGTAATAGGTCGACACCGTGTCCTTCCACCCCGGAATGTCGGGCCAGACATTGGGGCCTGTCATCCGCCAGCCGGCAAGGTAATCGGGATGATCGGCGGGCGCCTCATAGGACATATCCCACGCCTCGTTAAAGTTAATCTTCTTGGGGAACTTGGTGCCGTTCTCCTCAAACGGAACATAGCCGCGATGGTTGGTCGTGAACCCGCACCAGTTCTTCATCTTGATACTGCGGGGTTGCTCGTGGAACTGCTTGGAAGCTGCGAACAGCGCGTCAATCAGGTCCTGTGGAATGCCATGGTTGCGGATATAAAAGAACCCCGAGGTGCGCGCAGCCGCGCCCAATTCGGACGCCACGCGGGCCTTGTCCTCATCCGATCCGGTAAACAGTCCGGACAAATCGATAACCGGTAGGGTGGCCTCTTCGACCGACAGGGCCGTTTGCGAGGGCGAGTCGCCGTGCAGCATGTCACTTCTCCTTTAGGTTGCGCATAAATCCTGCCCAGCGACAGCCCCCAAGTCACGCACGGGATGAAAAAGGGCGCATGGTCCGACCTAGGTGATTGAATTTTAATCATCCGATCAGGGCTGTGCCTTTTATTACGTCCACCGGCGGAACTGGGATTTGACCAAACGGCCCAATGGTCGGGACGCTGAGCAAATAACACCAACAACCGAACATACGACCGACTATGGGAGATCGTCACATGTCCACACTCAACCGACGCAGCCTACTAAAATCCGCCACCGGAATCGCGGGCCTTGGCCTAGGGGCAAGCGTCATCGGCACCCCGTTGATCGCCCAGACCCGCAGCCTGAAAATCGGCTCGTACGGCGGCTATTTCGAAGACAGCTTCAAGACCCACATCTACCCCGCCTTTACCGAGGCCACGGGGATCGCGGTCGAAAGCGTGACCCAGCCGAACTCGTCCGACTGGCTGATCACCATGCAGCAGGCGACCGCCGCCGGGTCCGTGCCCGCCGACATCTCCCTTTACGCGCGCGACACCATGATCAAGGCCAGCCGCATCGGCGGTCTGATTGCGCCGCTGGACCTGACCAAGATGCCCGCGACATCGAACCTGGACGAATATTTCGTCTTCCAAGGGGCCGAGGGTCCGCTTGGCGTCGGTGCCATGTCGTGGTTCACCTCGATGGTCATCAACCCTGATGAGGTTGAGGCCCCTGCCTCGTGGGCGGAATTCTGGGACACGGACAAGTTCGAGGCCAGCCTCGGCATCGCCCAGCGCTTTAACGCGCAATTCCTCGACATCACCGCCGCGACCTTCTTTGACGGCGAAGAGACCTTCAAAACCAAAGAGGGCATTCTGGCGATCATCGACAAGGTGGCCGAGTTGAAACCCAACGTCGCCCTGTGGTGGTCCGCCGAAAGCCAGATGGAACAGGCGATGAAGAACGGCGACGTGATCGGCGGTCAGTATTACCTTGATGTGTCGAACCTGATGGCGGCCGACGGTTTCCCGATCAAGCCGATCTTCCCCAAAGAGGGCAACCCGCAGGACTACGGCTCGTGGTGCCTGTCGTCGCTGTCCGAAAAGGGCGATGAGGCGGCTGAGTTCATGAACTTTACCTCTGATCCGGCCATTCAGGCCCTGATGTCGCGCATGATCGGCACCGCGCCCTTGGTCGACAAATCCAAGACCGACCTGACGGACGATGAATTCGCCTTTGTGTCGGGCACGCCCGCGATCAAACCCGCCTATGAGGCCTATCTGGATAACGAGACCTTTATCCAAGAGAACTGGAACAAGATGCTGGCAGGTGGGGCATAAGCCTCGTGGCCGGTTTACACCTAGAGGCCATCAGCAAAACCTTTGGCACCCAAACCGCGGTCGAGCGGATGGACCTCAGCTTTGGTGATGGCGAACTGACGGCCCTGTTGGGGCCGTCAGGATGCGGCAAAACCACCCTGTTGCGCATGATTGCGGGGCTGGAAACGCCATCGACGGGGCGCATCATGCTGGGCGACACGGACGTGACCGCCCACCCCGCGCACAAGCGCAAATTCGGCATGGTGTTTCAGAACTTTGCCCTGTTTCCGCATCTGAACGTGCGCGAAAACGTGGGCTATGCCCTGACCATTGCGGGCGTGTCGAAATCCGAGGCGGGCACGCGCGCGGATCGTCTGTTGGACCTTGTGCAACTGACCGGATTTGCCGACCGGCGCATCGGGCAACTGTCCGGTGGCCAGCGGCAGCGCGTCGCCATCGCCCGCGCCCTTGCGCAGGAACCGGATATCTTTTTGCTGGACGAACCGATGTCCGCGCTGGACGCCAAACTGCGCGAAGAGATGCAGGTCGAACTGCGCCTTCTGCAACAACGCCTTGGGATCACCACCATCGTCGTGACCCATGACCAGCGTGAGGCGATGACCATGGCCGATCAGATCGTGGTCATGTCCAAGGGCCGTCTGGAACAGGTCGCCCCGCCCGATCGGATTTACAACACCCCGGCCAACAGCTTTGTGGCCGAGTTCATCGGCAAGGCCAATTTCCTGCGCGGTACGGTGCGCGATGCGGGCGTCGTGATCGGCGACAGCTATCTGCCGATCTCGCCCCCGCCACGGTTCATCAACGGATCACCGGTTCAGGTCGTCTGCCGCCCCGAACAAATCACCCTGACCGACGCCGGTCCCCTGATGGGCGAGGTTGTCTTTGTCCGCGATTTGGGGGCCAGCCGCGAAATCCACCTGAACACGCCGATTGGCACTCTGGTGGCCGAACTTGCCGCGACGATGGCCCCGACCACCCTGAAAAAGGGCGACCGCGTGGGCGTGCATTTGCCGGTTGGGGCGCTGCAACTGTTTCCCGACGGCACCGCGCCAGACCAGACCGCGATGGCCGCCGAATGACGACGATAGACGACACCGCCTTTGCCGCCCCACCCGCGCGCAGCCGCCCCACTTGGGCCAGCGGCACGAACCTGATCCTGATGGCCATCGGGGTCGTTTTGGTCGTGTTCTGCATCGTGCCCTTTGGATTGGTCATCGCGATTTCCTTTGGCCAAAAAATCGAAGGCGCGGCGTGGGAATGGGCGTTTACGTTCGAGAATTACCAACGGTTTTTTGTCGGCGCGGAATGGCCAGACACGGTGACGTTTCTGTATCTGCAACGCCTTGGCTATGCCCTGTGGTATGCGGTGATCGCGTCGGTTCTGGCGGTGGCAAGCGCGCTGCCCTTTACCTATCTGATGACCCGCCTGTCGCGCGCGGCACAGGCGCGGTGGCTGGTGTTTCTGCTGGCCTCGCTGTCGCTGTCCGAAGTGTTCATCGTCATGGGCTGGGACATCCTGTTGTCCAACCGCTCGGGCCTGCCTGCGTTGTTCAAGGCGACGGGCCTGACCGCGTGGCTGAAGGACGTTGGGTGGTTCGACGTGTTGCGCGACTGGGGTCTTGCGAACCCGCGCAACGTCAAATTCAAACCGTCGCAATTCGCGACGATCCTGACCATGTCCTATCTGGTCTGGCCCTATGCGGTGATCCTGCTCTACCCCGCGCTATCGCGGCTGGATACGTCCCTGATCGAGGCCGCCCGCACGATGGGCGCGCGGCCATTTACGGTGGCGCGCACGGTGATCCTGCCCTCGGTGCGTCTGCCAGTAATCGGATCGACGTTTCTGTTGTTCGTCTTTCTATTGGGCACCTATGTGGCGATCACGGTTTTCGCCAATCCGGACAAGCACACCACAGCCGTCTCTATCTATCAAAGCGTCCGTGGCGCGTCCTTGAACGCCCCCTTTGGCGCCACGCAGGCGGTGATCCTGTTGATCACGGCGGCGGTGTTCCTTGGCCTTGGTCAGGCGCTGAACCGCGCCTCGGGGGGGGCACGGTGATGTTGCGGATCGTTGGACATCTGTTCATGGCCCTGTCGGCGGTTGTGCTGGCCCTGCCGATTGTGGTGGTGGCGGCCTCCGCGTTGAACAGCGGGCGCACCATGCTGTTCCCGCCCGAAGACCCGACACTAGACCGGTTCTGGGAATTCTTTGTGACCGAAACCGTCTGGACCACGGCCTTGCTGAACTCGATGATCATCGCGGTGGGCGCGGCGGTTCTGGCGGTGGTTCTGGCGTGGCCCTTGGCCTATGTCCTGTGGTCCTCCGGGTCCAAGGCGTCCAAGACCCTTGCCGCGCTGGGGTCCATGCCCTTTGCCCTGCCACCCATCGTGTTTGGCGTGGGCCTTGGGTTTTTCTGGGCATTTCTCGGCGCGCTTGGCACGATCGCGGCGGGGATTATCAGCCACGGCATCCTGTTTCTGGCCCTGCCTCTGGTGACGATTTCCATCGGCCTGCAATCCATCGACCGCGCCAATATCGAGGCCGCCGCGACCATGGGCGCGACCGAGGCGATGATCTTTCGCACCGTGATCCTGCCCCAGACCCTACCGTATACGATCTCGGGGTTCTTTTTCGCGCTGGTGCTGTCGTTCAACGAATTCATCGTGATGTTCTTCGTCTCGGCCTCAGCCTATGCGACGGTCACGCTGCAAATCTTCAACTCGCTGCGCAACGGCTATACGCCCACGATGGCCGTCGGCGCGATCACGTTCATCACAGTCTCTGTTCTGGTGTTTTCGGCGGTGGCCCGTTGGGGTGACCTGCCGCGCCTGATGGGGGCCGATCAATCCAAAACCTAAGGAGCACCCCCATGGCACGCCAACCCACTCTTGTCGGTCAACCGGTTCTGATGGTCATCGACATCCAGAAATCCGCCTTTATGGAGCACAAGGCCGGCATCCCCTGTATGCCCAAATACCGCGAGAACATGGAGCGCGCCCGCACCGTCATCGACGCCGCCCATGACGCGGGCATTCCGGTGATCTTTTTTCAGGAAATCCACCGCCGCAATCAGGTCGATTACGGGCGCGAACTGGACGGGAGCGAGGACATCCATTGCATGGAGGGCGAACCGGGCACGCCCGTCGCCGCCGAGGAAATGGACATGCGCGACACGGACTATTTCGTGCACAAGCGCCGCTATTCCTGTTTCTTCGGGACCGAGACCGAAATCCTGCTCAAGGGGCTCAAGGCGCAGACGCTGATCCTGATCGGGGGGATGACGGATGTCTGTGTGCATTACACATTCGCCGACGGGCATCAGCACGATTACTATTGCCGTGTGATTGGCGACTGCGTTGGCGGCACCTCGCCCGAGGCGCATCAGGCGTCCCTGAACGCGATGGAGTATCTGCAAGAGGGCGCCGTCCTAAGCGCATCTGACATCATCGCCGAATTGCAATCGACAAAAATGGCCGCCGAGTGAGCAGCGTGATCACCGCATCCGACCTACGCGGACATTGGCGGCGCGACTGGATCAAGACGCCCGACCGGTTCGATGACACCACCCGTGTGCATTGGCTACAGGGCGACGGGATCTATGCCGACATCCGTGTGCCGTTGCACCGCCCCGACCTTGGCGATGCGACCTGTCTGGCCGAGTTGCCCTCGCCCGTGCTGGCCGATCTGATGCAGGCCGAGGGGTTCGCGGGCGACATCACCGTTTCGGGCGGCGTCTGCACATGGGCGCGTCATATCAACCTGCACGGCCTGCCCGCGCCGGTGGATGCGGGCGCGATGTGGTTTCAGGACGATGGCGCGCTGATTGAGGACGGGGTGCATGCCACCTATCGCGAACGCTGGCACGGGGTGGCGACGCCGCCCCTGAACGCCTTGTCGGTTGAGATCGACGGGTTGCGCATCATCACCGTCTGGAACGCGCATGTGTTTCAGGTGGCCAGCGGTCCACTCCGCCACGCCGCCGACCCGCATCTGATCGACGTGCTGCGCGCAGGCACCGACGATCCCGCCACCCGTGCCGCCGGTTTCGCCGCGCAATATACCCTTGGCACATGGCAGGACGGGGTGGGCATGGCGACCCTTTCAACCAACCCCTTTGTCGAAAACGCCCCCGCCCTGCGCCACACCTCAAACGCCCTGATCTGGACGCGCACCGGATTTGACGGCACGCGCACCGACATCCCCTTGCCCGCCCCGCTACAGGAGCTTTCCGCATGACCCTACCCGTCGCAGACCACTGGTTCACCGCCACCAAGATCGACGCCGACACCACCCTGATCCTAGAGCCGCATATTCACGTTCTGGAACAGGCCAACATGTTTCTGGTTGAGGGCACGGAAAAGGACATGATCCTTGACACCGGCATGGGCGTGATCCCGTTCAAACCCTATCTGGACAGCCTGCGCAAAGACCCGTCCAAGCCGATCATCTGTGTCTCGTCCCACACCCATATCGACCACATCGGCGCGGTGCATGAATTCGACATCCGCCTTGTCCACCCCGCCGAGGCCGATGAGATGGCCGCGCCGTCGGGCCTGACAACCCTGTTTCGCCGCGACATGCCCGAGACCCTGTTGCAGACGTTTCTGGACGCGGGCTATCCCCCGATTGGCGAGCTGTTGATCGAGGCCCTGCCGTTCGCGGGCTATGACCCCGAGACCTATCGCCTGCAGGGTGCGCCGGCGACCGGACTGTTGAACCACGGGGATACGGTTGATCTGGGCAATCACGTTTATGAGGTGCTGCACCTGCCGGGCCATTCGCCGGGCGGGATCGGGCTATTTGAACGGGAAACTGGCGTCCTGTTCGGGGCCGATGCGATCTATGACGGCCCCCTGATTTTTGAAGGCCCGGGGATGAGCGTCGAGGACTACCGCGCCACCTTTGCCCTGCTGAAGACCCTGCCTGTCACCATCGTGCACGGCGGCCACGACCCCAGCTTTGATCGCGCGCGGATGCTAGAAATCATCGCCCATTATGAGGGTCTTTGGGATCAGCAAGACCGCGCGGATCAACGCCAATCGGGGTAAACTCCACGCGGACCTTGCCAATCCATCAAAGATGACGCCAAATGACGTTAAAACGTCAAAGGCATCACCATGGCAAACCGCCCGACAATCAAAGACGTCGCCCGCGCCGCAGGGGTTAGCGTGACCACCGTCGACCGTGCGATCAACGGTCGCCTGACGGTGCGCGAAGAGACCTTGCGCAAGATTGCCGAAGCCGCCCATCGCGTCGGCTATCACGGCAAGGGTGTTCTCAACCACAAGCTGGACGCCTCCGTCCCGAAACGACGCTTGGGTCTGGTGCTGGTCAAACGGCGGCAAGAGTTTTACCGCAATTTTGCGCGTGAGATCGAATTGGCCATGGCCGCACGCCGTGACTTTCGCGGCGAGGTGGTGATCCGGTTCGCGGCCTCGCAATCACCCGACGATTTCGCGCATGAAATTCGGACGCTCGGGGCCGAGGTTGACGCGCTGGCCTGTGTGGCGGTGAACCACCGCAAGGTGGATGAGGCCGTGAGCGAGCTGCAAGACAACGGCGTGCCGGTGTTCGCCCTGTTGAACGACACGGCACAAGGCATCCGCAAAACCTATTTGGGCCTTAATAATATGAAGGTTGGGCGCAGTGCCGCGTGGTTCATGACCCGCATCTCCCGCACGCCAGGCAAGCTGGCGGTGTTCGTTGGCGGCAACCGCTGGCATGGGCATGACCTGCGTGAGGTGGGATTTCGGTCCTTTATCCGCGCCGAGGCACCGGCGTTCACGGTGCTGGACACCTTGGTCAATCTGGAAACGCGCCAAGTGACTTATGAGGCGACGCTGGACCTGTTGACGCGGCACAGTGATCTGGCGGGGATTTATGTTGCGGGCGGCGGGATGGAGGGCGCGATTGCCGCCCTGCGCGAGGCGCGCCCGCCCAACAAGGTTACCCTGATTGTCAACGAACTGACCGATGAAAGCCGCGCCGCGCTGGCCGATGGCTATGTGCAGATGGTGAATTCCACCCCCCTGCCCGAACTGTGCCGCGACTTGGTCGACACGCTGGCCGCCGCCCTGTCCGAGGATGGCCTTTCAGATGCGGGACAGCGGTTTCTGGACCCCAAGGTCTATCTGCCCGAGATGCTGTAATGACGTTTTTCCGTCATTTTGCACCCACAGAAAAACGTCATAATTGACGCGAAACGCCTGCGGTCAAATTGACGGACACGGGTCTTTGCGCGCAACGTCCGGCCGACACATGGCCCCGAAGGCGCGGGCGACGGGGAGCATGATGAAAAAAGCGTTGAACCAGATGACCACCCCGCACCTCAGCTTTGCGGCATTTCTGGACCTTGCGCGCGCCTTGGGCTGTGTCGGGGTGGAGGCGCGCAATGATATGGATGCGCTGGGGCGTCCGTTGTTTGACGGGATGGACCCCACCGAGGCCGGTCAGATGATCCGCGATCACGGCCTGCGCCTTGTCGGCCTGTCACAGGTCTATCCGTTCAACGCGTGGGACGCGGCGCGCAAGGAGGAGGTCGCCGCCCTGATCGCCACGGCCAAGGCCGCAGGGGCCGAAACCATCAGTCTGATCCCCCGCAACGACGGCACCGGCGCGGGCAATGGCGAACGTCAGGCCAACCTGCGGATTGCTCTCAAGGACATCTACCCCATGCTGGTCGCGGCGGATATGGTCGCACTGGTGGAACCGCTGGGCTTTGGCCGGTCGTCCCTGCGCTCCAAGACAGAACTGGTCGACACGATTGTGGCCCTCGACATCGCGGATCGGGTCAAGCTGGTCCATGACACGTTCCATCACGCGCTGGCCGGTGGTGGGGATTTTTACCCCGCGCATACCGGCATCGTGCATATTTCGGCGGTGACCGACCCGTCACTGACCTTTGATGAAATGCAAGACGCGCACCGCGTTCTGGTCGGGCCGGACGATCGCCTTGGCACGGTCGACCAGATCGCCGCATTGCGGGCCGCGGGCTATGACGGGCCGGTGTCCTATGAATGCTTTTCGCCCGAGACACAGGCCCTGCGCGATCCGCTGCACGACATCGGTGCGTCCTTTGCCTACATTGAGGCGCAAATCGAGGCGTTTGTTTAAGCTATGACAACCATTCCCCATCACGACACATCGGCCCTGATCATTGGTGGCACCGAAGGTTTGGGCGCGGCGATTGCCGAGCAACTGATCGCAGGCGGCTGTACCCGCATGGTCATTGCCGGTCGCGACACCGCCAAGGGCGAGGCCGCCGCCGCCAAAATTGGCGCGACCTTTATGCCCGTCGATCTGGCCGACACAGAGGCCGTGGTCGCGCTGGTCGATGCAGCAGACGCGCATTTGGGCGGGCTGAACGCCTTGGCCGTGGCCGGTGCCACGACCGAGCGGGGCTCAATCCTGAACACCACGCCCGAGAGTTTTGATCGGGTGTTCACGATCAACACACGCTCGCCCTATTTCGCGCTGCAACGGTTTGCGCAGAACGCCGTGGCAGCGGGTCGGCCCGCGTCGGTGGTCAATATCCTGACCGTGTCGGCCTATGTCGGGCAGAGCTTTCTGTCCCCCTATGCCGCGTCCAAGGCCGCCCTGACCAACATCACGCGCAACGCCGCGCAGGCCCTGCGCAGCGACCATATCCGTGTGAACGGGATCAACTGCGGCTGGATGGACACGCCCGGTGAGGACCGCGTGCAACGCGCCTATCACGGGGCGGGCGACGATTGGCTGGCCCTTGCCGAAGCGGATCAGCCCATGGGCACCCTTGTAAAACCCGACAGCGTGGCGCGCCAAGCGTCGCTGATGCTGTCGCCTGTGTCGGGCGTGATGACGGGGGCGATCGTCGATTTCGATCAGCACGTCATCGGCGCCCTTCCCGAATGATTGGAGAGACGATGAAGCTTGGACTGGTTGGATATGGCCTTGGGGGGCGGGTGTTTCACGCGCCCTTCATTGAGGCCGCCGAGGGGGTCGAACTGGTGGGCGTCGTTGCGCGTTCGCCGGACAAGATCGCGGAACTTGCCCGCGACCTGCCCGGTGTCGCGGTGTTCCCCAGCCTGAGCGACATGATCGCGGCGGGCGGCATCGACATGGTGACCATCACCACCCCGCCCGAGACGCATAAACCGCTGGTGCTTGAGGCGATTGCCGCCGGTCTGCATGTGGTCTGTGACAAGCCGTTTGCGCCGAACTTGGCGGACTCGCTGGAAATGGTTGCGGCGGCCAAGGCCAAGGGCGTCTTGCTCAACGTGTTTCACAACCGCCGCTGGGACACCGATTTCCAGACGTTGAGAACCGTGATCGACGACGGCCACCTCGGCAAGGTTCAGCGCGCCTATAACCGCATGGACCTGAACGAACCGGACACCGTTGCCACGGGGCCCGGGGGCGGATTGCTGCGCGATTTGGGCAGTCACGTCCTTGATCAGATGCTGCTCTTGTTTGGCCCTGCCGTCGCGGTGGACGCGCAGATGAATTATGTCGATCTGCCCGAGGGTCGCACGGATGCAAGCTTTGCCGTTCATATCCAGCACGCATCGGGCACGCAGTCCTATTCCTCGGCGTCCAAGATCAATTTCTGCGAGGGTCGTGAATTCCGCATTTACGGCGACAAGGGGACATATGTGGCCAATGGTACCGATGTTCAGACGCGCCGCATCTTTGACGGCGACCACCCCAAGGATGATCCGGGTGGATGGGCCGTTGAACCCGAATACGCGTGGGGCACGCTGCATACCAAGGACGGCACGGTGACGATCCCCTCGGTACGATCCAACATCTCGGACCTCTACACGGCCTTTGCCGCCGCCGCGCGTTCGGGCGACATCGGCCCTGTCCCGCCCGTCGGCGCATTGCACACGATGCGGGTGCTGGACGCCGCGCGCGAGGCCGCTGAAACCGGTCACACCGTTGATATCACAGACTAACACGGGCCCCGCCCACCTATCCAAGAGACCAAGAGCATGATCCAATTCGGCACCAACCCCATCGCATGGGCCAATGACGACGACCAAACCATCGGGGCCAATATCCCGACCGCGCGCATTCTGGATGAGGCCGGTCGCCAGATCGGGTTCGACGGGATTGAGAACGGCCACCGCTGGCCCGAAGACCCTGTTGAGCTGCGCGAGATGTTGGGCAGCTATGGCCTAGCCTTCATCTCGGGGTGGTACTCGACCGAACTTTTGACCCGCTCGGTCGAGGACGAGATCAAGGCGTTCCAACCCCATCTGGCCAAGCTGCGCGAAAACGGGTGCAAGGTCTGTGTGACGTGCGAAACCTCGAACGCGATCCATTCGATGACGGACGTGCCGGTCAACGACAAGCCGTCCCTGTCACCCGAAGGCATGGCCGAATTCGGGGCCAAGATCGAAGAATTCGCCGCCTATATGGCGTCCCAAGGCATCCATTTGGCCTATCACCACCACATGGGAACGATTGTCGAAAGCGCCGAGGAAATCGATGCGTTTATGGCCGCGACCGGTCCGGCGACCAAGCTGCTGTTTGATGCGGGGCATTGTTTCTTTGGCGGCGGCGATCCGGCGACGGTTCTGGCGCGCCACATCGACCGCGTTGTCCATTTCCACGCGAAAAACGTGCGCCCCGAGGTGGCCAAGCGTGTGCGGGATGAGCGTCTGTCGTTCATTCAGGGCGTTCTGGCCGGTGCATTCACCGTGCCCGGTGACCAAGAGGGGGCCGTGGATTTCGCGCCTCTGCTGAAACAACTGGCCGATCATGGCTATGACGGCTGGATCGTCATTGAGGCCGAGCAAGACCCTGACGTGCGCAACCCGCTGCTCTATCAGACGCTTGGCCTTGCCACGTTGAAACGTCAGGCCCGCGAGGTCGGCCTGATCTAGGCCACAGGGCCGGCGGTGCCAGACGTGCGCCGCCGGTCATCCGGCAATCATGCTGACCCCGATCACGGCAACCGCCAACAACCAAACCGACAGCCCGCCCATCACGGCAAATGTCGGCCCGCAGGTGCGCAACAGTTTTCGCGGCGCACTACCAAGGCCAAGCGCCGCAACCGCCGTGATCAGCAACGCACCCGACACCGTGCGTGATGTGTCCGTCAGGGCGCTCGGCAGGGCCACGAACTGGTTCACCAGCATCAGCACCACAAACGCCACCACAAACCATGGCAGGTGGATGCGCCGCCCCGTCCCCGCCGCGCCGCCCGTGGGCACCATCAACAGGACCAAGGGCAACATCGACACCCGCGCCATTTTCGACAGGGTTGCGGTTTCGCCCGCCTCTTCGGACACGGAAAAGCCCGCGCCGATCACTTGGGCCACGTCATGGATGGATGCGCCTAGGATTAGCCCCTCCCGCGTGTGATCAAACCCCATCGCCCCAAGGATCAGCGGATAGAAAATCATCGCAATCGTCGACAGGGCGGTGGCGGACATGATGACGACCAATGTGTGATCCTCTTTGCCCTTGAAGGTCCGCGTGACCGAGGCAAGGGCCAGAGCCGCCGACGCCCCGCAAATCGCGACGGCCCCTGCGGCGATCACCGCGCGCGACCCGCCCCAGCCCATGGCGCGCCCGATCAACAGACCGATCAGAATGGTCGATCCACTGCCCAGAACCAGCACGACCAAAACGCCCGCCCCCAGATCGGCCAGAACGTCAAAGGACACCCGCAGCCCCATCAGGGCAACGCCCAGTTTCAAACCCGTGGACGCCATCACGCGGACCCCTTGGGCGATGCGGTCGTCCTCGGTCAGGAAGGACATCGCCATCCCCAGCAACAGCGCGAACAACATCACCGGCGCCTGATAGCGCGCCCCAATCGCATAGGCGGCCAAGCTGACCACAACCGCGACCGCGATGCCCGGCGCATAGGGATCAACCCGCTCGCGCAGACGGCGGGCCGTTGGGGGCACGTCGGCGGGTGTCATTCCTCGAGGCTTTCCAGATTGCGGATGACGATTTCGGTGCGGGTGATCTCCAGAACCCCCGCCGATTTCAACTTGTCCAGCGACTGTGTCACCCATTGCCGCGTGGCCCCGACCATCGCGGCGATCTGTTCATAGGTCAGGCTGCGGTCGATGACGATCGTGTCGCCCTCTTCGCGGCCATGGGCGTCGGCCAGAATGACCAGCAATTGGCGCAACCGTTCGGACACTGTCCGCGTGCCTAGCATCTGGATCAGCGCGCTATAGCTCTTGCCCTTGGCGACGAGGCCCTCGATCACGGCCAGCGCGACCTCGGGCACCTGTTGGACCAGCGTGCGCAGGCTACTGCCCGACAGGAACAACATCTGACAATCCTCCAGCGCATCGCCCGACCAGACATGCCGCCCCTTGCCAAAGACCTCGGGACCGCCGACGAAATGTCCTTGGCTCCAATAGGCCAGCGTAATCTCGCGCCCAGACGGGCCGGTGTAAAAGGTGCGCACGCGCCCCTCTTCGATGATCCAGACACCGGTGTGCGCGGCCCCTTGGTGAAAGATGCTCTCGCCCTTGGAAAAGGTGCAACGTTTGCCGTGTTTGCGCACGGTCTTGCGGTCCTCGTCCGACAGCGCGGCCAAAAACCCCGCGCCCTCATTCAGTTCAAGGAAATATTCGGACAGGTAGATCGCGCCGGGGCCGTCAAAATGCAGGTCGCTGTCGGTCATGATGGTCATTGTCGGGGCACCGTTGATAGGTAGGCGGCAATCGCCGCGATTTCATCGTCTTGGTCGGGCATCAGGGCGGCATGGGGCAGACATCCGTCGTGTGTGTCCCGCGCGCCGTCGCGGAAATCGCGCATCTGTTTTTCAAGGTATCCGGCGTGCTGGGACGTTAGGTGGGGCACGCCCAGATAATCCGCCGTGTCATCGTGACAGGTGCCACAGCCACGCGCGTCAAACGCGGCCTGACCGGTGGCGATATCGCCCTCGGGCACTGCGGGGGCTGGCGGGTCTTGGGTGGAAAACCATTCGACCACGACGGGGATTTCCTCGGGCAGGAGTTCGGACACAATCGCCACCATCTGTCCGCCGTCGTTATGGCGCGTACCGGCCAGAAAGGCGCGGATTTGCGCGTCGATATAGGTCGGGTCCTGCCCCGCGAGGTTGGGGAATTTCGCATTGGCCGAGACGCCGAACAACCCGTGACACAGGGCGCAGCGTTCATAGGGCGGATAGGCGGTCGCGTCGAAATCGGCCCGCGCTGTGACGCCGGTTGCGGCCCACAGGGCCAAGGCGATCAGACCCGCCCTAGGACCCATAGCCCAGCCGTTTCACCGGCGCGGTGACCTCGACCGTCTCACCATTGGCGAATTGCAGGGTCAGGGCGACCTCTTCCCCCTCGGTCAGGGGCGCGGCGGGATGCATCAGCATGATGTGCGTGCCGCCCTGTTCCAAGGTCACAGTCTGGCCCGCGCCGATCTCTAGCCCGTGCAGCACCGACATGGTGGCCACGCCGTTCTTCTCCTCGGAACTGTGCAGATGGGCCATGGCATAGCCGTCGGCCTGAACACCGATCAGGGTGCGGCTGCCCTGCCCCGTGTTGTGTAGCGTCAGATAGGCCGCATGCGTCATCACACCCGGCGGGGCCAAGGGCACGACGGCCTCTGTCGCGGTGATGTCTTGGGCCCAAAGGGCGGCGGGAAAACAGGCGGCCACAAGGCCCATCAGAACGTGTTTCATCACGATGCCTCACGCCGGTATTGGATTTGCAGCTGGCTCAGGAATTCGGCGGTTAGACCGGGATCGAACGGCGGCTGTAGCTTGGCGCGCAGGGTGCCATCGGGTGCGATCACGGACACGGATGAGCTGTGCTGCACCTCATAGTATCCATCCTCATCAGGGGCCATCAGGCGATAGAAACTGTCCGTCGCCTCAATCAAGGCATCAATGTCGGTGCGCGCGCCGGTAAAGCTCTGGAAATCGGGGTGAAAGAACTTGGCATAGGTGCTGATCAATTCGGCGTCGCGGTCGGGATCGACGGACAGGAACACCACCTTGGGCACGTTGTCGGGACGCACCCGCAGACCCATTTCGGCGATCGTGGCCTCAAGGTTGCCCATGGTAAACGGGCACACATCGGGGCAGGACAAAAAGCCGAACATCACGATGGTCCATTGATCCTGAAGCGTATCGGGATTGAACGTCTCACCAATCCCGTTTTCAAACGCAAAGGCGGGCAGTTCGACAGGTTCATCCAGTTTCACCCCCTGCACCTGTGCGGTGACGGGGGCGGCGGCGATCATCCAGAGCAGAAAGGCGACAAGCTGTTTCATGTGTTCTGGTTCTCGAATGCTTTGCGGCTTTCGGCCTTGATGATGTCGAGGCAGAATTGGCGCGCTTTGACGTATTCGGGGGTCGAGGCCATGTCGGTCGAGCGCGGACGCGGCAGATCGATGCGCACGTCCTCAATGATGCGCCCGGGGGCGGCGGACATGATCAGAACGCGGTCGGCAAGGAACACCGCCTCATCCACGTCATGGGTGACAAAGACCACGGTTGTGCCGAACTTGCGCCAGATCTCCAGCAGGCTTTCCTGCATCATCAGGCGGGTCTGGGCATCCAGCGCGCCAAACGGTTCATCCATCAGCAAGACCGACGGGTAATTGGCCAGTGCGCGGGCAATCCCCACCCGTTGCTGCATCCCGCCCGACAGTTCCGCCGGATAGCGATCCCCGAACTTCTTGAGCCCCACCAGTTCCAGAAACGTATTGGCGATAGAGCCCGATTCCGTGCGGCTGTGTCCTGCCATTTTGGGGCCAAAGGCGACGTTCTCATACACCGTCTTCCACGGCAGCAGCGAATACTGCTGAAACACCATCCCACGGTCGGGACCAGGTTTTTGAACGGTTTCGCCATCCACCGTCACCGCGCCCTCGGACGGTTTGACATATCCCGCGATGGCGTTCAGCAGGGTCGATTTCCCGCATCCCGACGGGCCAAGGATGCAGACGAATTCGCCCGCCTCGATCGTAACCTCGGTCTTGTCCACCGCCAGATGCGTATCCGCGCCCTTGCCGAACCGGATGACCACATCGTTGACGTCAATCCGGCCCTTGCCTTTGCCGGTGTCCTTGGTCGGGGATTTGAATTTCAGAACATCAAGCATTGCTGAGCGCTCCTTTGGGTTCGGCGGTCTGACGCGCGCGGCGCCATGCGAGGGTGAAAATCATCGCCACCAACAGGGCAAAACCGAAAATGGAAAACACGGGCCCAACCCGTTCGAGGGCAAGCGAGGACGACACCCCAAGGCCCAGCATCGCCAGACCGACGACCCATGTCGGCGTGGCGCAACAGACGACCCAGCTCATCGTGGCGTTGGTCATGGCGATCAACAACGCGCCCAATCCCGTGGCCGCGCGCATGGACCCCGATGCGGTGCGCGAACAGGTGTCCCCGCGCATCAATCCCAGACACAGGGCCATCATCGCCCCAAGGATGAACAGGACAAACAGGCGGGACGGGATGACGTTCAGCGACCATTCCGAAATGCCCGCGCCGTAGTCATAATTCATATGACCCACTTCCAGCAGCCACTCTTCCCAGATGATCGGGCCCATGTCCGACAAGGACGGGGTGGACCGGATGATGTGGATGACATTCCCGAACCAGTCATAGCCCGTCACGTAATTCGGCAGGGCCTGAAACCGGGCAATCAGCGCGACAAGCATGAACAGTTGAAACAGGGCCGCGACCAGAACACCGTTCAGGACCATCCGCGGCCAGCTCTGGCGGATCTCCGCCCCAATGACGCCCAGACCCCCCATCACCGCGTCCTCTTTTGCCACGCCAGCATCGGGCGGGTCATTAGACGCACAGCGGCGGTCGATCCGGTGCCAAGAAACCCGATCACCAACATGCCGACGACAATGTCCTGATAGTTGATCAGGCTATAGGCATCCCACGTGAAATAGCCGATCCCGTATTGGCCCGAGATGATCTCCCCCGCCAAGAGCGAGAACCAGCTGACCCCCATCCCGATGGCCAGACCTGCGGCGATGGACGGCAATGCCGCGGGAATAACGACCTGTGTGAACACGGCCGTGCGCGACGCCCCAAGGGACTGTGCGGCGCGCACCAGAACCTCGGGCGTTTGTTGCACCCCGTGCAGCGTGTTCAGAACAATGGGAAACAGCGCGCCCAGAAAGGTGATGTAGATGATCGAGCTTTCCTCGGTCGGCCACATCAAAATGGCCAACGGGATCCACGCAACCGCCGGAATGGGGCGCACGACCTCGATATAGGGCATGATAAACGCCCGCGCGATTTTGGACCGCCCCATCATCAATCCGATCCCGATGCCCAGCGCCGTCGAGATGGAAAAACTGATCAGGATTCGGCGCATCGACACGCCGATGTGGGTCCAGAAAATGCTGGTCTGGATATGACCGATAAAGGCCATAAACACCTTGGCAGGCGACGGGACATTTTCGAAATTGATAAAGAAATTCAGGTTGATCGCGGTCACGATATGCCAAAGCAAAACCCCGATCCCCAGAGATGCCGCGACGATCCCCAGATGTCCCCAATCCAAGGCCCGCAGGTGATGCGCCATCGTCGGGCGCGGGGGCGGTGTCATCGGGGGGCGCGGGGCCTCGGGCGCGGCTTTGGCGGCCTTGGGCGCAGGCGCGGCGGGTTTCACGGCGGTGGACATGGCGTGCCTCATCTTGGCTGGCGTGAACCGGGGCGCGGGTTGCGCGCGCCCCGGAGATTGGCATCAGAGAGGGTGATCAGCCTTCGACGACAAAGTCGGCGATCGCTTCGTCAAAGGTGATGACCGAGCCGCCATTGGCTGCGGCATAATCCTCGGCCTCGCCCTTGCGCAGGAAGGTGGCGTAGTCTTCGCCCGCTTTGACCCAGAACGCGGTCTTGCCGAACAGTTTCAGACCGGTTTCGATGTCGTAGACATAGGTGGCGTTCAGTTTCGCACCGGTGCCCTGCATCGCCGCAACAGCGGTCAGGAATTCGGGCATCGAGGGGTACGAGCTTACGCCATCACGCGCATGCCAGATTTCCATCGGCAGACCGGCGTTGGCCGTGGCGGGATCGACGATGGATGCCTTGTCGGCCTCATAGTCCAGCCCCATGTCGGCATAGGCGGTTTTGATGTAGTCCTCGGTGATCCATGCGTCGAAATCCAGCGGCGGGATCGCCTTTTCCTTGACCAGAACGCCGTGGTTAAACTTGAGCGCGTCAACCCATGTGTCCTTGATGGTCGGTTCCAGCGTCAGGTGACCGCCTTCGGAGAAGTAGAGATACAGAACCTCTTTTTCCACGCCGGTCCAGCCTTCCATCTCGGTCACGGCACGCATCGGGTCCTCACGGATCCAATCACCGGCCTCGATCACGGCCTTCAGGAAGGCGTTGACCACCTCGGGGTATTCTTCGGCAAAGTCCTGACGGACCACAACGCCGTGCAGGTACGGAACGCCGGTTTCCGAGCCGTCATAGATTTTGCGGCCCGTACCACGGAATTCCATGATTTCCGACCAAGGGCAGAAATCCGAGTGCGCGTCGATCTTACCGGCCGCGATATTGGCGGCGCCCACAGCGGGGCTTTGGTTTTTCAGGGCGTATTCGGCGGTCGGGATATCGTTGTCCTGCATCGCCTTCAGCAGCATCCCCCATGCGGCCGAGCCGACGGGCGTGGACACGTCTTTGCCCTTGAGCTGATCAATCGAATAGATGTCGCTCTCGACCGGAACAACAATCGCGTTGCCCGAGCCCTTTAGGTTATAGCCCGTACCCGCGACATAGATCGAACGCAGGCTGTCGGTTTCCTGAAACTTGGCGCCGTTCACGATCAGCGGGTAATCCCCCATTACCCCGATGTTCAACTTGTTCGCCAGCATCTGGTTGGTGATCGGACCGCCCGAGCTGTAGTCGGCCCAGACGACGTCATATTCGGCGTCAGCATATTTGCCTTCGGTCGGCAGATACTTTTCCAAAAGACCCAGTTCCTTGATCACGATACCTGCGGTGTAGGTGTCGGTGCACATGGACTGGTGTCCCACTGCGACGGTGATTTTTTCTGCGAACGCCGCTGAGGCCAGCGGCATCAGCGCGCTTGCCAGTACGGCGGTTTTTAGTAGTTGCTTCATAGCTCTTCTCCTGTCGGTTCGGGCGATTAGCTGTGTGACCCAAAGACAGTATCCCGCCTGAAAACCGCCCCTGTAAAAGGTCGTGACACAGGAAAAGGTGCAGATTCTCGACATGCGTAAAATTTGCGCGGCTTTCGGGGGGAATGTGTAAGTCCGCGCCATGATCCAGATCAAAAACCACCCGAATCGGATGATTTTTTATTATTTATTTTCAATGGCTTATGTGGTTTTTGCTGGACGCAAAATTGTCCCCCCGGCGAAATCCCAGGGAGACAATTCAAACTTTGTCACGGCCGGTTGAACGGCGTTCAGGCGGCGATACGGTCCATCGCCCAGCGCACGTTTTTACGCACATCAGGGTCGGTATCGTCGGCGTATTTTTCGAGGAATGGCAGCGTCTCTTTGACGGCCAGCTCGCCTAGAACGGCGGCGCATTCCTTGCGCAGATTGGGCACAGGAATGTCCATCATCGGCGCGATTTGCAGTGCCGCCTCGGTCGCGCCAAGCTTGCCCAGCGAGCGGACAGATTTCAGGCGCACCTGCCAGAAATCATCGTCCAGAACCGCGCGCAATGCGGGGATGCTGGAGGCATCACCGGATTTGGCAAGGGTCTCCGCCCCGGCCTCACGCACCATCCATTCGGGATCTTTCAACGCGGCCATGAGGGCCGTGCGCGCCGCATCCGATTTGGAAAAGCCCAGCGCGGCCACGGCGGTGCGCCGCACCTGTGTGTCGGGATCGGTCGCGGCCTTTTGCAAGGCGTCCAAAGACGTCTCATCCTGAAGCCAGCCGATAACGCCGACCGCCTGCATCCGCACGGCGGGCGCCGCATGCGACAGGGCCGCGATTGCGGGTTCCATCGCCTCGGGGCGGCGCAATTCCTTGATCCCCGCCAAGAGCGCGGTCAGACGGATTTCGTCCTGATCACCCAAATGGGGCAGGATCGCGTCGCCCGCTTCGGGCAGCTTCAACTCGGTCAGACTGATCGCTGCGGCCTCAATCACGGCCATATCGGTATCAGACAATGCCTGAACCAGCGCGGCCGCCGTTTCCGGACCGTCAAAATCGGTCAGGGCCTGCGCCGCCTGTTTGCGCACGCCCGCGTCGGGGTCCGCAATCGCGCGGGCCAGATAGGGGATCGCGGCGGGATCGGCGCTATCGGCCAGATCAATCACCGCCATGATGCGGGCACCGGCGGACGGGTCATCCAACCCCTCGGCCAGATCCGCGATATCGTCGAATTCTTCGAAAAGCGCACTCATACCGGCCTCACTTCAACAGATAGGGCAGATTGACGGTGACAGCGCCGGTGGGGCAGTCGGCCTCACACGGCATGCAATACCAGCATTCGTCGTATTTCATATACGCGGTTTTACTACCGTCCGCGGCCTCGGCGATGCGCAGGACGTCCAAGGGACAGACGTCGACGCAGACGGTACAGCCCTTGTCGGCGATGCACAGGTCATCGTTGACGGTGACGGGAACAGTTGTGGCGGTTTGGGCCAAAGGCATTTTGCGGCTCCGTTCTTATTCTGCTGCGACCGAGGGTTCGACGCGCTGTTTGTAGTAGGCGTCCTTTTCGTCCTCGGCGATTTCGACGACATAGGGTTTCACGTCCTGTTTGCGGTGGGCGGGTTTACCGTCCTCGCCTTTGGTCAGGATCGTGTGGCAGAACCAGTTCTCGTCGTCGCGTTCGTATTCGACGCGGTTGTGGTACAGGCCCCAGCGGCTCTCGGTCCGGTAAAGGGACGCGGCGGCGGCCATGTCGGCGCAATCAAGGATGGTCGAGGCCTCTAGCGCGCGCATCAATTCATGGCTGTCGCGGACATACATGCCCTGCTCCATGTCCTCGCGGACCTCTTCGAACCGTTTCTGGGCCAGCTCCATTTTGGCGGTGACCTTGGGCGGCTGCAGATAGTCGTTCACCAGACGGCGGGTTTTGTATTCGATCTGGTTGGGCGGAATGCCATCATCGCGCTTGGTCGGGGCCATTACGCGGGTGCGTTCGGCATCCACCGTGCCCATGTCGAAATCGGCAAAGTCCACATCCGCGATGAAATCGGCGGCATCCATGCCCGCAAAGGCCCCGTTGGTAAAGGCGCCCAGCATGTAGTTATGCGGCACGTTCGCCATGTCGCCCGCCGCATAGAGGCCGGGAATGGTGGTGCGCGCATGTTCGTCGACGAATACCCCGCTGGCCGAGTGGCCGGAACAGAACCCGATTTCCGAGATATGCATCTCGATCATCTGCTTGCGGTAATCGGTGCCGCGACCGGCGTGGAAATGACCACGGGTCGGACGTTCGACGATATGCAAAACGCGTTCGATCTCGGCAACGGTTTCTTCGGCAAGGTGGTTCAGCTTGAGGTAAACCGGACCTTTGCCGCCCTGCAGTTCGTCATAGAATTCCTGCATCATCTGACCCGACCAATAGTCGCATTCGATGAACCGCTCGCCCTTGGCGTTGGCGGTATAGCCGCCCATGGGACCGGCCACATAGGCACAGGCGG
The DNA here is from genome assembly GCF_032918305.1 of Rhodovulum sp. FJ3. NCBI lineage: Bacteria > Pseudomonadati > Pseudomonadota > Alphaproteobacteria > Rhodobacterales > Paracoccaceae > Rhodovulum > Rhodovulum sp. FJ3. The sequence goes on from NZ_JAWJUU010000001.1 coordinate 374,383, forward strand.
GACCGTTATAGTCCTTGATCAGCGGGTTGATCTGATAGCATTCGAGGTTCGCTAGACCCGCGCCTGCGTGATACGCCATCGCGTACCCCTCGCCCGAGTTCGAGGCGTTTTCATAGGTGCCGTAGAGATAGCCACTGGTCGGTAGGCCCAGACGCCCCGCCGCCCCAAGACCCATGATGACCGCCTTTGCGCGCACGACCAGAAACTCGGCCGTGCGGGTATTGACGCAGACCGCACCGGCAACACGGCCCTCGCCGGTCAACAGGCGGGTCGCCATATAGCGGTTGATGATGTTGATGCGCGCCTTGCGCAATTGGCGATACAGCGCCTTTTTCACCGTGTCCCCGTTGGGCATCGGCAGAACATAGGTCCCGATGTGGTGGACCTTTTTGACGTCATATTCGCCGTTCTGGTCCTTTTGGAACCGGATGCCGAAATCGTCGAGTTCGCGGATGATGCCATAGCATTCTTCGGCATAGCGCAGGACGGCTGCCTGATCGCAGATGCCGTCGTTGGCGATGGTGATTTCCTTGGTGTATTGTTCGGGCGTGGCATAACCCGGAATGACCGAGTTGTTCAGCCCGTCCATCCCCATCGAGATCGCACCGGACCGTTTGACGTTGGCCTTGTCCAACAAAACGACATTGGCCTTGGGGTTCTTTTTCTTGGCCTTTAGCGCGGCCATGGGGCCCGCGGTTCCCCCACCGATCACAAGGATATCGCAATCGATCTGTGTCAAACCGTCTAATATTTCGTCCATCGCTCGACTCCCATCTGGCTGCTGAATCTCAGTCTGTGCTGCGGCGCAGCAGACCAATGTCAATTAATTGTCGTGGCTCTCAGAAAGTTCGCGCAGATAGGGAAACGGGTAGATCGCCCTATCGTTGCCGTCCGAGAATTGGATGTTCACGCCGTTCGACCCGACCTGCACCAAGGCGGTGATCATCAGGTCTGCGGCGACGTCCACATCGCCCGTCGTTGCCCGTTGATATACAGACCCCGCATCGCGCGCGGCACGGCGCAACGTGGCCGCCGACAGCGTGCTCTGGCCCCCATCGGACCATTCTACGGTCAGGTGGGCCTGTGCGGTGTCGGTCGAAAGGGCGGTGATCATGGCGGGCTCCGTTGGTTGCTGGGTCGATCCAACCAAGGGGGCGAAAATGCCGATAGCAATTAATTGACGGACAGGGTGCGCTGCACTGCGGCAAGCAGACAGAAACGCGAACAAGGAGCCCTTTATGACCTATGTTGTCACCGAGAACTGTATCGCCTGCAAATACACCGATTGTGTGGATGTCTGCCCCGTGGATTGCTTTTACGAAGGCGAGAACATGTTGGTGATCCATCCCGATGAATGCATTGATTGCGGCGTGTGCGAACCCGAATGCCCCGCCGATGCGATCCGTGCGGACACCGAGGACAACATGCAGGAATGGGTCGAATTCAACCGCAAATATTCCGAAGCCTGGCCGGTGATTCTGTCGGCCAAGGATCCCCTACCCGAGGCGGATGAGATGGACGGCAAGTCGGATAAACTGACCACCGCCTTTTCCGAATCCCCCGCCATCCAAGCGGCATAAGGCGGAGCGCGACCATGACAGCCACCGCCAAAATCATGCCCGACGCCCAGACCGTCACCACGGTCAAGCATTGGACCGACAGCCTGTTTTCATTCCGCGTGACGCGCCCGCAATCCTTGCGGTTCCGGTCGGGGGAATTCGTGATGATCGGATTGCTCAAGGAGGACGGCAAACCACTGTTGCGCGCCTATTCGATCGCCAGCCCCTCGTGGGACGATGAGTTGGAGTTCTATTCGATCAAAGTGCAGGACGGCCCCCTGACCTCGCGCCTGCAAAAGATTACGGCGGGCGATCAGATCATCCTGCGCCCCAAACCGGTGGGAACGCTGGTTCTGGATGCGCTCTTGCCCGGAAAACGGTTGTGGATGATTTGCACGGGCACAGGCATTGCACCCTTTGCCGCGTTGCTGCGCGATCCCGAAACATGGGAGGCCTATGATCAGGTCATCGTCGCGCACACCTGCCGCACGCGCGATGAACTGCAATACGGGGCCGAAATCGTCGCCGCCCTGCCCGAAGATCCGCTGATCGGGGAGTTGGTTGGGGATAAGCTCCACTATTACCCGACCACGACCCGTGACCCCTCACCGATTGAGGGCCGGATCAGCGACCATATCCGCGACGGGCGCGTGTTTGACGCCCTTGGCCTGCCGGTCTGGAATGCGGATGAGGACCGCGTGATGGTCTGCGGGAACATGGCGTTGAACAAGGACATCATGGCCCTGTGTGCCGATCACGGGTTGCAAGAGGGCGCGAATTCCGACCCCAAGCATTTCGTCGTCGAAAAGGCGTTTATTGACTAAGCCACAGCTCGGCCAGTTCAGAGATATCGGACTGGCCGAACCGTACGCTGGTCGGGGTGATGAACGCAGGCGTGCCAAGCACCTGCAGGGCAATCGCCACATCGCGGTTATAGTCGATCCGCGCGGTGATTTCGGGCGCGTCCATCATCGCCGAAACCGCGTCGTAATCCACATCCGCCACCTTGGCGACCCGCGCAAAGACACCACCGTTCAACGCGCCCTTTACCTGCCACAACTGATCATGCACCCGTTCATAGGCCGCATCGCCCGCCACCATCCGCGTGGCCAGCGCAAAGCGTGCCGCGCGCTCGGATCCCGGCGACAGGATCGGCAAATGGCGCATCTCGATCCGCAAATCCGGCTGTTCGGCGGTCAGCGCCTTTAGGCCCGGATGCATCGCCTTGCAGGGCGCGCATTTGTAATCGAAAAACTCAACCACACGCACCGACGCATCCGCCGCGCCCATGCCGTGAACGGGCGGATCGGTGAACAGGTCGGGAAAGCCCGCGATGGTGCCCGCGACCGCCGCCTCGGCCTCTTTCGCGGCCAGCCGTTCAAGCGCCTCAAGAATGATTTCGGGGTTGTTCAGGATATAATCTCGCACGCGGGCGTCGAATTCGTCGACCTCGGCCGCTGCGCCGGTCGCAATTCCCATGGCGGCCACTGCCGCGCCGATCCAATGTCGCATGATGTTCGTCCCCGCGTTGCCTGCCCCAATCAAACCGCGCCCTGTTCACGCGGCACAAGCCGCCGCCCCACGCCAATCATCACACCCGCTTGAGATGCGCAAAATTCCGGCATTTTCCCCGCAGATGCCGGTTTCGCGGACATTGACCCGTCGCATCGGGCCGTTAGGCTGCGTGTGTTGAGCTAAGGGTTTTTAGGAGGTCAGACATGGTAGATATCACAGGCAGATGCGAATGCGGCAAAGTCCGGTTTTCCGTCGACGGCGCGCGCGACACGGTCACCGTGTGCCATTGCAGCCAATGCCGCCGCAACAGCGGCCACCTCTGGGCCTCGACCCAAGCGCCGTTTGACGCGGTGACGTTTGAAACGGATGAGGGCCTGACGTGGTTCGCGTCCTCGGCTTGGGCCAAGCGCGGGTTCTGCAGCGGCTGTGGTAGCACCCTGTTCTACCGTCTGAACGACGAAGACGGGATCGCCATCGCCGCCGGCTGTATCGACGATGCCAGCGCCCTGAAGGTCAGCAAACATATCTTTGTCGGCTCCAAGGGGCCCTATTACGAAATCGCCGACGGCCTACCCCAAATCGAGACGTTCTAAGGGACGAACCGATTCTCAGGCGCGGGGTGATTGTCCCGCGCCATCGCACAACCTCAGGGCATTCAGGACGGCACCGCCCCCCGTTGATGCGAATAAAAACACCGTCATGCCCCCACGGCGCCGGTTCGGAACAACGTTCCACATATTCACAAAACGCAAAACGTCGATTGGACCGCGCCGCATATGGGGCGAATTGCGGTTTGCGCGCGATCACGCCCGCGTGAGGTCGCGATCTTGATCCAAATCCGTCCCGTCCCCAAAACAAGGTCAAACGGATTAAGGATATTCACATGTTTGAATCTCTCGGCTTTGAAAACCTGACCGCGCCACAGGCGGCGGTGTGGTTTGGTGCCCTTTTGGGCCTCGCGTTCGGTGTTCTGGCGGAACTCAGCCGCTTTTGCTTTCGCCAATCGGTGATCGGCACGGGCGAAACGCGCAGCAACGCGCGCGGCACGTGGGCCATCGCCTTGGCCGTGGCAATCGTCGGCACACAGGCCGCCGTCTGGGCCGGTCTGGTGGATTTCGGCGATCATCGCCTGTTGACCGCCGACATTCCGGTGGTCTCCCTGATCGTGGGCGGCGTCCTGTTCGGGGTCGGTATGGTTCTGACCCGCGGCTGTGCCTCGCGCCTGTTGGTGCTGGGGGCAAGCGGCAACCTGCGCGCCCTGATCGTCATGGGCGTGTTTGCCGTGGTAGCGCATGCCGCGCTCAAGGGCGTTCTGGCCCCTGTGCGCCTGTGGCTGGGTTCGGCCACTGTTCCGGCGGCAAGCGGCGATCTGGCCGCCCTGCCCGGCGGTGCGGCGGTCTGGGGTGGTCTGTTGGTTCTGGCGGCCCTGTGGGTTGCGGTATCAAACCGTGCACGCCCCAGCCTGTTGATCGCAGGCGCGTTAATCGGCGCGCTGGTCCCACTGGGTTGGGTCGGGACGGGCTTTGTCCTTTATGACGACTTTGACCCCATTGCGCTGGAAACCCTGTCGTTCACCGCGCCCGTTGCCGACACCCTGTTCTGGGGGATCGCGTCGACCTCGATCTCGGCCAAGTTCGGCACGGGTCTGATCGGTGGCGTTCTGGCCGGTGCGTTCCTGTCGTCCCTGATCGGGCGCCGGTTCACCCTCGTCAGCTTCGAGAGCCCCGCGCAAACCCGTCGCTATGTCCTTGGTGGGGCGTTGATGGGCGCGGGCGGCGTGTTCGCGGGCGGCTGCACCATCGGGGCGGGCCTGTCGGGCATTCCGACCCTTGGCGTGTCGGGCCTGATCGCGCTGGCGGCCATTGCGGGGGGCGCGATTGTCGCCAACCGCGCCCTTGGGGTCATTCCATCGCGCGCCGTATCCGGTGCAGCCCAAGCCACACCCCAAGCACAACAAGCGGCGTAAGGATCGCCGTCATCATCCCCTTGGACAGGTCCAGCGCGCTGGCCACGGGATAGGCCATATAGGCCACAAGGTTGAGGGCATAGTAGCTGATCGCGACGACACTCAGGCCCTCAACCGTGCGCTGAAGTTGCAGTTGCAGGTCCGCGCGCCGGTCCATGCTTTCCAACAAGGCCTGGTTCTGGGCGGATCGGGACACATCCACCTGTGTCCGCAGCAATTCGCCCGCCCGCGTCGCGCGCATGGTCATGTCGTTCAACCGCCGCTCGGTCGCCTTGACCGTCCGCATCGCGGGATCAAAGCGGCGCATCATGAACTCGCGAAAGGTCTGACGTCCGCCAAACCGTTCCTCGCGCAGAACCTCGATCCGCTGATGCACGATCGCCTCATAGGCCCCCGTCGCGGAAAAGCGGAACGTGCCCTCGGTCAGCATGTTTTCCAACTCGGCCGAAATGCCCAACAACCCGTGCAACGTGTCCTCTGGGTTATGGCCCGGGCTGTTCAGGCTGCGCACCAGTTCGGACAGATCGGCGTCGATTTCGCCCATCCGCCCCGACAGGGTTTGCGAGCGCGGCAGACCCAGCATCGACATGGTTTTGTACATCTCGATTTCGGTCATACGCTGAACAATGCGGCCCACACGGCGCGCGCCGATCTCGGGACGGGCAAACAGGGCAAAGCGCAGGTGCCCCGCGCTATCGATGCGGAAATCGGTCGCCATCACCGCGCTGCGATCAAGGACGTGCGAACAGGCAAGGCTCTCGGGGACGAACCAATCGGCCATCTTGTCCTTGACCAAGGTCTCATCGCCCTCCCACAGCTCAACCCGGATCAGGGCCGAGGTGATGCGCACACCCGGCACCTCTTGTAGCCAGTCCTCGGGGAACACATCGAACGCCGCCGGATCGAACGGGCGCGCGGCCACGCCTTGGGAAAAGATCGTGTAGGTCACGAACTCCGTGTGGCTTTCCCATTTGATTTTGTGCCGCCCCAGATCGCCGAAATAATGCGTGGCACCGGGTTTGGGGTGCTGTGCCCCGAACCGGTCCAAGAGGTTCAACAGATGCGCGCGGTCCAAGGCCCGATCACGGTTGGCCGCGTCCTTGGGCTGTTTGATCGCCAGAAAAGCCGCATGACACGGCACCGTCAGCGCAGGGAACGGACGGGCATGCAGTTCATTGGCCAATTGATAGCGCAACGGGTGGTCTTGGATGTCGCTCATGTCGGGACCTTTGGGTGATTTGAACCTTGGTAGCCGAATTCGCGCGATGATCCAAAAGAAAAATTCAACGATTATATGGGGTTAGCTGCATACCATTGTGCACGAAGCGACCAGATCTGCAAAGTTCGTGACCACGTCCCCGCCCAAAGGCCCGAAATGAAAAACGCCCCGACACAGGGCGGGGCGTTTCAAACAGACAGGCAAAGGTGATCAAATCACTGAATTTTAACGACCTTCACCCAACGGTCCTTGGACCCCGTTGTCCATTTCTCCTCGACGATCAGGTTGTATTTGCCGAACACAACGGTCTTGTCGAAGGTTTCCGAGTCCGACGGGGTGTTCACCCGCGAGAGGTAGGTCTTACCGCCCTTCTGGGTTTGCTTGTAGTTGTAGACACCGTTGTATTTCGGGTTGCCGTTATAACGGTGTGCGCAGGTGCCGATCACCTGTTCACAGTTGAAGGGGGTATAGCGGACCGTGAAGCCGGAATAGCGGCGACGCTCCAGATGCCCTTCCTCGTTATAGTAGAGCTTGTAGTTGAAGTTATCGCCGACGATCTTGCGTTCGAGGACGTGGAACTTGCCCTTTTTGCCGATGTAGGTGTCCACCCATTCGTCACCGTCATAGGCCTCATAATAGATTTTCGTACCCACCGGCATCTGGCCGAATTGAACACCGAGGCTCTGTGCCGCCGCCATGACGGGGGCCAGAGCCAACACCAGCCCCAAAAGAAGTTTTTTCATTACGCTAATCCCAATTCCATTTCTCAACCCTAGGGTGACAAATCTGTGATCGGGATAAAAGGGTGAAGGGGCCTGATTGGCAAACTTGGTGACGCAAATGTAACTTGCACGACACTTAATTTTGAGCGCGCGCACCGAACAGTGCGGGCAAAAGAAAAACCCCGCACACTGGCGGGGTTTTCCGTGTCTATCGAGACGAAGATCAGGAGATCTTGGTCAGCAGATCGTCCAGCGACTTTTTCGCGTCGCCATAGAACATGCGGGTGTTCTCTTTGTAGAACAGCGGGTTTTCGATGCCCGAGTAACCGGTACCTTGGCCACGCTTGGACACGAACACCTGTTTCGCCTTCCACACTTCGAGAACCGGCATACCCGCGATGGGGCTGTTGGGGTCCTCTTGTGCGGCGGGGTTCACGATGTCGTTCGAGCCGATGACGATCACGACGTCCGTATCGGGGAAGTCGTCGTTGATCTCTTCCATCTCCAGCACGATGTCGTAAGGCACTTTGGCCTCGGCCAGCAGCACGTTCATGTGGCCCGGCAGACGACCCGCAACGGGGTGGATCGCAAAGCGGATGTTCTTGCCTTTGGCGCGCAGACGGCGGGTCAGTTCCGCCACGTTCTGCTGTGCCTGAGCAACCGCCATACCGTAACCCGGTACGATCACGACGCTGTCGGCCTCGTCCAGAGCGTTGGCAACACCGTCGGCGTCGATTGCGATCTGCTCACCCTCGACTTCCATCGCGGGACCGGAGGTGCCACCAAAGCCGCCAAGGATCACCGAGATGAACGAACGGTTCATCGCCTTACACATGATGTAGGACAGGATCGCACCCGACGAACCCACCAGAGCACCAACCACGATCAACAGGTCGTTGCCCAGCGAGAAACCAATCGCCGCAGCCGCCCAGCCCGAGTAGCTGTTCAGCATCGACACAACCACCGGCATGTCAGCGCCGCCGATGCCCATGATCAGGTGATAGCCGATGAACAGAGCAAACAGCGTCATCAGGAACAGCGGGAAGAACCCACCGGTGTTGAAGTACCAGATCAGACACAGCACCGACAGAACCGCCGCGCCCGCGTTCAGCATGTGACCGCCAGGCAGCTTGGTTGCCTTGGAGTTCACTTTGCCCGCCAGCTTGCCATAGGCGATGACCGAACCGGTAAAGGTCACGGCACCGATGAACACGCCAAGGAACAGTTCGACTTTGAGGATCGCCAGTTCAACCGAGGACTTGTGCGCCACCAGATCGGCGAATGCACCCTCGGCCCCACCGTTGGCCACAGCGGCCATGGTGAAATGCGCGTTATAGCCCACAAACACAGCCGCCAGACCGACCAGCGAGTGCATCGCGGCGACCAGTTCGGGCATTTGCGTCATCTGGACCTTGTTGGCCAGAACATAGCCGATCGCGCCGCCGCCAGCGATCAGGATGATCGACAGCCACCACAGACCCGAGCCCGGGCCGATCAGCGTTGCCAGCACCGCCAAGGCCATACCCGCGATGCCATACCAAACAGCGCGTTTCGCGCTTTCCTGACCGGACAGACCGCCCAGAGACAGGATGAACAGAACAGCCGCAACCACGTATGCGGCAATGGTAAATCCGAATTCCATTGTCCTGACCCCTTACGATTTCTGGAACATGGCGAGCATGCGCCGAGTAACAAGGAAGCCGCCAAAGATGTTGATGCCCGCCATAAAGACAGACAGCGCGGCCAGAAGGATCACGATGAACGAGCTCGACCCGATTTGCATCACGGCGCCCAGAATAATGATCGACGAAATCGCGTTGGTCACAGCCATCAGCGGCGTGTGCAGCGAGTGCGACACGTTCCAGATCACCTGGAAGCCGATGAAGACGGACAGAACGAACACGATAAAGTGCTGCATAAAGCTGGCCGGAGCAACAAGGCCCACACCCAGCAACAGAACGGCACCAACAACCAGCAAGGTCACTTGCTGTTTGGTCTGTGCCTTGAACGCCGCAACTTCGTTCGCACGAATTTCTTCGGGCGTCAGTTCCTTGGGCTTTTCTTTGGTCTGGGCCGCGATAGCCGCCACTTTGGGCGGGGGCGGCGGGAAGGTGATCTCACCCTCATAGGTGACCGTAGCACCACGGATGACGTCGTCTTCCATGTTGTGGTTGATCTGACCGTCTTTCTCGGGGGTCAGGTCGGTCATCATGTGACGGATGTTGGTCGCATAGAGCGACGACGACTGCGACGCCATGCGCGACGGGAAGTCGGTGTAGCCAACAATCGTCACGCCGTTCGGGGTCACGATTTTCTCGTCCTTGACGGTCAGCTTACAGTTGCCGCCCTTTTCGGCCGCAAGGTCAACAATGACCGAGCCCGGCTTCATGGCCTGCACCATGTCCTCGGTCCACAGTTCCGGCGCTTCGCGGTTGGGGATCAGGGCCGTGGTGATCACGATGTCCACTTCGGGCGCCAGTTCGCGGAACTTGGCCAGCTGGGCCTCGCGGAACTCGGGGCTGGACACAGAGGCGTAACCGCCGGTCGCTGCACCGTCCTGCTGTTCTTCTTCGAAGTCCAGATAGACGAATTCGGCGCCCATGGATTCGACCTGTTCTGCCACTTCGGGGCGCACGTCGAACGCATAGGTGATCGCACCCAGCGAGGTCGAGGTCCCGATGGCGGCGAGACCGGCCACACCGGCACCCACGACCAGAACCTTGGCGGGGGGCACTTTACCAGCAGCAGTCACCTGACCGGTGAAGAAGCGGCCAAAGTTGTTACCGGCCTCGATCACCGCACGGTAACCGGCGATGTTTGCCATGGACGACAGGGCGTCCATCTTCTGGGCGCGCGAGATACGCGGGACCATTTCCATGGCGATGACGTTTGCACCGCTGGCCTTGGCCTTTTCCATGCCCTCTTCGTTCCCGCCGGGATTGAAGAACGAAATCAGCGTCTGGCCCTTGCGCAGGCGCTTCATCTCGGTGTCGTTGGGCTGACGGACTTTGGCGACGATGTCGCACTCTTTCCACAGCGCGGCAGCGGTCTTGATGATTTCCACACCAGCAGCTTCGTACAGCGCGTCGGCAAAACCGGCGTTCACACCGGCCCCGCTCTCGATCGCGCACTCATACCCCAGCTTTTGCAGCTGAAGGGCAGACTCAGGGGTCATCGCGACGCGCGCTTCCCCTTCGTAAATTTCCTTCGGTGCCCCGATTTTCACGATTTCGTTTCCCTCTCTCTCGGCCCGCATATCTTCCCACTACGGGCGCGGACGTCATATCACTGAGCAATATTATTTCACAAGAACCCGCAAGACATTTCCAAATGGTGCAATGTCGCAGCCCCTACCAATGCCTATACCCATCTTCGGACCCGACCGGCGTATTCGGCATATCCCGTCTTGAATAGGTCTTTGTTCTTTTCCTCCTCAGGCAGGATGAACCTGCGTTGTATCACTGCCATGAACAGCGGAACCAGAAAAAGAGCCAGAACCGCATCCCATTTCAAGGCAAAACCGGTCAGAACCAACACATCCCCCAGATAGATGGGGTTGCGGGTCAGACCGAAAATACCCCCTGTTAACAGGGTGTTGGGCGTGTCGCGCGGGATCGGCGACGTGCGGGCGCGAAAAAATGCAAAAAGCGCCGCAAAGATGATGACCAGACCGGCACCAATAAGGAAAACACCTATCCACCGCAGAACGACGCCAACCTCGGGACCCGGCAGAACCGTCCCGATGATCCACGTCAGGCACAGCGCCCCAAACAGCCAAACGGGAGGCATATCAATCCAGTCTCGCAGGCTACGGTATGGCATTGTGAATTTTTCCCCTTTGACCAAAGTCTGATGCCAATTGCATATCGGTATGGCGTGTTTTGCACGCAATCACCGCCCCCAAAACAGTTCGTGAGCAGGATCGCGGCCCAAGTTACGCACATTTCGCACCAAAGGACGACAGATGTCTCAGAAAATCCGCATTCGTCCCGGACGCCCCCGTGATGCGGCGGCCTGTCTGGCGATTTTTCGCGCTGCGGTGCATGTCACGGCGGCGGCGACCTATACCAAAGAGGAACGCGACGCATGGGCCCCCGATGGCCCCCTGCCCGGCTGGTCCGAACGTCTGTTGGCGGGCACCTGTCTGGTCGCCACGACGTGGTGGGGGCGCCCCGTTGGGTTCATGACCATGGGGCGCGACGGACATATTGATTTCGCCTATGTACATCCTGACTACACCGGTCGCGGCGTGGCCAGCACCCTGTATCATCGCATCGAGAATATCGCGCAGGAACAGGGCATTAGCACACTTACAACCCAAAGCAGCCTCTCCGCCCTGTCCTTTTTTACGCGCCACGGCTGGACCCGCGAGGCACGCCAGAGCGTGATCCGTCACGGCGTAGCCCTGACCAACTACCGGATGTCCAAAAACCTGCGATAATTGAGCAACGGTGAACACTGTCCAATTTTTTTCACATTTTAAACACTTCCCGACCTAAAGTAGACAAAACCCCGCCTCATTCAAAAATTATAAACTAAAGGTGAGGCAACATATCCGCAGGCATAGCGCGACCACCACCGCGCGCCGTGGATTCGGGTAGACGGGCAGTACAGGTACATGGCGAATTACGACCTACGGTTTTACGACTACAATCCGGTTGGGGTGATTCCGACAGGAACGAACGATACGTTCACGTGGAATGGTCCCGAAAACCCGACGGGGACCGCATCCGTCACGGACGACGGCGTCGGCGCAGACGGCTACACGCTTGATGATAACATCCGCGACGAAAATGCCGTTGCAGACGTATCCATCAACGGTGTGACCTCTTCAGGGGCCGCCGTTGAAGCAGAACGCGCATGGTCCCTTTATGATCCGGTCACTGGTCAGACGTTTGAGGTTATCGAGTTTGAGGTCAACGGCGGTGCCGCCGGTGGCAGCTATACCGTTTCCGAAATCCCTCTTGTCCCCGGTCGTGAATATACCGTTGTGGACTATGACACCTCGCCGAACTTCAGTGCGGGCGAGGCGACATTCTCGGCACAGGACTATGAATCCGCAGACAACATCGTCAGCGGCGACGACACCGCCAACACGATCAACGCCTCGTACACCGGCGACCCCGACGGCGATCAGGTCGATGGCGGCTTTGGCACCGGTGCGGATGGCATGGGCGACGTAATCGACGCCGGTGGCGGCAATGACACCATTGCCGCAGGCGCGGGCGACGACCTGATCTATGGCGGAACGGGTGCCGATAGCATCTCGGGCGGCGGTGGCAATGACACCATCCTCGGCGATCAGGACCTGACCACGACGACCGAGTCGTTGAACTGGAGCGCACAGGGCGGCGACGAGGCGGACCTTGCCTCTGGCTTTACCCAGACCACCGGCGACATGAATGTCTCCGTGTCCTTTGCCAGCGACGGCAATAACGCCCCCACCTATCAGGTCGAAACCAGCGACGCGAACTACACCACTGGCGAAGATCCCTTTGCCACGAACTCAAGCGTTGAGCTGTTCGGTACAGGCGACGGCGCGACCTCGACCACGACGATTGATTTCTCGGCCGCCAACGGATCGGTCGGCGATGAGGTGACCGATGTCACCTTCCGCATCAACGACATCGACATGTCAGCGGGCAACCACATCGACCAACTGACCGTCACCGCCTATGACGCCGAAGGGAACGAGGTTCCCGTCACGCTCAGCACGACGGGCAATGACACGATCAACGGCAACACGGTCACGGCTGGCAACACGCTGGACACCTCTGCGGATGCGAACGGTTCGGTTCTGGTCGACATCGCGGGACCGGTTGCGCGGATCGAAATCAGCTACTCGAACGTCGAAACCAACATCACGGCGGCGGGCACCCACGGCGTCACCGTCACCGACATCTATTTCGACACCATGGCCGTGGGTGAGGCCGACACGATCGACGGCGGCGCAGGCAATGACCTGATCGACGCGGGCGATGGCGACGACCTGATCCAGTTCACCGACGGGTTCGGCAATGACACGGTCACGGGCGGCGAGACCGGCGAAAGTATCGGCGACATTCTGGATTTCTCCGCGCTCAGCGCGCCCGTCGATGGCGTCTACACCGGCGATGAGGCCGGCACCTTTACCAGCGGCACCAACTCGGTCGAGTTCAGCGAAATCGAGAACGCCATCCTGACCAGCGGCAATGACACGCTCGACGCATCGGCCAGCAATAGCGCGATTGGCATTGATGCCGGTGCGGGTGACGACAGTATCACGGGCGGTGCGGGCGACGATTATGTGATCGGCGGCACGGGCGATGATACGCTGACCGGCGGCGACGGCGCAAACTATCTGGAAGGCGGCGCAGGGGACGACACATTTGTCGCGGGCACCGGCGCGGACACGTTCGACGGCGGCTCTGGTCAGGACAACATCGACTACTCGGCCTCAAGTGGCGCGGTGAACGTCGAACTGGGTGCCTTCGGGAACGGCACCGCCGCCCTTAGCGGTGGCGACGCTGAAAATGACTCGGTCGCGGGCGGCGTGGATGGTGTTATCGGCTCGGCCTTTGACGACACGCTGATCGGTCACGACTTTTCAGGCACCGGCCCTGACGCCTATACCAACGAAATCTTTGGCGGCGACGGCAACGACTATATCGACGGCGCGGGCGCGGCGGATAGCCTTGCGGGTGATGCGGGCAACGACACGATCATTGGCGGCACCGGCGCGGATACAATCGACGGCGGCACGGGCGATGACACGATTTACGTGGCCCAAGGCGACACCGTCACCGGCGGCGACGGCGATGATACCTTCCTGCTGACCGACCTGAATGAGGCGGGTAGCGGCAACATCACCATCACCGGTGGCGAAGGTAGCGAGAGCGCGGGCGACACGCTGGATTTCCAAGGCCTGATCGGCTTTAAGGATATCACCTATACCAACACCGATGACGCGAACGGCGGGAACTCCGGTTTCGCGACCATGGCCGACGGCTCGGTCGTGAACTTTTCGGAAATCGAAAACGTCATCATCTGTTTCACTGCAGGCACCCGCGTTCTGACCCCGCAGGGTCAGCGCGATGTGGCCGACCTGCGCCCGGGCGATCCGGTTCTGACCGCCGACAATGGCGTGCAATCGGTCCGTTGGGTCGGGCGTCGCACGGTTCCGGCCATCGGCAACCTTGCCCCTGTGCGCATTGGCGCGGGTCTGTTCGGGAATGAACGTGAATTGCTGGTCTCGCCCCAGCACCGGATGCTGTTGACGGGTTGGCGCGCGCAACTCTTGTTCGGTGAGAGCGAGGTCCTGTCACCCGCAACCCATCTGGTCGATGACAGTCAGATCATCCGCCAAACGGGGGGTGAGGTGACCTATGTGCATATTGCATTCGACCGGCATGAAATCGTCTTTGCCGAAGGCGCGCCGAGCGAGAGCTTCCACCCCGGTCACGTGGGTCTGAAGGGGATCCTTGATCCCTGCCGCGAAGAGCTGTTCCGCATCTTCCCCGAGCTGCGCAGCAACATCGGCGCCTTTGGCCCGACGACGCGCCGCAGCCTGAAAAAGCATGAGGTTCACGCGCTGCGCGCTGCGTGAACCATAGCCGAAATCACATAGAAATCAGGCGTCGATCAGGCCCGCGCGGGCCTTGCGCCCCTCGGCCCAATCGGCCACCGCAACCCCGAATGCCTCAAACAAGGGGCGGGACACCGGATCACAGGCCGCGCGATATTCGGGATGCCATTGCACCGACATGGTGAACCCCGGTGCGTCCTTGATATAGATCGCCTCGGGCGTGCCATCGGGGGCCAGACCGTCCACGACGACCCGCTCGCCCGGTTCCTTGATCCCCTGCCCGTGTAGCGTGTTGGTCATCACCTCATCCGCGCCGAACAGACGGGCGAACGGCCCGTCCGGCGTGAATGTCACGGGATGGCGCAGGGCGAATTTTTCCTCAATCGTACCATCGGGCGGCATGCGGTGGTTCATCCGCCCCGGCAGATCGCGAATTTCGGGATACAGGGATCCACCCATCGCGACATTGACCTCTTGGAACCCGCGACAAATGCCCAAAAACGGCTGACCGCGTTCGACCAGCGCGCGGATCAGGGGTAGCGTAATCGCATCGCGCGCACGGTCGAAATCGCCGTGTGCCTCGGTTGCGGGTTCACCATATTCCTCGGGATGGACGTTGGGACGCCCGCCGGTGAACAGGAACCCGTCGCAGGTGTCCATCAATTCCTGAATATCGACATAGCGCGGATCAGAGGGCACCAGCAGGGGCAAGGCACCAGATACAAGCGCGACCGCCTCAGAGTTCATCGCGCCGCCGGCGTGCACCTCATAGGTGTCGTTGATAAAATGCTGATTGCCGATGATGCCGACGATGGGCCGTGCCATGAGTGTCCTCTTTGCGCTGTTCGGCTGACTATAGGCAAAGATTTTCTGTAGAAAAAGCGCCCCCGCACACAGTTAATGTGCGGAGGGCACCAAAGTATGAGGACGCGCCGCGCCCTGCCTTAGATTTCGGCAACCAGATTAGCCGCTTCAATCCCTGCTTGTCCGGCGATGGCGTCGTTGTCAGAGGTGTCGCCCGTGACACCGACCGCGCCCATGACGTTGCCACGCGCGTCTTTGACCAGAATGCCACCGGGCACGGGGATCATGGTACCCCCAAAGGCCGAGCGCGCCGCGTCGATGAAATAGGCCTGGGTTTCCGCGCGCGCCATTTGCGCCGTCCCCGCCATGCCCAGCATGACACAGCCATAGGCCTTGCCATGGGCAATCGCGAACCGGCCCGGTGCCGCGTTGTCGGCGCGTTCAAACGCGATGACGTTACCGCCCGCATCCAGAACCACAACCGACAAGGGTTTCAGGTCCATCTCACGGCCTTTTTCCATGGTTTTGCGAATGATGGTGCGCGCCTTGCGCAGGCTGATCGTGGCCATGTTCACTTATCCTTGTTGCGAAGCTTTGAGTTCCAGACGGCGCGCGTGCAGCACCGGTTCGGTATAGCCGGACGGCTGAACCGTGCCCTTGAACACCAGATCACAGGCCGCTTGGAACGCGATGCTGGTGAAATCGGGGGCCATCGGGATATAGGCGGGATCGTCCGCGTTCTGGCGGTCGACGACGGCGGCCATGCGCTGCATCGCGGCCATGACCTGTTCATCGGACACGACACCGTGGTGCAGCCAGTTCGCCATCGCCTGACTGGAAATCCGACAGGTCGCGCGGTCCTCCATCAGGCCGACATCGTGGATATCGGGCACCTTGGAGCAGCCGACCCCCTGATCGACCCAACGCACAACGTAACCCAAAATCCCTTGGGCGTTGTTGTTCAGTTCCTGCTCGATCTCATCCGCATTCCAGTTGACGCCCTTGGCCACCGGAATGGTCAAAAGGTCCTCAAGGCTACCACGGCGGCCCATCGCCTTGATCTCGTCCTGACGGGCAAGGACATCGACCTGATGGTAATGCGTTGCGTGCAGGGTTGCGGCGGTGGGGCTGGGCACCCATGCACAGGTCGCGCCGGATTTCGGGTGGCCGATCTTGGCCGACAGCATATCCGCCATCCGGTCGGGCATGGCCCACATGCCCTTGCCGATCTGCGCGCGCCCTTTCAGGCCGCATTCCAGACCGATATCGACGTTGCGGTCCTCATAGGACGCAATCCACGCGGCGTTTTTCATATCGCCCTTGCGGATCATCGGACCCGCTTCCATCGAGGTGTGAATCTCATCGCCCGTACGGTCAAGGAAACCGGTGTTGATGAAGGCCACGCGGTGCTTGGCGGCGCGGATACATTCCTTGAGGTTCGCACTTGTGCGGCGTTCCTCATCCATGATGCCCAGTTTAACCGTGTATTGCGGCAGGCCCAGCGCGCGCTCGACAAAGGTAAACACCTCATCGGCAAAGGCGACCTCTTCGGGGCCATGCATTTTGGGTTTCACCACATAGACCGAACCGGTGACCGAATTGCGCGCGCCATCGGTTTTTTGGAGGTCGTGCATCGCGATCATCGTGGTGACCATCGCGTCCATCAGACCCTCAAACGCCTCATCACCGTTCTTGTCCAGAATGGCGGGGTTGCGCATCAGGTGGCCAACATTGCGCACCAGCATCAGCGCGCGCCCCTTGAGCGAGGCAGGCGCCCCGTCCATCGCAGTGTAATCAAAATCGGGGTTCAGGCGACGCTCAACCGTGCGATCGCCCTTGGTCAGGGTTTCGACCAGATCACCGCGCATCAGGCCCAGCCAGTTGTAATAGGCCAGCGTCTTGTCCTCGCCATCCACGGCGGCGACCGAATCCTCACAGTCCATGATCGACGACAGCGCGGATTCAAGGATCACATCGGAAATGCCCGCCGGATCGGCCTGACCCACGGGGGTCGAGGCGTCGATTACCAGACGGATGTGCAGGTTGTTGTGTTTGAGAACGATTTGCGACGGCGCGGACGCATCGCCCACATAGCCAATACAGGCCGCCGGATCGGCCAGCGCGGGCACAAGCGAGCCATTCAGAATGCCGACCACATCGACATCGGCCCACGATCCCACCGCCAGAGGCACGGCGGTATCAAGGAACGATTTCGCCCATGCAATCACGCGCGCACCCCGCGCCGCGTCATAACCACCACCGGCGGGCAGATCGCCCATCGCGTCGGTGCCGTAAAGGGCGTCATAGAGGCTGCCCCAACGGGCGTTGGCCGCGTTCAGCGCATAGCGCGCGTTCATGATCGGAACCACCAATTGCGGCCCCGGTTGTTTCGCGAATTCGGGGTCGGTCGCGCCGGTCTCGATTTCAAACGCCTCGCCCTCGGGCAGGAGATAGCCGATCTCGGAGAGAAAATCGCGATAGGCCGCATCGTCGATGTCCGAGCCGCGGTTGGCCACATGCCATGCATCGATTTTCGATTGGATTTCGTCACGTTTGGCCAACAGCGCAGCGTTGCGCGGGCCGAAATCGTGGATCAACTCGGACAGAGACGCCCAAAACGCATCCACCGACACACCCGTCCCCGGCAGGGCTTGGGTCTCAATAAAATTGGCCAACTTGGCGTCGACCTGCAATCCGTTGCGGATTTCACGTGTCATGGCATCCCTCGTCTGTATCGCGCGCCATCGCGCAAAGGCAAACGAGAGATAGCCCCAAGTCCGGTCAGATGCAATATTTTGGTAAGTTAATTACACCAATTGTCGCGACTGACTTATTGTACGGCGCATTTTCCCTTGGCGCCGTTGGTGGTTTGGTAACCGGCCTGACCGTCAAGGTTCGAACTATACGTTCCGTTGCTGGTAAAGAAAACTGTCCTCAAGGACCAGCCGCTATCGAATTCAAAGTACAGCTTTACCTTTTTGCCGTCACGCACGACCTTGCCGGGACCATAGGTGCTGTCGACCACCTCATCGCCCTCGATGATATAGACCGTTTCTACGGGAAATGTCTGTTCGGCGTAAACCTTGTTCCGGAAGCCATTTCCGCTGAGATAATCACGCTCGCACACAAGCACCTCAGCAGAGGCCCCAGTGGCCGTCAGAACAGTTGCGATAGCGGCAATCGCCAATTTTTTCATACCCGTTTTCCCTATTGAACCCGCAAACACATTTTCGGCTTGCACGAAATTGTTAACAAGTACATCGCGCGCAATACAACCCATAATTGAGTTTGCTTCGATCACATTTTCGGCCCCCAGTCGCTTGCAGGACACCCGCGTTCGCGCCACATTGATCAAAAGAACAATGGAAGCCTTCATGCCCGACACCCCCAAAAGCGCCGCCGCCGAAACTATATACCTGCGGGATTATACCGCGTTCGGATGGACGGTGACGTCGGTCCACCTGACCTTTGACCTCGCCCCGAACGCCACGCGGGTCACGACGAAAATCGCCTTTGCCCCGAACCCCGATGCGCCCGCACAGCCCTTTACCCTGATGGGCGAGGACCTGACCCTGATCTCGGCGCGGATCGACGGGGTTACGGTGACGCCAACCCTGCACCCCGGCGGGTTGACCGTGGATGTGCCCGATGCCCCGTTCATCTGGGAGGCCGAGGTCGAAATCGACCCCGCCAGCAACACCGCGCTTGAAGGGCTCTATATGTCGAATGGCATGTATTGCACCCAATGCGAGGCCGAGGGGTTTCGCAAGATCACCTACTACCCCGACCGTCCCGATGTGATGGCACCCTATAGCGTGCGGGTGAATAGCGACCTGCCGGTGCTGCTGTCGAACGGCAACCCCGTGGCGCAGGGTGACGGGTTCGCCGAATGGGACGACCCATGGCCGAAACCGTCCTACCTGTTCGCGCTGGTCGCGGGTGATCTGGTCGCGCATTCGGACCGGATCACCACCATGTCGGGCCGCGAGGTCGCCCTGAACATCTGGGTCCGTCCAGGGGATGAGGACAAATGCGCCTATGCGATGGACGCGCTGAAACGGTCGATGATCTGGGACGAACAGGTCTATGGCCGCGAATACGACTTGGACGTTTTCAACATTGTGGCTGTAGATGACTTCAATATGGGCGCGATGGAGAACAAGGGCTTGAACATTTTCAACTCCAAGTTCGTTTTGGCCAGTGCCGAGACCGCGACCGACGCGGACTTTGCGCGGATCGAGTCAATCATCGCACACGAGTATTTCCACAACTGGACCGGCAACCGGATCACCTGTCGCGATTGGTTTCAGCTGTGCCTGAAAGAGGGCCTGACGGTCTATCGCGACCAACAGTTCTCGGGCGACATGCGCAGCCACGCGGTTCAGCGGATTGAGGATGTTCTGATGCTGCGCGCGCGTCAGTTCCGTGAGGACAACGGCCCGCTGGCTCATCCTGTGCGACCTGACCACTATGTTGAAATCAATAACTTTTACACCGCCACGGTCTATGAAAAAGGGGCCGAGGTAATCGGCATGCTGCGCACCCTTGTGGGCGAGGACGGGTATCGCGACGCGCTGAACCTGTACTTTGATCGCCATGACGGGGATGCGTCCACGATCGAGGATTGGTTGAAGGTGTTCGAGGACGCGACTGGCCGCGACCTTGGCCAGTTCAAACGCTGGTACACGCAATCGGGCACGCCGCGTCTGACGCTCAATGAACGCTTTAACGATGGCACATATGAAATTGATATAAAACAGGAAGTTCCTGAAACGAAAAACCAAGCCGATCCGCAACCGTTGCACATTCCGGTGGCGATTGGCCTGTTGTCCCCGAACGGGGATGAGGTGGTTCCGACGCAGATTCTGGAACTGACCGAGACGCAACAGACGTTCCGGTTCGATGGCTTGGGCGCCGCGCCGGTTGCATCGGTGTTGCGCAATTTCTCGGCCCCTGTGATCGTCAACCGCGCGGGTGGCGCGGATCAGAATGCGTTCCTGTTGGCCCATGACACCGACCCCTTCAACAAATGGGAGGCCGGTCGCGCCCTGTCGAAATCGGTTCTGCTGGACCTGTTGAACGGGGATGACGCGGGCGTCGCGGGCTATGTCGATGCCATGGCGCAGGTCATCACCGACGACGCGCTGGACCCGGCGTTCCGCGCGCTGACCCTTGGCCTGCCGTCCGAGGATGATCTGGCGCAATCCGTGTTCGACGGCGGCTGCACCCCCGATCCGATGGCGATCTACGACGCGCTTGGCATCTTGCGGGGCGCGATGGCGGCGGGGTTGGAAACACCCCTGCGCGCGATATACGCCGAGATGCACACGCCGGGCGCCTATTCGCCGGACGCGGGTCCCGCAGGGCGGCGGGCGCTGCGCGGGGCGGCTCTGGGCCTGTTGAGCCGCATTGATGGCGGCGCTTTGGCCCGCGCGCATTACGATGGTGCGGACAATATGACCGACAGTCTGGCCGCGCTGTCTGCCCTGTTGCGCATCGGTCAGGGGCAGGATCAGATCGACGCCTTCTATGCGAAATGGGCGGATGACCGGTTGGTTCTGGACAAGTGGTTCATGATGCAGGTCGCCCTTGCCCCGCCCGAAACCGCCGCCAAGATCGCGGAAAACCTGTCCCGACATCCGGCGTTCGACTGGAAAAACCCCAACCGGTTCCGGTCGCTGATCGGGGGGCTGACGTCGAACGCGGCGGGGTTCCATGCGGCGGACGGCGCGGGATACCGGTTTGTGGCGGAATGGCTGATGCGGCTCGACCCGAAAAACCCGCAGACGGCGGCGCGCATGTCGACCGCGTTTGAAACCTGGCGGCGATACGATGCGGATCGTCAGGACCTGATCCGTGAACAGTTGAACCGCATCGCCGCCATGACCCCGATCAGCCGCGATATGGGCGAAATGGTGGGTCGGATGTTAAACGCCTAGACCGCTTGTCATGGGAACGTCACCGAACTGTGGTGACGTTCCCCCATGAAGGACAGAATCGACCCCCTGATTGCGGAACGTGCGCCGTGGCTGTTTGGTGACGGCGCGCCGACCAAGCTTGCCCATGCCGCGCTGACGCGGATGTTGGGCTATGGCAAGACCGTCGCGATCGGCGAGGCGATTGAGCACCACCCAGCCCCCATGATCATGGACGAAATGGCCACGCTCCTGGCCAAGGACCTAAGCGTGACGGGGCTGGACAATATCCCGCGTCAGGGGCCCGCGTTGATCGTGGCGAACCACCCGACGGGCATTGCCGACGGGATCATGATGTGGTCGGCCCTATCCGCGATCCGGCCCGACCTGTTTTTCTATGCAAATAGCGACATCATCCGCGTCCTGCCCCAGATGGCGCAGATCATCGCCCCCGTCGAATGGCGTCCCGAAAAGCGCAGCCATGGCAAGACCCGCGAAACCATGGCCTATACGCGCAAGGCGATTTCCGAGGACCGTCTTGGGGTGATCTTTCCGTCCGGACGTCTGGCGAAACGGCGCGGGCTGCGCCTGTACGAACGGCCATGGATGTCCTCGGCGGCGATGATCGCGCGCAAGTTCGAGTTGCCCGTGATCCCCGTGAACATCCGCGCGCGCAACTCGGTCCTGTTTTACCTGTTCGACCTGATGCACCCGACGCTGCGCGACATCACCCTGTTTCACGAGACGCTGAACAAGGGGCGTCAGCCCTATGAGATCACGTTCGGCCCCGCCATTTCGCCCAGCGCCCTGCCCGCGAAATCGGACGACGGCATTGCCATGCTGCGCGAGGCGACGCTGGCCCTTGGCGGGCGGCACGCGCCGACGGTTAGCCTGTTGGACAGCACACGCAAACCCAAATGGGTGCGTGCGGCGCAACTGGGTTAACCCTATCGGTTCATCCTATGGTCGCAGGCACCGGTTGCGCAAACGGTCTTGCCCCGCCCAAATCCCGCCCGCATAAGGCCGCCCCGTGGGACCATGGGAGGCACAGATGAAGAAATTCGTAGCGGCAAAACTGCACGGTATCACCGTGACCGAGGCGGACCTGAACTATCACGGGTCGATCACGCTGGACCCCGACCATTGTGAGGCCGCGGGCATCCTGCCGATGGAATTCGTCGACATCTGGAACAAACAATCCGGCGCGCGGATTTCGACCTATGTGATCTATGGCACCCGCGGCGAACGTCAGTGCATCCTGAACGGGGCGGCGGCGCGCACCTGTCAGGTGGGGGATCAGTTGATCATCTGTTCCAACGATTTTCTGGACGCGGGTGCGGTCACCGAGATTGCGCCGACGGTTCTGACGTTCACGCCCGAGAACGAGGTGGACGAGATCCTGACCTACAAGGCGCAGCGCGATGAGGCAGGCAAACTGACCTTCGACATCCTGAAAGACGATCAGGCCCAGCCGATCCCCTATCGCGCCAAAACCGCCTGATTACTTCTGGCAATAGGGCTGAGTCCGGACCCAAGTGCGAATGTCCTCGCGCTTGGCCGAACTGTGGAACGGGCCCCAATCGGCGGCAAAGCCACGGCCACCTGCGGCCACAACCCCGTCGCGCGGTACCGTATGCGCGGCGATGCGGATCGCGCAGGACAGGTTCGCCGATCCGTCCTTCAGGGCATCGCCCGTCGTCGCCGCACATCCATATCCGCGCGCGGTGGCCGGTGCGATCTGGACCAGACCGAACCATTTGCCACCACCACCGACGGCCTGCGGGTTCCATGTGCTTTCGTGTTTGGCCAAGGACGACAGCATCCCCGCCCAGAACGCATCGCGTTGCGATTTGGGGGCGTCGGGATAGGCGGGGCACCATGCCTCAATATCCTCGGGGACCAGATCCGACAGGGCCTGACCATGCGCATCCAGCGCGGCCAGCGTCGCGCGGGTCCAGCGCGCCGCCTGTTCAGGTGCCCGCACCGTGTCCCAGCGCATCACCGGCAATGCTCCGAAATTCGCCCGTTCAACCGTTTCGGGCGCGCCGCCTGAACATCCTGCCAAAACAACGACCGCCGAAATCGCGGCCCACTTGCGCCAACCCATGGCCCAGAATCCTTGTGGTTTCACCGTCGGTCACGTTTTCCAGAAACACCGGATCGGGCAAGTCAATCGCGCGCCACCCGTCCAAATCGGCAATTCCCCGCCGCGGATCGGCGCGAAGTGACCGGAAATCGCGCCGATGGGGGTCGGCAACACTTGCCCCTAGGCCGCCCCTGTCCTAGAACGCAGGACGATCTTAGATGCACGCGGAATTGCTATGCTTGACCTCACCTATGAATCCCCGAAACCCAAAGTCATTGCCGGCGCCAAGCACGACTGGGAACTGGTCATTGGCCTTGAGGTGCACGCACAGGTGGCCAGCAAGGCCAAACTGTTTTCCGGTGCCTCGACCAAATTCGGTGCCGAACCCAACGCCAACGTGGCGTTTGTGGACGCGGCCATGCCCGGCATGTTGCCGGTGATTAACGAATTCTGTGTCGAACAGGCCGTGCGCACCGGTCTGGGTCTCAAGGCCGAGATTAATCTGGTCTCCGCCTTTGACCGTAAGAACTATTTCTACCCCGACTTGCCGCAGGGCTATCAGATTTCGCAGCTGTATCACCCCATCGTGGGCGAAGGCGAAGTCATCGTCGATATGGGACCCGGCGTGGCGCGCCGCGTGCGCATCGAACGCATCCACATCGAACAGGACGCCGGTAAATCCATCCACGACATGGACCCGCATATGTCCTTTGTCGACCTGAACCGGACCGGCGTTGCCCTGATGGAAATCGTCAGCCGCCCCGACATCCGTGGCCCCGAAGAGGCCGCCGCCTATGTCGGCAAACTGCGTCAGATCATGCGCTATCTGGGCACCTGTGACGGCAACATGCAAAACGGCAACCTGCGCGCCGACGTGAACGTGTCGATCTGCCGTCCGGGCGATTACGAGAAATTCATCGAAACCGGTGATTTCGGCGTTCTGGGCACGCGCTGCGAGATCAAGAACATGAACTCGATGCGCTTTATCCAGCAGGCCATCGAGTATGAGGCCCGCCGCCAGATCGCGATCGTCGAGGACGGTGGCAAGGTCGATCAGGAAACCCGCCTCTATGATCCGGACAAGGGCGAAACGCGCTCGATGCGGTCCAAGGAAGAGGCGCATGATTACCGCTACTTCCCCTGCCCCGATCTGTTGCCGCTGGAAATCGAGCAGGCATGGGTCGATGACATCGCCGCCAACCTGCCCGAACTGCCGGACGAGAAAAAGGCGCGCTTTGTCACCGAATTCGGCCTGACCGAATATGACGCCAACGTCCTGACCGCCGACACCGAGAACGCCGCGTTTTTTGAGGCCGTGGCCGAGGGCCGCGACGGCAAGCTGGCCGCGAACTGGGTCATCAACGAGTTGTTCGGTCGTCTGAAAAAGGACGACAAGGACATCGGTGACAGCCCCGTTTCGCCCGAGCAACTGGGCAAGATCATCGGCCTGATTTCGTCCGACGCCATCAGCGGCAAAATCGCCAAGGACCTGTTTGAAATCGTCTACACCGAAGGCGGCGACCCCGAGGCCATCGTCGAAGAACGTGGCATGAAGCAGGTCACCGACACCGGCGCGATTGAGGCGGCTGTGGATCAGATCATCGCGGACAACCCCGCGCAGGTTGAAAAGGCGAAACAGAACCCGAAACTGGCGGGCTGGTTTGTCGGTCAGGTGATGAAGGCCACGGGCGGCAAGGCCAACCCCAAGGCCGTAAACGAGATCATCTCGGCCAAGCTGGGCCTCTAAGGTCCGGCGCGTCGATCACAACTTTGGGGGTTGCCCCGTCCGGCCTTGGTCGGGGCGCCCGTATCTGGTACCTCCACCCCGCAAGGGACCCCTACCCACTAAGGGACGGTGAATGCACGTGAATTACGAATACAAAGTTGTACCCGCCCCCCATCGCGGGGAACGCGCCAAGGGCGTCAAAGGCACCGAGGCGCGGTTCGCCCTCAGCCTTGGCAACACGATCAACGCGCAGGCCGCCGAGGGTTGGGAATACGTGCGCGCCGAGACGTTACCCTGCGAAGAGCGCAGCGGCCTTACGGGCAAAACAACGACGTTCATGAACATGTTGGTGTTCCGCCGCGCGGTTGAAGTAGCCGCCCCTGCTGAGGTTCCGGTCGAAACGCCCGTAGTCGTCTCTGACGATGCGGAGACGGTCGAAGAACCGGTTATGAACGGCAGCGCGGACACCGAAACGCCCGCCGACACCGACCGCGCCAGCGCCTAAGCAAGCCCGAAACACCCGAAAATTGTGATGTGAAATTCACGGGTTTTTTGCCCGTGACCTCTTCTATCTGCGGCGTAAAACACTACAATCGTCGCTCCGAGTCGAAATGGTGGCAGATCATGCGAAAAAGCGATCCCTTCGGATTCGATATTTCTGTGTCCGCGGACAAGAAAAAACGCACGCGCGGCAAGCGCGGCATGTCCGGTGCGTTCGAGACATCCAAGCGGGTGTGCGAGCATCCGGGCTGTCAAGAGTCCGGACAATACCGCGCGCCCCGTTCGCCCGATCATCTGGATGAATACCTGTGGTTCTGTAAGGACCACGTGCGCGAATATAACCTCAAGTGGAACTTCTTTAACGGCACCACCGAAGAGGAAATGAACGCGCAGATCGACAAGGATCGCGTCTGGGAACGAGAAACAAAACCGTTCTCGCGCAGCACCGAGGAACAGCGCGCTTGGGCCCGTCTGGGTGTTGATGACCCGCATCAGGTGCTGGGCGACAATGCGACGCGCAACCCCGGCAAAACCGATCCCGGTGCGGCGACCCGCCGCCTGCCCCCCAAGGAACGCAAGGCGCTGGAAATTCTGGACGCGCGCGACCATTGGACCAAGGCCGAGATCCGCAAACAGTATAAATCGCTGGTCAAGGACCTGCACCCCGACATGAATGGCGGCAACCGCGCGGACGAGGATCGCCTGCAAGAGGTCGTCTGGGCATGGGATCAGATTAAGGACAGCCGCAGCTTTGCATAAGGGATGATCTGTTTGGTGTCGCTGCGTGATTTGACGCGGCTTCCCCTTGCACCCCCGCGCGATATGCTCCACTAAATCCACATGGCCTGCGCAATACTGCGCGGGAGAGGTTTGAATATGGCGGACGGACGTATGGAATTTAATGCGAAACCCACCGAAGAAGTTTCGGTTCGCGAGGTCTTTGGCATCGACAGTGACATGACTGTCAAAGGGTTTGCAGAAGGTTCGGACCGTGTGCCGGATCTGGATTCGACCTATAAATTCGATCCCGACACCACGCTGGCCATCCTCGCAGGCTTTAACCACAACCGTCGCGTGATGGTTCAGGGCTATCACGGGACAGGCAAATCGACCCACATCGAACAGGTCGCCGCGCGTCTCAACTGGCCCTGTGTGCGCGTCAACCTCGACAGCCACATCAGCCGGATCGACCTGATCGGTAAGGACGCGATCAAGCTGCGCGATGGCAAACAGGTCACCGAATTCCACGAAGGCATCCTGCCGTGGGCGCTGCGCAATCCGGTTGCGATTGTGTTCGACGAATACGATGCGGGCCGCGCGGACGTGATGTTCGTGATCCAGCGCGTTCTGGAACATGACGGCAAACTGACCCTGCTGGATCAGAACGAGATCATCACGCCGAACCCCTATTTCCGTCTGTTCGCGACGGCAAACACCGTGGGTCTGGGAGATACGACCGGCCTTTATCACGGCACCCAGCAGATCAACCAAGCCCAAATGGACCGCTGGTCGCTGGTGGCGACGTTGAACTATCTGTCGCATGACGCCGAGACGGCGATCGTGATTGCCAAGAACCCGACCTACAACACCGAAAAGGGCCGCAAGATCATCAGCCAGATGGTCACCGTTGCCGACCTGACCCGAACCGCGTTCATGAACGGCGATCTGTCGACGGTGATGAGCCCGCGGACCGTGATCGGCTGGGCCCAGAACGCGTCGATCTTCCGCGATGTGGGCTATGCGTTCCGCCTGACCTTCCTCAACAAATGTGATGAGCTTGAGCGTCAGACCGTCGCCGAGTTCTATCAACGTTGTTTCGACGAGGAACTGCCCGAAAGCGCGGCAAGCATGAGCCTCGGCTAAGATACTCCACCATAGAGAGCATGATTTAGCGGCGCCTTTGGGCGCCGTTTTTTGTTGCGTTAACGGGGCGTTACCGCACCGACGCAACGCAAAAAAAACTATCTTAACAATATTTTTTCAATATCTTTTGTATATACATTATTGACTGTAAACTTTTCTGTCATAGGATTGTTACATGACCAGAGTGTTTCGCATTTCCCTTTGCGGCGCGGCAGTTTCTGTTCTTATGGCTGCCTCGGCCCCGCCCTTTCCTGTAAGCGCGCATGCCCGCGCTGAGGTGTTTGCAACCTGCGCCGGACGTTTGGCGGCGCTGGCCACCAATCAGGCCTCTCTTGGCAATCCCGATCACAAACGCACCTCGCAGGCCCGCGATCTGTTCGACACCATGCTTGAGGCAACGATTCCCGCCGCGCTGGATGACGGGGTGCCGGATAACGTGCCCGGCCTGTGGCGATCAGCCGGATGGGCGGAAATCGCCAGCCTGCTGAACGACATGCACTACAGTCTGGACAACGGGCGATCCAACCGCGCGAAAAGCGCGATCGAGGCGCGGATCACCGATTGTGAGCGTCTGGTTCTGTAACTATTTTCAAAACGCCCTATAGATAATCGATAAATTCGCCGTAATGTTCATATTATGAGCGTTTTTAAAACACTGATCCTGTCAGCTGCGCTTGTCCTCGGTGTGACACCGGCGTTCGGCGCGTTTCCGTCCTCTCCCAGCGAACAGTTGCGGGTTTTCGCAACCTGTGCGGGCCGATTATCGGCGCTTGAGGAACATCAGCGCCTGTTCGATGGCCCAGCGTCGGAAAAGACGGCGGCGCAAAAACGGCTGTTTGATGATGTGATCAGCGCGCTGATCGACGACGCGGTGGCCTATGGCATGCCCCGCCCCCAAGCGTTGAACTGGCAGGTGCAGGCCAAGATGGCGCATGCCATGCTGCGTCAGCAGGTGACCTTTGGCACATCTCCCACACGTACCGAGGCCGCCGAGCGGGTGTTGCGCGTCGAGATTGAGGCCTGTAACGGATTGCTTCTGGGCGCTTGAGTTTCGCCGCAGTGCATGGTCATTTCCTGTGTAAGGGCCTATCAAGGTTCTGAAACAGAAATGATCCGGTTAAAGACGCGCAATGGCCTCTAACGACAACCCCGCCGATCCGTTCAAAAAAGCGCTGGCCGAAGCCACGCGCGTTCTGGCCGACGACCCCGATCTGGGCGTGACCTATTCGGTCGACCCGCCGGGCATGAACAACGATTCCGTGCGCCTGCCCCAGATCAGCCGCCGCATGACCCGCGATGAGGTCCTGATGGCGCGCGGCACGGCGGATGCCTATGCGCTGCGCCACCGGTTCCATGATGCGGCGATGCACAACCGCTATATGCCGCAGGGCGCGATGGCGCGTGATCTATACGACGCGATGGAGACCGCGCGGTGTGAGGCCGTCGGCGCCCGCGCCATGCCCGGCACTGCGGGCAATATCGACGCGATGATCGGGGCCGAGGCCACGCGCCGCGGCTATAAGGGCATCACAAACGCCGCCGATGCGCCGCTTGCGACGGCGGCGTCCTATCTGGTGCGCCATCTGGCCACCGGTCGCGACCTGCCGCCCGGTGCGCAGAACGTGATGGAACTCTGGCGCGGGTTCATCGAGGAACAGGCGGGCGACACCCTGAACGGTCTGGACGATGTTCTGGCCGATCAGGCGGCATTCGCCAAATTCGCGCGTCAGGTGATTTCCGATCTGGGTTACGGCGATCAGTTGGGCGATGACCCCGATCAGCCGGAAGAGGATCAGGACGACGAGAGCGTCGAGCAGGAAGAACAGGACGATCAGCCCGAAAGCACAGGGCAGGATGAGGATCAGTCCCAAGACGAAAACGAGGCCAGCCCCGAGCAATCCCAAGAGCAGACCCAAGAGGCAGCCGAGGCACAGGTCAGCATGGATGATCTCGCCGATATGGAGCTGTCCGAGGACACGGAACTGCCCGATGGCGATGCCCCTCTGGAGCCGCCGCCCCCGCCGCCCCATTCGGACGCGGACCCGAATTATTCGGTCTTCAGCACCGATTTCGACGAAGAAATCACCGCCGAGGAACTGGCCGACCCCGCCGAACTGGAACGGTTGCGCGCCTATCTGGATCAGCAACTGGAGCCCCTGAAAGGCGCGGTTAGCCGTCTGGCCAACAAGCTGCAGCGCCGGTTGCAGGCGCAACAAAACCGCAGTTGGGAGTTCGACCGCGAGGAGGGTATCCTTGACGCCGGTCGTCTGGCCCGTGTGGTGGCGAACCCGACGACGCCTCTGTCGTTCAAGGTCGAGAAAGACACCGAATTCCGCGACACGGTTGTGACGCTGTTGCTGGACAACTCGGGGTCCATGCGCGGGCGTCCGATTTCGATTGCCGCGATCTGTGCCGATGTTTTGGCCCGCACGTTGGAGCGGTGCAGCGTCAAGGTCGAGATTCTGGGCTTTACCACCCGTGCGTGGAAGGGCGGCCAGTCGCGTGAGCGGTGGCTGGGCGAAGGCCGCGCGCAACAGCCCGGTCGCCTGAACGATCTGCGCCACATCATCTATAAACACGCCGATGCCCCCATGCGCCGGACCCGTAACAATCTGGGTCTGATGATGAAAGAGGGGTTGTTGAAGGAAAACATCGACGGTGAGGCGCTTGAATGGGCGCATCGCCGGATGGCCGGTCGTCCCGAGGCGCGTAAGATCCTGATGGTGATTTCCGATGGTGCACCGGTGGATGACAGCACCCTATCGGTGAACCCCGCGAATTATCTGGAAAAGCACCTGCGCGACGTGATCGAGATGGTCGAGCGGCGTAAGTTGGTCGAGTTGATCGCAATCGGGATCGGCCATGATGTGACGCGCTATTACCAGCACGCGGTGACGATCACGGATGCCGAACAATTGGCCGGCGCCATGACCGAACAATTGGCCGGTCTGTTTGATCACGACCCGCGGGCACGTGCCCGTTTGCTTGGCCTGCGCAAGGCCGGTTGAGCCGTCAGGGGGCGCGAATTTTCCTCCGAAAATTCGCGGCGCCCTTGGCGGTGTTTGAAAGGACCCTTGGATGTTTCAGACCTTTGAAACGGTGAGTCAGCCCGAGACCGGCGCGGCGCGTTTGGCCGACTTGCGCGGGGCATTAGCGGACGCGGGCCTGTCGGGGTTTCTGGTGCCGCGTGCCGATATGTATCGCGGCGAATATGTGGCCTCGCATGACGACCGTCTGGCGTGGCTGACGGGGTTTACCGGATCGGCGGGGTTTTGCGCCGTTCTGCCCGAGCGCGCGGGGGTCTTCATCGACGGGCGCTATCGCGTTCAGGTGAAATCGCAAATCGATCTGGCCGTGTACGATCCCGTGCCGTGGCCCGAGACCAAGTTGCAGGATTGGCTGATCGAGAACCTGCCCGACGGAGGTGAGGTCGGGTTTGATCCGTGGCTGCACAGTTTTGCCGAGGTCGATACGATGGTTGCCCCCCTGCGCGAGGCGGGTATCCGGTTGGTGTCGGGGCCGAATTTCGTCGATCGCATCTGGGCCGACCAACCCGCGCCGCCCATGGGCCTGATCACCGCGCATCCCGATGATCTCGCCGGGGAGAGCAGCGCGTCCAAACGCGCCCGTCTGGCCGAGGTCCTGAGCCACGCGGGACAGTCGAGCACCGTGATCACCCTGCCCGATTCCATTGCGTGGCTGTTGAACATCCGTGGGCGCGATATTGCGCGCAATCCTGTGCCCCATTGTCTGGCCATTCTGCACGCGGATGAAACGGTCGATCTGTTCGCCCATCCGGGCAAAATCGACGATGACCTGCGCGCCCATCTGGGTGAGGACATCCGGATTGCCCCCATGGACGCCTTTGACAGCGCCCTGCGCGCGCTGAACGGGCCCGTCCGTCTGGACCGCGACAATGCGCCGTTCCGGTTAACCGAGATCCTGAACGAGGCGGGCATCGCGTTTGAATGGGGCGCCGATCCCTGCATCCTGCCCAAGGCGCAAAAGACCGCCGCCGAGATTGAGGGAGCGCGCACCGCCCATATCCGTGACGGGGCGGCGATGGTGGAATTCCTGACGTGGCTGGACGCCACCGCGCCCAGCGGGACCCTGACCGAGATCGACGTTGTGACCGAGCTTGAGTGCTGTCGCCGCGCCACGAACCGCCTGAAAGACATCAGTTTCGAGACCATCGCGGGCAGTGGCCCCAATGGCGCGATTGTCCATTACCGCGTGACGCGCGACACCAACCGCCCCGTGAAGACCGGCGAATTGCTGTTGGTCGACAGCGGCGGGCAATACGTCGACGGCACCACCGACATCACCCGCACGGTTGCCGTGGGGGATGTGGGGGCGGACGAGCGGCGCTGTTTCACGCGGGTGTTGCAGGGGATGATCGGGATTTCGCGTCTGCAATGGCCCGTGGGTCTGGCCGGTCGCGATCTGGACGCGATTGCGCGTGCGCCTCTGTGGATGGATGGTCTGGATTACAACCACGGCACCGGCCACGGGGTCGGGTCCTATCTGTGCGTGCATGAGGGGCCCCAGCGCCTGTCGCGGATCAGTGAACAGCCCCTGTTGACCGGTATGATCCTGTCAAACGAACCGGGGTATTACCGCGAAGGCGCGTTCGGCATCCGGATCGAGAACCTGATCGTTGTGACCCCAGCGCCTGAGGGCGCGGTTGAGGCCGGGCGCAGCATGCTGTGCTTTGAAACACTGACCTATGTGCCCATCGACCGGCGCCTGATTGAGGTGGATTTGCTGTCCAAGGCCGAGATCGCGTGGATCGATTCCTATCACGCCGAAGTCCTGTCGCGCATCGGTTCGCACGTCTCTGGACCCGCGCGCACATGGTTGCAGGCGGCCTGTGCGCCCCTGTGACAGTCTGGTGTCTGGCTTTCCTGTCGGGAAACTGTCATGAAGCCATGGCAGATAAGATGAGATGAGATGAGACATTAGGGGGGCGTTCGTACATGACGAGCCAAATTACTATCCACAAAGCCGGCGGAAAATGGGTTGTCCGCGCGGGCGGTGCTGTTCTGGCCGAGAGCGGAAACGCACTTGAGGTCATCACCACCGACGGCAAGGCCACGATCTATTTCCCGCGTGCAGATGTCGCCATGGCGTTTCTGGACCAATCCGATAATGGCAGCACCTGCCCCGACCGCGGTGCGGCCACGCATTACGCGATCGAAACCAAAAGCCAGACCATCGGCGACGCCGCATGGTCCTATGAAGCGCCCAAAGCGGGCTTTGAACAGATCGCCGGTTTTCTGGCGTTCCATAACTCCGACAAAGTCGCGGTTGAACAGCTGTAATTCTTCTGCAGCGTGACCGCTATGCGTGCTCTTCGGCGGCGGTGGCCGCCAAGGCACGGTTATAGGCCCCCAAAGCATCGACATGGAACAGCGCGCCCAACAGGGTCGGGTTCTGGCTATCGGCGGCGGGGGCAACGACCGGAATAAACGCGTGTCCGGTATCCTCAAACACCGGCAGGGCCTGTTCCAGCGTCGCCTCGGGGTCCAGAAACACCCCTTGCTCCATCAACGCCTGACAGGCCTCAATCGAGGCGGCACCGGGGCTGTCTTTGGCGCGCATGACCACCACCGCCTTATAGAGCGACAGCAAATAGGCCTGCGGACCGGCGGCCACGTGTTTTCCCGCGCGCTCTAGCTGGGTCAAAAAGAACGACCGATCCACAAGGCGCGAGGCTAGCGCGGTCGACAGAGACACCGCCACCATCACCGCCAGACCGGTTTGCCAGTCGCCGGTCAGTTCGAACACGATCAATGTCGTGGAAATCGGCGCGCCCAAAACGGCCGCCGCCACCGCGCCCATACCGGCCAGCGCATACAGGGTTTCAGACCCCGAAATATCGGGAAAGACCGAGGTCGCGACCATCCCGAACGCCAATCCGGTCAGCGCGCCCATCATCAAGGCGGGCGAAAACACCCCGCCCCCCATGCGCCCCGCCATGGTGATCGACACGGCCACGGCCTTGATGATCGCGAAAATCACCACGTCACGAAACACCATCTGCCCCGTCAGCGCGGCCGAGGTCGTTTCATACCCGACCCCGATGATATGCGGGAAAAAGATCGCGATCCCGCCCAGCAACGCCCCCGCAAACGCGGGCCGCAACACCCGTGGCAGGCGCAGCATCTGTTGCACCGCGTTGCCCACGTCATCGGCCAAAAAGATCGCCCGCATGAACGCCGTGGCGACCAGACCCGACACAATCCCCAACAACAAAAACGCCGGCAGTTCGACGTAAAACACCAGATCATTGCCCGAGAGCGAGAATTCGGTCACGTCCCCGAAGTTCCAGCGGCTGATGATGGTGCCCGTCACACTGGCGATCACAATCGGGGCGAAGGCGTGCACGGCGAAATGGCGCAACACGACCTCTAGTGCGAACAGGGCCCCCGCAATCGGCGCGTTGAACGAGGCCGACACCGCCGCCGCCACCGCACAGCCCAGCAATTCGCGCCCCGTGATTCCGTTGGCGTTGATCCGTTCGCTGACCCATGTGGCGATCAGCCCGCACAGGTGCACCACCGGTCCCTCCCGGCCTGTGGAGCCACCGGTGCTGAGCGTAATCAAACTGGCCAGACCCGAGGCCAGACCGGCGCGCCGTTCCACCCGCCCATCGTGCAGGGCCGCGCCCTCAATCACATCGGCGACCGAGCGCACGCGCCCGTCATCGGTAAACCGGTTCAGGATGATCCCCACCACCAGACCGCCGATGATCGGAAAAGTCAGGATGAAATACCACGGCAGGGTCTCGGCAAAGCTATGGAGCAGGCGCGGATCATCGACACCGTAGACTGTCGTTTGCAAAAAGTTGATCGCGTGGCGAAACGAGACCGTCACCAGACCGGCGGCAATCCCCACGGCCAACGCGATGAACCAGAACTGAACCTGCGACGGCCCTTTGCGCCGTAATACAGACCAACCGCTGCGCCATCCTTCACTCAGGTCTTGGCGGTACTTCTGCACCAATTGCTGCAGTGGTTTGTTCACGTCGGGCCGGTCCCTGTTCCTGACACGCGTCACATCCGTCGGGGGCTTTCCTGTGCCGCGCGTCTGGCATAGGAAAGGTCAACCTTCGCAATCGGACGGACAAAAACCATGCCACATGACACCGCACTGAACGCCCTTTCCCAACTATTAGGCGAACGGTTCTCCCTGTCCAAGTCCGATCTGGCCGCGCATGGCCAGAATGAAACCTATTTCGCGGATTGCCCACCCGAGGGCGTTGCCTATCCCGAAACCACCGCCGAGGTGTCCGAGATCGTCAAAATCTGCGCCGCCAACGATTGCCCCGTTGTGGCATGGGGTGCGGGCACGTCGCTTGAGGGGCACGCGCTTGCGATCAAGGGGGGGATCGTTCTGGATTTTTCACGCATGAACAAGGTTCTTAGCATTAACGCCGAGGACATGGATGCAGTCGTCCAACCGGGCATCACGCGTGAGGACCTGAATACCGAGTTGCGCACCACCGGCCTGTTCTTTCCGGTCGATCCGGGTGCGAATGCCTCGATCGGCGGGATGGCCGCCACGCGGGCCAGTGGCACCACCGCCGTGCGCTATGGCACGATGCGCGAAAACGTTCTGGCGCTTGAGGCGGTGTTGGCGGACGGAACCATCATCCGCACCGGCACCCGCGCGCGCAAATCCAGCGCGGGCTATGACCTGACGCATCTGTTGGTCGGGTCCGAGGGGACGCTGGCGATCATCACCGAACTGACTGTCCGCCTGCAGGGCCAGCCGGAATCGATTTCGGCCGCCGTCTGTGCCTTTGACGACATGGACACCGCCGTGAACACCGTTATGGCGACGATCCAGATGGGCATCCCCATTGCGCGGATCGAATTTCTGGACGCGGCCAGCGTCGCCGCCGTCAACGCCTATTCCAAGACCGATATGCCGGTGCAGCCGCATTTGATGGTGGAATTCCACGGCTCGGAAATGGGGGCCAAGGAACAAGTCGAACGGTTTGGCGAGTTGGTCGAAGATTTCGGCGGCCACGGGTTCAAATGGTCCGCCAAGACCGAGGAACGCAATGCCCTGTGGGACGCGCGGCACAAGGCCTATTGGGCGATCCTCGCCTCCCGCCCCGGATACAAGGCCGTGGTGACCGACATGTGCGTGCCGATCTCGCATCTGGCCGAGGCGGTCGCGGAGACCCAAAAGGACATCGCGGATGCGGGCCTGCAGGGGCCGATCTTGGGCCATGTGGGCGACGGGAATTTCCACGCGATCCTGTTGCTTGATCCCGCGAACCCCGATGACCTGACCCGCGCGAAAGAGGTCTCGCACCGGATGGCGGAACGCGCGCTGGCCCTTGGGGGCACGATCACGGGCGAACATGGGGTGGGCATGGGCAAACTGTCCTTGATGCCCGCCGAACATGGGGACGCGTGGGACGTGATGGGCGCGATCAAAACGGCGATGGACCCCAAGGGCATCCTGAACCCCGGTAAGGTCGTGCGCCCCGCCTAATCGTCCAGCAGGGCGCGCGCGGCTGCACGGGCCGGATCGGTGATCGTGTCGCCCGACACCATGCGGGCGATTTCGTCCACGCGCTCTTCGTCCGACAGGGGCACAACCCGCGACAGGGTCACGCCATCGGTGACGTTCTTTTCGACGCGCCAATGATGGGCCCCGCGCGCGGCAACCTGCGGCGAATGCGTCACGACCAAGACCTGACCGCCCTTGGCCAGCTCTTCTAACCGGCGCCCCACCGCATCGGCGGTCGCCCCGCCCACACCGCGGTCGATCTCGTCAAAGATCATCGTCAGGCCGCTGTCGTCCTTGGTCAAACAGACCTTCAGCGCCAACAGGAACCGGCTCAGCTCACCACCCGAGGCGATCTTGTTCAGCGGTCCCGCCGGTGCACCGGGGTTTGTCGCGACGCGGAATTGAACGGCGTCCACGCCCTCGGGCCCCGGATCGGCGGAGGTGATGTCGGTGGCGAACACCGCGCGCTCCATCTTGAGCGGGGCCAGTTCGGCGGCCATGGCGCGGTCCAGATCGGCGGCGGCCTGTTTGCGGCGCGCGGACAGATCACCGGCGGCGGCCTCATAGGCGGTCCACGCGCGGGCCTTTTCCTGTTTCAGCGCGGCAAGGTCCCCTGCCCCCGCATCCAGGCGGTTCAGGCGGGTGCGCAGACCTTCGGCAAATTCACCCAGATCATCGGGCAGGACACCGTGCTTGCGCGCCAGACCACGGATCGCAAACAGGCGCTCCTCGACCCGTTCCAATTCCGCCGGATCGAAATCCAGACGGTCCAGAAACGCCTCAACCCCTTGATGGGCGGCGGCCAGTTCATGCAACGCGCGGGTCAGCGTGTCGATGGTGTCGTCCAACCCGCCCTCGGATTGATCCGCAGCCCCTTCGAGCCAGCGCAGGGCGTTGCCCACCATGCCCTCGGCCCCGTCATAGGACAGCGCGTTCAGGGCCTTGGCCACGTCTTCGCGGATACGGTCGGCGGCCTGCATCATGCGGCGGCGGGTGTCTAACACCTGCTCCTCACCCGGTTCGGGGTTCAGCGCGTCCAATTCCCCAACGGCGTGGCGCAGAAATTCCTCTTCGGCCTGCATGGCCTGCAATTCGGCCTCGGCGGTTTCCAGTGCTTTGGTCGTGCGGGAAAACGCGGTCCATGCGGCACGGGTTGCGGTCAAACCGTCTGTAACACCCGCGAAATCGTCCAACATCGCGCGGTGCGCCCGCGGGTTCAGCAGGCCCTTGTCATCCTGTTGGCCGTGCAGTTCGACCAGCGTATCGGATAGCGCGCGCAGGACCTCGCCACTGACACGGCGATCGTTGACCCATGCGGTTTTGCGCCCGTCCACGGTGTTCACACGGCGCAGGATCAGTTCGTCGCCAGACGGCAAACCCGCGTCCGCCAGAACCTGATGCGCGGCATGCCCGTCGCGCAGATCAAAGACCGCTGTGACCTCGCCCTGATCGGCACCGGTACGGACCAATTCCGCCCGCCCGCGCCAGCCAAGGACGAACCCCAGCGAATCCAGCAAAATGGATTTCCCCGCGCCCGTTTCACCGGTCAGCACGTTCAAGCCGGGCTGAAGGCCCAGATCGAGATGGTCGATAATCAACAGATCCCGGATATCGAGACTGCGCAGCATCGCCTAAGCCCCCAAGCCCGCGAAAATCAGAGCCATTGCCCCTGAATCATCTGACGGTACACCGTCGCCAACCACCCCGTGCCAATCGCATCGGGTTCAAGGCCGCGACCCTGCAACAGGTTATAGCCGTCCTCGTACCAGTCGGTCGATTGGAAGTTATAGCCAAGGATTGCACCGGCAGTCTGGGCCTCTTGGTTCAGGCCCAGCGACAGGTAGGCCTCAATCAAACGATAAAGCGCCTCGGCGGTGTGGGTCGTGGTCTGGAAATCCTCGACCACAACACGGAACCGGTTGATCGCGGCGGTAAAGTTATCGCGGCGCAGGTAGTAACGCCCGATTTCCATTTCCTTGGCGGCCAGATGGTTGAACGCAAGATCGAACTTCAGAATCGACGAACGGGCGTATTCGCTATCAGGATAGCGTTCGATCACCGTGCGCAGGGCCTGTAGCGCCTGAAACGTCAGGCCCTGATCGCGGCCCACGAGGTCGATCTGGTCATAATAGCTGAGCGCCAGCAGATATTGCGCATAGGCCGCATCTTCGTCCGCAGGGTAGAAATCAATGTACCGCTGGGCGGCAGAACGGGCGGCCTCATAATCCTTGTCACGGTGATAGGCAAAGGCCTGCATGATCAAGGCGCGTTTGGCGAATTCCGAATAGGGGTACAGACGTTCAACATCCGCGAATTTGCGGGCGGCGTCATCGGCGCGGCGAGATGTCTCTAGTTCAAACTCAGCCTGTTTGAACAATTCCTCGGCGGTATAGCTTTCCAACGGGGGTTCTGTGTTCCCTCCGCAAGATGCCAGCACCATCACCGCAACAAGCGCCGAAACCAGCTGTGCGCGCGACCCGTATCCGACCATGAAAGCCCCACCTCGTCTTCTGCTGATGCGTCGGTTTTCCGACGACAGGCTTGTCCTAGCACAGAAAAATCCGGTGCAAAACGGCTTTGGTGCAAAATGCGCAGATCAGGCGACGGCGCGCAGGTCCGCAACCTTGACACCAACCCCCGGCAGATGCGCCGAAAGGGCCTGATCACAGGTCACCATGCGGAAGGCGTCGGGCGTATCAAACAGCGCCCGCAACAGTTTGTTGGTGATCGCATGGCCCGCGCGGTTACCCACGTAACGGCCCAGAATCGGTGCACCGGCAAGGTAAAGATCCCCCAGCGCGTCCAACATTTTATGGCGCACGGGTTCATCGCTGTGGCGCAGACCGCCGCGCGACAGAACCTGATCGCCGTCAAACACAACGGCGTTCACCTTGTTCACGATGTCCCCACCCAGGGCGAGGCCACGTTCCTGCATCACGTCGATATCAACCTTGCGACAGAAGGTGCGGCTGTCACACAATTCACGCACAAAGCTGCCGTTCGCCATGTTCAGATGCTTTTCCTGATGGCCGATTGCGGCATCGGGAAAGTCGATCTCGAACTGGATTTCCAGCGATTGCGCGGGCATCAAGGTCGCCTCGGCCTCGCCATCACGGAACGTCACAGGTTTCAGAATTTCAATCGCACGCACCGGCGCGTCCAGTTCCTGAAAACCGCGGTTGATGAACGCGCGGACATATTGCGCCGAACTGCCGTCCAATGCCGGAACCTCAGGCCCGTCGATTTCGACCAGAGCGTTGTGAATGCCACAGCCCGCCAGAGCAGCCATCAGGTGCTCAATGGTGGCCACGGTCACACCGTCGGCGTTTTCGATTTGCGTGCACAGAGTGGTAAAGCCAACCGCGTCCCAACGTGCGGGGATCATGTTGTCGCGGTCGTTGATATCCGTGCGTTGAAACCAGATGCCGTATTCGGCGGATGCGGGGCGGACCGTCATCGTGACAGGTTTGCCACTGTGCAGGCCTACACCGGTAAAGGTAACATGTGATTTCAACGTCGTTTGCAAAGTTCACCCGATTAGCAGAACCGGACATCCCCTATCCGGCACGAAACAGGTACGAACTGCTTAACGCAATCTCAACTCAATCTTTGCAACGTTATGAAACATACATGTAACGGTGATAGGCGGGATTCTGCCAACGCGATGCTGCGCCGCCGCAAGTCCATGTTTTGCAAAACAAAAAGGCCGGGCGAACCCGGCCTTTTCTTGCAAGATTTACGTCGGGTTAATTGGCCTGACGACGCAAAAATGCGGGAATTTCGATGCGCTCTTGTTCGGCATCCATCTCTTCGTCTTCGGCGTAACCTTGGACTTGAGGCTGTTGGCGGGTGCCCTGAGGCGCGCCGCGTGCGGGCTCTGCGCCCTGCCCCGACATCCGGTTGATCAGCGAGCCGATCCCGAAACGACCCTTATCAGCCGCAGCCGGACGGGCGGCGGGTTGGGGTGCCTCGGCCTGACGGCGGGGGGCCTTGCTGACTGCGGCCTGCAGACGGGCCATCGCCTCGGGCGAGGGCGTGCCGGGCTGACGCGGTTTGGGGGCGACAAACGCCTCATCCTGCGCCTCTTGCTCCAGCATGTGGGGCGCGGGTGCAGGGGCGGGTTCGGCAGGGCGATAGGCCGGCGGCGGCAGATCGTCCATCTCCGGTTCCATCGCGGTTTCGGCGGCCAGTTCTGCCTCAAACCCCGGGAACAGCGCGGGCTCTTCCGCGGTCGGGGCCTCGGCCACGACGGGTTCGGGGGTCGGCTCGGGCGCGGCTTCGGCGACCGGTGCGGGCTGCTCCACAGCGGGGGCCAGCGGCTCGGCCAGACGGCGGCGCGCAACGGGCACCTCGATCTCGGTTTCAACGGCGTCGATACCGGTGGCGACAACCGACACA
Organism: Rhodovulum sp. FJ3; assembly: GCF_032918305.1. Lineage (NCBI taxonomy): Bacteria > Pseudomonadati > Pseudomonadota > Alphaproteobacteria > Rhodobacterales > Paracoccaceae > Rhodovulum > Rhodovulum sp. FJ3. The sequence goes on from NZ_JAWJUU010000001.1 coordinate 414,747, forward strand.
CGCATGTTGCCTTCCATGTCGGGGTCAAGCGTCGAACCAACGATGATGTTGGCGTCGGGATCGACCTCTTCGCGGATCCGGTTCGCGGCCTCGTCCAGTTCGAACAGGGTCAGATCGTAACCGCCGGTGATGTTGATCAGAACACCCTTGGCGCCGCGCAGGCTGATCTCATCCAGCAGCGGGTTCGCGATGGCCTTTTCGGCGGCTTGGATCGCGCGATCCTCGCCCTCGGCCTCGCCCGTGCCCATCATCGCCTTACCCATTTCGTCCATCACGGCGCGAACGTCGGCAAAGTCGAGGTTGATCAGGCCCGGACGAACCATCAGGTCGGTCACGCCTTTGACGCCTTGGTACAGAACGTCGTCGGCCATGCTGAACGCCTCGGTAAAGGTCGTGCGCTCGTTGGCCAGACGGAACAGGTTCTGGTTCGGGATGATGATCAGCGTATCAACAACCTTTTGCAGGGCTTCGACGCCTGCTTCGGCCTGACGCATACGCTTGGAGCCCTCGAACTGGAACGGCTTGGTCACGACCCCAACGGTCAGAACGCCCAGTTCACGTGCGGCCTGTGCGATGATCGGAGCAGCACCCGTCCCCGTGCCACCGCCCATACCAGCGGTGATAAAGCACATATGCGCACCGGCCAGATGGTCGACGATCTGCTCGATGCTTTCTTCGGCGGCTGCGGCACCGACAGAGGCACGCGCGCCTGCGCCCAGACCTTCGGTGACTTTGACACCCATCTGGATTTTCGCCGGAGCATCCGACTGCTGCAGGGCCTGTGCGTCGGTGTTCGCCGTAACGAATTCGACCCCCTCCAGCTGTTTTTCAATCATGTTGTTTACAGCGTTACCGCCAGCACCACCGACACCAAATACGGTAATCCGCGGCTTCAACTCTTCATGCTCGGGCATGGTGAGGTTCAATGTCATTGATCTGTCCGCCTGCTTTTGTTTGTTGGGTGGCGTCATGCGCCATCGCGACCATATTTCCACCGATTCTAACCCCAGCGCAGGCCGGGGTCATTAAAAAAACGCAAAAAACCCACAAAATCTGGATCAAATTTGATCCAGACCAGCGGTATTTCGCCAATTTCACAGGATATAGCGGTTACCAGTTATCCTTGAACCACCGGATCGCCCGTTTCAGGGACCGCGCGGGGTAACGTTCGGCGGGAATTTCAAAGTCCCACCATTCGTCTTGGGGGTGCGCCGCGAACAGGGACAGCCCAACAGCCGAGGCAAACGCAGGCCCCGTTGCCGCCTGTGGCAGGCCCTGAACGCGCAGGGGACGGCCCAGACGGACCTGTTGGCCCAGGATGCGACTGGCCAGCCCGTCAAGGCCGGGGATCTGGCTGCCGCCACCGGTCAGGACGATCTTCTGGCTGGGCAGATGGTCGAACCCAGCGGCGTCCAGACGCGCGCGGATTTCTTCCAGAATTTCTTCGACGCGGGGGCGCATGATACCGATCAACTCGGCGCGGCTAACGGTGCGGCGGTCGTGTTCGTAATCACCAGTGTCGCCCCCGATCTCGATCATCTCGCGGTCATCCATGCCGGTCGCGACCAGACCGCCGAACAGGGTCTTGATCCGTTCGGCGGTGGACAGGGACACTTGCAGGCCCTTGGAGATGTCCGAGGTCACGTGATCGCCACCCAGACGGACGCTGTCGGCATAGATCATGTGCTTTTTGATAAAGATCGACAGGCTGGTCGTGCCACCGCCCAGATCGACACAGGCCGCGCCCAGTTCCTGTTCGTCCTCAACCAAGGACGACACGCCCGACACATAAGGCGCGCTGGCCAGACCGGCCAGTTCAAGGTCGCAGCGTTTGATACAATAAAGCAGGTTCTGGATCACATGCGCATCAACGGTCAGCAGGTGCATATCACAGGCCAGCTTGTTCCCGATCTGACCACGCGGATCGGACAGGCCCGAGCGGTTGTCGAGCGCAAAGTTCACCGGCTGGGCATGCAGCACCTCGCGCCCTGCCCCGAAATCGGGCACGTCACAGGCGGCCAGAACGCGGGCGACGTCGTCTTCGCTGACGAAGTTTTCCTCCAGCTCGATCATCCCGTCCAGACCATAGGAACGCGGCTGGGCCCCGCTAAAGGCGGCAATAACGTGATCCACACGGACGTTCGCCATTTTCTGGGCGGCCTGCACGGCGGTGCGAATGGCGCGCTCGGTCTCTTGCATGGCGTCGATTTCACCGAACCGCACCCCGCGCGAACGGGTGGTCGCGGCGCCAATCACGCGAAAGCTGGACTGACCGGCCAAGGAGGTGATGCCCTCGGACGCCGAGAACTGTTCCGGCCCGTCAAAGCGCAGAACCAGACAGGCGATTTTCGAGGTCCCCACATCCAGAATGGCGACAACGCCCCGATCCATGGCCTGTTTCCGCATGCGCCGCATTGCGCGCTGAGACTGATACAGATCGGTCATCGGCTAAGCACTCCTGCCTCGATAATTTTTATTTGTTTATACTGTTCAAATGCGCCGTCGCTCATGCGCAGGGTCGGTCGGTCGCTTTGGCGCAGATCGACGGTCACCAGATCGCGGGCCAGCATTTCCTCGGCCTTGTCCATCGCGATCACGCGTTCCATCGCGCGCACGGCACCGGTTTCGGGCAGCATCACGCGCTGCCCACGATCCAGAACAACGTCCCAGCGGCGCGCGCCCACGCGGACCAAACCGCGAATGCGGTCTTCAATCGGGCTGGCGGCGGCAAGGATATCCAGTGCCTCAGGCACGCTTTCATAGGCGCCCTCGCCCGCGATCAACGGCAGATCGGGCCGGTCCGAGCGCGCCCCAAGGGCCGACACCCGCAACCCGTTCACGTCCAGCAACTCCAACCCGTCGCGCCCACGCCAGACAACGGCGGGCAGGCGTTCATCAATCGTAATCTGCAGCACGCCACCGGCGCGGATGTGCAGCTCGGCCCGCGCAACCGCGTCCAGACCGGAAATCGTGCGGCGCATGTCCTCTAGGTTCAGATCAAAGGAACTGATCGGGAAATCCAACGGCAGGATTTCGCGGATGTCATCGCCGACCTCTTGCGAGGCCCCGTCGATCGCCATCATCTCGACCATGAATTCGGGACGTTCCTGCAGGGTGCGGCGCACATCTTGGGCGAATGTCACCAGACCATCGCGGCGTCCCTCATCGGCCAGATACAGGCCCGTGCAAAAGATGATCAGAAACACCGGCAGACCGACATGCAGCATCGCGCGAAACAACGGCGTCAGCCACAGCCGGTTCATCCGATAGGCCAAACGCGTCGGCGCGGGATCGCGGCGCGGCGGGGTGTCGACGTCGGTGCGGCGTTCAATCCGCGGGGCGCGGCGGGTCATCTGTTGCATGACGCGTCCTCCACCATCCAGCGGCACAGCTGCGGGAATGTCTTGCCCACCTCGGCCGCGTGTTCGGGCGTCAGAGAGGTCGCGGTCATACCGGGTTGGGTGTTGGTTTCAAGGATGATCAACCCATCCAACCCCTTACGGTCGTCCCAACGGAAATCGGTCCGGCTGACCCCGCGACAGCCCAGTGCGTTGTGCGCGCGCAGGGCATACTCCAGACAGGCATCGAAAATCTCGGCCGGGACTTGGGCGGGCACCACATGGCGCGACCCACCGGGTTTGTATTTGGCGTCGTAGTCGTACCAGCCATCGGTCAGTATTTCGGTGACCGACATCGCGCGGTCCCCCATCACCGAACAGGTCAGTTCACGACCGGGCACAAATGCCTCAACCATCACGCGCGCGGGCATGTCGTCCGACACTTGGGGCGGCGCATCATCGGGCGACATCACAAGGTACACACCCACGGACGAGCCCTCGTTGTAGGGTTTCACGACATAGGGGGGCGTCATCACGTGACGCGCGCGCACCTCATCGGTGTCAAACAGGCCGCTGTCGGCAACGGGCAGACCGGCGGCGCGATAGGCGGCCTTGCTGCGTTCCTTGTCCATCGCCAAGGCCGAGGCCAGAACGCCCGAATGCGTATAGGGCAGACCCATCCATTCCAGAATGCCCTGCACACAGCCGTCTTCGCCCCACCGCCCGTGCAGCGCGTTAAAGACCACATCCGGTGCGGCCGCGTTCAACTGGTTATATAGGTCGGGGCCGGCGTCAATCATGACGACCTCATAGCCCTCTTCCCCAAGTGCGGTTGCGCATTCTTGACCAGACGCCAGAGACACTTCGCGCTCGGACGAAGGGCCACCATATATCACCGCCACTTTGGGGTTTGCCCTGCTCGACATACCCACCATCAGTGCCTCGTTACCGGGCCTTATTTTTGACCCTTGGACTTATTATTCTTCTGCGGCCGGTTCACCGACGCGCATGATTTCCCATACTAGTTCTATTCCGCTGTTTTGGAAAACCCTTTTTCGAACTTCTTCGCCAAGTGATTCCAGATCATGCGCCGTTGCGCCGCCGGTGTTGATCATAAAGTTCGAATGCATCTCCGACATCTGCGCGCCACCGATGGAAAAGCCGCGCAAACCCGCATCATCAATGACCTTCCACGCCTTTAGATCATGGACATCATCCGCGCGCCCTGTGGAACTGAACCCCGCCGGATTGCGAAAGGTCGATCCCGCACTGCGATCCTTGGTCGGTTGGGTCGCGTCGCGTTTATCAAGCTGTTCCTGCATCCGCGCGGCCAAGGCGTCGGGATCACCCGTTCCGCCCTGCAAGGTGACGTCGATAATCACCGCGCCCTCTGGGATGTTGGTCTGACGATAGGCAAACTCGATGTCATCGGCGGTGAGGGTCATCAACTCGCCCGTCCGCGTCACGATCCGCGCCGACACGAACACATCGCGCAGGTACGTCCCATAGCACCCCGCGTTCATCCGCAAGGCCCCGCCGAGACTGCCGGGAATTGTCCGCAGGAATGTCAGATCGACGCCCGCCTCGGCGGCCTTGCGCGCGACCATCGCGTCCAGCAATGCCGCACCGGCGGTCACGGTCGTGCCGTCAATGTCGACCCCGTTAAACCCGCGCCCCAGACGGATCACCACGCCGCGCACGCCCCCGTCCCGCACGATCAGGTTGCTGCCAACCCCCATCGGGAACACGGGCACATCGGCGGGCAATGCCGCCAGAAACGCCTGCAAATCCGCAACATCCGCCGGTTGGAACAGCCAATCCGCAGGTCCCCCAACCCGCAGCCACGTCAGATCGTTCAGCGGTCGATCCGCCGTCAGGGTTCCGCGTACGCTTGGCATCTCACCGGTCATCTGTTCCCGCCTTTGTTCCCACAAAATACATCAGGGCCACGATGCATCCACCCAAGACCCAAGGGATCGCCAGGCCCGTGCGGCTGATCACGCCCTCTCCGTTCAGCGCGATACCTGTCACAAATGTGACCAGAGAATAAAGAGAAAACAGGCCGATGGGCGCCATTATCCGCCTCTCAACCCCTGCCATCAGGGCGACATAGGCCAGAACCGGCAACACGCCCCACAACCCGTATGCGATCAGGACGCCCATCCCCGCCTAGCCGAACTGACGCCGCACCCAGCGCAGCGCGAAAACCAAGGGCCAGCGCAGAACCGACGCCGCCAGCGCCATGAACAACAGTGCCCACCAGATGCCTTCGGCCCAGATGACATAGGCGACCAGAGGCAGGCCAGCGCTCATCAACGCATAGGCGGCGGGCCAATGTTTCCGGCGGCTTGGGAACATCGCGATCACATTCGCCACGATCAGCCAAAGACAGCATAGAACGAATGCCAAATTCATAGGGTCCCCCAGACAAACGACAAAACCAACGCCCCCGCCGCGACCACCGCGCCGATGAGCGGCACAAAGGTTGGCACGCGGAACGGGGCCTCGGGCGTCACCCGTTTTAGACGCAGCAGCGCGAGGTTGATAATGACAAAAACGCCAAGAAGGACTGTCGACGTCACACTGGCCAAGGCCGACACCGGCAGGGCCAATGCCGCCCCGATCACCGCCGTGCCCACGACGATTGTGCCCGTGACCGGCGTGCCGAACCGCGCGGATGTATGTGCGAACAGGGTCAGTCCGGCCGTATCTCGCCCCATCCCGAACAACACACGCGACGCCATGACGATTTGCGCCAGCACCCCGTTCAACGCTGCCGCCACCGCAATCGCGGACAAAAACGCGGCCGATCCGCCGGTGCGTGCGCGCCAGACATCGACCAGCGGCTGGGTGCTGTGCGACAAATCAAACGGCGCAACCGCCCGCACCGCCGCCATCGACACCAGCGCATAGATCACCGAGGTCACGATCAGCGACAATATAATCGCGCGCGGCAGGGTCTTGGTGGGATTGCGCACTTCTTCGGCCATGTTGACGATGTCCTCAAACCCGATGAAGGCGAAAAACGCCAAAACCGCGCCGATGCCCAAACCGGTGATCGACACCGGCACGGGGGCCTGCCATGGCAGGGACGGCTCGGCGCTGAGCCCCGCCCAGATCACAAGGATCAGACCGGTTAGTTCGACCACCGTGAACAGGGCCGCGATGGCGAGGCTCTCCAACACACCGATCAAGGCCACACCGATCAGGAACACGCCCAACACCGCAATCAGAACCGGCTGTCCCAGCGGCACCAATCCGCCCAGATATCCCGCCCCGCCGCGCAACACGGCGGCGGCGGAAATCGTGCCCGCAACCACGATCCCGAACCCGATCACCAGCGCCAGCCACCGCAGGCCGAACGCCTGTTCGACATAGGCGGCCTCACCCGCGGCCTTGGGGATGCGGGTGGACAGTTCGGCATAGCTCAGGGCCGAGGGCGCGGCGATCAGACCGGCAATCAAAAAGGACAGAGGTGCCCAGACGCCCGCCGATCCCGCGACCGCACCGACAAGGACGTATATCCCCGCCCCCACCATGACGCCGACACCGTAGGCGGTCAGCAATCCCAGACCGATGCGGCGTTTCAGCGTCTCTGCCATGGCGGCACCTTTTTAGCTGTTGGACAACCGTGCGGGCAGACCGTTGGCCCAAGCGCTGATCGTGCCGGCCCCGAGGCAGACAACGATATCGCCCGGACGGGCCTGTTCACGCACCAGACGTTCCAGATCGTCCTCGGACGTGACGGCGCGGGCGTGGCGATGGCCGTGACGGATCAGACCCGCCACCAGATCGTCGCGCGTTGCGCCCTCGATCACCTGTTCACCTGCGGCGTAGACCTCGCCGATGCCGACCACATCCGCGTCGTTGAAACAGGTGCAAAAATCGTCAAACAGCGAATGCAGGCGGGTATAGCGGTGCGGCTGATGCACGGCGATCACGCGCCCCTCACTCGCCTGACGGGCGGCGCGCAGAACGGCGGCGATTTCGACGGGATGGTGGCCGTAATCGTCGATGATGGTGACGCCGTTCACCTCACCCACTTTGGTAAAGCGACGGTTCACGCCCCCGAACGCGGCAAGCGCGTCGCGGATCTGATCGCCCGTCATCCCGAGATGCAGCGACACCGCCACAGCGGCCAGCGCGTTGGACACGTTATGATCGCCCGGCATCGGTAGGACACAACCCTCAATCACACGATCATCGGCCTGTAGCGCGATGTCGAAATGGGCCTTACCGGCCTTATAATGCAGGTTGATCGCGCGCACGTCGGCCTGTGCGTTGAACCCGAAGGTCGTGATCCGGCGGTCGGTCACGCGACCGACCAGCGCCTGAACCTCGGGGTGATCGGTACAACAGACGGCCAGACCGTAGAACGGGATGTTGGACACGAAATCAAGAAAGCCCTGACGCAGGTTTTCGATCGTGCCCCAGTGCTCCATATGCTCGGGGTCGATGTTGGTGACGATGGCGATGGTGGCGGGCAGACGGTTAAAGGTGCCGTCGCTCTCATCGGCCTCGACGACCATCCACTCGCCCTCGCCCATGCGGGCGTTGGACCCATAGGCGTGAATGATGCCGCCGTTGATCACGGTCGGGTCGATCCCGCCCGCATCCAGCAGGGTCGCAACCATCGTGGTCGTGGTGGTTTTGCCATGGGTGCCCGCAACCGCGATGTTCGATTTCAGGCGCATCAGTTCGGCCAGCATTTCGGCCCGGCGCACAACCGGCATGCCTGTGGCGCGGGCGGCGTCCAGTTCGGGGTTGCCCGGTTTAATCGCGCTGGAAATCACGACGACCTCGGCCCCGTCAAGGTTCTCGGCGCGCTGGCCCTCAAACACGGTGGCGCCCAACTCCTCGAGCCGTTTGGTGATCTTGCTGGCCTTCAGGTCGCTGCCCTGCACGCGATAGCCAAGGTTCAACAGCACCTCGGCAATGCCCGACATCCCGATCCCGCCAATCCCGACAAAATGGATCGGCCCGACATCGGTGGGCAGTTTCGTGACAGCAGCAGCATTCATCAGGCGGTCCCCTCTTGGGCCAGATTTTCGACCATATCGGCCAGTTCGCGCGCGGCGTCCGGTTTGCCACAGGACAAGGCGGACATCGCCATCTGGATCGCCGCGGCGGGCTGTTCCAGAACCGTGCCTATTTGCGCGCAAAGGGATTGGGGATCAAGACGGGATTCGGGCACCATGATCGCCGCGCCCGCCTCGACCAGCCCGCGCGCATTGGCGGTCTGGTGATCACCGGCGGCGGCGGCAAAGGGGATCAGGATCGAGGGACGCCCGATCACCGAAATATCGGCAACCGAGGACGCGCCCGAGCGGCTGATGACCAATTGGGCCTCGCTGAGGCGACCGGGGATGTCGGCAAAGAACGGTTTGACCTCGGCGGCGATACCGGCGTTGGCATAGGCCGTAACGACGCGGTCGTGATCCTCGGGGCGGGCCTGATGGGCGACGCGCAACAGCGGGCGGATGTGATCGGGCATCATGCCCAGTGCGGCAGGCACCATATCGGACAGGATGCGCGCCCCTTGGGAGCCGCCGATGACCAGAATGCTCATCGGGTAGTCGCCCGGCGCGATATAGGGCGATGCGGCGCGGTCCAGAACGGCCCCGCGCACGGGATTGCCGATATGCGTGCCGGTCGCACCGTCGGGCAGGTCTGTGGGCCAGATACCGCAGGCAACCGCACTGACGCGTTTGGCAAAGACCTTGTTCACCTTGCCCAGAACGCCGTTTTGTTCGTGGATCATGCGCGGGCGGCGCAGGAGCGTCGCCGCCGCAATTGCCGGAAAGGACGGATAGCCGCCGAACCCCGCCACAACGGCGGGCTTGTCGCGCATCAGCTTGACGCTTGCGCCCATCACACCGGCCAACAGGCGGAACGGCACAACCAGTTTCGCCAAGACCCCGCCACGGGCAAAGGTCGCGCTGGAAATCTGTTCAATCTCAACCGCATCGGGGAAATTCCCCGCATAGCGCGCGCCCCGCGCATCGGTCGACAGTTTCACCCGCCAACCGCGTGCGATCATCTCTTCGGCCAAGGCCTGTGCCGGAAACATATGGCCGCCGGTCCCACCGGCCGCAATCACCAAAAGGGGGGCCATCAACGACCTCTTCGCATCAAAATATCACCGATTTCACCCTGCGGACGGGTGCGCGTCAGGGCCAACAACATGCCCATTAAAATACCGCCCGCGATGATGGAGGAACCGCCATAGCTGACAAACGGCAGGGTCATGCCCTTGGCGGGCAGCAAACGCACCGCCACGCCCATGTTGATAAAGGCCTGAACGCCGAAAATGCACGCCAGACCCGTGCCCGCCAGACGGATGAACGGGTCACGTTCGCGCATCAAGCGGTACAGGGACCGCACAACCACCACCGCATAGAGCGCGATAATCACAAGGACGAGGGCAAGGCCATATTCCTCGGCCGCGACGGCGATGATGAAATCCGTATGCGCATCCGGCAGGGATTGTTTCACCGTCCCCTCGCCCACGCCGACGCCGAAAAACCCGCCCTCGCGGATGGCGTTCGTGGCATAGCCAAGCTGGGTCCGCGGGTCGATTTCGGGCGACAGGAATCCGTCGATCCGACGCGCAAAATGTTCGGAATTATAATAGGCCACCGTGCCCGCCATCATGGTCAGACCCGCCATCCCGATCAACAGGATGAATGGCGCACCGGCGACGAAATACATCACGCCCCATGCAAACAGGATCAGGGCCGATTGGCCGAAATCGGGCTGCATCGCCAGAAAGGCCACGATGACCACGGCGATGGCGAAACTAAAGGATTTACCCGGCGGGCCACCGATTTCCTGACTGGCGGCCATCAGCCACGCGGCCAGAATGATGAACCCCGGCTTGAGGAACTCGGACGGCTGCACCGAGGCGAACCCAAGGCTGTACCAGCGCACCGCGCCCTTGCCGAAATCCGTGCCCAGCACCGGCAACAGGGCCAGCGCCACAAAGGCCGCAAAGAAACCCAGCACGCCCAGACGCCGGATCAGATCAGGCGAAAACATCGACGTGACCATCATCACACCCAGCGCGACAAAGCCGAAAAACGCTTGGCGTTCAACATAATGGAAAGGATCAAGCCCGTTGCGCGCGGCCAAGGGCGGTGAGGACGCAAGGCCCAGCAACAGGCCAATGCTAAACAGCAACAGAACGCTGGACAGGGTCCATTTGTCGATCGTGCGCCACCACCGAGGTAGAACAGGATCCCCCACGCGCATAGGCGCGGCGCCGTACACCATTTCCGTCATATTACCGCCTCGACTGCCTTTATCGTCCGGTTTGTCCGGATCTGATTTGCCCAGTCTAGCAAGGCCAAACGAATCACGCCAGCGTTAAGGCGAATCGCGCCTGCTCATCGGCGGAAAAAAGCACGCCCGCCCCGAGTGAACGGGACGGGCGTGCGGCATTACAAAGGGCGGTGCGATCAGATCGCGATCACATCCAGCGGCGGGAAACCGTTGAACCCGACCGACGCATAGGTCGAGGTATAGGCCCCACAGGCGCGGATGATGATCCGATCACCGGCACGCAGACCGACGGGCAGCTGCACAGGACGCTTTTCGTACAGAACATCAGCGCTATCGCAAGACGGACCGGCCAGAATGCAGGCACCGGTGTCTTCGTGGTCGCGGTCGGTGATGAACTGATAGCGGATGGCCTCATCCATGGTTTCGGCCAGACCCGAGAATTTACCGATGTCCAGATAGACCCAGCGATAGGTGTCCAGATCGGATTTCTTGGACACCAACAGAACCTCGGCGGCGATCATACCGGCCTCGGCCACCAGACCACGACCCGGCTCGGCCATGATGTGGGGGACGTCGCCAAAACGCTCGGCCACCAGTTCCATCACGCGGCGCGCATAGGTCGTGGGGTGGTCGATGTCTTCGCCATAGAACGCGGGGAAGCCACCGCCGATGTTCAGCAGGGTCAGTTCGATACCGGCCTCACGCACGGCGGCCCAAACGGCAGCCACCTGATCCAGAACGGGGGTCCACATCTCGGCGCGGCGGGTCTGGCTGCCGACGTGAAAGGACAGACCGATCGGGTTCAGGCCCAGTTCCACCGCCATTTTCGCCAGCGCGACCGCCTTGTCACGACCACAGCCGAACTTACGCGACAGCGGCCAGTCGGCCTCGGTCGCATCGACGATGATGCGGATATAGACGTTGGCACCGGGCGCGTGCTCGGCCAGCTTTTCAAGCTCTTCCTCGGCGTCGGCTGCAAACAGACGCACACCGGCGCGGTAGGCAAAGGCGATGTCGCTGGGGCGTTTGATGGTGTTGCCGAACGACACGGTTTCCGGTGCCGCACCCAGACCAAGGCAGAGTTCGATTTCGGCGCGCGATGCGGCGTCAAAGTGACCGCCCAGCGCGATCAGGGTCTCGATGACCTCGGGCGCGGGGTTTGCTTTGACGGCATAGTGGATGTCGGCGCGGCCCAGACCGGCGCGCAGGGCGCGGTACTGATGTGCGACCGCTTGGGTATCGATGACCAGCGTCGGGCGATCGAACGTGTTCGCGCGGATATAGTCCTCAACGCGGGAAACAGTGTTTACAGAGAATTCTCCGACGAAATCGGTAATCGTAGCGTTCATGGTCATCTCCAATAGACCCGGCCATATATGACCGCTCACTTCCAAGGGAGACGTTACCGTCGCTACGTAAACACGGAGTCAGGGACTCGGCCAGAGGCGCGTGCGTTGGCGTCTTGCGGGGGCACATAAAAGCACGTCTGAGTCGTTTCAAGAAAAATTCATCACAGACCCACATTTTTTTATCCGCCGATTTTTTCCACCCAAACGGGTGGCGGTGCTAGGGTGGGAATACGGGGGGATTGCAGTTGTAAATAAGGGGTTCGGGATGAAGGTTGCTATTATCGGAGCGGGCATGGTCGGCAGCGCGGCAGGGTTTTCCATCGCCAGCGCGGGCATCGCCCAAGAGATTGTATTCGTGGACAAATCCCCCGCCCTCGCCCGTGCGCAGGCCGAGGACATCGCCCATGCCGTACCGTTCGGGCCTGCCTGTGTGTTGCGCCACGGGGGTTATGATCAGGTGGCGGGGGCCGATCTGATCGTGATTGCGGCGGGTGTGGCCCAACAGCCCGGCGAAACGCGTCTGAACCTGCTGGCGCGCAATCGCGCGGTGTTTGCCGATGTCTGTGGCCAGATCACCCGATATGCGCCTGATGCGGTTCTGTTGGTGGCGACGAACCCCGTCGATATCATGACCCAGATCACACAGGACCTGACCGGATTTCCGGCACGCCGCGTGATCGGGTCGGGCACCATTCTGGACACCGCGCGGTTCCGCGCCCTGCTGGGAACGCATTTCGGCATCTCGCCGCAATCGGTGCATGCCTATGTGTTGGGCGAGCATGGCGACAGCGAGGTTCTGGCATGGTCCTCGGCGCGGGCGGGGTCCCTGCCCCTGACGACCTTTGCCGCCCAGATCGCCGCGCCCATCACCGCCACCGTGCGTGGCGAGGTCGACAGCGCGGTGCGCAACGCCGCCTATTCGATCATCAACGGCAAGGGTGCGACGTGGTTCGGGATCGGCGCGGGTCTGGCCGCGATTGCGCGCGCGGTGTTGCGCGATGAACAGACGGTGCTGTCCGTGTCCATGGTGACGCCCGACGTGGTGGGGGTGCGCGACGTGGCCCTGTCCCTGCCCCGCATCGTGGGGGCGGGCGGCATCCACGCCGATCTGATGCCGGACCTGTCACCGGATGAGGACCGCGCGCTGCATCACAGCGCGACGATCCTGCGCCGCACATGGGACGACTTAGGTAAGGCGACCGCTTAGGTGCGGTCGGCGTCTTCGGGGATGGAATAGGTCTGGATCACTTTGCCCTGCGCCATGAAGAACGCGAAGATCGCGATGGTCAGGCCAAAGGTTTTAAAGTTGACCCACGCATCCGTCGACATGGTGCGCCAGATGATTTCATTGAGCACCGCAAGGCCCGCGAAAAACAGCGCCAAGCGGCGGGTCAGGATCATCCAGCCCTCATGCTGGAGGGGCATCATTTCCTCCATCACAAAGCGCAGATAGGATTGCCCCCGCAACAGGCCATAGCCCAGCACACCGGCAAACAGGGTGTAGATCATCGTCGGCTTCATCTTGAAAAACCGGTCATCGTTCAGCCAGACCGACAACCCGCCGAACACCACGACCAGAACCACCGTGGCGATCTGCATCTTGGACAGGTGGCCGGTCAGTTTCCACAGGATCAGGGTCGTCACCACGATCAACGGGATGAACAGCGCGGTTGCGACGATAAACCCGTCATAGGCCTGACCGCCGATGTCAAATGTCCGGTCGCGCAGACGGGTGTAGGCGAGAAAGAACAGGACGATCGGCCCCAGTTCCAGCGCCATTTTCAGCATCGGGTTGATCTTTTTCTGTTCGGCCATGGGGGTTCCGTTTCGGTTAGGCGTCGAGACCGGCAAGGGCCTTGGCGAAATCTTCGGGGTCGAAGGGGGACAGATCGTCAATCTGTTCGCCCACGCCAATCGCGTGGATCGGCAGACCGAATTTATCGGCCAGCGCGACCAGAACACCGCCCTTGGCCGTGCCGTCGAGTTTCGTCATCACAAGGCCCGAGACATCGGCCAGTTTCTGAAACGTCTCGACCTGATTGATCGCGTTCTGACCCGTCGTCGCGTCCAGAACCAACAGGGTGTTATGCGGGGCCTCGGGGTCTTTTTTGCGGATGACGCGCACGATTTTGGCCAGCTCTTCCATCAGGTCCTGACGATTTTGCAGACGGCCCGCCGTGTCGATCATCAACAGGTCTGCGCCGTCCTCTTGCGCCTTGGTCATCGCGTCATAGGCCAAAGAGGCCGGATCGCTGCCCTCGGGTGCGGTCAGGACGGGGACGCCCGCGCGGGTGCCCCAGACCTGAAGCTGTTCAACAGCCGCCGCGCGGAAGGTATCGCCAGCGGCAATCACCACGGATTTGCCCGCGGCGCGAAATTGGCTGGCCAGTTTGCCGATGGTCGTGGTTTTGCCCGAGCCATTGACGCCCACGACCAGAACCACCTGCGGGCGGGACGGGTAAAGGGGCATCGGCTTGGCGACCGGTTCCATGATGCGGGCGATTTCCGAGGCCAGCAGGGATTTGATTTCCTCAACGCTGAGACGTTTGCCAAAGCGGCCTTCGGCCATATTGGCGGTCACGCGCAGGGCCGTATCGACGCCCATATCGGCGGTGATGAGCAGCTCTTCGAGTTGCTCAAGCATGTCGTCATCGAGCGTGCGGCGTTTGACCGGCGCGGCCTCACCGCGGCCCATGATCCGGCCAAGGATGCCGGTTTTCGCGGGTTCGGGCGTCTCATCGGGGGAACTGTCGCCGCCCCCCGCATCGAGCGGGGCGGCGTCGACCGCGCCCAGATCGACCGGCGTCACAGGCGGCAGCGGTTCGGCAACGGGCGCGGGTTCGGGTGTCGTTTCGGGTGCCTCTGCGCCCTCATCCACGATGGCCTCAAGCCCCTCTTCGATCTTGGTCGAAGATTTGAACAGCCGATCCTTGAGCTTTTTGAAAATTGCCATGTGTGCCTCCGGTTAGAGATCACTTAATGGCAATTGGCCAGTGATGGAAGGCCCCGTTGCCGCAGGCGGTGCAATCGGCACTAGAACCCGTGCGGGGGATGGGTCATCTTGGGCACGCAATGGACACAACAGCCGCGCCCAAAGGCCCCTCAATGGCCCTGTTTTCCGCGATCACCCTGATGCCTGTGGGGTTGATCGTTCTGGGGGCATGGGCCGGTGGGATCTGGGTCTGGGCCGCGTTGATCTATCTGACCTTGCTGACCTTTCTGATGGATCAGTTGATCGCCTATGTCACCCCGAACGCGCCAGAGGGGGCCGAGTTTCCCGGCGCGGACCCGTTGTCCGTGGCGCTTGCCCTCGGGCATTTTGCCGTTCTGATCAGCGCGGTCGCGGGCGTATCGGGGCATGGCCCCCTAAGCGCGCCCGAGCGTATCGCCCTGTTCTTTGCCGCCGGTCTGTTCATGGGACAGGTCAGCAACGCCAATGCGCATGAGTTGATCCACCGGTCGCGGCGCGGTTTGTTCCGGTTGGGGATGTGGGTCTATATTTCGCTGTTCTACGGGCATCACACCTCGGCGCATCGCCTAATCCACCACCGGTTTGTCGCCACCCCCGATGATCCAAACAGCGCGCCCTTGGGCCAGAGCTATTACCGCTTTGCACCGCGTGCATGGATCGGGTCGTTTCGCGCAGGCCTGAGCGCCGAGCGCGCACGGGCGGCGGCGTGGTGGCGCAACCCCTATGTCCTCTACGTGGGAGGCGCGGCGGGGTGCTTGTTGGCCAGCGGTCTGATCTTTGGCGTGGCGGGCGCGATTGCGCATATCGCCCTTGCGACCTATGCCACCGCGCAATTGATCCTGTCGGATTATGTGCAACATTATGGCCTACGCCGCGCGACGGTTAATGGACGGCCCGAGCCGGTGGATCAGCGCCATTCGTGGGACGCGCCGCAATGGTTCACCAGCTATCTGATGTTGAACGCGCCGCGCCATTCCGACCACCACGCCCATCCCGCGCGCCCCTACCCCGCGTTGCGCCTTGGTGAGCGGGGCAGCGGCCCGCGCCTGCCCCTCAGCCTGCCCGCGATGGCGACCGTCGCCCTGTTCCCGACCCTGTGGCGGCGGGTGATGGACAAACGCGTGGCGCGCTGGATGCCCGAGGAAACCGGCGCAGAGTAACGCGACTGTCACCTCGACCTGTAAACATTCCGTGCTAGGGTTGCCTCATGCGCCTGATACATCTGATCCTTGCCCTATGCCTCTCTGCGCCGATGGCCATGGCCGTCCCGATTGATGACGGCGAGATTTTCGATGCCCTGACCCAAGGCAAAACGATCTACTTCCGATCCGAGGGGGAACTTTACGGGGCCGAACAATACCTGCCGGATCATCGCGTCATCTGGAGCTTTATGGACGGGGAATGCAGCGAGGGACGGTGGTTTGCCCGCGCCGGTCGCATCTGTTTTGTCTATGAGCACGATCCGTTGAACCAACAATGCTGGATCTTTGATCAGGGGGCCAGCGGTCTGCGCGCGGAATTTGACGCCCCCGACGGTCAGGGTCGGGTTCTGGAACAGATGGGCGTTAGCGAAAAACCCTTGACCTGTGGCACGCCTTGGACGGGCGTATAACGGCGCGGTTTAGAACAGGCTACCCTGTTCGGGCGTGTCCGGTTTGGGCTTTGGTTTCGCCTTGGGCTTGGGTTTGGGGGCCGGTTTCGGGGCCGCAGGCGCGGGGGGCACAGGCGCGCCGCCCTCACCCACCGACATCTTGCCATCCGCGAACTGGATCTGCAGATCGGACGCCTCAGCCGCGCGTGCGGCGGTGGTGACGACCGCGTCGCCATCCCACACCACGGCATAGCCGCGCTTCAACGTTTCCTCATACCCCAGACTGTTGCGCATCCGGTTCAGCGTCTCCAGACGCGCGCGCAGGCGGTCGTTGTTCACCGTGCCCACGCGCGTCAACCGGTCGCTGAGACGGTTCAGATCTGTGCGCTTGCGCGTGACGTCACGGGTGATGACCTCGGGCGTCAGGCGTGTCTTGAGACGGTCCTGACGTTGGCGCGCTTCGGCCACATTTCGACGCAGCGAGGCGGGGCGCAAACTGCCCGATAGGGTCGACAGATGCACGCGGCGTTTCTGGGTCACACCGATCAACGCGGGGGCCAAGCGGTGGCCGACAAAATCCAGCCGTTGCCGCGCGGGGTCCAGCAACTGTTCCGGTCGGGGCAGCGCACGAGACAGATCGCGCAGCCGCTGGGCGCGGCGCGTCACCCCCTGGGTCAGGGCATGGGTCAACCGCCCGCCCTGTTGATCCACCCAGGACAATAGTTCCAATCGCACCGGCACGGCCAGTTCCGCCGCCGCCGTCGGCGTGGGTGCGCGTTTGTCCGAGACAAAGTCGATCAGCGTCGTGTCCGTTTCGTGCCCCACGGCGGAAATCAGCGGAATGTCGGATGCCGCCACCGCGCGGGCGACGATTTCCTCGTTAAAGCCCCACAGATCCTCAATCGAGCCACCGCCGCGCGCCACGATAATCAGATCGGGACGGGGCAGCGCGCCACCGGGCGTCAAGGCATTGAACCCACGGATCGCATTGGCGACCTCGGGCGCACAGTTCTGCCCCTGAACCGCCACGGGCCAGATCAGAACCTTGCGCGGGAACCGGTCGCGCAGCCGGTGCAAAATATCGCGGATCACCGCGCCCGAAGGCGAGGTCACAACGCCGATGATTTCCGGCAGATAGGGGATCGGACGTTTGCGCGCCTCGTCAAACAGACCCTCAGCCGCCAGCGCCTTTTTGCGTTTTTCCAGCATGGCCATCAAGGCACCCTCGCCCGCGACGACCACTTCTTCGACGTTCATGTTGTATTTCGACTGAGCCCCGAACGCGGTCAGCTTGCCGGTGACAATCACCTCCATCCCCTCTTCGGGGAGAACGGAGAGGCGCGCGGCCTGTCCCTTCCACGTGGTGCAGGACAACACGTTATTGTCGTCCTTGATGTCGTAATAAAGATGCCCCGAACGCGCACGGAACACGCGCCCCACCTCACCGCGCACCCGAATCCGGTCAAACGCGCCCTCAATCGTGCGTTTGACCGCGCCCGAGATCTCGGAAACGGTGAATTCTGGCGCGTTTGCCCCCGGGATCGGGTCATCAATCAGGTCGGACATCTCTGCTCGCTTGTCATGGCACGGCTCTCAGCTTAGAACGCCGCAAACCGAAGGCCAAGCGGGGGCACCATGAATATTCTGATTTTGGGAAGTGGCGGGCGTGAACATGCGCTGGCATGGGCGATTCAACAAAACCCGAAATGCGACCGCCTGATCGCGGCCCCGGGCAATGCGGGCATGGCCGAGATCGCCGAATGCGCGGCATTGAACATCGAGGACGGCGCGGCCGTTGTCACCTTTGCCGAGGAAAACGCGATTTCCTTTGTGGTGATCGGCCCCGAGGCCCCCTTGGCCGCCGGTGTGGCCGATGATCTGCGCGCCGCCGGTATCCCCGTGTTCGGCCCGTCCAAGGCCGCTGCGCGTCTGGAGGCCAGCAAAGGCTTTACCAAAGAAATCTGCGACGCCTGTGGCGCACCGACCGCCGGTTACGCGCGGTTTGACAATGCCGCCGACGCCCGCGCCTATGTGACCGAGCAAGGCGCGCCGATTGTGGTCAAGGCCGACGGTCTGGCCGCCGGTAAAGGCGTGATCGTGGCGATGGACGTGGACACCGCCCTGTCGGCGATCGACGACATGTTCGGCGGCGAATTCGGGGCCGCGGGCGCCGAGGTCGTGATCGAGGAATTCATGGAGGGCGAAGAGGCCAGCTTCTTCATCCTGTGCGATGGCGAAAACGTTCTGCCCGTCGGCACCGCCCAAGACCACAAGCGCGTGGGCGATGGCGACACCGGCCCCAACACCGGCGGCATGGGCGCCTACAGCCCCGCGCCGATCATGACCGATACGGTCACGGAAAAGGCCCTGAACGAGATCGTCAAACCGACCGTCGCCGAAATGGCCAAACGCGGCACCCCCTATCAGGGCGTTCTCTATGCCGGCTTCATGATCAAGGACGGCCAGCCCCGTCTGGTCGAATACAACGTCCGCTTTGGCGATCCCGAATGTCAGGCCCTGATGATGCGTCTGGGTGCTCAGGTTCTGGACATCCTGCTGGCCTGTGCCGAGGGGCGTCTGGATGAGGTTCAGGTGAACTGGGCTGACGATCACGCGATGACCGTTGTGATGGCCGCGAACGGCTATCCGGGCAGCTATGCCAAGGGCACCGAGATCAAGGGGCTTGCCGATCTGCCGTCCGACAGCAAGAACATGGTGTTCCACGCGGGCACCAAGGCCGACGGGGACAAGGTTCTGGCCAATGGCGGGCGCGTTCTGAACGTCACCGCGCGGGGCGCAACCCTGCAAGAGGCCCGCGATCGCGCCTATGAGATGGCCGCGAAAATCGACTGGCCCGACGGGTTCTATCGCAAGGACATCGGCTGGCGCGCACTCTGATCGCCGCCGGTTTGACCGGATCGGGGGACGGCCACGCGCCGTCCCTTTTCTTTTGGCCTAGTCGCAGATCAGGGCGTTCGCCAAGCTCTCTGCCCCGCGATAGGGATCGCCGCGTTTGGTGCGCAATGCGCCATCCTCCAGCGTCGTGAATTGAACGAACGACCAATTCGCATCCGCCGTGACGATCTGGGGCACCTCACCCGGACAGGACCGGATGCCGCCCTCAATCACCTCATCCCCAATGCGGTGGTTCGTCAGCCCCGCCAGTTCAGCCACGGGCGACAACGCCCCCACCCCGTCATAGCGCCACACGCGCAGGGTCTTGGCCAGATGCGGCCGGTCGATATAGGCCAGTTCCACCACGCCATCCCCGTCCAGATCCGCCGCGCCAATCCGCGACAACCACCGGAACCGCGTACCGATAAACGGGGTCGCCACGTCCAGACGAACAACCTCCCCATCGACGCGGTAGATGGCCATACGCGCCCCCTGACGCGCGTGGCTTTCGGTCACGATGATTTCCGGCGCGCCGCCCCCGTCCACATCGGCCAACAGGGGAACGGTATCTTCAAACACCACGTCCCGCGCCCAGTGGACCGACACTTCGGTGCCGCTGTCCATCGTCACGGTCAGGGTGGTGAATTCAACGTCATCGCCCAAGGCGCCATGGGGATAACGGGTGGTCGGCCCGTCGAAACGGGCGGCGACCGCAACGGGCTCGGCTACGGCAGGCATCCCCGCCCCCACAAGCACCGCCATAACCGCCGCGCCGCGTGCGGTACGCCCCCATGGGCGCAACCGGTGACGCGGCGCTTGGCGCGACATTAGATCTGTTTCTCGGGCAGATTGACGACCAGACCGTCCATCTCGTCCGTGACCTTCAACTGACAGGTCAGGCGCGAGCGGGCCGGATCGGGCTGATAGGCAAAGTCCAGCATGTCTTCTTCCATCGCTTCCATCGCGGGCAGCTTTTCGACCCAATCGGGTGCGATATAGGCGTGGCAAGTCGAACAGGCACAAGCGCCCCCGCAATCGGCGTCGATGCCGGGAATGTTGTTGTCGCGTGCACCTTCCATCACGGTCAGGCCACTGGCCACGTCTACGGTGTGTTCGGTGCCGTTGTGTTCGACATAGGTGATCTTCGCCATCTCATACTCTCATTCTAAAACCCTGTGCCCCAGTGACATAAGGCAGGCGCGTGATTTTTGCCAGCCCCTCGCGCAGGGCTTGTCGCTGCGTCACACTGTTCTATATTTGTTCTCACCATGACGCTTGATCTGTCCACCTTTCAGGGGCCGCGCTGTACCCCCAATGACCGCCTGCCCTATACGCCAGTTGGCGGACGGGTGACGATTGCCGGTCTGGTTCTGGTGCGCCAACGTCCCGGCACGGCCAAGGGCGTGGTCTTCCTGACGCTTGAGGATGAAACCGGCACCGCGAATGTGGTCGTCTGGGCCAAGATGTTCGAACAATACCGCCGCGCGGTGATCTCGGGGCGGCTGTTGCGGGTGACGGGGCGGTTGCAACGGGACTCGGGCGTGAACCATGTGGTGGCCGAGCGGATTGAGGACATATCGCCCATGCTGGATCTGCTCTTGCACCCTGAGTTCGACAGGCTGGTGGCGCAACAGGCCCAAACGCGCTAAACTGTGCCCAACAAGGGCCCAAGCCCGTCCTAGTCGAGCAGACCAACCGATGAAACCATTCCTTGGGATATTGCCCGTTGTGGCGATCTGTGCGGCGTGCAGCACGACCGCGCCCGGTGCCGATGTGACCCGCGTCTCGGCCGATGGCCAGACGCCCGCGCCGCCGGGTGCCGCACCAGGCACGTGTTGGTCCAAACGCACCGAACCCGCCGTGATCGAAACCGTGACACAACAGAACCTTGTGCAACCGGCCGAAATTCTGGACGACGGCACGGTGATCTCGCCCGCCCTTTACCGGACCGAAACGTTACAGAGGATCGTGCGCGAGCGGCGCGAGACGTGGTTCGAAACCCCCTGCCCCGAGGTTCAGGATAGCGAATTCCTTGCCTCGCTCCAACGCGCGCTCAAGGCGCGGGGATATCATGTGGGGCCGGTGACGGGGACCTATGATTGGCTGACGCGGCGCGCGGTGCAGACCTATCAAAAGGAACAGGGGCTGGACAGCGCGACCCTATCGCTGGCGGCGGCGCGGCAATTGGGTCTGGTCGCCTATGATCCCAGTTTGATCCCGCCCACACCTGACATTTGATCCGCCCTTTGGCGGGCGACTGACCTAAATGAAAAACGCCCCGGCCTGCGGCACGGGGCGTTTTAGGTTTTTTGGTATGTTCGCCTTATTCCAGCGTCAGCGCCACAAAGCGCGGGTCGCCCCCACGGCGCAGCAGCAGCAGGATGGATTTGCGACCGGCCTCTGTGGCCTCATCAAGACGGGCCTGCAGATCGGCGGGTTCCAGTACCTTTTTCTGGCCCGCCTCGGTGATCACGTCACCGGCGCGCAGGCCTTTTTCATAGGCCTCGGACGCCTCATCCACGTTGGTGACGACCAGACCTTCGACCGTGCCGCCAAGGCCCAGCTCATCGCGCATCTCATCGCCAAGCGGCATCACCGTCAGACCCAGCACGATCATCTCGGCGGGTTCTTCGGGGGCGGCTTGTTCGGCGACCGCAGGTACGGCGTTTTCAGCGGTCTCACGACGACCCAGAACGACCTTGAGCGTCTGGGTCGCGCCATCGCGGAACACCACCACGCGGACGGTTGCACCGACCGGTGCGTTGCCGACCATACGGACCAGTTCGCGAGTATCCACGACGTCCTTGCCGTCAAACGAGATGATCACGTCACCGGCCTCAATCCCGGCCTCGGACGACGGACCCTCGGGCACATCGGTGACCAGTGCACCGGCAGCGGCCTCAAGACCAATCGCCTCGGCCACATCGGGGCCAACGTCCTGAATACGGACACCCAGCCAGCCACGGCGGGTTTCGCCGAATTCCTGCAACTGACCCACGACGTTCGTGACAACGTTCGAGGCCATTGAGAAGCCAATCCCGATCGAGCCGCCGTTGGGCGACAGGATTGCGGTGTTCACGCCAATCACCTGACCGTCCATATTGAACAGGGGACCACCCGAGTTACCGCGGTTAATCGCGGCATCGGTTTGGATATAGTCGTCATAGGTGCCGGTCAGGGCGCGATTGCGGGCCGAGACGATACCGGCGGAGACCGAGAAGCCTTGGCCAAGCGGGTTGCCCACGGCCATGACCCAGTCGCCAACGCGCATCGCGTCACTGTCACCAAAGGGCACAAACGGCAGGGCCTCGTCGCTCTCGACCTTCAGAAGGGCGATGTCGGTGTTCGGATCGGTCCCGATAACGATGGCATCCAGCGTCTTGCCCGAGAAGAATTCGATCTCGATCTCATCGGCCTGTTCGATGACGTGGTTATTGGTAACGATGAACCCGTCCTCGGAAATCACAAAGCCCGAGCCCAGCGCCTGACCACGGCGTTGACGCGGGGCGCCATCGCCATTGGGATTGCCGAATTCACGAAAGAAATCTTCAAACGGGGAACCCTCGGGGACCACGGGACCGGGGCCAGTGTTGGCCTCAATCGTGGTCGAGGTGGTGATGTTCACCACGGCCGGACTGACCTGATCGGCCAGATCGGCGAAACTTTCAGGGGCGCCGCGCGCCTCGGCGGCGATGGTTTGCGCCATCACCAAAGCCAACCCCATGATCAGGGCCATCACGGCCTGTGCGGCGCGATTGGGGGCTGTTCTGGTTGCTACGATTGCCTGTCGCTTCACGTGACATCCTCCACAGATGATCTGTTCGATTTGGGAAACGGTGTCGTCTGCCCGGTTCCATTACTATTTAGATAGGTAGGCAATTGGGCAACACCAACAATAAAAACCTGCGTCACGGCCACGTGACCCCTTGAACGGATCAACCGGCAAAAACCCGCGCAAGCCAGATCAAACCGACGCCAAGTGCCAGTGTACTTAGGCCAAGGGTGCGCCGCGTGCCCACGGGCAATTCCGCCAGTTGGCGCAACAGGTCCTGAAAACGCGAAGGGGCCAGTGCGAACACCAGCCCCTCAATTACGCAGACAAGTCCGATTGCCAGTAGCAGGTCGGACATTATTGGGCGTCCGCCCCGCGCAGATAGTCAAAGAATTCCCCCTCGGGCGTCAGAACCATCGTCGAGGTCTGACCGGTCAGGGCGCGTTCATAGGCCTGAAGCGACCGGTAGAAGGCAAAGAATTCCGCATCCGCACCGTATGCATCGGCATAGATTTCGTTGGCGCGCGCATCGGCCTCACCACGAATGATCTGCGCCTCACGCTCGGCCTCGGACAAGGTTTCAACCACGGTACGGTCGGCCAGAGCGCGCACACGCTGGGCGGCCTCGTTACCACGGGCGATTTCGTCGGCGGCTTCGCGTTCACGCTCGGCTTTCATCCGTTCAAACGTCGCGTTCAAGTTCTGCGACGGCAGGTTGGTCTGTTTCAGACGCACGTCGACCACGTCGATGCCCAGTGCGGCCGCACTGATCCGGGCTTGATCACGGATACGCAGCATCAGATCGCCGCGTTCCTCGGACAGGATCGTGTCCGAGGTCACCTGATCGGCACCCAGAACTTCGCGGATACGCGAGTTCAGGATCGCGCCCAGACGGTCCTCGGCGGCACGCACACCGCCCGCACCTACGGCCTGACGGAAGCGCACCACATCGGCAATCCGGTAACGGGCAAACGCGTCCACCACCAGACGGCGGTCATCGGACGGGGTCACCTCAATCTCGGTGGTGTCCAGCGACAGGATACGGTCGTCATAGCGCACGACCTCTTGGATCAGCGGAATTTTGAACGCCAGACCGGGTTCTTCCTTCACGGCCTTGATCTGACCAAATTGCAGCACCAGCGCCTTTTCGCGTTCATCCACAACGAACAGCGAGGACAGCGCCAGCACAACGGCGACCACCAGAACCGGCAGAATATAAGTCGTCTTTTTCATGGCTTAGTTCCCCCCGTTCGAGCGCGTCAGTTCGTTCAGCGGCAGATAGGGCACAACGCCCCCTGCCCCGTCCGAACCCGTCAGCGACGGATCAAGGATCATCTTGTCCACGTCGCCCAGAACGCGTTCCATCGTTTCAAGGTAGAGACGTTTGCGGATCACGTCCGGCGCTTGGGAATATTCCTCGAGCACAGCGCTAAAGCGGCTGGCCTCACCCAAGGCTTCGTTCACGACCTGCGCGCGGTAACCTTCGGCCTCTTCCAAGGTCTGTGCGGATTCACCACGGGCACGGGCCAGTTCGCGGTTCGCATAGGCGTCTGCCGTACGTTCCAGACGGTCACGTTCCTGTTCGGCGGCCTGCACCTGACGGAAGCTGTCGATGACCTCGGCGGGCGGGTCAGCCTTCAAGAGGTTCACACGAACGATGCTGATACCAGCCTCGTATTCGTTAAGGGTCGCCTGAATACGTTCCTGTGCGTCGATCGCGATGGCCTCACGGTCACGGTTCAGGATCGGCGCAAGGTTGCTGGCCGCGATGATCTCACGCATGACCGATTCCGACACGGCCTGAACCGTCAGACGGGCGTCGGCCACGTTGAAAAGATAGTTCGCGGGGTTGTTGATGTTCCAGACCACTTGGAAATCGATATCAACGATGTTCGCATCCGTGGTCAGCATCAGACCGGTTTGCGAGCGCGAGTTCGTCGCGACACCGATGTCTTCGGTGCGTTCCGTCGTCACCGGAATCACGTCGACGGTCACAAAGGGCCACCACGCAAAGTGCGGGCCGTTGTCCGTCGTACGGAAATATTCCCCAAGCAGCAGTTCAACGCCCTGCTCTTCGGGTTTGACGGTGTAAAAGGACGAGAACAGGTAAAGGCCAACCGCCGCAATCGCGCCCAGACCAACCATGCCTTTGGTGATACCGGGGCCGCCATCGCCGCCACCGCCACCGGGACGTCCGCCGCCATTGCGACCGCCGCGTCCGCCCATCAGGACCTTGAGTTGTTCCTGACCTTTGCGCATCAGGTCGTCAATCTCGGGAATTTGGGGACCGTCGTTAGGACCAGCGGGGCGCCGATCGTCATCGCGATTGCCGCCCCCTTTGTTCGAACCACCGCTCCCCCACGGGCCGCCATTATTTCCAGACATCTAGGTTGTCATCCCTTTCATAATCACTGGTGCACATAAGGTGGTGGTGCGCTTGGAGAAATCAAGCGCTGCGCACGGGTGCTTTCATTGTCACCAATTCTTCGGACATTGTGGGGTGAACCGCAACCGTCCGGTCGAAATCTTCTTTGGTGGCGCCCATTTTGACCGCGATGGCGGCCATCTGGATCAACTCGCCCGCGCCCTCGGACACGATGTGCACGCCCAGAACCTTGCGGGTTTCCTGACTGACGATCAGTTTCATCATCACACGGTCCGGACGACCGGCGAACAGCGACTGCATCGGACGGAAGGAGGTCGCGTAGACCTCAATCGGCTCTTGCTCGCGCGCTTGTTCTTCGGTCAGGCCGACACAGCCCAGTTCGGGCTGGGTGAAGACGGCGCTTGCGACCAGTTCGTGATCGGGCTTGGTCGGGCGACCGTGGAACACGGTTTCGACAAAAGCCGCTCCTTCGCGGATCGCGACCGGGGTCAGGTTGATACGGTCGGTCACATCGCCCACCGCATAGATCGACGGGACCGAGGTCTGCGAATACTCATCCACGATGATTTCGCCGTTGCGACCGGTTTTCACGCCCGCCTTGTCCAGACCAAGGTTCGCGGTGTTGGGACGACGACCAGTGGCATACATCACCTTTTCATAGACGCCTTCCTTGCCGTCTGCGGATTTGACCCACAGACCGCCGTCGACCTTTTTCATCTCCAGAACATCGGTGCCGACATGCAGGTTCACCCCGCCTTCGCGCATCAGTTCGGCAACATGGCCGCGGGCCTCCCCGTCGAAACCGCGCAGGATCTGTTCGCCACGGTAATATTGGGTCACCTCAACGCCCATCCCGTTCAGGATGCAGGCGAATTCACAGGCGATAAACCCGCCACCCACAATCAGGATGTTCTTGGGCAGTTTTTCCAGATGGAAGATTTCGTTCGAGGTCAGGATCTCATCCGCGACGTCGAATTCCGGCACATAGGGCCAGCCGCCCACGGCCACCAAGATGTGCTTGGCGGTAAAGGTGCGCCCGTCGCCCAGACGCACGGTATGGGCGTCCTCAAGCGTGGCGCGGGCATCAAACACCTCAACGCCCGCGTTGTTCAGGGTGTTGCCATAAAGGCCCTCAAGGCGGTCCAGTTCGGCGTGCAGCTTCGGCTTGAACGTGTTCCAGTCGAACGACCCGATCTGCGCCTCCCAGCCATAGGCCTGTGCATCCTCAACCAGACGCGGATAGCCCGATGCGAACACCATCAGTTTCTTGGGCACACAGCCACGGATCACACAGGTGCCGCCCAGACGGTATTCCTCGGCTAGGCCGACTTTGGCCCCTGCCTCACCTGCGGCCAGACGCGCGGCGCGCACCCCACCAGAACCGCCACCGATGACGAAAAGATCAAAGTCAAAAGCCATGTTTCTTCCAATATCCTCAGAGGTCGACGAAGAGATTATCGTTTTCCAAGAAATCGATTTTGTCTTCCTCGACAGTGCCCGCGTTGATGTCGCGTACCTCGACCTTGCCATCGCCGTGGCCGATCACGACGACATCGCAGATATCGATGAATAGACCGTTTTCAACCACCCCGGGGATCTGGTTGACCACAAGGGCCAGTTGGCGCGCATTGCCGATCCGGCCCAGATGCATGTCCACGATATAGTTGCCTTCGTCCGTGACAAAGGGTGCATCGCCGTTCATGCGCAGGGTGGTATCCTGCCCCAAAACATCAAGATTAATAAGGGTTTCCTCAATCAGACCCTTGGTCGTTTGCCAACCGAACGGGATCACCTCAACCGGCAGCGGGAAGGCCCCCAGTTGGCCGACGCCCTTGGCCGCGTCGGCGATCACAATCATCTGATCAGAGGCGGTCGCGACGATCTTTTCCTGCAACAGGGCACCACCGCCCCCTTTGATCAGGTTCAGATCGGCGTCGAATTCATCGGCCCCGTCGATGGTCAGGTCCAGCCACTTGGCCTCATCCAGAGAGATCACTTCGATGCCGCATTCACGGGCCAGCTCGGCTGTGCGGGTCGAGGTCGGCACGCCGCGCACCTTGATCCCGTCGTTGCGCACCATTTCACCCAGACAGCGCACCATCCATGCCGCCGTAGACCCGGTCCCCAGACCCACGCGCATACCGTCTTCGATATAGTCCACCGCGCGTTTGGCGGCTGCGAATTTTGCCTTGTCGATTGGCGAAAGCTGTCCACTCATCCGGGTCTCTCCTGTGTCGCTTGGGGACCTTATAGGGAATGCGGACCATCTCTGCGAGACGAAATCGGCCATAACCTTGCGCCAAAGCAGCGCAATGTTACCTAAGCGCCCAGTTGCGCAACAAAGCGGCGCCATTCGCCGGGCCGGATCAGGGTGCGGGCGGGGGCGGGCGTTGCGTCCGCGCCAAAGGCATCGGGCATCAACCGGCGCACCTCGGCGCGCTGATGCGGGCGCAGTGCCTTTAGGGCCATGGGGCCGGGATACATGGTTTCGCTGCGAATGCCGTTGGCGAACACCACGTCATGCTGTTCCAGCAGGATATGATAATAGGCCACATGCAACCGCGGCGCAGAGCGGATACCGCGTTGGCCGATCAGGGCCTTGGCCGGCAGCAGGATTTCGTCGCGCGCGGGCGTCTGAAACCCCATCGACGGCGTCACCAACATCCGGTGCTGGGACGAGACCCAGAGGTCCGCCTCATTTCCCAGACTGCCCGCAGGGATGTGAACCGGTGCATGGCCACGGATGCCGGTGCGATGCTGGCACCCGACCCACAGGATTTGCCGCACGCCGTTGTCCGATGTCAGAACCAGATCACCGGCACGCAGGGTTTCAATCGGGCGCGCGCCAGATGGCGTCGCAATCATCGTCCTCGCCGCGAAACAGATGGTCAGGTCGGCATAGGCCACGGTCGGATCGTCCGAGCCACCGGGGATGATTTCGTATTCCTGCCCCTGAACAATCTTGCCGTCAGAGGCGATCGCAACGGCATTGCCCGCGACTTCGACCACATAGATCGTAAAGTTATCGGCAGGGTCCAAAGACCCCTTTGGCCGGATCACATAGCTGTATTCGGTTTCAACAGAGGTCCATTCCCCATAAGACGAGCCGTTGATCGTGGTCAGGGCATCGCCCAGAACCTGACCGCTGTCTGCGTCCTCATAGGTGGGGTCATCGTCGCGAATGGTGATCGCAATAGGAGTAGAGCCCTCGGCCACGGTAATCGTCGCGGTGCCGATGGCATTGTCGTTTTGCAGGTTGTTCGACTGAAACGGGTCCTCGGTCCCCGTAAACGACACATCGTCGAACTGGTATATATAAACAACGTTATCAGCCAAGGACGCCCTCGCAGATCACTCGCACCACCACCACAGAACAGGTAACGGCGCGCCCTTTCTGCAATTTAGGGACCACCCCATAGACCCATGTCCCAAATGGTGATTAGAGTGTCGCTCTGTGCATTCGAATTCCCTTTGTCTGGGGCACGATACCCCAGACCAGCGAAGGACCCCTGACATGTCGAACACGACCGACCGCGTGCTTTTGGGCATTGCCTTGATGATCGGATTCAGCCTGTTGGCACCGGTGATGGATGCCTTTGCCAAGGCGTCATCGGCCTATGTGCCGGTCGGCGAAACCATCGCGTTCCGGTTCGGCATACAGACGGTTCTGTTGTTGCCACTGGTTCTGCGGATAACCGTTTTGCGCCGCCCCACTTTGGGGGAATGGGCGTTGCACCTGTTGCGCGCGTCGATGATCCTGTTTGCGACAGCCGCGTTTTTCACCGCGCTTAGCGTTATGCCCATGGCCGATAGTATCGCGATCTTCTTTGTCGAGCCGTTCATCCTGACCCTGCTGGGCGCGCTGTTTCTGGGCGAGAGCATCGGCTGGCGGCGCCTTGTGGCCTGTGCGGTGGGATTTGGCGGGGCGCTGTTGATTATCCGCCCCAGCTTTAGCGACTTTGGACCTGTCGCGTTTCTGCCGCTGCTGACCGCGCTGTTCTTTGCGCTTTACATGGTGCTGACGCGCAAGATGGCCCCGCGCCAGCATCCCGTCGCCCTGCAATTCTGGACGGCGGTTGCGGCCTGCGTCTGGATTTTCCCCGCCTTGGCGATCTTTAACGGCACCGGCTTTGCGCCGCTTGATCCGGTGATACCGCCGGGGCCGAGTTGGTGGTTGCTTGTCGGTGTGGGTGTCGCCGCGACCGTGTCGCACCTGTTCATTACTTATGCGCTGCGCTTTGCGCCAGCGGCGGTGATTGCGCCACTACAGTATATCGAAATCATCTCGGCGGTCGGGATTGGATATCTGGTGTTCAACGACATCCCCGATTTCCAGTCGTTCATCGGCATCGCGATTATCGTCGGCTCGGGCCTCTATGTGTTTATCCGCGAGCGGTCCCTGACGCGGCACAAACTGCCCCAGCCGCCCGCCTGATCACAACACGGCCAGAACCGCATCCAGATGTTTGCGCGGCAGGATCAACAGGGCATGCCCGCGCTCGACCTCAACCCGCACAGTTGGCGCGGTTGTGATGTTCGACGTCCCGACCATCCCGCCAGGTGATAGGGGCAGCCCGTCCAGCGGCCAGTTCAAACCATCTGACCGCGCCGCGACCTCGGACATGGGAAAGACCGAAAACCGCGTCCCGACCGGCAGGGTCAGGGTGATCGCGTCCGGCGCGCGCAGGATCACGTCCTCCGCACCCAATAGGATCACCGGCATCGCGGCGCGCTGGACCAGAACCGAAAACACCGCCAGTTCGTGGTCAATCCGCCCGCCGGTGAACCCCACCCCGATGACAAAGGGGGCGGAGATATTGCGCAGGGCCTTGTCGAAATCCGTGCTGTCCTGATCGGCGACGGGATGAATGCGGTCTGCGGGGATCTGCGCCCGCGCATCGTCCGACAAGGAGTCCAGATCGCCGATCACCCGATCCGGCACCACCCCCGCCGCCAGCGCCCGCTCCGCGCCCCCATCGGCGGCCACCAAAACCGGCGCGATGGTTAATGCGTGAATCACATCGGCAGCATTTACCGAACCACCACCGATTAGGGTCACTGCGCGCTCAGATTGTAGAAACAAGGCCGAATTCCCCGAAAAAACTGCTCAAAAGGGCAAAAAACCACATTCTGGCCATGATTAATCCCCCCAATTTTCCCAGTTCTGTTCGAGAACGGGAAACAGCCTATGGTAAAAATGGCATCGTGAGATCGAGAGAAGTGAGCAGAACATGGTTGGTGCGAGTAAGATCCTAACAGTCTCTTATGGCACATTTTCGTGCACATTGGAGGGTTTTGACGATTCTTTCGGAACGATGAAAGCCATCGCCGAGTATTTCCGCGACCTTGCGGCGGACGACCGGTATTTCGGGGCGGAACCCCCGACGCCGGACGCCGATATGCTGCAACGGATTGCGGAACGCGAAATCCGCCGTCGTGTGGATGCGCATGTGGATGGGGAAAAGGTTGTGCTGCGCGCCGATGCCGGTGCCGACACTGCGCCCGAACCCACCGCCCTGCGCGCGCCGGAGCCGACACCTGAACCCGCCCCCGAACCGCAGGCCCCTGCCGCCCCTGCGCCGGTCGCGGCGGAACCAGAGGTCGAACCGGCCCCGCAACCCGCGCCCCTTGCGGAGCCTGAGCCCGAACCCGAACTGCACGCCGAACCCGAGGCCCCTGCCCCCGTATCCGACCCTGCGCCCGCTGCTCCGGCCGCATCGGATGAGGACAGCGTCGCCGCGAAACTGGCCCGCATTCGTGCCGTGGTTCAGACCGCCCGTTCGGCCCCTGCCGAAGAGGATGAGGGCGACAGTTCCTTTATCGAGGATGAGCACGCCGCCGCACCTGCCAGTGCGCCGGAGGCCCAGCCCGCCGACCTGCCAGTCGACGAGATGGAGGATGCTGTCGAGGTTGCGGAAGATGTGACCGAGACCGACGAGCCCCCCGTTGAGCAAGAGGTCGCCGCCGAGATCGAAGAGACCGAAGAACCTGTCGAAGACGGTGTTGATGACAGTGTCGACGACACCGCAGAAGAGGTCGACGAGATTGAAGCCTCTGCCGATGAGGACATCCAAGACGACTATGTCGAGGACACAGCCGAGGTTGAGGATGATCAGCCGCTGGACATCTCTGCCCTCGCCGCCCGTCTGAGCGCCGAGAAAGAAGCCCTGCGCGCCGAAGCCGAGGCCGAAGTTGAGCCTGAGGCGGAAGAGATCGAAGAGCCCGTCGAGGTCGCCTTTGACGAGACCGCACAGGACGAAATCACCGAAGAAACCGCCGATTTCACCGAGCAGGAGATGCTTGAGGAAATCCAAGAGGTTCCCGAAGAACACCCCGTTGCCGTTCTGGATGAGGTCGCGCCGGAAGAGGTGGCCGAGGCCGACGCAGACGAGACCGAAGAGGTCGATCCCGCGCAGGCCCGCCGCGCCGAACGCCGCGCCCGTCGTGCCGCACGCCGCGCACAACAGGAACGCCAGCCGCGCAATGAGGGCGACGCGCGTGACGCCGCCGCCCGCGCCCGTGCCCGCGTCATGAAGGTCAAGCGCGACGAGCTTGAGGATATGCGCGCCAGCCTGATCGAAAGCGACCTTATCCCCGGTGCCAAAGCGGACGCCGAAGACGCGCCCAAGGCCGAGGCCGAACCCGTCACTGAGGACGCCCCGACCGAGGAACCCGCCCGCATCCGCCCGCTGCGCGTTTTGAAACGGGCCCGCAAGGACGTCGAACCCGAGGGTGAACCTGAGGCAGAGGCCGACATCGAGGCCGACCTGCAGGACGAGATTACCGATGAACTCGACGACACGCAGATCATGGCCGACGCCGAGGATAATCTGGACGGCGACGATTTGGACGGCGACGAAGCTCTGGGCCTCAGCCCCGAAGACGAGGCCGACCTAATGGCCGAACTGGCCGAGGTTGAACGCGACACCGCACCCGCAACGCCGGTCGCACCTACCGAGGACACCAAGGCCAAAGCGCCCGCCGGTGGCGTGACCGACGTGTCGCGCCTGGTCGACGAAGTGAACACCAAAATGGAAGGCACCGAGCACAAGCGCCGCCGCTCGGCCATCGCGCATCTCAAGGCCGCCGTTGCCGCCACCGTGGCCGAGCGTGGTCTGGGCCGCAACCGTGACCGCGAAACCGAGGCCGAGGTGCAACGCACCCCCTATCGCGCCGACCTAAGCGCCGTTGTTCGTCCCGCCGCCAAGCCCGAAACCAAGGCGAAAATGCCGCCGCTGATGCTGGTGTCTGAACAGCGTATCGACCGCCCCAAGGCCCAAGCCACGCAACGCAGCACCGGCAATCTGGCCCTGCGCGCGGTGGAAAACGACACGCTGGACGATGACGATCAGGACCAGACGGACGATCAGGGCAACATCTTTGCCGATGACGATACCTTTGCCGATTTCGCAGAACGCCACGGCGCGCATGCCCTGCCCGATATCCTTGAATGCGCCGCCGCCTATCTGGCGCGGGTCGAGGGGCAGGACAGCTTTACCCGCCCCGAGGTCATGAACACCGTCGCCGAGTTCATGGGCGCCGACAAGTTCCAGCGCGAAGACGGTCTGCGGGCGTTCGGCCAGTTGCTACGCGAGGGACCGCTGGAACGTCAGGGCCGCGGTGCCTTTACCATCGCCGCCACATCTCGATTTATGAGTGCCTGATCCCGCCGCAAAAACCGGTCGGGATGAACGGTTTTGGTGATCAGTAATCAAAAAAGGGCCCTCTCGCGGGGCCGTTTTTTTTTTAATCGCGGTGTAGATAATCAGACGCAAGGCAAATACGTCGACGACCGCTGTGTCCCCAATCCCCGAACCGGCGCCTTGCCGCAATGGTATCTTTTTTACACTGTAAAACAGGACCTTACTTGTCGGAAAAGTCGTGAGGGGTGCCAAGACCAAGCCCAAGTCGGCAATATACATTTAAGCACGGTTGATATAGAAACTGTTGAATAAGCCGATCATGAGAAGTCAATGCTAAAAACCGTCCTTGGAATCACCGGCGCAATAACGCTTGGCGTAATCAGTGTGGCTATACTCTTACAAGAATATCCGAAACAGCTTGCGTGTGAGGTCATTCAGAATGGCGTCTGGGCACCCAACGGTGCGGTGTGCATTACCGAAAGCTGCTATGAAACCGGGACATGCAGAGTACACACTTTCCCCGCCGCAAGTTGCGGGGATGTCAGAATAGGGGATCGAGTATCTCGGGTCGTTTTGCATCTGGGTGAGCCGATGCATTCGGAAGAGAACCGGCTTTACTGGCATTGGGACAAGACCTCACCCAGCGTCGGTGTTGAAGCGCTTTTTAAGGATGACTATCTGATCTCACTAGATTGCAAGGCTTTCCCATTTACAAACCAGTGACATTTACGCACTTGTCTCAGTGCCTCAAATGTCAGCTCTTCACGACGCTTTGAAAGTGGTCATTCGCGCGCTGCGGCGAAAGTTCAAATTGTACGCTAGGCCGGCCATCGGGCTGGATAGCTTTAGAAAATTGAACAATCCGAGTTCAAGCCATGATGCAGCTGGGCCAAGGCGCTCAGATCCCCCGAAATGAAAAGGGCCCTACGAGGGGCCCTTTCGCGCATCGCGGCATAGACGAATAAAGTTAAGCCAGTTTTTTCACGACGACCTTGCGCTCTTCACACCTATTGTGCGTTGAAGGCTGCCATTGGCTATGCCAGCTTTGGTTTCATGATGGACTTGTATTTGACCGAGCCTGATTTTGAGGCCGAGATCACGATCCTAACCGCAGAACAAAAAGGGCGCGAGACGCCTGTGTTCAACTATATTCGCTGGGATTTCGGCTATGCCGAGGACAACCCTCTCGAGCCAGAGCGTAATCTGAATGCGACCCTCTACATGATCTGGCCCAATTTCTTGGATGACGAAGACGTGCCTATTGCGAAGGGCATTCCGCTTGTCGGGACATATAAGGCTCGGATGCATATCCTCGTCCGAGAAATGGTGGCCTACCACCAGAAACGGTTATCAGTCGGCCTGCATTTCAATTGTCATGAAGGGGCGCGGATCGTGGCGAGAGGCGTCGTGACAAAGCTTCGAGCCATTTCGCACGGCCGCAGCTAGGTCCCCAAGCCGACCTGCCGAATGCTGCACTACGCCTGGACCGCCACAAGCGAACCGTAGCCAAAGCTTCGGGTGCAGCCTCTTCCGGGATGAGTGGCACCATCAGGAAGATTTCTACACTGCATGATGCTTTGCATGCATCTCAGGTCCGCTAAGGCACTTATTGCACAACGGAATTTACTGACGCGCAAACCAGGTCCATGCATCTTCGGCGATCTTCGGCCCGGCGTCATAAAACCAATGCGTATGGTTTGGGATGAGATGAAGCTCCACTGGGTGCCCATTTGCCGCCAGCGCATGCGCAACAGACCGCGCGGGATCCGTGTGGAAAATATGGTCACGCGTTCCCAAGTATAAACGAAACGGCTTTGGATGTTCTGGAATAATCGCTGAATCCGCAACACCGAACCCCGCATGAACAGCTGCGGCACGCCAAGGGCCTTTCGCTCTATTTAGCAGGTTCTGCACATATCTCGCGCCGTTCGAATGCCCGAACAGGAAAATGCGTTCCCGGTCAATAGGTGCAACCTCTTCCGCCTCTGAAAGGATGTCGTGTAGTATTGTCGGAAAAATCGCTTCTGTAGGCCAATTTTGATCTTTGCCATCCAGAGCGATCAGAAATAGCCCATACCGATCTGCCGTGTCGCGCCACATATCAATCATTGAAAGACCATTACGGCCAGCGCCATGGAACAACATGATCACGGGAGACGGGCCATGTTTCGCGTCAGGGTGATAGGAATACCACCGACGCTCGCCGATCCAGTGGATCGTCGCCTCTCGGGCAGTATGTTCAGGCACAGAGTATTCGAATTTTCCGCTATGTGGCACGAAGAGATCGTCTCGCCTCTCTTCAATCAGGGTACCGACATGCGTGGGTGCCTCCAGTGCAGGCATGCGAAACTGATCGTCCTCTGAAACAGAAACGCCAGACTTTCAAAATAAAGGTATCCAATACCCAAAAGGACAAAACAGAAAAGTACATTTCTCATCGCTGCGGCTCCGTGAGGACCTGTATCCTTGGTCTTGACTGGATCAGACCAAGGAAAGCAGCGATCTATAACAATTACGAAGTCAGCAGTATTCTCGGCAGACTGGTTTAACAGGGCTCCCGGGCAAGGGACCGCGGGCCCCTGAGCCCACAAATTTCACCGGGTTGTCTGCTTTTTCCGTTGCGATCTTTCTGGCTAAGTTTGCCTCCGATACCCGGTCCATTTGGCTGGTGCCGAGTATGCCCTTGGCGCTTGAGAATGCCTTGGTCCGGGTATCGGTGGCTGGTATCCGTCGGTCTATGCCGTGAGCAGCACCTTCAGCGCACCCTCTTCGGCTGCATTGCCGAAGACTTCGTAAGCTTGCAGGATTTCACTCAGATCAAAACGATGGGTGATAAGGCGAGACGGGTCGATCTGGCCGGCCTCCACCGAGCGCATGAGCTGTTGCATGGTATCCGTGTTCACGAGACCAGTGGAAATCGTAATGTTCTGTATCCAGAGCCGCTCTAGCGCGAGATCCACCTTCGTGCCATGCACGCCGATATTGGCGATACGTCCCCCTGGCGCGATGATGTCCTGGCACATCTCGAAGGTTTTGGGGATGCCAACCGCCTCCATAGCCACATCGACGCCAACGCCATCCGTCATCTCCATGATCTCCTCTGCGGCATTGCCCTCAGAAACGTCGATGGCGTCCGTCGCGCCGAACTGGCGCGCCAGTGCGAGACGTTTCTTGTCCATGTCGACCATGATGATCTTGGAAGGTGAATAGAAGCCAGCAGTCAAAAGCGCTGCCATGCCGACGGGTCCCGCCCCAACGATCGCCACAGTATCGCCGGGGGAAACCTTGCCGGAGAGCACGCCGATCTCGAAACCGGTGGGCAGGATATCGGACAGCATCACAAGCGCTTCTTCGTCCATGCCTTCTGGAATGCGGTGAAGGCTGAAATCGCCATGCGGGATGCGGACGTATTCCGCCTGTGTACCGTCGATAAGGTGACCCAATTGCCAGCCACCTTCGTTTAGGCAATGCGAATGCATACCCTTGCGGCAATTCCGGCACGACCCGCAGGCCGTGATGCAGGCGATGAGAACGCGGTCACCGGGCTTAAACCCTTGGATGCCGGCACCAACGTCTTCGACAATGCCAACGCCTTCATGACCCAGCGTGATCCCTGGCGCGACGGTCGGCACATCGCCCTTGAGAATATGCAGATCAGTGCCGCAGATCGTCGTTGCGGTGACCTTTACGATCACGTCTGTGGGTGCCTCGATCGTGGGCATAGGCTTGTCGACCCATTCCTTCTGACCGACACCGTTGTAAATCAAAGCCTTCATAGTCCCGTCCTCCCTTGAATGCGGTTCAGGCAGGCTAAAAGGCCCACTGCGCCTTGGTCTTGAACGTTTCTACGGGCCCTTTTGAAGGTTTCTGCACCCTGCCTGTTTTGTTCAAAGCTCTGTGCTGGATCGTTCAATACCTACGCGCCGAGCCCCCGTTAGCCTCAATCCCCAGCACCGGCCCCGCGACGGAGGAGGTCGCGCCCGGTTGCAATTGAAACCGAAAGGGAGAGAGACATGACCCAGAAGATTGATGCCCTCGTGATCGGCGCAGGGGTGGCGGGGCTCTATCAGCTTCACCAACTGCGCGAGATGGGAATGAACGCGCATGGCGTCGAGGCGGGCACAGATGTGGGCGGGACGTGGTACTGGAACCGCTATCCGGGCGCCAAGTTCGACAGCGAGAGCTACATCTACCAATATTTGTTCGACGAGAAGCTCTACAAGGACTGGACGTGGTCCGAGCGTTTTCCGGCACAGCCCGAGATCGAACGCTGGATGCATTACGTGGTGGACCGGCTGGACCTGCGCAAAGACATCACCTTTTCGTCCAAGGTGACGCAGGCGGTGTTCGATGAGGCCACGGGGCGCTGGACGGTCGAGACCGACAATGGCGACACCTATGACACGCAGTTTCTGATCGGCTGTACGGGTATGCTTTCTGCGCCGCTGACCGATCGCTTTAACGGACAGGAGACCTTCAAGGGGCAGATCGTGCATACGGGCCGCTATCCCAAGGGTGGGCTGGACCTTGAGGGCAAACGCGTCGGCGTGATCGGCATTGGCGCGACGGGTATTCAGGTCATTCAGACCATCGCGCCCGTCGTCGGCTCCATGACGGTTTTCGTGCGCACACCGCAATACGTGCTGCCGATGAAAAACCCGAAATACGGACCCAGTGAGGCCGCCGCCTATAAGGCGCGTTGGGACGAACTGACCAGCAACCTGCCGCACACATTCACCGGTTTCGAGTATGATTTTGAGCACACATGGGCGGGCTGCACCCCCGAACAGCGCCGCGCGATCCTCGAAGAAATCCACGCCGACGGGTCGTTGAAGCTCTGGCTGGCGTCCTTTGCGGAAATGTTCTTTGACGAGGCGGTGTCCGAAGAGATCAGCCAGTTCGTGCGCGAAAAGATGACGGCCCGCCTGAAGGACCCCAAGCTGATCGACATCCTTGTGCCCAAGAAAGGCGATTACGGTTTTGGCACCCATCGCGTACCCTTGGAGACGAACTATCTTGAGGTCTATCTGCAGGACAATGTCGAGGCCGTTTCCGTCAAAGAGAACCCGATTGCGGAAATCGTTGCCGAGGGCGTGAAGCTTGCGGATGGGACGGTCTATCCGTTGGACGTAATTATCATGGCTGTGGGTTTCGATGCGGGCAGTGGCGCCTTGTCGCGGATCGACATTCGTGGCCGCGATGGCATGACGTTGAAGGGCGAGTGGGAAAAGGATATCCGCACAACACTCGGCCTGCAGAAATACGGTTTCCCGAACTTGTTCATGACCGGCGCGCCGCTGGCCCCGTCGGCGGCGCTATGTAACATGACCACCTGCCTGCAACAGCAGACCGAGTGGATCACCGAATGCATCAAGGCCATGCGCGACAAGGGCGCGACCGTCTGTGAACCCACCGCCGAGGGCGAAGACGCATGGGTCAAGCATCACGACGAGACGGCGAATGCCACCCTGATTGCCAAAACGAACAGTTGGTACACCGGCTCGAACGTGCCGGGCAAACCGCGGCGTGTCCTGTCCTACACCGGTGGCGTAGGCACCTATCGCGCCAAATGTCAGGAGATCGCCGACAATGGCTATGAGGGCTTTGCAATGACCGGTGCGCCTGAACTGGCGGAACCCGCGGAATAACGACTTAGATCAAGTGCGTTACTGTGCGACCCAGCTGAGGTCGTGAGAAAAACCTACTGCGCCTGCCGTCGAAAGACGGCTGGCGTTTCCTCAAAGGCCGCGCGGAACATGCGCGTCAAATGCGCCTGATCTGAAAAACCACAATCCAAGGCGATGCCTTTGATCGGTTCCGAGGTGGTCGCAAGAAGCTTGCGCGCGCGCTCCAGCCGCTGTGCCGTGACATAGGCGTAAGGTGGTCTGCCGAAACTGCGCCGGAACTGTCGGGCAAAGAGGCAGGGCGTCAGGCCGAGCACATCCGCCATGCATTTAAGGTCCATTTGGCTGGCCAGATTGGCGTCGATAAACTCGGTAATGATACGTTCTTGGGCACGTGTCAAAGCGCCCTCGTTGCGGGCCTCTGGCGCGCGGATTTCTGCATAGCGGCGCAGGAGATGGATGATAAGGCCGCGCGCAATACTGTCGACATAGAGCGCCCCGCCAAGGCCAGCCGCCCGCGCCTCGTTCGAAATCATCTCCATGGCCTGGGTCATGACCGGATCATCGGTGCGCAGTACATCGGCCAAGGCCACGTCCGACACGCTGCAATCCAGCACCTCGCTTGCCACCTCGGCCACTAACGCGCCGGTAAGGTAGACATGCGTAACCTCGATCGGTTCCTTCCAGTTCCACGATACTTGCTGTGCACGTGTCAGCAGCGAAGCCGCCCCCGGCCCCAACGTGTCCTTGCTCCAGCGCCCGTCAAAGCGACGCTGCATCGGCGTTACCCCCGTGCGATAGCCAACCAGCATGAAGTCCTTCATGCTCGGCACGATCACGTCCTGCGCCTCATAGTGATAGGCGCGCAGGCCGACGTTCTTCCAGCCCAGCCCGTCGCTGGCCAAAAGCACCCGCCCCGGTACCCACTGGGGCAGTTCCTCGAAATTGATGAAATCGCTCATCACACACCTCCTCCCAAAGCCATGCGAAACGAATACGAGGGCACATGGCGCGCCCCGACGATTTGCTACCTGCCTTCAGCCGCGCAATTCTGGCCGGTGCATCGAGGTCCGGCAGCCCCTCCTCGACGCATTGAAGCGCTCAGATGCCCGCAATGGCCGTCGCGTGCCGAACCTTTGGTGACACAGCGCAACACGTTATTGGGCGCACCGGCGCGGTCTTCGGTGCGAAGGTCTTTCATGATGTCCTCCCGCGAACAATGCGTCACAGGATGCCCGTCCAATGCAGAAAGCGCTATCAGCGATCGGCAGACCATGTCCGGTTTCGGAAGCCGAATAGCCTTTGCGGCACCCACGTCCGCATTTACGAGGGCACCGCGAAAACAATCACGGCAGCTTGGTCCGCCATGCGACATATGAGGCGGATAGTGTTCGCACGTTGGGAAATCAGAACTTATGCTGCGACATTGATCAATGTCCACTTCAGTGGCACATGGATTGAAAGTTCCCGAGGGATTGATTGTGCTCTACTCTGCATTGCTTTTGTTTAGCTTGTTGCTTGCACCGCTTCTGGCTCAACTCCGCGGTTGGAGGCCCGCCGGATTGTTCTTCGCTGTAGCGGCGGTCTACGGGGTTTTCGGGGCAGTCAACTTGGCGCCCCCCCAGATTTCTCAGATTGCGTTTCAGGGCACCATTAACGTAGGGAGCCATGGCCGTTTTTTTATAAGTATTGGCATCGCAATGGCGGTCTTCGGCGCAATAACATGGGTGCAAGCGCGTTTTGGGGCAATGCTATACCCGACCCTGACCAAAATCCTATTTTGGGTTCTTCATATCGCCCTGATGGGAATCACCTCATTTCAAGCAGTGTTCGCTTTTCTCCAACTTAAACCACTCAGATATATCGACTATGCGAAATTTTTGAAAACCCACGTCGTGATAATCTCGTGGTCAGGCCCCCTTTCACACGCTG
The DNA here is from genome assembly GCF_032918305.1 of Rhodovulum sp. FJ3. Taxonomy (NCBI): domain Bacteria; kingdom Pseudomonadati; phylum Pseudomonadota; class Alphaproteobacteria; order Rhodobacterales; family Paracoccaceae; genus Rhodovulum; species Rhodovulum sp. FJ3. The sequence goes on from NZ_JAWJUU010000001.1 coordinate 455,529, forward strand.
CACTACTCGGTTTGTTGTGCCTGCTCTTGTGGTCGATCATGGCGAAACGGCTTTTGCGGTAAATCACGACTTGCGAAATGACGGTCGTGGAAGCGCTGGCCGCCCAATCCGCCAAGCCGACCTATGCGCTGAATGGCCTTCGCACATGGTTCAATCAGGAATTTCGCTATGATCCACTTTGGATCGAAGCGGGTCGCGCCTAAAAGCATATCTCGACGCCCGCTGTGAGCCTAACTCCACCCATTCTGCGCACGCCACCAACGGCTGCTTTGTCAACTCCGCCACGGTGAGACCGCGAATGCACGTAGGTGCAACAGCCAAAGGATGAGTAGAGCCTCGACAACCGGTAACACCTGCAAAACTGGGCGTCTCAAGGAAACCGTGATTTCCTCTGCTCGGCCCGCGCAGTCTGCTGTCCAAGTCTTCACAAAAAGGACGTCGAAAAAAAAGCTCCCGACGTCATACGCAAATGGCGCGATCAGTATCGCCGCAACGAGTGTCATAAACCAATCTCGCGCCGACTTGCGCAATCGAAAGTCAAAAATATCCTTTCCACCAAGCCTGTTTTTCGTCGAAACGAAGGTGAGCAGGCCGGAAGTGATAAGGGCTATTGCAGCAAATGGCAGAGCCACGTGATATGCCTGCATGAGCGGAATACCCAAGCTGTCGCAACTCCAGTGGGGCGCGAACCAATGGGGAGCAATAAAGATGTCGATAACGTGCGCGGGGACCACTAGCCAAATCAGGAACGCACCACTCAGCCAATAAGTTAATGGTTTGGCGCTCGCGTATCGCCAATGTCTTTTTGAATCGGTTTCCATGGAGCCACCATCGCGAAAAATCTGTTATTGCTCAACTGGAAAGCCGCCACTGGCGCAACCGCAGCGAACTGGTGCTTTGTACGTTAAGCCGGCCATCGGGCTGGGTGACTTCTAGGCGTTGGGAAATCAGGGTTTTGAGCGAATATCCAGTTTCGCGCTTGCATCGGCGGGGCAATCAAACGACGAAATCCGAGTATTCTCACAGTCGCCTAACGCTTCGACGCCATGATCAGGTCCGCAAGCGTGACGCAGTAAATTCCATCCTGCCACAACAGGGCCGCTGTTCCACCTCGCGTCGCGATCAAAGTGCGCCCGATTGGCTCACCCTCGACTGTGAGATCGAACCACGTGCCTTTCTGTGCTTCGATATCAAACAGGAGGACGCGGTCATCGTTATAGTTCCCGAAGAAGGCGACATGACCACCACCAACCAAAATTGCTCTGGCACCCTTCACAGGGCAGCTTTCTATGACGATCTGGACGTCTTCATTCGAAATCCGCGCAAGATAGAAGTCTGTATACGGATAGACCCATATGTTTCCCTCGGCGTCCAAGTCCATTGCGTAGAGGTCAAAAATATTATGACCAGAGGACGCGTTGAAATCATAGATCAGGTCGCCCTTGTCCGAGAACTTTCGCAGGCCCAAAGGGTTTTCATCGAAGTAACCGACCCAAATTTCGTCGTTGGGATCGACGATGACTTGTTCAATCGCGTCGTCCAGTCGGAATTCACTAAGGAGATCCAGATCTGTAGAGAATATGCGGGCGTTTCGGTCTGTGCCCTTGCAGCGGCGACCCACAACAAGCCACCGCCCATCGGCGAACCGTTGAACAAGGGGGAAAAGAAAGTCCTGAAATTCGAATTGCACAGGCTCCTGCCAGTTTCCTTCGCAAACAACGTATGTTGACGTATCTCCGCCCGACCAAGCCAAAAGCAGCTCCCCGCGCGCGTCGTAATTAAAGGATAGGTAGTCCCGCTGCGGCTGCGACGGGACGGAGGTTCGTTTCGTCAATTCCAGTGTTTGCGTCGCCATTCCCATCCGTTCCTATTTCTGCATCATCCCAATCCCGCCATACCTATGGGAGACCTTAGCCTACGACACGCAAAGGGCCGCAGGAACGTCAAGGGCGCGGTGTATTTACATTCGTCGCCACATCTCGATTTATCAACACCTGATCCCACCACGAAAACCAGTCGGAAGGAACGGTATTGGTGATCAGCGAACAAAAAGGGCCCTCCGATGGGGCCCTTTTGAATATTGTGATGTAAGAGGATACCATTCAGATACATACCTCGACGACCACTTTGTGTCCTGATTACCAGATCCTGCGAGATACACCAATGGCAGTTATCGGTGTTGCTTCTACTTTGCCTAACTTGCCTATCGTCCTGGGAAATGGTTCAGTTTTCCTCAACTAGCCCTTTTTCCCAAACTTGTTTGCTTATGCTTGATAAACCTCGGCCCGCCATTGAAAGACTGTTGAGAGGCATTTCGACGGATCATGCTGAAACCGTTCGAGATGCGTGGCGAGATATTTTACAGGGTGGCACAAGTTCGATCAGACAAATCGAAGAAAAACTCGCGTCTCCAGCATGGGCCGAGAACCCTCGCGGGCCATTAGCAAAATATTTTGCTGTGTTGCTTGCCATACTTGCAGAGCTGGACGCCTCTGCCTTCAAAAAAGAAACTGAGAGGCTCCGAAAGAGCAAGTTGCATCCGATGCACAAAAAGACGCTCGACCTTCTTTCGCGGCGTGTCCTTGATAGTCCTGCCACATATGTTGCCGACAAAATCCCCGTCTTTGTCGCCTCAGACATCGAGGATCGCGCGCAGGTCATCAGAAATGTCGAACGCTGGAGCAAGACAAAACACCTGTCGCTCGACGATGTGACCCGCATAGATGTTCTGGCTCGCGACATCGGCCTTGATTATCTGGGAAAGTACAACTTGTTTTTCTCCGGCATCATCCTGACATGGCCCGCCAGCCCATCCAAGGGCATCAAACTTTGGTGGCGTTGTCTGGATGCGGAGTTCACTTTCTACCATGAGGTTGGGCATCACGTGTCCGGCCACATTGAGGGTTGGCAGGTGGCTGAACAGGAAAAGGAAGCAGATGAGTTCGCTCGGTCAATGATGCGGAATTCGAGGCCCATCTTGATGGGGATTGGTAAGATTTTTCGCCGGCCACTCAGACCACTTCTCAACCGACGCCTCACTCATATGATCGCGCCTGAGTAGACTTCCCTCATCAATCGCAGCACGAGTGGCCATCGCCGCAACCACAGTGAATTGGCACCGTATCCGCCAGGCCGCCGATGGCCTGGATAGCTTGAAAACATTGGACGATCAGGGATTATGCTATGATCCATAGTGGATCGAGGCGGGACCCGTCTGGAAACACGTCTCAAAGACTGCTTTGAGCCCAGACCCACCTATAACTGATCCGGTCTACTCGACATCCAAGAGCTGTAGGTATTTTCAAGTTGAGTAATTTTACCGGGCTGCAAACTGATGATGTCGAAGCCTCCATCATATGGCGCAAACACAGTTTGAGCATCTTCGGAAAACAAAACTGCCCGTTCTCGATCTTCAGCGATTTCTCGAAAAAGCCAATCCAAAGAGCTTCGCGTCCATTCCGCGCGAGAGGCGAAAAATGACCATTCCTGTTGATATGCGGGCGCTTCGTCCTCGTCTATCCAATCCATTACTTTCGACATATTCATACGAATAGGGAGATCATCGTCGTTTAAGGCAATTTCCGAGAGGCGTCCGGTAGCAATCCAGATAGGTGTCTGTTTCTCGAAACATTCTGCCGCGAGAGTGTTGGCCCGTTCGAGAAGAATGCCAAATTCTTCGTCACTTTTTGCAAGCCGTTTGGAGTTAGGTAGAGAGTGGAACCGCGTCCAATTTTGGAAGTAATCATACCTCAGCACATACCCCAGAGGTGGGCTCATCCCAAAGGATCGCCGCCACGCTTTGGAGAACTCATTTTGCTCAACTTTGGATTCGCTTTCTGGCATACAGTTTGAATAAACCATTCCTACGAACGGTGGCAATGTCGGCCAAGCCGAGCTGCGGGCCGAGTGGCTTAGAACATTGGACAATCAGGGTTCATGCGATGATCCATAGTGGATCGAGGCGGGACCCGTCTGGATGCATATCTCAACGCCCTCTTTGAACCCAGATTGACCAATGCGGCAGGGTGATTGAATGGCTGCTGTTGTGATGTAGACTTAGGAGCAAATGATTGCCGCTATACATACACAGGGCGTTATGAAGATTGCTTTTACAGACAAAATTTGGAGCCGTCTGTACGGCCCCTACGGGAACCGCTCGGTCAATGCGCGGCTGATGTCACTTTCCGAAAGATGGGACAAAGCTGCTGCAACGGAGCTCTTTTGGGAAGAGCTGCACCATCAGGATGATATATACCCTTCGACGTTTGCAGCTTTGCCCTGGTTGGTAGAAGTCTCGCCTTCTCACAATGAAGCGTTCAAAGAAACGCATCTCTTTCTGTCTCACGTAATCCACTGCGCTTGCACCGAAGGCGGTACAGGATGTGATGGGGCAGAACCGAGAGGAAAATACCGAGGGCTATCTACAGTAATCGCGGATCACCAGCATTCGTGGATACCGCAGAGTGAATGGTTGACCGTCGAGGACCAACCCATACTCATCGGCCTCGAACAATGGTTTTCCGAAAACTGGAAAATGATCGCAAACCGGTGTCTCAACTTGATTGGTTCTGATTTGGTGGTCTCAGCCCATGCAATTGAGGGGTTCGCCTCTGCAAACGGCAGTTCAAGGGTAGCTAGGTCCATCCAAATGTTCGCAGATGGCGAAGACGTCGATTTCATCAGCCGAGAACTGGGAGGCTACGACGATCGTGATGCACTGGTGGTCGCGAAGTTGTATCCACATGTCCATGAAAGAAGCCCTGATTTGGCTTCATTCCTGCTGGATTACCCTGGCTGCAACTTTGTTCCGGATGATCCCCGACAAAGAAGTTTATTTTGACAACAAAGCCGACTTTGGCGCAGCGGCAGCGAAAGTCCGCCTCGTGCGCCAAGCAGACCTTGAGGGTGAACGGTTTGGGTGGGTAGAGAAGAAAAGGGCCCTGCGATGGGGCCCTTTGCTTATTTCTGGTTCTGGTCGTCGGCGGGCGGGGCCGCGTTGGGGTCGTCTTTGCCGACCCCTTTGAACACCGCCTTGAACGGCAGGGCCCACAGGAAGCCCAGCACCACATAGACCACCAGTTCCACCCAGAACGGCGGGCGTCCCAGCGCGTTGATGATCGTGACCGCGATGACCACATAGGCGGGCATCCCGACCACAAGGATCAACAGCGACAGGCGCTTGCGGGCTTTGTGGCTGAGGGCCATGCGTGTCCCCTTAGTCCGCGAACGGGTCGGTGACGAGGATGGTGTCGTCACGCTCGGGCGAGGTCGACAGCATCGACACCGGACAATCGATCAGCTCTTCGACGCGACGCACGTATTTGATCGCATTGGCGGGCAGATCGGCCCAGCTGCGCGCGCCTTCGGTGGATTCAGACCAGCCCGGCACGGTTTCATAGATCGGGGTACAGCGCGCCTGTTGATCGGCGGCGGTCGGCAGGTAATCCAGAACCTCACCATCCAGATCATAGCCGGTGCAGATCTTGAGTTCATCAAACCCGTCCAGCACGTCCAGTTTCGTCAGGGCAATGCCGTTGACGCCCGAGGTCGCACAGGTCTGACGGACCAAGGCCGCGTCGAACCAGCCACAGCGGCGCTTGCGGCCCGTGGTGGTGCCGAACTCATGACCGCGCTCGCCCAGACGCTGACCGTCTGCATCGTCAAGCTCGGTCGGGAACGGACCCTCACCCACGCGGGTGGTGTAGGCCTTTACGATGCCCAGAACATAGTCGATCGCACCCGGACCAATACCGACACCAGTAGCGGCCTGACCTGCGATCACGTTGGACGAGGTCACGAACGGATAGGTCCCGAAATCGATATCCAGCAGCGCGCCTTGGGCGCCTTCAAACAGGATACGTTTGCCCGACTTGCGCTTTTCGTTCAGCACCTTCCAGACCGGTGCCGCAAAGGGCAGGATCTTGGGCGCGATTTCATTCAGTTGCGCCAGCAGCGCGTCGCGATCAACGGGCTCAAAGCCCAGACCCTTGCGCAGGGGATCGTGGTGCTGCAGCGCACGGTCGACGCGGGCCTCAAGCGTGGCAGGATCGGCCAGATCGGCAACGCGAACCGAACGGCGGCCCACCTTGTCCTCATAAGCCGGACCAATGCCGCGACCGGTGGTGCCGATTTTGGTGCCTTTGCTGGCGGCCTCTTCGCGGGCGCGGTCCAGTTCACCGTGGATCGGCAGAATCAGCGGCGTGTTCTCTGCGATCATCAGGGTCTCGGGCGAGATATCGACGCCTTGGGCGCGGACCGTCTCGATTTCGTTGATCAGGTGCCACGGATCCAGAACGACGCCGTTGCCGATCACCGACAGCTTGCCACCGCGCACAACACCCGAAGGCAGGGCGTGCAATTTATAGACGTTTCCATCAATGACCAGCGTGTGGCCCGCGTTGTGACCGCCCTGAAAGCGCGCGATGACATCTGCGCGTTCCGACAACCAGTCTACGATCTTGCCTTTTCCTTCGTCACCCCATTGGGCGCCGACGACGACGACATTGGCCATGAGAGATCCTTGCTTTGTATGTGATCAAACCCGCGCCCGTATAACGACACTGAACGCCGCCCGCAAATGGCAAATGCGACGCATGCCAAATCGGGGGGTTGCGACCAACGACACATGCGCCTACATAGACGCGTCAAACAAACCGGATCCCTGCCGCTATGGAAAACGTCGTACTTGTCATTCACCTGATCCTTGCTCTGTGCCTGATTGGCATTGTTCTGCTGCAACGGTCCGAAGGTGGCGGTCTGGGTATGGGCGGTGGCGGCGGTGCCGTATCCAGCCGCGCAGCGGCGACCGCTCTGGGTAAACTGACGTGGTTGTTCGCGATTGCGTTCATCATCACTTCGATCACTCTGACGGTCATTGCGGCGCAAAACTCCGGTAGTTCTTCGGTTCTGGACCGTCTTGGCGTTGAGGCCCCTGCGGCCGATGCTGGCTCGGACGCTCCGGCGGATGGTCTGGGCGACCTGCTGCCCCCGACCTCGTCGGATTCGCCGCTGGTTCCGCCGCGGGCCGAGTGATCGTAACTACTAAAGCTTGATTCTGGCTCTTTATTAGCCCCAGTATGTTGCGGTCTGGTTGCGGCGCGCTTGCGAATCCGTTATACCTTAAATCCCGTGATGCTGTGGTTTTCACGAGCAGTTGAGCACAGCCAAAATTCTGAATTCACGGGGGATGCCAGCCAATGGCGCGTTATATCTTTATTACCGGCGGCGTTGTTTCATCACTGGGCAAGGGTCTTGCCTCGGCCGCATTGGGTGCGCTGTTGCAAGCGCGCGGGTATACGGTGCGTCTGCGCAAGCTGGACCCCTATCTGAACGTCGATCCCGGCACGATGAGCCCGTTTGAACACGGTGAGGTTTTCGTGACCGATGACGGCGCGGAAACGGACCTCGACCTTGGTCACTACGAGCGTTTCACCGGCGTGTCCGCGCGGGCAACGGATTCGGTGTCCTCGGGGCGGATCTATTCCACCGTTCTGGAAAAAGAGCGTCGCGGCGATTACCTTGGCAAAACCATTCAGGTGATCCCCCACGTCACGAACGAGATCAAAGATTTCCTTAAGGTTGGCTCGGATGAGGTCGATTTCATGCTGTGTGAAATCGGTGGCACCGTGGGCGACATCGAAGGTCTGCCCTTCTTTGAGGCCATCCGCCAGTTCAGTCAGGAACAGCCGCGCGGCGAATGTATCTTTATGCACCTGACCCTGCTGCCGTGGATCAAGGCCTCGGGCGAACTCAAAACCAAACCGACCCAGCACAGCGTCAAGGAACTACGCTCGATCGGGATTGCGCCTGACGTTCTGGTCTGCCGGTCCGAGGGTCCGATCCCCCAGAAAGAGCGCGACAAGCTGGCCCTGTTCTGTAACGTGCGCCCCGATTCCGTGATCGCCGCGCAGGACCTGAAATCCATCTACGAGGCCCCGCTGGCCTATCACCGCGAAGGTCTGGATCAGGCGGTTCTGGATGCCTTCAACATCAGCCCCGCGCCCAAGCCCGACCTGACCCGTTGGGAAGATGTCTATGACCGTATCTTCCATGCCGAGGGCGAAGTGCGCGTTGCGATCGTCGGCAAGTACATCCAGCTGGAAGACGCCTATAAATCCATCGCCGAGGCCCTGACCCACGGTGGCATGGCCAACCGCGTCAAGGTCAAGGCCGAGTGGATCGACGCCGAGATCTTTGAAAACGAAGACCCCGCACCCCATCTCGAAGGCTTTCACGCGATTCTGGTGCCCGGCGGCTTTGGCGAGCGCGGCACCGAGGGCAAGATCAAGGCGGCCCAATTCGCCCGTGAACGCAAAATCCCCTACATGGGCATCTGTCTGGGCATGCAAATGGCCGTCATTGAGGCCGCACGCAACATGGCCGACCTGACCGACGCAGGGTCCGAGGAATTCGATCACGAGGCAGGCGGCAAACGCTTTACCCCCGTGGTCTATCACCTCAAGGAATGGGTGCAGGGCAACCACACCGTCAAACGCAAAGTGGGCGATGACAAGGGCGGCACCATGCGCTTGGGCGCCTATACCGCGCATCTGGTCGAGGGGTCCAAGGTGGCCGAGGTCTATGGCAGCACCGAGATCGAGGAACGCCACCGCCACCGCTATGAGGTCGACATCAAGTACCGTGAGGCGCTTGAGGAAAAGGGCATGGTCTTCTCGGGTCTGTCGCCCGATGGCCGCCTGCCCGAGATCGTCGAATGGAAAGATCACCCGTGGTTCATCGGCGTTCAGTTCCACCCCGAACTGAAATCCAAACCGTTTGAGCCGCACCCGCTGTTCGCGGACTTTGTCCGTGCCGCGCGGGACATCTCGCGTCTGGTCTAAGACATGAATTTTGGGCGGCGACAGATACACCTCTGCGCCGCCCTTTTTCTATGGGCCGCCCTGCCCGCGCCCGCGTTGGCCGAGGGGCAAATCATCGACATGGATTATGATGAGGTCGCGGGCATCGTGCCGGGCCATGTGGGTTTTACCACCCTGCCGGGTCGCGCCTATCCGGGCTATACGCTGAACGCCGGATACGCCTTTGCGGGCGGACGGATCGGGGAACATTTCGCGGGACAGGTGGTGGGTGAGGTCACTCTGGACGGCGACCGGTTTGACCAGATCACCGGCACACCCAGCGCGCCCCTAACGGTGCAAAACGGCCCACCGGATCGCAATATCTCCATCAGCCTTCACCGCGCGTTCGGCTCAAACGCGCTCTATCCGCTGGGTCCTGTCGGGCAACCCGCCCCCGAGGGCCGTGGCGAGGGCGCGGTGTCGGTGCAATTCACCCCGCCGGTCTGTGCGGCGGGACTGCGCATCCATACCGAATACCTGAACGATCTGGGCACCACGGACACGCATCAGGGCGCGGTGACGATCCGGTTCTTTGGCGCGGATGGGGCGATGCTGGCGGATATGCCCCTGACCCTTGGCGCGGGGATCAATGACCTGGGCTTCGGGCATCACCGGTTTCGCGGGGAAATTGCGGGGATGCAGATCGAAAACCGTGATCCGGGCGGGATTTCCGTTGACGACCTGCGCTTCGGTTGCCAGCCTGCGACCAGTTGACCCAAGGTCAGGCCACACGCCCGACCCCATGAACAACGTTCGCGTCGCGGAATTTTGCCGGGGCCGATGCCAATCGTGTGTATGTAAAGGATAAGACGGACAGGTGCCTTTCCCAATCGCCCCCGCCGTCCTATATGGACCTTATGTTTGCTGATTTTCTGACGCGGCTGTTTCAGCCCAACCTTGATCCCCTGCCCGACCCCGATGCCCGCCTTGCGCTGGCCGCGCTGTTGATCCGCGTGGGTCGCTCGGACGGTCAATATGACGTGGCCGAGGCCAGCCGGATCGAACGCATCCTGACCAAACGCTATGACCTGCCGCCGGATCAGGCCGCCGCCCTGCGCAGCGATGCCGAGCAACTGGAATCCGAGGCCCCCGATACCGTGCGTTTCACCCGCGCAATCAAGGACGCCGTGCCCTATGAACACCGCGCCTCGGTGATTGAGGCGCTCTGGGACGTGGCACTGGCCGATGGGGTGCGCGATCACGAAGAGGATTCGCTGTTGCGTCTGGTGGCGAACCTGTTGGGCATCAACGACCGCGACAGCGCCCTCGCCCGTCAGCGCGTGGAAAACCGCCAAGACTAAAACGTCGCAAAACCCACATGAAACGGCGCTTTTGCGCCGCGCGGATCGGGGCACTGATCACGCTTTGGGCGCATCCATCCGGTGCGCCTTATTTTTCGCCACGTCACCTGCGAATTTTTTGACTGTTTGTTGCAATTTTGGATTTCCGGCGCGTAATCTAGTCCAAACCTAACGATCAAGCGGTCCTTGTGTCAGACACCACGCCCAACACACCCGTCCTCGAAATCCGCAACCTTCATAAGGCCTATGGCGATCTGGAGGTCCTGAAGGGCGTCAGTATCACCGCCCACAAAGGTGACGTTGTGTCCCTGATCGGGTCGTCGGGGTCGGGGAAATCCACCATTTTGCGCTGTGCCAACTTGTTGGAGGACAGTCAGGGCGGCGAGATCCTGTTCGAGGGCGAACCGGTCAAATGGAAGGGCACGGGCCACAACCGCCAACCCGCCGACCGCAAACAGGTTTTGCGGATGCGCACCAACCTGTCGATGGTGTTTCAACAGTTCAATCTGTGGGCCCATATGACCATCCTGCAAAACGTGATGGAGGCCCCCGTGACCGTCATGGGCCGTCCGCGTGATGAGGTCGAGGATGCCGCGCGCCGCTATCTGGACAAGGTGGGGATCGGCGACAAATGCGACGTCTATCCCGCGCAACTGTCCGGTGGCCAGCAACAGCGCGCCGCGATCGCCCGCGCCCTGTGTATGGAGCCGCGCGCGCTCTTATTTGACGAGCCGACCTCCGCGCTGGACCCCGAATTGGAACAAGAGGTCGTGCGCGTGATCCGCGCCTTGGCCGATGAGGGCCGCACGATGCTGATCGTGACCCACGACATGCGCATGGCCAATGACGTGTCCGATCAGGTCGTGTTCCTGCACCAAGGTTTGATTGAGGAACAGGGTGCGCCAAGTGACATCCTGACCAATCCCACAAGCGCGCGTTTGCGCCAATTCCTAAGCGCCACAATGGCGTGAACCAACCAGAAATGGGGAGAGACTGATATGAAAAAACTGATCATGACGACGGCTGCGCTTGCACTTAGCGCGGGTGCGGCAATGGCAGCGGGCCACGAACTGGTCCGTCTGGGCACCGAGGGCGCCTACCCTCCGTACAACTTCCTTGACGACAACGGTGAGGTCGCGGGTTTTGAGCGTATTCTTGGCGATGAGCTGTGCAAGCGCGCCGAACTGACCTGTGAATGGGTCACCAACGACTGGGATTCGATCATTCCGAACCTCGTCTCGGGCAACTATGACGCTATCATCGCCGGCATGAGCATCACCGCCGAACGCGCCGAGGTGGTTGATTTCACCCAGAACTACACGCCCCCCTCGCCCTCGGCCTATGTCGCCCTTAGTGCGGATGTGGATCTGGCCGGTGGTGTGATCGCGGCCCAAACCGGCACGATCCAAGCGGCCCACGTCATTGAAACCGGCGCGACCCTGCTGGAATTCCCGACACCCGACGAAACCATTCAGGCGGTCAAGGCCGGTGAGGCCGACGCGGTCATGGCCGACAAGGACTTCCTGATCCCCGCGGTTGAGGAATCTGGCGGCGAGATGGTGTTCGTTGGCGACGATGTGCCGCTGGGCGGCGGGATCGGCATGGCCTTCCGCAAATCGGACCCCGAAATGCGCGCCAAATTCGACGCGGCCATCCAGTCGATGAAAGACGACGGCACGCTGAACACGCTGATCGTGGAATGGCTGGGCGAAGACAGCCCGAAATTCTAAGATCCCATTGGACAGGCGGCCCCGCGTCGCCTGTCCATGACCCGCAGGACGCCGAGGCCCACCATTTTCAGCTATTGTACAGAACCGGACACGCTGGCCCGCCTTGAATGGCTGTCCTGCTTTTTGACGACGGGTAAACACCTGTCGTTTTACGCGTCTTTCGGCACGGTGTTGGCGCTGTTGGCCATCACGGCGCCGGTGGCGTTGCTGTTCGGATTTGGCGGGGCAACGGCGGCGCGCGCGTCCCTGTGGCCTGTGCGGATGCTGGGCAAGATTTACATCTCGGTGGTGCGCGGCGTGCCCGACATCGCCTTTTTCATGTTCTTTGTGATCGCTCTGGATCAGGGGTTTGAATGGCTGCGCCATCAGGTGAAATGCCCTGAATGGACCGATCCTATCCGGCAGGGAAACGATTTCATCGTCTGCGCGGCGGCGAAACTGCCCCTGAATACGGATCCGCAATGGATGCATGAGGTCTACGGCTTTCTGATTGCCGTCCTGACCTTTGCCATCGTGTTCGGCGCCTTTGCCGCCAATATCATTTTCGGCGCGATGAACGCCGTTCCCCGAGGTCAGCTTGAGACCGCCGAGGCCTATGGCTTTTCCCCGCGTCAGACGTTCTGGCGCATTCTGGTGCCGCAGATGTGGCGCTATGCCCTGCCCGGCCTGTCGAACCTGTGGATGATCCTGATCAAATCGACGCCCCTGTTGTTCCTATTGGGGGTTGAGGACATCGTGTATTGGGCGCGCGAACTGGGTGCCTCTAAAACCGCGCGGTTCACCGACTACCCGCATGGCGATTGGCGGATGTGGTATTTCCTTGCCCTGCTGGTGTTTTACCTTGCCTTTACCAAACTGTCCGAGGTCGTTCTGGAACGCGTCATGCGCCGGTTGAATAGCGGTCAGGCCGTCGTGCCGACCAGTGGAAAGGCCGCCGCATGAGTTGCCTTCAGACCATTCAGGATTACGGCCTGCGCGCGCTTGGGATGGGCGAACGCCTATTGCCGCGCACCGACTTCACCCTGTGCGATCAGTTCACCCTGATCGGATCGGGGATGCTGTGGAACATCTATTTCGCCATCATCGCGGTCAGTTGCGGGTTCGTCTTTTCGACCCTCCTGGCCCTCGCCAAGGCCAGCCACAGCGCCGCCTATCGCAAGCCCGCCGAATGGTTCATCTTTGTCTTTCGCGGCTCGCCCTTGTTCATCCAGTTCTTCTTTGCCTATTTCCTGTTCCTCAGCCTGAAATCGAACGTCCCCGCCTTGGGCATGTTCACCTCGGCATGGGCGGGGGCGGCGGTCGTTCTGTTCCTGAACACCTCGGCCTATAGCGCCGAGATTTTCTATGGCGCGCTGCGCACGATCCCAAAGGGCGATATCGAGGCCGCAGATGCCTATGGCCTAACGGGCTGGGCACGGTTTCGGCGGATCATCTGGCCGACCATGCTGCGCCTTGGCTGGCCCGGCTACACGAATGAGGCGATCTTTCTCTTCCACGCCACGACGCTTGTTTTCTTTAGCGGCTTTCCCTCCTACCAACAGCGTGGCGATGCCCTCTATTACGCGAACTATTTCGCGATCAAGACCTACAACCCATTCATCCCCTATCCTATTTTGGCGGGGTACTTTATCCTGTTCACATTGTTGATCATCGCCGTGTTCGGCCTTGTAAACCGCCGTCTGAACAGGCACCTCCCCGCCAGTGCTCGGCGTAAGATACGCATAAAACCGCAGGTTATCAGATGAGTGAATGGTTAATGGCCCACCCCGAGGTCCGCACAATCCGCGTCGCGGCGTGCGACCTAAATGGTCAGGCCCGAGGCAAGCGCATGCCCACCCGCTTTGCCAGCAAGATCGAAAGCGAGGGCACCCGTTTCCCCTTTTCCGTTCTGAACCTCGACATCTGGGGCGAAGACATCGACGACAGCCCCCTTGTCTTTGACACGGGCGATCCCGATGGCGTCCTGCACCCGACCGAGCGCGGATTTGTCCCCATGCCGTGGCTGTCCGCGCCCACCGCCCTGTTGCCGCTGTGGATGTATCACGAGGACGGTCGCCCGTTTGATGGCGATCCGCGCCACGCGCTGGCCCGTGTGATCAAACGCTATGCCGACAAGGGCCTGACGCCCGTGGTCGCGACCGAGCTGGAATTCTACCTGATCGACGACAGCACGCGGCAATTGCGCGTGCCGCCCTCGCCGCGCACGGGCAAACGCCGTCCGGGGGCGGATACGCTGGCCCTGCGGGCGCTGGACGCGTTCGATATCTTTTTCTCGGACCTCTATGACGCGTGCGAGGCGATGGATATCCCCGCCGACACCGCGATTTCCGAGGCCGGTCTGGGCCAGTTCGAGATCAACCTTGTGCATCAATCCGACGCGCTCAAGGCTGCCGATGACACGTGGCTGTTCAAGATGCTGGTGCGCGGATTGGCCCGCAAACACGGCTTCGCGGCCAGCTTCATGGCCAAGCCCTATGACGATTACGCGGGCAACGGGATGCACACGCATTTCTCGGTGCTGGACCGCGACGGCAACAACATCTTTTCCGACGGTGGCCCGCGCGGCTCGGACGCGCTGCACCACGCGATTGGCGGCTGTCTGAACGCCATTCCGGGCAGCAGCCTGCTCTTTGCGCCGCACGGCAATTCCTATGACCGCTTGGTGCCTGAAAACCACGCGCCAACCGGTATCTGCTGGGCCTATGAAAACCGCACGGCGGCCGTGCGCGTGCCCGGCGGTGGGGCGGCGGCGCGCCGGATCGAACACCGCGTGTCGGGCGGGGATGTGAACCCCTATCTGATGCTGGCCGGTGTTTTGGGCGCAGCCCTGATCGGGATAGAGGACGCCATTACCCCCCACCCGCCGATCACCGGCAACGCCTATGATCAGGACCTGCCGCAAATGCCCAACACATGGGGCGCTGCGATCGACACGTTCGAGGGCTGCCCGATGATGGCGCGGATTTTCCCCGAGGGCCTGATCCGCAACCTCGTCCTGACCAAACGGCAAGAGGTCAAATACTACGCCGAACTGACCCCCGAAGAGCAGGTGGAATTGTATCTGGACACGGTTTGATCCCTTGCCCCGCCCCGCGCGCGGGACTACCGTGATCAAAACCAATCTGACAGGCACATCATGCGGATCGGCATCCTTCAAACCGGCCATGTTCCCGACACGCTCAGGGACGACTTTCCATCCTATGCGCTGATGTTCGAACGGCTTCTGGCGGGGCACGGGTTTACCTTTGCCCACTGGATGGCGGTCGATATGGACTTTCCGACGGGTCCCGAGGACGCCGACGGATGGCTGATCACCGGATCGCGCCACGGCGCCTATGAGGACCTGCCGTTCATCGCGCCGCTGGAACAGTTGATCCGCGATATCCACGCCACACAGCGTCCGCTGGTCGGGATCTGTTTCGGCCATCAGATCATCGCGCAGGCCCTTGGCGGCAAGGTCGAAAAGGCCCCCGCCGGATGGGCCGTCGGCCCGACCACCTATTCGTTTGATGACCGGTCTGTGCGCCTGATGGCGTGGCATCAGGATCAGGTGACACAGTTGCCCGAAGGCGCCCGTGTCCTTGGCGGCAACGATTTCTGCCCCTATGGGATGCTTGGCTATGACGACAGCATCCTGACCGTACAGGCGCATCCCGAATTCGACCCCGATTTCGTCACCGGCCTGATCGATACACGCGGGCGCGGCGTTGTGCCTGACGCGCAACTCGACCGCGCCAAGGCCGATCTGAGCGATCACATCGACAAACCTTATCTGGCGACGCGTATCGCCGACTTCTTTCTCGCACACCAAGAGGCCCCAAATGTCTGACTGGATCGAAACCCTGCCCGAGGCGGCTCAGCTCTATCTTGAGGGCCGCCGCCTGGATGAGGTCGAATGCATCGTCTCGGACCTTGCCGGTGTCGCGCGCGGCAAGGCCATGCCTGCCAGCAAATTCGCCAAGCAAACCCATTTCTACCTGCCAAACTCGATCTTTTTGCAGACGATCACCGGTGACTGGGCCGATCTTGAGGGCGAGGTCTTTACCGAGCCCGACATGGTTCTGGTCCCCGACATGTCCACCGCCACCGCCGCGCCATGGACCGCCGACTGGACCTTGCAGGTGATCCACGACATCAACGATCAGGACGGCAACCCCGTCCCCTTTGCGCCGCGCAACGTGCTGCGCCACGTGGTCGAACAATATAACGCGCGCGGCCTGCAACCCGTGGTCGCGCCGGAAATGGAATTCTTTCTGGTCGCCCGCAACATCGACCCGTCCCAACCCGTGGAACCGCCGATGGGACGTTCGGGTCGTCGCGCCGCCGCGCGGCAGGCCTATTCGATGTCGGCGGTTGATGAATACGGCCCCGTGATCGACGACATCTATGATTTCGCCGAAGCCCAAGGGTTCGAGATCGACGGCATCCTGCAAGAGGGCGGCGCGGGTCAGATCGAAATGAACCTGCGTCACGGCGATCCTGTGCGTCTGGCCGATGAGATCTTTTTCTTCAAACGCCTGATCCGTGAGGCAGCGTTGCGTCACGATTGCTATGCGACCTTTATGGCCAAACCCATTCAGGACGAACCGGGCAGTGCGATGCATATCCACCATTCGGTCGTGAACGCCGAAACTGGTCAGAACATCTTTTCCGACGCAACCGGCCAAGAAACGCCCGAGTTCATGCATTTCATCGCCGGCATGCAGACGCATATGCCCTCGGTCATTGCCCTGCTGGCGCCCTATGTGAACAGCTATCGCCGTTATGTGCCCGATTTCGCCGCGCCGATTAACCTTGAGTGGGGGCGCGACAACCGCACCACCGGTCTGCGCGTACCGATTTCGGACGCTGCTGGTCGGCGGATCGAAAACCGGATCGCGGGCATGGATTGCAACCCCTATCTGGGCATCGCGGCCTCGCTGGCCTGTGGTCTGCAAGGTCTGGTTGAGGCCAAGGACCCCAAGCCCGAGTTCAAGGGCGACGCCTATTCCAGCATCGAAGGCATTCCCGGCCATTTGAATGAGGCCTTGGACCTCTTTGCCGAAAACCCCGCCATCCGCACGATGCTGGGTGAGGATTTTTGCAAGATTTACGAGACCGTCAAAACCCTTGAATACAAGGCGTTCTTGCAAGTCATCAGCCCCTGGGAACGTGAACATCTGTTGTTGAACGTATGAACCTGCTGTTTTCCAACGACCGGCGCGGGGAATTCCCCAACAGCTGGTATGCGGCAACTGCCACGCCGCCCCTGCCGTTTTCGCCGCTGCGCGGGCGGGACACGGCCACGGTCTGTGTGATCGGGGGCGGGTTTACGGGGTTGTCGACCGCGCTGCATCTGGCGACGGCCGGTGTGGATGTCGTGGTGCTTGAGGCGCACCGCATCGGGTTTGGCGCATCGGGGCGCAACGGCGGTCAGGTCGGCAGCGGTCAGCGTTTGGAACAAACCGATCTGGAAAAGATGATGGGCGACGCGGATGCGACCGCCCTGTGGCAATTGGGCGAAGACGCCAAGGCCAAGATCACCGACGTCTGCGCCACCCACGGGATCGACTGTGACTATCGCCCCGGCGTGGTCCATGCCGATTGCCATGCGCGCGATGTGCCCCATGCACACGCCTATGCCAAACACCTGCATGACCGTTATGGCTATGACCGGATTGAGTTGCTGGACCGCGAGGGCCTGCGCGCAATGGTCGATAGCCCCGCCTATCACGGTGGATATGTGGATTGGGGCGCGGGGCATTTGCATCCGCTCAAGCTGGCCTTTGGCTTGGCGCGCGCCGCCGTGACCGCGGGCGTCCGCATCCATGAAGGCACATGGGTCCACGACATCCAAACCGGCACCCGCCCGTTGGTGCGCACGGATATGGGATCAATCGAATGCGACCACGTGGTTCTGGCGACCAACGGCTATATGGGTCGTCTGAACGATCAGGTCGCCGCGCGGGTCATGCCGATCAACAATTTCATCGTCGCGACCAAACCCTTGACCGAACCACAGGAACAGGTTCTGAAACAGGACGTGGCGGTCGCCGATAGCAAGTTCGTCGTGAATTACTTTCGCCTCAGCGACGACAAGCGCCTGTTGTTTGGCGGGGGCGAGACCTATGGCTATCGTTTTCCGCGCGACATTGCCGCGCTGGTGCGCAAGCCGATGTCGCAAATTTTCCCGCAACTGGCCGATGTCGCGATTGAATACGCGTGGGGCGGGACCTTGGCGATCACGCGCAATCGCCTGCCCTGCTTCATGCGCCCCGCGCCCGGTGTCTGGTCCGCCTCGGGCTATAGCGGGCATGGCGTCGCCTTGGCCGTTCTGGCCGGTGACATCATCGCCGAAGCGATTTCGGGCAACAGCGCGCGGTTCGACCTGATGGCCCGCTTGCCACAGCCGCGGTTCCCTGGTGGAACGGGATTGCGTAGCCCCCTGTTGGCGGGTGCGATGACGTGGTTTTCCCTGCGCGACCGTCTGGGATTCTAGCGTCATATTTATTTGACTTGGCCCACGGAGCACATGCGGTTACGGTTTTCCCGAAAATAGATTTCAGGAAAGCGAAAACATGTCCAACGCGCCGAATGTGTATGATGCTGAACCGATCCCCGCCGCCGCGCGTGCGGAAATCGAACGGCTGCTGAACTCGGGGGATTTGTTTCGTTATACCGCGCCGGAAAACGCGCCTGTGGCCCTGTTGGAACGCGAATTCGCCGAAATGATGGGCGCGAAATACGCCCTGTGCGTGGCGTCCTGTTCGGCGGCACTGTTCCTGTCGCTCAAGGCGCTGGACCTGCCACGTGGCGCACGCGTTTTGATCCCCGCGTTTACCTTTGGCGCGGTCCCATCCGCCATTGTCCATGCCGATTGTCAGCCGGTTCTGGTCGAGGTGGGCGACAATTACCGCATCGACATCAACGACTTCCGCGCCAAGTTGAACCAAGGGGCGGATGCGATCCTGATCAGCCATATGCGCGGGCATACCTCCGACATGGACGCGATTATGGCGCTGGCCGCGGAATACGACCTGCCCGTGGTTGAGGACGCGGCGCATTCCCTTGGGACCACGTGGCACGGGCGCAATATCGGCACGATTGGCAAGATCGGGTGCTTTTCGTTCCAGTCCTACAAGCTGATCAATGCGGGCGAAGGCGGGGTGATGATCACCGACGATCCCGACCTGATTGCGCGCGCCATCATCATGTCGGGCGCCTATGAACATAACTGGAAAAAGCACCCCGTCCTGCAGGACCATTTCGCGCGCTGGCAGAACAAGCTGCCCCTTTATAACACGCGGATGCAGAACCTGTCGGCGGCGGTGATCCGTCCGCAACTGGCCGAGGTGCCCCGCCGTGTCCGCGACGGGCGCGCGAACCACGACTATGTGGCCGAACGGTTGAACCGGTCCGCGTGGCTAGCGGTGCCGGACAAGTTGGACGCCGAAGAGCGCGCGCCGGATTCGATCCAATTCAATCTGGTGGGCCTGAACAGCGAGGACAGCGCCCGCGCCTTTCAGGACGCCGCCAATGCGCGCGGCATTTCGGTTCAGATTTTCGGCCTATCAACGGACAACGCGCGCGCCTATTGGAACTGGGAATTCATCGACGGGCCGGTGCCCGATCTGCCGCAGACAAAGGCGATGCTGATGCGGGCCTGTGACGTGCGCCTGCCCGCGCGCCTGACGCGCGAGGATCTGGATTACATCGTGGACGCACTGGTCGGGGCGGCGGAACAGGTGTTTGACGCCCCCCGCGCCTTTGGCACCTGATCAGGGCAAAACGCGCAGATCATCCGCCAACCACGGCGCGTCCCGCACCATCGGATCAACCACCCGTGCCTGCAACAGCGGGCGCAGACGTCCGGCCACCTGTTCGGGCAGCACCCCCAATACGCCCTTGCGCGCGGTCAGGGTGATCCGGCGCGACAAGGTCCCGAACGGCAGCGGCACCAGATCGACGGTTTCGGCACAGCTTGGCACGCTGTGACAGGCCAGCGCGCTAAGGATGGTCCAGCCGATCCCGCCCGCCACCATGCCCATGATGGCGTTATAGCTGTCCAATTCGAACCGGTGGGCCAAAGGCACCTGCGCGTGCTCCAGATGCTGGGCGATCTGGCGGCCCATATAGTGGCGCGATGTGTACTGGATCAGGGGCAGATCACCCAATGCGGCCAAGGTATCGCCCCCCGCCGCGACCGCGCCCTTGGGCACGGCGGCGATATAGGGGTCGTTGATCAACGGATGGACCTCAACCATGTCGCCATGGCGCACGGCGTCGAATTCCGCCGCGACCACAACGTCCAACGCACGGGTGTCCAAAAGGTCCAGCAACCGGTGGCTAGGCCCCGTTTCCAGAACGAATTTACACGCGCTATAGGCTTGTCCCAGATCAGACAGCAGATCGGGCGTGATGTGGCGATCGAAATCCTCAATCATGCCCAGACGGAAATCGGTCAGGGCGGTCAGGTCCTGTTGCGCGACCTCGGCTTGGGCCAATTGCGCCTGTGACAGGATGGTTTGCGCGCGCAGGCGGAACACCTGACCGGCGGGGGTGGCCTGAACGGGCCGTGTGCTGCGATCAATCAGGGCCACGCCAAGCGCGCCCTCTAGCGACGTGATCTGTTGGCTGACCGAGGAGATCGAGGCGCGCAGTCGCCGCGCCGCGCCCGACACGGACCCCTCATCAAGTGTGGCCAGAAACACCTCAATTCCCCACAGGGTAATGCGACCCGTATTCGGTGCCATGTCCGTTCCCTATCCTACCCCCTTTCACGCTAGGGCCATGACCGCGCGGGCGCAATATCGCGCGCTGCCGTCGATGTGCCAAAACCCGCCGGTCGCGGTAAACTTTGTGCCCAACGGCGCGTCAGAATGGCGGGCACCGATTGCGCCCGCCTGCGCGCAAGAGTAGCGTGAGGAAAACCGCGTTGACCAAGGATGACTGTGATGCGTGACGAGACCCCCAACAGCTGGGAAGCCCGCGCCGAAACCAATAGCTTTTACGGCTTTACCGACCTGCCCTCTGTGCATGAGCGCGGCACGGTCGTTCTGACCCATGGCGAAGGCCCTTATGTGTTCGACGTCCATGGCGGGCGCTATCTGGATGCGAACTCGGGCCTGTGGAACATGGTTGCGGGGTTCGATCACCCCGGCATGGCCGCCGCCGCCAAGGCGCAATACGACAAATTCCCCGGCTATCACGCCTTTTTCGGGCGGATGTCGGACCAGACCGTGATGCTGAGCGAAAAGCTGGTCGAGGTGTCGCCGTTTGAGCGCGGCAAGGTGTTCTACACCAACTCCGGCTCCGAGGCGAACGACACCATGGTGAAAATGCTGTGGTTCCTTGGCGCGGCCGAGGGTCACACAGAGAAACGCAAGATCCTGACGCGCAAGAACGGCTATCACGGGGTGACGGTCGTGTCGGCCTCAATGACCGGCAAACCCTATAACAGCGTGTTTGGCCTGCCCTTGGACGGGTTTATCCACCTGACCTGCCCGCATTATTGGCGCGAAGGTCAGGCCGGCGAAACCGAGGCCGAGTTCACCGCGCGTCTGGCCAAGGAGCTTGAGGATACCATCGCCGCCGAGGGCGCAGAGACCATCGCCGGTTTCTTTGCCGAGCCGGTCATGGGCGCGGGCGGTGTGATCCCGCCGTCTGACGGGTATTTCCAAGCCATCGCGCCGATCCTGAAAAAACACGGCATCCCATTGATCGCGGATGAGGTGATCTGTGGTTTCGGCCGGACCGGTGGCGTCTGGGGCTGTGAGACCTATGATTTCATGCCCGACGCGATCATCAGTTCGAAAAACCTGACCGCGGGTTATTTCCCGATGGGCGCGGTGATCCTTGGGCCGGAACTGTCCGACCGTCTACAGGCGGCCAGTGAGGCGATTGAGGAATTCCCGCACGGGTTCACCGCCTCGGGCCATCCGGTTGGCAGTGCGATTGCCCTTAAGGCGATTGATCTGATCCTGAACGGCGATGACGACAGCGGCCCGTTGATCGAGAACGTGCGCCGCATGACCCCCATCTTTGAGCAGCACATGGCCCGTCTGGGCGAGCATCCCCATATCGGTGAAATCCGTGGCAAGGGTCTGATGGGCGCGCTTGAGGCGGTTCAGGACAAGGCGACCAAAACCCCGTGGCCCGGCGATCTGTCGGTCAGCGAACGTATCGCCAACACATGCACCGATCACGGGTTGATCTGTCGTCCGCTGGGCCAGTCGATCGTGCTGTGCCCGCCGTTCATCATCACCGAATCCCAGATGGCCGAGATGTTCGAGAAACTGGAACGGGCCCTGACACAGGTGTTTGACGGTCTGACCGCCTGACACGGGCACCATCCACGCAATAAAAAACGGGCGTGTCTCCTCCAGCCGCGCCCGTTTTCAATTCTGGTGTAGCCTGATCAGGGCTTCATTTTCATCAGTTGCGCCTGAAGTTCGGCCAGCTGTTTCTTGATCGCGTTCAGGTCGTCGCCGCCCGCCTCTTCGCCTTCGGCAGCGGGACCCGAGCTTGCACCCGGCCAACCGCCCGACATGCCAGCAGTCATCGCCTGCATAAAGGCCTGCTGTTGTTTCTGCATCGCATCAAACCCCGGCATGGCCGACATCGGGTTCGGCATAGAGGCCATGTTTTCCATCATCTTGGACTGGCCGTCCTGCAGCATCTCAAAGCTCATCGCAAGAAACTGCGGCACGACGCTTTGGGCTTGGGTCGTATAGCTGCGCACCAGATCGGTCAGAACGTTGATCGGCAGGACGTTTTCGCCCCGGCTTTCGTGTTCGGCGACAATCTGTAGCAGATACTGGCGGGTCAGATCGTCCCCGCTCTTGAGGTCGACAATCTGGACCTCACGGCCATCGCGGATGAAACCGGCGATGTCCTCTAGTGTGACATAGTCACTTGTTTCCGTGTTATACAGCCTGCGGCTTGCATAGCGCTTGATCAGAAGCGGTTTCGCGTCGTCCGTCACAAGCTCCCCCCTTTTGCGGTTATCGTGCATGTGCAGAGAAGCTTAGGCAGCTTTTTCGCATATTGCAAAAAGAAAGGGCGGGCTTGCGCCCGCCCTCAGCGACCACATCGACCGGGAGGAGGAGAGTCGACGTGTAGTTCTAAGCCTGAAGCTTATTTCGAAGCAGCGGTTGCCTTTTTGGCAGCGGCGGTTGCTTCTTCAGTAGCTTTTTTGACAGCGGCGGTGGCGTCTTCCGAGAAGTCTTTGCCAGCAGCCAGCATCAGTTCAACGGTTTCCATCTGAACTTTTTTCGCGATCTCAGCGAAGGCAGCCATGTTTTCGGTGGCAGCTTCAGCCGAAGTCGAAGCGAAATCGGTTACAGCTTTGGAGTAATCAGCAGGGTCTGCTTTGACCTTGGTGACAGCGCCCAGCTGAGCGATGGTGTCTTTGGTCCATTTGCTGGCCAGCTCGGTCGATTTGTCAGCAGCTTCCAGAGCGACTTTCGACATTTTCTCGCCCATAGCGGCCGAGGTTTTGAAAGCGTCTTCGAAGGATTTGGTGTCAACCGAGAACGAAGCCATCATGTCTTGTACGGTTTTGTTAAAGTCAGTTGCGGTAGCCATTGTTCTATCTCCTTGGGGTTGGGGTCGCCCCGTTTCGTCGTCTGATAGAACATATACTTGCTGCACCGCAGCATTTCAAGTCTTTTTTGCTGCGGTGCAGAAAAATCCGGTTTTCCCTTATTTTTCTGGCTCTTCTTCGCCTTTTTCCGCCGGAAGCACGTATGTTCCGGGGGCTGGGCACAGGCTGGGGTGTGAAGAATCACCGGGCTGACGTGCCGGAACCTGCTTGCCCGATTGCTTGGACAACCACTCTCCCCAACGCGGCCACCACGAGCCCTGATGGAAATCGGCGCTCTCGCGCCACTCGTCGGGGCCGGACACCGACGACATATCGACGTCATTGGTATAATGACCGTACTTGCCCTTGGATGGCGGGTTGATGATCCCCGCGATATGGCCCGATTCCGACAGGATGAACGTCTTGCTCTTGCTGCCCATCTGCGCCACGCCACGGAAGCTGGACCGCCACGCGGCGATGTGGTCCGTCTCGCAGGCGATCGCGCACACGGGGATCGAGATGTCCGACAGTCTAGGCATTTCGCCACAGATTTCGAACTCGCCCTTGGCCAGCTTGTCCTCTTGGCAAAGACCGCGCAGATACTCGACCACCATCTTGGCCGGCAGGTTCGTCCCGTCCCCGTTCCAATAGAGCAGATCAAACGCGGGCGGCGATTCCCCCATCATGTAGCTGCGGATCGCGGGGCGATAGATCAGGTCGTTCGAGCGCAGGAAACTGAAGGTCCGCGACATAAAGAAGCTATCGAGATAGCCCTCGCGGTCGACCTCGCGCTCAATCCCCCCGACGAAATCCTCATCGAGGAAGACGCCCACCTCCCCCTGATCCGAGAAATCGGTCAGCGTCGTAAAGAAGGTCGCGGATTTGATCGAGGTGTCCTTGCGCTTTTTCATAAGGCCAAGCGTCAGGCTGAGCGTGGTGCCCGCAATACAGTAGCCGACCACGTTGACCTTTTTCTCGCCGGTGATCTTTTTCACCTCATCAACGGCAGTCAAATAGCCCTCGGTCACATATTCATCCATGCCCACATCCACATAGGACACGTCGGGATTGACCCAGCTGACCACGAACAGGGTAAAGCCCTGATCAACGATCCATTTGATCAAGGAATTCTTTTCCTTGAGGTCCATCACGTAGAACTTGTTGATCCACGGCGGGAAGATGATCAGAGGCGTCGCATGCACCGTTTCCGTCGTCGGCGTATATTGGATCAGCTCGAACATACGGTTGCGGAACACGACCTCACCAGGCGTGGTGGCGATGTTTTCGCCCACGGTGAACGCGTCCTTGTCGGCCAGCGTCACCAGAACCTCACCGCGGTTGGCCTCTATATCACGCACGAGGTTTTCCAGACCTTTGACAAGGCTCTCGCCCTCAGTCTCAACCGCGCGCTCCAAGGCCTCGGGGTTCGTGCCCAAGAAATTGGTCGGGGCCATCATGTCGACGATTTGCTTGGTGAAATATTCCAGCCGCTTGCGATCCCGCGGCTCTAGTCCCTCAACCTTGTCCACCGCGTCCTCGATGGCTTGGGAGGTCATCAGGTAATGTTGTTTAACGTAATTAAAGTAAGGATGGGTTTCCCAAAGCTCATTCTGAAAACGTGGATCTTTGGGGGTGCTATCCGGGGGAACTTCGAGTTTGCCAGAGGCTAATGCCTCTTGCGCCTCTAGGAAATGCTTGACCGTTTTTCCCCAATAGCTGACCTGCTGTTCGAAGACTTTTGAGGGGTTGTGCAGCCATTCATTCCAGTAGGCGGTGCTTGCTTTGACGAATAAATCTTGGCCGGGGCCCTGCAGATTCGGGTCAATCTGCCGTTTGTTAGAGAGAACTTTCACTAATCTCTCAGAAAGCTGTTCAACTTTCTGCAAATTTTCATTGAGACGTTCGACCTTAGCCGTATCCGGCACTTCTCCAGTTGTCACCTCTCCAAATCCTCCCTATCCTTTGCATTCGCAGCATTGAATAAACGGTAATACGGGATGGTCCGCCTGTAAACGGGCCGACGGGGGGGATCGGAGAATAGAATGAAAAATCTTGCCACATACGATCTGATGGAATCCATTCGGAACACCAATCAGTGGCTCGGCGCATCTGCACTGGCAATGGCGTCCTATCCCATCACGGGTATCGTCCCAAATCCGATGTTCAAAATGATGGCCGCTTGGGGCGAAGTGACCGAGCGCTCTTTCGCGCGCATGGTCGCCAAGCCCGACTGGAACATCTACACCGTCGTGGCCGAGGATGGCCGTGACCATATCGTCGATATCGAAACCGTGGTCGAACGCCCCTTTGGCGATCTGATCCATTTCAATGTCCGCGGACGTGAGCCGAAGAAACGCCGCGTCCTGCTGGTCGCGCCCATGTCGGGCCACTATGCGACCCTGCTGCGCTCGACTGTCGCCAGCCTGTTGCCCGATTGTGAGGTCTACATCACCGATTGGCACAACGCGCGCGACATTCCCGTTTCTGAGGGCAAGTTCGACATTGAGGACTATACCCTCTACCTCGTCGACTTCATGAAAGAGCTGGGCAGCGACATCAACGTCATCGCCGTGTGTCAGCCCGCGCCGCTGGCCCTTGCCGCGACCGCCTACCTCGCCGAAGAAGACCCCAAGGCCCAGCCGCGCACCCTGACCCTGATCGGGGGCCCGATTGATCCGGACGCTGCCGCGACCGACGTCACCGATTTCGGCAACCGCATCACCATGGGTCAGCTGGAGCAACTGGCGATCCAACGCGTCGGGTTCAAATACGCGGGCGTTGGCCGTCTTGTGTATCCGGGCCTATTGCAGCTGACCTCGTTCATGTCGATGAACATGGACCGCCACGCCAAGGCGTTCGGCGACCAGATCCTGCGCGCCGCCAAGGGTGAGGCCAGCGATCACGACAAGCACAACCGCTTTTACGACGAATATCTGGCCGTCATGGACATGACCGCCGAATTCTACCTGTCGACCGTGGATCGCGTGTTCAAAAACCTCGAAATCGCCCAAAACCGGTTCGTTGTGAACGGCAAAACGGTCGATATCGGCAAGATCACCGACGTTGCTGTGAAAACCGTCGAAGGCGAAGAGGATGACATCTCGGCGCCCGGTCAATGTGTGGCCGCGCTGGACCTGCTGACCGGTCTGTCGGACGACAAAAAGGCCAACCACCTTGAACCCGGTGCGGGTCACTACGGGATTTTCGCGGGCAAAAGCTGGCGCAACAACATCCGCCCGCTGGTTCTGGACTTTATCGATGCGAACTCGGACGGGCCCAAGGGCAACGTCACCAAGCTCAAGACCGCCTGATCACATCAGGCGCATCGGCATCGCCATAAATTCCTGTAACGCCCGGGTCACGCGCTCGGGCGTTTCCAATAGGGGCATATGCCCCGCCTCTTCGATCACCTCAAGACGCGCGTTCGGGATCAGTTCGGCCATGAATTGGTGACGGCGCGGGGACACGATCGTGTCTTTGGCCCCGCACAGAACCAGCGCGGGCAAACGCGACTGGCGCAGGACTTTTTGCTGATCAGGACGGCGTTGCAGCGCGCGGGTCTGGCGCACAAAGGTCTCAACGCCCAAGGACAGGCCCATCTGCACCAAGGCCTCTTGGACCTGATCCTGATAAGGCCCGTCGGCAAAAGCACTTAGCGGGTATTCCTCACGTAGGGCCGCGTCCAGTTGACCGGCCTGTGCCTTGACGATCCGCGGCTCACGCAGCGCAGCGTCCTGCGGGGATTCAAGCAGGGGCGAACACCCCATCAACGCAATCCGCGACACCCGTTCAGGGGCCTGTCGCAGCACATCCATCGCCACCAACGCCCCAAGACCCTGCCCCACCAAGGCAAGGTGGTTCGGCGCGCCCTCAAGCACCTTTTTCGCCATCGCAGGGATCGTGGTGTCCAGTGACAACGGGGCCAGATGGATGGCCTGTTCGGCGTTCAACGCCAAAATCTGATCGGAAAATACCCGCGCGTCGCACATGAACCCCGGTAGAAAAACAAGGGTTTCCACAGTGCTGCCCCCTGCGGGGCGCAAATGTCGCTCCGGCCTCATGATGCCCTGCCCGTATGTTTTGTTTTTATGGGCTCAGGGTAACAGCGGGCCGAAATTCGATCCATACTTTAGTTGGGGCCGTCCGCAATTCCCAACCCGCGCGCGTTTTTTACAACACCGCCCCGCGACAGCACGAATTGTTTGATTTGTGTGATTGAGGCGAGTCAAAGATCGTACAATTAGCCCTTGAATCTAGATGATTAAAAGAAGACGGACGCGAAAACCGCGCCCATCGAAAATCACCGAATTCTGTAGAATTTGTTCAAGCCACAGAGACGCGCGACAGCACCTTGGCCACGCTATGCGCGATCAGGGACAGGCAATCGGGCGTCGAAAACCGATGATCTGCGCCTTTGACCAGCGTCAGGCGAATATCATCGCCTTCGGCATGCTCCAACAGCCGCAGCGCCACGGATGTCGCGACCGCTTCATCCTCGGTACCTTGCACAAACCGGACCGGAAACGGCAGGGGCAGCGGGTCGCGCAGCACCAGATTGTTGCGCCCGTCCTCAATCAAACGGCGGGTGATGGTATAGGGGGTGTCATAGTCGCTGGGCAGTTCGACGCGGCCATCACGCATCAACGCCGCGCGCTGTGCCTCATCGAAACCGGCCCACATCGAATCCTCGGTGAAATCGGGGGCGGCGGCGATCCCGACCAGACCACAGACCCGTTCCGGCATCGCCCGCGCCGTCAGCAGGGAAATCCAGCCCCCCATGGAGGACCCGACCAGAACCTGCGGCCCCTCGGTCAGATGCGTCAGAACCTCGCGCGCGTCCTCGGCCCAATCGCCAATCGCGCCGTCCTCAAACGCCTCGGAACTTTCACCGTGGCCCGAATAATCGAACCGCAGAAACGCGCGACCCTGTTGTTTCGCCCAATCCTCAAGGAAGACCGCCTTGGTGCCCTGCATGTCCGACCGAAATCCACCCAGAAACACGATACCGGGGCCAGTGCCTTCGGTTTTGACATAGGCGATTTTGCGTCCTTGGGATGTGGTCAGATAGTCGGTCATGGGGGCCTCTTACGTTACGGGGCGACCTTATCCATCCCGCGCGCCCTTGCCAAAGCGAAATCCGCCGTCCTACATCAGGGGCACAAAATCGGAGGACCCCCATATGACCGGACCACGCTATACCCCGTTGGTGCAATCGCTGCCTGCGTCTGTGCCGTTTGTGGGCCCCGAAACCCAAGAGCGCGCTCGTGGCCACGCCTTTCGTGCCCGCCTAGGGGCCAATGAGAACGTGTTCGGCCCCTCGCCCAAAGCGATTGCCGCGATGCAGGGCGCGGCGGGCGAGGTCTGGAAATACGGCGACGCACAGAACTATGACCTGCGCGCGGCGATTGCGGCGGACCTGAACATCGGGATGGAAAACATCACCATCGGCGGCGGGATTGACGGGCTGCTGGGATCACTTGTGCGGCTGCTGATCGAACCGGGTGATGCGATTGTCACCTCCGCGGGGGCCTATCCGACGTTCAACTATCATGTGACGGGCTATGGCGGGGTGCTGCACATGGTGCCCTATCGCGAGGATTGCGAGGACCCCGAGGCCTTGATCGCCAAGGCGGCCGAGGTTGACGCGAAACTGATTTATATCGCCAATCCCGACAACCCGATGGGCACCTGCCACGACAGCGCACGGATTCAGGCGATGATTGACGCGGTGCCGGATGGGGCGCTGTTGATCCTTGATGAGGCCTATGTCGAATTCGCGCCCTTGGGCACGGCGCCCGCGCTGGACATCACCGACCGGCGCGTCATCAGAATGCGCACCTTTTCCAAGGCTTATGGCATGGCGGGCGCGCGGATGGGCTATGCCATCGGGCATAGCGACCTGATTACCGCCTTTGACAAGGTGCGCGATCATTTCGGCATCAACCGCATTGCACAGGCCGGTGCGTTGGCCGCGTGGCAGGATCGCGACTGGCTGCAAACCACGGTCGATAATGTCACCCGCGCGCGGGGCATCATCGCGGAGATCGCCACCGAAAACGGTCTGACCACCCTGCCCTCGGCCACGAATTTTGTGACGATTGATTGCGGCGCGGACGGGGATTTTGCGCGCGCGACGCTGGCGGCACTTGTCGAGCGGGATGTGTTCGTGCGCATGCCCTTTGTCGCGCCACAGGACCGGTGCATCCGCGTGTCTTGCGGCACGGATGAGATGTTGGAGGTTTTGCGCAAGGAATTGCCAAACGCCCTAGCCGAGGCGCGGCGCACCCAAAAGTGACTGTTCAAACGGGATTCTGACGCTAATCTTTTCGTTATGGGAGGGCCCTAGCGAGAGAGAGACCCGTGAAAGAAGCCCCGAACTACACCAACGCCTTTCTGGTAATGGCGTTCGTCAATCTGGTCACCGCCCTGATCATTATCTGGGCCGCTTATGGTTATCTGGCCGCGCTGCTGACCTGCACTGGGATTTATACGGCCCTGCAGATGTGGCAGGATCGTCACCGCCCTCAGGCCTGAGCGATCACCGCCGCCGCCGCGTCCAACGCCCCGTCACCATAGGGGATTTTCAGCGCGCTCATCCCTGCCTGAATACAGCCAAGCACGCCCATGATCATATGCGCGTTGACGTGGCCCATGTGACCGATGCGGAAAATCCCGTGCCATGCCGGATCACCAGGATCGGCCAGCCCCATACTGATCCCCAAGGTAATCCCCGCCTTGTCCGACACCCAATCGCGCAGCGCCGTAGCGTTCGGGCTCTGCATCCGGATCGTCGTCACCGCGTGTGAGCGCAGGTGACGCGGCGCGATGTTGCAGGCAATCTCGCCCCCCGTGCCCCATGCATCCACCGCCGCCCAGATCGTTTCGGCCAGTTTCGCGTGCCGCGCCCAGACGTTTTCCAGACCCTCTTCGTGCACGATCATGTTCAGCGCCTCGCGCAGCCCGAACAGGTGGTGCGTCGGGGGCGTGCCACCGAAATAGCGATAGAAATTCTCGGGGAAGGCACGCGGGGTCCAGTCCCAGTTCGGGCTGACCCGCTCTAACCCCTTGCGGGCCTCATGCGCCTTGTCGTTGAAATAGACAAACCCCATGCCTGCGGGCGTCATGAGGCCCTTTTGGCTGGCCGCGATGGCAACATCCGCGCCCCAGTTCTGCATCTCGAACCGATCACACCCCATGGAGGCCACGCAATCCACCATGAACAACGCGGGATGGTTCACCCCGTCAATCGCCGCACGGATGGCGGGCACATCATTGCGTATGCTGGTCGCCGTATCGACGTGGACCATCAAAACCGCCTTGATCTCATGCGCCGTGTCCGCGCGCAGATGATCGGCCACGCGGTCCGGATCAATCGTGTCCTGCAAGCCAAAGTTCAACAGATCGACATTGATCCCCATGGCGCGCGCGGTGTTGGCCCACCATTCGCCAAAGGTCCCCGTGGCCAGCACCAGAACACGCTCTCCGGGTGCGACGGTGTTGGCCAGTGCCGCCTCCCACGTGCCGTGCCCGTTGGTGATATAGATCGCCACATGACCATCGGGCAGGCAGGCCACGCTGCGCAGGTCCTTGACCAGATCGCCCATCATATCGACCAGTTCCCCGTAATAGATGTTCGGGGACGGCTGATGCATCGCCTGCAGCACACGATCAGGCATGACCGAAGGACCAGGAATGGCCAGATAGGGGCGACCGTTATGCAGGGACATGGGAACCTCGTCATATGTGGTGAATCCCAGTTAAGTGCAGAACCCCAACAGGTCAATCGCACCCGTTCACGGTTCTGGGTCCGCACTTGAAACAACGGGGGGTTTCGGTCTATGTCCAGCAAGCTTGGCCATATTCTGGCTTAACAAAAGGCATTCCGCGTGCGCCAAACCCCCAGCCCGAAAACCAAAGCCCCGTCCGCGCCCCTGTTGCGTCGGTTCTGGCGTGACTATCTGGTGCATTATCGCGGCTGGATGATCCTATCCCTATGTCTGATGGCGATTGAGGGCAGCACGCTTGGCGCGCTCAGCTATTTGCTTAAACCGCTGTTTGATCAGGTGTTTGTCGCCGGAAATGCAGGCGCGATCTGGTGGGTCGGTCTGGGGATTTTCTCGCTGTTTATCATCCGCGCGGTGACTTCGGTTTGCTATCGCACGGTGCTGGCGCGCATCTCGCAAAAATCATCGTCCCAGATGCAGATCGACCTGTTGCGTCACCTGCTGGGCTTAGAGTCGGGGTTCTATCAGGCCAACCCGCCCGGTGCCCTGATCGAACGCGTCCAAGGCGACACGATGGCGGTTCAAAACGTCTGGTCGGCCATTATCACCGGTGCAGGGCGCGATATTGTCGCCCTGATCGCGCTGTTTTCGGTGGCGGTGACGATGGCCCCGAAATGGACGTTTCTGGCCCTGATCGGCATTCCGTTGCTGGTGGTACCGACCGCAATGGCGCAACGTTATATCCGGCGCAAGACCAAGCATATGCGCGAACAATCCGGCGACCGCGCCACCCGTCTGGACGAGGTGTTCCACGGCATCAGCGCGGTCAAACTGAACCGGATGGAGGCCTATCAGATGGGCCGCTATCAGGGCATCGTTAAACGGATCGTGCGCGCCGAAATCAAGCTTATGGCGATCCGCAGCACCATCCCCGCAATGATCGACATCGTCACCGGTTTGGGCTTTTTCCTTGTGCTGTTGGTGGGGGGGCGCGACATCATCGCGGGCGACAAGACCGTTGGCGAATTCATGAGCTTTTTCAGCGCGATGTCGCTGGCCTTTCAACCGATGCGCCGTTTGGGCAACCTGACGGGTGTCTGGCAAACCGCGGCGGCGAACCTGACGCGAATTTATGAGTTGCTGGACCGTCCCGCCGCAATCACCAGCCCCGGAAAACCCGCCGACATGCCCGAGGCGCGAACGGCCGATCTGGCCCTGAGTGACGTGCATCTGTCCTATGGTGACACCAAGGTTCTGAACGGTCTGACCCTGACCGCCAAGGCCGGTCAGATGACCGCGTTGGTCGGACCTTCGGGCGCGGGGAAGTCCACGGTGTTTCACCTGTTGACCCGCCTGATCGACCCCGATCAGGGCGCGGTGACCCTTGGCGGCGTGCCGGTCACCGACCTGTCCCTGCCCGATTTGCGCAGCGCGTTTTCGTCGGTGTCCCAAGACGCGTTGCTGTTTGATGAAACGCTGCGCGAAAACATCCTGCTGGGCCGCGAAGATGTGGATGAGGCGCATCTGGAGCAGGTGCTGCAGGTCGCGCATGTGGCGGACTTTCTGCCCCAACTGGCCGATGGCCTGAACAGTCCCGCCGGTCCGCGCGGGTCGAACCTGTCCGGAGGCCAGCGTCAGCGCGTCGCGATTGCGCGTGCCCTATTGCGCGATGCGCCGATCCTGTTGCTGGATGAGGCAACCAGCGCCCTTGACGCCCAGTCCGAGCGCGCCGTCCAAACCGCCCTCGACACCCTCAGCCGTGGGCGCACCTCCATCGTCATCGCGCACCGCCTGTCGACCATCCGTGACGCCGATCAGATCATCGTGCTGGATCAGGGTCGCGTCGTTGAACAGGGCACCCATGATGACCTGCTGGCGCAAAACGGGGCCTATTCGAACCTGTTCAAATTGCAATTCGGCGGGGACGCGTAACCTTGCGCGGGGCGAAAACGGCCCCACATCGTGATGCGTACCGCCCAAATCCGACTGGACCCATGACCGAGACCCTGCCGCCCCTGCCCCGCACCGTTCTGGAACTCACCGGCGCCGACCGCGTGACCTTTTTGCAGGGGCTGATCAGCAACGACATTTCCGATCTGGACGGGCGTCTGGTCTATGCCGCGCTCTTGTCGCCGCAGGGCAAATATCTGGCCGATTTTTTCCTGACCGCGCGGGGCGATGCGATCCTGATGGATTTGCACCGCGATCTGGCCCCCAAGATTGCCCAGCGTCTGAGCATGTACAAACTGCGCGCGGATGTGGCGATTGCGGCCACCGATCTGGCGGTCGGTTGGGGCACGGGCGATGCACCTGACGGAGCATTGGACGATCCGCGCGATGCGGCGATGGGCTGGCGTCACTATGCGGTCACGCCGGTGGTTGCCGGTACGCCTGCGGAGTATGACGCCCTGCGCGTCGCCCATGTGGTGCCCGACACCTTGGTCGAGCTGATCCCCGATCAATCCTACATCCTTGAGATGGGGTTTGAACGTCTGCACGGCGTTGATTTCAAGAAGGGATGTTATGTCGGCCAAGAGGTCACCGCGCGGATGAAGCATAAGACCGAATTGCGCAAAGGTCTGGTACAGGTCGAAATCGACGGCGCGGCCCCCGTCGGCACCCCGATCATGGCGGGCGAGAAAGAGGTCGGAACGCTGTTCACGCAATCGGGTGACCGCGCGCTGGCCTACCTGCGGTTTGACCGTGCGGGCGGCGACATGGTGGCGGGCGGCGCGACGGTGCGCTGGACCGCCTGAGGTACAGACGCGAAAATCCACCGACCTGATCGCGCCTGCCTTGCCCCCTGACCCGAACGGGCGATACAGTCACGGCACCCAACCGGATTCCACGTCGATGATGAAACCCCTATTCACCGCCTGCCTGATCGTTTTGACAGGCTGCACCGATTTTCCCGACGTGGATAGCCGTCTGGCCACCTCGGCGGACGGGGCGGCGTTTCCGACCCTCGTGCCGATCGACGCCATCCTCTATGGCGGGGATTCGCCGCGCTTGGGCGAGGATGACGCCGAGAACCTGTTGAACCGCGTCGCGAACCTGCGGGCCAAGGCGCGCCGCCTGCAAACCACGGTTCTGACTGGTGCCGAACGCACACAGCTGCTTGAGGCGGTGAAACGACACGGCACCTGAACGTCCTGTCACGTTGCAAGCCGCGCCTCAACGCGCTAAAGCCCAGCCGATAATTCGATCGAGCGGAGAACCTCCAGATGTCCACCCCCCTGCGCCTTGGCATTGCCGGGCTTGGCACCGTCGGTATCGGCGTCGTCAAAATCATTCAGTCGCACGCCGACCTGTTGACCCTGCGCGCGGGACGCCCGATCACCATCTCTGCCGTCTCCGCCCGCAGCCGCCGCGACCGTGGGGTCGATCTGGACGGCTATGCGTGGGAAGACGATCCCGTCGCCTTGGCCAAACGTGACGATGTCGACGTGTTCGTCGAACTGATGGGCGGCAGTGACGGCCCCGCCAAAGCCGCGACCGAGGCCGCGATTGCCGCAGGCAAGGATGTCGTGACCGCGAACAAGGCGATGCTGGCCCTACATGGCAACGAGCTTGCCCAGAGCGCCGAAGACGCCGGTCGCGCCATCCGGTTCGAGGCCGCCGTCGCCGGTGGCATCCCCGTGGTCAAGGCCCTGACCGAGGGCCTGGCCGGCAACGAGATCAAGCGCGTCATCGGCGTGATGAACGGCACCTGTAACTACATCCTGACGCGGATGGAGACCTCGGGCTTGCCCTATGACGATATTTTCGCCGAGGCAAACGATCTGGGCTATCTTGAGGCCGACCCGACGCTGGACGTGGGCGGGATTGATGCGGGGCACAAGCTGTCGCTGTTGTCCTCGATTGCTTTTGGCACGCGCGTCGCCTTTGACGACGTCGAACTGCAAGGCATCGAACGCATCAGCATCGACGACATCCGCCACGCGTCCGATATGGGCTTCAAGATCAAGCTGCTGGGCGTGGCCCAGATGACCGGTCGCGGTCTGGAACAGCGCATGACCCCCTGTCTGGTCCCCGCGACCAGCCCCCTTGGCCAGCTGGACGGCGGCACGAACATGGTTGTCCTAGAGGGCGACAGCGTGGGTCAGATCGTCCTGCGCGGTGCGGGTGCGGGCGAAGGTCCGACCGCCAGCGCGGTGATGGGCGATGTGATCGACCTTGCCCGTGGCCTGCGGATTTCGACCTTTGGTCAGCCCGCCGCGTCCCTGCAACCGGCCCCCGCCGCCAAGGCCACCGCCGCCGCACCTTATTACCTGCGCGTTGTGCTGCAGGACAAACCGGGGGCATTGGCCAAGATCGCGACGGTTCTGTCGAACTCGGGCGTGTCGGTTGACCGGATGCGTCAGTACGGCCACGCCGACACCACCGCGCCGGTTCTGATCGTGACGCATAAAACCACGCAGGATGCACTGGATCACGCGATCTCTGGCTTTGCTGAAACCGGTGTGGTTGTAGGCGAACCCGTCGCCATCCGTATCGAGAACGTTTGATCGGCCCGAAAACCGATTCTGCCCCTGACTCTTGTCGCTAACACCGCGCCGCGTCGGGGGCGGCGGCTTGTCTCATGCCTGTTGCACGGGATAGATAGAACGAAGTGACTTTATAAATGACTGGACGCGCTATGCAGCACACCGTTGATTTCAATGACCGCATGCTTTCTCTGGGTCTTGCCCGTGTTTCCGAGGCGGCAGCGATGGCATCGGCCGATCTGGTCGGACGCGGCGATGAAAAGGCCGCCGATCAGGCCGCGGTCAACGCGATGCGCGAACAGCTGAACAAGCTGGACATCGCCGGCGTCGTTGTCATCGGCGAGGGTGAGCGCGACGAGGCCCCGATGCTCTATATCGGCGAAGAGGTCGGCACCGGCTCCGGCCCCGCCGTGGACATCGCTCTGGACCCGCTTGAGGGCACGACCCTGACGGCCAAGGACATGCCCAACGCCCTGACCGTGATCGCCATGGCCCCGCGCGGCACGCTGCTGCACGCGCCCGACGTGTACATGGACAAACTGGCAATCGGTCCGGGCTATCCGACCGATGTGGTGTCGCTGGACATGACGCCGGCGGAACGTGTGAACGCCCTTGCCGCCGCGCGCGGCTGCGCCCCCAGCGCGATCACCGTCTGTGTTCTGGAACGCCCGCGCCATCAGGACATGATTGACGAATTGCGTGGCACCGGCGCGGCGATCCGCCTGATCACCGATGGCGACGTGGCCGGTGTCATCCACTGTGCCGAGGCGCATCTGACCGGCATCGACATGTATATGGGGTCCGGCGGCGCACCCGAGGGTGTTCTGGCGGCCTCGGCCCTGAAATGCATGGGCGGTCAGATGTGGGGCCGTCTGTTGTTCCGCAATGACGACGAACGTGGCCGCGCCACCAAGGCCGGTATCACCGATTTCGACAAGATCTACACCCGCGATGAAATGGTCACCAACGACGTGATCTTTGCCGCGACGGGTGTCACGGACGGCTCGATCCTGCAGGGGATCAAGCGTGAGCCGACCCACCTGACCACGGAAACGATCCTGATGCGGTCGAAAACCGGCTCGGTGCGGCGCATGATCTATCGCAACCCGATCAACCGCTGAGTTCGGACAGGGCGCGCAGCGATGTGCGCCCGTCTTGTTTGCGATGACTGACACGCCCGCCCGCCCCGCATTTCTGAACGTATCCACCTCGGCCACGGGGCGGCGCTGGATCGGGCCGAGCGCCGAGGACGACCGACAGGCGGAGGCGCTTGAACAGGCGACCGGCCTGCCCCCTGCGTTGTGTCGTGTGTTGGCCCGTCGGGGCGTGCCTGCGCAAGAGGCCGAGTTGTTCCTTGCCCCCGCCCTGCGCGATTTGCTGCCCGATCCGCGCAGCCTGCGCGATATGGACAAGGCCACCGCGCGCTTCCTTGAGGCCGTCGAGAAACGCCAGCGCATTGCGATTTTCGCCGATTACGACGTGGATGGCGGATCGTCCGGCGCGCTGTTGATTTGCTGGCTGCGGGACATGGGCCTGCCCGCGACTCTCTATATTCCCGACCGCATTGATGAGGGATACGGCCCCAATGACGCGGCGATGTCTGCCCTTGCCCGCGACCACGACCTGATCATCTGTGTGGACTGCGGCACCCTTAGCCACGGGCCGATTGCCGCCGCCGTGGGCGCCGATGTGATCGTTCTGGACCACCACCTTGGCGGCGAGACCCTGCCGCCCGCGCTGGCCGTGGTGAACCCCAACCGACAGGACGAAACCGGCGATCTGGCGCATCTTTGTGCCGCCGGTGTGGTATTCCTGATGCTGGTTGAGGCGGGCCGCCTCCTGCGTGAGGCGGGGCACAAGGGTCCCGACCTGTTGTCACTGCTGGATCTTGTCGCGCTGGCCACCGTGGCCGATGTGGCGCCCCTGATCGGGGTGAATCGCGCCTTGGTGCGTCAGGGTCTTACCGTGATGGCGCGCCGCAACCGCCCCGGTCTGGTGGCGCTGGCCGATGTTGCGCGCATGGACACCGCGCCGACGCCCTATCACCTTGGGTTCCTGTTGGGTCCGCGGATCAACGCCGGTGGCCGGATCGGTCAGGCCGACCTTGGCGCGCGGTTGCTGTCGACCGTCGATCCGCATGAGGCGGGCGCGTTGGCCGAACGTCTGGATCAGTTGAACACCGAACGCCGCGATGTGGAAAACGCCGTGCGCGCAGCGGCCGTGGATCAGGCGACCGAGCGCGGTCTGGACGCGCCCCTTGTCTGGGCGG
This sequence comes from Rhodovulum sp. FJ3, assembly GCF_032918305.1. Lineage (NCBI taxonomy): Bacteria > Pseudomonadati > Pseudomonadota > Alphaproteobacteria > Rhodobacterales > Paracoccaceae > Rhodovulum > Rhodovulum sp. FJ3. The sequence continues at coordinate 493,461 of NZ_JAWJUU010000001.1, forward strand.
CGGGCGAGGGTTGGCATCCGGGCGTGGTCGGTATCGTCGCCTCGCGCCTGAAAGAGGCCAGCAACCGCCCCGCCATCGTCATCGGGTTCGACGGGGATGAGGGCAAGGGATCGGGCCGCTCTGTATCCGGCATCGACCTTGGCGCGGCGATCCAACGGCTGGCCTCCGAGGGTCTGTTGATTAAGGGCGGCGGGCATAAAATGGCCGCCGGTCTGACCGTGGCGCGCGACAAATTGGAACCCGCGATGGCGCGCCTGGCCGAGCTGTTGGCCAAACAGGGCGCGGCGGATCTGGGTCCTGCCGATTTGCGTCTGGACGGGGTGTTGATGCCCGGTGCGGCGACGGTTGAGTTGATCGAGCAGATCGAAAAGGCAGGTCCCTTTGGGGCCGGCGCCCCCGCGCCGCGGTTTGCCTTTCCTGATGTGCAGATCGCCTTTGCCAAACGGGTCGGGGAATCACATCTCAAGATCAGTTTCAGCGACGGGATCGGTCCGCGCATTGACGCGATCGCATTTGGCGCGTTTGACACGGACCTTGGCCCGATGTTGGAAAAGCACGGCGGGATGCGGTTTCACCTCGCCGGACGCCTTGAAATCAACAGTTGGGGCGGGCGTCAGCGCCCCCAACTGCGGCTTGAGGATGCGGCGCCGGTTAGTTAATTTTGGCCCCCTCGCATAAAGGCGCGAATTTTTCTGAAAACCCTCTTGCGCAGTCGCCGCAATTTCCCTAATTACCGCGTCACGCCACGGTATGGCCCGTTCGTCTATCGGTTAGGACGCCAGGTTTTCAACCTGGAAAGAGGGGTTCGATTCCCCTACGGGCTGCCATTTTGGACCACGGCGTGAAACGTGTGGCCCGTTCGTCTATCGGTTAGGACGCCAGGTTTTCAACCTGGAAAGAGGGGTTCGATTCCCCTACGGGCTGCCATTTTGGACCACGGCGTGAAACGTGTGGCCCGTTCGTCTATCGGTTAGGACGCCAGGTTTTCAACCTGGAAAGAGGGGTTCGATTCCCCTACGGGCTGCCATTTTGGACCACGGCGTGAAACGTGTGGCCCGTTCGTCTATCGGTTAGGACGCCAGGTTTTCAACCTGGAAAGAGGGGTTCGATTCCCCTACGGGCTGCCACTTTTCCCTTAAAGTTCTGACACCTACCCGCGCCATCAGGCGGTTTGGCGCGTGTCGTCCTCTTGGCCGATTTCGGCCATGCGGAAACAGCCCTTACCGGCGTCTTTGGCCGCATAGAGGGCCACATCCGCGTCATGCAGCAACTGATCAATCGCGGGAAAGCGATAGGACCGGCTGGTCGTCGCACCGATACTGCCCGAGATTTTGCACAGGGTGCCGTCAAACGGGATCGGCTCTTCAAGACGCGCAATAATCCGGTCAGACAGGATTTTCAGGACCTTGGGGTCGCTCTCGCCCTCAAGGACGACGACAAATTCGTCCCCACCCGCCCGCGCGGCAATGTCGTGACCCCGCGTTTCATCGGTCAGGATCTCCCCCACACGGCGCAGAACCTCATCGCCCGCCGCATGGCCCATCGTGTCGTTGACCGTCTTGAAGAAATCCAGATCGATATGCAGAACACTGAACACCGCGCGTTTCGCGATCAGCGCCTCTAGCGCTAGGTTCAGACCACGACGATTGCGCAGCCCCGTCAGCATATCGGTCAACGCCTGTTCCTGCGCCTTGCTGCGCGCCGCGCTCAGGCGGGAATTGAGGCGCATCGCCTCGCCCATCACCGCATTCTTGGCCTCAACCAGATAGAGCAATTCAACCGCCAGATCGGTCGAGGCGAAATCGCGTTGGGTCAGTCCGAATTGGCGCACCGCATCCACGATCGAAATCCCCAGCGACAGGTTGATAAACACCCCCTGCCCGCCGCCCAGCGCAATCGCCTCGCCCTTCAAGGCACAGCGCGCGCCGTTGCGCGGATAGAGGCGGACCTTTTGGCGCGGCACATAGCCCGCCAGCAGTTTTTCCAGACCATCCGCCGGATGACGCACATCAAACAGGTCGTGCAGGGCCCGCCCGACCATGTCCTCATCGGCGAAAATCTTGGCCAAGGTCGGACCGGTTGAACGCACAACCCCGTTCCCGTCCAAAACCATGTGCATGGGCATCAGGGCGGCCAATGCCCCGCCATTCAGTTCAATCGCATCACTCATCGTACCACCGCCAATTCGAATTCCCGTCCGGCGGAATGGGCGTCGTCAAACAGGGTGATTTCGATGGCATCGGGCCGTGTGTCGGAAAAATCCATCATCGCCAGCACCCCGTAATCATCGGCCATGGCCCGCAACACACCGACGACAACCGCTGCACACCCCGGGATCGTCCAGCCACAATCGAGAACAAAACTGTTTGGACCCGCGCTGTGCAGATGCAGGACCGGTAAATCCAGATCATCGACGGCAAGGCGGGCCCGGTCGCGCAGGTCGTCCAATGAAAACAGAAAATCCCGAAAGTCCTGCCCGCCAAAGCGCAGCAATCGTCGCAAGGCCTCGGACGAGGGGCCGGACACCAGAAACGCGCCGGTGTCTTCCAATATCGCATCGCGCGAGGTGTTCAGGTGCGCCATTGCCGCCGACAACAGGCGTTCGGTCAGGGCGTCGTCATATTGCGCGAACGCCTCAATCCCGTCGGGCGTGACCCCGGCCTGTGTTGCGACAGCATCCCATGCGTCGGGGCCATGTGCCCCGATAACGAACGCCTGAATGGCCTTGTTGACCAAACCGTGCATCCCCATCCCTCCAGTAAGATGGGATCAGCCTAGCGTGTAAAACGTTAACAATTCCCCAACCCATTAAGGAATGATCAGGATCACCATATCCCCGACCTTGATCCCCGGATAGGTCAGTGGAACCGCCCCCGCGCCGGCCTGAATGTATTGATCGAATAGGTCGCCTGTAGGATCGGAAACCGAGGGACGGTTGGCCAAAGCAGACCCATTGCGTTCGGATGAGACATCTGTAGAGGACACTTTATCACCGGTCCAGTACACTAGAAGGTCGACAAAACGACCGGACCCGTCCTGATACAGAACATGTGTGATCAGGCACCCCGCATGTCCGGCTGGCGAAGACAGCTTACAGGCGCGCGAAACAACCTCGCGTCTAAGATACGCGCCTGTGTTGTCGATGAAATCAAAATAGTCGCTCTCGGTCGGGGCATAGTCCGCGGCGAACCCATAGCGCGGGATGGCCTCAAACATCTCGCGTGTGAACACGTCGGTCGTCGGTCTGGCAAATTTATCGTTCGACAGATAGTTGCGGACAGAGGGGCTTATCTCGGGATGATCAAGCGCGACGAGTTGATCAAGGGCCGTCCTGCCCGCAACGCCCCACTCATTGCGCATATCGAACAGTTCGGCCCAATCGGGGTCTTCGCCCTCCGCGATGATGCGGGCGATCTTATCGCGGGTCGAAATGGCCTCGGGGTTGATCACGGGGGTCAGGGTCAGCGCGGCAAGCACGCCCACCACCGGCGCCATCACCGTATTGGTCCGCCGGATGCGCGCCATCCAGTCCCCCCGCCGCACAACCGACACCGCATAGAACGCGCCATAGGAAAGCGCGATCAGGCTGGCCACAGCGGCATAGATGCGCGCGGGGCTGAACCCGTGCTGATCAATCCTGAGCCACAGGGCATAGCTTGCCACCCCAGCAAGGATCACCACGAACAGGGCCAACAGACGCACCGCGTTGCGCATCAGGGGGTTGTGGACCGCCTGTTCCGCACCGCAATCCAGACCGATACTGACCAAGGTCGTCGCGACCATCGCCGCCAACAGGGCCGTTGTCGCCGCCGAGCCCCAAGGCGCACCGGACAGGCCGTTGATCGGCAAAAACAGCGCAAACAACCCGATAATGACCAGCGCGGGCAGGATAAACACCCGCAACAGGCGCAGCACCAGCGCGGCGGAAAGCACTTCTGACAGCTCATTCAAAATCGCCGCCGACAGCCCAACCGCCGCCCCCGAGATCAGCCACGGCACGGCAGGCAGGTTCAGAAACTGGTTCAGAAAGGTCAGTTGCACCGTCACCAACAACTGGTTCGCCAGAATAATCGCCAGCCACATCAGGCCGACGAAGACCCCGCCGCTGGCCACGCGCACGATGACGTCCCATGAATGGGTGAACAGGCCCTGATAGTTCCAGAAACTGCCATCCACCTCACGCGCCATAACGAACGGAATGGGCAACAGACCAACGATCAGAAAGGCAAAGACCGGCATAATCGTTTCGAGGTACTCCTCAACCTCGACAAATCTTAGCGATCCCCATGTCAGTAGGCCCGCCGCAACCGCACCGATCACGACCGCATAGGGCACCGACCGGCGCAGGGGCACGGCCCCCGCCGTCACCAGAATGGCGGTAAACCCGATCCCCCAAAGCGCGCCTACGAACAGGTGCAGACGCTCGGCCCCTTCGAATACATCCGTGGAAAAGAGATTATAACCGCCGAGCCCCGCCAGCAGACCCACCAAGGTCAGGATCACGCGGGTTTTCACGGTGGGGGACAGATTGGGCATGGGGCACCTACAGTATAACTCGTTTTTCAGGGCGATCAGGCGGGCGCGGCCAGCCCGATCAAACCGGGAACCGCGCCGATATCGGGCGCAATCGCATCTGCATAGGGCCGCAACTCTTCCGCGATGGCAACACCTGTTAACACGCCCAGCGTGTTCACCCCCGCCGCGCGTCCCGCCATCAGGTCATGCAAACTGTCGCCGACCATCAGGATATGACGCGGGTCGATGCCCATCGCCGCGGCAAAGGCATTGATCTGACCCGGTTCGGGTTTCGCGCCATAGCCACTGTCGCAGCCCGCCACGAAATCGAACCGCTCTAGCACGCCCTCGGCCATCAGATGCGCGCGGGCGGGGGCCTCACCATCATTGGTGATAACGCCGACGCGGATGCCCGCCGCCCGCAAGTGATCCAGCAGCGGCGCCAAGGGCACGGCGGGTTGCAACGGCGCATGGGCGGCCTGTTCATTCATATGGGCAATCAGATCGCCGCGCGCCCAATCGGGTAACAGCGGCAACAGCCCCCCCGCGATTTCCCCGGGCGTGCCCGCGATCACGGGGCTGTCGGGCGCATAGGTGGCGGTGTCCACGTCAAACCCGATGGCCGTGCCGAGCGCGCGCGCCCGTTCGGATTCCCCACCGGCCAGTCCGGTCAAAAACCGCTGGGCCCACGCCGCCCATGTTGCGTGAAAATCGAACAGCGTTCCGTCCTTGTCGAACGCCACGGCGCGTATGTCCTGCATAGCCCCTCCTCTTTCGGTTCCAAGATGTGTCAGTGCGCCGCACAAACGCAACCCTTATCGGCTTGGCTGTTGACAGACGTAAGACACATAAGAGAAACAGCCCCGATGGCAGAAAACACCACATACCGCCTGCATGACAGCTTGGGCTATTACATGTCGCTGACCTCGCGGATGCAGGAACGGCGGCTGGACGACTGGCTGCGCCCGCTGGGTCTGACGCGGATCACGTGGTGTATCCTGTTGGCCGTCGAGAACGAGGGCCTGAGCCGCCCGTCGGAAATCGCCGATTTCGTCGGGATTGACCGCACCGCCACCTCGCGCGCGCTGCGCCAGATGGAAGAGGCCGGGTTGATCAGCCGCGCCAGTGCGCGCGACGACCGGCGCATGACCGATGTCCGCCTGTCCGATCTGGGACGGGATCTGATGACACGGGCAACCCCGCTGGCCGAAGAAAACAACCGCATCGCCGCCGCCCGCCTGAGCAGCGAAGAGCGCGACGAACTGGTCCGTTTGTTGGCCAAGTCGATTGAAGGTGCCGAGCTCGGCCTTAACAAGTTGTGAAGCGCCCGTGATCAGGTCCAGTGTGTCTGGGCCCCACCCGGCAGAGCCATCCGCGCCTGCATCGGGGTCTCATAAGACAACGCGTTGGCGTCGCAAAACGCCACGACCCACGCATCGTCCATACAGATGAAATCGAGCAAAGATCCAAGGAATTCAGGGTTTTCCGCCTGATTTCGCAGGTCATCCAGCGACGCCCCGCTGGACCCCAGAAACACCGGCAACAGCTCGTCATTGGTCACAAGCCACGACAGCGCCTGCAGGGCCACAGTTTCGGCGGTTTCTTGCCTCATGCATTGATTCCCAAAGCAACGTTAAAGGGTTTGTTAACCTTTATTGCCGAAGGTCTAAAGGATCAACGCATGGGGATTTCCAGAACGGAGGGATGCGAAATGCCGGGAACAATCCTGGTTCTAGATCCGGTCGCAACCAGTCGCATCGTCACCAAGGTGCGCCTGTCGCAGGCCTTTTACCACGTCGAACAGGCGTCGGACATTGAAACCGCTGTGGATATCGCCACGCGGGTTCATCCCGATCTTGTTTTGGCAAACATGGGGCAGGATGACACCATCCTTGCCCTTCCCGCACGGCTGCGCGCGATTGAGGGGCTGGGCACCCTTCCGGTCGTGTTCATGGGCGAAGAGCACGGGGGCGCGTTCACTCTGCGCGCATTGCGTGCTGGGGCCGATGACTATATCGCGCGGCCTTTTGACGAGGTGCAGTTGCTTGCGCGGGTGCGCAACCTGATCCGCATCGGGGATGTGGCGCGCGAATTGGACCTGCGCCATGACGTGTCCGATGTCGCCGGTTTTGGCGAGGCGGGCGCGGCGTTTACACCGCAAACCACCTGCGCCTTGATTTCCTATTCACCTGAGGCCGCGATGGCGTGGCGCAATGCGTTGGGACCGTTTCATATCGGGCGATTGATCATCGGGTCGCGCGCCGATGCGGTCGTACAGCGTCCGGATGGCACCCCGCCCGATGCGTTCGTGATCTCCGCCGATCTGGCCAGCAAGGGTGAGGGCCTGCGCCTTCTGTCCGAACTGCGCTCGGCCAGCGGCACGCGTAACGCGGCCATCATCATCGCGGTTGAGGACGGGGATACGAACACTGCCGCGCTGGCCTTGGACATGGGGGCAAATGACGTCATCACCATGCCCTTTGCGGCCGAGGAGCTGGCCCTGCGCCTACAGAAACATCTGACCCATAAACACCGCGCGGATCAGTTGCGCGATAACGTGGCACGCGGGTTGCGCCTTGCCTCGGTGGATCCGCTGACGGGGCTTTATAACCGGCGCTATGCCCTGCCCCATCTGGACCGGATCGCGCTTGAGGCACAGGCGAACGCCACCCCCTATGCGGTGATGGTTCTGGACATGGACCGGTTCAAACGGATCAACGACCAGTTCGGCCATTTTGTTGGGGATCAGGTGTTGGCGCATGTGGCCAAAACCCTGCGCCTGAACTTGCGCCCCGAGGATCTGATCGGGCGTCTGGGGGGCGAGGAATTCCTCGTCGCGCTGCCCGGTGTCACGCCAACAAAGGCCAATGTGGTCGCGACCCGCCTGTGCGAGGCGGTGCGCACCACGCCCGTCACCCTAAGCGACGGACCGGCCAACGCCCTGTTTGTGTCGATCAGTATCGGTCTGGCGACCAGTGCGCGCGGCCACCACGCCGCCAAGGAGATGATGCAAGAGGCCGACCTTGCCCTTTATGAGGCCAAGGCCGCCGGTCGCAACACCATCTCAACGCATAGTTTCGCCGCTTAGGCCCGTCCTACTTGCGGGGCGGGCCGCGACGCAGGACCCGTTCCAGGCGGTCCGCAAACTCTTCTCGCTCTTCGGCGCTCATCTCGGTCAGTTGCTCTAGCAAGACGCGGCTGACCAGATCGATCTGCTTTTGCACCCGCGCCTGTTGCTCGGCCATGATGGCGGCGGTCGCTGCGGGGTCATAGGGTTCGGCGCGAACAGCGTTCAAAAGGCGCTTGAAATCGGCCTTAACCGCCCGCCGGTTGTCGCGGATTTCGCCCTGTGCATCGACCAACCGCTCCAGCAGAACCTCACGGTCTTCTTCGGTCAGGGCACTGGTATAGGGGCCATAGCTTAGGATTTCGGACTTGGGCGGACGGCGGTCATGATCGCGCGGCCCGTGTTTCAGAACCGCCCCGATCACCAACCCTGCCACGGCCACATTCACCGCCAGCGAGATCACCAGCACAATGCGTGTCACCGAGAACCGTTTGCTCTTGGTGGGGGTGTCACCTGATGCGCTCATCCCTCGACCTCCGCGTAAAATCCATCCATCGACGGGATCAGATCAACCACGTCATAGCCTGTCCCGATCTCCAGCCCAAAGCCCGAGGTCACATTCCCGACCGGCCCCGGCGCGGCATATCCGATCGACACGCCCGTCACCGCCGCCGTCACCAGACCGGCCGCCGCGGGCCAACCGCCCAGCGCGGACAGGAACCGGCGCCATGCGGGGGCGCGGGACACGGGGGCAACGGCAACCTCGGCCACCGGCATATGCGCCAAGCCATCGTCCAGAACCCGCGCCAACAGATCGCTCGAGGGTTCGATCGACGTCTCTCGGGCCTCTTGGAACAAGAGATCAAGGTGGCTGTGGTCTTCTGTGTGCTTAACCATTGCTATACCCCAGTTCTTCGCGCTGATCGGACAATGCCGCCGCGAGGGCGCGCTTGCCCCGCGCGGTCAGACTTTCGACAGCCTCGACGCTGATGTCCAGAATCTCGGCAATTTCGGGGTTCGACAACCCCTCTATGTGGCGCAGGACCACGGCTTCGCGTTGACGATCCGGCAGCGTCGCCAACGCCTTGTCCAATGCGGCCATGCGCGTGGCCTGTTGCAGGCGCTCATCGGCGGCGGGTTGGTCGTCCTCAGGCTCGGGCACGGCGTCGATGTCCACCCCGCGCGTCCGGCGCAACCGGTCCGTGCACAGGTTCGTCACCACACGATAGAGCCACGTTGACACCTTGGCCTCGCCACTGCGCCAGTCGGGTGCCATCTTCCACAGGCGCAGCATCGCCTCTTGGGTGACATCCTCGGCCTCGGCCCGATCCGTCAGAAGACGCGCCGCATAACCCAGAACGCGCGGCGTCAACCGCAGCGTCAGCGCCCGCGCCGCTGCCGGATCGCCCTGACCATACAGGTCCAAGAGCGTCTCGTCCGACATCTCGTTCATCTGGTCCAGAGCCATATTCATCCCAAAACGGCGTAACCTGTTTCCTGCGTGCTCGCAATGGACTGCCCTGCCCCCTCACAGGGGCAGGACACCCGGTGTGAGGGCCTTAGTTGGCGCCCTTCTTTTTGAATTTGCCGCCCATTTCTGCGTGGGCTGCGTCAAATTCCTCTTGCGAGATCGCGCCGTCGCCATTGGCGTCAATCTTTTCAAACATCTGGGCCGGTTTCGGGTTGGCCGAGAGTTCCTCGAGGCTCAGCAGGCCGTCACCATCGGCATCCAGATTGGCGATCATCTTGGCCGCGCGGTCGCCACGGTTGCCGCCGTGCTCGCCACCATGTTTGCCGAACTTACCACCGCCAAAGCGTTTGCCCTCACCCTTTTCAGGGCCGGCGGCGTTCAGTTCATCGGCGGACAGGTTTCCGTCGCCATCGGTGTCGGCCGATTGAAACCGCTCCAACATCGGGGCCTGCATTTCCTCAACGCTGAGGACGCCATCGCCGTTGGTGTCCAGATCGGCAAAGGACATATGTCCGCCACCAAATCCACGGGCCGAGGCCGGAACCACGGTCGAGGCCAGCATCGCGCCAACGGTCAGGGCCGACAGGGTGCTCAAAAGGATCTTGCGTGTCATTCTTTGTTCTCCAGTGTACTCAAAAACTGTTCTTTTTGATCGCGATCTGGACATAGAACGGGGCAGTTCGGCGCTTCCGTCGAAAAAAGTTCAAACTTATTCAAAAAAACGAATTGCGACATTCCGGCGCAAGGACAATGCGCCCCCTATCACATTACGCCTTTGGTCCCATATAACGCTTGAATTGTTAACGTTAGCGCCGTAACCGGCGTGCCCGACCGAATAGGGATCAAATAGGGAATGCCGTCCATGACTTCGACCGACGAACGGGCTGTGAAACCTGCGCTGCTGCGCGGTTGGCGCCGGAAATGCCCGAACTGTGGCGCAGGCCCCATGCTCAGCGGCTATTTGACCGTGCGCGACAGTTGCCCCGTCTGTCATGAGGAACTGCACCATCACCGCGCCGATGACGGGCCTGCCTATCTGACCATTCTGGTGGTCGGGCACCTGATGGCGCCGTTCCTGCATTTCTCGTTTACCAAGTGGCAACCGGAACCTTTGGTTCTTGCGTCCACATTATCGGTTGGCTGTGTCGCGCTGGCGCTCTACCTTTTGCCCCGACTGAAAGGCGCAATTGTGGGGTTCCAATGGGCGAAACGGATGCACGGGTTCAAAGCCCAGAGCTAGACAAAAGCGCGCTGCGCGACGCCGCGACGGTGATCGTGCTGCGCGACCGCGACACCGCGCCCAAGGTCCTGATGGGCCAGCGCGGGTCCAAAGCGGCCTTTATGCCCAACAAATTCGTCTTTCCCGGCGGGGCGGTGGATGCGGACGATCACCGGATCGCGCTGAACACGCCGCTGCGCGAGGTTTGCGATGCGCGCCTGCGTCAGGCCTGTGCGCACTCCGCGCCCGACGCCATGGTGATCGCCGCTATTCGTGAACTGTGGGAAGAGACCGGTTTGATCCTTGGCCAGCGCGGCGATTGGCCTGCGCCCGTGCCCGCCGATTGGGTCGAATTTGCCGAACGCGGTTATGTCCCCGATCCGGGCGGCGCCTATTTCATCTTTCGCGCCATCACGCCCAAGGGCCGCCCGCGCCGGTTCGATGCGCGGTTTTTCTTGGTGGATGCGGACCGGATTGCCGGTGATCTGGATGATTTTTCCGGCGCGCAGGATGAGTTGTCCCATCTGCAATGGGTTCCCTTGGACCGCGCGCGGGAATTCGATTTGCCCTTTATCACCGAGGTGGTCTTGGGCGAGGTCAGCCAGATCCTGACCCGTGGGTTGCCGCCGCAATCGGTGCCGTTTTTCGACAACAGCACCGATCTGTCGCATTTCAAGCGGCTGGTCTAACCCCGATCAGAACGGCATCGGGTGGGCCTTGTGCACCGCCGCGATGTCGGCCAGCGCGTCCTCGGACAGGGTCACATCAACCGAGCCCAGCACCGTTTTCAACTGATCCAGCGAGGTCGCGCCGATGATCGGCACCACCGGAAACGGGCGCGACAGGACAAAGGCAATCGCCATCTGAACGGGGTCCAGACCGTGATCCTTGGCCACGCGCAGATAGGCCGATACGCTCTCCCACACTCGCGGGGTGATGCGCCCGCCCAGATCGGAAACGCGGCTGCGACGGGTGCCTTCGGGCGTGACATCGCCCGCGTATTTCCCACTGAGCAGACCCGCCGCCAGAGGCGTATAGGCCAACAGGGTCACGTCCTCATGCACGCCAAGTTCCGCCAGATCGAGGTCATAGAGACGGCAGAGCAACGAGTATTCGTTCTGGATGCTGACCGCGCGCGGGCCATAGCCCTCGTCCGACAGGCGCAGCCATTGTGCCATGCCCCATGTAGTTTCGTTCGAGGTGCCGAAATGGCGGATTTTACCGGCCGAGACCAGATCCTGTAGCGTGCCCAGAACCTCAATCATATGCTCGCGCGTGGTGGCGGTGTCCTGTCCCGAGGCGTCATAGGTCCAGTTCTGGCGGAAGTGATAGGAGCCGCGGTTGGGCCAGTGCAATTGATACACATCAATGTAATCGGTCTTTAGCCGCGTCAGGGATTGATCCACCGCCGTCAGGATCGTGTCGCGCGTAATCGGCGCGCCGTCACGGGTGGCCTTTTGGCCCTCACCGGTGATCTTGGTGGCAAGGATCACGTCCTCACGCCGACCGGTCTTGGCGAACCATTCGCCGATCACACGCTCGGTGTCGCCGACGGTTTCTTTGGAGATCGGAGCGACGGGGTACATCTCGGCGGTGTCGATGAAATTGACCCCTGCATCCAGCGCCATGTCGATCTGCGCGTGGCCCTCGTCCATGGTGTTCTGGCTGCCCCATGTCATCGACCCGAGGCACAGTTCGGACACCTGCAGGCCCGTACGGCCCAATGTGCGGAATTTCATATCTCTGCTTCCCTGTTAGGTTTGATCGAAAGGTAAACTCTGGCAGTCGGGGCACAACCCCCTGTCCCGAATTTTCCGCGCCGAACCCACGCATGGAAATTGAGAACAAAATAAGAACATGGTAATTTGCGGGGCATGAGCATCCCGTTGCTGAGTCGCACCCACGCCCACCGCCCTGCCCCCCATCTGACGGTGATGGGGCCTGTCGCGCTGACCCTTGGGCGGGTGCATGAGATCTGTGGCAGTGCGCGACGCACGCTGGCCCTGATGGCGGCGGCGGCGACCGAGGGGCCGGTGTTCTGGATCCAACTGGATTGGGCACCGGATCGTCTGTACCCCGACACGGTGGCCGCGTTCATCCCGCCCGGACGTCTGACCCATGTGCGCCCCCTGCACCCCACCGATTTGTTGTGGTGCATGGAGGAAACCCTGCGCTCTGGCGCGGTGCCCCTTGTGATTGCCGATCTGCCCGACCCGCCGGGTTTGACGCCCGTGCGCCGGTTGCATCTGGCGGCCGAGGCCGGTGCCGCCACGGGGCGCAGCCGTCCCATCGGTCTGATCCTGACCCCCGGTCAGGGCGGCGCGGCGGGGGTGGAGAGCCGTTGGCACATGGCCCCGCGTCACGGTGGCGAGCATAACATGTGGCGTCTGGACCGGCTGCGCGCGCGCACCGCGCCGCCCAAGACATGGCACCTGCACGCCACCGCCGATCCCGAAACCCTAAGCCCCGCGCACCCCCGCCCGATGGAGATCCGCGATGCGCCCTAGCCCTGTACACATGACATGTCGCCAAATACTGGCCAATCGCGCGGGGCTGCGCTAAACGGGGCGGGAAACCGGAACAGAAGGCCCCACCATGGCACGCATCCTGATCACCTCGGCACTGCCCTATATCAACGGCATCAAACACCTCGGGAACCTCGTCGGCTCACAGCTGCCGGCGGATTTGTACGCCCGTTACATGCGTCAGCGCGGCCATGAGGTCATGTTCATCTGTGCAACAGACGAACACGGCACGCCCGCCGAACTGGCCGCCGCGAAAACCGGCGAAGAGGTGGCCGATTACTGTGCGCGGATGCATGACGAACAGGCCGAACTGGCGCGGGGGTTCCGTCTGTCGTTTGACCACTATGGCCGCTCGTCCTCGGGGCGCAACCACGCCCTGACCCAGCATTTCGCGGGCAAGCTGGCCGAGAACGGGTATATTCAGGAAGTGTCGGAAAAGCAGGTCTATTCGAACGCCGATGGCCGTTTCCTGCCTGACCGCTATATCGAGGGCACCTGCCCCAACTGTGGCTATGACAAGGCCCGCGGGGATCAGTGTGAAAACTGCACCAAGCAGTTGGACCCCACCGATCTGATCGAGCCGCGCTCGGCGATTTCCGGTTCGACCGACCTTGAGGTGCGCGAGACCAAGCACCTTTACCTGCGCCAATCCGCCCTGAAAGGCGAGATCGACCAATGGATCGACGCACAGGACGGCTGGCCCGTGCTGACGACCTCGATCGCCAAGAAATGGCTGCATGATGGCGACGGGCTACAGGACCGTGGCATCACCCGCGACCTGAAATGGGGCGTGCCGGTGAAACGCGGCGATCAGGACTGGCCGGGCATGGAGGGCAAGGTCTTCTATGTCTGGTTCGACGCCCCCATCGAATATATCGGCGCGACTGCCGAATGGGCCGACGCCAACGGCAAAACCGACGCGGATTGGGAACGTTGGTGGCGCACGGACAAGGGCGCGGACGACGTGCGCTATGTTCAGTTCATGGGCAAGGACAACGTGCCGTTCCACACCCTGTCCTTCCCCGCGACGATCATGGGGTCGCGCGAGGACTGGAAGCTGGTCGATTACATCAAATCGTTCAACTATCTGAACTATGACGGCGGCCAGTTCTCGACGTCCCAAGGGCGCGGCGTGTTCATGGATCAGGCCCTTGCGATCCTGCCCGCCGACTACTGGCGTTGGTGGCTGCTCTCGCATGCGCCCGAAAGCAGCGATAGCGAATTCACGTGGGAAAACTTCCAAGCCAGCGTGAACAAGGACCTTGCCGACGTTCTGGGCAACTTTGCCAGCCGCGTCACGAAATTCTGCCGCTCCAAGTTCGGCGAAGTCGTGCCCGAGGGCGGCGATATCGCAACCGACGCCAATCTGGATAAACTGGCGGGCTTTGACGCGAAACTGGCCGAATACGTCGCCAACATGGAGGCGATGGAGGTGCGCAAGGCCGCAACCGCGCTGCGCGCTCTGTGGGCGATGGGCAACGAGTGGCTGCAAGAGGCGGCCCCGTGGACCGCATTCAAGGAAAACCCCGATCAGGCCGCCGCCATCGTGCGCGTCGCACTGAACCTGATCCGTGCCTATGGTGTTTTGTCGATGCCGTTCATCCCCGATGCCTCGGGCGCGATGCTGGGTGCGATGAAGACCGACAATGCCGAATGGCCCACCGATCTGAACAGCGCCCTGTCCGCCCTGCCCGCCGGTCATGCGTTCGAGGTGCCCGAGAACCTGTTCCGCAAGATCACGGATGACGAACGCGAAGAATGGCAGGCCCAGTTCGCGGGCGTGCGCCAATAACAAAACGCCCCGCGCGATCACAGCGCGCGGGGCGCCTCCGTCAGACCGGTTTACGGTGACGGATCATAACCACCACAAACAGCAGCATCGACAGCACCGCCAAGATCGACCCGATTTTGGCCAAGGCCTCCCCCTGTTCGGAAATGGCCCGCGCGATACCCGGGATCAGAACAACCACCGATACGATCGCCAGACCGAAATGCGCACTGCCCAGTTTGGACGCCGCCGCCGACGGGACCAGCGCGTAATAGGTCCCGAAAACCGCCATCGCCACGAACCCGATCAGGTTTAGGTGCCCGTGCGCCGGTGACAGGCTGTGATCGCCCGTGGCCGACATCTGAATGCCCCAAACCATACCGCACAGCGCGAAAATTCCTGCGGCCAGATAGAACCGCGTTGCTAGTGTATTCATCCCTGAAACTCCCTTGTTCCCTTAATCCAACGGCGGACCGGTGAATGTCATGTTGTGCCGTTCCCCCGATTCAACGATCGACGGCATGTCGTCTGGAATGGCGAACTTGCCCGCCGCCATATCCGCAAAAAAACCCTCAAACCCGCCAGGCGTCAGGATCACCAAATGGCGGCAAGGCTGATCGCCGACCGGTTGAAAGGTGTGTTCTTTGCCGCGCGGAATGAATGCCGATTGCCCCGCATTCAACAGCTGTTCCTCGCCCTCGATCCAGACGCGGCAGGCCCCCGTCAGGATCACAAATGTCTCGTCTTCGGCGTGGTGGATGTGGCGCGGCGGGCCGCTGCCAACGGGGGAGGTGCTGTCGACAATCGACATCGCGCCGCCCGTGTCACTGGTTGAAAGAATGGTTTTATATGTGACGCCCAACCACTCAAGCGTCTCTGGCTGTCCCTCTAGCTGCGCCATGGCTTCCCCTACTTTTTACCCTGAACAAACGACCAAAGGCCGTTGACCCAACTTTAGTTCACAGTAACGTTATCAAACAAATTCGTATTCCAGATAAAGGATATCGAGCGCATGAATTTCGCGACCTTTGATCTGAACCTGCTCAGGGTACTGGACGCGCTGTTCATTGAGGGATCAACGGTCAAGGCCGGTGCGCGGCTGGGTCTATCGCAGTCGGCGGTGTCCTCGGCCCTCTCGCGGATGCGGCACGCGTTGGACGATCCGCTGTTTCTGCGTCAGGGTAATCGACTTGTGCCGACAGACTATGCCCGTGGCCTACAGGGACCGTTGCGGGAGGAACTCTCGCGGCTGGAAACACTGCTCGCCCCGCCCCGCGCCTTTGATCCCGCGACGGCGGAGGGGACGTTCAAAATCTCGGCCTCGGATTTCATGGCGGAAATGCTGATGCCGCAATTGGGTAGCCTGCTTTATGAAACCGCGCCGAACATCCGCGCACAGTTGGTCGATCTGGTGCCCGACGATTACATCGGCAGCCTCGAGCGCTATGACGCCGATCTGGCCCTGATCCCCGACGCCCCCATCCCCAGCTGGATCAGCCGCGAGGCCCTATTCCTGTCGCCGTTTGTGGTGATCGCACGGCGCAGCAATCCGCGTGTCGCCCATATCGACGAGGGCGATGTGATGCCGATGGACCTGTTTTGCGATCTGCACCACGTGCTGTTTTCGCCCGAGGGGCGGCTGGCCTCGCTGGGGGATCGCTCCTTGGCCCGCGTCGGGCGTCAGCGTCACGTGGCCATGACGGTACAGGTCTTTTCCGGCGTGTGCCGCGTGGTGCGGGGCAGCGACCTGATCGCGCTGATCCCTGCGCAATTGGCGCATGAGGTGCGTACCGCCTATGACCTGCGCCTGTTTGAACCGCCCATGCCCGTTGATCCCGCCCTGATCGTCGGCATCTGGCACAAGCGGTCCGACAATGACCCGATGGCCCATTGGGTGCGGCAACAGATCTTTGACCTGTTGCGCGCCTTGGACATGCGGGATTAGGCCACTTCGCGCGAGAAGGCGATCACGGCCCCTTGGTCCCCGCCAAACGCCTGCATCTGATCCTCGGCCCAGTTGCGGATGTCCAGCTTGCGCACCATTTCGCGGTTCAGGCGCATCCGGCCACGGCGTTCGTCCTTGGGCAGGTCCAGCGCGTATTCAATCGCCCCGTCCATGGATTTGTGCGAAAACGGGTTGGTCGGCACCGCAGTCGCCAGTTCGACCGCCGCCCCCGCAAATTCCGACAGGACCAGCACCCCGTCCTCATCCGTGCGGGCCGCGCAATATTCCTTGCATACCAAGTTCATCCCGTCGGCCAGCGGCGTAATCCACGCCACATCCGCCGCGCGGTAATAGGCCACCAGTTGATCAAACGGCACAGGCCGCGAGATCAGCGCGATCGGCTGCCAGTCAAACGAGCCATAGCGCCCGTTGATGCGACCGGCCATTTGTTCCAGATCCTGCTGAATTTCCTCATAGGCGGTCATGTTGGAATTGGCCGCCACGGACACATGCATCAAACGTACCTTGCCACGTAGATCGGGGCGGCTTTCCAACAGACGCTCATAGCTGGCCAATTGTTCGATGCCGCCCTTGGTGTAATCCGTGCGCCCGACCGACAGGATCAATTGACCATCGCCAATTTCCTGTTTGATCTGCTCGACCTTGGCCGCCGTGGCGTCCGATTTGGACAGGGTTTCGATATAGTCCACATCGACGCCCACGGGACTGCTCTGAAGGCGGATTTTGCGCCCCTCATAGCCCAGTTCGGTGACGACGGATTGCTCGGACAGGGCGGATGTTTCCGCCTTCATCTCGGGTTTGACCTTTTCACGCTGCAAGGTTTCCACGTCCAAAAGGGACCGCGCGGCAGAGACGAAATTGTTCGCATAACGCGGGATGTGGAAGCCGACCACGTCGCAACACAGCAGGCTTTCCAAAATCTCTTTGCGCCACGGCAGCACGTTGAAAATATCCGCATTCGGAAACGGCGTGTGGTGGAAGAAACTGATCTTCACATCAGGGCGCAGCGTGCGCAGATACCCCGGCACCAGCCACAGGTTATAATCATGCACCCAGATCACCGCACCCGGCGCGGCCTCGGCGGCGGCGGCCTCGGCAAAGGCCCAGTTCACCTCACGAAAGGTCGGCCAATCGACGGGGTCATAGTTATAGCGCTCTTTGAACCCGTGCAGGATCGGCCAGAACGCCTCTTTGGAGGAGACGTGATAAAAGCTCTGGACCTGCTCGGCGGTCAGCGGCAGGCGCGACACGGTATAGGCGCCGTGCTGATCCTCGATCTCGATCACCTGTTCGAAATCGGGATTGGCGGGATCATCGGCCTGTTTCCACGCGATCCACGCGCCCTTGTCCACGCGGCCAAAAAAGCTCTTGAGCGTGGGAACAATGCCGTTGGGGCTTTTGTTTTCGCGGTATTCGATTTTGCCATCGACCTCGACCTCTTCGTAAGGTTGACGGTGGTAAACAATCACAAGGTTCGAAGACATGGGTTAGACTCCTTTCGGGATGTCATGCAGGTTCATCGCGTCAATCGCCTCAAGGATGCCGGCGGCACCGTGGGCACGGGCGTGATAGACGCGGGGATGATCGTCGATTTGCGCCAACAGGGGCGGCTCGGAATTGCCCACCGCCACGGCGGGCAGGCCTGAGATCAGCATCGACAGATCGTTCAATGTGTCGCCTGCGCAGAGCACCGTTTCGGGGGGAATCCCCAGATGCGCGATCAGGCGGGTGATCGACGGCCCCTTGGACACCCCACGGGGCAGCACGTCGAAATAGCGGTTGTCCGAAATCAGCCAGTCCAGCCCCAGATCGGTCACGATCTCTTCGGCGCGGCAATCATAGATGTCGGGGTTCAGGTCATAGCTGATCCGGTGGCGAAATTCGGTCGGTTGACGTGTCAGGCCACGATGGCCGTCCAACGCGGCCTCAACCCGCGCGCCCGCATTGTCCCAGCGCAGGGCGATATCGGCCTCCAGCGCGGGGATGGGCGCGATGGTGCCGTCGGCGCGCACCTTGGCAATCGTGGTGCCAACGTCACCGACCACGTACTCGGGCCACGGCAGACCACGGTCGCGGCACATCTCGATGATGAACGCGGGATCGCGACCGGTGACAAAGATCAAACCGATGCTATCGCGGTTCTGTTCGATCCAATCGTAAAGCGTGCTGCGTTCGGCCTCGGTCCCGCCAAGAAAGGTGCCATCCAGATCGGTGGCCAATGTCATGCGCCGCCCCGAAATCGGGGGGCGTGTTTGGGTGTAATGGGTCATGATTATGCCTTGAATTGCAGGGGCAGATCGGGCGACGGATGGGATAGGGACAGATCAAGCGCGGCTGGCTCGGCCTCAATCGGGCGGGCCCAGAGCGCGGTAAAGGCGTCCTGTAAATCCGCGCCCTTGTGCAGGATCGCGTGCACGGTTTCGCAGATCGGCATCGCCACCCCGATCCGACGCGCAAGGTCGGTGACGGACACCGCGTTCACCTCGCCCTCGACCACCACAGGGCGGCCATCGAAACAGGACGGGCGCGCGATCCCTTGGCCAAGCTGATGGCCCAAGGACATGTTGCGCGACGTGGTCGAGCCACAGGTCAGCATCAGGTCCCCCGCCCCCGCCAGACCGGTGACGGTTTCGCGTCGCCCGCCCAGTGCCTCGGCGAGATGTTTCATCTCATCAATGCCACGGGTCACAAGGGCCGCGCGGGTGTTTTCGGCAAACCCCGCCCCCGACATCATCCCGCAGGCGATGGCGATCACGTTCTTGACCGCGCCGCCGACCTCAACCCCCGTCAGGTCGTCGGACACATAGGCGCGAAAGCCCCCGCCCGACAGCGACACCGCCAGACGTGCGGCAGTGCTGCGCTCGGGCGATAGACGATCGGCATAGCGGAACGGAAAGGCCACGGTCGCCCCTGTGGGGTGATCCAACGCAGTTTCGCGGGCAAAGGTCGGACCGGACACCGCGCCGATAGGATGGCCCGGCAGTTCCTCAGACGCGGCCTCGGACAGCAGATATCCCGTGCGCTGTTCCACGCCTTTACAGGCAAGGGCGACGGGAATTTCGGCGGGGATGATCGGGGCAATCGCCTGACACATAGACCGCAGGGTAAGGGACGGCGTGGCCAAGATCACGGCCTCGACCCCGTTCAGAGCAGCCGTCAGATCGGCCGTGGATGTGATACCGGGGGGCAGATCGACATCGGGCAGATACGCATCGTTTCGGCCAGTGTCGTTGATGGCGCGGGCCTGTTCGGGGCGGCGCGCCCACAATCGGACTTGGCGGCCATTTCGGGCAAGTACTGTGGCAAGGGCTGTGCCCCAGCCACCTGCGCCGAGAACGGCGATCCGATCATAAGGGGAAGACGGGGTATGTGCGGTCGAATCCTTGATAGGGAGCTCCTTTTGGGTGCTCGGATGGTCAGTTTCTGTTTTGATTTCTCACGATCCGCGGATCGGTCGCGCCCCCTCCCGGCGGTTGCAATTTGGGACGGACGCGCGCGGCGCATCAACAGAACCCGAGACAGCAACATGTCTACCCTTAAGCCTAGCGTGCAGACGCAGCATGTCAAAGGGACCTGCAAAGAAAGTCCGCAAAATATTGATTTTAAATTGTACTTTTAGGAAATCCGCAAAGCGCCGCCCACTATTTGTGCGGGCGCAGCATCACCGGCAGGTCCACGATCCGCGCCCCGTTGTCGAGATCCAGCGCGCCCTGCCACACCTCGACCGCGCGTAAACGCGGCAAATCGGACACCGGCACGACACCCCCGTCCATCAGGGTCACAGACGCCCCCCACCCCGCATCGGGCAGGTCGCGCCATTCGACGTCCAGATGCTTGACCGCGTGATCGAACAGATGGCGCAGCGCCTGCGCAGGCAGGGTCGCGCCCAGCGCGATTTCGCCGTCCCGCGCGGCGGCGGAGGGGTACATCGGCACGGGCGCGTCGATGCGCACGCCCTCAACCACATGGGCCAGCGCGCGGGCGTGATAGGCCACATGCGCTATCAGATGGCGGCGCGTCCAGCCGTCCCGCGCAGACGCGCCCGACAGATCATCATCGCCAAGCTCATTCAGTTTGCGCGCGAAAAACGCCGTCCCGCGACGGGCCAGCAACAGGTCGTCGTGCGGGGCGGCGTCGGCATCGTATCGCGCGCCCGCCCCCTGTTTTTCGCGCAGCGCGGCGCGGGCGGCGTCCTGATCGGACATGACCTAGGCCCCGCCCATTTGGGTGCGCATAAAGTTCAGCCGCTCCATGATCGGGGCGTCCGAGAAATGGAACAGATCGAACTGTGTCTCGGCCTGCAACGACCACGACACCCACGACGGCACCACGAACAAATCCCCCTTGGACAGGTTTTTGACCTCGCCGTTCAGGACAACCGCGCCTTCGCCCTCAAACACCTGAAAAACCGACGATCCGACGTCTTGGCGGGTCTGGGTTTCGGTGCCCGCGCGCAGACGGTGGAATTCGCAACGGATCGTCGGCATCACATCGCCGCCCGTCGTCGGGTTCACATAGCGGATCGCCGCGTGGCCTTGTTCGACCGTGGCGGGGTTGCCTTCATCCTCAAGCAGCAGCTGTTGCGTCAGCGCCTGATCGGTGAAGTCCCAGCGGTAGGCCCCGATGGGCGAGGACACTGTGTCCTGAAGCTGGGACAGCGGGCGCAGGCCCGGATGACACCACAGGCGTTCCCCTTGCGAGAAATTCGGCGTGGCGTTGTCGGTCACACGCTCGGACCCGAATTCAAAGAACCCGACGTCCATCTGTTGGCTGAACGGGATGTCCAGCCCGTCGATCCACGCCATGGGTTCGGTCGCGACATTGTGGTGACCGTGGAAATTCCAACCGGGTGTCAGCAACAGATCTCCGCGCGACATGCGCACCGGATCGCCGTTGACGACGGTCCAGACGCCTTCGCCTTCAACCACGAACCGGAATGCGTTTTGGGAATGGCGATGCTCGGGCGCGTTTTCACCTGGGCACAGGTATTGGATCGCGCACCAAAGGGTCGGGCTGACATACGCGCGTCCGCCCAGACCGGGGTTGGCCAGACCGATGGCGCGGCGCTCACCCCCGCGGCCCACGGGAACCAGTTCGCCCGACTTTTCCGCCATCGGCAACAGGTCCGCCCATTTCCAGACATGCGGCACCGCCTTGGGTTTAGGGTGCAGCGGCATCAGGTCCCCCGTTTGCGTCCAGAGCGGGTTCAGGTGATGTTCCTTGAACCCCTCATAAAGGGCGCGCAGTTCCGGGGTGTCTTCGGGTTGCATGGCGTTGTCCATGGGCGGCTCCTGTGCTTAGGTGGCGTCGGGTTGATTGGGGGGCGCGGCGTTGCGGAATTCGGGCAGTGCGTCCAGCGCGGCGAAAATGCGCGAAATGGTCGGCCACGGGTCCAGCGCGATGTCAAACCGGCGGTTGTTCCAGACCTGCGCATAAAGACACACATCGGCCAGACCGGGGGTATCCCCGTGGCAGTAGGTGCCGGTGTCGGGACTACTGGCCAAAGCGTCCTCAAGCGCATCAAAGGTGGTGCTGACCCAATGGGTGAACCATTCTTTTTGCGCCTCCTCATCCGCGCCGAACTGATCGCGCAGACGGAACAGAACCCGCAGATTGTTCAGCGGATGGATCTCGCAGGCGATCATATAGGCCAGCGCCCGTACCCGCGCACGCCCCGAAGGATCGGCGGGCAACAGCGCGGGGGTGGGATGGGTTTCCTCCAGCCATTCGATGATGGCCAGAGATTGGGTCAGGTTGGTGCCGTCATCCAGTTCCAGCGTCGGCACCAAGCCCTGTGGATTGCGCGCCAGATATGCGGGCGTGCGGGTTTCCCCGTCACGCAGCACATAGGCGACATAGTCATAGTCCAACCCCTTTAGGTTCAACGCCGCCCGCAGGCGGGTTGAGGTCGAGGACCGGAAAAAGTTGTGAAGCTTGAGCGTCATGCGCGCGGCCCGATCGTGGTGGTCAACTCGCCCACGCCTTCGATTGTCACGACACAGACGTCACCGGGCACCAGCGGGCCAACACCGGCGGGCGTGCCGGTCATGATGACATCGCCGGCCTTCAGCTCCATCGAATGGGACAGGATCGAAATCATCTCGGGGATCGACCAGATCAATTCGGACAGATCGGCGTCCTGTTTGACCTCACCATTCACCGTCAGTTTGATCGAGCCCTTGGACGGATGGCCGACCTTGGACACGGGATGGATCGGCGCGATGGGGGCCGAACGGTCGAACCCTTTGCCCAGATCCCACGGACGCCCCTGTTCGCGCGCGATCAGTTGCAGGTCACGGCGGGTCAGGTCATTGCCCACCCCATAGCCCCAGACGTGGTCCAGCGCATCGGCCTCGGCGATGTTCACGCCGCCCTTGCCGATCACCGCGACCAGTTCGGCCTCATAGTGGAAATTCTCGGTCTGGGGCGGGTACGGGATGGTCGCGCCGTCCTCAACCACCGCATCGGCGGGCTTCAGGAAAAAGAACGGGGGTTCACGATCAGGGTCGCGGCCCATTTCGCGCGCGTGGGCGGCATAGTTGCGCCCGATGCAGAAAATGCGGCGCACGGGGATGCGGTCGTCACTGTCGGCAACGGCGACGGTGGGGGTGTCTTGGGGCGGAAATACCAGTGCCATGTTCATGTCCTGTCTGTCTAAAATCGCGTTTCGTGTTTGGGTCTCAGGCCTCTTCCAGCCCGTTCGAGCCGTAGAGCCAATTCAACTGGTTGTACCAATCATCTGCGCTCATCCCGCGCATGATGTGGTTGCGCACGGCGGCCTTGGCGTCGTCGGGATGATAGATATATTCCCCGATCAGACGCGAATTCATCTGCACCCGCGCGGTACGCACGCGGCGCATGTCCTGATAGCGCTGCAAGGCGTTTTCGATGTCGTCCCCACCCGTTTCGATGCAATGGGATAGGGCCACCGCGTCCTCCATCGCCATACAGGCGCCTTGGGCGAAATATTGCAGCATCGGGTGGGCCGAGTCCCCCAGCAACGCCACACGCCCGTCGACCCAGTTCGAGATCGGATCGCGGTCGCACAGCACCCAGAGCTTCCAATCCGAACCGTGTTCAATGATCTGGCGCGCTTTGGGGTGGATGTGTTCGAACCCTTGGGCGACTTCCTCTTTGGACACGGGGCGGCCCGCAATCGCCTCTTGGACATCACGGTGATAGGTGACGACAAGGTTGTAAACCTTACCGCCCTTCAGCGGATAGTGCACGATATGGCATTTCGGCCCCGCCCACAGGGTCGCCGCGTTCCAGCGCAGATCCTCGGGCATCTGTTCGGTCGGAATGACGGACCGGTAGGTGGTGTGGCCGGAAATGCGCGGCTCACCATCGCCGATCATCTGCCCCCGGATGGGTGAGCGCAGCCCCTCGGCCCCGATCAGGATACGACCCTTGATCGGTTCGCGGTCCTTGCACAGCAGGGTCGCACTGGTCCCGTCCTGCTCGTATCCGGTGACGACGTGGCTGGTGCGGATGTCGACAAGGGGGCTTGCCTCACAGAACTTCAACAACACCCCGTGCAGATCGGCGCGATGCACCACCGCATAGGGGTTGCCGTAGAATTTGCGAAACGGCTCATCCAGCGGGATTGAGGTAATATCCTCCGCCGTTTTGGCGTCCATCAGGCGCAGATGGTCGATGTAAACGGCGACCGCGCGCGCCTCATCCCCGACGCCCAGATAGTCGAAACAGTGAAACGCATTCGGGCCGATCTGGATGCCTGCGCCGATCTCGCCCAGTTGCGCGGCCTGCTCGACCACGATGGATTTGATCCCCTTGCGGGCCAGACCACAGGCCGCCGCAAGGCCGCCAATACCGCCACCGGCGATGATGATAGGAAGGTCGGACATGGTGTCTCCTCTCGCTCAGCCGCCGATCAATCGGGGCACAATCAGGGTTAGCGCGGGCAGCATCAGGATCAGGGCGACGCGAATAACCTCGGCCCCCAGAAACGGCAGCACACCGCGAAAGACCGTCGACATCGGCGTGTCCCGCGTCAGCGACGAGATGATGAATACGTTCAGACCCACAGGCGGCGTGATCAGGCCCAGTTCGACCACGATCAGGGCCAATATCCCGAACCAGATTTTCAGGCTGTCGTTGTCCATGCCAAAGGCGGCCGTTTCGGCGGTGACATAATCGCCCCCGTTCAACGCGATCAGTGTCGGCCAAAAGAACGGCACGACCACAAGGATCATCGCAAGGCTTTCCATGAAACAGCCTAGGATCACAAAGATCACCAGCATGATGATCAGCACCAGCATCGGGTCCAGACCACTGACCGCCGCCCAATCGCTGAGGGCTTGGGGCAGACCCGTGCGGGTGAAAAAGCCCTTTAGGACCTCGGCCCCGAACAGGATCAGATAGATCATACCGGCGGTGATGGCCGTGGCACGCACGGCGCGCATCAGGCCCGCAAGGTTCAGACCCTCACCCGTGCGCCACCGCAGGACAAAGCCGTAGACCGCAATCACGAACACCCCGATTGAGGCCGCAGGCGTCGGCGTGAACAACCCAAACCCTAGACCAAGGATAATCGCGCCGAAAATCGCTATGACGGGGATCAGACGGCGGATCGCCACGCGGCGTTCGTCCGCGGGCATGGGTTTGGGTTCGGGGGCCAGCGACGGGTTCAGACGCACCTGAACGGCGATCACCAAGATGAACCCCAGCACCGCCAACAGACCCGGCACCACAGCCGCCTGAAACATCTTGAGGATCGAGCCCTCAACGATAATCGCATATATCACCAGCGCGACCGACGGCGGGATCAGAATCCCCAACGTCCCACCAGCGGCCAGAGCACCCGCCGCCAGTCGCGGCGCATAGCCAAGATTGCGCAACTCGGGCAGTGCGACCTTGCCCATCGTCGCCGCCGTCGCAAGGGACGAGCCGCACACCGCGCCGAAGCCCCCACAGGCCGCCACAGCCGCCATTGCGACCCCGCCGCGCAGACGGGACAACAGCGCCTCTAGCCCCTTGAACAGGTCCGAGGACAGGCGCGCCTCGGCCGCGATATAGCCCATAAGAACGAACAAGGGCACGACCGACAGGTCATAGTTCGCGACGTTCCCCCACAGGAGGGATTTGAACTGTCGCAGGTAGGGCACGAACCGGACGAACGGGACAGACAGGCTTAGGACCCATGTGCCGCCAATGCCCACGACGATCATCGCGATGCCAACAGGCATGCGCAGCAACAACAGCGCGAACAGAACCACAAGGCCCAGAATGCCGATGGTGATGGGATCAAGCATGGCTGACCTCGCCAAACATCTGGGACAGGGCCACCGCCCCCCACAGGATCATCGCCAGAATACCGGGGATGTAGAACGGCCACACGGCCCAGCCCAACACGGCCATCACCACGCCGTCCGATTTCGCCTCAAGCAATCCGAACACCATCCAATAGGCCAGAAACAGAGCCACCCCACAGGTCACCGCCAACCACGCCCGATCAAAGGTCCGGCGCACAACGGCGGGGGCCATCTGCATCACCAGATCGACCGCCACATGGCCGCGATTGGCCTGACAAAACGGAAAGAACATCAGGGCCGCGCCACTGATCGCCAGTTGTACGAAATCCTCATACCCCGGCAGGCCCGCCACATCGCGCCCGAAAAGGCCCGCCAGACGGTCCAGAATAAAGGCGGTCGTGTTCGTCGTGGTCACAGCGACGATGATGACCAAAATCACCCCGCCCAGTGCCGCGAACAGGTCGCTGGTTCGCCAGAGAATGGCGCGCATGATCCTCTCCCTTGATCTTGCGTCGGATTGGTTGATTGGGTCGGGTGCCCTCCTCGTGGCGCCCGACCCTTGGCGTTATTGACCGGCGGCCGCGATTGCGGCGCGCGCCTGATCAACCAACGCAGCCCCATCAATGCCTTTGGCGGTGACTTCGTCGATCCAGCGTTGGACGACGGCCTCGCTCTGGGCGTTGAACTTGGCGGCCTCACCCTCGGACAGAACAATGTTCTCAACACCGGCTGCGGCCAAGGCATCGACGCCCGATTGTTCGAACCCTTCCCACATCGCACCGATCTCGGCGGCGATATTGGTGCCCGAGTTGGCGTCGATCACGGCCTTGAGGTCATCCGAAAGGGCCTCATACGCGTCCTTGTTCATGGCCAGCATAAACACAGCCGTGCCGAACCGGCCCCCGTCGGGCAATTCGGTGGTGTATTTGTCCAGCTCCTGCAACTTCAGCGCGGGCACGATTTCATAGGTGGTCAGCGCGCCATCGACGACGCCCTTGGCCATCGCCTCGGGCAGGGCCGGAACAGGCAGGCCCACGGGTTCGGCGCCCATGCCCTCAATCACCCACGCACCGGTCCGACCCGGCGTGCGCAGTTTTAGCCCCGCCGCGTCCTCAAAGGTGCGCACGGGTTTGGTTGCGGAGTGGATCAGGTTGCCATCGTGGGTGTGCAGGAACAGCACATGGATATCGTCAAAATCCTCGGCCAGCAGGTCCATCGACGCGTTCAGGGCGATGGTTGTATCCGTCGCCGATCCCGCATGCACGAGAGGCAGTTCGAACACCTCGCTGCGCGGGAACACACCGGGGGTATAGCCCAACAGCGTCCACACGATGTCGGCGGTCCCATCACGCACCTGACCATAGAGTTCGTTCGGCTTGCCCCCCATCGCCATGGCGGGCGCGATTTCGACGGTGATCTGGCCATTGCTCTGCTCGGCCACGCGGTCCGCCCACGGCTGCAGCATCACTTTGTGCGCATTCGCGACCGGCGGCAGGAAGTGATGCATCAACAGCGTCACGTCCTCGGCCATTGCGGCGGTGCTCATCATCAGGCCAAGGCCGGTTGCGCCAAGAAACTTGGTCAATTGGTTCATGGTGTCCTCCCTGAGGTCGAGGCGAGTCGACCTGTAATATGTAGACATATAATATGTGTACCTACTATTATTGCGTCAACCGAAAAAGGCTCTACACTTACTAATGCAGCTCGGCTAAGACGCGTTCGGCGAAAAATACAGGGAGATCCGCGCACCCACTGAGACGCGGATATGGGGGAACACATGGCATTCAGCGACATGACGGGGCACTTGATTCGACGCCTGCATCAACACGCGGCCCATGTATTTCAGGTCCGCACCAAAGAGGCGGGCCTCGACCTGACGCCGGTGCAATTTGCCGCCATGGACGCCGTCGCCACCACCCCCGGAATTGATCAGGCCAGCATCGCCGCCCAAATCGCCTATGACCGCGCGACCATCGGCGGGGTGATTGACCGGCTGGAGCAAAAGGGCTGGATCAAACGCACGATCAGCAACCGAGATCGCCGCGCGAGAGAGGTGACTCTGACCCCGACCGGACGTGAGATTCTGGACCGCGCCATCCCCGTGGTCAGCGCCCTTCAGGTCGACATCCTGCCGGGCCTTAGCGAGGATGAAACTTCACATTTACGTGATCTAATCGAGCGAACGACCCGATTGATCGACGAAAACAAAGACACATAGCCAAGAAATCCTGTTAAAAGTGTATCGTGTGCGATACTTTTGCACATACTGGAGAATTGTGGGAAATTTCTTCACCTCAGGGTTGTGAATCTTAACAAGCTTTGTCTATCGTCCGGCTAAGTAGTTCGGAGTAATCAGAAATGACCGCCAAGGATTTTCTGGCATGGATGGAGCAGACCGGTCACGCCTCAGGCGCGGACATTACACGGTCTTTGGGGTTAGGTCGAAATCAGGCGCAAACCTTGGTCGCGCGCGCCCGCGCCGGAGAAGATGTGCAAATCAAACCGGCTATTGCACTGGCTATGACGGCCATCGCCAACGGGCTACGCCCGTGGGATCACTACGACCGGTAATACGGTCGCAAACCTTTGAACTGTCTGGGATTTAACGTGGTGCGGGCGGTGGGACTCGAACCCACACGGCACAAAGGCCTTCGGATTTTAAGTCCGATATGTCTACCATTCCATCACGCCCGCGACCGACGCTTGGCCCCTGCGGGCCGGACATATGCCTAGCGCCGCGCGCGGGCAAAAACAATGCCTTGGCGCGATATAGATCGGGATTTTTATTCGGGTGACGACCTAGATCGGCTCGCCCTGAAGTTCCGGCAAGAAACCACGTTCAGGTAACCATGGGTTGAGCGTCAGCGCCTCGCGCAACACCACATGCGCCTCATCCAGACGCCCAAGCCCAAGCAGGCTAAGCGCCTTGCCCGACATGGCCGCGAAATGATCCGGCGACAGGTCCAGCGCACGGTCCAGATCCACAATCGCAAGGGCATAGTCCTGACGAATGAAATTCACGAATGCCCGCTGATTATAGCCCTCGGCGTAGTTGGGGCAGTAATCCACCAGCGCATTTAGCGCCGCCAAGGCCCCCGCGAAATCGAATGCCTCCCGCCGGTCGATCCCTTCGTTCAGAAGTTCCTGCGCGGTGACATCGGGCGCGCGGGTCCAGAGTTCCCACATCTCGTTCGCCATTTCCCGCGCCCGCAACTCAGACGGGGCGGTGCGCACGGCCTCTAGCACACGGGATTTGTCCGGCTCCAGATCCGGCGCGGGGGGACAGGTTTCGGCGTTGACCGCCGTGCCAAGACATATGGCCATCATAGCAAGTCGCATGACCTAAGGATGGGGCAGATCGGCGATGGGTCAACTCACTTTTCGGGGATGGCGCGGCGTTGGCCGCTTGACCGCGCCGTAAACGGCAATAGCCTGAGCGCATGTTTCCTATCCGCGATCACAACCCGTCCAACCGCACGCCCTATGTCACCTATGGCCTGATTGCGGTGAATGTGTTGATTTATCTGGCGATGCTGCCCCTGTTCGGGGACCCGCGCGCCTTGCAGAGCTTTTACTATGACTGGGCGTTGGTCCCTGCGGCGGTGTCCGAGGGGCAGTTGCTGCACGGGCTGTTTACGTCGATGTTCCTGCATGGCGGGTTCATGCATATCGCGGGCAATATGCTGTTCCTGTGGATTTTCGGCGATAACCTAGAGGACGCGTTCGGCCACCTGCCCTTTCTCGGGTTCTATCTGGCCAGTGGCCTGGCCGCCGCGTTGATCCAGTATATCGCGGCACCGGGATCGGTTGTGCCGGTGGTGGGTGCATCAGGGGCGATTGCGGGGGTGATGGGGGGATACCTGTTGCTGTTTCCCAAGGCGCGGGTCGATATCCTGTTCATCTTTATCATCTTTTTCAAAGTCTTCTCGGTGCCCGCATGGGTGATGCTGGGCATCTGGTTCGGCCTGCAACTGTTCAACGGATTGGGCAGCGCGGCGGATGTCGGTGGCGTCGCCTATTGGGCGCATGCGGGCGGGTTTGTGGCCGGTCTGGTGCTGGCCTATCCGTGGTGGACGCGGCGGGGCGGCACGGGGTTCTGGGCGCGCAATGACGGGCACCCGCCCCACCCCGAAATCACCTATTCCCGATCCAACATCCCAACCGTAAGGCGCAAACGCAAATGACCCATCACGCATCCTGTCATTGCGGCACAGTCGAATTCACGGTGGACCTGAGCGACGGGTTCAACACCGCGCGGCGGTGTGATTGTTCGTTCTGCCGGCGTCGCGGCGCGATCGCGGTCAGCGCCCCGTTAGACGGGATCAAGATCACCAAGGGCGCGGAGAACCTGACGCTCTACACGTGGGGTACGGGCGCGGCGAAACACTATTTCTGTAAGACCTGCGGGATTTACACGCACCATCAACGCCGCTCCAACCCGAATGAATACGGGGTGAACGTGGCCTGTCTGGACGGGGTGAACCCGCGTGATTTGGGGAATGTGCCGTGGGTCGACGGGGTGAACCACCCCAAGGACCGCTAGGGCGCGGGCGGCGGGTTACCCGCCGCGCACGACCTTGGAGAAGCTGTCGAAAATCGGCTCGTTCGAGGCGATGATCGAGCCGTCCTGCAAAATATCGCCTTCGACATCGACCGGCGAAATCAGGCCACCGGCCTCACGCACCAGAATCATGCCCGCCGCGACGTCCCACGGTTTCAGGTGACGCTGCCAGAAGCCGTCAAAGCGGCCCGAGGCCACATAGGCAAGGTCCAGCGCCGATGCGCCGTGATGACGGACGCCCGCCGTTTGGGGCAGAATGCGCGCCAGATCCTGCAGGGTTTCGGGCAGGTAGGGACGGCCCGATGCGGGGATGCTGGTGCCAAACAGACCTTCGGACAAACGGAACTTGGCCGAGACCCGCAGACGGGTTTCGTTCATCCATGCGCCCGCACCTTTTTCGGCAAAGAACATCTCGTCCTTGGCGGCGTCGAAAATCACGCCCGCGACGATATCGCCTTTATATTCAAGGGCAATCGAGATCGCCCAATGCGGCAAACCGTTCAAAAAGTTGGTCGTCCCATCCAGCGGATCAACGATCCAGCGACGGGTCGGGTCCTTGCCCTCGACCGGCTCGCTTTCTTCGCCCAACCAACCGTAGTTCGGGCGCGCTTCCATCAGCTCATCACGGATGATCTTTTCCGCCGCGATATCCGCACGCGAGACAAAGTCACCCGCGCCCTTGCGGCTGACCTGCAAGTTCTCGACTTCGCGAAAGTCTTTGACCAAGCTGCGCCCCGCTTTGCGGGCGGCCTTGATCATGATGTTCAGATTTGCGCTGCCTTGCATGGTGACCCTTTCCTATTGATCCCCCCTTTACGGGCAACAGGTGTGCATGCCAAGGGGCAAGGCGTGAAAAAACGACCCGCACAGGGCGGGCCGTTTCCTAGGATCAATAGGCGATTTTGCCTTTGCCCTTACCCTTTTTCAAAAGGGTCTTGTCGGTGATGGTGATCCCGTCGGTATCCTCGACGGCAAAGAACACCGTCTGCCCGGTCGCGATACGCAACTCTTTGGGTTTCACCTTGTCGCCGACAATATGGACCAGCGCGCCCTCGCTCATCCGTTCGATGGCGCGCTCGGCCCCGCGTTTGCCTTCGGCCGGATCATTCTCGACGATGATCACCCCCTCAACGCCGGACCCGTTCGCATCCGCCCATTCATACCGCCCCGGCAGGCCAAAGGCATGGGTAAACACGGCCTGATCGCGTAGCTCGGCCGAGGAAAACACCTGTTTGCCCATGCGCCCCGACACGGCAAAGCCGCTGCCGTCGCGATTGGCATTGTGAAAGAGCAAGGCATCGCCCAACTCGACCTCACCCGGAGTATCGCCGATCTGAACCGCGCCTTTCTGACTGTGGACGGCGATGTGATGCGTGCCGCCACGGGCGCGCATCTTGGCCTTGCTCAGCTTGAGGTCCTTGACCTTGACGCGGTGGGCCAAATGTTCAGCCAGCGGCAGGAACCCCGCCGCCGCCTTGCGGGTCTCGAACACCACCTCGCCCGGTTCGGTGATTTTCTGGATAAAGCAATTGGTCGGGCCCAAAATGCGGCTGTCCAATACGTTCATGTGTCTTACTCCGATAACTGGTTAAACAGGCGCGATATCTGCGGCCAACAACAACTCGTCCTCGTCGCTGCTGACGACCGAGGCCCCAAGGGACGTGATGCGGATTTGCACGGCGGGATCGAACGCCCCACCGGCAGGGATCACCGTTTGCAACTGTGGCGCACGGTAGAGCTCAAACGTCAGCCCCGACAGGAACAGCGACAAAATCGGCCCCAACCATCCGGTGATCGCCGAGACGGCAAAGATCGCCCCGATGGCCGCCGTGGCCAGCGCAAGGAACGGCCCGATGAACGGGATCGTCGACAGGGCAAGCGCCACCGCCCCCATGATCGCCGCCACAATCGCGGTCGAAATCGCGTCCAGTTGCAGGTTCGGGATATCCACGATTTCGATCTCCGCGACCCACTCGGACCCGTCCGCCGTGGCGTTCAGGCGGAAATCGGACGTGAAAGTCACCATCCCCGAATGATTGATCGTCGGCAGGGTGATCGTGGGCCAGTTGATACAGACCTCGGGCGTGCAGAGATCCGGCAGGAACGGGATCGGGATACAGACCTGCGGAATACAGAAATCCGGCAGGATGTCGCTAAGGTCAAAAGACAAGCCAAGGCCCAGCGAGAAGTTGAAGTTCACATTCGCCAGCCGGATGATATCCGGCGCGCGCAGATCAACGGTGCCTCCCGTGATGCTGGCCGAGGCCGACCAATTCGCGTCAAACGGCCCAAGGGAGCTTGTGCCTGATCGCGATTGGGTGCCCAACATGCTTTGCCCACGCGCCACCAACAGGGCGGCTTGGGCTTCATCAACGGCAATTTCGAGTTCGCTCATGTCCTGTCCTCCTACACGATGGTCGCGAATGCTTTGGCACGGTCGTCTTCCATGACGATCCCGCCGTCGGGCACCAAGGTTCCGATCTGGATGAACACCGCCGTGTAGGGGATGCGCAGATCGTCCAAGATGTGCTGCAGGATCATGCGCATCATGCATTCCAGAACATGGGCAAGGCTCTCGGGCTGAACGTCTTTCAGCATCACCTGATCCAGTTGCAGCAACAGGTCGTTGCCGTCGCGGATCACGCGGCCTTTGACGTAGACCTCCAGAAAGGTCGAGGTGCGCGACACGATGGGCGCGCCGTCATCGGCGTCGCGCCCCCCTTTGCGGGCACAGCCCACGGTCAGGGTGACACCCACCTGCATGGTGAACGTGCCCGCCGTCGGGGATAGGGGAAACCCCCGCGTATCCGGCACGATGTCGATCACCGGGCGACGCAACTCGACCATGTAATCGATCCCAAAGACCGGAATAGCGGGGATTTGCGTGGCAGATGCAGATGTCGCCGAAACAAAGGCCGGAGAGCCCCATTTCAGATAGCGCGGTCTGGCTTGGAAAAACGCGGTGATGAAGTCGTTAACAGCGTCTTCATGCACGCCTGCATATGCCCCTGAGGACAGTGTGAAACTCATAACAAAATACCTCTTACTCAACACAGGTCGGTCAAACACACGACCAACGGAGAACAGCCTAGGCGGCAAAGATTTTACCGCCTAGTCAGGATCACCCGCCTTGACTCGCTGGTTTCAGAGATTCGTTAACCGCGCTGCAATTTGACCGGTTCGGTGCGCGCAAGACGGATGAAATGCGCCATAAAGGGCTTGGTCGCGTCTTCTTCGCGCACGGCGGCGTACATGCGCCGTGTGACGCCCTCTTTCTTCAGGGGGCGGGTGATCAGGCCCTCGACCTCGCCCTCTTCGCGCACAACCCAATCGGGCAGCACCGCCACCCCGCGCCCCGATGCGGCCAGCATCAGGATCACCGCCGTCAGCTCCACCTGCCGGACCGAGCGCGGCTCGACCCGCGCGGGCGTCAGCAGTTCTTTGAACACGTCCAGACGGCTGCGGTCCATGGGATAGGTGAACAGGTTCTCGTCGCGCAGATCCTCGGCCTCGATATAGGCCTTGTCGGCCAACCGGTGGGTTTCAGAGGCAATGAAAACGGGCGCGTAGTCAAACAGCGGGATGAACGTGACCCCGTCGATGTCATCAGGGTCGGACGAGATCACCAGATCGACCTCTTCGCGTTCCAGCGCGGGCAATGCGCCAAACGACAGACCCGCGCGGATGTCGACATCGACCTCCCCCCATGTCTTGCGGAAATCGCGCAGCACCGGCAACAGCCAGTCAAAACACGCATGGCATTCCATCGCGATATGCAACCGCCCCGATTTTCCGGCCAGCATCGCGTGGAATTCATCTTCAGTCGCGGCAACCTCGGGCAGGACCTTTTCGGCAAGGCGCAACAGTTTCAGGCCCGCCGCCGACAGTTTCAGCGGTTTGGACCGGCGCGCGAACAACTCCATCCCCACCTGTTCCTCAAGGCCTTTGACCTGATGGGACAGGGCCGATTGGGTCATGTTCAGAACGTCCGCCGCACGGGCAAGCCCGCCTGCCTCATGAATGGCGCGGATGGTGCGAAGGTGCCGAAGCTCAAGATGCATTTGAATGGATTTCATATAGATGATGAGAATTATGAATTTGTTTCACAAAAGATGACATGAGACAAGGGTTCACGAAATGATGACCAAAGGGAATCACACCATGTCCGGCGCACCGCGTATCTCGTTCGAATTCTTCCCCCCCCAGTCTCTGGAGGCCAGCTTCCGCTTGTGGGATACGGTTCAAACGCTTGCGCCGATGCAACCGGGCTTTGTGTCCGTGACCTACGGGGCCGGCGGGACCACCCGCAAACTGACCCATGATGCTGTAGCCACGATCCACAAGAACTATGGCCTGAACGTGGCCGCGCACCTGACCTGTGTGGACGCGACGCGTGAAGAGACGCTTGAGATCGTCAATTCCTATGCCAAGGCCGGTGTGACCGAGATCGTCGCCCTGCGCGGCGATCCGCCCAAGGGTCAGGGCCATTTCACGCCCCACCCCGACGGGTTCGCAAACTCGATCGAACTGGTTGAGGCCCTTGCCGAAACGGGAAAATTCAACATCCGCGTCGGTGCCTATCCCGATCCGCACCCTGAATCCAAGGGCACGGGGGATGACATCACGTGGCTGAAACGCAAGATCGATGCGGGCGCAAGCTCGGCCATCACCCAGTTCTTCTTTGAAAAGGACACGTTCCTGCGGTTCCGCGACAAATGCGTGGCCGCCGGTATCGATGCGCCGATCATTCCCGGTATCCTGCCGATTGAAAACTGGACCGGCGTGCGCAAATTCGCCGCCCGCTGTGGCGCCTATATTCCCGCGTGGCTGGACGAGGCGTTTGAAGCCGCGATCCGCGACGACCGTCACGATCTGTTGGCGACCTCGCTGGCGACCGAGCTGTGCACCGATCTGTTGGACGAAGGCGTTGAGGATCTGCATTTCTACACGCTGAACAAACCGCACCTGACGCGCGATATTTGTCATGCGCTGGGCGTTCAACCCGACGTTAGTTTGGAAAAGGTCGCCTGATCTATTGTCCATGACGGGATGGGCGGCTAGGCCTGTGGAAAACACAGGACACCGCCCATGCCGCCCAAATTCACCGCAGAAACACCGGATCAACTGATCTCGCCTGACGCGCTTTTGTCGATGTCGGGCTATGCGTTTTTGTGCGGCGTGCGCGATGGCACGATCTCGGGTCCCCCCATCGGCGCGGTTTGCGGTTTTCTGATTGATGAGGTCGAAGAGGGCCGCGTGTCGTTCCGCGGCGCACCGTCCTTTGAGCACACCAATATCGTCGGCGGCGTCCATGGCGGGTGGTATGCGACCATTCTGGACAGTTGTCTGGCCTGTGCGGTGACGTCTCTGACCCCGCAGGGCAGCTATATGACCACGCTTGAGTTGAAAATTAACATCACCCGCGCCGTGCCCATCGGGACAGAGGTCATCGCGACCGGCACCATCCAACACATGGGACGCAGCACGGGCGTCGCGTCGGCCGAGTTGCGTGACGCGAAAACCGGACGCCTTTATGCGACGGGGTCAACCACCTGCATGATCCTGGACGGGGCGTAACAGGCCCGTGCTCATATGCTGAATGCTCTGCAAGGGCGGCATCGGTATATCCGGCACCGCAATCCCCGCTGTGACACGGCGATGATAGACTGACGGGTGCAGGGTTTCTGACGGGTCCGCCCCGACTACCCGTGTATGGCGCAGTAAAAACAGCCGCCCCCAGCCACGGTTCAACCCGACACTGGGCGCCATCGGATCACAGGGGAAACGGGCGCGCCATCCCTCGGGCAACGGCACGCCGTTCTTTTCGACACGCGCCAACATCCACACCAGTGACAAGTTCGCCAATGGGCGGGCGTCCTCGTCCCCGTCGATATGGCCGCCGACATCGCCATGCGTGCCGGGAAACCAGACCTGTTCTAACCGGCCATGCCAATCGGCGCGGCTCTGCCACAGGACCGGTTCAAACGCCTCGCGCGTTTCGTCCAGCGCCAGCGCGTGATAGCCGTGGCGGACGTTGTCACTGAGGCTGTGGTCGTGAAAGGCGTGCTGTTCCTCGGTGAGCTTCCACAGAACCGGCAAACGCACGCCCAGCGCCTTGACCGTATCCCAGACGCCGACCATCTGAATGTCGACCGTCGGGTGGCAATAGGCATCGTTGAACACCGCCGCCGCACCGGTCCGCGCGCCCTTGCGATACAGGCGATAGGCCTGTTCGACATTGCGCTCGGTCGCATAGCGCCCCTGCAACAGGCCAACGCGGTCAATCACACCGGCCAGCGAACGCACGGCAAATGCACCGCGCGAATAGCCCAAGAATATGATCCGGTCACCGGGATGATAGCGTGACGCCAGATAGCCATAGGCGCGTTTGATCTGGCTGTTGATCCCGCGCCCGAACGCGACGT
This sequence comes from Rhodovulum sp. FJ3, assembly GCF_032918305.1. Taxonomy (NCBI): domain Bacteria; kingdom Pseudomonadati; phylum Pseudomonadota; class Alphaproteobacteria; order Rhodobacterales; family Paracoccaceae; genus Rhodovulum; species Rhodovulum sp. FJ3. The sequence goes on from NZ_JAWJUU010000001.1 coordinate 530,253, forward strand.
GATGGGTATTGCGCCACGTGGTCCATTGCACCCCCGCCTCATAATAGAGGGACAGATGCGCCGAGGCCGGCAGGCGCGACAGCATCTTATAGCTCAGGCCCGCATGGGTTTCATGCCCCGCGTCCAGCGACGAATTGGTGCCGTCCAGAATGATCACATGCGTCAGAGGAACCCGGGCAAAGGAGGGTTGATGCGCCTCTGTCTGACGCAGCCCCCGCAGCCAATCCCACGTTCGTCTGGCGATCCCCATTTAGACCTCTTTCAGCATCTCCCACACACGCAGCGGCGTGAATGGCATATCGACCTGCCGCACACCTTTGGCCCAAACCGCATCGGTGACGGCGTTCGCTACTGCTCCTAGTGCACCAACCGTGCCAGCCTCGCCGCATCCCTTCATCCCAAGGATGTTTGCCGTCGAGGGCGTGCTTTCGGTGGTAAAGACGATGTTGGGCATATTATCGGCGCGTGGCATCGCATAGTCCATGAAACTTGCCGTTAACAGCTGGCCGTCCTCGTCATAGACCGCGCGTTCCATCAACGCCTGCCCCAAACCTTGGGCAATGCCACCATGCACCTGCCCTTCGGCCAGCATGGGGTTCATCAGGTTCCCAAAATCATCGGTCACGCTGTATTTCACCACCTCGGTCACGCCGGTTTCGGGGTCGATTTCGACCTCGGCCACATGGGCGCCGTTGGGATAGGACCGCCCGTCCAGCTCATATTCTGCCTGATGGCGCAAAAGATCCGTGCGACCGGCGGCGCGCGCCATCTCGACCACATCCATGACGCTGGGGCGGTGGTTCGATCCGGGGATGATGAATTGACGCTCTTCCTCGTCGAACTCGACCGCGTCCGCATCGAACTGTTCGGCCACAAACGGGGCCATGGCGGCGACTGCGGCGCGCAGCGTGACCAAGGTCGCGCCGGATTGAATGGTGACCGAGCGCGATCCGCCCGTGCCCCCGCCCGTCGCGATCCGGTCGCTGTCGCCTTGGACCACGCGGATTTTGTCGACGGGAATGCCACTGCGATCGGCAAGGAACTGGGCATAGACGGTTTCATGCCCCTGCCCGCCCGATTGCGTACCCACATAGAGATAGACCAGACCGTCCTCGCCGAATTCAATCGTCGCGCCCTCGGTCGGGTCACCCAGAATGGATTCGATGTAATAGGCCAGACCCAGCCCCCGCAGACGCCCGCGCGCCGCGCTTTCGGCCTTGCGCGCGTCGAAACCCGCGACATCGGCGACCTCGGCCACGCGGCTGAGGACGCGGTCGAAATCCCCCACGTCATAGAGTTGATCCGACACGGTGCGATAGGGAAAGGCGTCCTTGGCGATAAAGTTACGGCGGCGCAACTCCCACGGATCGACGCCCAATTGCCGCGCGGCGTAATCCATCACGCGTTCAAGAACATAAATCGCCTCGGGCCGACCGGCCCCGCGATAGGCATCCACCGGCGCGGTGTTGGTGAACAAACCCTGCACCCCTAGATAGGCCACCGGAATGTCATAGGCCCCCGTCAGAACCTTGGCGAACAGGGCCGATTGGATGTTCTGTGCGAATTCGGAATTATACGCCCCGAGGTTCGACAGGTTATGCACGCGGTAGGCAAGGATCTTGTGGTTCTCGTCAAACGCCAGTTCCGCGTGCGAGGTCAGATCGCGCCCGCCATTGTCGGTCAGCATCGCCTCCGTCCGCTCCGACATCCAGCGCACAGGCCGCCCCAGCATCCGCGCCGCATGCGCCACAAGGAAATATTCGGGATAGACAAAGCCCTTCATCCCGAAACCGCCGCCCACCTCGGGCGTGGTGACGCGCACCTGTTCGGGGGCGAGGTTCAGGATTTTGCTTAGCGAGCCCTTGAGCCCCCAAACCCCCTGCCCCGTGAACCCGACATGCAGACGGTCACCGTTCCATTCGGCATAGGCCCCGCGCGGCTCCATCGAGTTCACGATGATCCGGTGATCGGCCACGTCCAGAGACACCACATGCGCGGCGCGGGCAAAGGCGGCCTCGGTCGCCTCGGCATCGCCCAGCGCCCAGTCATAGGCGACGTTGCCGGGGGCCTCGGGGTGGATGTCGGGATCGGCAGATGGGGTCAGAGACGTCGCGACGGGCAGATCGTCGATGTCCAGCATGACCAATTCCGCCGCATCACGCGCTTGGTCCAGCGTTTCGGCAATGATGAACGCCACCGCGTCGCCCACGAACCGCACACGCGTGTCGGCAAGGATCGGGCGCACGGGCCGCGCGCCACGGCTGCCATCGCGGTTGGTGACGACGGATGCAGAGATGGAATTCTTGACTCCCGCCTCGGCCAGATCGGCGGCGGTGATGACGGCATGCACACCGGGCGCGGCGCGCGCCTCCGCCACATCCAGTTCTGTGATCGTCCCATGGGCCACGGAGGACCGTACCGCATAGCCAAACAACGCCCCCTCAGGCGCAATGTCGTCGATATACTGCCCGTTTCCTGTCAACAGGCGCAGGTCTTCGCTGCGCTTGGCGGTCTGGCTTGCGCCGAATTTTTCGATGGTGCCCATGGTCCTCTCCCGTTCGAGGTTATGGGCCAAACCTAGAGGGTTGCGACATACTGTCCAGCCCCTTCGTAGGGTCCCTCAGAGGTTCTGCACCAAAACCGCGTCCGACGCCCCATAGCCGTTAAACCGCGTGGCGGTCACAACGGAATAGGCGCCAAATCCGTCAAAGATCAGATAATCCTCTTCGGCGGTGCTACAAGGCAGGGTCAGGCGGTCGGACAGGCGATCCAGACTGTCACAGGTCGGGCCAAAGGCGGCGAATGTGGTGGTCGTGCCGGTCTTGGGCGTGCCATCGGGCGCAACCACATGCACGCGGTCAAACCCGCGCACCACCGGCAGTTCGGCCAACGCGCCATAGGTCCCGTCATTGAGGTAGAGCGCCCCCGCGCGGCGCGATTTTACCCGCACGGCCAGCGAAAACGCTTCGGCCACCATGGCGCGGCCCGGCTCGCAAACCAGATCGACGCGATAGGGGAACGCGGCCTTGGCCGTGGATTTGATCGCCTCGAATATCGCGCTTAGGGCGGGGCGTTGCCCGTTGCGCCACGCCGGAAACCCGCCCCCGACGTTCAGACGGTGGATATGGACGCCCGCGCGCTGGGCGATATCGGCGGCCCCAAGGATATAGCTGACCCAAGCCACAGGATCAGCGCATTGCGTACCCGGATGGAATGTCATGGACGCGCGATGCCCCGCCGCCGCCACACGGTGCAGCAGGTGAACCGCCATATCGGCGGGCGCGCCGAATTTCTCACCAAAATCATATGCCGCGCCAGAAACCGACATTTTGAACCGCACCGCGATTTCGCTGTGCGGTGGGAGAATGTCCAACAGTTTCGACAATTCAACATCGCAATCGACCGACCACGACGTGACACCGGCGGCCCCGCCTGCGGCGATCTCGGACCGGCTGCGGACGGGGTTGTGATAGTGCAGTGCCGCATGCGGACAATTCGCCCGCACAAGGTCGATTTCATAGGGCGAGGCCACGTCGAACGCCGTCACCCCCGCCGCACAGAGGTTCGCCAGAACCAATGGATCGGCATTCGCCTTGACCGCGTAGGTCACCAGCCCGTCAAACCCGTCGATGAATTCGCGCGCGACGGACTGTAGGACGGCAGGACAGGCGTAGAACGTGGGAACATCGGGGCGGACCTTGGCCAAATGGTCAACGGGGCTGGCCCAGAAGGGATCGGACTGCTGCATGGCGTTTCCTTTCTTTGACTGCTCGCCTTCAAATTTTTGACCAAGAAAGGTGTGATTTCACCGGACAGAACTGTTAAATTAGAGTCATAATCGGGCATATCGCCAAAATCGGGGGCAAATTGCATGGATGCCTTGGACAAAGACATTATCGCCTGCCTGACCAGCGACGCGCGCATGTCGGTTGCGGTGATGGCGCGGCGGTTGAATGTGGCGCGATCCACGGTGCAGGCGCGGCTAGAGCGGTTGGAAACCAACGGCACGATTGCGGGCTATACCCTGCGCCTGAACACGGCGATGGAGGAAACCCGCATCCGCGCAACAATCCTATTGTCCGTTGAGCCGCGTGCGCAGGCGTCGGTCCTGACCCGGTTGCGGGCCATTCCCGAAATCCGCGCGGCGCATACGACGTCAGGGCGGTTTGACATGCTCTTACGGGTCAGCGCGGACACCACCGCCGCGCTGGACGGGGTGCTGGATCAGATCGGCGACATGCCCGGCGTCAAATCATCCGAAAGCCTGATCCACCTCAGCACGAAAATTGCACGGCAATAATTCACGCGCAGATGGTGATTTTTCACACTTCCGCCTTATTCGTGATATAGTCGTGATCATAGTTAACGCTACGTTAGGTAAATCGTCGCAAGGTTCGCTCATGTTTTCTCGGCTTCGTCCCCAATCCGCTTCGCACACCCTGCCGCATATGGACCCCGTCCTTGCGCAGCAAATCCGCACCCTGCCCCCGTCCAAGGTCGCCCATGATCGGCGCGTGCGATACCAGACGGTGATCTACCTGACGCTGCTGATTGCGGTGATCACCCTGCCCCTGATGCTGTGATCGCTCTGGGCACCCCCTAAAAACATCGACCAAGGCTTTTCCTTGGCATAGTCGCGCGTTAAACAGCCCCAAACCACATGTGGGACGGATGACTATGTCGATGGAAAAAACCTTTAACGCCGCCGAGGCCGAAGCACGCCTGTACGCGGCATGGGAAGAGGCCGGCGCATTCAAGGCCGGCGCAAACGCGTCGCGCGATGAGACGTTTACGATCATGCTGCCCCCGCCGAACGTCACCGGCGCGCTGCATGTGGGTCACGCGTTCAACCACACGATCATGGACATCCTGATGCGTTGGCACCGGATGCGCGGGTTCGACACCCTGTGGCAGCCCGGTCAGGACCACGCCGGTATCGCGACCCAGCTGCAGGTCGAGAAAAAGCTGATGGCCGAAGAAGGCCGCAAACGCCGCGACATGCCGCGCGACGAGTTCCTGTCCAAGGTCTGGGAATGGAAGACCGAAAAAGGCAGCACCATCATCGACCAGATGAAGCGCCTTGGCGACACCTGTGACTGGTCGCGCAACGCCTTCACCATGTCCGGTGCGCCGGGCGCGCCCGCCTCGGATCAGGACGGCAATTTCCACGACGCAGTGATCAAAGTCTTTGTGGACATGTACAACAAGGGCCTGATCTATCGCGGCAAACGCCTGACCAACTGGGACCCGCATTTTGAGACCGCGATCTCGGATCTTGAGGTCGAGAACATCGAAACGCCCGGCCATATGTGGCATTTCAAATACCCGTTGGCCGGTGGTCAGACCTATACCTACATCGAAAAGGATGAGGACGGGAACGTCACCCTCAGCGAAGAGCGCGATTACATTTCGATCGCCACGACCCGCCCCGAAACCATGCTGGGCGATGGCGCGGTTGCGGTGCACCCGTCGGACGAACGCTATGCCCCCATCGTGGGCAAGATGGCCGAAATTCCGGTCGGCCCCAAGGAACACCGCCGCCTGATCCCGATCATCACCGATGAATACCCCGATCCGACCTTTGGTTCGGGTGCGGTGAAAATCACCGGCGCGCATGATTTCAACGACTATGAGGTCGCCAAGCGCGGCAACATCCCGATGTACCGCCTGATGGATCAGCGCGCGGCGATGCGCGCCGATGGCCTGCCCTATGCCGAAGCGTCCGCGATTGCACAGGCCGTATCGAACGGCGACAAAACGCTGAGCGAGGCCGAGATCGACGCGCTGAACCTTGTGCCCGATGCCCTGCGCGGTTTGGACCGGTATGAGGCGCGCGAGGCCGTGGTGAAACAGATCACCGACGAAGGTCTGGCGGTCATGACCACCGCGATCGAAAAGGACGACGAGGGTAATGAGGTCGAGGTGACCGTGCCCTATGTCGAGAACAAACCGATCATGCAGCCGTTCGGCGACCGGTCCAAGGTCGTGATCGAACCGATGCTGACGGACCAATGGTTCGTGGACGCGGCCAAAGTGGTTGAGCCCGCGCTGGAGGCCGTGCGCACCGGCCGCACCAAGATCATCCCCGAAAGCGGCGAAAAGACCTATTACCACTGGCTGGAAAACATCGAACCCTGGTGCATCTCGCGTCAGCTCTGGTGGGGACACCAGATCCCCGTGTGGTATCTTCCTGGTCGCAATGCCGATGGTTCCCCAGCGGATCCAGATGCGCCACAAACGAGCCCGATGGCCGTTTGCGCCGCAAGTTTCGAAGAGCTATCTGCCAAATTGAAGGATCAGCTTGGTGCTTCCAAAGTCAAGGAAATCCCTGCGGACTTTACCTTGGCTGACAACAATTTCATGGACGCATTTCTGGTCAACTCCAGATTTGGCAGCGACGAAGACCACGACTACTTGGTTGCATATCGCGACCCCGACGTCCTCGACACGTGGTTCTCGTCCGGCCTGTGGCCGATCGGCACGCTGGGCTGGCCCGAGCAGACGGCGGAGATGGAAAAATACTTCCCCACCGATGTTCTGGTCACCGGTTTTGACATCCTGTTCTTCTGGGTGGCGCGGATGATGATGATGCAGCTGGCCGTGGTGGACGACATCCCGTTCCACACCGTGTACCTGCATCAGCTTGTCCGCGACGAGAAGGGCAAGAAGATGTCGAAGACCACCGGCAACGTCATCGACCCGCTGGAAATCATCGACGAATACGGCGCGGATGCGCTGCGGTTCACCAACACGGCGATGGCGTCGATTGGCGGTGTGCTGAAGCTGTCGGTGGACCGTATCAAGGGCTATCGCAACTTCACAACCAAACTGTGGAACGCCGCGCGTTTTGCGGAAATGAACGGTGTGTTTGAGGGTTATGCCCCCGATGGCACGATCCCGACCGCGAACGAGACGGTGAACAAATGGATCATCGGCGAAACCGCCAAGGTTCGCGAACTGGTCGACAGCGCCTTTACCGATTACCGGTTCAACGACGCGGCAAACGGCCTTTATGCGTTCGTCTGGGGCAAGGTCTGTGACTGGTACGTGGAATTCGCGAAACCGCTGTTGAACTCGGACGACGCCGCCGTGGTGGCCGAAACCCGCAAAACGATGGCGTGGGTGATTGACCAGTGTCTGGTCCTGCTGCACCCGATCATGCCGTTCATCACCGAGGAACTGTGGGGCATTCTGGGCGAGCGGTCCAAGATGCTGATCCACGCCGATTGGCCGACCTACACCGCCGCCGATCTGGTGGATGCGGACGCCGACCGCGAGATGAACTGGGTTCTGACCCTGATCGAGGAAATCCGCAGCTCGCGCGCGCAGATGCACGTGCCCGCCGGCCTGAAACTGGCCATGCTGCAACTGGATCTGGATGACGCCGGTCAGGGCGCGTGGGACCGCAACGAGACGCTGATCAAACGTCTGGCGCGCATCGACAGCCTGACCGCCGTGGACGCCGCGCCCAAGGGCTGTATCACCATCGCGGTTGAGGGCGGCACATTCGCCCTGCCCCTTGCCGATGTGATTGATGTCGCAGAGGAAAAGGCGCGTCTTGAGAAGTCCCTGCAAAAACTGGCCAAGGAATTGGGCGGTCTGCAAGGGCGTCTGAAGAACCCGAAATTCGTGGCCAGCGCCCCCGATGAGGTGGTCGAAGAGACCCGCGAACTGGCCGCGCAGAAAGAGGACGAAAAGGCCAAGCTAGAGGCCGCTTTGGTCCGTCTGGCGGAGCTGGGCTAATCAGACCTCTTTCAACGTGAACCCGATTGCGGCCCCGGCGATGCTGAGGGCCGCAAACACCCCCAAGATGCCCGTGACGCCGATCAGACCGGACAGGGCCCCGATCCCCCCCATCGCAATCAAAACCGCCCCGACCACTGTGTTGGCGACCGCGGTATAGCTGGCGCGCTGATCCTCTGGCGCGAGGTTAACGAGATAGGTTGAGCGGCTGTTGCGCACGCCCTGATAGGCGATCATCACCCCGAACAGGCACAGCGGGATTGCCCATTGCGTCGCGCTGAGCCCTGCCAGATCAAGGGCAATCGCAAGGATCAGAAACACCGCAGCCGCCCCACCGGCAAGTGACAGAACCAAACGCGACGACCGGTCCGACAGGCGACCCCAGATATAGGCGCTGCTGACACCTGCCAATGCGGTGGCCAGCATCATGACGCCAAGGCCCTGAAACACGTCCTCACCCGCGCGGGCGGACAGCACCACCAGATAGGGCGGCGCAAGCGCGGTTGGCAGCAGAAGACACCGCACAATCACGAACCGGCGCAAATCGCCATCTGTCCCCAGCAGCGACAGTTGCGACAGGCCGACATGATCGCCCTCGGCCGGTTGGGCGGGCTCCCGCAGACCGGCGAAGATCACCGCGGCCAGCGCGAAACAGGTCGCCGCCGCCGCAACCGCCCCGATCACAAGGTCCTGACGCGGGATCAGATTGGCGATCAACAGGACCGCGAACAGCGCGACAATGACCGGCGCGACACTGCCCGCACTGCCCGTGACGGTGCCGCGCCGTGGCTTGCCTACGGTTTTTCCCAACACGTCCTTGTACGCCACGGAACAGACCGACCGCGACACGGCGACAAGGCCAAGGGCCGCGACAATCGCCACACCGGCGGCCAACCCCGACAGGGTCAGCGCGGCAAACACGATAACGCCCGCGCCCACCGCCTGTCCTGCCGCGCCAAGGGTCCACGCCCATTTGCGCCGCGCCATCGCGCGGATGCGGGACGCGGTGAAGAGTTGCGGCAAGAGCGCCCCCGCCTCGCGCACGGGCACCAGCATCCCGATCAACGCGGCAGGTGCCCCAAGCGCGCTGAGCAAAAAGCTGAGCACCAGTTTCGGGTCAAGCAACCCGTCGGCGATCTTGGACAGGGTCAGCGCGCCCATATGGCGCAGGAAATTTCCATGTTCGGCCTCTTGGGCACAGTCGGGCAAATCGTCGTCGCGCCCGGCGTCCCCCGTCAGCAACTCAAATGCAGTGTCGGCAATATCGTGACTTTTCATACCCAATGACCTAGCCCACCCGCGCAATTGACAAGGGCAACTTGACAGGCCCTGCCCCGCCCGTCAAAACGCGCATCAAACCTTTACCCGCAACCGGGCGTTCCGTGGGCGCCAAACCGACGAGGAGACCGGCCAATGGCCCAGATTTCCCTGACTTTTCCCGATGGCAATGCACGTGAGTACGAGGCCGGCATCACCGCCGCCGCCGTGGCCGAAAGCATTTCCAAATCCCTGTCCAAAAAAGCCATCAGCGCGACCGTAAACGGCGAACATTGGGACCTGCAATGGCCGATCAACGCGGACGCCAACATCGCCATCCACACGATGCAGGATGACGCGCAGGCCCTTGAACTGATCCGTCACGATTTGGCACACGTCATGGCGCGCGCGGTTCAGGACATCTGGCCCGACGTCAAGGTCACCATCGGCCCCGTGCGCGACAACGGCTGGTTCTACGATTTCGACCGAGCTGAGCCCTTCACCCCCGAGGACCTTGGCCAGATCGAGGCCAAGATGAAGGACATCATCAACGCCCGCGACGCCGTCAAGACCGAGGTCTGGTCGCGCGAGGATGCGATCAAGTTCTATCAGGACAACAACGAGCCCTATAAGGTCGAGCTGGTTGAGCGCATCCCCGCAGGCGAAGATATCCGCATGTACTGGCACGGCGATTGGCAGGATCTGTGCCGTGGCCCGCACCTACAGCATACCGGCCAACTGCCCGCCGATGCGTTCAAACTGACCCATGTGGCAGGGGCCTATTTCCTTGGCGATAGCGACCGCCCGATGCTGCAACGTATCTACGGCGTGGCCTTCAAGAACCGTAAGGACCTGAAGGCGTGGGAACTGATGATGGAAGAGGCCGCCAAGCGCGATCACCGCAAGCTGGGCCGCGAAATGAACCTGTTCCACATGCAGGAAGAAGCCCCCGGTCAGGTGTTCTGGCACCCCAACGGCTGGCGCATCTATACCACGCTGCAGGACTATATGCGCCGTCAGCAGACCCGCGACGGCTATGTCGAGGTGAACACGCCGCAGGTGGTGAACCGCAAGCTGTGGGAAGATTCCGGTCACTGGGAAAACTATCAGGAAAACATGTTCATCGTCGAAGTCGACGAGGATCATGCCCGTGAAAAAACGGTCAACGCCCTGAAACCCATGAACTGTCCCTGCCACGTGCAGGTGTTCAATCAGGGCCTGAAATCCTATCGCGACCTGCCCCTGCGCATGGCCGAGTTCGGCTCGTGCAACCGCTATGAACCCTCGGGCGCGCTGCACGGGATCATGCGTGTGCGCGGGTTTACGCAGGATGACGCGCATATCTTCTGCACCGATGACCAGATCGAATTCGAAACCAAAAAGTTCATCGAATTCCTGTCGGGCATCTATGCCGATCTGGGCTTTCACAACTGGACCATCAAGCTGTCGACCCGCCCTGAAAAGCGCATCGGCAGCGAAGAGAGCTGGGACCGTGTCGAGGCCGCCCTTGGCAACGCCTGTCGCGCCGCCGGTCATGACTTTGAGATCCAAGAGGGCGAAGGTGCCTTCTATGGTCCGAAACTGGAATTCACCCTGACCGACGCGATTGGCCGTGACTGGCAGTGCGGCACGCTGCAGGTGGACCCGAACCTGCCCGAACGTCTGGACGCGACCTATATCGGCGCGGACGGGGACAAGCACCGTCCCGTCATGCTGCACCGCGCGGTTCTGGGCAGTTTTGAGCGGTTCATCGGTATCCTGATTGAGGAACATGCCGGTAAACTGCCCTTCTGGCTGGCCCCGCGTCAGGTGGTTGTGGCCTCGATCATTTCGGACGCTGATCCCTATGTGCATGAGGTCGTCGCGGCCCTGAACGCCGCCGGTGTCCGCGCCGAGGCCGACATCCGCAACGAGAAGATCAACTATAAGGTCCGCGAGCATTCGGTCGCCAAGGTTCCGGTCATTCTGGCCATCGGTCAGAAAGAGGTCGATGAGCGCACGGTGACCCTGCGCCGCCTCGGGGAAAAGCAGACCCGCGTGGTCGAACTGGACCAAGTTGTTACAGATTTGGCGACTGAGGCCACCGCGCCGGATTTGCGGTAAAATCCGCGCCGCACCGCAGAGATTTGAACAAGCCCCTGATTTTCAGGGGCTTTTTCTTTATCTGCGCCCAATATCAATTTTTCGGAATGTTTCACGCAATAACGGGGGTGTCAGACACTTTCTTGTGAGTAGAAAGCGAGCGTTTAGGTCTCTTAAGTTATTCCCATACCACGATGTGGTGCCGAAACCTGACTAACCAAAGGGAACACTCATGTCCAAACACGCTAAAATGCTGACCGTTGCCGGTGCTGTTGCTGCTGCTGTCACCGCTTACGCTCACAACCCCGCTCCGGCCCAAGCCCAAGCCATGGAGAAATGCTTTGGCGTTTCGCTGGCTGGTGCAAACGATTGCGCCGCTGGCCCCGGCACGACCTGCGCTGGCACCTCGACCGTTGACTACCAAGGCAACGCTTGGTCGCTGGTTCCCGCTGGCACCTGCGAAAGCATGGAACTCGAAGGCGGCCGCCACGGCTCGCTGACCGCGCTGGACCGCGACCTGCCGGCATAAGCCGATTTCGCCCGGCCTCTTTTGAGGCCGGGCCTTTTGCTTGGGGATGAGCATGCTAGACCACCGTATTTCCACCCTGCCCGCAGATGTCGGCGTCGGCTACAAGCCGCAGCATTTTCCCGACATCATGCGCGATGCCGCGCCGGTCAAATGGCTAGAGGTGCACGCCGAGAACTATGTCGGTGACGGTGGTCGTCCCTTGGCGCAATTGCGCCATCTGGCAGAACGCTTTCCGATTTCCGTGCATGGGGTGGGTCTGTCGATTGGCGGTGAGGGTCCTCTGGACGCCGAACATCTTGGCCGTCTACGCCATCTGGTGGATTGGCTGAAACCCGCGAGTTTTAGCGAACATCTGGCGTGGTCGACCCATGACACGCATTTCCTGAACGATCTCTTGCCCCTGCCCTATGACGAGCCGACCCTGGCGCGGGTGTGCGATCATATCGATCAGGTCCAGACCGCATTGGGCCGCCGGATGCTGCTGGAAAACCCGTCGACCTATCTGGCGTTTGCGGACAGCACCATGTCCGAGACCGATTTCCTGCGTGAGATCGTGGCACGCACCGATTGCGGGCTGCTGCTGGACGTGAACAACGTCTATGTCTCCTGCACGAACCAACAAACCGACCCTGTCGCCTATCTGGCCGGCTTTCCGCTACAGGCCGTTGGGGAAATCCACCTCGGCGGGCATGACACGGATCACGACGAATACGGCGCGCCCCTGTTGATTGACAGCCATGCCGCCGAGGTCGTCGATCCCGTCTGGCGTCTGTATGAGCACGTTCTTGAACTGGCCGGTCCGAAACCAACCCTGATCGAATGGGACACGGATGTGCCCGCGTGGAATGTGCTGGCCTCGGAGGCACGGCGCGCGACCTATATCATGAACGGGGTGCGCGCGGCATGAGTGGCCAGAGCGCCTTTACCACCGCGGTTCTGCACGCGGATCGCCCTGTGCCCGATGGCCTGATCGACCCCAAGGGGCGTCCGGCGGGTAAACGGTTCGATGTCTATCGCAACAACGTGGTGATCAGCCTGCGCAAGGCGCTGGAGACCGGATTTCCGGTGCTGCGCAAACTGGTGGGCGATGACTTCTTTGCAGCCATGGCCGAACTCTACGTGCGTAACCACCCGCCGACCTCGCCCCTGTTGATGCATTACGGGCGCGATATTCCGGTGTTTTTGGAACATTTCCCCTATGCCGCGCACTTGCCCTATCTGCCGGATGTGGCGCGGTTGGAACTGGCCCTGCGCCACAGCTATCACGCCGCCGATATCGCGCCGATTGCGCCTGAAAACCTTGCATTGGACGAGGCGACTTTGGCGCGTGCGACCCTGACCTTTGCGCCTGCGATGGCGCTGTTGCGGTCGCGCTATCCGGTGGCAAGCCTTTGGCACGCCAACACCGACCAACCGAACCTCAAGGTGCCTGATCGCGGCGAAAACGTCCTGATCACGCGCCCCGAATACGACCCCGTGGTGCAGATCCTGCCCGCTGGGGGCGGCGTTTTTGTCGAGGCCCTGAAACAGGGTCACAGCATTCAGCACGCCGCCGAGCGCGCAAGCGCCGCAATCGCGAATTTTGACCTAGCCGGAGTCTTGGGGATGCTGATCGCGGGCCACGCGATCACCGGCGTAACGATAGGATAAGACATGAACGCTTTGATTTCCGCCCACGACCGCCTGTTCGGCGCGATCGAGAACCTGACCGCATCGTGGCTAATGCCGACGCTGGCGCGGTTCGCCTTTGCCGCGACCCTGATCACGTTCTTCTGGAACTCGGCCAAAACCAAGCTGGGCGAAGGGATCGGCGGGCTGTTCAGCCCCTCGTTCGGGGCCTATGCCCAGGTGTTCCCGAAACAGATGGAGGCCGCGGGCTATGATATCTCGAACTTTGGCGCCTTCCACACGCTGGTCGTCGTCGCGGGCATGTGGGCCGAGTTCATCCTGCCGCTGTTGGTCGTGATCGGTCTGGCGACGCGTCTGTCGTCGCTGGCGATGATCGGTTTCATCGTCGTTCTGACCCTGACCGACCTCTATGGCCACGGCGCGATTGGCGTGCCCGAAACCCTTGGCGCGTGGTTTGACGGCAAACCCGATAGCGTGATCATGGACCAGCGTCTGCTGTGGTTGGTGCCGCTGGTCCTGTTGGTGGTGCGCGGCGCAGGCCCGATTTCCATCGACGGCCTGCTGCGCCGCTCTCAGGCCGTGTCGGGCTGAGACGCCAATAGGGCGAACAGACCGCCCAAACCGGCCATGGCGATCGGGAACATGGTGAACACGCCAAACCCGAACGCCCAATACATTCCGGCCGCAGAGACCAGCATCAGCCCCCCGCCGATGCGGTTTTGCGACCGGGCCATGCCCCCACCCGCAATCGCCAGAATCGGCGCGATCAAGGCCGCACCACGGATCAGGGCGACGTTATCCACCTGTGTTAGCAGATCGCCCCGTTCCCCGAAATGGTCGATAAAGACCGTATAGCCATAGCTGAAAAAGCCGACCAGCAGGCCAATCAGACCCGCAATAATGCCCAGCATCAACGCCGCGTTGCGCATGTTCCTGCCTCGTTTTTATTCGACACCAAGGGCGGATTGAACGTCCTTGCTCCAGCCCAGATACATCTGATCGCCGTCTACAATCACCGGACGCTTCATCAATGTCGGATGTTCGACCAGCAATTCAACCGGATCTTTTGCGCGCGTCGCCTCATCCAGACCGCGCCATGTGGTCGAGCGCCGGTTGATCAGATCCGCGCCAAAGCGGTCATAGAACGCCGCCAGTTGCGACCTTTCAACACCGTCCGCGCGCACATCAATGACCTTGAAGTCCGGAAAATGCGGCGCTAGGCTTTTTTGTGCCTTACGACAGGTGTCACAGGTTTTCAGTCCAAAGAAAATCATTTCGCCCCCTTTTTGCGCAAGATAAGGCAGCTTTACGCAGGATACGAGACTTCGCCCTTGCCTTTTTTGCGATTCGGGGGCCTTGATCATATGCGTGACAACAGACTTTCTTTGACGACCTATCCTCGTGCGGGGACAGCAGGAAGAATTGGAAGACCCTGGCTGTGACCGACCCGACGCACAATGCAGAGGGCAAATTAACACGATGGAGAAACGGAATGGCCACTGGCACCGTTAAATGGTTCAACGCAACGAAGGGCTATGGGTTCATTGCCCCCGATGATGGCGGCAAAGACATCTTTGTGCACATCTCGGCAGTTGAACGCGCAGGCATGCAAGGCCTGAAGGACAACCAAAAGATCGAATTCGAAATGATCGAAGGCCGTGACGGCCGTCAGTCCGCAGGCGATCTGAAACTGCTCTGATAGCAGGCATTCGACCGTAAGATGACGAATGCCGCGCCGATCTTTATCCGCGCGGCATTTTTATACGTACCGTTGACCGGCCGTGCCCCGCATTATTGCAGGGTCTGGTAGCCGGATTTGTACGGGTTGATCACGAACACCCGACCAGTATAGCCCGCAGGCACCTGATCCGCCGTGACAAAACGGTTGATCGGTTGACCGTTGCAGAAAACCGTCCCATCGCGCGTCATCGGCACCGTCCCTGCGGGGCAGGTGCTGTTGCTGGCATCGACCGAGCGCAGCGGAATCGCATTCGGGTCGTTGGGCGCGACATAGTTCCATTCGCGCGTGATAGCGTCCGTCGTCGGATTCGCCATGGCCGTTCCCGCGGTGGCCAGCATCAGAGCAGCCGTCGCGACGGCGTATTTAGTAAGTACCATAATACCCCCATCAAGATGTAGACTGCTCGGAAAGTTTTTTAATTAACAACACCTTAACAGCATCCGCAAATGTGTCAATTTCAAGGCGCGGGTGAAACGGGTTGTTTCCAGATGCAAAACAAAACCGGCCTGAAATCAGACCGGTTTTGCTAATTGTTTCGATGTCAGACGCCAAATGTGGCGCGGATCAGCCGTTCAGCAGACCCTGAAACTCGCGCCATTCGCCCTTGCTCATACCCGAGCTTTCCTGCGTGACCTCGTTTCCGGCCAGCATCTGACGCACGCATTCCAGCGCCCGCCCCGACAGGGTCGCGCCGCCCATGCGGTAATCTTCAAACGCACCAAAGGCCGCCGGCACCCAATCCGCTACGACCTTGCAGATCGCATCGGCATAAACGCGGATTTCATATTGGGCGTGACTATCGGCGCGCAGACGCAAGAAATGGAAGAGGTTGTGCAAATCCACCTTCCAATACCATTGCGTGTAGATGTTCGCAGGCAGATTCATCCGCGCCAGTTCCCGCGCCAGACCTTGCTGGCCCTCGTCGCTGATCATGGATTCATAGTTGTCATAGCACCGCGCCGCGTCCGATTTCAGGATTTCCAGAACGCGCGCCGCCTCATCCCCTGTCAGGGTCTCGCCGCGCCCTTGGTTGTTCACGGTCGACTGGGCCGCGATGTGCTGGGGTTCAGGGATGTAGAATTCCCGATCCATGATCGAATAGCGAGCCGAATATTCGTTCACGTTGGCGGTCCGGTGACGGATCCATTGACGCGCGACGAAAACGGGCAGTTTGACGTGCAGTTTGATCTCGCACATCTCGAACGGGGTCGAGTGCCAATGGCGCATCAGGTAACGGATCAGGCCCTCGTCGTTGCTGACCGATTTGGTGCCCTTGCCATAGGACACGCGGGCCGCCTGACAGATGGCCGCGTCATCCCCCATATAATCGATGACCCGAACGAACCCGTGATCCAGCACCTCAATCGGTTTGTAGAGGTGCTGTTCCATCCCTTCGGACACCGCGCGCAGTGTCATTTTCGGGCTGGCGCGCAGTTCTTCGATTTCGTCCAGTTGCTCTTGGGTCAACGGCATGGGCGATCCTTCCACGAGAGTGAGTCGGGTGCCACTATATCTATGGCGCGCTTCAAATTGAACCACGATATCCGCCGTTGCCAAAACGAAACGTGATTTAAGAAAAGTATCATCAGGATTGACTTGGAGGCCCTCAATCGCGGATTCTTCTGCAAAAATTAGGGGCGAGAGCAGATTATGTTTCGGAATTGGGTATCAATTGGTTTGATCGCGGGCCTTGCGGCCTGTGGCGGTGGTGAGGGCAACAATCCGATCAACGGCGGCGGCGGCGGCGATGGGGAAACCACCCAGAACGACATCCCCGAAGAACTGGCCCGCAACCTACAGCGCATCAATTACAATGCGGATACGGACACGTTGATCGTGGAAATCTCCTCGCTCGACTCGGGCGACGGTGAGGCGACCTATGACCGCAATCCGGCCTTGGACGTACCTGGCTATTCGGCGTTCACCTTGCAGGACGATCCGCTTGACCGGATGTTCATCGCCCTTGTCGCGGCCAGCACGGATGGCTCGGTCCAAGCGGGCGTTGTCGGCGATGGCGGTCAGTTCAACCGCTATTTCAGCGGCGGCTTTTATGAGCGCACCGGCCCCTACAGCCAACCCACAACCGGTCAGGTGTCCTATGCGGGCGCCTATGCGGGGATCACCAACCTGCCTGCGGCGGGTGACAACCTACTCGACCCGCCCCCCGGAACGGACCCCAGCCTGTTACCGCGTGAGCCGCGGATCACCGTCGGCACCGCGTTCCTGAACGTCAGTTTTGGCGACAATTCGGTGAACGGCGCGATTTTCGACCGGAGCTTTGTTGACGATGGCTCGACCCTGCCCGACGTGGCGCTGATTGAAACCGAGCTGGACAGCAACGGAGAATTCCTTGGGACCGTTGAATTCTCGGGCCGTCCCGATGAGGGCCAGATCGGCAGTTTCGGCGGCATTCTAGGTGGTGAAGGCGCGACCAGTGTCGCGGGCGTGATCTATCTGGACAGCATTTATGTGTCCGACGATCCCCGCAACAGCGGCTTTGAAAACGAGGTCGGGGTGTTCGTTCTGCCGCAATGTGGCACACCGGGTGCGCCGTCGATCTGCGACGATCTGAACTAATCCGCGATGCGCCGGTTTCTAATCGGTTTAATCCTGTGCCTGTGGCCTGTTCTGGCCACGGCGCAATCGGTTGAACTGACCCTTGATCAGGCCCGTTCACTGGCGCGGCGCGCGTTCTTGGCGGGCGACACGGTCTTTGCCAACGAATTGGCGCATGGGTTGATCACCGCCAATCCCGATGACGTCGGCGCGCTACTGCTGTTGGCCGCGACCGAACCGTTGATGGGCCGCGCCAATGAGGGGCGCGAGGCGGGCGCCAAGGCGTGGAAACTGGCCGAGACAGACACCCTGCGCCATGAGGCGGCGTTCTACACCGCACGCGCCGCCGTGTTTGATCGCAGCTTTGCCAATGCGCAATTCTGGTTGCGCCGCGCCTATGACACTGCCCAGACCGAGGCGCAGGAACGCCGCGTTGCGGTCGATTTCCAACGGGTGCGCGCCGTGTCGCCGTGGGTCAGCACGTTGAACTTTTCCGTCTCGCCCTCGTCCAACTTGAACGGCGGGGCCAGTTCGCCGTTTTTGGTGATCGACGATTTCGCGGGGATTGGCGTCCTCAGTGGCACCGCGCAGGCCCTGTCGGGCGTGCGCGCGGATGTGCAGATCGGGCTGGGCTATCGGTTCGGACGCTCGGAAAATTCGCAAACCACGCTGAAATTCGATGGCTATCACAACTTCAACACGCTCTCGTCCGAGGCCCGCGCCCTTGCCCCCGGCGTGCCCGGGTCGGCGTTCAATCAGGCGGTCGCCGAAATCAGCGTCGTCCATGACCGGTTCGCGCCGGTTGGGCCGCTGCCCTCGCAATATTCACTGGCTTTTGGGCGCAGTTGGTTTGGCGGTCAGCCATTGGACGAATACGCGCGCCTCGGTCTGGCGCGTCAGCTCCGTCTCGGCCAGCGCAGTTCTCTGACCCTGTCCGCGCAAACCGAAGAGCACTGGTCCCTGACCACCGTGCCGGATTCCCGCGGGTTTGAGGGCGAGATCGTCCTGCGCCACCGGTTGCAGTCGGGCGCGACCATGGGTCTGTCCGTCGGCGGGGTCGAGGTCACATCGCCCAGCGTCAACCAAACCTACACCGGCTGGTCCCTGTCCGCCGAATATGCCCCTGCCAAACCAGTCGGCCCTGTCGATCTGGCCTTTGGCATCGGCGTTTCGACCAAGGACTTCCCGACCTATTTCGTCGGCACGTTCGAGGCCCCCGGCGGGCGGCAGGAAACAACCGTCTCGGCCACGATCGAGGCCCAGTTCACCGACGCCGAGGTTCTGGGCTTTCACCCCGTTCTGACCCTGAACGCCAGCCAGAGCACATCGAACATCAGCCGCTTTACCGGCGAAACGATTGGCCTGTCTTTCGGGATCAAATCTGCGTTCTGACCTCGTCTTGGCAGCAGACTGTGCTAGTCTCTGACCCAAAGGAGACACGCATGGATATCAAATACCTGCACACGATGGTCCGGGTTAAAGATCTGGAAAAATCGATGGCATTTTACGAACTTCTGGGCCTGCGCGAAACCCGCCGCCATGAGAGCGAAGCGGGACGGTTTAGCCTGATTTTTATGGCGCCCCCGGGACAGGAAGAGTGTCCAGTTGAACTGACCTATAACTGGGACGGCGACGATGCCCTGCCCGATGACAGCCGCCATTTCGGCCACCTCGCCTATGCGGTCGAGGACATTTACGCCATGTGCCAACACCTGATGGACAATGGCGTCACCATCAACCGCCCGCCGCGTGATGGCCGCATGGCCTTTGTGCGCAGCCCTGACAATGTGTCGGTCGAACTGCTGCAGATGGGCGACGCACTGGAGCCCGCCGAGCCATGGACCAGCATGGAAAACATCGGTCACTGGTAAGGGCGATCTGCGCGGGGGCCGCGGTCGCGGTCCTTGGCGCGGGGCCTGCGGTGGCGCAATGCCGTCTGGCGCTTGTTCTGGCGCTGGACATTTCGTCCTCGGTCGATGCGGCCGAGGATGCGTTACAACGCGCGGGTCTGGCCGCGGCCCTACGTGCGCCCGAAGTCGTCGATGCGATTTTGGCCGATCCATCGGCGCCCGTTGCCCTAGCGGTTTATGAGTGGAGCGGGCGGTATCAGCAGGACATGGTGCTGAACTGGACCTTGTTGAACAGCGTTCCCGCGATCGACAACGCCGCCGCCGCGATTGCCGGATCCAAACGTTCCTACGCCGAATTTCCGACGGCGGCGGGATATGGCATCGGCTATGCGGCCAGCGTGTTTGACACCGCCCCGCCCTGTTTGTTCCAGACGCTGGATGTGTCGGGCGATGGAGTCAACAACGACGGGTTCACGCCCGAACAGGCCTATGCGAATTTTCCTCTGGATGATGTGACGGTAAACGGCCTTGCCATTGGCGGCGCGACGCCCCACGATCAGGATGTGTTCGATTTCTATCTGGACCAAGTCGCCAAGGGGCCGGGATCATTCGTAGAAACTGCCGACGATTTTCAGGATTTCGCGCGCGCAATGCGGCGCAAACTGCTGCGCGAGGTCGAAATGCGAATCCTTGGCGCGGTGCAGGACGGTGGACCGCCCGAGGGGTAATCGCGGCGATCATCGGATTTTCCGCCTCAACGGCCATGGCCGAATGTCGTCATGCGCTGGCTGTCGGGTTGGATGTGTCGGGGTCCGTTGATCAGGTTGAGTATCGCCAGCAGTTGGACGGTCTGGCCTATGCCCTGACGCGCCCCGATGTGATGGCGGTTCTTTCCCCACTTGGCGGCCGTCAAACCGAAATCATGGTCTATGAATGGGCGGCCCAGCAGGACATTCGCGTCCTAACGGACTGGCGCACGATCACGTCCGCACATGATCTGACCCACATCGCCGATCACCTGCGCGCAACCGCCCGAACGCTGAGCAGCCCCGAAACCGCATTGGGTGAGGCGCTTGATTACGGGTTGGCGGCATTGTCGACGCGGCGCTGTGATCGGTTAACGCTGGACCTGTCGGCGGATGGGCCGTCGAATGAGGGGCCGCGTCCGCGCGATATCTACAAACGCTACCCCTATGTGGATGCGACGGTGAACGGGTTGGCCGTGGTGTCGCCCGAAAACGGGGCCGTGCGGAATGGGGATTTATTGGCCTATTTTCGCGCCGAGGTCCTGAACGGGCCGAATGCCTTTGTGGAACAGGCCCAAGGCTATGACGGCTATGCCCGCGCGATGCAGCGTAAATTATTGCGCGAGATGCGCGCGTTAGAGGTCGCGGCGCGTCAGTAGATATAGCGGATTTGATCGGTCCAATAGCGTTCCATCCGGCGCAGGCTCTGGGTGATTTGATCAAGACCCTCACCGTCAATCACGCCGCGCTCTTCCAGACCATCGGCATGGCGTTCAAACAGTTCGGCCACGATATCGCGGATTGCGCGGCCCCGTTCGGTCAGACGCACCCGCACGGACCGGCGGTCAATCATACAGCGTTGATGGTGCATATAGCCAAGATCGACCAGTTTCTTCAGGTTATAGGACACGTTCGATCCCTGATAATACCCGCGGCTTTTCAACTCGCCCGCCGTCACCTCATTATCGCCGACGTTGAACAGCAACAGCGCCTGAACCGGATTGATCTCCAGTTCATTCAACCGTTCAAATTCGTCCTTGATCACGTCCAGCAACAACCGGTGCAGCCGTTCGACCAGCGCCAGCGCCTCAAGATAGCCGGTCACGAACGCCGCCTGACCCGGCGTCGAAAAGGGGGCATGTATACTCATCCGATACCTCGTCCGTCTGTATAGAACGGGGATAACCGGTGAGGTTCAAAGATTCGGTTAAAATTTCCGCAGCTCAGCGCGCGCCGGCATGAACCGCAATCGTTTCAATCAGATCGCCAAAGGGCGCAGGCGTCGGTGCCTGCCCCGTGACCCATTGATAGAGGTCCTGATCGTTCTCTTCGAGAAGCGCGTCGAACAGATCAAGTCCGGCCGTATCAAACGCGGCCAGACGATCCGTCGCAAAATTCCCTAAAATGATATCCATCTCTTTGATGCCACGGTGGGTGGCGCGCATGTACATACGTTTCAGGCGGATATCATGGGGTTCTGTGCTCATACGTGATCCTTTAGCGCAAGGCGCAGGCGCTTTTCAAGTCGTCCCAGACGTCCGCCCAGCGCGTTGACCTCTAGTTTGACCTGACGGATGTCGGACAACAGGTTCGCCACATCCGCAGGCAGGGCCGCCTCATTGTCGGGACCGTCGATGCCGTCGCCCTCGCCGTTCAACAGCCACATGATCGAGACGTTCAGAACGCCCGCCAGCATCTGCAGCTTGTTCGCGCGGGGTTCGCTGAGGTCCTGTTCCCATGCGCCAACGGTCTTGAGCTTGACCCCAAGACGGCGGGCCAGATCAGCTTGGGACATGCCCATCGCCTCACGCGCACCAACCAAGCGATCGCCAAAAGTTGCGGCATCTTCCGAGTACCAGTTTTCTTGTTCCATTTCTTGGTCCATTTCGTGCTCCTCTTGGCCGATCTTGCTTGAATGGCCTTGCCCCCCACCCTATGAGTGTCGCGATGCGTTTTCAAACCGGAGGCGACCATGTCCTTTCTGTCTGCGACACTTTCACGTGTTAAACCCTCGCCCACCATCGCGGTCACCAACAAAGCCCGCGAGCTCAAAGCCGCAGGCAAGGATGTCATCGGCCTTGGCGCTGGTGAGCCCGACTTTGATACCCCCGACAACATCAAAGCCGCCGCAAAGGCCGCGATTGATGCGGGTCACACCAAATATACCGCCGTTGACGGCCTGCCCGAACTGAAAGAGGCGATCTGCGCCAAGTTCAAGCGCGACAACGGTCTGGACTACACGCCCGCACAGGTGTCCGTCGGGACCGGCGGCAAACAGATCCTCTACAATGCGCTGGTTGCGACCCTGAACCCGGGTGACGAGGTTCTGATCCCCGCGCCCTATTGGGTGTCCTATCCGGACATGGTTCTGCTGGCCGGTGGTGAGCCGGTTGCGATCGAATGCCCGATCGAGAACAACTTTAAACTGACCCCTGAGCAGCTTGAGGCGGCGATCACGCCCAAAACCAAATGGCTGATCTTCAACTCGCCCTCGAACCCGACCGGTGCGGGCTATACCTGGGATGAGCTCAAGGCGCTGACGGATGTGTTGATGAAACACCCGCATGTCTGGGTCATGACCGACGACATGTATGAGCACCTGACCTACGGTGATTTCGAATTCTGCACCCCCGCACAGGTTGAACCGGGTCTCTATGACCGCACCCTGACCTGTAACGGTGTGTCCAAGGCCTATGCGATGACCGGCTGGCGGATCGGCTATGCCGCAGGTCCGGTTGAGGTCATCAACGCCATGCGCAAGATCCAGTCGCAGTCGACCTCGAACCCCTGCTCTGTCAGCCAGTACGCCGCGCTTGAGGCGCTGAACGGCACGCAGGATTTCATTCCGGTCAACAACGAGCTGTTCAAGCGTCGTCGCGACATGGTTGTCGAGATGCTGAACGCGGCCGAGGGCATCAACTGCCCGACGCCCGAAGGTGCGTTCTATGTCTATCCGTCGGTTGCCGGTTGCATCGGGAAAACCACGCCTGCTGGTGCGAAAATCACCAACGACGAGGAATTCGCGACCGCGCTTCTGGAAGAGAAAGGCGTTGCTGTTGTGTTCGGGGCCGCATTCGGTCTTTCCCCGAATTTCCGCGTCAGCTACGCTACCTCCGACGAGGCACTGAAAGAAGCCTGCACGCGTATTCAGGACTTCTGCGCCTCGCTGAGCTGAGGGATAGATGAGCGACCTGCCGGAATATTATTTCCGTGTCCGTGAGAATGGGGCGGCGGTTTTTCGGATCGACACCGAGAACCGCCAACGCCGCATCGAAATGGATCAGATTGCGGTCGTGAACATCCGAAACGGAGAGGTGCGCCCCCAAGGCGACCGAGAATTGAGCGACGAAGACATCCGCGTCATCAAGGATTGGGTCGACGAGCGGCGCACCATTCTGGCCGAACGCGAGGTGGACGATATCCGCCGCGCCATCGACCACCTGAACCTGACCACCCAATGGGCGCAATCGCGCGCCACCGATGATCAGTTAGAGGCGATTACAGACGCGCTCTTGTTGACGATGCACGACCTGCGCTCGGTCCTTGTGCGCAAAAAGGCCGATCGCATCATGAAAGATCATCAACAGCGCGGGGAATGATCCCTGTCACCTTGGGGTGACGCCAGAACCGCGCCATCAGGGCCGCCGCCGCAAAGGCCAAGCCCACCGCAAGGCCCAGCCAGATCCCGACCCCGCGCCAATCGGCGACAAAGCCCAGAACATAGCTGACCGGCACACCGATGATCCAATAGCTGACCGCCGCGATCAGTAGGGGCACGCGCGTGTCCTGAATGCCGCGTGACAGTCCCATGCCCAGAACCTGAATGGCATCGCCCACCTGAAACGCCGCCGCCGCCGCCAACAGGGTGATCCCGATGGCCAGAACCTCGGCCTTGGCGGGTTCATCGGGGGCGATGAACATCTTGATCAACGGCGTCGGGAACAGGACAAAGACCACAACCGTCGCCACCGCGACCAGCGCCGACAGGCCCAGAACCATCCGCGCCCCGCGCCGCAAATCGGGCAGGTTCCCCTTGCCAAGTGCACGCCCCACCCGCACGGTCGCCGCGTTGCTGAGGCCCACATGGGCCATGAAACTGACCGTACAAATCTGAAGCGCAATCCCGTGCGCGGCCAGATCAATCGGCCCCAGCCACCCCATCATGATCGCCGCCGCCGCGAACAAACCGACCTCGGCCAGATTGGTCAGACCGATGGGCCAGCCAAGGCGAAACACCTGCCAAAACGCCTCGGCATCCGGACGCCAGAGACGGGTGAACAACGCGTGCGCGGGAAAGGCGCGCGCGGCGTAGAGCGCCATCAGGATCAGGGACAAGGCATGCACGCCCAAAGACGCCACAGCCGCGCCGCGTATACCCATCTCCGGCGCACCAAAATGACCGAAAATCAGGACATAGTTGATCACCGCGTTCAGGCCCACCGCCAACAGGGTGATGACCAGAACCGGCTTGGTCCGTTCGGCGGCGGCCAGAAAGCTCTTCAACACCATCACCAACAGCGCCGGAAACAGGCCCCAGCCCGCAATCATCAAATACGCCCCACCCAGATCGGACATCTGCGGGGTCTGCCCCATCAGGGTCAGAAACGGCGTGGCGAAGATGAACAGGGGTGTTGTGATCAGCGCAAACAACATCGACACCCACAGGCCCATCCGCGTCACGCGCCGCGCCTGAACGTGATCGTCCATGCTGTCGGCCTCGGCCACCATGGGCATGACCGCAAAGGCAAAGCCCGAGCCGAAAATGAACAGCACGAAAAAGATCATCCCGCCCAGCACCTGCGCGGCCAAGGCCGTCACATCGTACCAACCCAGCATCAACGCATCCGTAAACCCGATGGCGACCTGCGCAATGTGACTGCCGATCAGGGGCAGCCCCAGCTTGAGGATCGCGCGCAGGTGATGGCCGCGGCTGTTCAAGGGAGGATTGGATTCGCTCATCCCCCAGACATGCGCCGGAACGCGCAAACTGCCAAGTCAGAAATTGATCTGTTTGGTCAAATCCGGTCCCGATGCACGGTTCGAATTCACCGCCGTGCCAACGCGATGAAAATCGACCTGATCCTCGGCGCCCGCGCGCATCAAGCGCGCCGCGCCATGCCCAGCCTCGCCCAGCCACAGCGCCCATTGATCGGGGTTCAGGATCACGGGCTGACGTTTGTGGATCGCAGACAGGCGCTCATTAGCCGCCGTTGTCACAATGGCGCAGGTGGTCAGGTCCTGATCGCCCATGCGCCACGTCTGCCAGACGCCCGCAAAGACCATGACCTGCCCATCCGCGCGGTACAGATACCACGGCAGGCGCGCGCCGGTCTCATCCTTGGTCCATTCGTAAAACCCGTCGGCGGGGATCAGACACCGGCGTGTGCGACAAGCCTCGGCAAAGGCGGGTTTTTGCGCGATGGTCTCAGAACGGGCGTTGATCAACAGCGGCCCATCGGTTGGCGTCTTGTACCACGTCGGAATGAACCCCCATCGCATCGCCACCAACCGCCGCACTCCATCGCCCGCAACCACGGTCGCGACATCATTCGTGGGACAGACGTTGTAATTCGGCACAGGCGGCAGGTCATTGGACGGGGCCGCATCAAACAGGCGCGCCATCGCATCCGTAGGTTGGGTGATCGAAAAACGGCCGCACATCGCGCGGGCCTATTTGCGCCAGTCGCGGCGCGAAATTTCGATCTTGGCCTCCAGCGTGGACATCTCGACCATCAGCGTGCGCCGTTCCGTCCGGTCCGCGGTTTCGCGCAATTGCGCGCGCAGCTTTTCCAACTCGCGTGCCATCAGGACAAAGGGCGGCGCGCCACCGGCGTCTTTGACCACACGTGTCAGAACAGAATTTTCGGGATCATCATCGCGGGGCAGCGGTCGACCGGCACCGGTCAGATTGTCGAATTCGCCCTGCTCTTCGGCCTTGGCGATACGGGCGTTAATCAGATCGATCAGCGGATGGTCCATGGCCCGTTTCCATAATGTCCCCCGCGCACCATGCGCGCGGGGGGCAGTTTCAGTGATTTGGCGACCTTATTCAACCGCCGTGATGCGGCCATCGGTGTAGGGCGCATAGGGACCTTTGGCCGCCATATATTCCGCCGTCACATCAGCCAGATCGGGGCCAAAGTCATAGGCATCCGTCGCATCAACGAACATCTTGTAGCCGTCGCCGCCGTTACGGACATAGTTGTTGGACACAACGCCATAGCTGGCGGCCGGATCGATCGGGGCATCGCCCACGGTGACCGACACGATACGCGCGCCTGGTTCGGCCTTGGGGTCCCACGTAAAGGCGATACCGGCCACTTGGGGGAAGCGACCTGCGCCCTCTTCCACCTGACTTACGCCGTTTTCCAGCGCGTCGATGATGGTTTGCCCCGTGACGGTAAAGGTCGACAGGGTGTTCTGGAACGGCAGAACCGTCAAAACCTCACCCATGGTGACCTCACCCGCGTCGATGCTGGCGCGGATACCGCCGCCGTTCTGGATCGCGATCTGGATGCCTTGATCGGCCACACGGTCCAGCATCGCATCGGCGATCAGGTTGCCCATCGGGCATTCCACGGCGCGGCAGACGCTGCGGTCGCCCTCAATCGCGTCACCGGTTTCGGCAACGACCTTTTGGCGGATTTCCTCAAGCGGACCGGCCAGTTCGGCGATGCGGGCCTTGGTCACCTCATCCTCGGCAACGGCGGCGTCCATGATGATCGGCTCACCCGTTGCGGAGATCACGTTGCCATCGTCGTCAAAGGTAACGTTCAGCTCACCCAAGAACTTACCATAGGCATAGGCCGACACGATTGCCGTGCTGCCGACCATGGTCGGATAGGGCCCCTCGGCGCGCTCATTCGTGTTGGAGAGCAGCGTGTTGGTATGCCCGCCCACGATCACGTCGACACCGGTGGTCTTGGCCGCGACCTCTTGGTCCACGGCATAGCCCGAGTGGCTGAGGACGATGATCTTGTTCACACCCTCGGCGGTCAGCTTGTCGACCTCACCCTGAACGGCGTCCACGGGTGCGGTAAAGATGACGTTCTTGCCCGGGCTGGCCAGTTCATGGGTGTCCTCGGGCGTCAAACCGATCAGGCCGATTTTTTCGCCGCCCTTTTCGATGATGGTGGATTTCTGGATCGCACCGGCCAGCAGGGGTTCGCCGGAGACATCGGCGTTCGACATCAGGATCGGGAAATCAACCGCATCGACAAAACCGCG
The DNA here is from genome assembly GCF_032918305.1 of Rhodovulum sp. FJ3. Lineage (NCBI taxonomy): Bacteria > Pseudomonadati > Pseudomonadota > Alphaproteobacteria > Rhodobacterales > Paracoccaceae > Rhodovulum > Rhodovulum sp. FJ3. The sequence continues at coordinate 557,613 of NZ_JAWJUU010000001.1, forward strand.
CAGAACCTCGGGGCCATCGTCGAATTCGTGGTTGCCGACGGTCATCCCGTCATAGCCCATCTTGTTCATCATCTCGGCGGCGACTTTACCCTTGTAATAGGTATAGAACAGCGTGCCTTGGAATTGGTCGCCACCGTCCACCAGAACATAGTTCCCTGCGCGCTCTTTCGCCTCTTCCAGTGCGGACACCAGACGAGCCGAGCCACCAAAGCACTTGCCCTCATCGTTGTCCTCGGCGCTACAGCCGCTGTCGTATTTGGAAATCGGCTCGAACCGCGCGTGGAAATCGTTGGTGTGCAGAACCGTCAGCGAATAATCCGCCATAGCCGAGCCAGCCATCAGGGCCAAACCGGCCGTGCTGGTCGCAAACAAACGCATGAACATGCAAAACTCTCCCAGTGGAATTATAACTCTTATGGCGTCACGTTGGCGCGAATTTACCATTGAGTCAAAGTGAGAGTCGGGCAAATCGGCGATCCTTTGCCCGCACAAACAGGTGACGCTGGGGCAACTGGCAAAACCGCCCAGAAACCGCGCAGAAGCGTGTTTTGCGCCCTGAACCGCCCAAACGCGCGGCAATCTCTTGACCGGATGGGCCTTTCGCGGCAATGGAGCGTCATGCTGATTTACAAGATATTCCGCCGCCCCGAATGGGATGCGCTGCGCGACAACGGCCAGACCTCTGGCGCGCCGATCGACCTGAGCGACGGCTACATCCACCTGTCCACCGCCGAGCAGGTCGTGGAAACCGCCGCCAAGCATTTCGCGGATCAAAGCGATCTGGTCCTTGTCGCGGTTGAGGCGGACGCGCTGGCGCCCGATCTGAAATGGGAACCCTCGCGCGGGGGGGCCCTGTTCCCGCATCTCTATCGCGATATGCACATGGATGATGTGGTGTGGGACAAGTCCCTGCCGCTTGGCGCGACGGGCCATATTTTCCCCGAGGGCGTGGTATGAGTGTGATTGAAAAACTGGGCCTTGCGGCGCTGCACAAAATCGACCCCGAAACAGCGCATGGCCTGTCGCTTAAGGCGATGCGTGCGGGGATTGCGCCGATGCCCGCGCCCTATCGTTCGGCCCGTCTGGAAACGACAGTGGCGGGTCTGAACCTGCCGACGCCGGTGGGTGTTGCGGCGGGGTTTGACAAGAACGCGGTCGCGCTGAACGCGCTGGCGAAATGCGGTCTGGGCTTTGCCGAGGTGGGCGCGATCACCCCCCGCCCGCAAGAGGGGAACCCGCGCCCCCGCCTGTTCCGCCTGCCCCAAGATCGCGGCGTCATCAACCGGTTCGGGTTCAACAATGAGGGCATGGATGCGGTCCTGCCCCGTCTGGCCGCGCGGCCCAAGGACCTGATCCTTGGGCTGAACCTCGGCGCGAACAAGGACAGCGCGGACCGCGCCGCCGATTTCGCGACGGTTCTGGGCCATTGCGGCGCGCATCTGGATTTCGCGACGGTCAACGTGTCCTCGCCCAACACCGAAAAGCTGCGCGATCTGCAAGGGGCCGATGCCCTGCGCGCGCTGCTGAACGGTGTGGTTGAGGTGCGCGCGACCCTGCCCCGTCCGATCCCCGTCTTCCTGAAAATCGCACCGGATCTGACGCCCGAGGAGTTGCAGGAAATCGCCGAGGTTGCCGTGGAAACCGGCATCGACGCCATCATCGCGACCAACACCACCCTGTCGCGTGACGGTCTGGTCAGTGAACACCGCGACCAGATGGGCGGCCTGTCGGGTCAGCCCCTGTTCGAAAAATCCACCCGTGTTCTGGCCCAACTCTATCAGATGGTTGACGGGCGCGTGGCCCTGATCGGGGTGGGCGGCATCGGCTCGCCCGAGCAGGCCTATGAGAAAATCCGCGCAGGCGCGAACGCTGTTCAACTCTATTCCGCGCTGGCCTATCAGGGCATGTCGCTGATCACCGAGATCACCCGTGGCCTTGATCACCTGCTCAAACGGGACGGGTTCAAATCGGTCGCGGATGCGGTCGGCACCGGGAACAAGGATTGGGCGGCATGATCACCATCTGGCACAACCCACGTTGTAGCAAATCGCGCATGGCGCTGGCCGCGCTGCAAGAGCGCGGCGATGATCCCGTGGTGCGCAAATACCTTGATGACGCGCCCAGTCTGGATGAACTGCGCCTTGCGCATCAGACGTTGAACATCCCCGTGATCGAGATGATGCGGTCCAAGGATGCCCTGTTCAAGGAGCTTGGCCTGTCGGCGACGGATGGGGATGAGGCGTTGCTGGCCGCGATGGCCGCGCACCCCGCCCTGATCGAACGGCCCATCGTGTTTGCCAACGGCAAGGCCGCAATCGGGCGCCCGACCGAGGCGATTTTTACGATCCTGTAGACTGGTCCGGATTCTGGGACGCGGGCGCGTCTGCCGCCCGCTCCAACGCCATATAGCGCGCGCCCAACGTCGCCCCGCGCGCCGCGAACGACACCAACAACGCGACCCACAATCCATGGTTCCCGAACACGGGCACCAGCAGGGCCAGCGCGCCGACGTAGATCACAAACGATAGGGCCATCATGTTGCGCATGTCGCCCGTGCGCGTCGCGCCGATGAACACCCCGTCCAACAACCACGGCACCACCCCGATCAGCGGGGCCAGGACCATATAGGGCAGGTAATGGCGGGCTTCGGTTCGGATGTCGGGCGCGGTGGTCATCGCATCGATGATCGCGCCGCCAAAGACACCGAACGCCACCGCCGTGCCCGCCGCCGTGATCCCCGACCAGATCGCACAGAGAACAACCGCACGGCGCAGCGCCGAGCGCCGTCGCGCGCCCAGCGCCTGCCCCACCAGCGTTTCCACCGCAAAGGCAAACCCATCAAGGCCATAGGCGGTGATGTGCAGAAACTGCAACAACACCTGATTGGCCGCCAACGGTCGATCCCCGAACCCCGCCCCAAGGAACAGGAACGACACGAACATCGCCTGCAACAACAGGGACCGGATCAGGATATCAGTATTGACCCGCGCCATGTGGATCAGGCGCGCGCGATCCAATATCCGCGCCCACTCCCATCGCAACCTGAACGCCGTTCGACAGAGGTACAGACCAAGGCCAAGCGCGCTCCACTCCGCGATGAAGGTGGCCCATGCCACGCCCGCCACGCCAAACCCCATGCCCGGCACGAACAACAGATCCAACAGGATGTTCACCCCGTTCATCCAGACCTGCAAAACCAGAACCGCGCGGGTGCGCTCCACCGCGATTAGCCATCCGGTGATCCCGTATATCGCAATCGCCGCTGGGGCCGACCAGATGCGGATGCCGGCATAGGTGCGGGCAAGGGTCTCGACCTCGGGACTGGCGGGTGACACCATAAACGCGCCGTGGATCAGAGGCACCTGTAGCGCGATCAGACCGACACCGGCGGCCAGCCCGATCAACAAGGCGCGCAGAAACATCGCGCCGACCTCGGGCGTATCGCCGCGCCCGAATGCCTGTGACGTCAGGCCCGTCGTGCCCATCCGCAGAAAACCGAACACCCAATAAAGCGCCGTCAGGATAATCGCGCCGACACCGACCGCGCCAATCGGGGCCGCCTGCCCCATGCGTCCGACGACGGCTGTATCGACCACGCCCAGAATGGGCACGGTCGCATTGGACAGAACAATCGGCAAGGCAATCGCCAGCACACGCCGGTGGCCAAGCGCCCCCATCCGCGTGTCAGCCATTGCTGGACGGCATCAGGAAATGACCGGTAGCCTGCGCAAACAGGCGGTCGCGGTTGTCTTGCCAGCCCTCGACATGGACGCTTGCGTACCGCCGCCCCGACCGGTTCACCCGCGCCCGCGCATAGGCGTCGCGCGGCAGACCCGCGCGCAGGTAATCGACGGTGAAATCAATCGTCTTGGGCATTTTCGGCAGGGTGTCGGGCGTCAGGGCGTCGGGGTTCAATTCGCCCGTTTCCATCTGATCCCACAGGGTGGCCCAGCTGAGGCCGACAATCGCCGTGACCTCTAGAAACGCCGCTGTGACGCCGCCGTGGATCGCGGGCAGCATCGTGTTACCGATCACTTTTTCATCGAACGGCAGGATCGCGGTCAACTCATCCCCGCGCCGGTCAAACCGGATGTCGAGGAACTGGATATACGGAATACCGGTCAACAGCGCGTTCAGCACCCCGTCGCGGCGTTGCTTGATCTGTTGAACAGGTTCGGGGCGACGGGCGCTCATGCCTGATCCTCGCTCTTTTTCGGGCGTTCCAACGTAAAGGCACCGGTGGCGGTGGCCACAGGGCGATCACGGTCCTCATCTGTGGCAACCGCGCGCACAAAGGCGATGGAGCGCGTCACGTGATAGCATTCGGCGCGCGCCGTGATCCGCTGACCCGGCGTGGCGGGACGCATATAGTCGATCCTCAGATCCAGCGTCGCCGTCCCAAGGCTATCGGTCGGGTGGCTCATCACCGCCGCGCCGCCGCTTGTGTCCATCAGCGCGGACACCGCCCCGCCATGGATCACACCGGTTGCCGGATCGCCCACCAGTTTCGGATCATAGGGCATCGAGATTTCGGATACGCCGTCCTCTAGGTACTCAACCCGCAAATCGAGTGCCCGCGAATGCGGCATTCCCTCGATAAACTGCCGCACTAATGTCACTTTGTCGTCAGCCATCGCCGTCCCCTTTTCCCTGTGGACTATTTGGTCTTGCCAACGAGGTCGCAAGTGTTAAGTTTGAAAATGAGAATAATTCGCAAAAGCAAATAGGCATCAAATGTCCTCCGAAACTCTGAATTCCCACCGCACCGGGCCACTGCGCCTACCGACCGGCTTGGGACCGTTTCGTATCAGACGGGCGCTCATCGCGGCGGTTTTCGTGGCGTTGGCGGTGTTTCCGGGGGAATTGGGCGCGCTGACACGGTCGTTGATGACGGATGCGTTTGTGCAGGTGTCTGTGTTTGTGGCCGCGACCCTGATGCTGTTTTACGGGGCCGAGCGGGTGTTCAAATTCGACATCGGCACCGCACTACAGAACGCGCGCGGCGCACAGGTGCCCTTGGCGGCGCTGCTGGGCGCGACGCCCGGATGTGGCGGCGCGGTGGTCGTTGTGGCCGCCTATAGTTCGGGTCACGTCGGGATGGGCGCGCTGGTCGCGACCCTGACGGCGACCATGGGGGACGCTGCGTTTTTGTTGATCGCCACGCGCCCCGATGTGGCCGCGGTGGTTCTGCCCGTGTCGATGGCCGTGGGCGTCGCGTCGGGCTGGATCGTCGATCTGATCCACCCGCGCCACACCATTCCGCGCGGCCAGACCTGTGACGTGGTCGCGCCCATCGGCAAACTGCGTCTGCGCGATCTGGTCTATCTGGCTGTGGCCGCTCCCGGCCTGATCGTAGGTGCGGCGCAATTGTTTCAGATCGAGATCACCGGCTTTTTCGGCGTCCCGATTGAACCCATCGCATTGGCCGGTGTGGCGACGGGTCTGTTTGTCTGGGCCACCTCGCCCGTCAACGCCATGACCGCCACCAGCGACAGCCCCGCCACCCGCGCGACCGAAGAGACCAGCTTTATCACCGTTTGGGTTCTGGGGGCCTATCTGGCCTATGATTATGCGGCGGCCTATCTGGGCCTCGACCTTGCGGCGACGTTCCAATCGATTGCGCCCCTGTTGCCGCTGATCGCGATTGCCATCGGGTTTGTGCCCGGATGTGGTCCGCAGGTTCTGGTGACGACGCTCTATATCAACGGGGTGATTCCGTTCGCCGCGCTGATCGGCAACGCGATCTCGAACGACGGGGACGCCCTGTTCCCCGCGATTGCCCTCAACCCGCGCGCAGCCGTGATCGCAACGATCTATTCGTCGGTCCCTGCCCTGATCGTGGCATACGGGTTTTACTTTGCCGCACCGTCCTTCATGAACTGATTTGCACCCCCGCACGTATGCCGCTACCGTTCGCGGCATACGACCAAGGGAGGAGCCCGTGTCGGAAGACACCCTGACATTCAAGGAAATGTGCGCCAAGTTCGACGTGACCCCGCGCACCCTGCGGTATTACGAATATATCGAACTGCTGAGCCCCATCAAAGAAGGCCGCAGCCGGTTCTACACCCCGCGCGAAGTGGCGCGCATGACGCTGGTCCTGCGGGGACGCCGGTTCGGGTTCAGCCTTGAGGAAATCCGGCAATGGCTGGAAATCTACGAACAACAAGGCACCGAGGCCCAGATGGAGGCGTGGATCGCCATGGCCGACCGCCAACTGGGCGAATTGCGCACCCAGTATGAGCAACTGGCCGAAACCATCACCGACCTGCAAAAACTGCGCGACGACATCGCCGCCGACATGCCCAAGTAACGACGTGGCGTCATAGTCCGAATGCCGGAAATTTGACGCCACGTTCCGTTTACGTAAACGTCACCTTCGCGCTAACGTCCTGACACATACCTCAATCAGGGTAACTGCCGGACGTGACGATGACACAAGACACTTTGACCATACGCCAGATGTGCGACGCCTTTGAGGTGACGCCGCGCACGCTTCGTTTTTACGAGGCCAAGGAACTGTTGTTCCCCGAACGCGAAGGCCAAAAGCGCCTCTTCACCCGCCGCGACCAAGCGCGGCTCAAGCTGATTCTGCGCGGCAAGCGGTTTGGCTTTAGCCTCGAAGAAATCCGACAGCTTTTGGATATGTACGAAATTGGCGATCAGCAGGAAACGCAACTGCGTGAAACCCTGCAGGCCGCCCAGCAACATCTCGGGGATTTGGAACGTCAACGCGAAGAATTGGACATCGCGATCGACGATCTACGTGAACAAATGGCGTGGGTGGAAAAGCGCCTCACCACGCTGAGCAGCGACCAAGCTGCCGAATAAGGGAGAGAGACACATGCCCATTTACAACGCACCGGTGCAGGACCTGCAATTCGTTCTGCACGACGTCCTGAACGTCTCGTCCAGCGACGTTGACGGCTACGGCGAACTGGAACCGTCCTTTACCGCCGCCGTTCTCGAAGAGGCCGGCAAACTGTCATCCGAGGTTCTGGCCCCCCTGAACCCCGTCGGCGACACCGAGGGCTGTACGCTTGAGAACGGGGTCGTGCGCACGCCGACCGGTTTCGGCGACGCATTCGAAAAGATCAAAGAAGGCGGCTGGAACGGTCTGGACCTGCCCGAGGAATATGGCGGTCAGAACCTGCCCTATGTCCTGTCGACGGCGGTTGGCGAAATCATGGTCTCCGCCAATATGGCGTTCAACATGTATCAGGGCCTGACCCACGGCGCGATCAGCGCAATCCTCGCCCACGGCAGTGACGAGCAAAAGGCCAAATACCTGCCCAAGATGGTCAGCCTCGACTGGACCGGCACCATGAACCTGACCGAACCGCATTGCGGCACGGACCTTGGCATGATGCGCACCAAGGCCGAGCCGCAGGATGACGGCTCCTATCTGATCACCGGCCAAAAGATTTTCATCTCGGCGGGCGATCACGACATGGCCGAGAACATCATCCACCTCGTGCTGGCCAAGGCACCCGGCGGTGGAGAAGGCACCAAAGGCATCTCCCTGTTCATCGTGCCCAAATTCATGGTCAACGACGACGGCAGCCTTGGGGACCGCAACCCCGTCACCGTCGGCAAGATCGAAGAGAAAATGGGCATCCACGGTAACGCGACCTGTGTGATGAACTATGACGGGGCCAAGGGCTTCCTGATTGGCGATCTGCACAAAGGCATGCGCGCCATGTTCACCATGATGAACGAGGCCCGTCTGGGCGTCGGCCTGCAGGGCTATGCCCAAGCCGAGGCCGCCTATCAAAACGCCGTCGCCTATGCCAACGACCGCCTGCAAGGGCGCGACGTGACCGGCGTGAAAAACCCCGACGGCCCCGCCGATCCGATCATCGTGCACCCCGACGTGCGCCGGAACCTGATGGATCAGAAATCCTTTATCGAGGGCGCACGCGCCTTTACCCTCTGGGGTGCGAAACTGATCGACGCCGCCCACCGCGCAGGCGATGAAGACGCCGAAGGCCTGATCTCGCTGATGACGCCGGTGATCAAGGGCGTGCTGACCGACCGCGGGTTTGAGATGGCCGTACAGGCGCAACAGGTCTATGGCGGCCACGGCTATATCGAGGAATGGGGCATGTCCCAATTCGCCCGCGATGCCCGTATCGCCATGATCTACGAAGGCGCCAACGGCATTCAGGCGCTGGACCTCGTGGGTCGCAAACTGGCCCAATCGGGCGGGAAATACGTGATGGCGTTCTTTGAGATGGTGAAAAACTTTATCAAGGAAAACGAGGGCAACGAGGCGCTCAAGTCCGATTTCCTCGACCCGCTCAAAGCCGCCTCCAAAGACCTGCAGGCCGCCGGCATGTTCTTTATGCAAAACGGGATGAAGAACCCCAATGCGGCCTTGGCGGGGTCCTATGACTTCATGCACCTGTTCGGGCATGTCTGTCTGGGCCTGATGTGGGCCCAAATGGCCAAAGCGGCCCACGGCGCACTGGACGCGGGCACCGATGATCCCGCATTCTATGAGGCGAAACTGACGACCGGAAAATATTACATGGCGCGCCAACTGCCCGCCACGGCCCTGCATCTGGCCCGTATCCAGAGCGGTGCCGATCCGGTCATGACACTCGCTGCGGCTGATTTCTAGGGGCCGCGCAGAAACGGAGACACCATGCCAAAACGCCTTCGCCTCACCAGACGGTTTCCGGTCGCTATGACCGAGGATTCCTACCGCCGCTTGCGCCGATTTGCCCGCGAGGCCGGTCTGGATGAAGGCGAGGCCCTGTCGTTTCTCTTCGAGAATTTCGACAGCGTCATGGACGAAGAAAAACTTCCGCATCGGCTGCGCCTGTTCAATGCGGAATTGGAAGCACGGAAAAAATGACGGGGGGACACGCGGCTCGCGCAGGAATTTGAGTATTTGAACCAAGATGAAAGACAGGTCGGGCCCCACCTTCCGCCCACCCGAACGCAGGAGGGAAGGTAGGGCCGTCTTCACCTTGGGCGGTCATCGGCTCTCCAGCCTGTACCGCACAACAAGTTGAAAACGATCAGGGTTAATAAAATCCTTCCTGCCTTCATCTTGGCAAAAATACTCAAATCCAAACCGCGCCGTGCGCACACCCGATTGGGAGGAAGTGAATTTGACCAGAAAACTCTATTGTTTTGGCGAAAGCGGGCATTCCTATAAGGCCGCTTTGGCGTTGGAGCTATCCGGCCTTGAATGGGAACCGGAATATATCGATTTCTTTAAGGGCGGCACGCGTACGCCGGAATATCTTGCCCTTAACCCCATGGGTGAGGCGCCGGTATTGGTCGATGGCGATCTGGTCCTAAGCCAATCGGCGGTCATTCAGGATCACATTTTGGACCTATCCGACCGGTTCGCCGTCTCAGATCCCGCCGAACAGCGCGAGGTCTACCGCTGGACTCTATGGGACAACCACAAACTGTCGTCGCAGGCCGGGGTTTTGCGGTTCCTTATGAACTTTGTCCCCGAAGAGAAGCGTCCCGCCGAGGTGATCAACTGGTTGACCGGTCGCTGTGCCGGGGCGTTTGCGACGCTGGAGCGCGCATTGGAAAACCGCGACTGGATTGCCGCCGCGACGCCGAGCATGGCCGACCTGACGTGCTGTTCCTACCTCTATTATCCTGAGCCGTTCACCTTTGATCGTGCCGATTACCCCAACATCGACGCCTGGCTGTCGCGCATCAGCGCCCTGCCTGGTTGGAAGCACCCTTATGACCTTATGCCGCGCGCATTCGGGTCCTGATTTGAAAGGCAGATGATGACCGACGCATATATTTATGACGCTGTACGCACGCCGCGTGGCAAGGGCCGCAAGGATGGCGCGCTGCATGAGGTAACGTCGCTGCGCCTGTCGGCACAGGTGCTGGACGCGCTGGCCGAGCGCAACAATCTGGATGGCCATGCGGTTGAGGATGTAATCTGGGGCAATGTCACGCAGGTCGGGGAACAGGGCGGCTGTTTGGCGCGCTCGGCGGTTCTGGCGTCCAAGCTGGACGAGACGATCCCGGGGCTGTCGATCAACCGCTTTTGCGCCAGCGGGATGGAGGCGGTGAACCTTGCCGCGAACCAAGTCCGTGGCGGCGCCGGTGAGGCATACATCGCCGGTGGTGTCGAAATGATGGGCCGCGTGGCCATGGGCAGCGATGGCGCGGCGATTGCCGTTGATCCGTCCCTGGCTATGAAGACCTATTTCGTGCCCCAAGGGATTTCGGCCGATATCATCGCCACCGAATACGGGTTCTCGCGCGATGATGCGGACGCCTTGGCCGTCGAAAGCCAACGCCGCGCCGCCGCCGCATGGAAGGACAACCGGTTCGAGAAATCCATTGTCACCGTGCGCGATGTAAATGGTCTGCCCATTCTGGACCACGACGAATACATGCGCCCGGGTACCGACATGCAGGCGCTTGGCGCGCTGAAGGCCTCGTTCAAGGACATGGGCGAAATGATGCCCGGGTTCGACAAGGTGGCCCTGCTGAAATACCCGCATCTTGAGCGGATCAACCACATCCACCACGCGGGCAACAGCTCGGGCATCGTGGACGGCTCGGCCGGTGTTCTGATCGGCAACAAAGAGTTCGGTGAAAAGCACGGGTTGAAACCGCGCGCGCGCATCCGCGCCACGGCAAAAATCGGGACGGACCCGACGATCATGCTGACCGGTCCGGTGCCTGTGACGCAAAAGATCCTTGCCGATCATGGCATGGCGATTTCCGACATCGACCTGTTTGAGGTGAACGAGGCATTTGCCAGTGTCGTTCTGCGCTTCATGCAGGCGTTCGATGTGGATCATGACAAGGTCAACGTGAACGGCGGTTCGATTGCGATGGGGCATCCCCTTGGCGCGACCGGTGCGATCATCATCGGCACCCTGCTGGATGAGCTTGAGCGCAGCGATAAAGAGGTTGGATTGGCGACCCTCTGCATTGCCTCGGGCATGGGCGCGGCCACGATCATCGAGCGCGTCTGATGGGCGTCATCGACCAAGGTAAGGCGCCGGTGAAAACCGGTTCGATCTATCCCGAACCTTATGCCAGTCAGATGGCGGGGCGCACATCGCTGCGCCTTGGGGATTTGGGTGGATTGACCCAGTTCGGCGCGAATATCGTGATCCTGCAGCCCGGCGCGAAATCGTCCCTGCGTCACTGGCACCTGAACGAGGACGAATTCGTGATGGTGACCGAGGGCGAATGCACCTTGGTGCAGGACGCGGGCGAAACCGTGATGCGGGTTGGCGATTGTGCGGCCTTTCCTGCGGGGGACACGGATGGCCATTGCTTTGTGAACAAGACCGACGCCGAGGCGCGCTTTTTGGTGGTAGGCACCCGCGCGCCCCGCGAAGTTGCAACCTATTCTGATGTCGACCTGAAGGTTGAGATCGCCGACGGCAAGGCGACCTTTACCCACAAGGACGGCCGACCCTTTGAGGGAGGAAAACCATGACCGAATTCCATTACAACGTCGATCAGGACGGTGTGGCCACGCTGACGTGGGATGTGCCGGGTAAATCGATGAATGTGCTGTCCTTTGACGCGCTGGCCGAGTTGAACGACGGGATCGACAAGGCACTGGCCGATGACGCCGTCAAAGGCATCATCATCACCAGCGGCAAAAAGGATTTCGCGGGCGGGATGGATTTGAACATCCTTGCGCGGATGAAAGAGGACGCGGGCGACAACCCCGCCCAAGGCCTGTTTGACGGCATCATGCAGATGCACGGCTTGCTGCGCAAAATCGAACGCGCGGGCATGGACGCCAAGACCAATAAGGGCGGCAAACCGATTGCCGCCGCCTTGCCCGGCACCGCCGTGGGGATCGGTCTGGAACTGCCGCTGTCGTGCCACCGGATTTTCGCCGCCGACAACCCCAAGGCCAAGATCGGCCTGCCCGAAATCATGGTCGGCATCTTTCCCGGTGCGGGCGGCACGACCCGTCTGGTGCGCAAGCTGGGCGCAATGGCGGCCGCGCCGTTCCTGCTTGAGGGCAAGCTGCAGGACCCGAAAAAGGCCAAGATGGCCGGTATCATCGACGAGGTGACCGCGCCGGAGGACCTGCTGGCCAAGGCCAAGGAATGGGTCCTGTCGGCCAAGGACGCCGATATCGTCAAACCGTGGGACGCCAAGGGATATAAAATGCCCGGCGGTGCGCCCTATCACCCTGCCGGTTTCATGACCTTTGTCGGCGCAAGCGCGATGGTCCACGGCAAAACCCAAGGCGTCTATCCGGCGGCCAAGGCGTTGTTGTCGGCGGTGTATGAGGGCGCATTGGTGCCGTTTGACACCGCGTTGAAGATCGAGGCGCGGTGGTTCACCAACGTCCTGATGAACCCGTCCTCGGGCGCGATGATCCGGTCCCTCTTCATCAACAAAGAGGCCTTGGAAAAAGGCGCGGTGCGTCCTACCGATGTGCCCGATCAATCGGTGACCAAGGTCGGCGTTCTGGGCGCGGGCATGATGGGTGCGGGCATCGCACTGGTCTCGGCTATGGCGGGGATTGAGGTGGTGCTGCTCGATCAATCTCTGGAGGCGGCGGAAAAGGGCAAGGCCTATACTGCGACCTATATGGACAAGGGCATCGCCCGCAAAAAGGCCACGCCCGAAAAGAAAGAGACGGTTCTGGGCCAGATCACCGCGACCGACGATTACGCCGCGCTTGCCGGTTGTGATCTGATCGTCGAGGCGGTGTTCGAGGATCCGAAAATCAAGGCCGAGGTCACCGCCAAGGTCCTAGAGGTGGTGCCCGAGGACTGTATCTTTGCCTCGAACACCTCGACCCTGCCGATCAGTGAACTGGCCAAAGCGTCCAGCAAACCCGAGCAATTCATCGGCATCCACTTCTTTAGTCCCGTGGAAAAGATGATGCTGGTCGAGATCATCAAGGGTCGCGAAACCGGTGATCGCGCGGTGGCCAAGGCGCTGGACTATGTGCGCCAGATCCGCAAAACGCCGATCGTGGTGAATGACGCGCGGTTCTTTTACGCCAACCGCTGTATCATCCCCTACATCAACGAAGGTATCCGCATGGTGGCCGAGGGCGTTGCGCCCGCGCTGGTGGAAAATGCCGCGAAAATGGTCGGGATGCCTTTGGGTCCGCTGCAACTGGTCGATGAGACCTCGATTGATCTGGGCGTGAAAATCGCCAAGGCAACCAAGGCCGCGATGGGCGATGCCTATCCCGATGGGGCCGTCGATGACGTGTTGTTCTGGATGTTCGATCAGGGCCGACTGGGGCGCAAATCTGCCGCCGGTTTCTATGCCTATGACGACAAGGGCAAACGCACCGGTCTGTGGGACGGCCTTGGCGCGCAATACGCGGTGGCCGAGGATCAGCCCGAGTTGACCGAGGTACAGCACCGCCTGTTGTTCGCGCAGGTGCTTGAGGCCGTGCGCGCGCTGGAAGAGGGCGTTCTGATGGACATCCGCGAAGGCGACGTTGGCGCGATCCTTGGCTGGGGCTTTGCGCCGTGGTCGGGCGGGCCTCTCAGCTGGCTCGACATCATCGGTGCGGCCAAGGCCGTGGAATGGTGTGACCGGCTGACGGAAAAACACGGGGACCGCTTTGCCGCCCCCGCGCTGTTGCGTGATATGGCCGCCAAAGGCGACACGTTCTATGGCCGGTTCAATCCGGCACAGGCGGCGGCCTAGTCGCCCGGCTTATTGGCCGTCGTGGGCTAACAGCCCGTTACGGCGGCCAATTCGCGACACACCGCCCGCGCACTGTCGCGCGGCAGCGGTGTGTAGGCAGATGCCTTGGGGGTGACCATCAGGTTCTCGCCCTCAAGCGCGCCATTGGGGCAATGCACCAAGGCCGATCCGTTCACGAACACCACCTCATCGCGGGCGAAACATAGGGAATAGACCTTTTGCGGTTCGGTCGGACGTATGCGATGCACACCGCACACCCCGTCCAGTTCGCAGGCAGGCACCATCGCAAAGGGATCGCCGAATTGCGCCTCGGCCAGATCGCTTTCGATGATCACATTCTGCTGGGGCATCAGACAGAGACGGTCACGATTGCCGATATAGCCCGCCGGCACCTCAAGGGGCCATTGCGCATAGGGGCAATCGGCGTCATCCGCGCAGAGCTCGGTCACGCCAACGGATTCAATCCGTTGAAATCCGTTATCAAAGGTCATCACCCGATCCCCCGGGCGCAGGGTTGAGACGGGACGCCAATCCGAAGGCGTCGCGACCATTGTTTGTCCGATCAGGCCGTAAATCGGCCGTGCCGGTTTCTTTTCCGGGGTGTTATCCGACGACCAACTCGCCCCACCCGCTTTTTCATTGCCACCGAATACTGCTGTAATCCATTCGCCGACCATTTTAATTTCCGTTCTCTACCGTATTCGTTTCAAATTTTATGTGGCGACCATCAGACGATTCCAAATCGCGCCGCTATCCCTACGGTTGAGGACATTCAGGGCGCGTTCGGGTCCGAAATGTGGCGAAAATGCGCCACGGGATCACCATACGGTGACAGAACGCGTTCCTGATTTTGCCTGTATTAAACGCTCTGCCTCAGCCCCCTAACGCCTTAGGGTGGCAAACCGTTCCATAGAATCTATCTGGGGGGCCATTGTGCACCATTCATCGCCCACCATGACCCAATGGGCGTCGCGCTCGGTGGCGTGGACAATGATGCGACCGGGCTCGGTCGTGATGTTGGCGGCAATAAGGTTGAGAAACAGCGCAAGCGCTTCGGCTGACATACACATAGGGGTTCTCCGGATCAGGTTCAGATACCCTGTGTCCTCCCGCACAGATGCGATGAACCTAGATACGCGGGGCGAAATTGCTGCGTCGCAGCATCGCAAATGCGACCAAAGAGAGCGTGAACGGGGACGTTTCGCACAAATTTCCCCCTGTTTTGGCGAAACCGCCCGAATCCTAGCCGGAAAATGTATATTTGAACCGCAGGATATCAGTGGCACAGACATCCGCCAGATGTGCCGCCAAAGCGTCATCGTAGTACGCACGATAATCCGTGTCGCGATCCGACCGGTTCTCATGTGGCAGGCCCAGGCGAAACCCCAGATGGTCCCACAGCGGCGCGCTATCCTCGGCGAAATGTTCTAGGCGGATGAACAGCGCGTCGCGCTCCGCCCCCGTCGCGTCCTGCATGTACCGACCGGCGGGCCAGTCGCGCAAACTGTCGACAATCACCGGCGCGCGCAAAAAATCCGGAAACGACAGGGTCTGCGCACAGGTGATCGCGGGGTGTTCAAATGTCTGCGATTTTAGCCAGTGGTAATAGCTGACGGCGCGGTCCCACGGGTTTCTGACCATGGTGAACAGAAACATCCGGTCCAGATCCTCCGCCCCCAGCACCCCGTCGATATCGGCAAGGGTCGAATGTTTCCACAACCGCCCGCGCGGGGTCAGGTCGCGCAGACGTCCGCGACGCTTTTTGGCCTTTGGGGTGTCCCCGATCAGGATGTCGTCGCGATGCGCCCGATCCTCAAGCGCAAGCCCAAGCGACGTCCCCCCCGTCTTGGGGATATGGACGAACACAAACTGACGGCCCGGGGAAATGATCATGCCCTGTTCTAGACGCTACGACAGTCGCCTCCAAGGACTCTTTGCCCCCTTTTCATTCGCCTTCTCCCCCGCCAATATCACCGCGACACATGGATGGAGGATCGTATGGGTTGGCTGGCTGATGAAACGGGACTGGAGAAATGCGCGGCGAACCACGTTCCGTTGACGCCGCTGTCGAACCTGCGGTGGGCGGCCGAGATTTTCCCGCACCGCGAGGCCGTGATCGACCGGTCCGTGCGCCTGAACTACGCCGAACTGAAGGACCGCGTGACGCGCCTTGCCTCGGCCCTGAGCAAACTGGGCGTGAAGCCCGGTGACGTGGTGGCGACCTTGCTGCCCAACACCGCGCCCCATGTTCTGGCGACATGGGCGGTTCCGGCCTGTGGTGCGATCCTGAACACGATCAACACCCGCCTTGAGGTCGAAACGATCCAATACATCTTTCGCCATGCCGCGCCCAAGGTGGTTCTGGTCGATGCGGCGTTCCTGCCCACCGTGGAAAAGGCCGTCGCCCAGATGGATGAGGCCGATGTGCCCCTGCTGGTAGAGGTGGTCGATCACGACGCCGGTTTCCAGCCCGACGGCCGCCACCCCGATATGGACGACCTGATCGCGGATGGTGATCCCGATTTCGACTGGATCCTGCCCGAGGATGAATGGGAGAGCATCGCGCTCAACTACACCTCTGGCACCACGGGGCGGCCCAAGGGCGTCGTCTATCATCACCGCGGGGCCTATCTGGCCGCAATCGGAAATATGATGTCGTGGCAGATGCAGCGCCACGCGCGGTATCTGACCATTGTGCCGCTGTTTCATTGCAACGGCTGGACCCACACATGGATGGTGCCCGCCGTGGCCGGTGTTGTGATCTGTTGTCGCGACGTGACCGCGCGCAACGTCTATCACGCGATTTCGGTCGATGGGGCCACGCATTTCGGCGGCGCGCCCATCGTTCTGAACACGATCATCGCCGCCAAAGAGGACGACCGCCTGCCGTTCGATCACACGGTTCAGGTGTTCACCGCCGGTGCCCCGCCGCCCGCCGCGACGCTGGCCAAGATCGAACCTCTGGGCTTCAACGTCACGCAGGTCTATGGCCTGACCGAGGTCTACGGCCCCGCCACCGAATGCGCATGGCAGGACGACCTCTGGGGCGAAACAGAACAGGCCGAGCGCGCCGCGATCAAGGCCCGCACCGGCGTCGCCATGCCCGTTCTGGAAGAGGCGACCGTTCTAGACGAAAACATGGACCCTGTACCGTGGGACGGCGAAAGCACGGGTGAAATCATGATGCGCGGCAATATCGTGATGAAGGGGTATTACAAGAACCCCGAGGCCACCGCCGAGGCCTTTGCAGGCGGCTATTTCCATTCGGGCGACGTCGCATTTCGCCACCCTGACGGCTATATCAAGATCACCGACCGCGCCAAGGACATCATCATCTCGGGCGGCGAAAACGTCAGCAGCGTCGAGGTCGAGGGCGCATTGATGCACCACCCCGCCGTGTCCCTGTGCGCCGTGGTCGCGAAACCGGACGAAAAATGGGGCGAGGTGCCCTGTGCCTTTGTCGAACTGGCCGAGGGTCAGTCGGTCACCGAGGCCGAGTTGATCACCTTTAGCCGCGACCATCTGGCGGGCTTTAAAACCCCCAAACGCGTGGTGTTCATGGAGCTGCCCAAGACCTCGACCGGCAAGATCCAAAAGTTTGAGCTGCGCGGCGTGGCCAAGGCCTTGGACGACTAAACCCCGAGCTACATCGCCTTGGCCCGTTTGTGCGGGCCTTGGCGGTGAATGCGTCTTTTCCTTTACCTCCAGTCAGGATAACAGCCGCATATGACGGCATTGACACAGTATCAGCGGTTAGAGAGTTCGGGCCTGTGGCGCGAAGCCCCCGACGCCCAGCGGCGTGAGGTCATCGTGACCTTTGGCGATGCGTCGATCATCATCACCGACAAGAACGAACGCCCCCTGACGCACTGGTCCCTTGCCGCGCTGATCCGTCAAAATCCGGGCGAGGTGCCCGCCTTGTTCCGTCCCGGCCCTGACGCCGGTGAGGATCTGGAAATCGACGACAATACCATGGTCGAGGCGATTGAGACCGTGATGAGCGCGATTGACCGCCGCCGCCCCCGTCGCGGACGCCTGCGTCTGGCGACCACGGCGGTGTTACTGGGGGGCGTGGTGGCGCTGGCGCTCTTCTGGTTACCCGGTGCGCTGCGCCGTCACACGACACAGGTGGTGCCGCCATCCGTTCGCCAAGACATCGGTCAGTCCCTGATGTCCCAGATCACCCGCGTGTCCGGCCAGACCTGTGCAGTTGGCGGTGGGCAACGTGCGCTGACCCGTTTGGGCCGGGCCCTGTTGCCCGCAAACGCGCCCTCGCCGCGCGTGATCCCCGGTGGCATCCGCGACACGCTGCATGTGCCGGGCGGTCTGATCCTGTTGAACCGGTCGGTGGTTGAGGACCATGAGGATCCGATCGTCGCCGCCGGTTTCATCCTTGCCGAACAGGCCCGTCTGGCCGAGCAGGATCCGCTGGACCGGATGCTGCGCTATGTCGGGCCGATTGCCACCTTCCGCCTATTGACCACGGGCGCCCTGCCCGATGCCAAGATCACCGAATACGCCGAGCACCTTGTGGCCGCTGATCACCCCGAGGTGCCCGCGGAAAACATGCTGGCCGTGTTTGAACAGGCGGGCGTGCCCTCCTCGCCCTATGCCTACGCGCTGGACATCACCGGCGAGAGCGTCCTGCCCTTGATTGAGGGCGATCCCGTCCGCACCCCGCGCGGCGCCCCGATCCTCAGCGACGCGGACTGGGTCCGGCTACAGGGCATTTGCGGCGCGTGATCCCGAAATGAAAACGCCCCGTCGCGATGGATCGGACGGGGCGTATTTTCTACAGGGTGTTCGCGCTTATCTCAGATACGCATCCCCATAGCCTGCCTTACGGATGTTGGCCAAAACGCGCGGCGCACTGTCCGCGGCCACGGGGCCAACCATAATCGTTTGCAACACGCGCCCGTTCGAGCGCACCGTGCCCTGACGGACCGGCAGGCCCAGCGCCTGCATCCGCGCCACAGTGGCCGATGCATTCGCCGGATCGCCGAACAGGCCAACCTGAACATAGCGCGCACCAGATGCCGCCGGTTTTTGCGAGGCGGGCTTGGCGGCGGGCACCGATTTCGTGGAGACGCGCACCTTGGGCTTGGCCTCGGGTTGGGATTTGGTCGAAATCGCCACCGTGTATTGCGGCGCATCGGGCAGGACCAGACGACGCGGCACGGTCTGGGTCCAGACCATGTTCATCGTCGCTTCACCCTCTGCCGTGCCCTTGCCACGGTTGGGGTTCAAACGGTCATCTTCCCACGCGACCTTATACCCCTCGGGCGGCTCGACAACGCGGCGCGGCTGGGGCGCGGGCGCGGAGGGACGCACGGTCAGAGCCAAGGCCTTGGGACGCGGCGCGACCGTCGGCTGAACCGGCGTGACCGGCGCAATCACCGAGGATTGCGGCGGCAAAGCGGGCTGACCCGGGAAGGTGCCCTCTTCTTGCGGACCACAGCGCACAGGGTATTTCGCGCCCGAATTCACGTATTGCGCGGAAAGTTCGCTTAGCCCCTCACAGGCAGGCGCGCCCGTCGCGGCGGGTTTTGGGATCGGTGCGGCCGACGGGGCCGGAACCGGCACAGCCGCCACAACCGGCGCGGCACAGCGCACGGCCAACTGACCATCCGCATTGTAGCGCGCCGACAGAATTTCGCGCCCGCCACAGGCATCCGCAGGCACCGCGTCAATCGCGGCAACACGCGGCGCTTCCACCGGTGCTGGCGTTTGAACAGCCACGGGTGCGGCGATCTCTGCCCCGCATTTGACTGCGACCGCACCGCTATCGGTATAGCGTGCGGATACCAGTTCCCGCGACCCACAGGCCCCTGCGGGCACCACGGTCATCGGGTCAGGTCGGGCGATCTCGACCGGCGCACTTGCCGGCTCAGAGGCCTCGGGAATAGTGATTTGGACCGGCTCTTGTGGCTTGGCCACAGCCGTCTGTTGCGGGACGCCTGCCGCGAATGTGGGTGTGAACCCGCACAGCAACCTGCGCTCACGCGAAACGCGCGGAATCCATTCCACGTTTCCGGCGTATCCCGCCCGGATATAGACACAGCCCTTGCTGTCCACATATTGCCCAGCGGTATAGCTGGCAGGTGGTATTTCAGCGGGGCCGTCGTCTCTTTTCAGTGTTTGCGCATTACCTGTATTTGTTATCAACACTGCGACAAGCGCGATCGCGGGTGCTGTTTTATATGCTCGCATTTGTGCCCCCACAAAATGTGGGGGAATGTTGCCGGATTAGACACAATCAGTAAAGGGAAAACTGGATTATTTGGTGCCAAACATGCGGTCGCCCGCATCACCTAGGCCCGGGACAATATATCCTTGGTCATTCAGGCACTCATCCACAGATGCTGTGATGATCGGAACGTCGGGATGCGCCTCTTTCATGCGGGCCACCCCTTCGGGTGAGGCCAGCAAGCACACAAACCGGATATTCTTGGCGCCCGCGTCTTTCAACATATCAATCGCCGCAACGGACGAATTGCCGGTGGCGAGCATCGGGTCGACCGCAATCACCAACCGATCCTCCAACGCATCGGGCACCTTGAAATAATATTGAACCGGTTCAAGGGTTTCCTCGTCGCGGTAAAGACCGACAAAGCCGACACGCGCCGCAGGGATCAGGTCCAAAATACCGTCCAGCAATCCGTTACCCGCCCGTAGGATCGAAATCAGGGCAAGCTTTTTGCCGTCCAGAATGGGCGCCTCAATCGTCTGCAACGGCGTTTCGATGGTTTTCGACGTCATCTCCAGCTCGCGCGTGACCTCATAGGCCAAGAGATGCGAAATCTCGCGCAACAACCGGCGGAACCCCGCGGTCGACGTATCCTTGTCCCGCATGATCGTCAGCTTGTGCTGAACCAAGGGGTGATCAACAACGGTCAGATGCTCAGCCATAGGCGCTCTCCAGATCTTTGGTCAGTTGGGCGCGCGTGTCTTCGTCGCAAAACGCCGCCCGCACCGCATTCATATTTACGGTTTTAAACACATCCGCGTCCCAGTCGAAAGTCCGGTTCAGATTTTCATACTCTGACACCAAATTCGTGTGAAAAAACGGCGGATCATCGGTTGAAACGGTCACTTTGACGCCACGTTCCAACAGGGTGGAAATCGGATGGCGGTGCCACGCGGGATAAACCCCAAGGGCGACGTTCGATCCCGGACAGACCTCTAGCGTGATTTCATGCTCGGCCAGATAGTCGACAAGGGCCAGATCATCGATCGCCTGCACCCCATGCCCGATCCGCGAAACCCGCAGATCGCGCAGCGTGTCGCGCACCATACCCGCCCCGCCCCATTCACCGGCATGGGCGGTCAGGCCCAGCTCGGCCTCGCGCGCAAGGTCAAAGGCATAGGCGAAATCGGCGGGTTTGCCGCGCGTCTCATCCCCGCCCATGCCGAAACCGGTGATAAAATCGCCCTTGGTCTCCGCCGCGCACAGGGCCGTTTCGCGCGACCACATGGGATCGAAATGCCGGATGCAGGTGACGATGCCGCGCGTCTGAATACCGGTTTCACGGCGCGCCTGATCGGCGGCCTCTTGCATCGCATGGACGTATTCGCGCCATGCCGCCACGTCCCGCCCGCCGCAAAAGTCCGGCGAGAGAAATAGTTCGGTATAGACAACGCCCTGTTCGGCACTGTTTCGCAGCACATCTAGGGTCAGACGGGCGTAATCAGCCGGTGTTTGCAGGACCGAGGTGACTGCCTCATAGGTCCGTAGGAACGACTGAAACCCCTCGAACCGGTACATTCCCTGTTCAGTGAAAGCACCTGAAATATCGATAGATTTCTCTTTGGCCATATCCCGCATCAGGGCGGGGTTTGCCGCGCCTTCGAGATGCAGATGCAATTCGACCTTGGCCAGCTCACGCATGATCATCCCCTTTGATCGGCATAACCCCTAAATGATCCGCCACGATCCGCGCAACATCGGAAAACTGCAAGCGGCCCAGTTCCTTTTGCCCAATGCCATGGATCAAAACCGGCACCTGTTCGCGGGTGTGATCGGTGCCGGACCACGTCGGGTCGTTTCCATGATCGGCAGTAAACAGGATCATGTCGCCCTCGCGCGCATGTGCGAACAGACGGGGCAGTTGGGCGTCGAACCACTCAAGCGCCTCACCATATCCGAGCGCATCGCGGCGGTGACCATAGAGGCTGTCGAATTCGACAAAGTTCGCGAAAGTCAGGCTGCCGTCCTCGGCGGTTTTGACATGGTCGATCAGGTGTTCAAACAGGTCGGCGTCACTGCCCTTGACCAGATGATCGATCCCTCGCATCGAAAAGATATCGCCAATCTTGCCGACCGCATAGACCGTCCGCCCCGCGCCCTGCACCCAATCGCACAGGGTCGGGCGGGGCGGAGCGACGGCGAAATCGCGACGGTTCTGTGTGCGGGTAAAACCGGTTTCAGCGTCCCCGACAAACGGGCGCGCAATCACGCGCCCCACCCGCATCTCATGCAGGAACGGCGCCAGACCGCGACACAGGTTCAACAGGTTCTCAAGGCCGAAATGTTCCTCATGCGCGGCGATCTGAAACACGCTATCCGCCGAGGTATAGCAGATCGGCCATCCGGTCCGGATATGCTCGGCCCCCAGCTGTGCGATGATCTCGGTCCCCGAGGCATGACAATTGCCAAGGATACCGTCGGTGCCCGCGACCGCACAGGCCTTGGCGACCACCTCGGGCGGGAACGAATTCTGTTTGTCGGGAAAGAAATGCCAATCCCACGGCACCGGCACACCGGCCAGTTCCCAATGGCCCGACGGTGTGTCCTTGCCCGGGCTGACTTCACGCGCCACGCCCCACGCGCCGGCAGGCGTCGCATCAAGGTTCGGCGCAGTCACACCCGAGGCCAGCGCGATCGCCGCACCCAATCCCAGATTGTCGAGATTGTTCAACTGGACCGGCTGAATTCGGCCATCCGCCCGCGGATTGGACGCCAGAAATTGTGCGATATGTCCAAGCGTATTTGCCCCGACATCCGGCAATTCATCATTGAAAAACCGATCCGCGTCGGGCGCGCCACCGCATCCGACGCTGTCCATAACGACCAAGAAGGCGCGTGCCATTACCGAATGCTCCGCAGGATCAATGGGGGTGTTTCGCCCTCCTCTTCGGCCAAAACATAGGCCTTGCGCAAGAGCTGTTCCGCCAAATCCGCCGCGTCCTCATTCGCCGCGTGGATGCGGCCAATCGGCATGTCGGGCGTCATCGCCTCACCCAAGCCCGCCAGTCCGGACAGACCCACCGACGGGTTGATCCGGTCCCCGTCGCGTTTGCGTCCGCCGCCCAGCTCCACCACCGCCAGGCCCAGCATCTGGCAATCAATCGCCCCGATCACCCCCGAACGCCCCGCGCGCACCTCGCGCACCACGGGGGCAGACGGCAACCGGTCGGGCCAACGTTCGACAAAATCCAACGGGCCGCCCAATTCG
Source organism: Rhodovulum sp. FJ3 (assembly GCF_032918305.1). Taxonomy (NCBI): domain Bacteria; kingdom Pseudomonadati; phylum Pseudomonadota; class Alphaproteobacteria; order Rhodobacterales; family Paracoccaceae; genus Rhodovulum; species Rhodovulum sp. FJ3. The sequence goes on from NZ_JAWJUU010000001.1 coordinate 580,718, forward strand.
GCAACCATATCGCCAAAGACATCCGCCGCCGCACCATTGCCAAGAACGGCGGCAATGCGCCCGGCCCCGTCCTCGGCCGTGGCAGCCAGCCCGCCCAGCGCCAACAACTCGCCCCCCAAGGCGCATGAAATCTCATGGAGGCGCGGGTTCACATCCCGACCTGTCAGGGTGCCCATCACCTCAATCACCTCAAGCGCATTGCCCGCGCTTGGCACCAGAGGCTGATCCATGTCCGTGATCAGGGCCGAGGTCATGCAACCCGCCCCCTGCGCCGTGCGCACCAGTGCATCGGCCAGCGCGACGGCCTCGTCCACGGTTTTCACAAACGCGCCCGAGCCGACCTTGACGTCCAGAACCAGCCCTTCCAACCCCGCCGCCAGCTTTTTGGACAGGATCGAGGCGGTGATCAAATCGAGGCTCTCGACCGTCGCGGTGACATCGCGGATCGCATAGAGACGTTTGTCCGCGGGGGCGATGTCGTGGCTGGCCCCGACGATAGCGCATCCGACCTGTGCCGTGACCGCGCGCAGGCGGCTAACCGAGACGTCGGCGCTGTATCCCGGGATGGATTCCAACTTGTCCAAGGTGCCGCCGGTATGCCCCAGCCCGCGTCCCGAAATCATCGGCACATAGGCCCCGCAGGCGGCCAGCGCGGGCCCAAGCACCAGAGACACACAATCCCCGACGCCGCCGGTCGAATGTTTGTCCAACACCGGCCCGTCCAGATCCCATGACAGGACCCGACCGCTGTCGCGCATTTCGCGGGTCAGGGTGATCCGCTCATCCTCGCTCAGGCCATTCAGGACGACGGCCATGGCAAAGGCACCGGCCTGCGCATCACTGACCGTGCCATCGGCAATCCCGCGCGCGATCCAGCGGATTTCATCATCATCCATAGGCTGGCGATTGCGCAGCTTGGTGATAATGGCGCGCGCATCCATCAGGCGCTTTTGTCCATATGGGCGTTGACGAATGCGCCGGGTAGCAGTTCGGCAATCGTCATCGTCAGGGTCTGACCATCGGTCGTCGCCATGGTGACGCGCACATCCGCGGCCCCGAATTCCAACAGCTTTTGGCGGCACCCGCCACAGGGCGGCACGGGCGTCGGGGCATCGGCAATCACCGCAACCTCGGCGATCTCATAATCGCCCGCCGCGCACATGGCGGCAATCGCCCCCGCCTCGGCACAGGTGCCTTCGGGATAGGCGACGTTTTCGACGTTGCACCCTTGGTAAACTTTGCCAGATGCCGCGCGGATCGCGGCCCCGACCTTGAACCCCGAATAGGGCGCGTGGGCGTTTTCCCGCACCTGCGCCGCAGCTTTGATAAGTGGCATGAAGCACCTCCAGAGCCACAGAATGTCGCCCATGCGACCGTTGCGCAAGCCTGCCCAGACGGCAAAAGCCATAATTCCCCGTGTTTTAGGGGGGAATTGCGCCGAATACGTCACCACAGCCTGTGAAACTTTCCTTGCGGTGTTGGGCGCAAAGGCGTATCTGACGGGTGTCTGCGAATTTAGTTTAACGCTAAACTATCAACCCCCGGAGGACGCGATGCCCAAGACCACCACCCCCACGGCGCGTGAGGCTGCGCTGGCCTATCACGCCAATCCCAAGCCGGGTAAGCTTGAAATTCGCGCAACCAAACCACTGGCGAACGGGCGCGACCTGTCCCTCGCCTATAGTCCCGGGGTGGCCGAGGCCTGTACCGAGATCAAGGAAAACCCCGCCGCCGCCGCGCAATACACCGCGCGCGGCAACCTTGTGGCGGTGGTCAGCAACGGCACCGCCGTTCTGGGCCTTGGCAACATTGGCGCGCTGGCCTCGAAACCGGTGATGGAGGGCAAGGCGGTCCTGTTCAAGAAATTCGCGAACATCGACTGTTTTGACATCGAACTGAACGAACCCGATCCCGAAAAGCTGGCCGATATTGTGTGTGCGCTGGAACCGACCTTTGGCGCGATCAACCTTGAGGACATCAAGGCGCCCGACTGTTTCGTGGTCGAAAAGATCTGTCGAGAGCGGATGAACATCCCCGTTTTCCACGACGACCAGCATGGCACCGCGATTGTGGTTGGTGCGGCCGCGACGAACGCCCTGCGCGTTGCCGGCAAGAGATTCGAGGACATCAAGGTCGTTTCGACCGGCGGTGGCGCGGCGGGTATTGCGTGCCTGAACATGCTGCTGAAACTGGGTGTAAAACGCGAAAACGTCTGGCTGTGCGATATTCACGGTCTGGTCTATCAGGGCCGCGCCGAGGATATGAACCCGCAAAAGGCCGACTATGCCCAAGCGTCCGACCTACGCATGCTGGACGACGTGATTGGCGAGGCCGACCTGTTCCTTGGCCTGTCCGGCCCCGGCGTTCTGACACAGGACATGGTGCGCAAAATGGCGCCGCGTCCGATTATCTTTGCCCTTGCGAACCCGACGCCGGAAATCATGCCCGACCTCGCACGCGAGGTTGCCCCCGACGCGATCATCGCAACGGGCCGCAGCGATTACCCCAATCAGGTGAACAACGTTCTGTGCTTCCCATTCATTTTCCGTGGGGCACTGGACGTTGGCGCGACCGAGATCAACGACCAAATGAAAATCGCCTGTGTCGAAGGGATCGCCGCCCTCGCCCGCGCCACGACAAGCGCCGAGGCCGCCGCCGCCTATCAGGGGGAACAGCTGACCTTTGGTGCGGATTACCTGATCCCGAAACCGTTTGACCCGCGCCTGATGGGGGTCGTGGCGACATCGGTTGCGCGCGCGGCGATGGAAACCGGTGTTGCCACCCGTCCGATTGCGGATATGGACAATTATAAGGCCGGTCTGGACGGGTCGGTGTTCAAATCCGCCCTGATCATGCGCCCCGTTTTTGCCGCCGCCGCCCAGGCCGAGCGCAGCATCGTCTTTGCCGAGGGCGAGGATGAGCGCGTCCTGCGCGCCTCGCAGGCGATGGTCGAAGAAACCACCGATATCCCGATCCTGATCGGTCGTCCCGATGTGATTGAGGCCCGTTGCGAACGCGCGGGCCTGACCATCAAACCGGGCAAGGATTTCCAGATCGTGAACCCCGAAAACGACCCGCGTTACCGCGATTATTGGGGCACTTATCATGAGGTCATGGCACGGCGCGGTGTGACGCCTGATCTGGCCAAGGCGATCATGCGCACGAACACCACCGCCATTGCCGCCGTCATGGTGCATCGTGGCGAGGCCGACAGCATGATCTGCGGCACCTTCGGCCAATATCTGTGGCACCTGAACTATGTTCGTCAGGTACTGGCGCGCGGCGGGTTGCATCCCGTGGGTGCCCTTAGCCTGATGATCCAAGAGGACGGACCGTTGTTCATCGCGGACACCCACGTCCACCCCGAACCGACGCCCGAACAGATCACCGAAGCCGTCATCGGCGCCGCTCGTCACGTGCGCCGCTTTGGTCTGGCGCCGAAAATCGCGCTGTGCTCGCATTCGCAGTTCGGCAACCTCGACATCGACACGGGCCGCCGGATGCGCGCCGCGATGGATATGCTGGCCGCCCAAGAGCCTGATTTCGAATATGAGGGCGAGATGCACATCGATAGCGCCCTTGATCCCGCCGTGCGCAACCGTATCTTCCCGAACTCGCGTATGGAAGGCGCGGCAAACGTTCTGGTCTTTGCCAATAGCGACGCGGCCTCGGGCGTGCGAAACATCCTGAAACTGCGCGGCGGCGCGCTTGAGGTCGGGCCGATCCTGATGGGGATGGGCAACAAGGCGCATATCGTGACGCCCTCGATTACCGCGCGCGGATTGTTGAACATCTCGGCCCTCGCCGGGACACCCGTCGCGCATTACAGCTAATTTGCAGGTGTCGGGGGATTCTGGTCCTCCGACGCCCCAAATTTGCAAAGTTTTGCTATTTTTGCCGCCACAGCATGCACTTTTGGAATGTTTGCAAAAGTTTGCTAAGCCGCACACCATAAATCTGCAAATTTTTCAGCAAACCCCGCCGCTGTGAACGGTAACGTCGTTGCGACTATACCCTCCATAGGACTAAGACTTTAGTCAAAGTCAGGAGGAGGGACAGCATGAGCTACGCTGACGTTTACGGTCGTTGGAAATCGGACCCCGAGTCGTTCTGGATGGAGGCCGCACAGGGCATCGACTGGGACCAAGCGCCCTCCAAGGCATTGTTCGACGACAAGGCGCCGATCTACGAGTGGTTCTCGGACGGCATGGTCAACACCTGCTGGAACGCGGTGGACCGCCACGTTGAGGCCGGTCGCGGCGAACAGACGGCCATCATCTATGATAGCCCCGTCACCCACACGAAACAGGAAATCACCTATTTCGAACTTCGCAACCGCGTGGCCTATCTGGCCGGTGCGCTGCGGGCCAAGGGCGTCGAAAAGGGCGACCGCGTCATCATCTACATGCCGATGGTACCCCAAGCGCTTGAGGCGATGCTGGCCTGTGCGCGTCTGGGCGCGATCCATTCGGTCGTGTTCGGTGGCTTTGCGGCGCATGAACTGGCCGTGCGGATCGACGACGCGAAACCCAAATGCATCATCGCCGCGTCCTGCGGGATCGAGCCGGGTCGTACCGTGCATTACAAACCCCTGCTGGACGGCGCAATTGAACAGGCAACGCACAAGCCCGAGTTCTGCGTGATCTACCAACGCGAACAAGAGGTCGCGCAACTGATCGAAGGGCGCGATTACAACTGGCATGGGTTCCAGTACGGCGTTGAACCCGCAGATTGTGTGCCGGTTGAGGGCAACCACCCCGCCTATATCCTATACACCTCGGGCACCACGGGTCAGCCCAAGGGCGTCGTGCGTCACACCGGCGGCCATCTGGTCGCGCTGAACTGGACGATGAAGAACCTCTATAACGTGGAACAGGGCGATGTGTTCTGGGCCGCGTCGGACGTGGGTTGGGTCGTTGGCCACAGCTATATCTGCTATGGCCCCCTGATCCACGGCAACACCACCATCGTGTTTGAGGGCAAACCGGTCGGCACCCCCGATGCGGGCACCTTCTGGCGGGTCATCTCGGAACATAAGGTCAAAAGCTTCTTCACCGCGCCGACCGCCTTCCGCGCCGTCAAACGCGAAGACCCGACCGGTGAATTCGTCAAGAAATACGACCTGTCGAACCTGCAAGCCGTCTATCTGGCCGGTGAGCGCGCCGATCCGGACACCATTGTCTGGGCACAGGATCAGTTGAAGGTACCGGTGATCGACCACTGGTGGCAGACCGAAACCGGTTGGGGCATTGCCGCGAACCCGCTCGGGATCGAAGAACTGCCCGTCAAACTGGGCAGCCCCTCAGTCCCGATGCCGGGCTATGACGTGCAAATCCTTGATGAGGCGGGCCACCCCGTCCCTGCGGGCGAACTGGGCGCGATTGCGATCAAACTGCCCCTGCCGCCGGGCACCCTACCGACGCTCTGGAACGCCGAGCCGCGCTTCCGCAAGAGCTATCTCGACCACTTCCCCGGATACTATGAGACCGGCGACGCGGGCATGGTGGATGAGGACGGGTATCTCTACATCATGGCGCGCACCGATGACGTGATCAACGTCGCCGGTCACCGCCTGTCGACTGGCGGGATGGAAGAGGTTCTGGCCAGCCACCCCGAAGTCGCAGAATGCGCCGTCATCGGTGTCGCCGACAACCTGAAGGGCCAGTTGCCGCTGGGCTTCCTTTGCCTGAACGCCGGTGTGAACCGTCCCCATGACGAGATCGTCAAGGAATGCGTCAAACTGGTCCGTGACCAGATCGGTCCGGTTGCCGCGTTCAAACTGGCCGTGGTTGTGGATCGCCTGCCCAAAACCCGCTCGGGCAAGATCCTGCGCGGGACGATGGTGAAAATCGCGGACGGGCAAGAGTTCAAGATGCCCGCCACGATCGACGATCCCGCGATTTTGGACGAGATCGCAGAGGCCCTGAAAACACTGGGTTATCCCCAAGCAGCCTGATCTCTCTCTAGGTTGCTTATCCGCCCGTCGTCCCACCCCAAGGACGGCGGGCAAATTTTCAGATCAGGCGAATTGCTCGCGGATCAGACGTTCCTCAAGCCCGTGACCCGGGTCGAACAGGATACGGTGTTTGACGTCCTTGGCGGTTTCGATTTCCACGGACACGACCACACCGGCGGTGCGGCTGTCGGCGTCGGCCATGACGGGCCGTTTGCTGGGCTGAAGGACATCGAACCGGACCTTGGCGCCGCTGGGCAACAACGCCCCGCGCCAGCGCCGTGGCCGAAACGCCGACATCGCCGTCAGGGCCAGCACATCGGACCCGATCGGCAAGATCGGCCCATGTGCGGAATAGTTATAGGCGGTCGAGCCCGCAGGCGTCGACACCAGCGCCCCGTCGCAGACCAACTCGTCCAGACGCATACGCCCGTCGACCGAAATCCGCAGCTTGGCCGCCTGCGGTCCCGCGCGCAGCAGCGACACCTCGTTGATGGCCAGACCTTCGTGCACGGTTCCATCTGGGGCAATTGCGCGCATGCGCAGGGGGTGAATCACCTCTTCCTCGGCGGCCATCAGACGCGCCATCAGGGCCGGTTCATGATATTCGTTCATCAAAAACCCGACCGTGCCACAGTTCATCCCATAGACCGGCGTGTCCAGATGCTGGGTCCCGTGCAGGGTCTGCAACATGAACCCGTCCCCGCCCAATGCGACGATGACATCGGCGTCTTCGGGGCTAACATCCCCATATTCCTCAGACAAATGGCGCCGTGCGGTTTCCGCAATCGACGTGTCGCTGGCCATGAATGCGATTTTCGGATCGGACATCTGATACCCCTCTTGGGCGCATTGTTCGCGCCGCTGCACCGGAAACTCAACCCCAAACGGGCCCCTGCGCGACCATTGGACCTGATTTCCTCTGAGCACAAAAATTTCCAAAACGTCACACAGATTTCGCATTTTGATCTGCACAGGACGTTATCAGCCCTTTTTCCTGCGTCGCATGTGGGCTAAATAGCCGGGAAAATTGCTGTCTTAGCTGCCACAGGAGAAGCTGATGAACGCCCCCCATCGTGACAACGGGTTCTTTACCCAGTCCTTGCTTGAGCGCGACCCCGAAATTGCAAAAGCCATGGAGCTGGAGCTGGGCCGTCAGCGTGACGAGATCGAACTGATCGCTTCGGAAAACATCGTAAGCGCGGCCGTGATGGAAGCCCAAGGCTCGGTCATGACCAACAAATACGCCGAAGGTTATCCGGGTCGCCGTTACTACGGTGGCTGCCAGTACGTCGATATCGCCGAGAACCTCGCGATCGACCGCGCCAAGGAAATGTTCAACTGTGAATTCGCCAATGTTCAGCCCAACTCGGGCAGCCAGGCGAACCAAGGTGTGTTCACCGCGCTGCTCCAGCCGGGCGACACCATTCTGGGCATGTCGCTGGACGCAGGTGGTCACCTGACCCACGGCGCAAAGCCCAACCAGTCGGGCAAATGGTTCAACGCCGTTCAATACGGTGTGCGCAAGCAAGACAGCCGCATCGACTATGAACAGATCCAAGAACTGGCGACCGAGCATCAGCCCAAGCTGATCATCGCCGGTGGTTCGGCCATCCCGCGTCAGGTGGATTTCGCCAAGATGCGCGAAATCGCCGATAGCGTTGGTGCCTACCTGATGGTCGACATGGCCCACTTTGCCGGTCTGGTCGCCGGTGGTCAGCACCCCTCGCCCTTCCCCTATGCGGACGTGGCAACCACCACCACCCACAAGACCCTGCGCGGTCCCCGTGGCGGTATGATCCTGACCAACAACGAAGAGATCGCGAAAAAGGTCAACTCGGCCATCTTCCCGGGCATTCAGGGCGGCCCCCTGATGCACGTGATCGCCGCCAAGGCCGTTGCCTTTGGTGAGGCCCTGCGCCCCGAGTTCAAAGACTACACCGCTCAGGTCGTGAAAAACGCCCAAGCGCTGGCTGATCAGCTGATGAAGGGGGGGTTGGACACCGTCACCGGCGGCACCGACACCCACGTCGTTCTTGTGGACCTGCGTCCCAAGAACGTCAAAGGCAACGCCACCGAAAAGGCACTGGGCCGCGCGCACATCACCTGTAACAAGAACGGCATCCCGTTCGATCCGGAAAAACCGATGGTCACTTCGGGTATCCGCCTGGGTTCGCCCGCCGGCACCACCCGTGGTTTCGGCGAGGCCGAGTTCCGTCAGATCGCAGACTGGATTGTTGAGGTTGTCGACGGTCTGGCCGCAAACGGCGAAGACGGCAACGCCGAGGTCGAAGCCAAGGTTCGCGCCGAGGTCGAAGCCCTGTGCGCCAAATTCCCGATGTACCCGAACCTGTAATCAGGTCTACATCGCAACGCATAAGGGGACGCCGCGTGCGTCCCCTTTTTTGTTCGGTTGGCGGGCGGTTAAACGTAGCCGCGCCAGATCAGAACGCCGATCACCAAGGCCCCCGTCGTCAGGATCGACAGGGCCACGCCCCCCGCCATCCCCAGCACCATGTCCAACCGCCGCTCGCGCGGGTCCACGGTTTTCAGCCACGCCAGCACGCGCCGTTCCGCCGTCTCAAGGCGCGCCACATCCACCTGCCGGATCAGTTTCGGGTGGCGCACCAACGGCAGGGCCTCGGCAATACGTTTCGCATCCGCACGGACCGCGCGCGGCATCAACCGCCCCCCTCGGTGCAGCTTGGCCGCAAGGCCACGCCCGCCGATCCCCATACGGGTTTCCATTTCATTCGCGATGTTCTGCGCCAGTTGCTCGACCGTGACCTCAGCCATTGTTTTTCCCTTTGCTTTACAGGTCCCTGCGCGGGTGCTTCTCGATATTGCTACTGGTTCTCAGATCATCAAGGCGATATGCAATAACACTATGTTGAGATGCCTTATCAATGACCCTCAGACGCCCGAGGCGGCAAACCGCCCGCCCCTGTTGATCGTGCATGGCCTGTTCGGCTCGGCGCGCAATTGGGGGGTGATCGCCAAACGGATGTCCTCGGATCGCAAGGTAATCGCGGTCGACATGCGCAATCACGGGGAAAGTCCGTGGTTCCCGACCCATAGCTATCCCGACCTTGCCGCCGATCTGGCTGAGGTGATCCGCGCCCACGGGGGCCAAGCGGACGTTGTGGGACATTCCATGGGGGGCAAGGCGTCGATGGTTCTGGCCCTGAACGAGGGCGCACTGGTCAACCGTCTGATCGTCGCCGATATCGCGCCCGTCGCATATGAACACGACCAGAGCAGCCTGATCTCGGCCATGCGTCATGTGGACCTCTCGCGCGTAGAACGCCGTTCGGACGCCGATGCGCAACTGGAACCGTTGGTGGCGGAACGGGGCACGCGGGCGTTTCTGATCCAGTCGCTGGACGTCAAGGAACGCAAATGGCGTCTGAACTTTGACGTGCTAGAGGCCGAGATGTCCAAGATCGTCGGCTGGCCCGAGGATGTCACCGGACAGTTCGACGGGCCTGCCTATTTCGTCTCGGGCGCGGAATCGCACTATGTCCTTCCCGAATACCGCGACCGGATCAAAGGCTTCTTTCCCGCCGCGCGGTTCGCGAAAATCCCCGGTGCGGGGCATTGGCTGCACGCGGACAAACCGCGTGAGTTCGAGGCCGCGCTGCAGGCCATTCTGGCGTAATCAGCTGGTATAGATCGCGCGCGCCACGCCCCACGACACGGGCAGCGCGGCGATAAATCCGACCGCCACAGCCGCCAGAATGGGCGTCATGGTGTCATACCCCATGCTCAGAACCACCACGACCGCCGAGCCCATCAAACTTGTCGCGATCAGGGAAAACAGAACCATTGCCAAACGTAACATCGAATTGCCCTCTGTTGGCGCGTTTCGAGGTTCAGTTTAGGCGAACACACATTCAAAATATTTGATTTGTCTCAAGTTCGGGAACGATTTTCGCGCGTCCGCGTTGTCCCCATGAAACCGAAAGAGGACAGTATGACCAAATTCATCACCACCGCCGCCCTTTTGTTCAGCCTTGGCGCATGTGCCACCATTGAAGGTGCTGGCGAGGATATCGAATCCGCTGGCGAAGCGATCAGCGAAGAGGCCCGTGAGGCCAGCTAACGCCCACGCCACCAAACGCAACCGGCCGCCCCTTGGGGCGGCCGTTGTCGTTTTAGTCGTCCATTTTCAGCGCGTTGATAAAGGCGGATTGCGGGATTTCCACCTTGCCGAACTGACGCATCTTTTTCTTACCGGCCTTTTGTTTTTCCAACAGCTTGCGTTTCCGCGTCGCGTCGCCGCCGTAACATTTGGCCGTCACGTCCTTGCGCATCGCGGCAAGGGTTTCCCGCGCGATCACACGGCCCCCAATTGCGGCCTGGATCGGGATTTTGAACATGTGGCGCGGAATCAAATCTTTGAGCTTTTCGCACATCGCGCGGCCACGGGCCTCGGCGCGGTCGCGGTGCACCATCACCGACAGCGCGTCCACGGGTTCGTCGTTCACAAGGATCTGCATCTTGACCAGGAAATCCTGCTGATAGCCAATCATCTGATAGTCAAAGCTGGCGTAACCCTTGGTCACCGATTTCAGGCGGTCGTAGAAATCGAACACCACCTCGTTCAGCGGCAGGTCATAGACCACCATCGCGCGGTTGCCCGCATAGGTCAGGTCCAGCTGAACCCCGCGACGGTCCTGACACAGCTTTAGGACATCGCCCAGGTACTCGTCAGGTACCAGAATGGTCGCCTTGATCCGCGGCTCTTCGATGTGATCCACATGCGTCAGGTCGGGCATGTCGGCGGGGTTGTGCAAATCAACCGTCGTGCCGTCTTTCATATGCAGATGATAGATCACCGACGGGGCCGTCGTGATCAGGTCGATATCATATTCGCGCTCGATACGGTCGCGGATCACCTCGAGGTGCAGCAGACCCAAGAACCCGCAACGGAAGCCGAACCCAAGCGCGGCCGAGGTTTCCATCTCATACGAGAACGACGCATCGTTCAGGGCCAGCTTTTCGATCGCATCGCGCAGGTTTTCGAACTCGGCGCTATCGACGGGGAACAGACCACAGAACACCACCGGCTGGCTGGGCTTAAAGCCCGGCAGCGGCTCGGCACAGGGTTTGCGTTCATGCGTGATGGTGTCGCCCACACGGGTGTCGCGCACCTGTTTGATCGACGCGGTGATAAAGCCGATCTCGCCCGGACCCAATTCGTCGATGTTTTCCATTTTGGGACGGAAGACGCCCAGACGGTCAACGGGATAGGCGCCACCGGTTTTCATCATGCGGATACGGTCACCCTTGCGGATTTTCCCGTCGATCACGCGGATGATGACGACCACGCCCAGATAGGCGTCATAATAACTATCGACCAGCATCGCCTTGAGGGGCGCATCGGGGTTGCCTTCAGGCGCGGGCAAACGGGTCACAATCGCCTCAAGCACATCGGGAATGCCGATACCGGTTTTCGCCGAAATCTGAACCGCGTCCGTGGCGTCGATGCCGATTACATCCTCGATCTGCTCGGCCACGCGATCAACATCTGCGGCGGGCAGGTCGATCTTGTTCAGAACCGGCACGATCTCATGATCCGCCTCAATCGCCTGATAGACGTTGGCCAGCGTCTGTGCCTCAACCCCTTGGGTGGCATCCACAACCAGCAACGAGCCCTCAACCGCCTGCATCGAGCGGCTGACCTCATAGCCGAAATCGACGTGGCCGGGCGTGTCGATCAGGTTCAGCACATAGTGCTGACCGTCTTTGGCCGGATAGTCGATGCGCACGGTGTTGGCCTTGATGGTGATCCCGCGTTCGCGTTCGATATCCATCGCGTCCAGCAACTGGGCCTTCATATCGCGTTCAGCCACGGTGCCGGTCATTTGGATCAACCGGTCGGCCAAGGTGGATTTCCCGTGGTCGATATGGGCAACAATAGAGAAATTGCGGATGTTTTTAAGGTCGGTCATTGCGCCGATATGCTTTGCTTTTGCGAGCCGGTCAAGCACTGTCGCAGCCCTATGTATAAGGAAAATCGTCGCGTCCCGCGCGGGGCTCGGCGTCAAACCGCGCAGGCCCACCAATTTGTGACCCTTTGCGCGCCATCCACCATATCTCGTGAATTGAAAAATGCCGCCCGATCCGGCACAGTACATGCAAAGATCAATGACGGGAAAATCCCGCATCCGACCGAAATTGAGGAACGGCAGTCGTTATGAAACACCTCACAATTGCAGTCATCATCGCAACGCTGGCGGCCCCCATGGCCTATGCCGGCCCGATTGAAAGCGCCTGTTTGAAATCAGACCGCAAGGGCGTGAACCGCGCCGTCTGTAACTGCATTCAGCAGGCCGCAGACCTGACCCTGACCAGTTCCGAACAGCGCAAGGCGGCCAAGTTCTTTAACGATCCGCACCAGACGCAGGAACTGCGCCAGTCCAGCAAGTCCAACGATGAAAAGCTGTGGCTGCGCTATAAGGAATTTGGCAACGCGGCACAGGCGTTCTGTCAGATCTGACCGGCCTTTAGACGGGCGATCAGGCCCGCGCTGGCGTCTTCGATCAAATCCAGAACCATATCGAACCCGCCCTCGTAATAGGGATCGGGCACCTCGGTGCGCGTCGATGTGCCAAAGCTTAGGAACAGGTCCACCGGCGTATCATCCCCCATGGGCCGCATCCGTTCCAGCGCGGCAATATTGGCGTGATCCATCCCGATAATCAGATCAAACCGCCCGAAATCGCGCGCCGTCACCTGTTGGGCGCGCAGGTGGCTCAGGTCATAGCCCCGCGCCGCCGCCTCGGCCGTGGCGCGCCGATCAGGCGGATCGCCAATGTGCCAGCGGCCCGTACCCGCGCTTTCAACCACAACATCGATCCCCTCGCGCGCGGCCAGTGTTTCAAACACCCCATGCGCCGAGGGTGAGCGGCAGATATTGCCCAGACAGACGAATAGGATACGGTGGGTCATGGCGGGTCTCCTGTTCCCCCGTCATAACCGTTGGAGGGCCTATGGCCAAGATCGTCATCCTGACCGGCGCGGGCATTTCCGCCGAAAGCGGCCTTGGCACCTTTCGCGACAAGGATGGTCTGTGGACCAAATACGACCTGAATGAGGTCGCCACGCCCGAAGGCTTCGCCGCAAACCCCGCCTTGGTCCACGAATTCTATAACGCGCGGCGTAAGAACTGTGTCGAGGCGACGCCGAACGCCGCCCACGCCGCGCTGGCGCGTCTGGAACAGGCCCTACCAAAGGGCGAGGTGATCATCGTCACACAAAACGTCGATGACCTGCACGAACGGGCCGGATCACGCGCGGTTCTGCATATGCACGGGGAGCTGGCGGGGGCGCTCTGCGCGGCCTGCGATCACCGTTGGCCCGCGCCCGCCGTGATGGCCCCTGCCGACCCCTGCCCCGCCTGTGGCGACCCCGCGACCCGCCCCGACATCGTCTGGTTCGGGGAATACCCCTATCACATGGAAACGATCTGGGACCTGCTGCGGGGCTGTGACCTGTTCGTATCGATCGGAACGTCCGGCAATGTCTACCCCGCCGCCGCTTTTGTCCAAGACGCGGACCGCGCGGGGGCGGATACGCTTGAGCTGAACCTCGAACCCTCGGCGGGCGTCAGCGACTTTGCCGAGGCGCGGTTCGGACCCGCCACGGACATCGTGCCCGCGTGGGTCGACGAGGTCCTTTCGCGCCGCTAGGTGGGGGCGGTGCCCCGCCCCCAAGCCCCGCGTTATTGACCGTGACCCGCGCCGTGGCCCGCACCATGCCCACCACCGCGTTCGGGCTTGCGGTTCAAATCGACAGGGATCTCCACGGCAACCTCACCGGCGTGTTCAAACACCAAGGTCACCGCCACGGTATCGCCATCGGCGAACGGTTCGTTCAGGCCCATGAACATCACATGATCGCCACCACGAGCCAACATATGCGTCCCACCGGCGGGGATGGCAAAGCCCTCTTCGACTTCCATCATCTTCATCACGCCATCGGCGATCTCACGGTGCGTATGCAGCTCAACCCGCGCGGCCACATCCGATTTCGCCGAAACCAACCGGTCATCCTGATCGCTGGTGTTCATCAACACCATAAACGCCGCACCGGACTTGGCCGTCGGGGTCGAGGCCCGCGCATAGGCGTCCTCCACCACAATACCGTCGGCCCACGCGGCCGCACCAAAACCCATGGCCATCGCAGCCACGCCAACAAATTTCGCGAATTTCATCTGGGATCATCCCTTGTGTTTGAGTGTCGATTTAGGTCTCACACAAACACCGGCGGCCCCCGCGCCACCGCAGGCACATCCTCCCGCCCTTGGGCATCCGCGCGGCGCAGAACGGCAATCACCTCACCATCCGCGCGCCACAAAACATCCGCAACAGGGACAGATGCGGACGCATCGGCAAACACCGCCACACCATCCGGACAAATATGCGGATCCCCAATCGGATCGCCATTCTCGTCCAGCGCGATGACCTGTGTCCCGAATCCTGAACAGATCACCATGGTGGTCACGGGGCTTGCCTGACCACGCGCCACAGCCAGGCTAAAGGACGTTACCCCCAAAACCAGTATCAGCCACGCGGCGCATATCTGACGCAAATGCCTCATGCCATCGACATATCGCACGACCCGACTAAGCACCAGAGCGACAAAGCGAAGCGGCCCCGCCGTTTCCGACGAGGCCGCTCACAATAACGATCAGACAAAACTTAGGCGGCTGCCGCAGCTTTTTCGATGTCTTTCTTGATCTTCAGCGCTTTGGCCGACAGTTCAGCGTCCTTGGCTTTTGCCAGAAACGCATCCAGTCCACCGCGGTGGTCCACCGAACGCAGAGCCGACGCCGAGATGCGCAGCTTGAAAGAACGGCCCAGCGCATCCGAGATCAGCGTCACATCGTTCAAGTTCGGCAGAAACCGGCGCTTGGTCTTGTTGTTGGCGTGGCTGACATTGTTGCCAACCATCGGGCCTTTTCCGGTCAGTTCGCAAACGCGCGACATAGGTCTCTTCCTTGCTTCGTATAAAACAATTGGGCGCCGTTGGAACAGCGCCCCGAATTCCGTTCGCGTGCTTTAATTGCAAAACCAAACCCGCGTCAAGGGATTCGCCGCGATTTTCTCAACAAACCCCGAACCCCCTGTTTTCATCTTGGCTAAAATACTCACATCCCGCCGCAAACAAGGGGCCAGACCCACCCTATTTGCGCAGATGCGCCAACATCTGCGCCACGGCACCGGATACACTGGTCCCGCCTTGCGCCACCTCTTGGCCCAACGCGCCCATCTGCGCCTTGACCTCGGGATCACGCTCGAGCCGCGCCAACAGGGCCAACCGCACTTCTTCCTCGAACCAATGGCGCGCCTGATCCGCGCGACGGCTGTCGAAATGCCCGTTCTCGCGCCGCCAGTGGGCCAGTGCCTGCATCTCGCCCCATGCGATTTCCAGACCCGCCTCTTCCATGGCCGAAACGGTCATCGCCTTGGGGAACCCTTCAGGATCCTGCGCGCGTTTGCGCAACAGGCGCAGCGCCCCTGCATAATCCGCACAGGTCCGCATCGCCGCAGACTTCAGATCCCCGTCGGCCTTATTGACCAGAATGATATCGGCCATCTCCATGATGCCGCGCTTGACCCCTTGCAATTCATCCCCACCGGCGGGGGCCAGCAGCAGGATAAACAGGTCCGTCATATCGGCGACCATGGTTTCGGATTGGCCCACGCCCACGGTTTCGATCAGGATCACGTCAAACCCCGCCGCCTCACACAGGCTGACCGCATCACGGGTGCGGCGCGCCACACCGCCAAGGGCCGACTGGCTGGGCGAGGGTCGGATAAACGCGTTGGGCGCACGGCTGAGGCGCTCCATCCGCGTCTTATCGCCCAAAATCGACCCGCCAGAACGCGCCGAACTGGGGTCCACGGCCAACACCGCCACCTTCAGCCCCTGCTGGGTCAGCATCATGCCAAAGCTCTCGATAAAGGTGGATTTCCCCACCCCCGGCGTGCCCGACAACCCGATCCGCAGGGCCTGACGTCCCGATCCAGCCAAACGTTCCAGCAAGTCCACCGATTGGGCACGGTGATCATCGCGACCGCTTTCGACCAAGGTGATCGCCCGCGCAAGGGCCCGACGTTCCCCCGCCAAAATCCGCGTTGCCAACTCTTGGGTATCCATGCCGCGCCCTCCGATCACATCCGGCCCGTGTTTTCCCAGCGCATCCGCGCGATGTCCAGCGCTATTCCCCCGCCAACACCCCTGTTAGCGCCCGCGCAAGCGCATCAAAGACCGTGCGGATGCGGGCGCTGTGCTGAATCTCGCGGTGGCTGACCAACCACAGGGGAATGGGAACGGGCGGCAGGTCCGGCGCGATCTGCACCATTTCGGGGAATTTCGCGGCGATTTCGCGGGTCATGATCGCCACGCCCGCCCCCGCCCGCGCCAATTCCCAGACCGCCACGGCGCTGGACGATGTGACCGCGAACTGCTCGGCCCGCGTGGCGATGCCGAAGCCCTTGAACGCCTCGACCATGCGCGCGGGCTCATCAAAACCCAAAATCTGGGCCGCACCCAAAACCTTCGCCCCGTCCCTGTCCGGCAAGCCCGCCGCATAGGACGGGGCGGCGTAGAAGGCCGCACTGGTCTCTCCGATCTTGCGGGCGATCAGGTCGCCTTGGGTCGGGCGCAGATGGCGCAGGGCAATATCCGCGTCCCGTCGCCGTAAATCCGTGACTTCATTAGACACGACCAGTTCAATTTCGATCCCCGGTGCCTCGGCACGGATTTGGGTCAGGATAGGCGGCAGGATATAGGCCGCCATCGTGTCACTAACGGCAAGACGCACCAGACCCGAGGCGGTTTGCCCGTGCCCTTGGGCAACTTGGCTGACCTGCGCCGCCGCCTGTGCCATCGCGTTAACATGGTCCAGCATATCCGCCCCCGCAGGCGTCAGCCGCATCCCGCGCACATCGCGGTCAAACAACAGCACGTCCAGATCGGATTCCAGCGCCGCAATCTGGCGCCCCACGGTCGGCTGTGTCTGCCCAAGACGGCGCGCCGCCGCCGACAGGGACCCCGTTTCGGCCACCGCCAGAAACGCCCGTATGTGGTTCCAGTCAAATTTGATCGCACCCCAGGTCATACATAAATGCATACCAAATAGGCGAATTTCCGCAATTTATTTTCGATATGCGCATATCTATCTGACACTCCAGAACACGGAGCATCCCCATGACCCTGACATCCGAAACCTTTTGGGACGACCGCGCCCAGAGCTATACCGCCCGCCCGATCACCGACGTCCCCGCCTATGAGGCGGGGTTGGACGTCATCATTCCACATCTGCGCCCCGAACATCACGTGGTCGAATTGGGCGCGGGCAGCGGGGCAACCGCCGCGCGCCTGTCGCGGCATGTGACCCATATGCTGGCCACCGACAGCGCGGCCCAGATGGTGCGCATCGCCCGTACCAACGCCACCGCCAATATGGACGTGGCCCAGCAAACCGCGAAAACACTGGCCCAGCAGGGTCTGCGCACCGATGTGGTGCTGGCCCTGAACCTGCTCCATCTGCTGCCCGATCTGGACGGGGACCTTGGACATATCGCGGAGATCTTGCCGCGTGGCGGGCTGTTCATCTCGAAAACGCCCTACACCGGCGGGGGCCTGAACCTGTGGGCGCCCCTGTTATGGGTGATGCGCAAGATCGGACAGGCGCCGTTCGTGAGGTTCCACCGTCTAGACGCGCTGAAATCCACAATCGCGCGCGCGGGGTTTGAGGTGGTTGAGACCACAATCCAATCCGGCGCGCCCTCCCGCGCGATCATCGTGGCGCGCAAAATCTGAACTTTCCCCCGCGCCGTGTTTGGCGGATAAGGTCGTTATGACGACCCTGCCCATTCATGACGCCCTGCCCGACGTGATCGCCGCCCTGCGCGGGCATGGCCGCGTTGTGTTGCAGGCCCCGCCGGGCGCGGGGAAGACGACCGTCGTGCCTCTGGCCCTGTTGGACGCGGGCCTGAGCGACGGGCGGATTGTCATGCTGGAACCCCGCCGTCTGGCCGCGCGCGCCGCCGCTGAACGCATGGCCGAGACACTGGGTGAGCCGGTGGGCCAAACCGTCGGCTATCGCATTCGGGGTGAGGCCAAGACGTCCAAATCCACGCAGATTGAGGTCGTGACCGAGGGCATCCTGACCCGCATGATCCAATCCGACCCCGAACTGACCGGCATCGGCGCGATCCTGTTTGACGAATTTCACGAACGGTCCCTGAACGCGGACCTTGGCCTTGCCCTGACGTGGGAGGTGCGACAGGCGCTGCGCGACGATCTGCTGTTGGTGGTGATGTCGGCGACGCTGGACGCGGAACCGGTGGCGCGGCTGCTGGATGATGCGCCGGTCGTGACCTCGGCGGGGCGGATGTATCCGGTGGACATCAAATGGCTGGACCGGCCCGTGCCGAAAACCACACGGTTTGACGCGGCTATGGCCGATCTGATCGTTGAAGCCGCCAAAAACACCGCCGGCGGCATTCTGGCGTTCTTACCGGGTGAGGGCGAAATCCGGCGCACGGCCGCGCGGCTAGCGGGGCGTTTGCCCGCGGATTGCGCCGTGCGGCCCCTTTATGGATCTCTGCCCTTTGCCGAACAGCGCGCGGCGATTGCCCCCGCGACCACGGGGCGGAAAATCGTTCTGGCGACCTCTATCGCCGAGACCTCCCTGACCATCCAAGACGTCCGCGTGGTCGTTGATGGCGGGCAGAGCCGCCGCGCACGGTTCGACCCGAATTCCGGCATGTCCCGCCTTGTGACCGAGCGCACCACCAAGGCCGAGGCGACCCAACGCGCAGGCCGTGCCGGTCGTGTGGCCGAGGGCACGTGCTATCGCCTGTGGACCAAGGGCGAAGAGGGCGGATTGCCCCCCTTTCCCCCCGCCGAGATCGAGGCCGCCGATCTGACCGACCTTGCCCTTGAACTGGCCCTGTGGGGCAGTGCGGATGACCTGATTTTCCTGACCCCGCCGCCCGAGGCCCCGCTGGCCGAGGCGCGTGCGTTGCTGCGGGATTTGGGGGCACTCGACGCGGGCGGGCGGATCACGGATCACGGGCGCGATCTAGCGGCGATGCCGTTGCACCCGCGACTGGGGCATATGGTGCGTGCCGGTGGGCCGCGCGCGGTCGATCTGGCCGCGCTGTTGTCGGAACGCGACCCGATGCGCGGCGCGGGCTGTGATGTGACCCGCCGCCTACGCGCTCTTGCAGCCCCGCGCGACGGGGCGGTGAACCGTGGTGCGGTCGAACGGATCAAATCCGAGGCGCGGCGCCTGAAACCGCTGGCCGGTCCCGCGCGTGACCTCAGCATCGGGCAATGCGCCGCCTTGGCCTATCCCGACCGCGTGGGTCTGCGCCGCAAGGGCGATCAGGCGCGGTTCGTTCTGTCGGGTGGCAAGGGCGCGGTGATGGACGATGGCGACGATATGGCGGGGGACCGGTTGCTGATCGCGCTGGATCTGGACGGCGACACGCGTGAGGCCCGGATCCGCCTTGCCGCCCCAATCACCGAGGGCGAGTTGCGCGCGCTGTACCCTGATCAGATCGGTTGGCACGACCTGTGCGAATGGTCCAAACGCGAGCGTCGCGTGATCGCCCGCCGTCAGGAACGGTTCGGCGCGCTGGTTCTGGACGACCGCATCTGGAAAGACGCCCCGCCCGATGCGATAGCGCGCGCGATGCTGGACGGGGTGCGCGACCTTGGCTTGCCTTGGAGCGATCCGGCACGGCGTCTGCGCGCGCGCATCGATCTGTTGCGCGAACAGGGGGCGGATTTCCCCGACACCACGGACGCGGCCCTGATTGATGCCGCCGAGGACTGGTTGCTGCCCTATCTCAACGGGATCAAGACGGCGGATCAGTTGAAAAACCTCGACCTGACGGGGCCGTTGAAAAACGCGCTGAGTTGGGAGCAACAACAGGATTTGGACCGTCTGGCACCGGGGTCGTTCACCACGCCACTGGGCCGGAAAATCGCGATTGATTATGCGGGGGGCACGCCGGAAATTCAGGTCCGGTTGCAGGAAATGTTCGGCCAGACCACCCACCCGACCGTGGGCCCGTCGCGCGCGCCGTTGAAGATTACACTGCTGTCGCCCGCGCAGCGTCCCGTGCAGACGACGATGGACCTGCCGGGGTTCTGGACGTCGTCCTATGCGGATGTGCGCAAGGATATGCGCGGCCGTTACCCCCGCCACCCGTGGCCCGAGGATCCGACCGTGGCCGACCCGACCCTGCGCGCCAAACCGCGCGGCACATAGATCAATGAGTCAGGCGGCGCAGATCATCGCGGATTTCGCAATATTTGGGCGGATCGGGCGCCACATCGCATTGATGCCCCATCCATTGCGCGCATTGCCCCGCATTCGGGCACAGAGCACAGCGCGCCACGGTGTCCTGCAGGTCCGTATGGGCCAAACGGCCCGCACGGATTTCATGGCTCAGATTGATCCCGACACAGCGCGCCATCCCGTTGGTCAGCCAGTAGTGTTGGGAAAATCTGGATGGCCCAGACATTGTTATTCCCCTTTCAGCGCCTCGAACGTGTCCGCGTTGCGGCAATAGCTGGGAGTGTGGTCGAGCGTTTCGCCCGCGTGCTCGGCCAGAAACTGGCGGCACTTACCGGTCTCACGGCACCCGACACAGCGCAGAACCGCGCCCCGCAACTCGCTGGGCGACAGGGTGCCGCGCTGAAGCTCTTCGACCAGATCGACACCGACGGTGTCGCCCATCTTGTTCACAAGGGTCGAATGATCGTCAAATTTCTGAAATCCAAACATGTGGTCGCTCCGCTTGATCCGTGGAAAGGGTCCTGCCCCCAGCCAACCAAGGCTGGGACGTGCGGTCTTTGATCCGGATCAAACGGGCCATATCTGTGAAGGCGGTCAGAGGTTCGCCGCAACCTTTTGCACAGTTTCTTGGCGTTTGGCGTTGGGCGGATGCGAGCCAAGGAAGGTTTCACCAGGATCGGGGATGCGGTCAAAGAATTGCGCGCCAAGGACCGGATCATACCCCGCATCATGGGCGATCACGGTGCCAAGGGCGTCCGCCTCAAGCTCCATATCCTGCGAGAAGAACCGCCCGCCTACAGCCGCCCCCAGACGCGTGAACGAGTCGATGCTTTCGGCGCTGGCCCCGCCAAGACCCGCCGCAGTGCCAAGGATCAGCGCCCCCAGAACCGCCGTCCCCTGTTGCTTCGGGATATGACCCGCGATGTGGTGGGCCGCCTCATGCCCCAGAACAAAGGCCAATTCATCCGTGTTCTGCGCATCGGCCAGCAGGGCCTTGGTGAACACGATCACAGGGCGGTTTGCATTGTCCAGCGTCTGATAGGCGTTCGCGGGCTCGGACGGGTTGGCGTCGATATAGATCGCGAAATCACAGTTCGATCCGCGCGTCGCCTGACGACACTGCGCCTCGGCGATCGGCTCAACACGGCGCACAACGCCGGCAAAGCGCGCATTGGCATTCACGGTTTGAAACCCAGCGGGCGCTGAGGTCAGGGCGGTGCTGTCCATGCTGGACACGGGCGCGCCCCCACCGCCGCCCGAGGACGGCGCAGACGTGGGTGATGTCACCTCGACACAGCCCGCGACAGAAAGGGCAAGGGGGAGTATCAGACTGCTCAGACGCATGATGTGCGGCCTCCGGCGGATGGTTTTTCCGGCATCTTATGGGGGCGGACAAAAAAGACAAATCCCGTTTTCGCGCGCCCTCTTCCCAAGCGCATATCCGCGCGCTAGCGTGGGGTATGTTTACCATCGAACACGAATTTGACGCCACTGTCGTCACCCTTGTGGATGAAGGGCCCCAGCCCCCGCTGCAAGAAGATATCACCATCAATGCATTTGAGGATTGCGTCACGCTTGAGCAATACGATCCGCGCACAGATACGGTGAACAAGATCACCTTTTCCATCGATCAGTTGGATGAGCTTGCGGCGGCTCTGGACCTGCCCGAGGGCGTTTACCGTCTGTATAACGACGACGGCAAGGATTAATCCAGCACGGCAAAAACCTTGTCGCGCGATGTCTGGCCACGGATCAGGTCAAACCGCGATTTCGCGATCCCGAACTCTTTGGACAACAGCTTGACCACCGCCGCATTGGCCTTGCCGCCCTCGGGGACGACGGTGACATAGACCCGCACCTCGCCGGTTTCAGGATCACAGGTCACACGGTTTTTCGCCGCCTTGGGCGTCACCCGCACGGCCAGTTCACCGCGTTCGTTCAACCATTTTTCCAAACCGTTTTGCACGTTTGCCTCGGGTTTCTGCGCCGCCGCACTTGAATACCCGACTATTTTACCCGACATTTCCGGTAACAAACAGGAGAAACCCCCGATGCCTACCCCGAATTCTGCGGTGATGGACTTTTTGCTGACCCGCCGCTCGCGCCCTGCGAAAACGCTGGTTGCGCCCTACCCCACCCGTGAGGACCTGACCGATATCCTGACCGCCGCTGCGCGCACGCCCGATCACGGCAAGCTGGAACCGTGGCGGTTCATCGTGATGGGCAAGGAGGCTCTGGCCCGCGTCGCCGGTGAAATCGCGACCCAAGGGCCCAAGCTGGGCTATGACGCGGACGCGATTGCGAAACAGACCTCCACCTATGAAAACGCCGGACTGGCCGTGGTTGTGGTCAGCGCGCCGGTCGACTCGCCCAAGGTGCCCCAGATCGAACAGATCTATTCGGCGGGCGCGGCCTGCCTTGCTCTGGTCAATGCGGCGCTGGCGTCAGGTTGGGGGGCGAACTGGCTGTCGGGTTGGCCATCGCATGATCCGGATATTTGCACACGTGGCTTTGGCCTGAACCCCGGGGAAAAGATCGCGGGCATCATCCATCTGGGGACTGAGCGCGCTGCGCCACCCGAACGTCCCCGCCCCGATCTGGATCAGATCACCACATGGGACGGCGTATGATCCTGACCTCGTTCCTAAAGGCGCTCGGGCAACTGCCCGACCGTCCTTTCCGGTCGGTGCTGTTCAGGGGAATCGGCCTGTCGGTCGCCCTTTTGGCCGCCCTGACCTATGGGATCAGTGTTCTGGTGGGGATTTTCGTGCCCGACGCGGTCAGCCTGCCCTATATCGGTACCGTGAACTGGATCGACAGCGCGGCGTCTTGGGCGGTGATCCCGTTGATGATGGTGCTGTCGGTGTTTTTGATGGTGCCGGTCGCCTCGGCATTTACCGGTCTGTTTCTGGATGACGTCGCGCAGGCCGTTGAGGACCGCCATTACCCCGGCCAAGGTCCCGTCACCAAGATCAGCCTATCCGACAACCTGCGTGACAGTTTGGGGTTTCTTGGGGTGATGGTCGTGGTCAACGCGGTTGCGTTGATCCTGTACCTGCCCGCCGGACCGCTTGCGCCGTTTTTGTTCTGGGCGGTGAACGGGTATCTGTTGGGGCGGGAATATTTCCAGATGGCCGCCATGCGCCGCCTTGGGCGGACCGAGGCGTCCCGCCTGCGCCGCCGTTATTGGGCGCGCATTTGGGTGGCGGGGACGCTGATGGCGGTGCCGTTGTCGTTGCCGCTTGTGAACCTGCTTATTCCGGTTCTAGGCGCGGCAACCTTTACTCATCTGTATCACCGGGTGCGGGGATCATAGTCAGCTTGTTCAGGCCCTGAAGATCCGCGATGGAATAAGGGCCCCACTGGATGACACTGCCCAGCACGATCCAGATCGCAACCGCCCAAAGGGTCACGATCTTGGCCGTACGGCGCGGTTTGAAATCGGCGGGCGCGCTTGCGGGCGTGCCCGGTACGATTTCGCCCACATCACCCTGCGTGCGCAGACGGACCGGCAGGGTGACAAACAGCACCATAAACCAGATCACGGCAAACAGGACGATCGCGGCGGTGATGGTCATCAGACTTGCTCCAGCTCAACCAGACAGCCGTTGAAATCCTTGGGATGCAGGAACAGGACCGGCTTGCCATGGGCGCCGATCTTGGGTTCGCCTGTTCCAAGGACGCGGGCGCCTTCGGCCTTTAGTTTATCACGCGCGGCCAGAATGTCATCGACCTCATAACAGATGTGGTGGATGCCACCGGCGGGGTTCTTTTCCAGAAAGCCGTTGATCGGGCTGTTCTCGCCCAGCGGGTACAGCAGTTCGATTTTCGTGTTTGGCAGGGTGATGAACACCACCGTCACGCCGTGATCGGGTTCATCCTGCGGCGCGCCAACCTCGGCACCAAGGGTGTTTTTGTATTGCGCAGCCGCGGCCTCTAGGTCCGGTACGGCGATGGCGACATGGTTCAGACGTCCGATCATCGGCTTGCTCCTCTATCAAGCGGTTTGCATGGGGTTATGCGGCGATGCAGCAGGCAAAGCAAGGCGGCGCGCCGGAATGCCGCAACCATTAACCCGCGATTAAGCACAACCATGGTCCGATGGACGGGCCAAAGGAGATGTCTGATGCCTGCCACCGCTGATTCCCTGCCGATTTCCACTGCGCCCTCGTTTGCTGCTGCGATGGCGCGCCCCCTGTCCGGTCTGACCGTCCTGTTGGTTGAGGACAGTCGATTCGCGTCCGAGGCGATGCGATTGCTGTGCCTGAATGCCGGTGCCCGTATCCGGCGCGCCGATTGCATCCACGCCGCGCGCCGCCATCTGTGCGTCTATCGTCCGCATGTGGTGATCGTCGATCTGGGCCTGCCTGATGGGATGGGTGAGGATCTGATCGCCGATCTACACCACGCGACACCGCGTATCGACGTGATCCTTGCCACCAGTGGCAATGATGACGCCGAGGATCGCGCGATCGCCGCAGGGGCGGATGGGTTTCTGGCCAAACCGCTGACCAACCTTGCCCAGTTTCAACAGGC
The DNA here is from genome assembly GCF_032918305.1 of Rhodovulum sp. FJ3. NCBI lineage: Bacteria > Pseudomonadati > Pseudomonadota > Alphaproteobacteria > Rhodobacterales > Paracoccaceae > Rhodovulum > Rhodovulum sp. FJ3. The sequence continues at coordinate 605,536 of NZ_JAWJUU010000001.1, forward strand.
GATCCTGCGCCACCTGCCGGAAATGCACACCGGTCCGCAACTTGTCACCGGCCAGACCGTGACCCCCGATGTCTTTGCGTTGAACGAGGACATTCGCGCCGTCTGTGACGATCTGCGCGCGGGGCGGTCGGATCGTGCCTATTTGCGTCAATTCCTGACCGGTCTTTCCCGTCTCAGCCCCGACAGTCCCGCCTCCGAGGCCGCCGAGATGATCCGCGACGGCGCACCGACCGCGGCTATTCTGGACGTGCTGACCCCGCATCTGGCCAACGCGCGCCCTGTCTAAGGCCTATAGGGTCGGGTCGTCGTTGGCGCGCACCAGACGGGTCAGATCGGACAGGCGTTCGACCTGTGATCCGTCGGGGCGGAAATTCTCGGGCGCCAGCCAGACGTGAAACGCCTCTTTCAACGCGGGCCATTCGCGGTCGATGACGGAAAACCACGCGGTGTCACGGTTGCGCCCCTTGACCACGGCGGCCTGCCGAAACACGCCCTCATAGCTAAAGCCCAACCGCTGGGCCGCGCGGCGCGAGGGCAGGTTCAGGGCATCGCATTTCCATTCGTACCGGCGATAGCCGGCCTCGAACGCCCACTGCATCATCAGGAACATCGCCTCAGTCGCGGCGGGGGTGCGTTGCAACAGGGGCGAAAAGGTCAGGAACCCGACCTCAATCGTGCCGGCATTCGGCGTGACGCGCAGGAACGAAGCGACACCTGCCCATTTGCCCGACATCTTGTCCTGAATGGCGAAAAAATAGGGATCGATCGAGGTCTCGTTTTCGCGGACCCAGCGCTGATACTGCGCCGAGGAATGGAACGGCCCCACGGGCAAGTAGGTCCAAACCGCGTCATGCCCCGAATAGGCCTGAAACAGGGCCGCGCCGTGGCGATCGCTGCTCAACCGCTCAAGACGCACATATGGACCGTCCAGAACATCCACATCCGGCACCCGTGGCGGCACCCACCCCGGCAATTCGAACCCGACTTTCTGCATCCCTGCCCCCAATCGTTAACGCCTCACAGAAACACGCCGCCCGCCACCGCGCAAGCAGACAAAAAGAAACCGGCCACGGGGGCCGGTTCCAAATTCCAGATGGGCAGGTGCGCCTTAGTCTTCTTGCTCGATCACGCGCAGCGACAACTCGCGCAGCTGTTCGTTCATCGGCAACGACGGCGCGCCCATCATCAGGTCCTCGGCGCGCTGGTTCATCGGGAACATGATGACCTCACGGATGTTGGCGGTGTCGGCCAACAACATCACGATCCGGTCGATCCCTGCGGCGCAACCACCGTGCGGCGGGGCGCCGTATTTGAACGCGTTGACCATCCCGCCAAAGCGCTTGGTGACCTCATCCGCCGGATAACCGGCCAGTTCGAACGCCTTGAACATGATTTCGGGTTTGTGGTTCCGGATCGCGCCCGAGATCAGTTCGTAGCCGTTACAGGCCAGATCGTACTGATAGCCCAGAACGTCCATCGGATCGCCGTTCAGCGCCTCTTCGCCGCCTTGGGGCATCGAGAACGGGTTGTGGCTAAAGTCGACCGCACCGGTTTCCGGATCCTTTTCGTACATCGGGAAATCGACGATCCACGCAAAGGCAAAACGGTCCTTGTCGGTCAGGTTCAGTTCCTCACCGATAACCGTGCGGGCCTTACCGGCCACGCCCTCAAACACCGAGGGTTTACCGCCAAGGAAGAACGCCGCATCACCGATACCAAGGCCCAGTTGCTGACGGATTGCCTCGGTGCGCTCGGGGCCGATGTTTTTGGCCAGCGGACCGGCGGCTTCCATCTCGCCGTTCGTTTCACGCCAGAAGATATAGCCCATCCCCGGCAGGCCCTCTTTCTGGGCAAAGGCGTTCATGCGGTCACAGAATTTGCGCGAGCCACCCGTCGGTGCGGGGATCGCACGGATTTCGGTGCCGTCTTGCTCCAACAGCTTGGCAAAGATCGCAAAGCCCGAACCGCGGAAGTGTTCGGACACGTCCTGCATCTTGATCGGGTTGCGCAGGTCGGGCTTGTCCGTGCCGTACCATTTCGCCGCGTCCTTATAGGAAATCTGCGGCCATTCGGCATCGACCTTACGACCGCCGCCGAATTCCTCAAAAATGCCACCGATCACCGGCTGGATCGTGTCGAACACGTCCTGCTGGCTAACAAAGGACATTTCCATGTCCAACTGATAGAAATCGGTGGGCGAACGGTCGGCGCGCGGGTCTTCGTCGCGGAAGCACGGCGCGATCTGGAAATACTTGTCGAACCCCGACACCATGATCAGCTGTTTGAACTGCTGGGGGGCCTGCGGCAGGGCGTAGAATTTACCGGGGTGCAGACGCGACGGCACAAGGAAGTCGCGCGCGCCTTCGGGCGAGGACGCGGTGATGATCGGCGTCTGGAACTCGCGGAACCCCTTGTCCCACATGCGGCGACGGATCGAGGCGACCACGTCCGAGCGCAGGGTCATGTTGTCCTGCATCTTTTCGCGGCGCAGGTCGAGGTAGCGATAGCGCAGGCGCGTTTCCTCGGGATATTCCTGATCGCCGAACACCATCAGCGGCAGTTCCTCGGCAGCGCCCAGAATTTCCAGATCACGCACGAACACCTCAACCTCACCGGTCGGCAGTTTCGGGTTCACCAGTTCGGGGTCACGTGCCTTGACGGTGCCGTCGATACGGATACACCATTCCGAACGCACGGTTTCCATCTGCGCAAAAACCGGGCTATCGGGGTCGCACAGGACCTGAGTGACGCCATAGTGATCGCGCAGATCGACGAACAGGATGCCGCCGTGATCGCGGATCCGGTGGACCCAGCCCGACAGGCGAACGGTCTCGCCCACGTTGGATTTGTTAAGGTCAGCGCAGGTATGGCTGCGGAAAGCGTGCATCGGGTATCCCCCAGGGGTTCTGGAAACGGTCCGCGCCGATACACCTGTCTTGGGCGGCAAAGTCAAGGGATGGGCGTTGCCACAGGTGCAAAATTGGTGAAGATTACGGTAACCCCAAGTTGTTTTTAGGACGAATACATGCTGAATAAGTTGTTTATTGGTATGGCTGGCCGGCTCATTAAGTCCGGAACGCTGCACCTGACGCTGGCCGATGGCAGCACGCATCGCTTTGGCGATGGGTCCGCGCCCGAGGTGTCGGTACGCTTTACCACCAATAAATTGCCAATGAAACTGTTGCGCAACCCCGAGCTTGCCTTGGGTGAGGCCTATATGGACCAAGAGTTGGTGATCGAGGGCGACGATGTGCGCGGGCTCTTGACCCTTGTGGTGCGCAATGCCGAACGCGGCCATATGCCCGCATGGCAACGTTGGGCCAAGGCGGCGCGGCGTCAGTTGCGCAAGTGGCATCAATGGACCCCGCTGGCCAAGGCGCGCAAGAATGCCGAGCACCATTACGAAATCTCGACCCCGTTTTATGAGCTCTTTCTGGATGAAAGCATGCTCTACACCTGTGCCTATTTCCGCGACATCGACGACACGCTGGAACAGGCGCAGGACAACAAGAAACACCACATCGCCAAGAAACTGCTGATCAAGCCCGGGATGCGGGTTCTGGACATCGGCTGTGGCTGGGGGGAACTGGGCGTGACGCTGGCGCGCGACTATGGGGCGAACGTCGTCGGCGTTACCCTGTCCGAACAGCAACGGCAACACGCGATTGAGCGCGCGAAAAAGGCCGGTGTCGCGGACAAATGCGATTTCCGCCTGATGGATTACCGCGACGTGGATGAGACGTTCGACCGGATTGTGTCGGTCGGTATGCTGGAACACGTCGGCCAGCCCCAATACGGCACCTATTTCCGGCAGGTGGCCAAGAATTTGGCCGAGGACGGCGTTGCCCTGATCCATTTCATCGGGCGCAGTTCACCGCCCGGCAACCTAAGCCCGTGGTTCAACAAATACATCTTCCCCGGTGGCTATACCCCTGCCCTGTCCGAGGTGTTCACCGATATCGAAAAAACCACGCTGTTGCAGACCGACATCGAATGCTGGCGGACGCATTATGCGCGTACACTCTACGAATGGCTGCTGCGGTTTGAGGACACGTTGGATCAGGCGCGCGACATGTATGACGAACGGTTCATCCGCATGTGGCGCTATTATCTGATCGCATCAGAACTCAGCATGTCGGACATGCCCCATGACCTCTATCAGGTGCAACTGGCCAAGCGCAAAGACGCCGTGCCGATTGCGCGTGACTATCTCTATGGTGGTGAGGTCGATAGCGCCTTGCGCAACGCGATCCGGATTGAAGAGCAACCGCCGAAACTGGCCGCGGAATAAGGCCTAGGCGCGGGCAGAGATCACCCGAGAGACCGAGATCAGCCCGCGCAAACAATTGCCCATGAACACGCCTCCGGCGACCAAATCGGCGGGGCGCAAAACCGCCTCCCGCGCTAGGCCGCGGTCCAGCAGGTCCTGCCGCAACACGCCGGGCAACACGCCCGAGGTCAACGGCGGGGTCAGGAACACGCCCTCGCGTTCTATAAAGACGTTGGTGATTGTGCCCTCGGCAACCTCACCGCGCTCGTTCAGGAACACCCATTCATGCACACCGGCGGGGCGTGCCGCGTAGGCGGGGCCGTAAATCGGGCGGTGACTGGTCTTGATCCGCAACCACGGGTCGTCAGACTGCAGACGGGTTTCGGAAATCTGAATGGTCCACGGGCGATTTTCCGGCGTAAACACCGCCTGTGTCAGATCAAACGCGCCCTCACCCGACAGGGCCAAACGCAGGCGCAGCGCCTGTTCCCCCGCAACCGAGTGCAACAAATCCGAGGCCAAGATCCGGTCGAACGGAAACCCCAACGCCGTGGCCCCGCGCGCCATCCGGTCCAGGTGCAGGTCCATCCGAACAGGGCCCTGCCCCGGCTCATACCGCATGGTTTCAAATACGGTTACGCCGTCTGGGGCAGTCTCGCAAAGCGGGCTTTCCAAAGCGCCTCCTGATACTCGGACGCGGCGGTGCTATCGTGCACCACGCCGCCCCCGACGTTGAAATGGACCTGTCCACCACGATCAAGGCGCAGCGTTCGAATGCCCACATTAAATTCCATATCCCCATCGGGTGCAATCCACCCAAGCGCCCCGCAGTAGGCGTCCCGCGCGCCGGATTCCAGTTCCGCCAGAACCTGCATCGCGCGGATCTTCGGCGCACCCGTAACAGACCCGCACGGAAACAGTGCCGCGAACATGTCGCGCAGGGTCAGGTCCGGCACCAGATCCCCCCGCACCCGCGACACCATCTGGTGCACGGTGGCATAGGTTTCAATGGCGAACAGGTCGGGCACCTTGACCGACCCGACCTTGGCGATGCGGGAAATATCGTTGCGCAACAGGTCCACAATCATCAGGTTCTCGGCGCGGTTTTTCGCATCCCCCTGCAACCAATCGCGCGCGGCCTTGTCCCGTGCAGGGTCGGGATCACGGGCGATTGTCCCTTTCATCGGGTGGGTCTGGATCACGCCGCCCTTCACCCGAAAGAACAGTTCGGGCGAGCGGGACAGGATCACCGGACCACCCAGATCGTGATAGGTGCCATAGGGCACGGGCTGGGCCGCGCGCAGGGACCGGTAGAGATCCATCGCCGTCCCAACCATTTCGGCGTGCAGGGCGAAGGTCAGGTTGGCCTGATAAAAATCGCCCGCACTTATATAGTCCTGCACGACATCAAACGCGCGGGCATATCGGGCCTCGTCCCAGTCGGGTGTGATATTGACCAGATGCGCGTCCTGCGAACCTTGGGCAAACTCACCCGCCGGTTCGGCGTCGCGAAATACCCCGAATTCCATCAGGGGCACCGCGCGATCCTTGGGCAGATACGGGCGCAGCTTGGCGTCAAAACAATAACCAAGCTCATAGGCGGCCATGCCAACGACCCAATGCCCATCGGCGCGGGCGCGCTCAATCGAGTCAAAGGCCCCGTCCAGATCGTCCGGCGTCTCCGCACGGATCACATCCACGGGGTCCCGGAACAGGGTTCCGCCCGGAATCGGTCCGTGATCAAACAGGACAAATGGTGCTGACATCCGCTTTCCGCCGTGACTCGTCGCAGGGCACATAGGCCGCAGTGCCCCCATGGGCAAGCAACCCACCCCGTTTTAGCGCCATTTTCCCCCCGCAAATTCCCCTGAACGCCAAATAAGGGACCATTTGCGGCGAAACTTGTCTTGCGCATCGACTTTGCATGGATATAACCCCCAAGAATTTGCCAACTCAGGGGTGCTGTCATGCCGAAAAGAACCGATATCAGTTCCATTATGATCATCGGCGCGGGCCCTATTATCATCGGCCAAGCGTGTGAGTTCGACTATTCCGGTGCACAGGCCTGTAAGGCGCTGCGCGAAGAAGGCTACCGCGTTATTCTGGTGAACTCGAACCCCGCAACGATCATGACCGACCCCGGTCTGGCCGATGCGACCTATATCGAGCCGATCACCCCCGAAGTCGTCGCCAAGATCATCGAGAAAGAGCGCCCCGACGCCCTGTTGCCGACCATGGGTGGCCAAACGGGTCTGAACACCGCTCTGTCGCTGGCCGACATGGGCGTGCTGGAGCAGTTCAACGTCGAACTGATCGGTGCCAAGCGCGAGGCCATCGAAATGGCCGAAGACCGCAAGCTGTTCCGTGAGGCCATGGATCGTCTGGGCATCGAAAACCCCAAAGCGACCATCGCCAACACCATCGAAGAATGCATGGCCGCCCTCGAAGACATCGGCCTGCCCGCGATTATCCGCCCCGCATTCACCCTTGGCGGGACCGGCGGCGGCGTGGCCTATAACCGCGACGATTACGAATACTATTGCCGCACGGGCCTTGATGCCTCGCCGGTGAACCAGATCCTGATCGATGAATCCCTGCTGGGTTGGAAAGAATACGAGATGGAGGTGGTGCGCGACACCGCCGACAACGCCATCATCGTCTGTTCGATCGAAAACGTGGACCCGATGGGTGTGCACACGGGTGACTCGATCACCGTGGCCCCCGCACTGACCCTGACGGACAAAGAATACCAGATCATGCGCACGCACTCGATCAACGTGCTGCGCGAAATCGGCGTGGAAACCGGCGGCTCGAACGTGCAATGGGCCGTGAATCCCGCCGATGGCCGTATGGTCGTGATCGAAATGAACCCGCGCGTGTCGCGTTCGTCCGCGCTGGCGTCCAAGGCGACTGGCTTCCCGATTGCGAAAATCGCGGCGAAACTGGCGGTTGGCTATACGCTGGACGAGTTGGACAACGACATCACCAAGGTCACGCCCGCCTCGTTCGAGCCGACCATCGACTATGTCGTCACCAAAATCCCGCGCTTTGCGTTCGAGAAATTCCCGGGCTCGAAACCCGAACTGACGACGGCGATGAAATCCGTGGGCGAGGCAATGGCCATCGGTCGCACCATCCACGAGTCGCTGCAAAAGGCGCTGGCGTCGATGGAAACCGGCCTGACCGGCTTTGACGAGGTCGAAATCGAAGGCGCACCCGACAAGGCCGCCGTGATCGCCGCCATCTCTACCGCGACGCCCGACCGGATGCGCACCATTGCACAGGCCATGCGCCACGGTCTGACCAACGACGAAATCCAAGCCGCCACCGCGTTTGATCCGTGGTTCCTTGACCGTATCCGCGAGATCGTCGAGGCCGAAGAAGGCGTGCGCAAGAATGGCCTGCCCGTCACCGAGGCCGGCCTGCGCGAACTGAAAATGCTGGGCTTTAGCGACGCGCGTCTGGCTAAACTGTCGGGCCGCGACGAGGATCAGGTGCGCCGCGCGCGTCACAACCTTGGCGTCACTGCGGTGTTCAAACGCATCGACACCTGCGCCGCCGAGTTCGAGGCGCAAACGCCCTACATGTACTCGACCTATGAGGCCCCCGTGCTGGATGAGGTCGAATGCGAGGCGCGCCCCAGCGACAAGAACAAAGTCGTCATCCTTGGCGGTGGCCCCAACCGGATCGGTCAGGGGATCGAGTTCGACTATTGCTGCTGTCACGCGTGTTTCGCGCTGACCGAGGCGGGGTATGAGACCATCATGGTCAACTGTAACCCCGAAACAGTGTCGACCGACTATGACACCTCGGACCGTCTGTACTTTGAGCCGCTGACGTTTGAACACGTGATGGAAATCCTGCGCGTGGAACAGGAAAACGGCACCCTGAAAGGGGTCATCGTTCAGTTCGGCGGCCAAACCCCGCTGAAACTGGCCAACGCGCTTGAGGCCGAAGGTATCCCGATCCTCGGCACCAGCCCCGACGCCATCGACCTTGCCGAAGACCGTGAGCGGTTCCAGGATCTGGTGAACCGTCTGGACCTGAAACAGCCCAAGAACGGCATCGCCCATTCCGACGCCGAGGCGCTGGAGATCGCGGGCGAGATCGGCTTTCCGCTGGTGATCCGCCCGTCCTATGTTCTGGGCGGTCGCGCGATGGAAATCGTGCGCGATATGGCCGGTCTAGAACGCTATATCAAAGAGGCCGTTGTGGTCTCGGGCGATAGCCCCGTTCTGCTCGACAGCTATCTGTCGGGCGCAACCGAGCTTGACGTTGACGCGCTGTGTGACGGCGATGACGTCCATATCGCGGGCATCATGCAGCACATCGAAGAGGCGGGCGTCCACTCGGGCGACAGTGCCTGTTCGCTGCCGCCCTACTCGCTGTCGGATGATCTGATCGCCGAAATCAAACGTCAGAGCGTGGCCTTGGCCAAGGGTCTGAACGTGGTCGGCCTGATGAACGTGCAGTTCGCGATCAAAGACGGTGAGGTCTACCTGATCGAGGTGAACCCGCGTGCCTCGCGCACCGTGCCTTTTGTGGCCAAGGCGGTGAATTCGCCCATCGCCTCGATCGCCGCGCGTGTGATGGCCGGTGAGAAACTGACGGCGTTTGATCTGGTCGATCCCAACATCGACACGTTCGCCGTGAAAGAGGCCGTTCTGCCCTTCGCCCGCTTCCCGGGTGTGGACACGATCCTTGGGCCGGAAATGCGCTCGACCGGCGAGGTCATGGGCAGCGACGCCACCTTTGAGCGCGCCTTCCTCAAGGCACAGCTGGGCGCAGGTGTGATCCTGCCGACCGAGGGCAAGGTGTTTGTCTCGATCAAGGACGCGGACAAGACCGACATCATGATAGAGGCCGTGCGCATCCTGTCGGATCTCGGCTTCAGCATCATCGCCACACGCGGCACCGGTGCCTTCCTCAGCGAAAACGGCATCGCCTGTCAGGTGGTGAACAAGGTCTATGAGGGCCGCCCGAACATCGTCGACATGATGAAAGACGGTGAAATTGCGCTGGTCATGAACACGACCGAAGGCGCCCAAGCCGTCGAAGACAGCCGCGAAATCCGCAAGGTCGCCCTGTTCGACAAGATCCCCTACTTCACCACCGCCGCGGCCAGCAACGCCGCCGCGCGTGCGATGAAGAGCCGGGATGAGGGCGACATCACCGTGCGCAGCCTACAAGAGGTCTAGGCGCCAAATCTGCTAAAGACTGCAAATGGCCGCCCCTTGGGGCGGTCATTTTCATTTTAGGACGAGGTTCGACAGGCGGGCGCGTATGCCGGTGTCCGTATCGTCACTGTCGGCAGACACAGCCAGCCCAACAAGACTAAGCGGGTTTTCCCCGAACGCGCGCTGATGATCGGCCAACAGGTCCACCATCTCCCGTGCGGACCCGATTCCCGACGGGCGCAGCGCAATCGCCCGTCCACGCGGGCCCAGATAGGGGCTCTCCAAAATCTCGCCACGCTTGTACGCCCCGCCCCAGACATAGGTCAGGACCCGCGCGTCAGGATGTTCCAGATAGGACCGCACGCCCTCATCCTTGGCCGCGACGACCTCGGCTTCGGGCAGGAACAGGAAATAGAGCGACAGGTTCCGGTCATCATATCCTTTGAGTTCCAGATCGGTGGCGGGCACGGATTGCTCAACCGTCCATTCCCACGACGCGGCACGGGCGTCCCATTCCGATTGCGGCAATGCGCGCCACATCAAGGACACCGTCCCCTCGGATTCGACGTCCAGAGATCGTCCCGCCAACCGGTACTCATTGCTTGAGAACAGCGAGAACTTTTGCTCGCTCCACGTGGTGTCGAACAGAATACTGTCCGCCGATGCGGGGGGTCCAAGCATCGGCAAACAGGTCAGAGCCGTGATTATGAGGCGGTACATGGTGACGTCTTCCCTGTGATCTTCCTCTGTTAAAAGAGGGCAAATGAGCGAATGCTCAAGTCACAAGGGCGTCAGACCCACGTTTCCGTGAGATTTTTGTCAGATGGCCGTCAGCCAGCCTCTTCTTCGAGGTGGAGCTTCATCTCCAGCAAAACCTGCTGCAGTGCGGTGGTTTCGCGCAGCAACCGCTTGGCCTCATTGATGGTGATGATGCCGTCTTCAATCGACTGGCTATACTCGGACATCAGCATCGCAAACCGCTGGGACAGCGCAACAACATCGGCATTCACACCGCCCGAGCTCTCGGAATTGCGGCGGGCCTTGTCATAGCTCAGGGTGATTCCCTGCAGCTCGGCCAAGGCTGTGGTCACGTGCGGGAAACGCGCTGCGGTCTCAAGCGCGGCCACGGCGTCAATCGGCATGAACCGATCGGCGTGCTCGGGCATGTCGGAATAGTACCGGCCCAGCGTTGCCTTGGACCGTCCCGTCAATTCGCACGCGGCCTCAATACCCACATCCTTCACCAACGCCTCGGTGTGCTTTTTGAGATAACTCCCGTTCGACGCCATTCCCCACAAACCCCGTTATTCTTGCCCCGCCTCAGAAACGGGGAAACCAACTTTCCTTTTCCCATTAATGAGTTTTGCATTGTTTGTCATTTTTAAATCGTTCCCGAGATATCGGGGACAGGTGTGAGTGGCCGACGTCCCCAGCGTCGGTTTCATAGGATGAGGGGCAAACCGCACTTGTTTGGGCATCGCGGCAGAGGACGTTGCCAGCGGTTCCCAGGTAAATGGTATTGGTGACCTCGGCCTGCGCGTTCCAAGATGTTCTTGGACCCCGGCAAAAGGTCGATTGCTCAGTAGCGGTACACGAGCTTTCGGCCTTGTGGTTTGACCCCTCATCCTTTTTTTCCCAAGTTTTCTTGCTGAAAAAACCGTGGCATAAGCACGCCATGGCAAAGCTCTATTTTCACTACTCGACCATGAATGCGGGCAAGTCCGCGATTCTGTTGCAGGCGGCGCATAACTATCAGGAACGCGGCATGCATACCTATCTGCTGACGGCGGGGTTTGATGACCGCGCTGGATGCGGGCGGATCGAATCGCGCATCGGCATCGGTCAGGACGCCGATACTTTCCATGTTCACGAAAACGTGTTTTCCAAGATCGAGGCCCGCCTCGCTGCCGGTCCCTGCACCTGTGTCTTTGTGGATGAGGCCCAGTTCCTGAGTGCCGATCAGGTCTGGCAACTGGCCCGCGCGGTGGATGACCTAGGCGTGCCGGTGATGTGCTATGGGCTGCGCGTTGATTTTCAGGGCAACCTCTTTCCCGGCTCTAGTGCCCTTTTGGCGCTGGCCGATGAAATGCGTGAGGTGCGCACGATTTGCCATTGCGGAAAAAAGGCGACGATGGTCGTGCGCATGGGGCCGGACGGACAGGTCGTCACCGACGGCGCACAGGTCGAGATCGGCGGCAATGACCGCTACGAATCCCTGTGCCGCCGTCATTGGCGGATCGCGATGGGCGATCTGGTCGAGGCCTAGTAGAGACGCCCGCCCAGCGGCACGTCGAAATCGGGCGACAGGAGGACAGGTTGGTCCTCGTCATCGGGCATCCCAAGGATCAAGGCCTCGGACATGAATTTACCGATCTGGCGCGGCGGGAAATTCACCACCCCGATCACCGTTTTCCCGATCAGGGTTTCGGGCGTGTAGTGCTTGGTCAACTGGGCCGAACTTTTGCGCGTGCCGATCTCGGGGCCGAAGTCCACCCACAGCTTGATCGCCGGCTTGCGCGCCTCGGGATAGGGTTCGGCATGGGTCACGCGGCCCACACGGATGTCGACCTTGGCGAAATCGTCAAATGTGATCGGATCGCTCATTTGCCCAACTCGCGGCTGCGCTCGGCGGCGGCGGTGACGGCGCGGTCCAGCAAGGACGGGAACCCGGTTTCTGCGTCCATCAACACGTTCAGCGCGGCCGCCGTCGTCCCCCCCGGCGAGGTGACGTTGATACGCAATTGATCCGGACCATCGGGCGATTGTTCGGCCAAGGCCCCCGCCCCTGCCACGGTCGCCTTGGCCAGTTGCAACGCGAGGTCCGCCGACAGCCCCTGCGCGGCACCGGCGGCGGCCAGCGTTTCGATCAGGTGAAACACATAGGCCGGACCCGAGCCTGACACGGCGGTGACCGCGTCCATCTGATCCTCGGACTGTAGGCGCACGGTTTGGCCCACGGCCTGTAGCAGCGCATCGGCCAGATCGACCTGATCCGCCGTTGCCGTGCCATTGCCGATCAATGCGGTGATGCCACGGCCCACGGCGGCGGGCGTGTTCGGCATGGCGCGCACGATGGGGGTGGCGGCGCCCAGCGCGCCCTCAAAATAGGAAATCGGGGTGCCTGCGGCGACGGACACAAACACCGTGTCGCCCCCGCCCAGACCGGTGACGGTCGGGATCGCCTCGGCCATCAGTTGCGGTTTGACCGCCAAGAGGACAATCGCGGGGTTTTCGGGCAGGTCGGTATTGATATGGATACCGTCCAGATCCTGCACCCATGCAGGCGCATGGGGATCCATGATCCAGACCGCGCGCGGTTCAATCCCGCGCTCTAGCCATCCCTGCAACATGGCCGAGCCCATCCGGCCACAGCCCAGCAAAACCATCCCGCGTGCGTTGATATCGGAAAAATCCATGTCGACCCCGTGTGTAATTCGGGGTCAACCTAGGACGACTGTGCACCGCCCGCAATGGGCGACGCCGGTCAGGCGCGGCCGTAGGCCTCGGTCATGGCGATGTTCATCGCCTTGGCGGGCGCTTGATCCGCCCAAGCCACCAGTTGGAACGCCGGATAGAAGCGTTCACAGGCGGACACCGCCGCGCCGATCAGATGGTCGATCTGACCGCCATTGACCCCTTGCCCGCCGGTCAGAACCAGACCGTAGCGGTAGACCATCAGGCGCTGCTCCTTCCAATAGGTGAACGCGCCATTCCAGCACATGTCGTTGGCTTGGTTCAGGGCCTCATAGACCGCAGGCATCGAATCCGCCGGCGGGTCCATTTCAAACGTGCAGATCAGTCGAAGGGTCTCATCATAATGGGACCACGCCAAGGTGATGGAATAGGTGCGCCATTGGCCCTCGACAGCCATGGCGATCTGGTCATCCCCAACCCGATCGAATTCCCAATCGTGATGCTCGGCAATCGTTTCCACCATGTCGATGGGATGCAGATCATCGCTCAGCATAAAGTCTTCAGTAAGTGACATGCCCGGCCTCTTTTATAATAGCCGATGTGGGTTGGCAGCCCCACAAGGCTTAGGTGCCTGATCAATAAACGGCGGTGATTTCCGTCGCCTATACAAGATATGGTCCCTTTTCAGAGGCTTTGTGTAAAGCAAAATGTTGGGGGCAACTTATCCACACACCCCTATCTGTCGTGTTTCGACTAGATATAGCGGTCAGGCGTGACATCATCCCGAGGGAAAGGTCAGCAGGCCAGACATTTCACCCAACACACATTGAATTCCGCGATTTTTCTCCTGTGCGCCCCGTGGTTTCGCCCAAAAACCGAGCCACTAGAAAAAAAATCATCGCGCGCAAGTTATCCACAGACTTACCCACATAGATGTGGATGAATTTTTGACACTCGGGGCCAGAATCCCCCGAATCGCGGGCAAAATCCGCCGCCCCCAAAGCAAAGGGCGCGCCGCAGCACGCCCCGCAAACCGTCCATACCGGATCAAAGACGCGTTATGCGTCCTTGCCGGATTCCAGCGCCTCAATGCGCTTTAACAGGGCCGCGTTTTCCTCACGCGCCTTTTGCGCCATGGCGCGCACGGCGTCGAATTCCTCGCGGGTGACAAAGTCACGATCGGCAAGCCACCGGTCCATAACGCTTTTGACGGCGTTCTCGGCTTCGTCCTTGGCGCCTTGGGCGACACCCATCGCGTTGGTCATCAACTGCGACATGTCTTCAAAAAACTTGTTGCGGCTTTGCATCTGGCCCTCCGCCGTTACATTTGCCCCCTATATGGGCCGTAGCGCGACCAAGCTCAAGGTTGACTTCGTCGCAGACCAACAGGCAAGAGGCGCGCATGTCTTTGATCATACAGTATCCGCAAATTGATCCTGAACTGTTCTCGATTTCCCTGTTCGGGATGGAGTTCGCGCTGCGTTGGTATGCGTTGGCCTATATTGCCGCGCTGATCCTTGGGTGGTTCATCGTTGTGCGCCTGATGGCGCGGCCCAAGCTGTGGCCGAATGACGAGGCCCCGGTGACCCGCCAACAGGTCGAAGAGTTGCTGACCGCCGTCATCCTTGGCGTCGTTCTGGGCGGGCGGTTGGGCTATGTCCTGTTTTACCGACCTGCCTATTACCTGCAAAACCCGCTGGAAATTCCGATCCTGTGGAATGGCGGCATGGCATTTCACGGCGGATTTCTGGGGGTCGTAATCGCGGTAATCTGGTTCTGTCGCCGCCATAACCTGCGCCTGATGTCGGTCGCGGATGCTCTGGCCCTTGCGACGCCGACGGGGTTGTTGTTCGGGCGGCTGGCGAATTTCGTGAACGGGGAACTCTGGGGCCGTCCGGCCGAGGTGCCGTGGGCGATGGTGTTCCCCGACCCGCGCGCGCAAGTCTGCCCGCCGGAATGGGTCGGGGCCTGTGCGCGCCATCCCTCGCAGCTCTATGAGGCGGGGCTAGAGGGCATCGTTCTTGGGCTGGTTCTGGCCCTGCTGGTGTTCGGGGCGCGGATCCTGAAACGGCCGGGTGTGGCGACGGGCGTGTTTTTCGCGGGCTACGGCATTTCCCGGTTCATCGTTGAATATTTCCGTCAGGCAGATGCACAATTCATCACATCCGAGAACCCGATGGGTCATATCCTGTCACTGGGTCCCGTGGGCGTCACGATGGGGCAAATCCTGTCCCTGCCGATGATCGCGATTGGCGTGGCGGTGATCCTCCATGCGCGGCGCAAGGCGGCGGCATGAGTGATCTCAAGGCCCAACTGATCCGGCGCGTCGCCGCAACCGGCCCGATCACGGTGGCCGAGTATATGGCCGAATGCCTGCTGCACCCAACGTTGGGCTATTACAGCACGCGCGATCCGTTCGGCGCGGCGGGCGATTTCACCACTGCCCCCGAAATCAGCCAGATGTTTGGCGAAATGATCGGCCTGTGGCTGGCGCAGACGTGGCTGGATCAGGGGCGACCGGCGGCGTTCACCTTGGCCGAACCGGGGCCCGGTCGCGGGACGTTGATGGCCGATATCCTGCGCGCGACGCGGGGCGTTCCGGGTTTCCATGACGCGGCCGAGGTCCATCTGATCGAGGCCTCTGCGACCCTGCGCGACGTGCAACGCGACCGCCTGTCAGACGTCACCCCCACGTGGCACGACGACCTCAGCACCCTGCCCGACGACCGCCCCCTTTATCTTGTCGCGAACGAATTTTTCGACGCCCTGCCCATCCGCCAGTTTCAGCGCACCGAGGGCGGTTGGTCCGAGGTTCAGGTGGGCACGGATGGCAACGAGTTGCAGTTCGTTTTGGCCGCACCCCTGCCCCTCGGGGCGCTGGAGCAGCGTCTGGATGACACCAAAACCGGTGACATCGTTGAAACCTGCGCCGCAGCCATTGCGCCGGTCCAAGAGATCGCCGCGCGGATCGCGTCCCATGGGGGCACGGCCCTGTTCATCGACTATGGCGGGTGGCATTCGCTGGGCGACACGTTGCAGGCCCTGCGCAACCATCAACCCGATCCGCCACTGGCGCATCCTGGTGCGGCCGATCTGACCGCCCATGTGGATTTTGAGGCCCTCGCCCACGCCGCGACCGGTGTTGCCGTGACCAAGATGACCGGCCAAGGTGCATTTCTGGAACGGCTGGGAATTACGACACGCGCACAGGCCTTGGCCGCAAACTTGCAAGGTCAGGCATTGGACAACCACATCGCCGCGCATCGGCGCTTGACCCACCCGCAAGAAATGGGAACGCTCTTTAAAACTCTGGCGCTCTATCCGACGGATGCGCCGCAACCACCCGGATTTGACCAATGACGCTGGAGATTCTGACCGCCCCCGAACTGTCCCCTGTGCGCCACGGGTTCTTTACCCGCAAGGGCGGCGCATCCTCGGGGATTTTCAAGGGTCTGAACTGTGGCGAAGGGTCCTCGGATCAGGCCGAGATGGTGCGCATCAACCGCGCCCGCGTGGCCGAGGCGATGGGCGTCGCCCCCACGCATATGGTCGGTGCGATGCAGGTCCATTCGGCGGATGTGGCCGTGATCACCGGCCCGACCGACGACAAACCCCGCGCCGACGGTTTGGTCAGTGCGACACCGGGCGTGACCCTTGCGATTCTGACCGCCGATTGTCAGCCCGTGTTGTTCGCCGATCCGGATGCGGGCGTCATTGGGGCGGCCCACGCGGGATGGCGCGGCGCACTGGACGGTGTGCTAGAGGCAACAGTGGACGCCATGGTCGATCTCGGTGCCGCCCGCGACAACATCACCGCCATCATCGGCCCCACGATCAGCCAACGCGTCTATGAGGTCGGCCCCGAGTTTCTGGACAACTTTGTCGCCGACGACCCCGACAACAGCCGGTTTTTCGTTAATGGCGAGGGCGACCGGTATATGTTCGACCTTCCGTCCTTTGGCCTGCATCGCCTGCGGTCTGCGGGAATCGGCACAGCGGGTTGGATTCGGCACTGCACCTATTCCGATCCCGACCGGTTCTTTTCCTACCGGCGCAGCACCCATACGGGTGAGGCCGACTATGGCCGGTTGATCTCGACCATCGCCCTCTGACGCGGCCCGACCCCGCGCCACATTTTCACCACACCAAGACCGCGAAACGACACAATCAGGGCCATAGACCCGCCCCAATGCCCCGCCATAACGGTCCCAAGCAAGAACACAGGCCGCAATGATCGGCCCGCATGAGGAGCGAGTAAAATGAAAAAAGAACGCCGTTGGATGAAATGGGTCATCGCAGAGAGCGCCAAAGAACAGCCCGCCCTGCCCTGGACCCGCGCCTCGCGCAACGCACGCCGCGACGCCGGCAAATCGGGCAAGGCCGCCCGCGCGTAATCACGCCAAAATCGCCAAAGAATGCAGAACCCGTCGATGCCCCGCATCGGCGGGTTTTTCATTGGCCCTATGCAGTCCACGTTAAATGATTCGTGGCCCCGCGTTGGGGCCCGCATCAGGAATGTGGCAACAGGGCGCGGGCACCGGAAACAATCACCGCGCGTATCACCGACCGTTTCTGCACCCAACTGTAAATCAGGCGATATTTTGACAGGTAGGCCTCTGTTAACCTTATAACGGGTACTAGGACATTGTTTCTGCACCGCGCGCGGTGGGGCCGCCGCAGATTGTTTAGACACAGGTTGCTTGGTATGGCCCCCGCTTGGACATCCGCAGGTGCGGAATATGGAATATCTCAGGGCAGAAGTGCCCATCTCTCGACGGTTCGGACAGGCCGGCATACAGGGCGCGCTCAGCCTCAAATGCGCGCTTATGACATTGCCGGCCTGACGACCGCAGGCTCTCAGACCGAAATGACGATAGATGGCCCGATGGGGGTTCCGTTTGAACCAGCCTTTTCGGGTATGGTGCGCGGCACCTTGATCGACACGCCGCGCGGACGCACCCCGATTGAGGACTTACGCCCCGGTGATCTAATCGCAACCACGCACAATGGTCCGCAGCCCATCCAATGGATCGGGTCGATGCTGTTGTTTCCCGACCGTACGGCGCATGCAGGCGCGCCCCTGATCCGGATTTGTGTGGACACATTCGGAATGGATCGCCCGACCAGTGACCTTATCATCGGGCACGGGATGCGGTTGTTGCACCATGGCGCGCACCTGCAGGACCGGTTCGATACGGCGGATGTGGCGATTCCGGCCCATGCGCTGTGTGATGGATACGGGGTGTTTCCGTTGCACCCGTCGGTTCCGGTGCGCCTCTATCACATCGTGTTGCCGATGCAGGAAATGCTGCGTGCCAATGGCGTGCCCGTCGAAAGCTATCACCCCGGCCCCGAAATTCAGCAAATGCTACCACCCGAGACACTGGCACAATTGCTAGAGTACTTCCCCCACGCAAACAGTGTCGCGGATTTCGGGCCGATGGCCTATCCGCGACTGACGGGGTTTGAAACGCGTGAATTGCTGGGCCTGACCTGAGCGGTCAGGACAGTTTGGCCAGACGATCCTCTAGCACGTTGAACGGGACGCCCGGTTCATCCTTGGCGCCGCGAATGACCAGCGAGGTTTTGACACTGGCCACGTTGTCGGCGGCGGTCAGCTGCTCGGTCAGGAAGGTCTGGAACGTCGACAGGTCGGGCGCGACGCATTTCAGGATGAAATCCACCTCCCCGTTCAGCATGTGGCACTCACGAACCAGCGGCCAGTCCTGACACCGCGCCTCAAATGCCGACAGATCGACCTCGGCCTGACTTTGCAGACCGACCATCGCGAACACCTGAACCTCAAAGCCCAGTTCACGCGGATCGACATCCGCATGATAGCCACGGATGTAGCCCGATTCTTCCAACGTCCGTACCCGACGCAGACAAGGAGGCGCCGAAATCCCAACACGTTTGGCAAGCTCTACGTTTGTCATCCGACCGTCCGCCTGCAGTTCTGCAAGGATCTTGCGGTCAATCGGATCCAACTTGGTGTTGGGCATTTATACCTCCGAACCATTTTTGCGGATAATATTGTTGCGCGACCGATTGCGCAATAATGTTTCACAGCTGCGCAATAAATTAAATCTCATCCAACTTGAACCACGAAATGCGCCAAGGGCCTTTTATGGCGACGGGCGCATCGTTATATGGGCGGAACACGTTTTCATGGGGGTTATGATGTCTGAAACGCGCCACACCAAACTGTTGATCATCGGCTCGGGGCCTGCGGGCTATACGGCGGCTGTTTATGGCTCGCGCGCGATGCTGGAACCGATCCTGATCCAAGGCATTCAACCGGGTGGCCAATTGACCATCACCACCGAGGTCGAAAACTGGCCCGGTGAGGTCGAGATTCAGGGCCCCGACCTGATGGTCAACATGGAAAAGCACGCCCGCGCCGTCGGGACCGAGATCGTGGCCGACTACATCAACCGTCTGGACCTGTCCGAGCGCCCCTTCAAGGCCTACAGTGACAGCGGTGTCACCTACACCTGTGATGCGCTGATCCTTGCGACCGGTGCACAGGCGAAATGGCTGGGCCTGCCCTCTGAGGAGAAATTCAAAGGCTTTGGCGTCTCGGCCTGTGCGACCTGCGACGGATTTTTCTATCGCGGCCAAGAGGTTGTCGTCGTTGGCGGCGGCAACACCGCCGTCGAAGAGGCCCTGTTCCTGACCAACTTTGCCTCCAAGGTCACGCTGATCCACCGCCGCGACAGCCTGCGTTCGGAAAAAATCCTGCAGGATCGCCTGTTCAAAAACCCCAAGGTCGAAATCCTGTGGAACCACGCGATCGAAGAAGTGGTCGGCGGTGACAATCCGGCGGGCGTCGAAGGCGTGCGCGCCAAACATGTCGAAACCGGCGAAATCACCGAGGTGCCCTGCAAAGGCTTCTTTGTCGCGATCGGCCACGCGCCCGCCTCGGAACTGGTCAAGGACATCCTTGAGACCCACAATGGCGGCTATGTCGTCACCAAACCCGATAGCACCGAGACCTCGATTCCCGGCGTTTTCGCGGCGGGTGACCTGACCGACCACAAATATCGTCAGGCCGTGACCTCGGCCGGCATGGGTTGCATGGCCGCGCTTGAGGCCGAGCGTTTCATCGCAGCCACCGAAGCGGAATAATTTCCCACGAACGGCCAAAAACGCGTCCTTTTCGCCGCAATTGCAAAATAGAACGGCGCTTGGACTTGATATTTGTCCAAAATAACGGCACCCCGCCCCCATAGATCGGGCGGGGGACCGATCGCGTTTTTGGATGTTTTACAAGGCCGAGTTGATCAGATGACGATGACAGATCACGCTCCGATCCCGGAGCTCTATGTTTCCCATGAGAGTGCACAGAAACTAAAAGTAGAAGCAGCCGACCTGCCCAGCTGGGACCTGACCCCGCGCCAGATCTGCGACCTCGAACTTTTGATGAACGGCGGGTTTAACCCCCTCAAGGGTTTCCTGACCGAAGAAGATTACAACGGCGTTGTTGAAAACATGCGCCTTGCGGACGGCTCGCTGTGGCCGATGCCCATCACGCTGGACGTGAACCCCGAGTTCGCCGCAAGCCTTGAGCCCGGCCAAGACATCGCGCTGCGCGACCAAGAAGGTGTGATCCTGGCGATCATGTCGGTCTCCGACAAATACACCCCCAACAAATCGCGCGAAGCTGAAAAAGTGTTCGGCGCAGACGATCTGGCGCACCCCGCCGTGAACTATCTGCACAACACCGCTGGCGAGGTTTATCTGGGTGGTCCGATCACCGGCATCCAACAGCCGATCCACTATGATTTCCGCGCCCGCCGCGACACCCCGAACGAGCTGCGTGCGTTCTTCCGTAAAATGGGCTGGCGCCGCATCGTTGCGTTCCAAACGCGCAACCCGCTGCACCGCGCACACCAGGAACTGACCTTCCGCGCCGCGAAAGAGGCTCAGGCCAACCTGATCATCCACCCCGTTGTGGGCATGACCAAACCGGGCGACGTTGACCACTTTACCCGCGTGCGCTGTTATGAGGCCGTTCTGGACAAGTATCCGGCCGCGACGACCACCATGTCGCTGTTGAACCTTGCGATGCGTATGGCCGGCCCGCGTGAGGCGGTTTGGCACGGTCTGATCCGTAAGAACCACGGCTGCACCCACTTTATCGTTGGTCGCGACCACGCTGGCCCCGGCAAAAACTCGGCTGGCGAAGATTTCTACGGCCCCTACGACGCACAGGACCTGTTCCGCGAGCACCAAGATGAAATCGGCATCGAAATGGTCGACTTCAAACACATGGTCTATGTTCAGGAACGCGCCCAGTACGAGCCGAACGACGAGATTGCCGACAAGGACGAAGTCACCATCCTGAACATCTCGGGCACCGAACTGCGCCGTCGTCTGCGCGAAGGTCTGGAAATCCCCGAGTGGTTCTCGTTCCCCGAGGTGGTCAAAGAGCTGCGCCGCACCTCGCCGCCGCGCTCGCAGCAGGGTTTCACCGTATTCCTGACCGGTCTGTCGGGTTCGGGCAAATCCACCATCGCGAACGCGCTGATGGTCAAGCTGATGGAGATGGGCGGTCGCCCGACGACCCTGCTGGACGGTGACGTTGTGCGTAAGCACCTGTCGTCCGAGCTGGGCTTTAGCAAAGAGCACCGCGACATCAACATCAAGCGGATCGGCTATGTGGCCTCCGAGATCACCAAGAACGGTGGTATCGCGATCTGTGCGCCTATCGCGCCCTACACCGCGACCCGCCGCGCCGTGCGTGAGATGATCGAGGCCTACGGTGCCTTCGTTGAGGTGCACGTCGCAACCTCGCTTGAGGAATGCGAACGCCGTGACCGCAAGGGTCTCTACAAACTGGCCCGCGAAGGCAAGATCAAGGAATTCACCGGGATTTCCGATCCCTATGAATCGCCCACCAACGCCGAACTGGTCGTGGATACCGAAGGTGTGGACGTTGATTACTGCGCCCACCAGGTTCTGCTGAAACTGGAGAGCATGGGTCTGATCGGTCTGCAATAAGCGGACCCAACCCCGAAAAAGCAACCGCCGGCGCGATTAACGCCGGCGGTTTTTTGTTGGGCGAGTGGCGGGTTAGCTGACCATGATCGCCTTGACGTCCGGCAGGCCAAGCGCGTTGCCGCCCACGCCCCAATGGCCATCCTTGACCTCATTGATCACGACCCACGTCACATCGCGCAGCTTGTCGCTGGTGACTTCGGCAACTGCGTCGGTGAATTTCGCGATCAGTTCTTTCGCCTGTTCGTCGGTCAATTCGTCTTTGAATACTTTTACGTCGATCAATGGCATGTGCGCTCCTCCGGCTAAAACCATTTAACATGTTGGTCCAAGATACAGAAAATACGTAACCATCATATAATACTATAGGAGGTTATAAAACTTATCGTGAGCACGAAAAAAACCCGCCCTGAGATCCAGAGCGGGTCAATTATTTCAACGGGTTGGCGGTGCTTAGTGCACGCTGACCGGAGCCAAGTCGTTTTGGCGGGCAAGAATGAACGCCACGCGGCGATCTTTCACCAGCGCCAGACGTTCGCCGGTCGAATCGTAAACGGCATAGAGGTTCTCCGCCCCGTCCACCTGTTCACGCACCTCGTCCTGCATGTCCTCGGGCAGGTCCAGTACTGCAACGGGGCGCACGTAGACGATGTTGCTTTCGCCAGTGCCCGGCAGTGCGTCATATGTCGTGTCCATTTGGATCCCCTCTGTTACTGCGTTTTGATTGCAATCGTTTGTACAACTTTCTCGGGCTCGGCCCGTTCCAAGTCGACGTGCAATAATCCGTTTTCCATTTCCGCACCGGCCACATCCACCCCGTCGGCCAGCACGAAAGAGCGCTGAAATTGGCGGGCGGCGATTCCGCGGTGCAGGAAAACCCGTGTGTCGTCATCGTCGCGCTGGCGTCCCCGGATGACCAGTTGGCGGTCCTCGACGGTGATGGCCAGATCGTCCTCGCTAAACCCCGCGACGGCCAGCGTGATGCGATAGCCACGCTCCGAGGTCTGCTCGATATTAAAGGGGGGATAGCCTTCGTTGCCGGATTTGGCGTTGCGTTCCAGCAGGCGTTCCAGTTGCTCAAACCCCAACAGATACGGGTGCGAGCCAAGAGTCAGTTTCGTCATTGCGCAAGTCCTTGAATAAGCGACCTGAAGTCCGGAGCGCCCATTCTGGCGCGTTCCTGTGTTGAATATGGGCGTGGATCGCGCCATGCGCAAGGCCACCCTTCCCGCAAGGGTCTGAAATGGCTATGATCAGATGACGTGAACTGACGACTCGGGTCCAAAAATCAGATGAACATCGCAAGCGAAATGAACAGCGAAGAAGTCCTGCGCGTAAAGCTGGAGGTTCTTCGTCGTGAGCACCGCGATCTTGATGACGCGATCCATGCCCTTGCCGAGCGCGGCAACCCCGCCGACCAGTTCACCCTGCGTCGTCTTAAGAAACAGAAACTGACGCTAAAAGATCGCATCGCGGTGATTGAGGATCGCCTGACCCCGGACATCATTGCATAAGCGGGCCATCTGGATATAGTGCCGCCTCCGAACACATGAGGGCAGCATGAGCGACGTAAAAGTGGGCATCATCATGGGCAGTCAATCCGACTGGCCGACGATGAAACTGGCAGCTGATATTCTGGACGAACTGGGCATTGCCTATGAGGCAAAGATCGTATCGGCCCACCGTACCCCCGACCGTTTGTGGAGCTATGGCAAAACCGCCGCCGAACGTGGTCTGCACGTGATTATCGCGGGCGCGGGCGGCGCGGCCCACCTGCCCGGCATGATGGCCAGCAAAACCCGCATCCCCGTCATCGGCGTTCCGGTTCAGACCAAGGCCCTGTCGGGTGTGGATAGCCTCTATTCCATCGTGCAGATGCCCAAAGGCTTTCCCGTGGCGACCATGGCGATTGGGGCCGCGGGTGCGTCGAACGCGGGCCTGATGGCCGCCGGTATCCTTGCAATTGCCGACCCTGACCTTGCTGAACGGCTGGACGCGTGGCGCGATGCCCTGTCGGCCTCTATTCCGGATGAACCTGTCGATGACTGATCCCCTGTCCCCCGGCGCAACGATTGGCATTTTGGGCGGCGGTCAGCTTGGCCGGATGCTCTCGGTGGCGGCGTCCCGCCTTGGGTTCAAGACCTGCATCTTCGAACCGGGCGGCGATTGCCCCGCCAGCCACGTGTCGAACTATCATTTCCAAGCGTCCTATGACGACCACGATGCCCTGCGCAAATTCGCGCAATCCGTGGATGTCGTGACCTATGAATTCGAGAACATCCCGACCGAGGCGTTGGATGTGATCGAGGCGATCAAGCCGATCCGCCCCAACCGCAAGGCATTGGCGGTGTCGCAGGACCGCCTGACGGAAAAGACGTTCCTGAACGATCTAGGCCTGCAAACCGCGCCCTTTGCCAATGTCGAAAGCGCGGCAGACATGACCGCCGCCGTTGCCGAGATCGGCGCCCACGCGATCCTAAAAACCCGCCGGTTCGGATATGACGGCAAGGGTCAGGCGCGCCTGAAAACCGCCGACGACGCCGATGCGGCATTCGCGGCCATGGCCGATGCGCCCTCGGTTCTGGAGGGGTTCGTCGACTTCACGCATGAGGTGTCGGTGATCGCCGCGCGCGGCCTGAATGGTGAAGTCGCCTGTTTCGATCCCGGTCAGAACGTGCACAAGGACGGTATCCTGCACACCACCACCTTGCCTGCGACATTGACCGGCGCACAGCGCACCGATGCGGTCCTGATCGCGGCCAAGATCCTGAACGCGCTGGATTATGTCGGCGTGATGGGGGTCGAACTGTTCGTGACGCGCGCGGGTCTGATCGTCAATGAAATCGCGCCGCGGGTCCATAACTCGGGTCACTGGACACAGGACGGCTGTGTCATCGACCAGTTCGAACAGCACATCCGCGCCGTGGTCGGCTGGCCCCTTGGGGACGGGTCGCGTCACAGCGATGTCGAGATGCTGAACCTGATCGGGGACGATGTGAACGACGTTCCGACCTATGCCGGTCAGAGCGACGTCGCGATCCATCTCTACGGTAAGGCCGAGGCGAAACCCGGCCGCAAAATGGGGCACGTCAACCGCGTGCTGCGCCCCGCGCAAGGGTAATCAGTTCGGGCGGCGTGGCTTGATCAGCGACACGGCGATGCCGCCCAACACCAAGACACAGGACACTGCGAACCGCAGGGTCAGCGCCTCTCCCAGAAACACCATCCCACCGGCCAGCGCGATGACCGGAACGGTCAATTGCGCCACCGCCGCGCGGGTGGCCCCAAGGCCCGGCAGGACGCTGTACCACAGGGCATAGCCAAGTCCCGAGGTGATCGCGCCCGACACAATCGCCAAAGCAATGCCATAGCCCGACACGCCATCGGGCAGGATCGCAAAGACCAACAGGGCAATCGGACTGGCCCATGCGAAGTTCACCGCCGTCATTTGCAGCGGCTGACGCGCCCCACGCCCCAGCAGGGAATAAATCCCCCAGCCCACAGCCGCCGATGCCATCAGGGCCAGCGCGCCGATGGGATAGCTGACATCCGCGCCGCCCGTCGGCCAGAGCAACCAGACCAAGCCACCAAAGGCCATCACGGCGCCGATCCAGCGGGTGATCGGCACGTCCTCTTTGGCCAGAACCGCGCCCGCGAACATGGTGATCTGCACGCCGCCAAACAGGATCAGCGCGCCCAGACCTGCGGGCAGGCTGACATAGGCGAAGGAAAACCCAAGGACATAGACGGCCAGCGACAGAACCCCGCCAACACGCCCCGGACCGCCCCATTGGATCGACCCGCGCATCGCCGACAGGGCCACCAAAACCACCGCGCCAGACAACAGGCGCACCGCCGCAAAGGCCGCAGGCCCCATCGCCCCGTCAATCAGCGCAAGGCGGTTCAAAACAGAGTTGGCCGCAAAGGCCACCATGGTCAGGGCAGTCAATAAAAACAAACGCATGGCGCGATCTTGCACGGAATTCACACATGCGCAAATGACAGTTTCGTTTCCACATCTTGCAGTGCGTGCGCCACTGGGGCAGCATCGCCTCATGTCTTCACCTGCCCCCAGCCCCCGCATCGCCGTGCGCGCGATTATCTTGCATGAAAACCGCCTACTGCTGGTGAACGCATGGCCGGATGGGGTCAGCGACCTGTGGTGCGCGCCCGGCGGTGGCGTGGAACGCGGCGCGTCCCTGACCGACAACCTGCGCCGAGAGGTGCATGAGGAAACCGGCCTAGACATCGTTATCGGCGCGCCCTGTCTGGTGAACGAATTCCACGACCCCAAGGGTACGTTTCATCAGGTGGATATCTATTTCCGCTGTCAGATCACCGGCGGGGACATCGACCATGACTGGATCGATCCGGCGGGCGTCGTGACCACCCGTCGCCTGTTTACCCGCGCTGAAATGGCGTCCATCCGCGTGAAACCCGACAGTTTGGCCAATGTGGCGTGGTCGGACAGCGTGTTCTACGACCCGTTGGAACCGATCGTGCGCTAGAGGACGCTGAACGCGGGTGGATAGACCAAACGGCCTGTGACCTCTTTGGCCCCCGTTGCAATCGGATAGACCATCGTGTGCGCCCGCGAATAAGGGGAATCGAGCCCCGCCGCCGCGGCCTTGGAAAACCCGAAACGGCTGTAGAAATCGGGATCTCCCAGAACCACAACACCCGCCGCACCGGCGCGTCGCATCCCGTCCAACCCACGTCTGATTAGCTGATCACCAATGCCCTGCCCTTGGTAGGCGCGCTTGATCGCCACAGGCGAGAGGGACCAGAACCCGAAGGGCGACACCATCCGCGCAAAACAGATATAGCCATAGATGCCGTCCTCATCCTCACAGACAAGTTCCAGCCCGATATCACCGTCTTTGCGCAATTTCTCAACCAGACGCGCCTCGCCCGGCCCATCAAAGGCCGTGGACAGCAACACAGACACATCCAGATAATCGTCAGGGGTCACGTCGCGCGGAGAGAGGTTCAGAACGTCCATGCCATGCCTCTTGTGATGCCCTTGATGCTAAACCCGTTGCTCGGGTGATCACAAATCACTTTGGCCGTGACAGACGGGCCAGATGCCAAGTTGAGCAGCCCCACGCGCAGATGCCGTCATTTCCGGCAGGGCGCAAACGAAAAAGGGGGCCGTACGGCCCCCTTTCCCAAGATCACTATGGATCGACAGATTACATCATGCCGCCCATGCCGCCCATGTCGGGCATGCCGCCAGGTGCGGCAGCGCCTTCTTTGGCGGGTTTGTCTGCAACCATTGCTTCGGTGGTGATCAGCAGGCCAGCAACCGATGCCGCATCTTCCAGAGCGGTACGGGTGACTTTGGCGGGGTCGATCACGCCGAATTTGAACATGTCGCCATATTCTTCGGTCTGAGCGTTAAAGCCGAATGCGGTGTCGTCCGATTCACGGATTTTGCCGGCAACAACTGCACCGTCAACACCAGCGTTCTCAGCGATCTGACGCAGCGGAGCCTCAAGCGCGCGGCGCACGATGGCGATACCGGCGTCCTGATCGGCGTTTGCACCGGTCAGCGATTCCAGACCTTTGCCAGCCTGAACCAGAGCAACACCACCACCCACAACGATGCCTTCTTGGACAGCAGCGCGGGTCGCGTTCAGTGCGTCATCAACGCGGTCTTTACGCTCTTTCACTTCGACTTCGGTCATGCCGCCGACGCGGATAACAGCAACACCGCCTGCCAGTTTGGCAACGCGCTCTTGCAGCTTCTCACGGTCGTAGTCCGACGAGGTTTCTTCGATCTGGCCACGGATCTGAGCAACACGTGCTTCGATCTCGGCTTTCTCGCCAGCACCGTCAACGATGGTGGTCTCGTCTTTGGAGATCGCCACTTTCTTGGCCGAACCGAGCATGTCCATGGTGACGTTCTCAAGCTTCATGCCCAGATCGTCGCTGATGACCTGACCACCGGTCAGGATTGCGATGTCCTGCAGCATGGCTTTACGGCGATCGCCAAAGCCCGGAGCCTTAACAGCAGCGATTTTCAGACCGCCACGCAGTTTGTTCACAACCAGCGTTGCCAAAGCTTCGCCTTCGACGTCTTCAGCGATGATCAACAGCGGCTTTTGCGACTGGATGACCGATTCCAGCAGGGGAACCATCGGCTGCAGCGACGAAAGTTTCTTTTCGTGCAGCAGGATCATGCAGTCTTCGAGGTCTGCGATCATCTTGTCGGGGTTGGTGACAAAGTAGGGCGACAGGTAGCCGCGGTCGAATTGCATACCTTCGACGACTTCGACTTCGGTCTCCATGCCTTTGTTTTCTTCGACGGTGATCACACCCTCGTTGCCAACTTTCTGCATAGCGTCCGCGATCTGACGACCGATGGTTGCTTCGCCGTTGGCCGAGATGGTGCCAACCTGAGCAACTTCGTCGCTGTCGTTTACAGGGCGCGAAGCGGCTTTGATGGCTTCAACAACGTTGGTCGTTGCCAGATCGATGCCGCGCTTCAGGTCCATCGGGTTCAGACCAGCAGCAACCTGCTTCAGGCCTTCTTTAACGATGGCTTGGGCCAGTACGGTCGCGGTGGTGGTGCCGTCGCCGGCTTCGTCGTTGGTGCGGCTGGCGACTTCTTTCACCATCTGCGCGCCCATGTTCTCGAACTTGTCTTCCAGTTCGATTTCCTTGGCAACCGATACACCGTCTTTGGTGATGCGCGGTGCGCCAAACGATTTCTCGATGACGACGTTACGGCCTTTGGGGCCCAGGGTCACCTTTACCGCATCGGCAAGGATGTTGACGCCTTTCAGCATACGATTGCGGGCGTCGGTATCGAATTTTACGTCCTTAGCAGCCATTGTGCTTGCTCCTGACTAGATAATTTCTGGGAAAGACGAATTAGGCGATGATGCCCATGATGTCGGATTCTTTCATGATCAACAGCTCTTTGCCGTCGACCGTGACTTCAGTGCCCGACCATTTGCCAAAGAGAACTTTGTCGCCCTCTTTTACGTCCATTGCGATCCGGTTGCCTGCTTCGTCTTTGGCACCGGCGCCTACGGCCACAACCATACCTTCAGCGGGTTTTTCTTTTGCGCTGTCGGGGATGATCAGACCACCAGCGGTTTTTTCGTCGCTCTCAACACGTGCGACCAGAACTCGGTCGTGCAGCGGAGTAAATGCCATTTGGAACGCTCCTTGGTTCGCTAATTCTCATCATTAGCACTCACCTCCTTCGAGTGCTAACGCAACACAGCTAGGGAGTCCGCCGCGGCCTGTCAACAGCCCCGTTTCAAATTTTTCACGTGTCCGTGTGAGAGTCTTGCGCGACGCCCTGATCCGCCTCCGCACGCGGGCCGAACTGTGTTCTAAGGTCCGCCGCAAGCGTCGCCAGCACCTCGCGTCCTGCCCCGTCCAGATCGTATAGGCCGGTGCCGATGCGCGCAAACCAACCATAATGATTGTCGCGCATCAAGGTGGTCGCGCGCCCCACGCCCGTGTCGGCGGCAACCCGCGCGCCCTTGGTTTCGCCCGCGCTCTCTAGATACAGGGCACAGCGCAATGCGTCCTGTCGATAGGCCGTCATGATCTGCCCGCGCGAGCCGCCCACATTCGGGTCCCCGTCCCGTGCGGCGAATTCACGCATGAGGCGCACCTGTTTCTTGCGCGACTTGCGCGGCGCATAGGGACCGGGGTCCAGCAGACATTCCACCGTGCCGTCCGACAGGCGCACGCACAAAAGGCCCACGCCCAGATACCGGCACAGTTTCAGGTTCTCGCGCAGCGCGTTTTGAAACCGTTTTCCCGTCCCACGCGGCACGGCCACATAGACCGCGTCTGATACCGCCAAACGATCAATCGCCTGATGAAACAGCGTAAGGGAAAAGGTCGTTTTCATCTCGACAATGACCGGCACATTGTCCGCACCCACGGCCACGATATCGGCCCCTGCGACCTCGGACTTGACCTCGAATCCGCGCGCGCTCAGGAAGGCCTTGATCGGGGCATAAAGGTCGGTTTCACGGATCGCTGTCATGGGCGCACTATCGGATGTGTGACACCCCGCGCGCAAGAGGCACAAAATCGCCCATCCCCGACCAAATGACAGCGCTCACACGGGTGACAACCCCGCCGCCCCTGCCTATAAGGGCGCGAAATTGACCTCCACAATCCGGACCGTAGACATGACGATCAAAGTTTTTGGCCACAAATCCCCCGACACCGATTCCACCGGCTCGCCGCTGATCTGGGCATGGTACCTGTCGGACATCCGCAACCAGCCGGCCGAGGCCAAACTGCTGGGCGAGCCCAACACCGAAGCCGCCTTCGTCATCAACAAATGGGGTTTTGACAAGCCCGAGATCATCTCGGACGTCACCGCCGAAGACACCGTTGTCATCGTCGACACCAACAACCCCGCCGAACTGCCCGCCGCGATCAACGACGCCAACGTCATTCAGATCATCGACCACCACAAGCTGACCGGTGGTCTGGAAACCAAAGGCCCGATCGACATCACGATCAAGCCGCTCGCTTGCACCGCGACCATCATGTACAACCTGATGGGCGACAACGCCGCCAAGATGCCCGAGAACATCAAAGGCGCGATGCTGAGCTGCATCCTGTCGGACACTCTGGAATTCCGTTCGCCCACCACCACCGATCAGGACAAGGCACTGGCCGAGAAACTGGCCGCGGAACTGGGTCTGGATATCGCCGCCTACGCCAGCGAGATGTTCGAAGCCAAATCCGACGTGTCCGCGTTCAGCGACGCAGAGCTGCTGCGCATGGACTCCAAAGAATACGCCGTTGAGGGCACCAAATTCCGCGTGTCGGTTCTGGAAACCACCGCGCCGAAAATCGTGCTGGACCGCAAGGACAGCCTGATGGAAACCATGACCACCGTCGCAGCCGAGGACGGCGTCGATCAGGTTCTGCTGTTCGTTGTCGACATCCTGAACGAAGAGGCCACGCTGCTGGTCCCCAACGATCTGGTCAAAACCGTCGCCGAAAAGAGCTTTGACGCATCCGTTTCGGGCGACACCGTTGTCCTGCCGGGCATCATGAGCCGCAAAAAACAGATCATCCCGAACCTGAAACTCTGATCGTTTCGGATCGACCGTGATTTTGAAATGGCGCCCTTCGGGGCGTCATTTTCGTTTGGGCGGGCGTGACGTGCCCTCACCTCTTGGCCTTGGGGCGCTGACATGCGAAGACTGGCGCGCGTTCACAGGAAAGGCACAGCTATGACCCAGATCATCACCCACCTGCATGAGATTTCCGATCAGTATAAGGCGCTGTTCGTGGACCTGTGGGGCTGTGTCCATAACGGGCAGACGCCGTTCCCCGGCGCGGTCGATGCTCTGATGGCTTACCGTGAACGCGGTGGCATTGTGGTTCTGCTGACCAATGCGCCCCGCCACCGCCACAGCGTGGCCGAGCAACTGGCGCACATCGGTGTGCCCGAGGATTGTTGGGACACGATCACCACCTCGGGCGACAGTGCGCGCGCGGCCATGTATCAGGGTGCTGTGGGCGAAAAGGTCTATTTCATCGGAGACTCGAATGATCAGAGCTTTTTCGATCCGCTGAAAATCATCGAAAACCCCGTGTCGATCACGCAGGTCCCGTTGGAAGAGGCAGAGGGTATCGTCTGCACCGGTCCGTTCGACGTGCATGCCGATCCGTCCGAGCTGCGCCCGCAACTCCTGTACGCGAAGCAAAAGGGGATGAAGTTCCTCTGCGCCAACCCCGATATCGTTGTGGACCGCGGCGAGACACGGGAATGGTGCGCCGGTGCTCTGGCCGCGCTCTATACGGAAATGGGCGGCGAGAGCCTCTATTTCGGGAAACCGCACCCGCCGATCTATGATCTGGCGCGCAAACGTCTGGCCCAGATCGCCGATATTTCCGACGATCGCATCCTGTGCATCGGCGATGGACTTGGTACGGACGTCAGCGGCGCAGGCGGGGAATCGCTGGACTGTTTGTTCATCACCGGCGGCTTGGCGGCGGCGGAAACCGGCACCATCGAGCAACCGGATCCCGAGAAGTTGAACGCCGTTCTGGAGACCGCACAGCAAAATCCGCGCTATTCTATTGGGTTTCTGCGCTAAGCAGGGAATCCGCGCCGCAACAAAGTTGCGCAAATGCATCGACTATGGTCGTAAAATTACTCTGCCGGATTGCCTAACCGGGCCGACTCGCTTATGCTGCACTGCAACATGAGCGAGTCACACACCCAATCAGGAACCGAAGATATGCTGGACAACCTGCCCCGCGGCACGATCTGTATCGAAGATATCGAAATCGGCATGACGCGGTATCTGCGCAAGGTCGTTACCGACCGCGATATCGAACTGTTTGCCGAGGTTTCCACAGACCACAACCCCGTCCACATGGACGAGGAGTTCGCCCAGCAAACCCGTTTTGAGGGCCGCATCGCCCACGGCATGCTGAGCGCGGGCCTGATTTCTGCGGTGATTGGCGAACAACTGCCCGGCCATGGCACGATCTACATGAGCCAGACATTGAAATTCATGGCCCCCGTGCGTCCCGGCGATGTGGTCTATACCGAGGTCAAAGTGACCGACATCAACCACGCCAAGCGCCGCGTCACCCTTGAATGTCATTGCGCAGTGGGCGATACGGTTGTCTTGAAGGGCGAAGCGCTTGTTCTGGCGCCCAGCCGCAAGTTTGACTGACACCGTCGGGTTCCCGGCGTGATCGGGGACCGATGGAAACGTATTCGCACTGGACCGGCATCAAACCCGAGGATCGCGGCGCATCTGCCGCGATCGGCAATTTTGACGGCGTGCACCGTGGGCATCAGGCGGTTCTGGACATCGCCCGCGCCTATGCCACCGACAAGGCGTGCAAGCTGGGCGTTGTGACGTTCGATCCGCATCCGCGCGAGTTCTTTGCCCCCGATGCCCCCCCGTTTCGTTTGATGAACCCCGAGGCCAAGAGCAACCGCTTGGCCAAGCTGGGGGTCGATGTCCTGTATCAACTGCCGTTCGATCAGGTGATGGTCGGCTTTACGCCCGAGGATTTTGCACGCACCGTCATCTGCGAGGGCCTTGGCCTGCGCCACGTGGTCGTGGGCGAGGATTTCTGTTTCGGCAAGGGCCGTCAGGGCACCGCACAGGATCTGGTGACGTTCGGCGCGGCGATGGGGTTTGACGTGACCCTTGTGCCGCTGCTCAACACCGGTGACAGCGCGATCAGTTCGACCGCCATCCGCACCGCGCTGGGTGCCGGTCGCCCACAGGACGCGGCGGACATGCTGGGCCACCTGCACCGGATTGAGGGCGAGGTCCTGCACGGCGACAAACGCGGTCGCGATCTGGGCTTTCCGACCGCGAACATGGCGATCTCGGGCATGCATCCGCCCCGTTTCGGCGTCTATGCGGTCAGGGTCGACGTCCTGACCGGCCCCCACAAGGGCAGCTATCACGGCGCGGCCTCGGTTGGCGTGCGCCCGATGTTCGGTGTGAACACACCCAACTGTGAAACCTATCTGTTCGACTTCAAAGGCGACCTCTACGGGGAACATATTTCCGTGGCTCTGGTTGAATTCCTGCGCCCAGAGGTCAAGTTCGACAGTATCGAGGCATTGATCACCCAGATGAATGCCGATTGCGACAAGGCGCGGGACATCCTGAACGGCTGACCGCCCCAACCTGCGATGAGGCCCCAGTGAAAGACCCGATCGACCGCACGGCATTGCGCCCGCGCTTCTGGGAAAAGGTCCCCCTGACCCGCATGACCCCCAAAGAATGGGAGGCGCTGTGCGATGGCTGTGGGAAATGTTGCCTGAACAAGCTGGAGGACGCGGACACGGGCGAGGTCGTCTTTACCCGCGTGGCGTGCCGTTTGCTGGACGACGAAAGCTGTCGCTGTGCCAATTATGAGGTGCGCAAGACCATTGTGCCGGAATGCGTGGTTCTGACGCCGAAAAACATCGGCGAGATTGCCTATTGGATGCCCTCGACCTGTGCCTATCGTCTGCTTTGGCAGAAACAGCCTTTGCCGGACTGGCACCCGCTGATTTCGGGCGATCCGAACGCCGTTCATGAGGCCGGTGAATCCGTCCAAGGCTGGACCGTGCCCGAATTTGACGTGCCGGTCGAGGACTGGGAAGATTACGTAATCGAAGGGGATTTGTGAGCATGAATTTCGCATCGGACAATACATCGCCCGTCCCGCCGCAGGTTCTGGACGCCCTGCGCGAGGCGAACCACGGCTATGCCATGCCCTATGGCAACGACGCCATCGCCGCCGAGGTCCGCGATCAGATCCGCACCCTGTTTGAGGCCCCCGAGGCCGAGGTCTTTCTTGTCGCCACCGGCTCGGCGGCAAACGCGCTGGCGCTGGCTTGTATCTGTCCGCCGTGGGCGACGGTGTTCTGTCACCGCAATGCCCATATCGAAGAGGACGAATGCGGCGCGCCAGAGTTCTATACGGGCGGCGCGAAAATGACGCTGGTCGAGGGGCCGGATGTCAAAATGACACCTGGCAATCTGGACGCCGAAATCGCCTTTGCCGCGCGTGGGGGCGTGCACAATGTCCAACGCGGCGCGGTGTCGATCACCAACGTGACAGAGGGCGGCACGGTCTATTCCGTGGATGAGGTGCGCGCGCTCTGTGCTGTGGCGCGGGCCTATGACCTGCCGGTTCATATGGACGGCGCGCGGTTCTCGAACGCCCTTGTGACGACGGGAGCCACGCCTGCGGACATGACGTGGCGCGCGGGTGTCGATGTCCTGTCCTTTGGCGGGACCAAGAACGGGTTGATGGGGGTTGAGGCGGTCGTGCTGTTCAACCCCGAAAAGGCGTGGGAGTTTCAGTTGCGCCGCAAACGTGGCGGCCATCTGTTTTCCAAACACCGCTATCTGTCGGCCCAGATGCAGGCCTATCTGACCGATGATCTGTGGATGAAACTGGCCACCCGCGCCAACGCCAGTGCGGCGCGCTTGTCGGCGGGTCTGTTGCGGGTTGAGGGCGCGGAACTGATCTATCCGACCGACGCCAACATGGTGTTCGCCAAATGGCCCCGCGCGAAACACCGCGCGGCTATGGACGGCGGCGCGGCCTATTACATGTGGCCCATGGACCAGAGCCTTGACGGACCGGCAGAGGAGCTGATCAGCGCGCGCTTGGTCTGTTCGTGGTCGACAACGGATGAGGACGTGGATCAATTCCTCGCCCTGCTGGGGGTAGACCCCTAAGCCACCGGATGGCGGTCGAGAAAGGCCGCGATCTCCGCACTGACCGGACGGACATGGGTGATGGGCAACATATGCCCCGCCCCATCCACCCGCGCCCGTTCCAGCACCGGCATACGCGCCTGAAACACGTCTGCAATGTCATGGACGATACGCGGGGACGCGCCGCCCTCAACCAACAGGGTTGGAATGCGGTGACGTTCCAACCGGTCACCGCTCAGGATGCCGGGCGTGTCGGGCACAAGGGCTCGGTCGCCCTCGGTGATGATGTGGATACGGTCACGGATATAGGCGCGCTGCCCCTCGGGCAGGTCCGCCCATGCCTGTCCCGTGCCCCAATCCGCCATAAAGAGATCAGCCGCCTCATCGCGCCGCCCCTCGGCCACCGCCGCGTGAAACGGGGCCATCATCGCCTGATAGGCGGGAAAGCTGTCATAGCTGCGCGCGGCTGCAAACAGCACGGGTTCGATCAGGATCAGGCGCGACACCAGTTCGGGGTGCTCTAGCGCCAGACGCAGGGCCACCGTCGCCCCGAACGAATGGCCGATCACCGTCTTGGGCGCGCCATCCTGCAACAGGGGCAGAACGGCCCCCGTGGTCGTGTCATGAAAATCCGCGCCGCCCGGCAAATCCGCACTCTGACCATGGCCGGGCAGATCGGGCGCCACGGCCAACAGACGGTGCCCAAGCGCCGCCATCACCCCCGCCCATGCGCGCCCATGGGCCATTGAGCAATGCAACAGCAACGCCGCATCGCCCCCCTGCCCCATCTCGCGCCAGAACAGGTCGTGCCCGCCTAGAACGGCGCGCGGCATCAGATGTCGCCGGACAGATGCGCGTCCAGATGCGCCAGACGGTCCTGACCCCAGAACGGTTCGTCACCGACGACATAGAACGGCGCGCCAAAGGCCCCGCAGGCCACCGCCTCTTCAAGGTTCGCGGCATAGGTTTCCGCCCCGCTGAGAAGCCCGCTGTCGGCCAATGCGGGATCGAACCCTGCCTCGATCAGGCAGGCGCGGATCACGTCGTCCTCGGCGATGTTTTGTTCCTTGACCCAGACCGAGGTCAGCAAGGCCCGCACCAAGGCCCCGACATCGCCCGTGCCCGCCGCCTGCGCCGCAATCACCGCATAGGACGAAGGCGCAGCGTTGGTCGGGAAAAACGCGGGTTTCAGATTCAGATCCAGCCCGTTCAGCTTTGACACACGCGCCAGATCCTTGGCGCGATAGGCCTGCCGGTTTTCGTGACGTTGCGCGGGTGGGGTACCGCCGGTGCGCCCGAACAGGGCCACGATGTCCAGAGGTTTATAAACGATCTCGGCGCCGTGTTTTTCGGCGATTTGCTCAAGCTGGTCGCCCGCAAGGTAGGTGTAGGGCGAAATCGTCGAAAAGTAGTAGTCAATTTTGGGCATAATGCGCTCTTCCGGTCAGTCGTGGTTTGGCAAGACCGTAACTGGGTGATAAGCGGTGTCAACGTTACGATTCTGTGATCCGGATGCAGCACTTGGGGACCTCTGCCATGCCTTCTGTCAATGAGCCGAAACTGATTTCGGGCAACGCCAACCGCCAACTGGCATCCGCGATTTCGCGTCGCATGTCGATCCATCGCGGATTTGACGTGGGCCTCGTCGATGCGCGGGTCGAGCGCTTTAACGACGGTGAAATCTTTGTCGAAGTGTACGAGAACGTACGCGGCGAAGATATGTTCATCATTCAGCCGACCTCGAACCCGGCCAACGACAACCTGATGGAACTGCTGATCATTGCAGATGCGTTGCGCCGCTCGTCGGCCGGTCGCATCACCGCCGTGATCCCCTATTTCGGCTATGCCCGTCAGGACCGCCGCACCAAGGCCCGCACGCCGATCTCGGCCAAGCTGGTCGCGAACATGATGGTCGAGGCCGGGATCGAGCGCATCCTGACCATGGACCTGCACGCCACGCAGATCCAAGGCTTCTTCGATATCCCCGTGGACAACCTCTATGCCTCGCCGGTCTTCGCGCTGGACATCCGCCATAACTTTAAGGGAAAGATGGACGACATCATGGTCGTTTCGCCCGACGTTGGCGGCGTGTCGCGTGCCCGCGAACTGGCCAAACGCATCGACGCGCCCTTGTCGATCGTGGATAAGCGCCGCGAGAAACCCGGTGAGGTCGCAGAGATGACCGTGATCGGTGACGTGGTGGGCAAGAAATGTATCATCGTGGATGACCTTGTGGACACCGCTGGCACCCTTTGCAAAGCAGCCGAGCACCTGATGGAGGCCGGCGCGCAAGAGGTTCACGCCTATATCTCGCACGGCGTTCTGTCGGGCCCCGCGGTTGAGCGCGTGACGAACTCAAAACTGTCGTCGCTGGTCATCACCGACTCGATCCAGGCGACCGAGGCTGTGAAGGGCTGTAAAAACATCCGCATCGTGCCGACCGCGCCCCTGTTCGCACAGTCGATCATCAACACATGGAACGGCACCTCGGTCTCGTCGCTGTTCGAAGATAAAACACTGATCCCGCTGTATGAGGGTGTCTATCACCCCTGATCGCGGATCAGACCGGACAATGAAAAACGCGGCCCTGTTACGGGGCCGCGTTTTTTATGTCTGCTTCCAGTGCGGGAAATCAAAGGCCGCGTAATCCGCCGCATAAAGGGTGCGCAGGCGCGCGTCGATGTCGGGGGTGCGCCATGCTTGGGCCGAGGGCGGCGCGGCACGTTTGTTGGCCTGCGGCATCGTCGCGATACGGGCCAGAGCGTCCTCATCCACCCCGAAATCGCGCAGCATCGGAACAAGATCCTGCCCCATCGCGCGCAAATCCAGAACACGGTCAAACCGGTTCGCCGGCAGGTTCAGCAATTCGGCCTGCACCGCGTAATGGGCATCCATTGACGGGCCGACCTGCTCCATCGCGGTGACAAAATCGGGAAAGCTGAGAAAGCGTTGCACCACCCGGTTTCCGGTCTCGACGCGGTCCCAATGTTTCGGACCACGCAGGATCTGGGTCAACTTGCCCAGCGTATAGAGAAACGGGCGGTGCGCCTTGGTATAGCGGTTCAGCTTGTTGAAATAGGCCGAATAGAGACGCGCCGCCGGTTCACGCACGACGGTAAAGCTGTGATACTCGCCGTAGCGCGCCAATAGGGCCGTGGCACCCGCTGTGTCGGTCTGATGGAACTCTGTCCCCGCGCGTTCCAGATCGCCCGAACGGGTCAGTTCAAGCGCCATATGACGGATGCGGCGCGGTTGCGGGTCAAAGCCCGCAAGGCGCAAAAACACCTCAACCAAAGTGCTGGACGCACATTTGGGCAATGCGACGCAAATGATCCGCGCGGGATGCGAAATCAGAACGTTAATCTTGGCGTGTTTGTCCGTCATGACCGGTCCCTTGTGGTTTGGGTTCTATTGCCACAACTCGCCTAAAGCTGCCAGTCATCCTCGTTCGGCAGTTCGCCAATGGCCATCCAATCGGCACGGATGCGGGCCACACGGGTGTCACCCCATGTTTTGAACAGGATGCTAAAGCCTTCGGTCGTGATGTCCTGCGCCGAAACATCCGCGCGGCCATTGGTTTTCTGGTCGAGATCCCACATCGAGATGCTGACGGTCACCGCCGGAACGCTGCGAAATTTCTCTGAAAACGTGATCTGTGTAACGGAAGAGCGCGGTCCCGTCCCCGTCCACATCACACCCCCGTCTTCATAGTCGGAAAACAAAACACGGGACCCTTGGTCCACACCGACGCGGTGACTGGATAGTTTCTTCATATTTTTATCATCCTCCCGAGTGCCGCACGACAAAACACACTGTCCCCAGACCAAAGCGGCACCCGCACACACCTCAATACAAAAAGAAAAAGGCCCCGACAACATCGGGGCCTCTTCACTGTCCGTATGTGATTTTGTCCGGCCTTAGATGGACGGTACGTTCGGGTCGAGCCCGATATGGGTCCCCATCGCAACCATGTCGGCCAGCAGTTTGGCCGCCGTGTCAGCCACATCAGGATGGGCCTCTTTATGAGCGGCATGCGCAGAGGCAACCATCTCATCGACCATTTCCTGAGTCACTTCTTCGACAGGATGCGAGCGTTCCGCCAGAACCGAAGTCCCCTCTGCCGAAATCTCGGCAAAGCCACCGGTGACGATGTAACGGCTGGACCCATCGGTCGTGACCACTTCCAGCACGCCCGGGCGCAGGGTGGTGATCATCGGCGCATGGTTGGGCATCGCCGTCAGGTCGCCATCGGCTCCCGGAATGCGGACCTCGGTGGCCTGAACAGAAGCAAGCTTCCGTTCAGGGGATACCAGGTCAAATTGCATAGTCTCAGCCATCAAGGCCTCCCTTAGGCAGCTTCAGCGGCCAGTTTTTCGGCTTTGGCGATCACTTCGTCGATGTCACCGACCATGTAGAACGCAGCTTCGGGCAGGTGATCGTATTCACCAGCAACCACAGCCTTGAACGATGCAACGGTTTTTTCCAGGGGAACCTGAACACCGTCCGAACCGGTAAAGACTTTCGCAACGTCGAACGGCTGCGAGAGGAAACGCTGGATCTTACGGGCACGTGCCACGGTCAGCTTATCTTCTTCGCTCAGTTCGTCCATGCCAAGGATGGCGATGATGTCTTGCAGCGATTTATAGCGCTGCAGGATGTTCTGAACATCGCGTGCAACTTGGTAGTGCTCTTCGCCAACGATCTGCGGGTCAAGGATACGCGAGGACGAGTCCAGCGGGTCCACAGCCGGGTAGATACCCAGTTCCGAGATCGAACGGTTAAGAACGGTCGTTGCGTCCAAGTGGGCAAAGGTCGTTGCCGGTGCGGGGTCGGTAAGGTCATCCGCGGGAACGTACACAGCCTGGATCGAGGTGATCGAACCGTTCTTGGTCGAGGTAATGCGTTCCTGCATCGCACCCATGTCGGTGGCCAGCGTCGGCTGATAGCCCACAGCCGAAGGAATACGACCCAGCAGAGCCGAAACCTCAGAACCGGCCTGGGTAAAGCGGAAGATGTTGTCCACGAAGAACAGAACGTCGGTACCCGAAGCGTCACGGAACTGTTCCGCCAGCGTCAGACCGGTCAGAGCAACACGTGCACGTGCCCCCGGCGGTTCGTTCATCTGGCCGTAGACCAGAGCCACCTGCGACTCTTCCAGGTTATCGGGTTTGATAACGTTGGATTCGATCATCTCGTGGTACAGGTCGTTCCCTTCACGGGTCCGCTCACCAACACCTGCGAACACCGAGTAACCCGAGTGCACTTTTGCGATGTTGTTGATCAGTTCCATGATCAGAACGGTTTTGCCCACGCCGGCACCGCCGAACAGACCAATTTTACCACCCTTCGAGTACGGAGCCAGCAGGTCGATAACCTTGATGCCGGTTTCCAGAACTTCCGACGCGGTCGACTGTTCTTCGAATTCGGGGGCTGCCTGGTGGATCGCGCGGGTTTCTTCCGCGTTCACCGGACCTTTTTCGTCAACGGGCTC
Source organism: Rhodovulum sp. FJ3 (assembly GCF_032918305.1). Classification (NCBI taxonomy): domain Bacteria; kingdom Pseudomonadati; phylum Pseudomonadota; class Alphaproteobacteria; order Rhodobacterales; family Paracoccaceae; genus Rhodovulum; species Rhodovulum sp. FJ3. Next base: position 646,075 of record NZ_JAWJUU010000001.1, read on the forward strand.
GCCGGTGACGTTCAGGATACGGCCCAGGGTCGCTTTACCAACCGGCACCGAGATCGGTGCGCCGGTGTCGACCACTTCTTGACCGCGAACCAGACCTTCGGTTGCGTCCATTGCGATGGTACGAACGGTGTTTTCACCAAGGTGCTGGGCAACTTCCAGAACCAGTTTCTTGCCGTTGTTGTCAGTGTCCAGTGCGTTCAGGATCTCGGGCAGAGCGTCCTCGAACTGCACGTCCACAACGGCGCCAATCACCTGAGTGATTTTGCCTTTTGCGTTTGCCATGTCGTTTCTCCGGTTCCTTAGAGCGCCTCAGCGCCCGAAATAATTTCGATCAGCTCGTTGGTAATCACAGCCTGACGCGAGCGGTTGTATTCGATCGTCAGCTTGTCGATCATATCGCCTGCGTTGCGGGTTGCGTTGTCCATTGCGCTCATCCGTGCACCCTGTTCGGATGCACCGTTTTCCAGCAGTGCCGTGAAGATCTGGGTCGCGACGCCGCGCGGCAGCAGATCGGCCAGGATGCCTTCTTCGGACGGTTCGTACTCATAGAGATTGCCACCGTCGACGTCGCCTTCGGGCGCGTCGAAAGAGGCCGGAACCACCTGTTGTGCCGTCGGGATCTGCGAGATCACCGACTGGAACTTCGAGAAGAAGATCGTCGCAACGTCGAATTCACCCGCGTCAAAGCGGTTGAGAACGTCACGCGCGATATCCTGAGCAACATCGTAACCGATGCGCTTTACCTCACTCAGGTCGACGTGATGGATCATCAGATCGGCGTAGTCACGGCGCAGTTGCTCGCGACCTTTTTTGCCGACGGTGATGATTTTAACCGTCTTCCCTGCTGCTTTCAGCTCTTCGATCTTGGTGCGTGCAAGACGCACGATCGACGAGTTGAAGGCGCCGCAAAGACCGCGTTCTGCGGTCATCACGACCAAGAGCTGTACCTGATCGCTGCCGGTACCCGACAGCAATTTCGGTGCGCTCTGCGACCCTGCGACCGATGCCGCGAGACCGCCCATGACCGATTCCATACGTTCGGCATAGGGGCGTGCACTCTCGGCAGCTTCTTGGGCGCGACGGAGTTTAGCCGCCGCGACCATCTGCATGGCCTTCGTGATCTTTCGCGTCGATTTGACGCTAGAGATCCGGTTTTTAAGGTCCTTAAGGCTTGGCATCTATCCAGTCCTTACCCGCCCCTTAGGCGAAGTCTTTCGCGAAATCGTCGAGAGCTGCTTTGATTTTGTCAGCCAGCTCACCTTTGACCTTACGGTCGTTCTCGGTGATGTCTGCCAGCAGATCAGCATGTTTCTGACGCAGGTGGTTCAGCATAGCTTCTTCAAAGCGACCGACGTCTTTAACTGCGACGTTGTCCAGATAGCCGTTGGTGCCTGCGAAGATAACGCAAACGATTTCGGCGTTGGTCAGCGGCGAGTACTGCGGCTGTTTCATCAGCTCGGTCAGACGTGCACCACGGTTCAGCAGACGCTGGGTTGCAGCATCCAGATCCGAACCGAACTGAGCAAACGCAGCCATCTCGCGGTACTGAGCCAGCGACAGTTTAACCGGACCAGCAACCGAGGACATTGCCTTGGTTTGGGCCGACGAACCAACGCGGGACACCGACAGACCGGTGTTCACAGCAGGACGGATACCTTGGTAGAACAGTTCGGTTTCGAGGAAGATCTGACCGTCGGTGATCGAGATCACGTTGGTCGGAATAAACGCCGAAACGTCGCCACCTTGGGTTTCGATGATCGGCAGCGCGGTCAGCGAGCCAGCACCGTGATCCTCGTTCAGCTTTGCCGAACGCTCCAGCAGACGGGAGTGCAGGTAGAAAACGTCACCCGGATATGCTTCACGCCCCGGCGGACGACGCAGCAGCAGCGACATCTGACGGTACGAAACGGCCTGTTTGGACAGGTCATCGTAGATGATCAGGGCGTGCTTGCCGTTGTCACGGAAGTATTCGGCCATTGCGGTCGCGGCGTAGGGTGCCAGGAACTGCATCGGAGCGGGGTCCGAAGCGGTTGCAGCAACAACGATCGTGTATTCGATCGCGCCGGTTTCTTCCAGCTTCTTCACCAGCTGGGCAACGGTCGAGCGTTTCTGACCAACTGCAACGTAAACGCAGTACAGTTTCTTGCTCTCGTCGTCGCCAGCAGCGTCGTTGTACGATTTCTGGTTCAGGATGGCGTCCAGAGCCACAGCCGTTTTACCGGTCTGACGGTCGCCGATGACCAGTTCGCGCTGACCACGGCCGATCGGGATCATCGCGTCAACCGACTTCAGGCCGGTTGCCATCGGTTCGTGAACCGATTTACGCGGGATGATGCCCGGTGCTTTGACGTCAGCGATGCGGCGCTCGGAGGCTTTGATCTCGCCTTTGCCGTCGATCGGGTTGCCCAGACCGTCAACAACGCGACCCAGCAGGGCGTCGCCTGCGGGAACGTCCACGATCGAGTTGGTGCGCTTAACCGTGTCACCTTCTTTAATGTCACGGTCCGAACCGAAGATAACAACACCAACGTTGTCTGCTTCGAGGTTCAGCGCCATCCCGCGGATACCACCGGGGAATTCAACCATTTCACCGGCCTGAACATTGTCGAGGCCGTGAACCCGCGCAATACCGTCGCCGACGGAGAGCACGCGGCCCACTTCGGCGACTTCGGCTTCTTGACCGAAGTTCTTGATCTGCTCCTTGAGGATCGCAGAGATCTCAGCTGCTTGGATACCCATTTATCCGACCTCTTTCATGGTGTTCTGGAGTGCCGCGAGCTTGGAGCGGATCGACGTATCGACCATCTTCGAGCCCACTTTTACGATAAGTCCGCCGATGAGGCTTTCATCAACGGACGCATTGATGTTGACAGTTTTGCCAACAGTTTTCTTCAGGACCGCAGCAAGTTTCTCTTGCTGGGCCTTGGTCATTGCTTTGGCGGCGACGACCTCGGCGGTCACCTCACCTTTTTCTTCCGCAATCATGTCGCGCAACTGGGCAGCCAGCTGCGGCAGGGCGAACAACCGGCGCTTGCCGGCCATCAGGCCCAGTGCGTTGGTCATCGTGCCGGTCAGGCCCATGGCCTTGCCCAGAGCAGCGACAGACGCGCCCAACTCATCACGGGTATAAACCGGCGACGAGATCAGGTCACGGAACTCGGCACTGTCGGCCAGTGCGGCCTCCAGCGCGTCGAGATCGTTCTCCAACGCAGAAATTACATTGTCTTCTTTGGCCAGTTCAAAAATGGCCGAGGCATAGCGGGCTGCAATGCCTGCTGAGATCGAAGCCGGTTCGGACACGTCCACCCTTTCGATGTCTTTAGCCCCCGAAAGCCGCAGGAGGCGGCAGGGGCTGCTCACGCTCACGCCAATATGGCGCGCTCCCGAAATCAGCGCGGATGTAGCAGAGCATTCCCCGTGTCGCAACAGTCAACAACACCTTCGGGTGAGTCGATTTTCTGACCAATTGCGCAGTTTGGACGCTAACTGGTGAAGATGTGGGCGAAATGCCTGATTTACAGCCCCTGCCGAGTCGCCATTTTCTGCGTAAAAACGTCGCAGTTACGCGGGATTTGCCGCCGGAGCGGGCAAAACGCTAAGCGGGCGGCGCAGGGCGTTCGTCACCGGCGTGCCCGTTGGGCGATAGACCTGTTTTGACACCTCAACCATCAACACACCCCCAGCAAAATAAGCACTTACGCGCCGTCCCATGCCCTCAAGCAGGTCCGAGGTCTTGAGCCAGAATCGCTTGTGACTGGGGGGGGCATAGAGGGCCGCGCGGTGGCCTTCGGGCTGAAACCCGTGGCGCTTTAACTGATTTTCAAGCTGTCCCAGCGAATAGGGCCGCCCAAAACCGAACGGCGTTCCATCTCCGCGCGCCCAAAGACCCGACCGATTGGGCACAATAAACATCGCACGTGCCCCCGGCCCCATGACGCGCGAACATTCCTCTAATAACGCGGTGGGGTGTTCGCTTGTTTCAAGGCCATGCATGACGACCAGCTTGTCCGCGATTCCCGTCGCAAGGGGCCAATTCACCTCTTCGGACAGGACGGAGACGTTCGGGCGACCGGCAGGCCAATGCATCACCCCCTGTTGGCCGGGCATGACACCGACAATGCGCCGCGCCTCTTCCATATAGGGGCGCAGCATCGGCACCGCGAAACCGAATCCCACCACCGTCTGGTTCTTTGCCTCGGGCCAGAATTCCAGCAACTGGTTCCTGATCGCACGCTGCGCCACCCGACCCAAATTGGTCCGGTAGTAAAAATTCCGCAGATCCAACACATCAAGGTGCATTGCAGTCCCATCCCACTTCGGCGAATCTGACGCTAGGCGCAATCGAGCAAAGGAACAACATCGTGTCACTGGAAATCGTTACGGTCCCCTGCCTGTCAGACAACTACGCCTATGTGCTTCATAACGCCACGACCGGTGAGACCGCCGTCGTCGACGTGCCCGAAGCCGCGCCGTTGAAGCAGGTTTTGAACGATCGTGGCTGGACCCTGACCGATATCTTGATCACGCACCACCACTATGATCATATCGACGGGGTTGAGGATTTGCGCGGCCCCGGTGTGCGGGTGATCGGCGCGGCGGCGGATGCGCACCGCCTGCCCCCGCTCGATCTAGCCGTTGAACAGGGTTCAGACCTGATCGTCTGCGGCGAGGCGGTTCAGGTGTTCGGCACCCCCGGTCACACGATTGGCCATGTGTCGTTCTATTTCCCCGACACGGGCGCCGCCTTTACCGCCGATACATTGATGGCGATGGGATGTGGCCGTTTGTTCGAGGGCACGCCGGATATGATGTGGGCGTCCTTGTCTGCGCTAATGGCCCTGCCGCCCGAGACGACTATCTGTTCTGGTCACGAATACACCGCCGCCAACGCGCGGTTTGCCATGACTATTGAACCCGATAATCCCGACCTTATCTCTAGGGTACAACAGATCACCCAAGCCCGGGCGGACAACCGCCCCACAGTTCCCAGTAAATTGGCAGACGAGATCGCAACAAACCCGTTCTTGCGCGCCAATGTACCCACCCTCAAAGCGGCACTTGGCATGGAACATGCTGACGATGTTGCAGTCTTTGCCGAAATCCGTCGGCGCAAGGATAATTTCTGATCGAACGATGGTCAAAGCCGAAAAACAGCGACGCTTAAAATTTGGCCCTTGACCCGATTCCTTTGGAAAATTGTCCAGAAAACACTTGAAGCGGGCCGTTAAAAACCGATCCTTAATATCATACGGCCACAGTTGAGGTGGGCCCCGTCGCCCCCTCCGCCTAACAGGAAAGGAGCACGCGCAGTGCCTTCATTTTCGAGCACCCTTGAACAAGCCATCCACGGCGCACTGGCCCTTGCCAATGCGCGACGCCATGAACTTGCCACGCTGGAACACCTGCTCTTGTCTCTGATCGACGAACCCGACGCGGCCAAGGTCATGAAGGCCTGTTCGGTTGATCTCGAAGAGCTGCGTCAGACGCTGGTCGAATTCATCGACGAAGAACTCTCGACCCTCGTGACCGAGATCGAGGGCTCCGAGGCCGTTCCGACCGCCGCGTTTCAGCGCGTGATCCAACGCGCCGCGATCCATGTCCAAAGTTCCGGCCGCACCGAAGTGACCGGCGCGAACGTTCTGGTCGCGATCTTTGCCGAACGGGAATCGAACGCCGCCTACTTCCTTCAGGAACAGGACATGACGCGTTATGACGCGGTGAACTTTATCGCCCACGGCGTGGCCAAGGACCCGTCCTTTGGCGAAAGCCGCCCCGTCAAAGGCGCCACCGATTTCGAAGAAGAGGCCCAAAGCGCCCCCAAAGCCGCCCAAGAAGAGGGCGACGGCAAGGAATCCGCGCTGGCCAAATACTGTGTCGACCTGAACGCCAAGGCCGCCGAGGGCGACGTCGATCCCCTGATCGGTCGCGCGCATGAGGTGGAACGCTGTATTCAGGTGCTGTGCCGCCGCCGCAAGAATAACCCGTTGCTGGTCGGCGATCCCGGTGTTGGCAAAACCGCCATCGCCGAAGGTCTGGCGCGCAAAATCGTCAACGGCGAAACCCCCGAGGTTCTGTCCGGCGCGACGATCTTCTCGCTGGATATGGGCGCGCTGCTGGCGGGTACGCGTTACCGCGGTGACTTTGAGGAACGTCTCAAGGCCGTTGTGACAGAGCTTGAACAACATCCCGATGCGGTTCTGTTCATCGACGAAATCCACACCGTGATCGGTGCCGGTGCCACCAGTGGCGGCGCGATGGATGCGTCGAACCTGCTGAAGCCCGCCCTGCAGGGTGGCAAGCTGCGCTGTATGGGCTCGACCACCTATAAAGAATTCCGTCAGCATTTCGAAAAGGACCGCGCCCTCAGCCGCCGGTTCCAGAAAATCGACGTAAATGAACCTTCGGTCGAAGATGCCGTGAAAATCCTCAAGGGTCTGAAACCCTATTTCGAGGAACACCACGCCATCAAATACACCAGCGACGCGATCAAATCCGCCGTGGAACTGTCCGCACGCTACATCCATGACCGCAAGCTGCCCGATAAGGCCATCGACGTGATCGATGAGGCCGGCGCGGCCCAGCATCTGGTCGCAAGCGCCAAGCGTCGCAAGACGATCGGTGCCAAGGAAATCGAAGAGGTGATCGCCAAAATCGCGCGCATCCCCCCGAAAAACGTGTCCAAGGACGATGCCGAGGTTCTGAAAGACCTCGAAAAGACCCTGAAACGCGTTGTGTTCGGTCAGGATAATGCGATTGAGGCCCTGTCCTCCGCGATCAAACTGGCCCGTGCGGGTCTGCGCGAACCAGAAAAACCCATCGGCAACTACCTGTTCGCGGGTCCGACCGGTGTGGGTAAAACCGAGGTCGCGAACCAACTGGCGCGCAGCCTTGGTGTGGAACTGGTCCGGTTCGACATGTCCGAATACATGGAGAAGCACGCGGTCAGCCGTCTGATCGGTGCCCCTCCGGGCTATGTCGGGTTCGATCAGGGCGGGATGCTGACCGATACGGTCGATCAACATCCGCATTGTGTGTTGCTGCTCGACGAGATCGAAAAGGCCCACCCCGATGTCTACAACATCCTGCTACAGGTCATGGACCACGGGAAACTGACCGACCACAACGGTCGCACGGTCGATTTCCGCAACGTGATCCTGATCATGACCTCGAACGCGGGTGCTGCAGAACAGGCCAAGGCGGCCATCGGTTTCGGCCGCGACCGCCGCGAGGGCGAGGATACCGCCGCGATCGAACGCACGTTCACGCCGGAATTCCGCAACCGTCTGGATGCCGTGATCAGCTTCCAGCCGCTGCCCAAAGAGGTCATTCTGCAGGTCGTCGAAAAGTTCGTGCTGCAGCTTGAGGCCCAGCTGATGGATCGCAACGTGACCATCGAACTGACCAAACCTGCCGCCGAATGGCTGGCCGAGAAGGGCTATGATGACAAAATGGGTGCGCGTCCTCTGGGTCGTGTCATTCAGGAAAACATCAAAAAGCCGCTGGCCGAGGAACTGTTGTTCGGCAAGCTGGCCAAGGGCGGTCTCGTCAAGGTTGGCGTTAAGAACGGCGAATTGGACCTGCGCGTCGAGGAACCGACCAAGCGTCAGATCGCCTCGAAAAAGCCGCCGCTGCTGACCGCAGATTGATACGGACGGCCCTGATATCAATGCTTGCCCTCGCCGCACCCTCTGCGGCGGGGGCATTTCTTTTGTCCGTACCCTTGGACTGTGACCTCGGGGACGACTGTTATATCCAACAATATGTAGACCGCGATCCCGGCCCGGGCGCTGCCGATTTCACCTGTGGGCCATTGGCCAATGACGGGCACAAGGGCACGGATTTCGCGATCCCGTCTCTGTCGGCAATGGCCACCGGTGTGAACGTTCTGGCCGCCGCACCGGGCACCGTGACGGGCGTGCGCGACGGTATGGCCGACATCCCCGTGACTGCGGACAATGCCCCCGATATTGAGGGGCGCGAATGCGGCAACGGGGTTGTCATCCGCCACGGTGATGGTTGGGAAACGCAATATTGCCATCTGAAACAGGGCTCGATCGCTGTCCAATCCGGTCAACGCGTGGGCAAGGGCACGGTCCTTGGGCAGGTCGGTCTTTCAGGTCAAACGTCCTATCCCCATGTCCACATGAGTGTGCGCAAAGACGGGGCGGTCACCGACCCCTTTGACCCAAGCGGTACCCCGACCACATGCGACGCGCCCGACACGACCCTGTGGGAGGACCCGATCGCCTATCAGGCGGGCGGGATGATCTCGGTTGGGGTCGCTACGGCGGTGCCCGATTACGACACGGTCAAACTTGGCCCGCCACCTATCGACCAACTGACAACCGACATCCCCGCGCTTGTCCTGTGGGGCTATGCCTATGGGGGTCGTGCGGGCGATGTGTTGCGCATTGATATCGCGGGGCCAAGCGGCTTTCATTTCACCCATGACGCGGAACTGGACCGGTCACAGCCACAGCTTTACCGCGCGGCGGGCACGCGCAATCGGGGCGAACGCTGGCCCATCGGGAGTTACACCGGCACGGTCCACATGCTGCGCGACGGGGTTGAGATTGATCAGCGTAGCGTGACGTTTGACATCACGCCCTAGCGTTCGGTCAGTTTCAATTCGATCCGGCGGTTTTGCGCATAGGCCTCGGGCGTGTCGCCAGCGACCGCGGGGCGATATTCGCCGAACCCCGTGGCGGCCAGACGGCTGGGATCAAAGCCCAACGCATCTGTCATATAGCGCACCACAGACAAGGCGCGCCCTTGGCTCAGTTCCCAGTTATCGCGATAGCGCCCCGTGCCCGACAACGGCACCTTGTCCGTGTGGCCATCGACGCGGATGATCCAGTCGATTTCGGACGGGATTTCGCCCGAAACGTCCCGCAGGATCGACACGACATTGGCGATCTGCTCCTCGCCCGAGGGCGACAAATCGGCCGAGGCGGGTTCGAACAGAACCTCGGACGAGAACACGAACCGGTCGCCCTCGATCCGGACACCTTCGCGGCCTGCCAGAACCTGACGCAGACGGCCAAAAAATTCCGAACGGTAGTTTTCCAAATCCTTGGCCTCGGCGGCCAAACGGGCCGCTTCGGCCTCAAGGCGGAGACGCTCGGCCTCTTCCAACTCGGCGCGGGCGCGTTGTTCGGACGCCGCGCGGGCAAGCGCCGCGTTCAACTGATTGCCCAGCGACTCCAGCTGCACCTTCGCCGCAGCATCGCGCGACGCCGCATCATCCAACAGCGCCTGAAGCGACCCAAGCTGCGCACGCAACTGTGCGATTTGCTGGTTCAACAGGGCGATTTTGCGCTGGCTCTCGGCGGATTTCGCCTCTTCGGCCGACAGGGCCTCATTCGCTTGGGCCAACAGGATTTCCTGTCTCTGGGCCTCGGACAATTGCGCGGCCGCCTCTTGTTCGGCGGCCAGTTTCGCGGCCAATGCGGCGGTCAATTGATCACGCACGGTCGCCTGATCCGGCGCAGCGGCGCGCAGGGCGTCCACCTCGGCCTGTAGGGCATCGCGCGCGGTGATCGCGGCGGCCAGTTGCGCCTGCAGATCGGTTTGGCTGGTCTCGGCGGCGTTTAGAGCGGCCTCAAGTTCACTGCGCCCGTCCTCGACCCCCGCCAATGCGGCGCGCAACGTGTCCGTGTCCAACAATGCGGCGGCCAGTTTTGCGTTCAAATCCGCCTCGGCCGTTTCCGCCGCCGCCAACAGGGTCAGCGTCTCTTCGGCCTGTCTGCGCTGCTCCTCAAGCGCGAGGGTCATCGCGGTCAACTCATCCTGCGCATTGGCCAGACGTTCGCGCAACAGGCGCGCAGCCTCGGCCTCGGCCAACTGCTGGGCCTCTTGCGCGCTTAGTTCCTGCTCCAACTCATCCACGCGTCCCGACAGGGTCAAACGTGCCGTTTCCGTATCCGCCAGATCGGCGCGCATCTCGGCGACCAGCGCCTCAAGCGCCTCACGCTGTGCTGCCGCCAAACGGGCCGCCTCGGCATTGGCGTCGATTTCGGTCCGGGCACGCGCAAGGGCCAGTTGCAACTGCTCCTGCGCTGACAAAAGCTCGGTCTTTTCGGCCTCTAGGGCGTCCAGATCGGCGCGCAACAGGGCACCCTCATCCCGCGCGGCATCGCGCTCGGCCAATAGGGTGGCGACCTGCGCCTCAAAATCGGTGATCCGCGCGGCGGCGGCGGACAGGGACTGCGCCTGATCGTCAATCGTCTGGCTGAGGGTGGCGATCAACGCAGCCTGTTGTTCGGCGGCGACACGCGCCTGTTCTAGCGTCCCCGACAAGGTGCCGATTTCGGTCTCCAACTGGAACGTGCGTTGTTGTTCCAACCCCAAGGCCTCGGCCAGCGCGGAGAGTTCGGCGTTCAGTTGGCTTAGCTCATTTTCCTGACCGGTGATCGTGTCGCGCAGCATGGATTGCACGATCATAAAGATCGACAGAACGAACATCAGCACCAGCAACAGCGCCGTCATCGCATCCACGAAACCGGGCCAGATGCTGGCCTGAAAGCGTTGTCCGGTGCGCCGCGTCAGGGCCATGGCGTCAGTCCTCGGCGCCGGTGGCGCGGCGGATCGTTTGGTTCAGCGTTGACAGATCCGCGCGCAGATTGCCGATGGCCTCTTGGCGACCGGCGCTGATTTCCTCAAGGATGCGCAAGAGTTGCACGTCGATCGAGCGCAGGCGCATCCGGCTTTCGGCGTCGGAATGGGCACTACCGCCCTCGCCCGCGATGGCCTCAATCGCGGTGGCCAGACGATCCTGACCGGCGGCAAGTTGCGCAATCGCCTGATCCAGATCGCGGTTGCCCTCAAGCTGTCCCGCGACGCGGTCCAAGGTCGCGGTCATCTGCGCCAGATGGCCCTCGACGTTATCGCGGTTGGCCTCGGAATTGGCGACGATGGTTTGCAGCGCGTCCATTTGCAGCGACATCTGCTCCATCACCGCCGCGACCGCGCCCATTTCATTCGCGCCTTCGCCCTCGGCACCCGCAAAGCCGATGCGGGTAAAGGTCGACAGCCATTCCTCAAGCTCACGATAAAACCGGTTCTGACCGTGGCCCGCAAACAGTTCAAGCAGACCCACAACCAGCGACCCCGCCAGACCCAACAGGGATGAGGCGAAGGCCGTGCCCATACCGCCGAGCTGGGCCTCAAGGCCGGTCATCAGGCGGCTGAATACGGCGACGCTGTCCTCGCCCTCGGTCGGGGCAAGGGATCGGATGGTCTCCACAACCGCCGGAACGGTCGTCGCCAGACCATAGAATGTCCCCAAAAGGCCAAGGAAAATCAAAAGGTTGACGATATAGCGCGTGATATCGCGCGCCTCTTCGATCCGCGTAGCGACGGATTCAAGGATGGAGCCCGCCGAGGAGGCGCTGATGTGCATGCGCGATTGACGGTTGCCCAAGAGGGCCGCCAACGGGGCCAACAGGCGTGGCGCGCGGCCCTTGCTGTCGTCGCGGTTCTTGCCGCTGAACCGTTCGATCCAGCGCACCGATGAGATCAGTTGCACCATCTGCAGGATACAGGCCAGCACACCGGCCAGAAACACCGCCGCAATCAACCCGTTCAAATAGGGGTTGGCCAGAAACACCGGCGCCACCCGTGGCAGGGCAATATAGCCGCCAAAGGAAAACAGCCCCAGCGCCACCAGCATCAGGAAAATTTGACGGACCGGTTGGGAAAAATGCGGCTCGGCCTCGTGATCGGTCATGTCCATTGGGTGCGTCCCGGATCGTTATTTTACACGCAAAGCCTAGGGTAAGCTGTGCACTGAAACAATCATCAATCTGTCGGATTGGCCTCGCTCACGGCACTCTGAATTTCGCGCACGCGGCGGCTGAGCCAGCTGAGTTCCTCATCCACGATCCCGAGATCGGCAAGGTGCCCTGCGGAATTGAACAGGTATTCGGTGTTCGGCCCGCGCCCACCGACGGCGTGGGTGATGATATGGGCCTGCTCTTCTAACGGCAGGTCGCCGCAATATTGGTCGTGATCGGGGTCAATAATATAGGTCACCGCATCGACCATCCGCCCGTCCGACAGGCGCACGGGCTGAACCGTTTCCAGATAGGCGGAGGAGACCAACTCGCGTTCGCGCAGATAGGCCATGGTTTCCTCTTCGGTGCCGGCGGCGACGCGAAAGGCCACGCCCTCACAGGCCGCGCCGTCCTTGGCGTCCAGCGCAAGGACCAGCCCCGGTTCCTCAACCGAGCCGCGGTGGTGGATCGAACGCATACAGAACGACCTGTGAAACCCCTTAAGGCGGGCCACATGCGTTTCGGAAAACTCAAAGCCCGGGTTCCACACCAGCGATCCATAACCAAACACCCAAAGAGGCGCATTCATTTGTCTGGTCCTTCTGCCACATGCCCATTAAATACCACCATATACCAAAGGTTTGAGGAACCCCAGCCATGCGCAAACTGTTATCCATCACGATCGTATTGGCGCTGTTGTGGGCAGGGTATTGGTTCGTGGCCGCGCGCGGCTTGGACAAGGCGTTGAACGCAGGGATCGAGGCACAACGCGCCGCCGGTTGGACGATTGCCTATGACGATCTGTCGGTGTCCGGATTTCCGAACCGCTTGGACACGACCCTGACCGCACCGACGGTGACCGCGCCAACCAGCGATTTCGGATGGTCTGCGCCGTTTTTTCAGATCCTGACGCTAAGCTATCGGCCAAATCACATCATCGCCGTCTGGCCGGAAACCCAAACCCTGACCCTGCCCGATCTGGGCAAGGTGACGGTCCTGAACACAGACATGCGGGCAAGCGCGGTGGTCCGCGCCGAGGGCGACCTGACGCTGGATCGCGCCAATCTGGTCGCGGAACAGATCGCCGCACGGTTTGAGACGGGCGACCGGATCGCGGCGGACAAGGTGTTGTTGGCCCTGCGCGCAACCGAAGAGCCGACCACCTATGACGTCGCCGTGGATGCGACCGCCCTGTCGGCGGCGGGCCATGTGATCACCGCAACCAAGGTCAACGCGCGGGTCGGCCTGTCCCAACCGCTGAACCGGTTCGCCCTTGCCCCCCTGCCCCATGCGACGCGGGTCGATCTGGACAACGCACGTATCGAATGGGGCGAGACCGTTGTCACAGCAACTGGCGGGTTCGACATCGATCTGGATGGCTATGCGACGGGCGCGCTGACCCTCGGGATTACGAACTGGCGCGCGGCCCTGAGCATGGCTCAGGACATGGGCACAATGCGACCCGCCGATGTCAAACAGGCCACGCGGGTTCTGCGTCTGCTGGCGGCAAGCGATGGGGATGACACGACCCTAGATGTGCCCCTGTCCCTGCGGGGCGGTCAGGTGTGGCTGGGTCCGGTCAACCTAGGTCGGATGCCCCGCCTGCGTTAACGGCAATAGGCGCCGTTGCCGTATTTCGCGACGTCGAAATGGAAATGATCCTTGTGGTATTTGTCTGCATCCGGCCCCAGAACGGTGCCAAACGGACCACAGGCCGATTTGTGCATCTTGGCCAACAACTGCCCCTCGGCGCCCTTGCCCCAATGGCTTAGGACGTTCAGGGTTTTGCCGTTCACGAGGGTCAGTTGCGAGATATCAATCGCCTTACCTTTGCCGTGCTCGGAGACCTTTGCACCGGGTTGGTTGTTGCGGGTACGACAGGAATAGCCCGCCGCGACCGAGAACTTGGCCGGACCGCCGCCAAGACTTCCAATCGCGGGTTTAACGCCCTTATTCACCCATTTATTCAGGGCCTTGGCCGCATCGCAAGTCATCACCGCAGGCGGGTTAAGTTCAACCCCGCCGACCGAATAGACCTCAACCGGATTGGACACGCCACAGCCTTTGAGCGTGCCTTGGATCGGCGACACCTTGCGACCCAAGATCGCCTTGTTGCCACAGATTTTCTGAACCTTGCCGCCGCCAGATAGAACCGGCGCGGGCGCGGGTGCATAGGCGACTTGGGTCGGGCGGGCCTGCGGGCGCAGGGCGACCACGACCGAATAGGCACTGTTCGATGTGGATGTCTGAACCGGCGCGGGCGCGATTGCGACGACCGTTGATCCAGGACGCGGACGCGGGCGGACAGTGTCCGCCGTCGGTCCGAAAACAGGCACGAACAGGGGACCAAAGGGCGGCTCAACCACCGCCGTTTGCGGACGTGGTTTCGGGATCAGGGCGGTCGTGATCGATTCCGCCGAAACCGCCCCTGCCCCCATCAGCATCAGCGCCAGATATGACGCCAGACGCTTCATTCTTTGGTACCGCTGCGTCCGAAATCGGGGGCCTCGGTGTCCTGACCGGCCTCGATGATGCCACGACGGATCGCGCGCGTACGGGTGAAATAGTCGAACAGATGCTCGCCATCCCCCGTCCGGATCGCCCGTTGCAGCGCGAACAGTTCCTCGGTGAACCGCCCGAGGATTTCCAGCGTCGCCTCTTTGTTCGTCAGGAACACATCGCGCCACATGGTCGGATCAGAGGCCGCGATCCGCGTGAAATCGCGAAAACCGGCAGCCGAGTACTTGATGACCTCGCTATCGGTCACACGGCGCAGGTCATCGGCGACCCCCACCATCGTGTAAGCGATCAGGTGGGGCGTGTGACTGGTGACGGCCAGAACCAGATCATGGTGCTCGGCGTCCATTTCGTCGACATTGGCCCCCATACCTTCCCACAAGGCGCGCAAGCGGGCGGCGGCATCGGCGCTGCTGTTTGCGGTTGGAACCAAGAGACACCACCGGTTTTGGAACAGGCTGGCAAACCCTGAGAGAGGCCCCGAATGCTCGGTTCCTGCCAGCGGGTGCCCCGGCACGAAATCGACGCCCTCGGGGATGTGCGGTCCAACGGCGTCAATCACCGCCTGTTTGACCGAGCCGACGTCAGTGACGGTCGCACCCTTTTTCAGATGCGGACCGATCTCGGCGGCAACGGCACCCATCGCGCCAACCGGCACGGCCAGAACCACCAGATCGGCATCCTGAACGGCCTCGGCTGCCGTGTCGACAATCCGGTCGCACAGGTTGATTTTCGCCGCAGTTTCGCGGGTCTCGGCCGAGCGGGCCGTGCCGACGATTTCACCGGCCAGCCCGTGCAGACGCATGGCATGTGCCATCGACCCCGCAATCAGGCCCAGCCCGATCAGGGCAACGCGGTTGTAGATCACGCTCATTCCTTGGCCTCTTTGAACCCGCGGATGGCGTGGACAATACGACGGCACGATGCCTCATCCCCGACCGTGATGCGCAAACAATCGGGCAATTTGTACCCCGCCACGCGGCGCACGATCAGACCGTTTTGTTTCAGGTATGCGTCACAGGCGTCCGCCTCATCCGCGCTCTGGAAGCGCGCGAGGATAAAGTTGGTGTAGGACACGTCGCTGGGCACGCCCACCTCGGCCAATGCCTCGGACAGCCACAGCCGCAGACGGGCATTTTCGGACAGGCATTTTTCCAGATACTCGCGGTCGCGCAACGCCGCCTCAGCCGTGTCCAACTGGGCGTCAGACAGGTTGAACGGCCCACGAACACGGTTCAGAACGTCGATGATCGCCTGCGGACCATAGCCCCAGCCGATGCGCAGCCCGCCAAGGCCATAGACCTTGGAAAAGGTGCGCGTCATGACAACGTTCTCGCGCGCCTCAACCATCGCCGCGCCGCCGTCGAACCCGTCGACATATTCGGCATAGGCCCCGTCCAGCACCAGAATGGTGTGCGCGGGCAGGCCATCGGCAAGGCGCGTGATCTCATCGCCCGTCACAAACGTGCCCGTCGGGTTGGCGGGGTTTGCGATGAAGACCAGTTTGGTGCGCTCAGTGCACGCGGCCAGAATGGCGTCGACGTCCACTGTGCGGTCGACCTCGGGCACCTCAACGGGCGTGGCACCGGCGGCCAGTGTCGAAATCCGGTACATGGAGAACCCGTGTTCGGTGTGGATCACCTCATCGCCGGGGCCGGCATAGGCCTGACAGAGAAAGGTGATGATCTCATCCGAGCCGACGCCGCAAATGATCTTGTCGACATCCAGACCGTGCACCTCGGCAATCGCCGTGCGCAGGGACAGGTGGTCGGTCGAGGGATATCGATGCAACTGATGGGCACAGCGGGCAAAGGCCTCTTTGGCCTTGTCCGACGGTCCAAAGGGGTTTTCGTTGGACGACAGTTTCACAACGTCGGCCACGCCTTCGATTTTGGACTGACCACCCTGATACAGGGCAATCTGCATAATCCCGGGTTGCACTTCGATTTTAGACACGGTGTGGTCTCCTCTTACGCGGGGATTTCTATCCGCCTGCAGGGGCCAAGACCAGACGCAAAGACGCGCGATTGGACCAATGTTGCGCAAAATCCAACGCCACGGCCAAACCGACCCGTCCAAAACAGAAAACCCGCCGAAGTCGGCGGGTTTTCCAGTTCTCGTGAGTGAGAGGCTAAGAACTTAGTTCTTAGCGTAGAATTCGACGACCAGGTTCGGCTCCATAACAACGGGGTACGGAACGTCCGACAGGCCGGGGGTGCGAACGAAGGTCACGGTCAGTTTGCCGTTGTCGACGTCCAAGTAATCGGGAACTTCGCGCTCGGCCGACTGAACAGCTTCCAGAACCAGAGCCATTTGCTTGGAACGGTCACGCACCTCGATCACGTCGCCTTCTTTGACGCGGTAGGAGGGGATGTTCACGCGCTGACCGTTGACGGTCACGTGGCCGTGGTTCACGAACTGACGTGCAGCGAACACGGTCGGAACCAGTTTGGCGCGGTAAACAACAGCGTCCAGACGACGCTCCAGAAGACCGATCAGGTTTTCACCGGTATCGCCTTTAACACGCTCAGCTTCGCCATAGATGCGACGGAACTGTTTCTCGGTCAGGTCGCCGTAGTAACCTTTCAGCTTCTGCTTGGCGCGCAGCTGAATACCGAAGTCCGACAGTTTGCCTTTGCGGCGCTGGCCGTGCTGGCCGGGGCCGTATTCGCGGCGGTTGACGGGCGACTTGGCGCGGCCCCAGATGTTTTCGCCCATACGGCGGTCAATTTTGTACTTGGCAGACGTGCGTTTGGTCACGGCTGATCTCCTTCATAAAAGCGAACGCCGCGGGGCGTTCAGAAGGGCGTTGTCCTTTCCCGTAGGATGGGAGACAGGCATCCCCTTGCGGGGGCCACCAACACCAATGAAAACCCGGCCACAGTGGGCCGGGATGGCGTGCTTATACAGCGCGCGATGTCCGAGTCAATGACGGAATCCGCCCTCATGCTGCAAAATAGCGGCCTCGCCTGTGTTCAGGTTGCGCCGCGCAAACCCGCCATAGGATTGCGGGTCGCGATCCACCGTCGGGAAGCAGGACAACAACTCGGCCCGCTGCGCGTCAGGGACGGCGGCGATGTCGGTGTTGGCGGGGTGAAAGCTCTCGGCATCCACACCGTTGGCGGTGATCACCTGATGCTGCTCCAACATAAGATGGACATAGGTCACGGACTTTAGCGTCGTGTCGACCATGATCGAATGGTCGTTCAACATGTCCTTTGCCGCGATCAGAACCTCGGGCGTGCCAAATAGGGATCGGGCCGCCGGACCGCGCATCAACAAGCGGTGCTCGGGCGAGACCACCAGATCGGGCTGGGGGCAATCAATCCCAAAGGCCTGTGCCTTGACGCGGATCGGACGCAGATGCGGCAATGCATAGAGACGCGCGCCGGACATATAGCGCTGCCCGCGCCAGACGATTTTCTGGGGACCATTGTCGCGCGTGCTGATCTCGTCGCCTTGATGCAGATCCTCGATCAAGCGCGGCCCATGCGGGGTTTCGATCATCGTGCCGGTCGCGAAACAGATCACGCCCTCGGGCTGATCCGTGTGGCGGGTGACAGGCGGGGTTTCGGCGATTTCACGCACGACCCACAGCTCAACACCTGGCGGTGGCAACTGATCGACGAACATCAACAGCGGCGGCTTGCCCACCGTCGTTGGAATTTCCGTTGCCGTGAACGACGCCTGCCCGTCTGTCAGAACAAAGCCCTTGTCCAACAGAGGTGTATTCAGCGGCTCGTAGACCGAGCGCTGAGGATCAAGTGCCGCCCCAACCAAGCGACGCACCGAGCGTGCTGCACGGCGGCGCATGTCTGCCGCTCCATCAGCCTCACCAAGAAGCAAAAAATCACTCGAACCGTCGACCCGCGTCGCGTCGCCATTCCAACGCCACACGGATCCAACCCGCAACGTACCCAAGGGCGCGTTTTTCGCGCCGTCTACTTCTGTGTGCGACCAAGGGATGACAAACGTGCCTTTCAAGCCCGTTTTCATTCCGAAATCTGCCCCAATTATATTTTTATTGGCAGCAGGTTAACACGCGACGTTAATGCTTGTGAAGGAGGGAAATATCCCAAAGTGTAGAATTTTATATACTTTAGAATTTAAGCCGCAGGTCGATGGTGCCGACGATCTGGCTGTCGCTCTGGCCGACGAATTCCTTGCCCAGCCACGTGACCCCGTAAAACAGACCAACCCGCTCGCCCTGCCAGTTCACACCGGCACGCACACGGTCGCGCGTATCGGTCAGCTGCAGACCACTGTTGGCGGGGATGATTGCGCTGTGGAACACCTTGGCGGTGTCCGCCCCGATCAGGAAGGACAGACCACGGTCATCCTTACCCACCGCATCATAGAGCTGGCCGCTGAACTCATCGCGCAGCAGAAGGCTATTCTGACCAAAGCCGCCGAAAATCACGTCCCCACCCACACGGGCAAGGGTCTCGATCCCGCTCTGGACCTGAAAAAACGGACGGAAGGTCACGCCGTCAGAGATACGGAAATCCCCCGTCACATCCAGTTCCGCCGTCAGATAGACCGCGTTGCCAATCTGGTTGGCCAGAACCGCGTCAGACGGCGGCGTGACACCCAACAGCTCATGCGCCTCGCGCTGGAACGATCCGTGGCCCGTATCCGGACCGGTAAAGGCCAGACCGCCCCCCAGACCGATGTCGGCCTTGCCGAACTGAAAATGCGAATAGGCCCCGACGCTAAGCGCACCGGCATAGGCGCGGTCGGCGGGGTTCGGGGTCGTCAGATCCTCGGGCGTGATGGTCGAGGCGTTAAAGCGGTACTCGATCACCTCACCGAAACTGTCGGGCAAATCGCCGGTCCAGTCCTGTCCGCGCACCCAGCTGACCGTGTAGGACGAACTGCGCCACCGGTCGCGCCCATCACCGAACACATCGTTGGTAAAGACACTGCCGATCCCCAAGGTCTTGTTGCCTTCAACCTCGACCTCTTGCGCCATTGCGCCGGTTGCGGCGACCATTACCCCAGCGGCCAGCGCAAATGCGGCACAGATCTGTGTCATATCCGAATCCTGTTCTTGGCCCTTCTGGGCATACGCGTCTTTGGTGTGTTATCCGTTAGTTACAGAATTTGGCAAAAGAATGGAATGTCACGATAATGCGAGACGGCGACCTGTGTGCATTTCGCCCCGCCCCATTGAAATGGGCGTGTCGCGTGGCGTTAACCCTTTGTCTTACCGTCTTTTCCAGCACTCTTAGCTTTGGTCAGATCATGCCCGCCGATGTTCCCCTACCCGAAAAAATCGACATCATCCCCGATGAGACATCCGCATTTTCGGGCATCTGGGCGGGGGAATGGACCGGCGGGATGCGGGTTTTGCTGGTGGTTGAACAGATCACGGACGGCAATCGCGCGCGTGTGGTCTATGCGGTCAACGGGCGCGCAATCGCGAATATCCCGCCGCAATGGGCGCGCCATGATGCGGTGATCATTGGCGACACCCTGCGCCTGACGGGCAAGGACGTGCCAAAAATCGCGTTCACCCTATCGCCGGCGGGGCGTCTGCGTGCGGTGTATGAGGGCGATCAGGGGTTCGGCATCCTGACCAAACAGGACGATCTGGAAAACCTGAACTGGTCGGGTGGCACGCGGTTCATGATCGAAACCGATTTGATTGAGGACGCGGGCATCGTGCGCCTTGACGTCACGACCTTTGCCCCGCCGGGGGATGGGCCGTTTCCGTTGGCGGTTGTGAACCACGGCTCAACCGGACGTGGGACACAGGCGGACCGGTTTGCCTCGAACTGGGCTGACGGACGACTGGCCGATGCGTTGAACGCACAGGGGTATATCGTCGCCTTTCCCATGCGACGCGGACGGGGAAAATCTGATGGCCTTTACGACGAAGGGTTCGGCGATGACCGGTCCAAGGGCTATACCTGTAACGCCGAGCAATCCGTCGCGGGGTCCGAGCGCGCAGCCGAAGATGTCCGCGCCGTCATCAAATCCCTTCAGGCACAGCCCCATATCACCGACGATCCGGTCCTGTTGGCGGGCGTCTCGCGGGGCGGTGCATTGTCCCTGAAACTGGCCGCCGAGGGCGACATCCCAACCCGTGGCGTGATCAATTTCGTTGGCGGCTGGATCAGCGACAAATGCCCGACCGCCACCCGCATCAACACCGCCGTCATGACCGCGAAATCGGATGTGCCCAGCCTCTGGATCTACGGGAACGAGGACGCATTCTATGCGATCACCCACGCCCAGAAAATATTCGAAAAGTACAAGGCGAATGGCGGCAACGGCACCTTTTCCGCCTATGACCTACCCGGATCGGGGAACGGCCATTGGGTACATGCGTTCCCGAACCTGTGGGAACAGCCGGTCACGAAATTCCTGACCGACCTATCCAAATAAGGCGGGGCGCCCGCACTGGCGGACGCCCCAAGTGGCCAAGAGTGGAGACAGTCTTAGTTGGCCACACGTTCCAAGAATTTCAGCATCTTATCCCCGATAACCTCGGCATGGTCCTCAAGCGCGAAGTGACCGGTGTTCAGCAAGTGGAACTCCACGTCGTTCAGATCACGCTTGTACGGATGCGCGCCCGACGGCGGAAAGATCGCGTCATTTTCACCCCAGACGATCAACGCCGACGGCTGGTGCTGGCGGAACAAGTCCTGCCAATGCGGATAGTGTGTCAGGTTAGTCCGGTAATCGTAGAAATACTCCAACTGAACCTCTTGGTTTCCCGGGCGGTCCAACAGGTATTGCACATTCCAATAGTTGTCCGGATTGATCTTGGACGGATCCTGAACGCCGTGGGTGTATTGCCACTTGGTCGCCTCAAGGGTCAGGAACCCGCGCAGGGCCGCCTCATTCTCACCGGCGGGTTCTTCCCAATAGGCGCGGAAAGGGTCCCAGAAGTCCGTCAGCCCCTCTTCGTAAGCATTGCCGTTTTGGATCACGAAACCTGTGACTTGCTCGGGATGCGCGGCAAACAGTCGATAACCAACCGGCGCGCCGTAATCCATGACATAGGCGGTGTAGTGCTCAATCCCCTTGGCATCCAGCAACGAACGGACCGTCGCCGCCGCGTTGTCAAAGGTGTAGTCATAGTCGTCAGCCGGCGGCATGTCGGACGCGCCGAACCCCGGATAGTCGGGGGCGATGACATGATAGTCGTCCTCAAGGATCGGGATCAGGTCACTGAACATCTGCGACGAGGTCGGGAACCCGTGCAAGAGCAGAACCGTCGGCTTGGACGGATCGCCCGCCTCGCGATAGGCGATGCTGATGCCATCGGCATCATGGGTGCCATAGGTTACCTCCGCCCGCGCGGCAGAGCCCATGGTCACCGGCAAAAGCAGCGCGCCCGTCAAAAACGCAGCGGCCGTGGTCATCAGGATATCTTGTTTCATTGGTCGTCCTCCTAAAGATAAGAAATGGGTCGTGGATGGTCAGGCAGTCGCACTTGTCGCTTGGGCCAAGGCTGCTTTGAGGCGTTCAACCTCTTTGCGCAGCTCAAGCGTTTCTCCGGCAAATTCCTCAACCGTCAGACGGCGAGGGATATGGCGCGGGCAGTTCCAGCTCATCGCCTCGATTTCGATGATGAACAGGCGTTCGATACGGGCATCACTGCCGTCCGGGCGCAGGGCCTCGGCGGCTTCGGGATTGTCCTCGGCCTCAATGATGCGCACAGTCCCCCAGATTTTCAGACGGCGCGCATTCACATAATCCACCGCGATCAAGGCGACCCGCGGATTGACCCGCATATTGCCCGTCGACAGGTACTGACGATTGCCTGCCAGATCGGCGAACCCGATGGTTTTCTCATCCAACAGCTTGATAAAGCCCGCCGGACCACCACGGAATTGCACATAGGGCCAGCCCGTTTCGGACACGGTCGACATGTAAAACCCGTCCCGCTCCAGCAGGAACGTGGCCTCGGCCATGGTCAGGACATCCCCGCCCTGCCGCTCATCCGATAGAAACTTGGCATAGCCCTCGGCAGAGCCACGCTTTTCCTGTTCGGCGCGGACAGTGGGCGTGAAGGCCAGTTTTGCAAAGGACAATGCCATGGTTTCTCTCCATTTCTCAGGGCCTAGAGGCCCAGTTCACTCAGGCCGGGGTGGTCGGCAGGACGCGGGCCATTGGGCCAGCGGAACAAGCGGTCTTCTTCGCGGATCGGCTGATCGTTGATTGAGGCGCGACGCACGGCCATCAGACCGTCCTCGGCAAATTCCCAGTTCTCGTTCCCATGCGAACGGATCCAGTCGCCATCGGCCGTTTGCCATTCGTAGACAAAACGCACGGCGATGCGGTTGCCGTCCTGCGCCCAGATTTCCTTGATCAGGCGGTACTCGGTTTCCTTGGCCCATTTGCGGGTCAGGAAATCGGCGATCTCTTCGCGTCCGTTCAGAAACTCATCCCGGTTCCGCCACACGCTGTCGACCGTATAGGCCAGCGCGACCTTTTGCGGATCACGGGTGTTCCACGCATCTTCGGCGGCGCGCACTTTCTGCATCGCGGTTTCGCGTGTGAACGGAGGGAACGGAGGACGAGACATTGTATTCCTTTCAATTGGGTAGGGTCTTCCGACCGACGCCTACAGAGACGACGAGAAGTGGATACGCCGGTCGGAAGAAACAGCCCGGGACAGGATCGGGCCGTATTCGGTGTTTCAGGTGATCAGATGGGCCATGGGCCCGAACTGGCACAGGGCGGCACACAGGGTGTCAGTCAGATGCAGGCCAAGCCCGTCGATATGCTCCAGAACCATCCCCGCGGAAATCGAAACCGACAGGACAAGCGGCCCGAAGGGCGGCGTAAATGGCAAAACCGAACGTCTCATATTTCTGCACCTCGCAACTTGGTGTACCGATCTGTTAACTCATGCCATCATAGGTGTACCGATCTGTCACCTATTGCAAGCGTTTTTTTGAAAAATTTTTGAGGCGCACCCCCAAAAGGGGCACTAACCCACCATTTTTTAAGTTATTTTCAGGGTTGTTCAAAATTTTTGATCCACTATATATGGATCACAGATCAGTACACCGAAGGCAGCGGAATGCGGCAGAACAAACGAGATGAATTGGTCCGTAAGGCCCTGGATACGTTTTATAAAAACGGGTTCACTGCGACTGGCATGGATATGCTGGTCAAAGAAACGGGCGTGTCCAAGACATCCATGTACAAGCACTTTCGTACCAAGGACGAACTGATTCTGGCGGTGCTTCGCCTGCGCGACGAACGGTTCCGCGACTGGCTCTATCGTCGTATAGATGAACTTGGCGGGGATAGCGCGCGTGGCAAGCTGATTGCACTGTTTGATGCATTGGGCGAATGGTTCGGCGAGACCTATTTCCAAGGCTGTATGTTCATCAAAGCCAGCGCCGAGTTCCAAAAAGCAGACTGCCCCATCAACATGCAGTCCGCCGAGCACAAACGTATTTTGCTGGACTACTTTGCGGGCCTTTGCGCCGAGGCAGGGGCCGAGAACCCGCGCGATCTGGCCTATCAATTGTTGATCCTGAAAGAGGGCGCAATCATCCTTGCGGCGATGAAACACACCACGGAACCAGCCATCCACGCCAAGGCGGCGGCGCAGACCTTGCTGGCGTCTGCGTTGGACGGTGGCAGCGTGGCCTCGACAGCCACAGCCGCCGAATAAATCGATTGCGATCTGATCGCGCACCCCCAATACGTGCATTCAATTGCGAGATGTGCACCTATTGATGCACTCGCGCCATCAGTCTATCCTTTAGGATAGCCTGCGCATTTTTCTATACAGCAATGGTCACAAACACAGTTGAGATCGGTTGACCTTTCTCCGGAATGGGTGTGCGCTCTGCGCCACCACTTATAATCGGGGCGTTGGCCCCCAATAAAACGAACAACCGCCTTTTGGGGGGCATAAATGACGACCGCATCCATCGAAGACCACCTGTGCTTTTCCCTGTACAGCACGTGGAGCATCGCCCACCGCACATTCAAATCCGAGCTTGGCGAACTGGACCTGACCTACCCCCAGTATTTGGTCATGATGATCCTGTCCGAGCGTGACGGCCAGTCCGTCAAAGCCATCGGCGAACGCATCTTTTTGGATAGCAGCACACTGACCCCGCTGCTGAAACGGCTGGAGGCCAAGGGCTGGGTCAAGCGCGAGCGGGATTTCATTGACCAGCGTCAGGTCAATATCTCTCTAACGCCCGAGGGCCGCGCCAAAGCGGATGAGGCAGGCGCCCTGCCCGACTGCCTCAGCCTACTGAGTGGCCTGCCGGAATGTGACATCAAGGCGCTCAAGGACCAGATCGATTCCTTGCGCGACACGTTACACGCGCAAATGACCGCATAACCCAACGCAAAACGGCCGCAGAATTCTGCGGCCGTTGTTCATTTTGTGGGACGGTTTAGGCGATCCGGCCCAGGATTTCCGAAATCGTGGTGACGATACGGTCGATTTCCGCCTCGGTGATGATCAGGGGCGGCGACAGGGCAATGGTATCCCCCGTCACGCGCAACATCACGCCCGCCTCCCACGCGGCATTCAGCACCTCAACCCCGCGCGCACCAACCGCACCATCGCGGGCGTGCAGCTCAATCCCTGCGACCATGCCGAGGTTGCGGATATCTTTGACCATCGCATTGTCCCGCAGGCTATGCACTGCGGCCTCCAGAACCGGCGCCATTTCGGTGCCGCGTTCAAACAGGCCCTCTTCGTCATAGGTGTCCAGCGTCGCAAGCGCAGCGGCAACCGCAATCGGATGCGCCGAATAGGTATAGCCGTGGAACAGTTCGATCGGGGCATCCGCGTTGTCCATGGCGGACTGGTAAATCTTGGAGGACACCATCACCGCACCCATCGGGATCGTCCCGTTGGTCAGGCCCTTGGCCGTCGTGATGATATCGGGAACGACGTCGAAATATTCCGCGGCCGAGGCTTTGCCCAGACGGCCATAGGCGGTGATGACCTCATCAAAGATCAACAGGATGCCATAACGGTCACACAGTTCGCGCAGGCGGCGCAGGTATCCGACCGGCGGGATCAGAACGCCGGTCGAGCCCGCGACGGGTTCAACGATCACGGCGGCGATGGTGGACGGATCGTGCAGTTCGGCCATACGGATCAGATCGTCGGCCAGTTCGGCACCATGCTCGGGGCAGCCTTTGGAGAACGCGTTGCGCTCAAGGTCGTGGGTGTGACGCAGGTGGTCCACACCGGTCAGCATTGAGCCATAGTGCATCCGGTTCTTGACGATCCCGCCAACCGAAATCCCACCAAAACCCGAGCCGTGATAGCCGCGCTCGCGCCCGATCAGGCGGGTACGGGCCGCGTCGCCGCGCATGCGGTGGTAATGGATCGCGATTTTCAGGGCGGTATCGACCGCCTCGGACCCCGAGTTACAGAAAAACGCGTGGTTCAGATCGCCGGGGAACATCGCCGCAAGGCGGGTCGAGAGGTCGTAGATCTCGGGCGTGCCAAAGTTGAAATGCGGCGCGTAATCCATCGTCGCGACCTGTTTCTGGACGGCCTCGACGATCTTGGGGCGGTTGTGGCCCGCGTTGACGCACCACAGACCGGCCGAGCTATCGAGGATCTGACGCCCGTCGTCCGAGGTATAATACATCCCGTCCGCCGCGCGCAGCAGACGCGGGTTTTCGTTGAACGCACGGTTCGGGGTATAGGGCATCCAAAAGCTGGACATTACATCATTGGACAGGGTCATAAGGTGCCTCGCAGAAATGGGTTAAAACAGTTGTCCCACCGCTCTGCTTGGCGATCAATCCTGCTTTGGATCACAGAATCGCGCCCTTGTTATTTCGCGGTTTTTTGACAAAGTGCTCTGGATACAAAGCAGGAAATCACGCATGTCCACGCCCCCTACCCCGACCGACGCCTTGCTGGCGCGCCGATTGCGCGTGATCCGCAAATCCAAGGGCCTGTCGCAACGCGAATTGGCGCGGCGTACGGGCGTGGGATCGGGCACGATTTCCCAGATTGAATCGATGGCGATGCAGCCGTCCGTCGCCGTGCTGAAAAAGATCCTCGACGGCATTCCGATGGACCTTGCGACGTTCTTTAGCTTTGAGCTTGAGACCGCCCAATCCCCGATTTTCCGGCGCGAGGATCACATCGACATCGGCGCGCCGGGGGTGCGGTATCTGTTGATCGGTGCGCAGGTGCCGGGTCGGAACCTGCAACTGCTGCACGAATATTATGAACCCGGGCGCGATTCCGGGCGCCGCAACCTGTCCCATGAGGGCGAGGAATGCGGCGTGGTCATTCGCGGGCGGCTGGAACTGACCGTCGGGGATGAGGTCTATGTGCTGAGCGCGGGGGACGGGTATTATTTCCCGTCCACCACGCCGCATCGGTTTCGCAACAGTGGCACAGAGGTCTGCGAGGTCGTCAGCGCCTGCACCCCGCCCACGTTCTGATCAGTGCGAGATCATCCAAGGGCGTTTCGTCGGAAAGCTTTTGGAGCCATCGGGACGATAGAGCGTCTTTGATTTCTTCTTGTGGCCACCGCTACAGCACCCGCAGCCCGGACCGTGCGAGGACAGCTTTTTCGGGCTGTCGGAGGCGCGTTCGTTGGTTTCGTGGGCGTGGCGGGTGGACGATGACACGCCCGACACATGGGGCGCGGTCATCATGATGCGCGGCGCGGTCGCGGCGCAGTCGGGGCAATCACAGGGATCGGCGAATTTCGACATGGGGGCAAGGGCTTCAAAGGGGCCGCAGCTGTCGCAGAGGTATTCGTAAACGGGCATGGTCCGGACTCCGTTAAATTCGGGATGGCGGGCCCGCGCGGGGCCCGCCCGTCAGCATCACAGATCGGGGGCCAGCGGCACGTCGACCGAGCCGTCCAAGAACTTGGTCGGGCCATCGGGCGAGGGCATCATATTGCCGCCGAATTCAAAGATATCGGTCGGCAGCCACAGGGTCGCACAGGCGTTCGGAATATCCACCACGCCCGAGATATGCCCCTGCACCGGCGCGGTCCCAAGGATCGCATAGGCCTGCGCGCCGGTGTATCCGAACTTTTTCAGATACTCGATCGCGTTCAAACACGCCTGACGATAGGCGATGTGCACGTCCAGATAATGCTGGGTGCCGGCTTCATCGACCGAAATGCCCTCGAAAATCAGGAAGTCATCGTATTTCGGCTGAATGGGCGACGGGCGGAACAGCGGGTTTTTGACACCGTATTTCGCGACACCGTCTTTGATCAGCTCGACCTTGAGGTGCAGCCAACCGGCCATTTCGATCGCGCCACAGAAGGTGATTTCGCCGTCGCCTTGGCTAAAGTGCAAATCCCCCATCGAGAGACCCGCGCCATCGACATAGACGGGGAAATAGATTTTGGAACCGCGGCTGAGGTCCTTGATGTCACAGTTGCCGCCATGTTCGCGCGGCGGCACGGTGCGCGCGCCCTCGGCGGCGGCCTTGTCGCGGGCCTCGCCTTTCATCGCGCCCATATGCGCGCTCTGGGTGTTGGGCAGCGCGGCCAAGGGCGGCGTGCGGTCGGGGTCCGTGTCAAACAACGCCTTTTCGCGGCTGTTCCACATGTCCAGCATCTTGCGATCCGGCAAACAGCCGATCAGACCGGGGTGGATCAGGCCCGCGTATTTCACGCCGGGAACGTGGCGCGATTTGGTGAACATGCCGTCGATGTCCCAGATCGATTTCTGGGCCTGCGGGAAATGTTCGGTCAGGAAGCCGCCGCCGTTCTGTTTGGAAAAGAACCCGTTAAAGCCCCAGAGCATGTCCTCTTTGGCCCCGATGTCGAGGATTTCGACAACCAGCAAATCGCCCGGCTCGGCCCCTTTGACGCCGATGGGACCGGACAGATAGTGTACCTGTTCCAGCTCCACGTCGCGCACGTCGGAGGCGTCGTCGTTGTTCTTGATCTGGCCACCGGTCCAGTCATAGGTCTCGATCTTGAAATCATCGCCCGGTTCGACCCAGACATTGATCGGAATATCGGGGTGCCAGCGGTTGTGCACGTTCTCGTTGGTGTGCGGGCTTTCGCTGAGGTCGACCGAAATAAGTGTATCAGCCATCTTACTGTCCTTTCATTGTTGCCGGATCAAACCGATAGGAATTTGGAAACTTTGGCTTCGTCGATGCCGTCGCGGGGGCTGTCGTGGACGATCTCGCCGTTCTCGATGACCAGAACGCGGTCCGCGACGTCGAGGGCAAAGCTGAGCACCTGTTCGGACACGATGATCGACAGGCCCTTTTGGTCGCGGATTTTGCGCAAGGTCCGCGCCATTTCGCGGATGATTGAGGGCTGAATACCCTCGGTCGGTTCATCCAGCAGCAGCACCTTGGGGTTGCTGGCCAAGGCGCGGGCGATGGCCAATTGTTGCTGTTGTCCCCCCGACAGGTTCCCGCCGCGGCGCGACTTCATCTCCAGAAGAACGGGGAACAGCTCATAGATATCGTCGGGCACCGTTTTGCTACCCGTGACGGTCAGGCCGGTTTCGACGTTTTCCTGTACGGTCATCGCCGAAAAGATCATCCGCCCCTGTGGCACATAGGCGATGCCCTTGGCGACGCGCTGATGCGATTTCAGACCCGTCACCGGATCATCGCCCACCGCGACCGAACCGGATTTTTCCGGCACGATCCCCATCAGGGTCTTCATCAGCGTGGTTTTCCCCATGCCGTTGCGCCCCATAATGGCGACGATTTCACCGGGTTTGACCTTTAGATCCAGCCCGTGCAGCACCTCGGATTCCCCATAGGCCGCGCGCAGATCAGTGACATCCAACATGATGGTTCTCCTTAATGGCCGAGGTAGACTTCGATGACTTTGGGGTCGTTCTGGACGCGTTCCATGGACCCCTCGGACAGGGTCTTGCCCTGATGCAGAACCGTGACGCGGGTCGCGATATCCTCGACAAAGCCCATGTCGTGTTCGATCACGATCACGCTGCGGTCTTGGATGATACGGTTCAGCAGTTCGGCGGTTTTCTTGCGCTCGGCCACCGACATGCCCGCGACCGGTTCATCCAGCATCAACAGTTCAGGGTCCTGGATCAGCAGCATCCCGATCTCTAACCACTGTTTCTGGCCGTGGCTGAGATAGGCCGCCTTTTCGTCCAGCTGATCGTCCAGAAAGATCGTCTCGGCGATCTCTTTGATGCGCGCCTTGACCTGATCGTCCCGCCGGAAGGTCAGCGCGCCAAAGACGCCGTGCCCCTTGGGATAGCTGAGTTCGAGGTTCTCAAAGACCGTCAAATCCTCGTAAACCGATGGCGTCTGGAACTTGCGCCCCACGCCTGCGTGGACGATCTGGTCCTCACGCATGTTCAGCAGTTCATGCCCCTCGAAGTTGACCGAGCCCGAGGTCGCCTTGGTCCGGCCACAGATCAGGTCCAGAACCGTGGTTTTCCCCGCCCCGTTCGGACCGATGATCACGCGGCATTCGTTGGGTTCGACATAAAAGCTGAGGTCGTTGACCGCCTTGAACCCGTCAAAGGACACCGTCAGCCCCTCAACCATCAGAACAAAGTTCGGATTGCTTGTAGACATCTTGTGCGCTCCTATTCCGCAGGGGTTTTCGCGCCCGCCATATCGGCGGCGGACTTGTTGAACAGGCGATTGATGCGGGGGGCGACGTGTTCGGCGTAAACACCGGCCAGACCGTTCGGGAACACCATCACAACGGCGATGAACAACGCCCCAAGGCCCAGCAGCCACAGTTCGGGGAAGCTCTCGGAGAAGGTCGTCTTGGCCCAGTTGACCAACAACGCGCCGTAAACCGCGCCAAGGATCGAAATCCGGCCACCCACGGCGCAGAAAATCACCATCTCGATGGAGGGCACGATCCCCACAAGGGTCGGCGACATGAACCCGACCTGCAAGGTGAACATCGCCCCGCCGATCCCTGCGAATGCAGCGCCTGCGCAGAAGACAAAGATCTTGAACGCAGCCACGTCATAGCCGGAAAAGCGCACGCGGTCCTCTTGGTCGCGCATGGCGATCAACAGGCGGCCCAGCTTGGATTTACGGATGAATTGCGCGGCGAACAGAACTACGAACAACATCACACCGTTGACGTAATAGAGGATCTCTTTGGCCTCATCCGTGCGGATGTCCCAGCCCTTGAGCGTGCGCAGGTCGGTGATCCCGTTGACCCCACCGGTATAGCCCTGCTGCCCGATGATCAGGATGGTCAGGATCGCGGCAAAGGCCTGCGTGATGATCGCGAAATAAACCCCGCCCACGCGGCGGCGGAACATCGCCACCCCGATGATAAAGGCAAAGAACACCGGCACGGCCACCACCGCAAACAACGCGAACGCAAGGCTGTGGAACGGTTCCCACCACGCGGGCAGCGCCGTCAACTGGTTCCAGTCCATGAAATCTGGAATGCCGGGCGTGGATTGGATCGACGTGTTTTCGGGCGTCGAGGCCTCCAGTTTCAGGAACATCGCCATGCAATAGCCGCCAAGGCCAAAGAAGACCCCCTGCCCGAGGCTGAGGATCCCCCCAGCCCCCCAGCACAGGACCAGACCGATCGCGACAAACGCATAGGTCAGGTATTTGCCGAACAGGTTCAGACGGAACGTATCCAGAGAGATCGGCAAGAGGACAAAGATGACCACGGCAAGGATCGCAAAGCCGACCATGTCCTGACGTGTCATGAACGAAGAGAAAGACCGTTTCATATCCAACTGCCCCCTTATTTACGCAGTTTCAGGGCAAACAGACCCTGCGGGCGCAGCATCAGGATGCCCACCACCGTCAGCAGGGTCAGAACCTTGGCCATCGAGCCGGACAAGAAGAATTCCATGATCGACTGGGCCTGACTGATGGAGAACGCGCTGGCGATGGTGCCAAGCAGGCTTGCCGCGCCGCCAAAGACGACCACAAGGAAGGTGTCCACGATATAGAGCTGGCCCGCGGTCGGACCCGTGGACCCGATCATCGTAAACGCGGACCCCGCAACACCGGCCACACCACAGCCGATCCCGAACGTCAGGCGGTCAGTCCATTCGGTGTTGATCCCGACGGCACCGGCCATCACGCGGTTCTGGTTGATCGCGCGCACCTGCCGCCCCCAGACCGAGCGGAACATCATATAATAGACCGCCATCGAAATCCCGACGGCCAGAACCATCACGAAAATCCCGTTGATCGGCACCTCGATCAGATCGGTGACGGGCAGCGACCCGATCATCCAGTCGGGGATCGTGACGCCCACCTCACGCGCGCCAAAGACGCTGCGGTAAATCTGTTGCAAAATCAGGCTCAGACCCCAGGTCGCCAACAACGTGTCGAGGGGCCGCTTGTAAAGATGCCGGATCATCGCCCATTCCACGAACAGGCCCAGCGCACCGGACGCCAGAAACGCCAATCCCATCGCGACAAAGAAATACATCCCGAACAGGGCCGGGATGTAGGCGGAAAAGAAATTCGACGTCAGATAGGTGACATAGGCACCAAGGATCATGAACTCGCCATGGGCCATGTTGATGACCCCCATCTGGCCAAAGATGATCGCCAAACCCAGCGCCATCAGGACGAAAACAGAAAACAGGATCAGGCCGGCGAACCCTTGCATCGCAAAGATCGCGCCCAGCTCGCCCATGGAATAGTCGGAAAACATCGGTGGACCTCCGAAGTCAGGCTGAGAAATGTGGCGAAATCAAAAGGGGACGGCCCGCGTGGAGCCCAAACAGGGGGCGGGCCGTCCAAAAGGCTTACTGATAGCCCTCGGGGAAGGGGTCCGGTTCTACCAGATCAGCCGTTTCGAACACGACTTCGTACTGACCATCCAACTTGGCCTTGCCTACGCGGGTCTTGGACCACAGGTGGTGGTTTTCGTGCACTTTGACGTAACCTTCGGGCGCAGAGGTCAGCTCGATCCCCGGCGTTGCGGCGCGGACCTTGTCCACATCGAACGAACCGGCCTTTTCAACGGCGGCCTTCCACAGCCACGGGCCCAGATAGGCGGCTTGGGTCACGTCACCGATCACCATGTCATCGCCCCACATTTCCTTGAACGCGGACACGAATTCGGCGTTGTTCTCGTTCTCCAGCGACTGGAAGTACTTCATGCAGGCATAGGCGCCTTCGATGTTCTCGCCGCCGATGCCGCGGATTTCGTCCTCGGTCACCGAGATGGTCAGAACGATGGGCGACTCTTTGGTCATGTCGATGCCCGCCGCCTTGAGCTGTTTGTAGAAGGCAACGTTCGAGCCACCCACAACGATCGCATAGATCACGTCGGGTTTCTTGAGGCGGATCTTGTTGATGACCGAGTTGAACTGGGTGTGGCCCAGCGGATAGTACTCTTCGCCCACGACCTTGGCACCGTCGAGGAAGTTCTCGATGTGCTTGCGCGCGATCTTGTTCGACGTACGCGGCCAGATGTAGTCCGACCCCAGCAGGTAGAAGCTCTTGGCGCCTTTTTCCTTGGCGACCCAATCCAGACCCGCGATGATCTGCTGGGTGGCTTCCTGACCGGTGTAGATGACGTTCGGGCTCTCTTCCAGGCCTTCATAGAAGGTCGGGTAGTAGAGGAAGCCGTTGTACTGTTCGAACACCGGCAGAACCGCCTTGCGGCTGGCCGAGGTCCAGCAGCCCATGACCGAGGCCACCTTGTCGTTCACCAACAGCTTCTTCGCCTTTTCCGCGAAAGTCGGCCAGTCGGACGCGCCATCCTCTTGGATATACTCGATTTTGCGACCCAGAATACCGCCTTGGGCGTTGATCTGTTCAATGGCCAGCTTTTCCGCCTGAACCGAACCGGTTTCGGAAATCGCCATGGTGCCCGTGACCGAGTGCAGGATACCGATGGTCACCGTATCGTCGGTGACGGCCAGACCCGTGGTGTTAACCGCCTCGGTCGGGAAGTCAGCAGCGCGCAGATGCTTGGGCGTAAACAGCGACGCGGTCAGAGCCGCACCACCAGCCAGAACCGCGCGGCGGCTGACCTGTGTGTTGGTAATGGATTTCGATTTGTCAGACATGACACCTCCTGAAGGTTTGATGAGATTTTGGGCAATTCTTCCGAGCCCGTTCTCCCAAATCATGTCCGCAAGTTGCTGCGCTGCAGTATACGTCGAATGACGTATGTAACTGCGCGTTTCTCCACCCCATAGTGATTTTCGGGACAGCGGCCGGTCATCTCGACAGCCGCATAGGGGGCGGTTTTCGCCCCTCAGGGGATATAGGCATTCTATGCTGGCTGGGACAAAAACCACGAAGGAGCGTCGGCGCTATAACCGTTGGGTGGCCGATGAAACCATGGAAGATTTCGCGCTGCGCTTTACCGCGCGGCGGGCGCGCAAATGGTCCTATGGACGCGTCGCCAATACCGCCATCGGGTCGATCTCGTTTCTGGCGCTTGAGGCCATCGGCGGTGCCCTGACCCTTGCCTATGGGTTCGATATCGCGGTGACGGCGATCATGCTTGTGGGGATCCTCCTGTTCCTGACGGGGTTGCCGATCAGCTATTACGCCGCCAAGTACGGGGTCGACATTGACCTGCTGACGCGGGGGGCGGGGTTTGGCTATATCGGATCGACGGTGACGTCCCTGATCTATGCCAGTTTCACCTTTATTTTCTTCGCACTCGAGGCCGCAATTCTGGCCCTCGCAATGGAGTTCTGTTTCGGGGTCCCCATGGTTCTGGGATACCTGATCAGCGCGGTCGTCGTGATCCCGATGGTGGCCAAGGGGTTCACCAAAATCTCGACGTTCCAGACATGGACCCAACCCCTGTGGGTGGTTCTGCACATCCTGCCCTTTGGCCTATTGGCGCTGGTCGGGTTCGACTTTGACATGTGGACCGGGTTTCCAGGCACCAAGCCCGAAGAGGTCCAAGCGCGCTCAACCCTACTGATGGTCGGCGCGGCGGCGGGGGTTGTGTTTTCCCTGATCGCGCAGATCGGCGAACAGGTGGATTTCCTGCGCTTTCTGCCCGAACCCAAAACCGCCGCGGACCGGCGCAAATGGTGGGCCGCTTTGTTGTCCGCCGGACCGGGGTGGTCGATTCTGGGCGTGCTCAAGATGCTGGCGGGGTCCTATCTGGTCACACTGGCCCTGCGCGAAGCGGTGCCGCTGGCCGCCGCGACCGACCCCACGCGGATGTATTTCACCGCCTTTGCCCAAGTCATCGACACCCAATGGATCGTCTTTGCCCTGACCGGCGTCTTCGTCATCCTGTCTCAGCTAAAGATCAACATCACCAACGCCTATGCGGGTTCTATCGCGTGGTCGAATTTCTTTTCCCGCCTGACGCACAGCCATCCGGGTCGTGTTGTGTGGTTGGTGTTCAACGTGGCGATTGCCCTGATCCTGATGGAACTGGGGGTGTTCACCGCCCTTGAAAGCATCCTAGCCCTCTATTCCCATGTCGCACTGTCGTGGATCGGGGCGTTGGTGGCCGATCTGGTGATCAACAAACCCCTCGGCCTCAGCCCCAAGGGAATCGAATTCCGCCGCGCGCATCTTTATGACGTGAACCCCGTCGGCATCGGATCGATGGTGGTTGCCTGTATCCTGTCGCTGTTGGCCTATACAGGGATCGGCGGGGATTTGGTCCATTCCCTGTCCTCGATCATCGCGCTGGGGACGGCCTTTGTGATGGCGCCCTTGATCGCGGTCGCAACCAAGGGCCGGTTCTATATCGCCCGCCCTGCCCCCAAACCAGGCCCGCCGCTGGGCCTGCAGGAATGTTGCGTTTGCGAATACCGGTTTGACGCCGAGGACATGACGCATTGCCCGTTCCACGCCGGCCCGATCTGTTCGCTGTGCTGTACGCTGGACAGCGCATGCCGCGATGATTGCAAGCCCGAGGCGCGGCTGGACCATCAACTGGCGTCCTTTATCCGCGACCGTTTCCCCGATCCCGTGGCCACCGCGTTGATGTCGCGCCTGTCGATGTTCCTGATCTTTACCACGGCTCTGGCGTTGGGCTTCGGGGGGTTGTTGTTGATCATCCGCAGCGTCCAGTCCCAGCCGAATTTCGACGGCCTTTTGACGATCATCTTCTGCACCATGCTCATCGTGATCGGGGTCTGCGTGTGGATGTTCATCCTTGCCACCGAGAGCCAGCGACAGGCCCGCGATGAGGCGAAACGCCAGACAGATAGCCTGTTGCGGGAGGTGCGCGCGCATGAACGCACCGACCGCGCCTTGCAAGAGGCCAAGGAAAAGGCCGAGGCCGCCAACCTTGCCAAAACGCGGTACATGAGCGGGCTCAGCCATGAGTTACGCACGCCGTTGAACGCGATCTACGGCTTTGCCCAGATTCTGGAAAAGGACCCGCGCATCCCTCTGGAACGTCGCAACGCGGTGACAACGATCCGCCGGTCGTCCGAACATCTGGCCGGTCTGATCGAGGGGCTGCTCGACATCTCGCGGATTGAGGCGGGCCGTCTGGAACTCAGCCGCGACCGCATCAACCTGCGTCTGTTCCTGCATCAGGTGGCTTCGATCTTTGAAGAAACCGCGCGCGAAAAGGGCATCGGGTTTGAGATCAAGACCCACGGCGCCCTGCCCGACTGGATCGCCTGTGACGAAAAACGTCTGCGTCAGATCATCATCAACCTGATGTCGAACGCGATCCGGTACACCGATCACGGGTCGGTGGTTCTGACCCTGAACTACCGCAATGAGGTCGCCGTGATCGAGGTCGCCGATACCGGTTGCGGCATCCCGCCCGAGGACATGAAACGCATCTGGCGTCCGTTTGAGCGTGGCCGGTCGGCGACGGCGGCGGGGTCGGGCCTTGGGCTGACGATCACGCGGTTGCTTGTGGAAATTCTGGGCGGCGAGATTGAGGCCGAGAGCACCCCGGGCCAAGGCAGCCTGTTTCGCGTGCGCATGATGTTGCCGTCCATCTCCCATGCCCATGTCGCCCCGCGCGACACCAAACGCAAGGCCGCCTCGGGCTATACCGGTCCGCGCCGCACGTTGATGGTGGTGGATGACGACCTGAACCATCTGTCGCTGGTCGATAGCTATCTGACCCCCATCGGATTCTCGGTCCTGCAGGCCCCGAATGGCGAAACCGCGTTGGAGATGCTGAACGACATCACGCCGGAATTGTTCATTCTGGACATCGACATGCCCGGCATGGACGGCTGGGAATTGGCCCAGCGCCTGCGCACGGGATTTCACGCCACAACGCCGATTGTCATGATTTCCGGCCATGCCTCGGATGCGCAAAAGCCTATGGCGCAATCGGTGCTGTGTGATGCGTTTATCGCCAAACCCTATAACCTTGATGACCTTCTGTTGCGCATCGGGGATTTGTTGAAAATCGACCTGACGATGGCACCGCACGCCGAACCCGAAGCCCCCGCCCCGCACCTGACCGAGGCCGACCGCGACGCCCTGATTGCGCTGGTCGATCTTGGCCATATCAAGGCCGTACGCGACCACCTCGACGTCCTCGAAAGGACAGGTCGCATATCCCCCGACCTGTGCATATCCCTACGCCGACGGGCCGATCAATTCGATCTTAGCGGTTTGAAAACACTCATAGAAAGGGCTGACCGTGAACCCGTTTGACCCAAACACGCACAACATCGCACTGGTCGTGGATGATAGCCCTGAATCGCTGGGCATGGTGTCCGCCGCGCTTGAGGATATCGGCATGACGGTCCTGATCGCGCGCGACGGCACGGCGGCGATTGACCTTGTGAACCGCGTTCAACCGGACGTCATTTTGATGGATGCGATGATGCCCGGGATCGACGGGTTTGAGACCACCCGCATTCTGAAATCCGCACCGCATTCGGTGGATGCACCCATCGTGTTCATGACCGGATTGACCGACAGCGACAGCATCATCAAGGGCCTGCGATCCGGCGGCGTGGATTACATTACCAAACCCGTCGATGTGGACGAGATGATCGCGCGTCTGACGGTGCATATGCTGAACAGTAAAATGGTGCGCAGCGTGCGTGAGGCGCTGGATACCTCCGGTCGCGCAGTTCTGGCGGTTGAGGACGACGGCGCCATCGCATGGGGCACGCCGCGCGCGTTGCAGATGATTGACGACAACGCCCTGCACACCGGATCGCGGGTGGTACGCGACTGGCTATCCCTTGCCCGCACACAGGCGGTGTCGCAGGTGCAATCCCTGACGGTTGGCGCGCTTCAGATGCATCTGGTCGGGCGCGCGTCCAGTGGCGAAATCCTGATCCGCCTCAGCGCGGCCACCAATGGCGAGGGCAAGGATCATCTGGCCCGCGAATTCAACCTGACCCAGCGCGAGGGCGAGGTCCTGTTCTGGCTGTCCCAGGGCAAGACCAACCGCGACATCGCCGAAATCCTGAACCTCAGCGCGCGCACGGTGAACAAGCACCTTGAACAAGTGTTTCAAAAACTGGGCGTGGACAACCGCACCTCGGCCGCCGTTCTGGCCGACCGCACCTTGGCCAGTTACAGATAGGCGCAGAAACGTGATCGCCGCCCCCTAGACGGGGCGCGGGTTTACAGTAGGGTGCGCGCATTCTGAACGAGTGTGATTATGCCCGATATTGAACTGCTTCCTCTGTCCAGCATCCCCAAACAAGAGATCGTCGATCTGATGAACATTCCCGATGTGGGGCGGTTGCTGCCGCTGCTGCGCGGCGGGTTCACCATGGAACAATGCGAGGCGTTTCTGGCCGCAAAACAGGCGATCTGGGACGAGGTCGGCTATGGCCCCTATGCGTTTCGCGTGGACGGGGTGTTTGCCGGTTGGGGCGGGTTGCAACCCGAACAGGGCGAGGCGGATTTCGCCCTGATCCTGCATCCCGATTTCTGGGGCTTGGGGCGTCAGATCTTTGCCGCCGTGCGCGACGATGCGTTTGGCTGTCTGAACCTGCCCGCTATGACGATCCTGTTTCCGCCGAACCGCAAGAACGCGCGCGCCATCACCCGCGCCGGATTTGTCGAAGACGGCACGGTCACCGTGGACGGCGCAACCTTCCGGCGGTTCCGCCTGACCAATCCCGCCACATAGGGCGTCTTTGGCCGCAACGGTCAAAACCCTGACGGGATCGGTCAATATTTAACGCTGCATTTCGGGGCATTTCAGGATCATCAACCTGAATGGAGACCCGAGATGACGACCCCCAAAATCCTGATCACCGGCGCAACCGGCAAAACCGGCAGCCGCATTTTGACCCGCCTCAGCGACATGAGCATCCCCGCCCGCGCCGCATCGCGCGGGTCTGACATCCCGTTCGACTGGGAGGCCCCTGAAACATGGCCCGCCGCATTGGACGGGATCGAAACGGTTTACGTCTCCTACTTCCCCGATCTCGCCGTGCCCGGTGCCGTCGACACGATCGCGGCCTTTTGTGACGCGGCCAAGGCCGCCGGTGTGCGCCACCTGATCCTGCTGTCGGGACGTGGTGAAACCCACGCTAAGGAATGCGAAGACCTCGTCCGTGAGAGTGGTCTGATCTACACCTTGCTGCGCTGCGCGTGGTTTTCGCAGAACTTTTCCGAAGGCTACCTGCGCGACCCGATGATGGCGGGCGTGATCGCCTTGCCCGCCGGTGACACCTGTGAGGCCTTGGTCGATGTCGAGGACATCGTTGATGTCGCCATCGCCGCCCTGACCGAAGAGGGGCATGAAAACCAGCTCTATGAAATCACCGGTCCGCGTCTGATGCATTTTGCGCAAGTGGCCGCCGAACTGTCGCGCGCCGCGAACCGTCCCGTGACCTATACCCCCCTAACGCTGGAACAGTTCCGCGCAGGCATGGCCGAGGCCGCCGGTCCCTTTATTGCCGACGTGATCACCCATGTGTGTTCTGAGGCGCTGGACGGGCGCAACGAATGGCTGGGCGACGGGGTACAGCGCGCCCTTGGCCGTGCGCCGCGCGATTTCGCCGATTTCTGCAACCATGCCGCCCGCATGGGCGTGTGGCGCGACGCGGCCTGAGGGGACATGCGATGACACTCTGGTTTTATATCCTGATCCATTTCACCCTGATCTCGGCCGCCGTTTTATGCGGGGTGTTCATGGCGTTTTCCGATTTCATCATGCGTGGCTTCGGAAATGCCACCCCCATCGCGGGGGCCGAGGCGATGCAGCAATTGAACATCACCGTCTACCGCTCGGTCTTTATGGTGCTGTTCTTTGCCACCGCCGTTGCGTCGCTTATACTGATTGCGACAGGCGCCCTGCATGCGTTTAACGGGCGCGGATTGGTGGTCGCCGCCGGTCTGATTTATCTGCTGTTCGGGTTCGGGGTGACGGCGGCGTTCAACGTGCCACTGAACACGACGCTGGAACAGCTTGGGATCGGCACAGACGCCGCAGGGGCCTATTTCCAAGAGACGTACCTGTCGCGCTGGACCGCGTGGAACTGGGTTCGGACGGTTGGATGCGGGACGACGGCGGTGTTGCTGTTAATCGTGCTGCCGGTTTTGGGCCGCACGGGACAGGTCCCCACCTGATCGCACCGCGGGGCAGACGATTTCGGTCGATCTGCCCCGCAGTTGCCGCTAATCAGGCAGGATGAGCACACCCGATCCCCTGACCCTGTTTCTGGTCGCCGCCCCCGGCCTTGAGCCTGCCCTGATCGCCGAGGCCAAGGCGCATGGCTTTGGCCCGCTGAAACCCATTTCCGGTGGCGTGGAATGCACGGGCGACTGGCCCGATGTGTGGCGCGCGAACCTGATGCTGCGCACCGCGACGCGGGTGTTGGTGCGGATCGGTGAATTCCGCGCCTTTCACCTTGCACAGCTCGACAAGCGCGCGCGCAAGTTTCCGTGGGGCGATGTGCTGCGCGCCGATCAACCGATCCGCGTTGAGGTCAGCACGAACCGGAAGTCCAAGATCTATCATGCGGGCGCCGCCACCCAACGGATCGAACGCGCGATCACAGAAACCCTTGGCGCGCCGGTTTCGCCGGACGCGAAGATCGCGCTGAAGGTCCGGATCGACGACAACCTGTGCACGTTCAGCGTGGATAGCTCGGGCGAGAGCCTGCACAAACGCGGGCACAAGGTCGCCCTGAACAAGGCCCCGATGCGCGAAACACTGGCCGCCGCGTTCCTGTACCAAGCGGGGTATCGCGGCGAAGAACCCGTTCTGGACCCGATGTGCGGATCGGGCACGTTCGTGATCGAGGCCGCCGAGATCGCCCGCGCCCTGCCCCCCGGACGGACGCGGGACTTCGCGTTTGAACATCTGGCGACCTTTGATGCCGAGGCATGGGCCCAAATGCGCGTCGATTGGGCCGCGCGGGACGTGACAGACGGGATCGTGTTTCGCGGATCGGACCGCGACGCGGGCGCAATCACCATGGCCACCGACAACGCCGAGCGCGCGGGCGTGGCCGATCTGACCGCGTTTCACCACGCCGCGATCAGTGATCTGGAGCGTCCTGATGGCCCACCCGGATTGATCATCGTGAACCCGCCCTATGGCGAACGGATCGGCAATAAAAAGGCGCTGTTTGGCCTTTATGCCGCGATGGGCGCGGCGTTTCGCGAACGGTTTGCCGGTTGGCGTGTGGGGATCGTCACCACCGATGCGGCCCTTGCCCGCGCGACCGAATTGCCCCTGTTGCCCCCCGGTCCGCCGGTGCCCCATGGCGGGCTAAAGGTTCGGCTGTTTCTGACCAAGCCCCTGCCCTAACCGCCACGGGGCTTGTCACCCCGCCCGTCCCCGCGCTATCCCAAGGCCAGAGTTCACAACCAGATCGGATCGTCGCCGGTGTTTTTGTATCGGTTCCTGTTGTCTTTGGCGGCCCCGCTTTTTGCCCTGCGCCTGTGGCGCGACGGGGCGGACACGCGGCGTGAACGCCTTGGCGGGCATGGCCCGGACCGCATCACCCAGCATCAACGCCTGTGGATCCACGCCGCATCGAACGGCGAACTGACCTCGGCACGGCCGTTGATTGAGGCGCTGTTGAACGCGGATGCGCGTCTGGATCTGGTGATCACCTGCAATTCCGAGACGGGCAAAGAGTTGGCGCGCGGTTGGCACCTGCCCCGCACAGATATCCGCAGCGCGCCGTTGGACTACCGATGGGTCCTGCGACGGTTCATGGCGAACTGGTCTCCCGATGCCT
The DNA here is from genome assembly GCF_032918305.1 of Rhodovulum sp. FJ3. Taxonomy (NCBI): domain Bacteria; kingdom Pseudomonadati; phylum Pseudomonadota; class Alphaproteobacteria; order Rhodobacterales; family Paracoccaceae; genus Rhodovulum; species Rhodovulum sp. FJ3. Next base: position 687,387 of record NZ_JAWJUU010000001.1, read on the forward strand.
TGGTCGTTGTCGAAAATGAGCTGTGGCCGAACCGCATGGCGATGATGCACGGATCGGGGCGCGCGGTGATGATCGTGTCCGCGCGTTTGTCTGAGCGCAGCGCCAAGATGTGGAACCGCCTGCCCGCCCTGCGCGATCAGGTCCTGAGCGCAATTTCGTTGATCAGCGCGCAGGACAACGCCACCCGCGACCGGTTCCTGACCCTTGGCGCCGCGCCGGAAACGGTGGGCCGCGTGGTGAACCTGAAACTGCGCGCGGGTCCCGCCGTCACTGCGCCCGAGGACGCGGCGGCGATGCGCGCGGCCTTTCCGCCGGGCAAGGTGTTTCTGGCCGCCTCGACCCATGAGGGCGAGGATGGCGCGATCCTGCTCGGGTTTGAACGCGCATTGGCCCAAGACCCCGATCTGCGGCTGATTTTGGCCCCGCGCCACCCGCGTCGCGCGCCCGAGATCATCAAACAGATCACCCGCATGCGCCTGCCCTTTGCCGCCCGGTCCCAAGGTCAATCGCCGCGCAACGCCGCCGTTTATCTGGCCGATACGCTGGGGGAAATGGCGCTGTGGTACGGGTTGGCGGATTGGGTGTTTGTGGGCGGATCGCTGGTCGACAAGGGCGGGCATACGCCGTTCGAACCGGCACAGTTCGGCTGTGCGATCCTGCACGGGCCGCATCTGTCGAACTTTGCCGAAGGGTACAACGCGTTGATGGGTGCGGATGCCTCGGTCATGGTGCAGTCTGCCGATGACATCGCCCGCGCCCTGCACGAACTGGATCAACCGACCCGCGCCGCAATGGCCGCACGCGCAAACGCCGCGATTGCAGGGATGACGCAGGGCGATACACTTGCCCCGCTGCTGCGCGATATAGGGCGGCTGACGGGGAACAGCTCCCTGACCTAGGGCACATCGCGGGCGCGCAAGGTCGCCACGTCGCGCCGGATGTCGTCACGGATCGCCCCGTTTCGCGGTAAATCGCGCAGGGTGGTTTTCATATGTGGCAGGACAGGGCGCGATTTCGGGGAGCCCGCCCATGTCAGCGCACCCAGCACATCGCGCGCCGGATCAGGAATGTCGATCGGGACCTCATACCCGTTCAACGCCCCCCAAACTCCGGCCCATAGGCGCCCGACCGACCACGGGTTATACCCGCCCCCGCCAAGGACCAGATAGCGCGACGCGATCCCCATCAGGGCGCGTACAATCGCCCAATGCGCGTTGTTGGACAGGGACAGGCGGGACAGGGGATCCTCTTCGACCGCATCGGCCCCGCATTGCAGGATAACCGCATCGGGACGAAACGCAGTCACAACCGGCAGGATCAGATGATCGCGGATATAGGCCATCTCATCGTCATTCAGCCCCCGCGCCACCGGTAGATTAAAGCAATTCCCGCCCCCTTCATCGCCCAGCGCACCGGTAAAGGGCCAGCGTCGCGCCTCATGCACCGACACCAACAGCGCCTCCATATCACCGGCAAAGCCGTGCTCGACCCCGTCGCAATGATGCGCGTCGATGTCGATATAGGCGATCCGCCGCACACCCGAACGGCGCAGCGACAGCATCCCCAAAACCGGATCGTTCAGATAGCAAAACCCGTTGGCACGGTCGGGCATCCCGTGATGCGTGCCCCCCGCCGGATGGTAGATCACCCCGCCATGCGCCAACAGTTCCCCGGCAAGCAGCGATCCCCCCGCCCCCGTCGCCGGACGGCGGTACATCTCGGGGAAGACAGGGTTGGAATGGGTGCCGATATTGAACCGCGTTCGCGTCTCGGAATCGACCTCTAGCGCGGCCTCGGCGGCCTGCAACGCGGCGATGTAATCGGGATCGTGCCAGAGGGTCAGGGCGGCGGGCTTGGCACGCGGGCAATTGCGGTATTGATCCGGTCCCAGCCACCCCATCGCGCGCGACAGATCGGTTGCTGTACTGACCCGCGGAATGCGCAGCGGATGCCATTCCCCATAGGTCGAGGCGCGAAACACCTCGCCCCCGAAAAAGAGCGGTCGGTCGATCAGCGGGCCAGTTCGGCCTCGATCCGGCGTGTGATCTTGGGGGCTTCGGGTTTGGTCATCGATCCCCATGTGGCGACAATATCCCCATCGGCCCCGATCAGAACCTTGTTGAAATTCCAGCGCGGCACGAACCCGTCTTGGTCGGCCAGCCATTGATAGAACGGATGCGCCTGATCGCCCCGCACATGCAGGATATCGGTCATCGGCATGCTCAAGCCATAGGTGATTTCACAAAATTCCTTGACCGCCTCGGCATCATCCAACTCTTGCCGGAAATCATCGGACGGCACGGCCAGAACGACCAACCCTTGCGCGCCATAGGTGTCATGCAGCGCCTGCAGGCCCTCGTATTGCGGGGTGAACCCGCATTGGGATGCGGTGTTCACGACCAGAACCGGCTGACCGGCCCAATCGGACATCTGATGCGTACCGCCGTCGATATTGGGAAACTCGAACGACAGATCGGCATAGGCCGGCGCGGCCATCACAAGTGCGGCAAGGGCAACAATCACGGGGCGCATGGGCGTTCCTTTCGACGGGTTACGTATCGAGCTATTGCGCCACCCCGCAACGTCAAGCCAATTGTCATTCGCCGCGAAATCCTTATGTACTATCTGACCACCAACACATGGGACCACGATGATCCGGTTTGCACTTAAATGCAGTCAGGGCCACAGCTTTGACAGTTGGTTCAAATCAAACGACGCCTATGACAGTCTCAAGGCGGCGGGCATGGTTGCCTGTGCCGTCTGCGGCGATGCTTCTGTCGAAAAGGACCTGATGGCACCGACCCTGTCCAAGGGCGCCAAGGTCCCCGCACGCCCCGCATCCGCCCCCGTACCAGACGCGGCGCCCAGCCTTTCCGCCCCCGCCTCACCCGCCGAACAGGCGCTGGCCGAGCTGCGCAAAAAGGTTGAGGAAAATTCGGATTATGTCGGCGCAAAATTCACCGAAGAGGCACGGCGCATTCACAATGGTGACACAGCCGAGCGCTCTATCTATGGCGAGGCCACGGCCAAAGACGCCAAGGAATTGATCGAGGACGGTATTCCCGTCGTTCCCTTGCCGTTCATGCCGGGGCGCAAAACCAACTGAGGAGCCCAAGATGACCATCCTGATTACCGGCGCCAATCGCGGCATCGGCCTTGCCCTTGCCCAAGAACAAATCGCACGCGGGGAAACGGTCATCGGAACCTACCGCACCTCACACCCCCAGATCGCGGGGATTGAGTGGCAGCGCCTGTCGATCACAGAACCGGCCAGCCACCACGCCCTGTCCCATACCCTGTCGGGGCGGGTGATCGACACGGTCGTGTGCAACGCCGGTGTGTATCTGGACGCGGGCAGCACCCTGAACGGGGGCCTGACCGCCGATATCTGGGCGGATACCTTTGCCACGAATGTGACGGGTGTGTTTCTGACGGTTGAGGCGGTCATGGCCAACCTGCGCCAATCGGACACTCCCAAGATCGCGCTGATCTCGTCACAAATGGCGTCGCATGAACGCGCGCCGGGACGGTCCTATGCCTATCGCGCGTCCAAGGCGGCGGTTCTGAACCTCGGGCGCAATATGGCAACCGATCTGCGCGCCCAAGGCATTGCCGTGGGCATCTTCGATCCCGGCTGGGTTGTGACGGATATGGGCGGACAGAACGCCGAAATCACCGTCACCGATTCCGCGCGCGGGCTGTCGGATCGGCTGAATTCACTGTCAATTGACACCACTGGGACGTTTTTGCAGTGGAATGGACAGCCTCAGGCCTATTAACCCACTTGCCCTTGGCGCGCATGTGACCTAGGAAACAGCCCGATTAAACGGGCGAGAGGCACCATGCCCCTTTTGGTAATGAAATTCGGCGGAACATCCGTCGGCGATCTGGATCGGATCAAAAACGCGGCCCAAAAGGTCAAGCGTGAGGTCGAGCGCGGCTATGACGTCATCGTCATCGTGTCGGCCATGTCCGGTAAAACGAATGAACTGGTCGGTTGGGTCGAGCAGACCTCGCCGCTGTTCGACGCGCGCGAATACGATGCCGTGGTCAGCTCGGGTGAGAACGTCACCGCGGGTCTGATGGCACTGACGCTGCAGGAAATGGACATCCCCGCCCGCAGTTGGCAGGGCTGGCAGGTGCCGCTGAAAACCACCAGCGCCCATTCCGCCGCACGTATCGAAAGCATCCCGCGTGACAATCTGGACGCCAAGTTTGGCGAAGGGATGCGCGTTGCCGTGATCGCCGGTTTCCAAGGCATCAGCCCCGAGGGCCGCATCACCACGCTTGGCCGTGGGGGCAGTGACACGACCGCCGTGGCCTTTGCCGCCGCGTTCGATGCCGAGCGTTGCGACATCTACACGGACGTCGACGGCGTCTATACGACCGACCCGCGCATTTCGGACAAGGCCCGCAAGCTGGACCGGATCGCGTTTGAGGAAATGCTGGAACTGGCCTCGCTGGGCGCCAAAGTTCTGCAAACCCGCTCAGTCGAGCTGGCCATGCGCTATAAGGTGAAACTGCGCGTGCTCTCCAGCTTTGAAGACACTGACGAAAATTCTGGTACGCTCGTCTGCGACGAGGAGGATATTGTGGAACAGAACGTTGTCTCCGGCGTCGCCTATCAGCGCGACGAAGCCAAAATGACCCTGATCTCGGTCGCTGACCGTCCCGGCATTGCCGCCGCGATCTTTGGCCCGCTGGCCGAGGCCGGTGTGAACGTCGATATGATCGTCCAAAACATCAGCGAAGAGGGTCGCACCGACATGACCTTCTCCTGCCCTGTCAATCAGGTCGCCCGCGCAAGCGAGGCCCTGACCAAGGCCAAGGACGAGGGTTCGATCAACTTCCACGATCTGGTTGCGGACACGGATGTCGCCAAGGTGTCGGTCGTTGGCATCGGTATGCGCAGCCACGCCGGCGTCGCCTCGCAGATGTTCGAGGCCCTGTCGCGCGAAAACGTCAACATCCGTGTCATCACCACGTCCGAGATCAAAATCTCGGTCCTGATCGACCGCAAATACATGGAACTGGCGGTGCAGGCCCTGCACGACACCTTCGGTCTGGAAAAGGCCTGATCCACAGCGGATCACCGGATTTGGAAACGCGGGCCTTCGGGTCCGCGTTTTTGTTTTTCGGTGCTTTTTTCGGCATTTGCAAATCTCGCAAGCCTTTGCAAATGCAGAAACCTTTCGCCTTTGCAGAAATTTCCTGACGTAAACTCGACTTTCGTCGGCAGTATTGCGCTATCACGGACATAGGTGCTTGATTTGCCCTATCGCTTGCCTTCATTTCTGCACTAAAGACGTATCGCACCCGCCACCAAGGCGGGAAACGAAAACGGGGACGGATGGCACATAGCCTAGAAAGCGAAAGCCGCAAACTGCTTGGGCGGCTCAAGGAAACGCTGGCTGAAGACAGCGCCGGTCAGGAACGCCTTGACCGGATTACGCATATTATTGCGGATTCCATGCGCACCGAGGTGTGTTCGATCTATCTGTTCCGCGACGCCGAAACTCTGGAACTGTGCGCGACCGAGGGCCTGAAACCCGAGGCGGTCCATATCACCCGCATGCGCATTGGTGAGGGTCTGGTCGGGCGCGTCGCGAAATTTTCCCGCGCGATCAACACCGGCAACGCCCCCGCCGAAAAAGGGTTCCGGTACATGCCGGAAACGGGCGAGGAAATCTATTCCAGCTTCCTAGGCGTTCCCATCCAACGTCTCGGCGAACGCATGGGTGTTCTGGTTGTCCAGTCCAAAGAGGCGCGCCAGTTTTCCGACGATGAACTCTACGCGCTAGAGGTCGTCGCGATGGTTCTGGCCGAGATGACAGAACTGGGCGCGTTTGTGGGTGAGGAATCCGGCCTGTCCGCCCTCCACCAACGCCCCGAACTGTTCCGCGGTACCAGCGGCCAAGAGGGCGTCGCCGCCGGTCACGTCTGGCTGCATGAACCGCGCGTGGTGGTGACGAACCCCGTGGCCGATGACCCCGCCGCCGAAAAGACACGCCTGCAAGAGGCCGTTGATCAGCTGCGCGTCTCGGTCGACGAGATGCTGAGCATCGCCAGCACCAGCGACACCGAACAGTTGCAGGTGCTAGAGGCCTATCGCATGTTCGCCAATTCCCGCGGCTGGATGCGCCGTATGGAAGAGGACATCGATCGCGGCCTAAGTGCCGAGGCCGCCGTCGAAAAAGAACAATCCGTCGCGCGCTCGCGCCTACAGACGGTGCCGGACGCCTATCTGCGCGAACGTCTGCAGGATCTCGATGATCTGTCCAACCGGTTGCTGCGCATCCTGACGGGTCAGGGGAATGAAACCGGCGCCGAGATGCCCGAGGACCCGATCCTGATCGCGCGCAACATCGGTCCCGGTGAATTGCTGTCCTATGGGCGGAAACTGGCGGGGATCGTGCTTGAAGAGGGCTCGGTCGGGTCGCACGCCGCGATTGTTGCGCGGGCGCTGGCCATTCCGTTGGTGATCCACTGTAAACGCATCACGACCGAGGCCCTGAACGGCGACAAGATTTTGGTCGATGGCGAACAGGGCGTCGTGCATCTGCGCCCCGATGAGCAGGTGCAAAAGGCGTTCATGGACAAGATCGCCATGCAGGCCGAGGCGCAGGAACGCTATGCCTCGATCCGCGATGTGCCTGCGACGACCAAATGCGGCACGACGATCAGCCTGCACATGAACGCGGGCCTGATGGCCGATCTGCCCAGCCTCGAAAGTTCGGGGGCCGAGGGCGTTGGCCTGTTCCGCACGGAACTGCAGTTCCTGATCCGCAACAAGGTCCCGCGCCGCGCCGAATTGGCCGCGCTCTATGGTCGTGTGATGGACGCCGCACAGGGTAAGCGCGTGGCATTTCGCACGTTGGACATCGGGTCGGACAAGGTCCTGCCATATATGAAGCCGAACGACGAACCGAACCCCGCCTTGGGCTGGCGCGCGATCCGCGTGGGTCTGGACAAATCGGGCGTTCTGCGGATGCAGCTTCAGGCGCTGATCCGTGGTGCGGGGGGGCGTCCGTTGACGGTGATGTTCCCGTTTGTGGCCCAGTTCGACGAATTCAAAACCGCCCGCGAGTACCTCCTGCGCGAGTTGGACCGCGAAGAAAAGCTGGGCCATACCCTGCCCAGCAGCGTGGAAATCGGTGCCATGCTGGAAACGCCCAGCCTTGCCTTTGCGCCGCGTCAATTCTTTGAAATGGCGGACTTTATTTCCATCGGCGGTAATGATCTAAAGCAGTTCTTTTTTGCCGCCGACCGTGAAAACGAACGGGTGCGGCGGCGGTATGATACCCTTAACGTCAGTTTCCTGACCTTTATCGAACAGATCGCCAACCGCTGTGACGACACGGATACCCCGGTGTCCTTTTGTGGTGAGGACGCGGGCCGTCCGGTTGAGGCGCTGTGCTTTGCCGCGATGGGTCTGCGCAGTCTGTCGATGCGCCCTGCCTCGGTTGGCCCGATCAAGAGCCTGTTGCGCAGTGTCGATTTGACCGAAGTGCGCGGTGTGATCGACGAATCCATTGCCAATGGCGATCAATCGGTGCGCCCGTCGGTTCTGGATTACCTCGCGCGACAGGGCTGGGCGTTCTGATCCCCTAGGGGTGCTTTTCGACCTGCCCCGACACGCCCGACCATCCGCCCGGCAACAGGGATTGCCCCAGCACGCGTTCGGGGTTGGTGGGCGGCGGCATTGTCACCCCGTGCATCCGTTCAAACCCGAACCGCGCGTAATAGGGCGCATCCCCGACCAGCAACACGCGTTCCCAGCCGATGTTGCGGGCACGCTCGAGGCTGTCTTGGATCAACAGCGCGCCAAGGCCTTCGCCCTGATGCGTGGGGTGCACGGCCACCGGCCCCAGCAACAGAACCGGCGCGCCCCCGACCAGAACCGGCCAATAGCGGATTGCACCGGCGATGATCCCCAACTCATCACGGGCCACCAGACACAGATCCCCGACCGGCGCCACGCCGTCGCGCAGACGATAGGACGACAGGGCCTCACGACCTGGCGCAAAGCACAGATCATAGAGCGCCTCGACCTCCCACCAGTCGTCCTTGGTTTCCCGCGTCAGGGTAATCATACCCGCCTCATGCATTTGTTTGTGGATCGTGGCGTAGCACGGCGCTAGGTCTGGGGCAAACACGTCAGAACGGAGATCACATGTTCTATCGCCCCGAACAGGGCCACGGCCTGCCCCATAACCCGTTTAACGCCATCATTACGCCGCGTCCGATCGGATGGATTTCGACCCGTAGCAGTGACGGTCAGGATAACCTTGCGCCCTATTCGTTTTTCAATGGCGTCGCCTATGAACCGCCGCAGGTGATGTTCTCATCCACCTCGGCCAAAGACGACCGCGGCGACACCAAGGACAGCGTGGCCAACATCCGCGACACCGGTGTGTTCTGTGTGAACATCGTCCAATACGACATGCGTGACGCGATGAATGCCTCGTCCGGCCCGTGGGACAAAGAGGTCGACGAATTTGACCTAGCCGAGATTGAGCGCGCGGAATGTGAGGTCATCGCCTGTTCCCGCGTCGCCGGTGCGCCCGCCGCGTTGGAATGCAAACTGACCCAGATTGTCCCGCTGGAGGGCACGTCGAACTTTGCCGTGTTCGGTCAGGTAGTAGGCGTCCACATCCGCGACAATGTTCTGGTGGATGGCATGATCGACGTCACTAAATACCTGCCGCTGGCGCGTCTGGGCTATCGCGATTACGCCTATATCGACCGGCCCTTTACCCTGAAACGGCCCAACGAAACCTGATCACAGGACCGGCGGTTAGTCTGCGTTTTCCTTTAGAAAACCACGGATGAACCGCCGGATTTCCCGCGCGGCACTGGTGTCCATGTCCTTGCACAGCTCGACAAACGCGTCGCGCTCTTCCTTATCAAGGCGAAGGACCAGTTGGCTGTCTTTTTTCCCAGCCTTCTTTTTTTCAGACTTTTTGTTCACGCCGAATCCTTAGGCCTTGAAATAAGGTTATGCAATGTATATACATAACATATGCAACCGCAGTACCTTTTTAACGAGTTAAACCAGAAGGATAAAGTAAAATGAACCTCTACTCTGCAAAACAGATGCTGGTTCGCGATCAGATGGACTGGAACAAGCCGCACCTGAACTGGCTGCCGGACTGGGCCTATCGTCTGTTCCGTGAGACAAAGCACTAAGGTAAACGCGCGTTCGGCACATGCTTGTGCCGCTCCGAGGGGGGCGCGGCGCATTCTTGCGAAAGGACGCTATTTGGGCCAGAACGGGGGCTGACCTGACCATCTCCCGAGGCCCGACATGATCCAGAAAAACTCTGTTCAGGACTATATCCGTACCATCGTCGATTTCCCGCATGAGGGGATCATGTTCCGCGATGTGACGACCCTGTTTTCCGATCCGCGCGGATTTCGCATGGCGATTGACCAGATGCTGTTGCCCTATGCGGGGATGGCGATTGATAAGGTCATCGGCCTTGAGGCACGGGGGTTTATCCTTGGCGGCGCAATTGCGCATCAGTTGACCAAGGGGTTCGTGCCCGTGCGCAAAAAGGGCAAATTGCCCGGCACCACCATCAGCGAAGAGTATCAACTGGAATACGGCCAAGCGGTCGTTGAAATCCACGATGACGCCATTCAACCGGGTGAGCGCGTCTTGCTGGTCGATGACCTGTTGGCGACGGGCGGCACCGCCGAGGCGGGGATCAAGCTGGTCGAACGTCTGGGCGGTCAGATCGTCGGATGTGCCTTTATCGTCGATCTGCCGGATCTGGGCGGACGTGCGCGGCTAGAGGGCATGGGCATGGATGTCCACGCCCTCTGTGCCTATGAGGGCCTGTAAGACGCCTCAGGGGCGCACATAGGCGTATCCCTCTTCCTGTAGCTGGATCAGACGCACAACGCCCGAGGGAACCACGGTCGCCTCCTCCATCAGGGTGATGTCGTGGCCGGCCTTGGCGCTCATCGCGCGCAGGGTGTTCCCGCAGGCCGCAAAGGACAGGTTGTCCATCTCAAGGCTCATGGTGCTGATACGGTCGGCAACAGGGCTTTTACCCGGTACATACATGTTCAGACCGGGGCCATAGGCGACCACCTCAATCACCACCTCATCGCCGACGGACGCATAATAATTGGCGACGTTTTTGGCGTTATTCAGGGCCATGTTCATCACCTGCGGATCGTTCTGATCGACATGGATCGCGACGTGATGGGTCATGCCCTCGGCCCACGCACCCGTCGCCATGACGCCCGCAAGCACGGCGCCCATTACAAATTTTTTCATGACTGTTCCTCCCTTGAACAGGAACAGCTTAGGCGCAGATCACACCCACACATAGAAAAATCTGAATTTACGCAGAAACGATGACGCCGGGGTTCATGATGCCCTGCGGATCCAATGCGGATTTGATCGCACTGATCAGGGCAACCTTGGTCGGATCTCCGTATTTCTGCAAATCCTTGACCTTCAGTCGTCCGATGCCGTGCTCGGCACTGACCGAGCCGCCCATCTCATGCACCAGATCATGCACACAGGCCTTTACGTCCCCGCGCAGGTGATCGAAGGCATCGCGGGTCTGACCGGCGGGCGGAAAGACGTTGTAATGCAGGTTTCCGTCACCCAGATGGCCAAAACAGTTGATCCGCATCTCCGCGATTTTGCCCAAGGCAGCACCGCCACGGGTGATGAATTCGGGAATCGCACTCAGCGGCAGGGAAATGTCATGGGACGAGATGGACCCGATCACACGGTTCGCCGCCGGAATGTTTTCGCGCACGGCCCAGAATTCCTGACGCTGGGTTTCGGATTGCGCCACAAGGCCGTCGGTCACAAGGCCCTGCTCAAACGCCTCGGCGAACAAGGTCTCCAGCGCCTCTTGCGGATCCTGCCCCGCCGCCATGCCCAGATCGATCAGAACCATCCAATCGGGCACATCGTCAAACGGCAAACGGACCTGCGGCATCGCCTCGGCCAGAAAATGCAAACCCATCGCCCCAATCAGTTCAAAGGCCGACACGCTATTGCCCAACAGCTTGCCCGCCAGCGCCAAGAGGTCCAGCGCGGCCTCGGGTCCCGGCACGACCAACAGGCCCGCGCCGGTTTGTTCGGGCTGCGGGAACAACTTCAGGCTGGCCGCGGTGATGATGCCCAACGACCCCTCGGACCCGATCAGGAGGTTCTTCAGATCATAGCCGGTGTTGTCCTTGCGCAGACGGCTGAGGCCGTTCCAGATCGACCCGTCAGGCATCACCGCCTCAAGGCCCAGACACAGGTCGCGCGCATTGCCATAGCGCAGCACGTTCACCCCGCCCGCATTGGTCGCAAGGTTCCCGCCGATCCGCGCTGTGCCTTCGGAGGCCAGGGACAGGGGGAAAAGGCGACCCTGTTCTTCGGCGGCGGCCTGAACCTCGGCCAGGGTCACACCCGCCTCAACCACCATCGCGTTTTCCACGGGATAGACGCCACGAACGGCGTTCATACGTTCAAGCGTCAGAACCACCGGCGCGGGGCCGGTCTCTTGCACCTGACCGCCGACAAGGCCCGTCCCCCCGCCATAGGGCACGACCCCGACATTGGCCGCCGCACAGGCGCGCACGATCGTCGCGACTTGTTCAGTCGTTTCGGGGGCCAGCAACGCCGCGCCCTGCCCCGTGAACCGACCGCGCGGTTCTTCCAGATAGGCGGGGGTCAGTTCGCGAAAACAGGTGGCGGGCAGATCCCCGCGCAACGTGTCGATAAATTCCGGCGTCGCGGCGTTCAGCATCACAATATCCTATTAAAAACGGGCGAGTGCCCTACCCGATCGAGGTGCGCCCACGGCGGTCACTGCGCAAATTGGCATAGAGCACGTGGTTGCGCCAGCGCCCGTCGATTTGCAGATAGCTTTGGGCGACGCCTTCGTATTTGAACCCTGTCTTTTCCAGAACCCCGCGCGAGGCGCTGTTTTCCGGCAGGCAGGCGGCCTCAAGCCGCGACAGGTCCATCTCGTTAAAGGCGTAATGCACAACGGCCTCAAGACCCTCGCGCATGAACCCGTGGCGCGCGTATTTCTGGCCGATCCAATAGCCAAGCGTGCCGGATTGCGCCGGACCCGTGCGGATGTTGTCCAACGTGATCGCCCCCAAAAGGGCGTTATCGTCACGGCGGATCATGAACAGTGGCACGGCGGTCCCTTGGGCAAGGGCACGGCTGGCCCAATAGACGCGGTTGGTAAAGGCGCGGCGGGACAGGTGGTCGGGGGCCCACTCGGGCTCCCACGGGGTGAGAAAGGCCTGACTCTCGCGGCGCAGGGACGACCACGGCACGAAATCCCCATGCGTCGGCAAACGCAAGGTCATGCGTGGCGTTTCGATCCGTACCTTGCGCCGACGGGTGAACATCAGGCTGCGATCTTCTCCTTTATGGCCTCAAGCCGAGGCGCGTCCTCTACCGGACCATAAAGGGCCATCGCCGCACGTCCAGAGGTAATCAACCCTTCGCCAAACGCCTTGACGTCACCGGTGGTCACCGCGTCGATGCGCGCGATGGTCTCGTCCAGCTCGGGCACACGGCCCCAGATCGCGATGTTGCGGGCCAGACGTTCGGCGCGCGAGGACGGGCTTTCCAGCCCCATCAACAGGCCTGCCTTCATCTGGGCGCGGGCGCGACCGACCTCAGCCGGGGTGATGTCACCGGCGGCGCGGATCATCTCATCCACGGTCAATTCGGCCAGATCGGCGACCTGCGATCCCGACGTACCGGCATAGAGCGTCACCATGCCCGTGTCGGCATAGGCACCGGCTTGCGCAAAGATCGAATAGCACAGGCCGCGCTTTTCACGGACCTCTTGGAACAGACGGGACGACATCCCGCCGCCAAGGGCGCTTGCGTAAATCTGGGCGGCATAGATCGACGGATCGCGGTAGCCGGGGCTTTCAAACGCGAGGGTGAAATGCGCCTGTTCCAGCGGCTTGATCATCCGCTTTTCCCCACCGGCAAAGCTTGCCCCCGTGGGTTCCAGATGGCCCGCCGGTTTCAAACCGCCAAACAGGGCCTCGGCCATGCGCACGATTTCGTCGTGATCAACGGCACCTGCGGCGGACAGGATCATCTGATCCGGTGCATAATGTTCGCCAACGAAACCCGACAGGTCATCACGGCTAAAGGCGCGGACGCGTTCGGCGGGGCCAAGGATCGAGCGACCCAATGCCTGTTCGGGATAGGCCGCCTCTTGCAGCCAGTCGAATACGATATCGTCGGGCGTATCCAGAACCTGCCCGATTTCCTGCAGGATCACGCCGCGCTCAACCTCGATCTCGTTCAGATCGAAGACCGGGTTCAAAACGATGTCGGAAATCACATCAAGCGCGAGGGGCACATCGGCCTCAAGCACGCGGGCGTAATAGGCGGTCATCTCGCGCGAGGTATAGGCGTTGATATAGCCGCCCACGTCCTCAATCGCCTCGGCGATCTGCAGGGCGCTGCGTTGCGAGGTGCCCTTGAACGCCATGTGCTCAAGGAAATGGGCAATGCCATTCTGTTCGGGACGTTCGTGACGGCCACCGGCCATCACCCAGATACCCAAAGCCGCCGATTTCAGACCCGGCATGGATTCCGTCACAATGCGGAACCCGTTCGACAGTGTGTGCAGCTCTACGCTCAACCGCGTCGCCCTTCTTTGATCAGTGTCTGAATGGCCGCCAGATCGTTTTCGACGCGTGTCACGCGCTCGGGCAGGTCAAACAGGTTTTTCATACGTTCGGGCAGCGCGGGACGCTGATGGACCGCCTGTTCCACCGCATCCGGGAATTTCGCCGGATGCGCCGTGGCCAAGGTGATCATCGGCACCTGCGCGTCCTGATGTTCCTCTGCAACTTTTACACCAACCGCCGAATGGGGGCACAGCACCTCACCCGTGGCGGCAAATTGTTCGGTGATGGTGCGCGATGTCTCATCCTCGGAACAACGGCCCGAGGTGAACACGTCCTGCAAACGCTGGAGCGCGCCTTGGCTGATCGTGAAGCCACCCTCGGCCTTGAGTTCATCCATCAACTGCGTCACCGCCGCGCCATCACGGTCATAGGCGTCAAATAGCGCGCGTTCAAAGTTCGATGAGACCTGAATGTCCATCGACGGGCTGATCGAGGGGGTGACGCCCTGCTTGATATAACCCTTGCCGCTGATCGCGCGGTGCAGGATGTCGTTCTGGTTGGTCGCGACGACCAGCTTGCCAATCGGCAGGCCCATGCGTTTCGCGACATAGCCCGCAAAGATGTCACCAAAGTTGCCGGTCGGCACGGTGAAATCAATGGTGCGGTGCGGCGCGCCAAGGGACACAGCCGACGAGAAATAATAGACGACCTGTGCCAGAACCCGCGCCCAGTTGATCGAGTTCACACCGGCCAGACCGACCGCATCGCGGAATTCGAAATCGTTGAACATGTCTTTGACCGCCGCCTGACAGTCATCGAAATCCCCATCAACCGCGATGGCGTGCACGTTGTCATCGGCGGGCGTGGTCATCTGGCGACGCTGCACATCCGACACGCGGCCATGCGGGAACAGGATGAACACATCGACATTGTCCAAACCGCGGAAGGCCTCAATCGCGGCACTGCCCGTGTCGCCCGAGGTCGCGCCGACGATGGTCACGCGATCACCCGAACGGCCAAGGGCCGCTTGGAAAAGCTGACCGATCAGCTGCATCGCGAAGTCTTTGAAGGCCAGAGTCGGGCCGTGGAACAGTTCCAGCAGGAAATGGTTCGGGGCCAGTTGCACCAGAGGCGCGCGCGCCGCGTGGCCGAAACCGGCATAGGCGCGGGCGATGATGTCTTTGAATTCCGTATCCGTGAACGTGTCGCCGATATAGGGGCGCATCACGCGGAACGCGATCTCCTCATAGGACTGACCGGCCATATCGGCGATCTCGTCCGAGGAAAAGGTCGGAAAGCTCTCGGGCACATAGAGGCCACCGTCGCGGGCCAGACCCGTCAGCATCGCCTGTTCAAAGTTCAGTTCCGGCGCATTGGCGCGCGTGGAAATGTATTTCATCTCTTGCCTCTTAAACCTGTTGGCGTCTGATACGCCACAAAAGCAGCCCTGTCATCCCCAGCCAAATCGCGGCCAGTGAAAACCACGTAATCGCATAGCTACGGTGATCATTGGGGATGCCCGAACTGTCCACGGGCCACGGGGAAATCGCGGGATCGGCGGGGGTGATAGACCGCGCAACGATCAACACTGGTTCCGTGTTCAGGGTGGCGGCCATATCGGGCACCTGTCGCGCGAACCAAAGGCCGCCGTCGATATCGGGCTCGGGGGTGAAATTGCTGATCTCGTCGGGCCAGTGCAGGTTACCGACTACGGTGACGGGACCATCGGGAAACGCACCGGGCGCATCACCGTTTTTCAGGAACCCGCGATCGACCATGATCTGACGCCCGTCGACATCGAGTACGGTGATGATGCGATGGCCCGCGCCGATGATCTTGCGGCTGGCCAGAACACGCAGACCGCGGGGTTCAAACGTTCCGGTCACGGTGACGGGCATGTACTTGTCCGCCTCGGGGTCGGGTGTTTCCGGCAGGGCCACAGGCGCGTCGCCGATGCGCGCATCAATCTGGGACAGGATGTTTTCCTTCCACGCAAGGCGGTCCAATTGCCACTTTCCGAGGCTCATCAGAATCGCCGCGCCCAGCAGGCCAAACAGCAGCGGAACGATCATTCGTTTGGTCATAGTCCCTCACAGCAAAGGCGCGGGGTTTCCCCCGCGCCCGTTGTTCTTTCACACTTGTTTCGCAAATGCGAGAGGCGTTTAGCCGCCCCAGATGTATACGGCTGCAAACAGGAACAGCCAGACAACATCAACAAAGTGCCAGTACCAAGCGGCGGCTTCGAAACCGATGTGCTTTTCCTGGGTAAAGTCGTTCTTCAGCGTCAGACGCAGCAGGCAGATGAACAGGAAGATCGTACCGATCAGAACGTGCGCGCCGTGGAAACCGGTCGCCATAAAGAAGTTGGCACCATAGATGTTGCCCGAGAAGCCGAAGGCCGCGTGGCTGTATTCGTAGGCTTGGAACACGGTGAACACAGCGCCCAGAGCAATCGCAAGGATCAGACCGTTGCGCATGTCTTTGCGGTTGTTCTCATGCACCAGAGCGTGGTGGGCCCAAGTTGCCGCCGCACCCGAGCACAACAGGATCAGCGTGTTGATCAGCGGCAGGTGCCACGGGTCAAACGTCTCGATGCCAACCGGCGGCCATACACCGTCAACGGCGGGGCTTTCCGGACCCATGGGGTACAGGGCGTGTTTGAAGAAGCTCCAGAACCACGCAACAAAGAACATCACCTCGGACATGATGAACAGGATAAAGCCATAGCGCAGACCGATACGCACCACGGGGGTGTGATCGCCAGCGCGGCTCTCGGAAACAACGTCCGACCACCATGCGAACATGACGTAGGCGACCATGGCCAGACCAACGAGGAACATGGCGATGCCTTCATCATGCATCAGACGCACAGCGCCGTAGAGCATGATCAAAGCGCCAACAGCACCCAGAAACGGCCAGATGGACGGGTTGATAATGTGATAGTCGTGGTTTTTCTCATGCGCCATGATGGGTCCCTCGCCTGAGACGTCAGTTAAAGTTTTGTTTTGTTTCGGGGCCGTCGTACAGGGTCACCTGTGCCTCGGGCAAGTCGATCTCGTGGAACGTATAGCTAAGCGTGATCGTATGCACGTACTTGCCTTCGCGGTCTTCCACGATTTCGGGATCGACGTAAAAGGTGACCGGCATCTGAATGCGTTCACCTGGTTGCAGGACCTGCTCGGTAAAGCAGAAACAGTCGATCTTGGTAAAATAGCCACCCGCCGCAAAGGGGGCGACGTTGTAGCTTGCCGAACCGGCAACGGGCCGGTCGGTCGGGTTGTAGGCCTCGTAAAAGGCCAGACCGGTTTCCCCGATCTTGAGTTCCATTTCACGCTGGGCCGGCTTGAATTCCCAAGGGAAGTCACGCTCTTTGCTGGCGTCAAAGCGCACCTTGATGGTTTCCTCAAGGACCACGTCCGAGCCCGCATCCGCCTGCAGCGTCTCACCGCCATAGCCGGTCACGCGGCAGAACAGGTCATAAAGCGGCACCGACGCCCAGCCGAGCGAGCCCATGAAGGTCACCACAGCCAACAGCTTCACAACCGTTTTGGATTTCGCCTTGTCCGTCATTGCGCCTCCACGGCCAGTTCGGGGCGAACAACGTGGTCAAAGCCCTGCAAACTGGATCCTTCAGAAATTTTGACGATCGTCAGGCCGAAAACAAGCAGGACAAAAGCAATAAGCACCCCGCCAAGCCCCATATTGCGGCCGAAACGACGTTTATGCAGTTCATGATCCTTGCGGAATTCGCTTACCATGTGCCCACCCCGAAATCGGCCAGAGCCACGCCCACCATCAGGGCGACAAAGTGCAGGAACAAGTAGACCAGCGAAAAGCGGAAGAATTTCTTTTCCACTTTGTACTCGTCTGCGACGGCAGCATCCTCATCACGGCGCCAGATGGTGATCGCGCCCTTGATGAACAGCGCGTTCAGAACCACCGACATCGCCAGATACAGCGGGCCACCGATCGAGGTCGCCGCCAAAGCCAGAGCCATCGGCGCAAGCAGCAGCGTGTAAACCAGAATATGCGTGCGGGTGGTCTTGCGGCCGTGGGTCACGGTCAACATCGGCACACCGGCGTTGGAATAGTCGTCCTTCATGAACAGGGCCAGCGCCCAGAAATGGGGCGGCGTCCACATAAAGATCAGGACGAACATCAGAACGGATTCGACGCTGACACCACCGGTGGCCACAGCCCAGCCGATCATCGGAGGGAACGCGCCCGCCGCACCACCGATCACGATGTTCTGCGGGGTCGAGCGTTTCAGCCACATGGTGTAAACGACAGCGTAGAAAAAGATGGTAAAGGCCAGAAGACCGGCCGCAACCCAGTTGGCCGCCAGACCCAGCATCAGAACAGACAGAACCGACAGGGCCAGACCAACCGACAAAGCCTCACCCGCCGTAACGCGGCCCGACGGGACGGGGCGTTTCGCGGTGCGACGCATCACGGCATCGATATCGGCATCCCACCACATGTTCAGCGCGCCAGAGGCGCCGCCGCCGATGGCGATGAACAGGATCGCGGTGAAGGCAACGAACGGATGCACGGAAACAGGCGCGACAAACAGGCCCGCCAGCGCCGTGAACACCACCAGCGACATCACGCGCGGCTTGAGCAGCGCGATGTAATCGCCGAATTCGGCTTCATTACTGTGATCGATAAGGGTCGTGGTATCGGTCATTTCTGCCCCCTGCTGGGTGGACTGGCCGCGTGGGCCAGCCCGCCTTGCGGAGTTTACTCGGCCGACGCGACGGTCAGCGTGCGCGGGGTGCCGGCGTATTCGTCAATCGCGCCGTTCAGCCATGCGTCGTAGTCCTCTTGCGACACAGCGCGAACCACGATGGGCATGTAGGCGTGTGCAATACCGCAGAGTTCCGAACACTGGCCGAAATAGACACCTTCCATGCCTTCGTCGACTTCGAACCACAGTTGCGCCAGACGACCCGGAACAGCGTCCTGTTTCACGCCAAATGCGGGGATGGTCCAGCTGTGGATCACGTCAGCACCGGTCACGGTCATGACAACCTTTTTGCCGGTCGGGATGACAACGGCGGTGTCGGTCGCCAGCAGGTGATGCTCGGGCGCGTAACCGTAATCGGCCAGTTCGTCCTCGGCCAGCATGAAGCTGTCAAAGGCGAAATCGTGGTCGGTGTATTCATAGCCCCAGTACCACTGGTAGCCGGTGACCTTGATGTTCACATCCGCCTCGGGGATGGTCTGTTGCTTGAACAGAACCGGCAGCGAGAAGGCGCCAATGACCACAAGGATCACCAAAGGCACGATCGTCCAAGCCACCTCAAGCGGGGTGTTGTGCGTAAAGGTCGAGGGCGTCGGGTTCGCCTTGCGGTTAAAGCGGACAATCACGAACAACAGAAGCGCGGTCACGAAGATCACGATCGCGGTGATGATCACCAAGATCAGCGAGTTCAGGCCCTGCAGGTCACGGGCCAGTTCGGTCGCGGCGGGCTGAAAGCCCAGCGCCTTGTCGGTCGGAATGCCAACAACCTTCAACCCGTCCACAGTGTCCTGAGCCAGAGCCGAAGTCGCGGTAAAAGTAGCAGCAGCTGCGGCCATAAAGCCGTTGCGCAAAGTAGAGATCTGCATCGTCTTTCCCTGTATCATCAGCGGCACGTCAGCCGCGACACGGCGCCAAAATTTCGGCATACCGTTGTGTTCCCGCGCCCCAAAAACCATATTAAGCCGAATGAAACAAGCAAGATTGTTGCGGCAAGTAGCCGCGATAGCCCTTGGAAAATACTGATATTACGGACGCATCTATGCAGCACCCCCGATTCTCGCCGTTTTCTGATACTTTGGAACTAGACGCGGCGCTTGATACGCTACGAAAGGCCACGGACGGGGCCGATGACGGCGAGCTGTTTCTGGAACGCCGCCGGTCCGAGGCGCTTGTTCTGGACGACGGGCGAATCAAAAACGCCAGTTACGATGCATCCGAGGGATTCGGCCTGCGCGCCGTGAAAGGCGACGTCACCGGCTATGCCCACTCCAGCGAGTTAAGCGAAAGCGCCCTGCGCCGCGCCGCCGAAACCGCGCGTTTGGCGGTGGGCGATGGCGGCGGTGTTATTGCCGACGGGCCGTGCGCCACAAACACTATACTATATAGTGACACCGACCCGCTGACCGAAACGACGTTCAAGGTCAAAATCGACACCCTGCGCGAGATCGATGCCTATGTCCGCGACATGGACCCCCGTGTGGTACAGGTCAGCGCGACCCTGTCGGGATCATTGCAAGAGGTGTTCATCCTGCGTCCCGACGGGCAATTGGTCCAAGACACCCGCCCGATGTCGCGCCTGAACATCTCGGTCATCCTCGAAGAAAACGGTCGCCGCGAATCCGGTGGCCACGGCGGCGGCGGGCGCACCGGTATCTTGGGTCTGATGAAGCCCGAGCATTGGCAGGGCGTCGCGAAACAGGCCCTACACGTGGCACAGGTCAACCTGCGCGCCATCCCCGCCCCCGCCGGTCAGATGAGCGTCGCGCTTGGCGCCGGTTGGCCGGGGATTTTGCTGCATGAGGCCGTCGGCCACGGGCTGGAGGGCGACTTCAACCGCAAGGGCACATCCGCCTTTGCCCAACTGATGGGCAAGCGCGTCGCCTCACCCGGCGTGACGGTTCTGGACGATGGCACCATCCCCGACCGACGCGGGTCGATCACCGTGGATGATGAGGGCACGCCCTCGGGCAAAAACGTGTTGATCGAAGACGGCATTCTGGTCGGCTACATGCAGGACCGTATGAACGCGCGTCTGATGGGCGTTGATCCCACCGGCAACGGGCGTCGCGAAAGCTATGCCCATGTGCCGATGCCGCGCATGACGAACACCTATATGCTGGGCGGGGATGTCAGCCCGGGCGATATCGTGGGCGATGTCAAAGACGGGATTTACGCGGTCGGGTTCGGCGGTGGACAGGTGGACATCACCAACGGCAAATTCGTCTTTAGCTGCACCGAGGCCTATCTGGTCAAGAACGGCCAAATCGGTGAACCGGTCAAAGGCGCGACCCTGATCGGCGACGGCCCCACCGCGATGCAGCAGATTCGCGCGATCGGCAACGACATGGAACTGGATCCGGGAATCGGGAATTGCGGCAAAGCGGGCCAATGGGTGCCCGTCGGCGTTGGACAACCGACCCTGCTGATCGACGGTTTGACCGTTGGCGGCTCGGCCACCTGAACCGCTAAGCAACTGAAATCGTTCTGTTTCAACGAGGTCCGCTAAAATTATCGCGCATTATGCCCGAATTTTAGCGGACCTTTACCGCGCGTTAACCTTCTTGCGGCCAATCTGTCCCCACGAATGAGACGGAGCCGAGCCAAAGTGCCAAACACCCCTTCCGATCACCCCCTCGCACCACCCACCCAGGAAGAGGCATTGATCGCTTGGCTCCGTCTTATTCGGTCGCGCCGTGTCGGCCCGACCACCTTTTTCCGCCTGATGTCCGAACATGGCAGCGCCGAGGCCGCCCTTGACGCCCTCCCCGGTGTCGCGCGGGATGCGGGCGTCAGCGATTATCAGGTCTGGTCAGAGGAAGGCGCACGCGCCGAATTACGCGACGGGCATCGGATGGGCGCGCACCTGATTGCCTATGGCACGCCCGAGTATCCCCGCGCCCTGATGTCCCTGTCCGATGCCCCACCCCTGATCTGGGCAAAGGGCGACCTATCCCTATTGAACCGCTCTACCGTCGCAATGGTTGGCGCGCGCAACGCCTCATCCCTCGGGCTGCGGATGACGCGAAAACTGGCGACCGAATTGGCCGAGGACGGGCATGTGATCGCATCCGGTCTGGCGCGCGGGATCGACACCGTGGCGCATGAGACGACGATCGAAACCGGCACAATCGCCGTTCTGGCTGGCGGGATCGACGTGGTCTATCCCCCCGAAAACGCCAAACTGATGAATCAGATCGCCGAGAAGGGCCTGTTAGTTAGCGAGAGCATGATCGGCCTGCGCCCGCAGGCCCGCGATTTCCCCCGTCGCAACCGGATCATTTCCGGTCTATCCCGTGCCGTTGTGGTGATTGAGGCCGCCGCCAAATCCGGTAGCCTGCTGACCGCGAAAAATGCCCTCGATCAGGGGCGCGAGGTTCTGGCGGTGCCCGGTCATCCGTTCGATGCGCGCGCGTCGGGGTGCAATATGTTGATCAGGGACGGGGCGGTTTTGGTGCGCGATGCCAAAGATGTGATCGACGCCCTACCGGCCGAGGACACCCCATGGCCCGACCCCGTCGCCAACATCGCACCAGAAACACCCGTGCCCCCCGCCGAACCCGAAAAACGGACCCTGCGCGAAACGGCGCATCTGCACCAAGAAATCCTTGATCGCCTTGGGCCCTCCCCTCTGGCCGAGGATCAGTTGATCCGCGATCTGAACCTGTCGGCGGGTCAGGTGTCCCCCGCCCTGACTACGCTGGAATTGGACGGGGAAATCACCCGACAACCCGGTGGATTGGTGTCGCGCGCGGTGTGATCCCTGCCGCCCGCCTGATGCGCGCGCCCATCGTTTCCCCCTTTGCATCCGCCCCGACCGGCACTAGGTTCCAAAGCATCGCATTGACAAGTGGTGCCCCCACGGCCCATGTGAGGCCCGCACCGGCCAGTGTTGCGAGTCGAAAGGAATTTCATGCCAGTTGTCGTCGTCGAATCCCCAGCCAAGGCGAAAACCATCAACAAATATCTTGGCTCGGCGTATACGGTACTTGCCTCATACGGCCACGTCCGTGACCTGCCGCCCAAGGATGGATCGGTCGACCCCGAGCATGAGTTTGCCATGACTTGGGAGGTCGGCAGCGACAGCAAAAAGCACGTCAAAGCCATCGCCGACGCCCTGAAAGACGACAACAGCCTGATCCTCGCGACCGACCCCGATCGCGAAGGTGAGGCGATCAGTTGGCACCTCGAAGAGGCGCTGCGCAAACGGCGCGCCATTAAAAAGGACACCGAAGTCAAGCGCGTGGTGTTCAACGCGATCACCAAATCCGCCGTGACCGAGGCCATGAAAAACCCGCGTCAGGTCGATGAGGATCTGGTGCACGCCTATCTGGCGCGCCGCGCGTTGGACTATCTGGTGGGCTTTAAACTGTCGCCCGTTCTGTGGCGCAAATTGCCTGGCGCGAAATCGGCGGGCCGTGTGCAATCGGTCTGTCTGCGGCTGATCGTTGAGCGCGAGATGGAGATTGAGGCGTTCCGCGCCCGCGAATATTGGACCGTCAAGGCGATGCTGGAAACGCCGCGCGGCCAACAGTTTGAGGCGCGCCTGACCTCGCTGGCGGGTAAAAAGCTTGAGAAATTCGATCTAGAGAACAGCACCGCCGCCGAAATGGCCGTCCAAGCGGTCACCAGCCGCGATTTGACCGTCGCTGCGGTTGAGGCCAAACCGGCAAGCCGTAACCCCTCGCCGCCCTTTATGACCTCGACCCTGCAACAAGAGGCCAGCCGCAAGTTCGGCTTTGGCGCGCGCCAAACCATGAGCGCGGCCCAGCGTCTCTATGAGGCCGGATATATCACCTACATGCGGACCGACGGCATCGACATGGCGCCCGAGGCGATCACCGCCGCGCGCGATGCAATTGGCGACCGCTATGGCAAGGAATACGTGCCCTCGTCCCCGCGGGTGTACAAGAACAAGGCGAAAAACGCCCAAGAGGCGCACGAATGTATCCGCCCGACGGATATGACCAAAGACGCCGCCGCCCTGAAAATTTCCGATGGCGATCAGGCCAAGCTGTATGATCTGATCTGGAAGCGGACGCTGGCCAGCCAGATGGAAAGCGCGCGGATGGAACGCACCACCGCGATTATTTCCAGCGCCGACAAACAGGTTGAACTGCGCGCCACCGGTCAGGTCGTCCTGTTCGACGGGTTCCTGCGCGTCTACGAAGAAGGCCGCGATGACGTGGTTGAGGACGACGACAAACGTCTGCCCCAACTGGCCCAAGGCGACAAGACCGCCAAAAAGGACGTCACCCCCGAACAGCATTTCACCCAGCCCCCGCCCCGCTTCACCGAGGCCACGCTGGTCAAACGCATGGAAGAGCTGGGCATCGGGCGCCCGTCCACCTATGCCAGCATCGTCACCACCATTCAGGATCGCGGCTATGTTCGCAAAGATGCCAACCGCCTGATCCCCGAGGACAAGGGGCGCTTGGTCACGGCGTTCTTGGAGAATTATTTCCGTCGCTATGTGGAATATGAATTCACCGCGAACCTAGAGGGTGAGTTGGACGATGTATCCGCAGGTGAGCTGGACCATATCGACGTTCTCAGCCGCTTTTGGCGCGATTTCTCGGCGGCGATTGCCGAAACTGCCGATCTGCGGATTACCGAGGTTCTGGACAAGATCGACGAGGTGCTTGCGCCCCACTTGTTCCCGCCGACCGAAGACGGCAGCGATCCGCGCGTGTGCCCCAAATGCGGTGCGGGCCGGTTGAACCTGAAAACCGCACGCTCTGGCGGTGCGTTTATCGGGTGCTCGAACTATCCCGAGTGCCGCTATACCCGCGCCCTGTCGACATCGGGCGATGATGGGACGGCGGAACTGGATGGCAAGGTCCTTGGCCATGACGGCGAGGATGAGATCACCCTGCGCGTGGGTCGCTTTGGCCCCTATGTGCAAAAGGGCGAGCCGACCGAAGACGTGCCCAAACCTCCGCGCGCCAGCCTGCCCAAGGGCTGGAAGCCCGAAGAGATCGATTTCGAAAAGGCGCAGATGCTGCTCAGCCTGCCGCGCCCCATCGGGCAACACCCCGAGGACGGTGAATTGGTCGAGGCGGGCATCGGTCGCTATGGCCCCTTTGTCAAACACGGCAAGGTCTATGCGAATCTGCCAGAGGTTGACGAAGTGTTTACCATAGGCATGAACCGCGCCGTTGAGGTTTTGGCGGAAAAGGCGTCGCGTGGCCGTGGTCGCGCCGCCGCCGCACCGCCCCTGAAAGAGCTGGGCGAACACCCCGAAAGTGGCGGCGCCGTCAACGTAATGGCAGGGCGCTATGGTCCTTATGTTAAATGGGAAAAGGTCAATGCGACCCTGCCCAAAGACGTAGAACCGACCGACGTCACCATGGAGATGGCCGTTCAGTTGATTGCGGAAAAGGCCGCAAAAAAAGGGACCCGCAAAAAGAAATCCTGAGTTTCTGCAGGGCGGCATATTGTTGACATTGTCACCTAGCAAGGCGACAAATCACCCGTGAGAATAGGGGAGAATTCCATGAGTAAGGTTTATGGCAGTGCCGCCGAGGCCCTTGATGGGCTTTTGACGGATGGCATGCTGATCGCCGCGGGTGGCTTTGGCCTGTGCGGTATTCCCGAGCTGTTGATCGACGCGATTGTCGACAGCGGCGTCAAGGATCTGGAAATCGCGTCCAACAACTGTGGCGTGGACGGGTTCGGTCTGGGCAAACTGCTCGACACCAAACAGATCAAAAAGATGATGTCGTCCTATGTGGGCGAAAACGCTGAATTCATGCGTCAGTACCTGTCGGGTGAGCTGGAGCTGGAATTCAACCCTCAGGGCACCTTGGCCGAGCGCATGCGCGCCGCCGGTCACGGCATTCCGGGCTTTTACACCAAAACCGGTGTGGGCACCGTGATCGCCGAGGGCAAAGAGCACAAAGAGTTCAACGGCGAGACCTATATCCTCGAAGAGGGTATTTTCGCCGACCTGTCGATCGTGAAGGCATGGAAAGCAGACGAGAGCGGCAACGCCATCTTCCGCAAAACCGCCCGCAACTTTAACCCGCCTGCGGCCATGTGCGGCAAAATCTGCGTGATGGAGGTCGAGGAAATCGTCCCCACCGGCAGTCTGGACCCCGACCACATCCACCTGCCCGGCATTTATGTGCACCGCCTGATCCAAGGTGAGCACGAAAAACGCATCGAACAGCGCACGACGCGCCCGCGGGAGGAAGCATAATGCCTTGGGATCGCAATCAGATGGCCGCGCGCGCGGCAAAAGAACTGCAAGACGGCACCTATGTGAACCTCGGCATCGGCATTCCGACGCTGGTTCCGAACTTTATCCCCGAGGGGGTGACGGTGACCTTGCAATCGGAAAACGGGATGCTTGGCATGGGGCCGTTTCCGTTCGAGGGCGATGAAGATCCCGATCTGATCAACGCCGGCAAGCAAACCATCACCGAGGTCCCGAACACCGCCTATTTCGATAGTGCGACGTCGTTTGGCATGATCCGTGGCGGCAAAATCGCTATGGCGATCCTTGGCGCGATGGAAGTCGACGAAAACGGCGATCTGGCCAACTGGATGATCCCCGGCAAGCTGGTCAAAGGCATGGGCGGCGCGATGGATCTGGTGGCTGGTGTTGGCCGCGTGGTTGTCGTCATGGACCACACCAACAAGCACGGCGACAGCAAGGTTCTGAAATCCTGCACCCTGCCCCTGACCGGTAAGGCCGTGGTTAACCGCATCATCACCAACCTCGGCGTCATGGACGTTGTTGAGGGCGGCCTCAAGATCGTGGAACTGGCCGATGGCGTCACCGAGGAAGAGCTGCGCGCAGCCACCGAGGCCACCATCGTCGGTTAATCCGCAAGGACATTCTAGAAATAGAAACGGGGGCCGCTTGGCCCCCGTTTTCATGTCGGCCCCTTGCGGGACCGACGATGTTATATGCGGTCGATTAGTCTTCGTCGTCCAGCAGTTCAAAGATCGCAGCAGCGCGGTCATTTACAGCTTCGCCCGAGAACTGGGTGACATAGCCGAGTTTCGACAGGCCGCTGTTGCTGTCGCTTGCATCTTCCAGCTCTGCAAAGATTTCAGCAGCGCGGGTGTTTACGACGTTGCGGGTCGAAACCGATACGTTCGAGGGCGAGGTGGCTTCGTCGATGACGTAGGCCGACAGACCTTCGTTAAAGCCATCCGATTCCAGAGTCAGTTGTGCTTGGATTTCAGCAGCTTTCTGGTTGGCAAAGCCCGGAGCTTTGATGGTGTCAGCAAAAGCCGGAACAGAAGCACCAGCGATCAGGGCGGTAGCAAGTACGATACGTTTCATTGTGTAGTCTCCAAATTTTTGTCTTCGCGGACTGTCCCGCGGTCATGACATTGATTTGGGGTCTATGATCGAAACATCAATGCACACCAACCCTAAAAGTATCCGATTTTATGTGCACTTATGCACGATCAATGTGTCGTCAAAAATCTGTGAATAACACTTGTGTCAGTTGCCATTAGGGCTAACGAACACACAGCCGTCGCTGATCAACTCGGGCGGGGTTACACACAGGGCCCGTGTGACCGTCCACGCCGCCAGAACCTTGGGAACATAGTCACGGGTCTCGGGAAAGGGCGGGACGCCCTCATGGCGGCGCACGGCGTTCTCACCGGCATTATAGGCGGCAAGCACCATGATCGGATCACGCCCAAAGGTCTCCATCAGCCAATCCAGATAGGCAACGCCACCCTTGATATTGTCAGCCGCGTCTTTCGCATCACTGACATCGAACCGCTCGGCCGTGGCGGGCATCAGTTGCATCAGACCTGTGGCACCTGCGGGGCTGACCGCGTCCGCGCGCCCGCCGCTTTCGACCATTATGACGGCAAGGGCAAAGGCCGGTGAGACGCTTGTCCCGACCGTCGTCCGTAGAAGATCTATATTATACTGTGCCGCGACCGCCTGTACGTCTTGCAACCGCGGCGCGCCAACGCGCTGATCCGGAGTGTCACCGGAGAGGGCCGCGATCGCATCATCAAGACGCCCCGGTCCGCTCTGATCCAAGGCAGGCGAGATCGCCGCCCAAAACCAGTCATAGCGCCCCGCGTCCGCCGCAGGTGCCAAATCAGGCAAAACCGCATCGGGCACCGTCTCTGGCATCGGCGTGATTTGCACAGTGATCCGTTTCGATGTGCCGGGCGCGGGCGGCTTGACCCGTTTAAAGGTGAATTCGGGATAGGGCGGCGGCGCATCCTGTGCCGCTGCTCCCCCTACAGATGACACACAGATCAGCGCGCTCACCGCCACCAGTTGCATTATACGCCGCACCCGCCACCTCCGATTTCGCGAATATCACCGAAAGAATAGGTGATTTAGGGCCCGATTCCTCGGAAAATTCGCGTGTACTTCCATAGAAATCAAAATTATCGAAACTTTTTCAAACAAAATTACTGTTTAATTTCATCGCATTAAAAGAAATCACCCAGAAAAAATCATGCTCTCCAAAATTGTCCAAACCCTGCCCAACTCTCGCCCCAATCAAAAGGCCATATAGGCTCATACCGAGGCGGTGATGAGGTAAACAAGAGGCTACCGACACACACCGAAGAGGTAAGAGAGATGAAACTTACTTAACCTTTTAGAGGGACTACTGAGATGAAACTGTTTGCTCAAATCAAAAACTTCGCCAACGACGAGTCGGGCGCTGTAACCGTAGACTGGGTTGTTCTGACCGCTGCTGTTGTTGGCCTGGGCTTCGCTGTTCTGACCGCTGCTCAGTCGGGCATGAACACCCTGGCTGGCTCGATCTCGACCGAAGTTGGCGGCATCACGCCCGACGCTGGCGACGGTGTATAAGTCGTAAAATCCAGTTCGCTGGATTGGGGCCGTGCCGGTATCGGCGCGGCCCTTTCTTTCGGTTCTCGCAGGCCCCTGCCCCATTCGGGGTTAACCTTGGCGTAACAGGCCCTGCGATAGGTATTCAGTATTGCATTCGCACTGGATGAAGGAGACCCCGATGCGCCGCTTGTTCCAACGATTTCTGTTCAGCGAAACCGGTGCTGTGACCGTCGACTGGGTCGTCCTGACCGCGGCCTGTATCGGCCTTGGGTTTGGCGTCGTGACCGTCATCGCAAGCTCTGAGGAAAACGTCGCCAATAGCGTCAGCACGACGATCGCGACGATCACCCCAGAGGCGGGCGACTAATCCACCCGCCCGCAGGGAACTGTTCCTGAAATCGCAAAAATCCGCTGTTTCGCCGCGACTGAACCACGTTTTTGCCCCATTTCACGAGCATGTTTTACCCTGAGGTACGAGGTACGCGCGCGCCCCACGGGTCCGTTGTGCGATTGGGAAAGGAAACACCATGCGTATGGTATTTGGTCTTGTCTTGCTGGTTGGCATCGGCCTTGCCGGTTTTGCCGTGTACATGGCGCAAGGGTATATTTCGCAGTATCAAACCGCTTTGGCACAGGAACGTGCCGCGCGTGAAAAACAGGTCAAGCTGACCGACGTTTACGTCGCCGCCCGCCCGTTGAAGTATGGCGAACAGCTGACCCTTGAAGACGCCAAACTGATCAAGTGGCCCGAAGAATTCCTGCCCGAAGGTGCGTTTACGACCGAAGACGCGCTGCTGCCCGGTGAAAACGCCGAATTCCGCACTGTTCTACGCGCGATGGAGGCGAATGAGCCCCTGTTGGCCGTAAAACTGACCGAACCGGGTCAGGATGCGGGGATCACCTCGCGTCTGTCCCGCGGCATGCGTGCCTTTGCAATCAATGTGGATGTCAGTTCCGGCGTTTCTGGCTTTCTGCGCCCGGGCGACCGCGTCGATGTATATTGGACCGGCTCGACCGGTCAGGCCCGCGAGACCCGCAAGGTGACCAAATTGATTGAGGCCAACGTCCGCCTGATCGCCGTGGACCAAACGGCTGATGAGGACCGCTATAGCCCCGTCATTGCGCGCACTGTCACGGTTGAGGCCTCGCCCCAACAGGTGGCCGCCCTGGCACAGGCCCAATCAACCGGCAAACTGTCCCTGTCCCTTGTCGGGGCACAGGATGACACCACCGCAGAATCCGTTGAAATCAACCAGCGTCAGTTGCTCGGCATTCCCGAAGAAGAGCAAGTCGTCGAAAAGAAAGCCGAAAAACAGGTTTGCACTATTCGAACACGCAAAGGCTCGGACGTGATCGAAATCCCGATCCCCTGCACGAACTGATCCCGTGGTTTTAAACCGAACGTCGCGGCGCGCCCTCTTGGGTGCGCCGTACCCGTTTGTGAACATTGTTGCCGGTTATCCACATTAAAACACCTATTCAAGTTCTTGTTTGTTGCAAAAAAACAGGGTTTCACGCATTCTGACCCGCAAAAGGGCATAAAGACCCGAACTGAGGCGTGATCGGAAAGGCAGGATCACATGAAATTTTTGACGATTTTACGCGCCGCTGCGTTGGGCGCGGTATGTGCGTTTTCATTTGCCCAACTTTCTTGGGCTGAAAACCTGCGCATCATGGAAGGCGGAACCTCCAGCACGTTGAGCGTGCCGATGAACCGCGCCGTCGTGGTCGAGAGCGATACCGTCTTTGCCGAATTGTCGATCGCCAACCCCGCGATCGCCGATATTTCTACGCTGTCGGATCGCACGATCTATGTTCTGGGCCGCACGCCCGGTCGCACAACCCTGACGCTGCTCGGGCCGGATGGACGCTTGATTACCAACGTCGATGTCCATGTCAGCCCCGACATCAGTGAACTCAAAGAACGTCTGGGCGAGGTATTGCCTGGTGAACCGATTGAGGTCCGCCCTGCCAACGATGGCCTTGTGCTGTCCGGCACCGTGTCGTCGGCCGCTTCGATTGACCGCGCCTTGGATTTGGCCAACCGTTATGCCCCCGAACGCGTGTCGAACCTAATGGTCGTCGGTGGCAGCCAGCAGGTCATGCTCAAGGTTCGCTTTGCCGAAATGAACCGCTCGGTCCGCAAGAGCCTGTCTTCGTCCATCGCGATCAGCGGGATCGGAGATGGCGGAGACATCGGTTTTGTGGGCGGCAACGGCACCTACATTGAGGGCGACAATCTTGTGAACCTGTTTGACGGCGACTCGACCACGGGTGTCGCGCGCAGCAGCGAGGCGAACGGTGCATTCCAGTTCGGCATCGACGCCGGGAGCTTTCAGGTCGCACTGCTGCTTGAGGCATTGGAGACGAACGGGTTTGTACGCACCTTGGCCGAACCGAACCTGACGGCCTTGTCCGGTCAGGCCGCAGAGTTCCTTGCCGGTGGCGAATATCCGGTTCCAGTCACCAATGATGAGGGCGCGATTTCGGTCGAATACCGTCCCTTTGGTATCCAGCTGAACTTTACCCCGCGCGTTGTGGGCAAAAACATCAACCTGCGCCTGAACGCCTCGGTCAGCGGGATCGACCCGACCGTTTCGTTCTCGGACGGCGGCATTACTGTGGCGGGTTTCTCGACCCGCTCGACCTCGACCACGGTTGAACTGCACGACGGTGAGAGCTTTGCCATCGCTGGTCTTTTGCAGGACGATTTCACCTCGCTGAACGGTCAGGTGCCGTGGCTGGGCGATATCCCGATCCTTGGTGCCCTGTTCCGCAGCTCGGAATATCAGCGTAGCCAGAGTGAATTGGTGATCATCATCACCGCCCATCTGGTCACCCCAACCCGTGGTGAGGCGCTTGCCCTGCCGACGGATCGCGTGCGTCCCCCGACCGAGAACGAGCTGTTCCTGCACGGTCAGGTCGCCGCACCGAACCGTCCGAAATCCGGCGCAGCGGGCGAAGTTGCCCGTCAGGATTTCAGCGGATCCTATGGCTATGTGCTGGAGTAAGCCGATGCAGATCAAACATGTCCTGATCACCGGTGCCGTCGCGCTTGGCCTGTCCGCCTGTAGCCCCAGTAGCGTGGTCGATTTTTATTCGCCTGCTGGGGATTCGCTTGACGATGGGGATTTCGGCAACTCGACGCGCAATAACCTGCTGGTTCAGACCGGTCAGGCAAACGCCGCCATCAACCTGACGCGCAAATTCGCCTCGGACGTCCCCAGCACCGTGAACTTTGCGTTCAACAGCGCCGTTCTGGACCAAGAGGCGCGCATCGCGCTGGATCAACAGGCGGCGTGGATCAACGAATATTCGCTGGCCACGTTCCGTGTTTATGGTCACACCGATGCCGTCGGCTCGGACAGCTATAACAAATCGTTGGGCCTGCGCCGCGCTCAGGCTGCGGTGAACTATCTGGTGTCGCGCGGCGTGTCGCGTGATCGTCTTGAGGCGCTGGTCTCGTTTGGTGAAACCCAACCCCTGATCGTCACCGAAGGGCGTGAGCGTCGCAATCGCCGTACCGTGACCGAGGTGTCTGGCTTTATCAAAGGGCGCGAACAGTATCTGGACGGCAAATACGCCCAAGCCATCTATGAAGGCTATATCCAGAGCGCCGCCGAACCCCACGAAGAGGTCGAAGCAGGCGGCGGTGACGTCACCATCGACGCGGGCGGCTAGATCCCCTGACAATTCGGAATTTTGGGCGCCCGTGGACATCCGCGGGCGCTCTTTTTTCTGTTACCGTTTCCAAACAATTACGGCTTTTAGGCCCTAATGTTGCCCAGATTGAACTTCATCTTCCTCTTGAGGCAGAAGGCGCGATTCCGAGTCGCGCCGCGGTTTTCCCAACAAAAATAGGGGGACCGTTCCGAAACAGAAGGAAATGAACGACAATGGCCAGCTCTGCAGCGCTTCAGCCCGAACCGGCACCGATTGTTGCGTGCACGATTTCCCGCGACGTCCAGAACTTTGATCTGTTGATCGAGGATATGGAGGCCGAACTGGGCGAAAAATGGGGTGACCTGTCGTTTGAGGACGCCGCCGTCTTTCTGAAACAGGAAGACGCCGCATCTTTGGATTTTCTGGCCATCGCCGTTGATGATCAGGACGAAGAGCACCTGCCCGACATTGGCCAGTTGATCACCGACGCCAAAAGCCATGGCATCCGCGTGATCCTGATCGCCGAAGAGGTCAGCCCCGTTGCCCTGCACGAATTGTTGCGCCTTGGGGCGGATGATTTTGTGCCCTATCCCCTGCCCGAGGGCGCATTGCACGACGCAATCGCGCGATTGAACGCGGCGCCTGCCGTCGCGACCGCCGCTGCGCCGACAGATGAAGAAGCCCCCGAAATGGTCTCCGCGCCCAAGGCCGGTGCGGGCGGACACAACGGCGTCGTAATCGCGACGCACGGATTGTCCGGCGGCGTGGGATGTACGAATTTCGCGGTGAACCTCGCCTGGGAACTGGCCACGGTCGCCAAAAAGGACAACCCGCGCGTCTGTCTGTTGGATTTTGACCTGCAATTCGGGGCCATCGCAACCTATCTGGACCTGCCCCGTCGTGAGGCCGTGTTCGAACTGCTGAGCGACACGGCGTCCATGGATGCGGATTCGTTCCATCAGGCCCTGCTGACCTATAACGACAAGCTGCATGTGCTGACCTCGCCCGCGGATATGCTGCCGCTGGACCTGATCACCGGTGAGGACGTCGATGCGATCATCGCCATGGCGCGCAACCACTTTGACTTCGTCATCGTGGATATGCCCAAGACGCTGGTTCAGTGGTTCGAAACCGTTCTGAACCAATGCGACGTCTATTTCGCGCTGTTGGAACTGGACATGCGGTCGGCCCAGAACACGCTGCGGATGATCCGCGCGCTCAAGGCCGAGGATCTGCCGCATGAAAAGCTGCGGTTTATCCTGAACCGTGCGCCGAAATTCACCGATCTGTCGGGCAAAAGCCGCGTTAAACGTCTGGCCGAGAACCTCGATATCGAGATTGAGGTCCAACTGCCCGACGGCGGTCGCCCTGTGACACAGGCCAATGACCACGGCATGCCTTTGGCCGAGAGCGCCGCCAAAAGCCCGCTGCGCAAAGAAATTCAGAAACTGGCCAAATCGGTGCATGAACATGCGCTGGCCAGCGTCGTGAACGAGTAAGTACGGCAGGATAAACATATGTTTTCGCGATACAAAAAACCTTCTTCTGCCACTCCGGTTCAGCCCAGCGCGCCAACGGCCGCCCCCAAGACCGCAACGCCCCAACAGGCCAAGGCACGCCCCGCACCCGCCCCCAAAAAGGCCGCACCGGCCCGCGCCACGCCCGAGGACAAGGAACGCAAGCGCCGTCAGCGCCTGGGCGAGATCAAGGTCGAGTTGCACAAACGCCTGCTTGAGGATCTGAACCTCGCCGCGCTGGAACACGCCAGTGAATCCGACCTGAAACAGGAAATTCAGGCGATTTGTGGCGAAGCTCTCGAAGAGATGAGCGTCGTTCTGAACAAGGATGAGCGCGTCACCCTGCATCAGGACCTGTTTGATGAGGTGATGGGCCTTGGTCCGCTTGAAACCCTGCTCAAGGACGAGACGGTCAACGATATTCTGGTCAACGGTCCGCAACAGATTTTCGTCGAACGCGCGGGTAAACTGCAACTGACCGACATCACGTTCAAAGACGAAAAACACCTGCTGCGGATCATCGACAAAATCGTGTCCGCCGTGGGTCGTCGCGTTGATGAATCCAACCCCTATGTGGACGCCCGTTTGCAGGACGGGTCGCGTTTCAACGCCATGGTGCCGCCGATCGCCGTGGACGGGTCGCTGGTGTCGATCCGGAAATTCAAAAAAGAAAAGCTGGCGATTGATGATCTGGTCAAATTCGGCGCCTTTACCGAAGAGATGGCCGCCTATCTTCAGGCGGCGGTGGCCTGTCGTCTGAACGTGATCGTGTCTGGCGGTACGGGCTCGGGGAAAACGACGACGTTGAACGCGTTGTCCAGCTTTATCAACGACGCCGAACGTATCCTGACGATCGAAGACACCGCCGAATTGCAGCTGCAACAGACCCACGTGGGCCGGATGGAAAGCCGCCCCGCCAACGTCGAAGGCAAGGGCGCGGTCAGTCAGCGTGACTGTTTGCGCAACGCACTGCGGATGCGTCCCGACCGCATCATCGTGGGGGAAACCCGCGGCGAAGAGGTGATCGACATGTTGCAGGCCATGAACACCGGCCACGACGGGTCGATGACCACCATCCACGCCAACAGTGCGCGCGATGGCGTGTCGCGTCTTGAAAACATGATTGCGATGGCCGGGATCGAAATGCCGCTCAAGGCCGTGCGCTCGCAAATCGCGTCGGCTGTGAACCTGATCGTACAGGCCAGCCGCTTGCAGGACGGGTCGCGCCGCATGGTGTCGATCACCGAACTGACCGGCATGGAGGGCGAAGTGATCTCGATGCAAGAGGTCTTCCGCTATGAGCGTCTGGGCGTGGAGCCCGATGGCAAAATCATCGGCCGGTTCACCGCGACCGGCGTCCGCTCGCACTATTCCGAGCGTTTCCGGCAGTGGGGCTATGACCTGCCGCCGTCCTTGTTTGAACCGGTTGCGGGGTAAGAGCCATGCAAATTAGTGCCGAACCGATTATCTATATCCTGATCTTTGTCGGCGTGCTTGCGCTGGTCGAGGGTCTGTACCTGACCGTCTTTGGCAAAAGCATCAGCCTGAACAGCCGCGTGAACCGCCGTCTGGACATGCTGGAAAAGGGTGCCGGACGCGAACAGGTTCTGGAACAGCTGCGCAAAGAGGTGCGTCAGCACATCAATGCGCAGGGCATTCCGCTTTATTCGCTGCTGGCGGATAAGGCGCAAAAGGCCAACATCGCCTTTACCCCCAAGGCCCTGATCATGATCATGTTTTTGGTCAGCGCCATGGCGTTTATGGGTCTGACGGTCGGCACCACGGCCTCACTGCCGGTGCGTGCATTGGTCTCCGTCTTCATGGGCTTTGGCGGCACCTATTTCTGGGTCGCGGGCAAGGCGAAAAAGCGTCTTGGCATGATTGAGGAACAGCTGCCCGAGGCGGTCGAACTGATGGTCCGTAGCCTGCGCGTCGGCCACCCGTTCAGCTCCGCCGTGTCCATCGTCGCCAATGAGGTGCCCGATCCCTTGGGATCCGAATTTGGCATGATCGCGGATGAGGCCGCCTATGGTCGTGACGTCTCCGAAAGCCTGAAGGAACTGGCAGAACGCATGGACATGCAGGATTTGCGCTTTCTTGCGGTGGCCGTGACCATCCAACAGCAATCCGGTGGTAACCTTGCCGAGATCCTTGACGGTCTGGCCAAGGTGATCCGCGCGCGCTTTAAACTGTTCCGCCGCGTCAAGGCCATCACCGCCGAGGCGAAATGGTCCGGCATGTTCCTGTCGGCCTTCCCCATCGTGGCGATCATCGTCCTGAGCGTGGCCAAGCCCGACTATTACGACGAGGTCCGCGAGACCGCCCTGTTCATTCCCTGCGCGCTTGGGGTTGGGGTCTTTCTGGTCATCAACATGATCTTCATGCGCGTCATGGTTAACATCAAGGTCTGAGGCACAACATGAGCATTCTGTCCCCTATCAATGACATGCTGGTCGCCCGCTTTGGTGAGTTGGGCCCGCTCTTTGGTCTTGCCGGCTTGGGCGCCGTGTTCGTCATCATCACCCTGCCGGTGCTGTTGAAAAAGAACGACGACCCGCTGAACCGTCTGAACGGTGAAACCCGTGCCCCGCGCCAAAAGGCCAAGGCGGACGACAACGCGAACGAAAAGCGCCTGCGCCAGACGTCGAAATCGACCGAAAAGCTGGACCGCTATGCGAACTTCCTTGAACCGCAAAACGAAGAAGACTTCTCGGCCATTCGCCTGACCCTTATGCAGGCCGGTTACCGGTCGAAACAGTCGGTCCGCATCTTTCACTTTATGCAATTCGCCTTGGGGCTCGGGTTCCTTGTGCTGGGTGTGCTCTATGCGCTGGTCGCGTCAGCCGGTGGCGAGATGAGCACCCAGCAATTGGTCCTGTCGATCCTGATCCCTGGCGGGGCGGGGTATTACCTGCCGAAATACTGGGTGAACCGTCGTCTGCAACAACGTCAGCAAGAGATCGAAGAGGGCTTTCCCGATAGTCTGGACATGATGCTGGTCTGTGTTGAGGCCGGTCAGTCCTTGGATCAGGCGATTATCCGTGTGGCCCGCGAGATGCGCGCGGCCTTCCCCGCGCTGTCCGAAGAATACGAAATCGTGTCGCATGAGATGAAGGCCGGCAAGGACAAAACCAGCGTTCTGAAGGACATGGCCGAACGTTCGGGCGTGGCCGACGTGGCCTCGTTTGTGACGGTTCTGGTCCAGTCGACACAGTTCGGTACCTCCATCGCCGAGGCCCTGCGGATGTATGCAGGCGAGATGCGCGACAAACGCGTCATGCGCGCCGAAGAACGTGCGAACAAGTTGCCCACAAAACTCACCCTTGGGACGATGATGTTCACAGTACCGCCATTGCTGTTGATCCTGATCGGGCCTGCCGTATACCGGGTATCGAACATGGTGAATTTGACCGCAGGCGGATAACGCATGATCCAACGCGCGTTGGGCTTTCTTATGATTATGGCCACGGCCGCCTGTCAGCAATCGACGGGCGGCCTGACGCCATTATACGAAGGCCCCGAAGCACCGGCAGGCACGCCCGAGGTCACACAGGCAGTGGATGGTCTGGTCGTTGGGCACCGTTTGATGGCGGCGGGTGAATACGAACTTGCGCTCAAGGCCTATTACCGCGCCGCAGGAGAACAGGGGATCACGGTGGACGTCCTGTCCGCGCTGGGGTCTGCCAACCTGAAACTGGCCCGTTTGGGTCAGGCCGAGGCCCTCTTGCGTGAGGCGATTGAGCAGGATGAGACGTTCGTGCCCGCGTGGAACAACCTTGGCGTGACATTGATGGAACAGGGCAACGTGGCCGAGGCCCGCAATGTTTTTCGAACAGCGTTCGGTTTGGACCGTGGCCTTTCTACAGAAATCCGTGAAAATCTGCGCTTGGCTATCGCAAAAACAGAAAATACTGCGTATGATACCACTCAAAACGATAATTTCGAGCTGGTGAGACGGGGGAGCGGTTCCTACCTTCTGCTGTCCACCCCCTGAGGTCAGAGCAGTAAAAGGACGCAAAAATGCGCCAACTGTCCGTTATTTCTATCTGCCTGTGCAGTGCATTGGTATTGGCCGCATGTTCCGGTCCCACCTCTGAAGAAGAGGTCGAACGCGCTATTCAGGACGTCATCGCCTCGGATGAGGCAAGCCTGAACGAAATCATGCTGTCCGTCGCGGACCCGAATGAGGCCGCCGCCTATTACCGCCGTCTGTTGTCCGAGCAGCCCGACCGGATTGATTATCAACGCGGCCTTGGCACCTCCTTGGTGCGCGCGAAAAAATCGGTTGAGGCCGCCGCCGTCTGGCGCAACGTGACCCAGCATCCCCTGTCCAACAACGACGACAAGGTGGATTACGCCGATGCCCTGATCCGTGCCGGTGAATGGGATGAGGCCGAGGTGGTTCTGGATTCCATTCCCCCCACCATCGAGACCTATAAACGCTATCGCCTTGAGGCGATGGTCGCCGACAGCAACAACGAATGGGACCACGCCGACAGTTTCTATGAAACCGCCGTCGGCCTGACCACCAAACCGTCGAGCGTGCTGAACAACTGGGGCTATTCCAAACTGACCCGCGGTGATTTCCAAGACGCCGAACGTCTGTTCTTTGAGGCGTTGAACTACGACCGCGATCTGTTCACGGCCAAGAACAACCTTGTTCTGGCCCGCGGGGCACAGCGTAATTATAAGATGCCCGTGATTGAGGTCAGTCAGGTCGAGCGCGCGCAACTGCTCTATACGCTTGCCCTTTCGGCGGTGAAACAAGGCGACATCACCATCGGCAAGGGCCTGTTGCAGGACGCGATCGACACGCACCCCCAGCACTTTGAAGAGGCCGTCCGGTCCCTGCGGGCGCTGGAAAGCAACATCTCGAACTGATCCGACCGATGAACGCTGATCTGATTTTTCTGCCCTTTGCTGTTGTGATCGGCCTTTGGGTGGCCTTTAGCGACGTGAAAACCATGCTGATCCCGAACAAGGCGGTCATCGCCCTGTTGGCGGTGTTCGCGGTGATCGGCCCGTTTGTTCTGCCGCTGGACGTCTATGCGTGGCGGTGGGCGCATTTCGCGGTGGTTCTGGTGATCGGCTTTGTTCTGGCGTCCGTCGGGCCGTTGGGCGCGGGCGATGCGAAATTCGCCGCCGCCATGGCCCCCTTTATCGCGAATGAAGACATCGGCGGGTTCCTGATGATGTTTTCCCTGATCCTGATTGCGGCCTTCATCGTGCACCGCGTGGCCAAACGCATCCCCGCCTTGCGCCGCGCCACCCCCGATTGGCAAAGCTGGGAGCGGCGCGATTTCCCCATGGGTCTGGCCCTTGGGACGGGGTTGCCGATCTACCTTGCATTGTCGGCATTTGCCGCCTCCTGACGCAGTCCTGCCCAAGATTTGCCACACCGCGCTGTTATCCATCCGGAAACAGTTTAGCGGTTTAAGAGCAAATTCATGAACGCACCCATTTCCAACGTCATCGCACCGCCCGCGCCCAAGTCGCTGGCGGAAATGCAGCTGCCGATCGTGATGATGCGGGATATCCTGCTGAAAACGATCTTCCGCACGAATGCCGACATGGTCAGCGACATCGCCAAGGCGATCTGTCTACCCCTGACCGTGACACAGGAATTGGTCGATCTGGCGCGCTCGCAAAAACTGCTCGAGGCGACGGGGACCCTGCACGCGAACTCGGGCGGGGAAATGGGCTATCAACTGACCGATGCGGGGAAATCGCGCGCGCTGGATGCGCTGGCGCAATCGGAATATTACGGCGCGATGCCCGTGCCGATGGATGTCTACGCCGAACAGGTCAAACGCCAATCCATCCGCAACATCCAGATCACCCGCCAACAATTGACCGGCGCGATGGGTCACCTGATCCTGCCCGATGACCTGTTGTCGAACCTTGGCCCTGCGGTGTCCGCGGGTCGTTCTATCCTGATGTATGGCCCGCCAGGCAACGGTAAATCGTCGATCTCGAACGGGATCCGTGATGCATTGGGCGACAAGATCTACGTCCCTCGCGCCGTGGAATATTCCGGTCAGGTGATCACCGTTTATGACCCGATCATCCACTCGGCCGCCGAGGAAATGGTCGATGATCCAAACAGCCTGCGCCGCAGTGGGCGGCGGTTCGACACGCGCTATGTGCTGTGCGAACGCCCGACCGTTGTGACGGGGGGTGAACTGTCCCTGTCGATGCTGGACCTTGTCTACAACCCGACCGCGCGCACCTATCAGGCCCCGCTGCAGATGAAATCAACGGGCGGCGTGTTCATCGTGGACGACCTTGGCCGTCAGGCCGAACCGCCGCAGGCACTGGTCAACCGGTGGATCGTTCCGCTTGAAGAAAACCGCGATATTCTGGCCCTACAATCGGGTGAGAAATTCGAGGTGCCGTTCGACACGCTGGTGATTTTCTCGACCAACTTCCACCCGAACGAAATCTTTGACCGCGCCGCGTTGCGCCGGATTTTCTACAAGATCAAGATCGACGGCCCTTGTCAGGAAGATTACCTGAAAATCTTTGCCCTTGTGGCGCGCAAAAAGAAAATGCCGCTGGACGAGGATACGTTGATCTA
This sequence comes from Rhodovulum sp. FJ3, assembly GCF_032918305.1. Lineage (NCBI taxonomy): Bacteria > Pseudomonadati > Pseudomonadota > Alphaproteobacteria > Rhodobacterales > Paracoccaceae > Rhodovulum > Rhodovulum sp. FJ3. The sequence goes on from NZ_JAWJUU010000001.1 coordinate 727,313, forward strand.
TCTGCTCAAGCACAAATACCCCGAGATCGACAACGAATATGCCAACTATCAACCGGTGTTCCTGATCGACCAGATGATCTCGATTTGTGAGTTTGAGGGCATCCCGTACCAGATGACGCCCGAGTTGATCGACCGCGCATGGGCCAACATGTTCGTGCGCGAAGAGGCGATCATCCACTGACCTCTTGACCTTTGGCACGGGCGGCGCACCTTGGGTGTATGCCCGCCCTGCCCCCCTATATCCAAGACTGGTTTGACGCCCGAAACTGGGATCTGCACCCGCATCAGCACGCGATGCTAGACCGCGCCGATGCGCCCGCGACCCTGTTGGTGGCCCCGACCGGCGGGGGCAAAACGCTTGCCGGTTTTCTACCGACATTGGTGGAACTGGGGGCGGAACCCGACGCAGGCTTGCACACGCTCTACATTTCACCGCTCAAGGCGCTGGCCAACGATATCCGCCGGAACCTGACCACGCCGATCACCGAAATGGGCCTGAACATCCGTGTTGAGGACCGCACCGGCGACACATCGCAAACCACCCGAAAACGTCAACGCGCCGATCCGCCCCACATCCTGTTGACCACCCCTGAGAGCCTCGCGCTATTGCTCAGCTATCCCGACGCGCCCAAGATTTTCGCGGGTCTGCAACGGGTGGTGGTCGACGAAATCCACGCCCTAGCCGAAAGCAAACGCGGCGATCAACTGATGCTGTGCCTGTCGCGCCTGTCGACCCTTGCGCCCGATCTGCGCCGCGTGGGTCTATCGGCGACGGTTGAGGACCCTGCCGCATTGGCGACCTTTCTTGCGCGCCACCCCGATCCATGCGCCGTTCTGCACGCCGATCCCGGTCCCGCGCCGGATATCGACATGCTGCGCACCGACGCGCCGCCCCCGTGGTCGGGCGGCGGCGGCACCTATGCGATCCCCGCGATTTTGGAGCAGGTCAAGGCACACCAAACCACCCTCATCTTTCACAACACCCGCGCGCAGGCCGAGATCTTTTTTCACGCCCTGTGGTTGGCCAATGAAGACGCCCTGCCCATCGCCATCCACCACGGCAGCCTGTCGCGCGAACAACGCGACAGGGTTGAGGCCGCGATGGTCGCGGGACAGTTGCGCGCGGTGGTTTGCACCGGATCGCTGGACCTTGGGATCGACTGGGGGAATGTCGATCTGGTGGTGCAGGTCGGCGCGCCCAAGAACGTCAAACGCCTTGTCCAGCGGATCGGGCGCGCGAACCACCGCTATAACGCCCCGTCCAAGGCACGCTTGGTCCCCGCCAACCGGTTTGAGGTGGTGGAATGCGTCGCCGCCCTACAGGCCGTGCGCGACGGGGATCTGGACGGCGATCCGCGCGGCGATGGGCCGTTGGACGTGCTGTGTCAGCACATCATGATCATGGCCGCCTCTGCCCCGTTTAGTGCGGACGACCTATTTGACGAAGTGCGGCGCGCGGGCCCCTATCACCGCCTGTCCCGCGCGGATTTCGACGATTGTCTGACCTTTGTGGCCACGGGCGGCTATGCCCTGCGCGCCTATGATAAATATCAGCGCCTGCAAATACGCGGCGATCTCTGGCACCTGCGCGACCCGCGCACGGCCTCCCAAATCCGCATGAACATCGGCACGATTGTCGACAGCGAAATGATGAAAGTGCGTCTGAAACACCGGCGCGGCGGCGCGCCCTTGGGTGAGGTCGAAGAGGCATTTGCCGCGACCCTAACCACTGGCGATACGTTCCTGATCGGCGGACAGATCGTGCGCTATGAGGGCCTGCGCGAAATGACGCTAGAGGTCACCCCGAACCACAGCAAAACACCGAAAATCGCCGTGTTTTCAGGGACTAAATTCGCCACCTCGACCCAATTGTCCGACCGCGTGATGGGGATGCTGCACCGTGGGGATTGGTCCGCCCTGCCCTCCCATACCGCAGATTGGCTGGACCTGCAAAAACAGGTGTCCCGCCTGCCCGCGCCGGACCGGTTGTTGATCGAAACCTTTCCCCATGACGGGCGCGCGCACACCTGTGTTTACGGGTTCGCGGGGCGCAATGCACAACAGACGCTAGGGTTGCTTTTGACCCAACAGATGGAACTGGCGGGTCTAAACCCGCTTGGCTTTGTGTCGACGGATTACGCGACGCTGATCTGGGGATTGGACCTGCCGCCCGATCCAGGCGCGCTATTGTCGATGGATCAAATGCGGGACGGGTTTCAGGATTGGCTGAACGGAAACGCCGTGATGAAGCGCACCTTTCGGGGCTGCGCCGTGATCGCGGGCCTGATCGAACGAAACACGCCGGGCCGCCGCAAATCCGGACGCCAAGCCACGTTCAGCAGCGATATTCTGTACGACACCTTGCACAAATACGACCCGGGTCACCTGTTGATGCGCATCACCCGCGATCAGGCGCATGAGGGCCTTGTCGATTTCGGGCGGATCGAACACATGCTGACCCGTGTTGCGGGCCGGATTGACCATGTGGCGTTGACCCGTGTCAGCCCCCTTGCCGCGCCCTTGTTCCTTGAGGCGGGCAAAATCCCGATCAAGGGCGCGGCGCAGGAAACCATGCTGGCCCGCGCGGCGGAACAGGCCATGGCGGCGGCGGGGTTGGCACCCTAGCACCTTGCATTCCGCGCCCGATCCGGTCCAGAACAAGGCATGAACAACCACGACTTTCCCTTTGGCGATCACAGCCTAAGCGCGCGCGCATCCGGCGCGTTGTGGTGGGCGGCGCGCGGGCTGTTGGTGGTATCGGACCTACACCTTGGGAAATCGGACCGGATGGCGCGGCGCGGCGGCGCGTTCCTGCCGCCCTATGAAACGCAGGACACCCTGTCCCGGCTAGAGGCCGAGATTGAGGCGACCGGCGCGCGCACGGTCATCTGCCTTGGCGACAGTTTCGACGATCTCGGGGCCGAGCAGAACCTGCACCCCGATATGCGCGACTGGATCCTGCGTCTGATGGCGGGGCGGGAATGGATCTGGGTTGAGGGCAACCATGACCCCGGCCCCACCGATCTGGGCGGCACGCATCGGGCCGAGGTCGCGCTGGACGGGCTGATGTTTCGCCATATCGCGACGGATACGGGGATGGGGGAACTGTCCGGCCATTACCACCCCAAGGCACGGATCGCAGGCATCGCGCGGCCCTGTTTCCTGTATGACGCGCGGCGCGTGATCCTGCCCGCGTTTGGCACCTATACCGGCGGGTTGCGGGCGGGCTCGGACGTTCTGTCGGGGCTGATGGCACCGGACGCCCGCGCGGTGTTGATCGGGGCGCGCACGCATGTTGTGCCCTATGGCGCGTGCTGAGCGATTGGACGCACAAAAACGACGGGCGGGACATGTGCCCCACCCGCCGCGCGATCTTAAGCCGTCAGACCTTCGGGTTCGGGCAGGTCATTGGCGCGACAGCACGCGGTCAGCGTATTGGCCAGCAGACAGGCGATGGTCATCGGACCAACCCCGCCCGGCACCGGCGTGATCGCACCGGCCACGGCGGCGGCACTGTCAAAATCGACGTCGCCCACCAGACGCGTGCCGCCCTCAGGCTTATCAATACGGTTGATACCCACGTCGATCACGGTCGCGCCGGGCTTGACCCAATCGCCGGTGATCATCTGCGGACGACCCACGGCGGCCACAAGGATATCGGCCTGTTTACAGATCTCTTCGATGTTCTTCGTGCGCGAATGGGCGATGGTCACGGTGCAGCTATCGCGCAGCAACAGTTGCCCCATGGGTTTACCCACGATGTTCGACCGGCCCACAACCACCGCGTTCATCCCCGACAGCGACCCGTGGCGGTCGCGCAGCATCATCAAACAGCCCAAAGGCGTGCAAGGCACCATGGCCTTTTGCCCCGTGGCCAACAGACCGACGTTCGAGATATGGAAGCCGTCAACGTCCTTGGCCGGATCGATGCGGTTGATCACCAGATCCTCGTTCAGATGGCCGGGCAGCGGCAGTTGCACCAGAATACCGTGGACGGCGGGGTCGGCGTTCAACTGATCCAGCAGGGCCAACAGGTCCTCTTGGGTCGTGTCGGCGGACAGCTTGTGCTCATAGCTGTTCATGCCGCACTCAATCGTCTGTTTGCCCTTGTTGCGCACGTAAACCTGGCTGGCGGGATCCTCGCCCACCAGAACCACGGCCAAACCGGGGGTCAGCCCGTGCACCTCTTTCAGGGTTGCCACGTGCTCGGCCACTTTAGCCCGAACCGAGGCGGCGAATTCCTTGCCATCAATCAAGTCTGCAGTCATCTGTCCCGTTTCCAAATGCGCCCGCGATGCGCGCCGGTTGCTGTCTTTGCGCGCTCTGTACACTGACCGTGTGGCACGCGCAAACCACCGGCAATTTGGCCCTAAAACAGGCCGGTGATATGTCCATCTGCGCCTATTGCGATGCTTTCTGCGGCGGGATGACGCGGTAAACCGGGCATTGTCATGATGTCCCCGCAGATCGCGACCACAAACCCCGCACCTGCAGACAGGCGCACCTCACGCACGGGAATCGTGAACCCCGTGGGCGCGCCGCGCCGTGTCGGATCGGTGGTGAAACTGTATTGCGTCTTGGCCATACAGATCGGCAGGTTCCCATGCCCCGCCTGTTCCCATTCGGCCAGTTGTGCGCGGATTTTCGCGCCAATCTCAACCCCGTCGGCGCGGTAGATGCGGGTCGCGATGGTTTCGATTTTCTGGGCCAGCGGCATGTCATCGGGATAAAGCGGGCTCAGGCGTGCCCCACCCTCACACAGATCGGCCACATGTTCGGCGAGGTCCGCCGCCCCTGCACCCCCGTCCGCCCAGTGACGGCACAGGATGGCGCGCGCGCCGCGCTCGGCCACATAGGTGCGGATCGCGTCCACCTCGTCCTTGGTATCGGCGGTAAAATGGTTGATCGCCACGGCCACCGGCACCCCGAATTGCGCAAGGTTTTCCAGATGCCGCCCAAGGTTCGCACAGCCCCGCGTGACCGCATCCGCGTCCGGCGTGCCAAGGTCGCCCTTTTCCACGCCGCCCGACATTTTCAGCGCACGAACGGTCGCGACCAGAACCACCGCCGACGGGGCCAGATCGCCCTTGCGGCATTTGATGTCCAAAAACTTTTCCGCGCCCAGATCGGCCCCGAACCCCGCCTCGGTCACCACATAATCGGCAAGGCGCAGCGCCGTCTCCGTCGCGATCAGGGAGCTACAGCCATGGGCGATATTGGCGAACGGACCGCCGTGCACAAAGGCGGGCGTGTGATCCAGCGTCTGCACCAGATTGGGCATCAGCGCATCGCGCAGCAGCACCGTCATCGCCCCGTCCGCCCCCAGATCGCGCGCGGTGATCGGGGCGCGCTCACGGGTGTAGGCGACGATTATATTGCCCAGACGCCGCTCCAGATCGCTCAGATCGCGCGACAGGCAGAGGATCGCCATGATCTCGCTTGCCACCGTGATGTCGAAGCCCGTCTGGCGCGAAAACCCGTTGGCCACGCCGCCCAGCCCCACCACGATATCGCGCAGCGCGCGGTCGTTCATGTCCATCACCCGCCGCCAGACGATCCGGCGGTCGTCGATGTTCAGGGCATTGCCCCAATAGATGTGGTTGTCGATCATCGCCGAGAGCAGGTTATGCGCCGCCGTGATCGCGTGGAAATCGCCGGTGAAATGCAGGTTCATGTCTTCCATCGGGATGACCTGCGCATGACCACCACCGGCGGCGCCGCCCTTCATCCCGAAACAGGGGCCAAGGCTTGCCTCACGGATACAGATCGCGGCACGTTTTCCGATATGGGACAACCCGTCGCCAAGGCCGACCGTGGTCGTCGTCTTGCCCTCACCCGCGGGGGTTGGGGTGATCGCGGTGACAAGGATCAGATGGCCGCGCGGACGATCCTGCAGGGTGGCGATATGGTCTTGGGTGATCTTGGCCTTGTCGCGGCCATAGGGGATCAGGGCGTCCTCGGGGATGTCCAATCGCGCGCCGATTTCGGTGATCGGCCGTTTGGGTGCCGCTCGTGCGATTTCGATGTCACTTTTCACAGTCATGCCCGGTTCCTCCTACGCCAAGCGGTGAAGCCCCTCGCGCCCGTCATAGCGGCTGTCGGTCCCGTGCGCATTCTGGAAACCGACCTGCAAGGGGTGGGAATCGCCGTTCCCCGTTTCATTTCGGAAACGCCGCGTCCCGAAACGAAACAGCCCCGGCGCATGTGCAACCGGGGCTGTGAATGATGTTCAGACCGTCTTAGGCGGTGGGCTCGGGTTCCATACCCGACCCATCGTCCGACTTGGGCTTGGTCGTTTTAGGCACTGCCGTCAGCGACGGGGCCGAGCCATTGTCGGACGAGTTGTCCTCATCATCGCCGCGCTTCAGAGGTTCGCCCGCGATGACCTTGGTGATCTCGTCGCCGGTCAGGGTTTCGTATTCCAGCAGACCCTGCGCCAGACGTTCCAGATCCTCGGCCTTTTCGGTCAGGATGCGTTTCGCGGTCTCATAGCCCTCATCCACCAGCGCCTTGATCTTGTCGTCGATGGTTTTCTGGGTGATGCCCGAATGGTTCGTGCCGCCGCCATAGTTGCCAAGATAGCTATCTTGTTCGTTGGCGTAGTCGACATAACCCAGTTCAGGGTCAAAGCCGAATTGCGTCACCATTGCGCGCGCGATGCGGGTCACCTGTTGGATGTCCGACGACGCGCCCGAGGTCACGTTCTCCGGCCCAAAGATCAGTTCCTCGGCCACACGGCCACCCATAGCCATCGCGATTTTCGAGGTGTATTTGGTATAGCTCACCGACAGCTGATCGCGTTCGGGCAGCGACAGAACCAGACCCAGAGCACGGCCCCGCGGAATGATCGTGGCCTTGTGGATCGGGTCATGCTGGGGCACGTTCAGACCGACAATGGCGTGACCGGCTTCGTGATAGGCGGTCAGTTTCTTTTCGTCCTCGGTCATGACCATCGAGCGACGCTCGCTGCCCATCATCACCTTGTCCTTGGCGTTTTCGAAATCTTCCATCGTGACAAAGCGACGGCCAACACGCGCAGCCATCAGCGCGGCCTCGTTCACGAGGTTCGCCAGATCGGCACCCGAGAAACCGGGCGTGCCACGGGCGATAATACGCAGATCGACATTCGGGCCCAGCGGCACCTTGCGCGCATGAACGCCAAGGATTTTCTCGCGGCCTTTGATGTCGGGGTTGGGCACCTGAACCTGACGGTCGAAACGACCGGGGCGCAGCAGCGCGGGGTCCAGAACGTCGGGGCGGTTGGTTGCGGCGACGATGATGATCCCCTCGTTCGCCTCAAAGCCGTCCATTTCGACCAGCAGCTGGTTCAGCGTCTGTTCGCGTTCGTCGTTACCACCGCCATAGCCTACGCCACGCGAACGGCCAACGGCGTCGATCTCGTCGATGAACACGATACAGGGGGCGTTCTTTTTCGCCTGTTCGAACATGTCGCGCACACGCGATGCACCAACACCGACGAACATCTCGACAAAGTCCGAGCCCGAGATGGTAAAGAACGGCACGCCCGCCTCACCCGCGATTGCACGGGCCAGCAGGGTTTTACCGGTCCCCGGAGGGCCGACCAGCAGCGCGCCTTTGGGGATCTTACCGCCGAGGCGGCTGAATTTTTGCGGATTGCGCAGGAACTCGACGATCTCTTCCAGTTCGTCCTTGGCCTCATCAATGCCGGCCACGTCGTCAAAGGTCACGCGCCCCTGCTTTTCCGTCAGCAGTTTCGCGCGGCTTTTGCCAAAGCCCATCGCGCCACCACGGCCACCGCCCTGCATCCGGTTCATCAGGAAAATCCAGATGCCGATCAGGATCAGGAAGGGCAGCAGCGTGCCAACATAGGACAACAGGCCGTTTTGTTCCTGCGGTTCGCCCGTCACATTCACACCGTTGTCCAACAGACGTTCGGTCACGTCGGTGCCGTCGGGGATGATGGTCGAAACATTGGTGCCGTCATTGCGGCGGATCAGGGCGCGTTCCCCGTCAAGGGTAACCGACGAGACCTCACCGGCCTCTACGCTCTGAACGAATTCGGAATAGCTGACCGTCTGCGACGACATCGTCGTCTGACCGCCACTGATCAGGTTGAACAAGGCCAGGATCAATAGAAACAGTACGACCCAGAAAGCGATGTTACGTGCGTTGCCCACGATGCACTCCTTAGAATTGGACGGCAGAAACTGCGGCCACCCCTTAAAATAGACATAAGCGTCTGAGGTTCAATGCGATATAATGCAAGAAAAGGGCCCATCGACCGCGTTGTTCAGCCGAGCCTCGTATCCATTGGCCCATCCGGCGGCGGGCGCGGCGATTAATTCCGTGCCGGACCAGACCGCGGGGGTTGTTATCGCCGCCTGTCTGGGCAGGGCCGGTTCGATTTCCGACCTCAGTCGGCTCCACCCCGCACCACCAAGGCCCGCGATGGACAAGCCGTTGTTTTCGGGGCCGGAAACCACCCAACGCCCATCCCAAACCTGACCAATCCCTGCCGTCACGCCGGAAATCACATTCCATTCGCGTCCGATCGTGATGGTGGTCTGATCCGCGTCAATCAGACACCCGTGCACCGTGTGGCGCCCGCCCGCCATCACCGTGGTCTCTAGATCGCCAAGCGCGCTTGCCCGTGGGCCATATGCCGCCGAGGCGACCCATTTCAGGGCCTCAAGCAGCATCCGGCGACGGATTTCTGACGATTGCGCCTCAAATCCCGCGCGTTGAATCACCACATCCCCGCCAATGAGGGTCGCGTGGTCGCGCAACGCCTCTGCCGTGACGGCGTCCAGTGCGGCGCGGGCGGTTTGCATGTTACGGGCCACCGCCGATAGGGCCGACGCATCAATACCGATCTCGGCCAATTGGTCCATCGCGCCGCGCACACGAATACGGTCAAAACGCGGATCATCATTCGACGGGTCCTCAACCCATTTGGCACCGACGCCATTTAACGCCGCGCGCAAATCGGCGCGCCCCACGTCCAGAAACGGGCGCAGCCACGTGATTCCGTCGGCCCGACGCAGGGGCGACATGGCGGACAGACCGTCCACCCCGCCCTTGCGCGCCAGCCGCATCAAAACCGTTTCCGCCTGATCATCGCGGGTGTGCGCCAATGCAATCGCGTCGATGCCATGCGCCCCCGCCCAATCGCGCATCAGGGCATATCGCGCCGCGCGCGCCGCACCTTGAAGGTTGCCGCGATTGTCCCAGCCGTCCCATGTCAGGATATCATGCGCCACGCCCAGATCGGCGCAGGTCCGCGCTACCAACGCGGCCTCATCCCGTGCCTCGGGACGTAGACCGTGATCCACCGTGACGGCACGCACGGCCGGTCCATCAAGCCCCGCCGCCGCGTGCAGCAGGGCCATGCTATCGCCCCCGCCGGACACGGCCAGACCCAAGGACGCGACACCCGCGTCCCGAACGGCGTTTGAGATCAGATCGCCAAGCGCGCTTAGTTGCATCCGATGGACTGAATCGCGGCGTTTGCGTCCAGCGCGACCGACGACGCAGGGAACCGCGTGCCGACCTCGCCCAAGGTCACACAGGCCTCATGCGATTGGCCCAATTCGTTCAACGCCATACCCAGTTCGAACAGAGCCTGCGGCGCGACCGTCCCTTGGGGAGAGCCGCTAAAGCTCTCCAGATAGGCGCGGGCGGCATTGGCTGTGTCGCCCGATTGGCCCAAAGCGACACCACGGTAATAATGTGCCTCACCGGTCAAGGGACTGCCGGGATAGGTCTGGGCAAAGGTCGCGAATTGCTGGGCGGCCTCGGCGAAACGATCCTGATCCAGCGCGGATTTCGCCGCGTCGAAATCGGACTGTTCGCCCACGGCCAATTGCACGGTGTCGCCACCCGTCGCGGGCGGCACCGGCACGTTCACGGTCGTGTCCACTCCGCCAAGGGTCGGCGTTTCCCCAAGCGAACCGATGTCGCAATCGGGTTCCAATTCGCACAGGCGGAATTCAAGATCGCCAATGCGGTTGGTGCCGTCCCGCACCACGGATGTGATGCGGAACTCAAGCTCTTCGGTATGGGCGGTCAGCGATTGCAACTGCGCCTCCATCGCGTCGATGCGCTGCAACGCCGATCCCGACGTGCCCGCCCCACCGGCAACCCCGCCGGTGGTGGACAGTTCACGGTTCAGCCGCTGCACCTCGACATAGAGGACGCTGAGTTGCTGGCGGATATCGGCCAGCGTCTCGGCCTGCGATTGGGCCGCCACGGGCAGCGCCGTCAAAACACTCAGGCCGATCCCGGCCACGATCCGATGCAATTGCCCCATAACGCCCCCTCTGGGTTTTGGATTAGCTGTTGCCGCCTGCGGTCACGACCGTAACCGCGCGACGGTTTTCCGCATAGCACGATTCAGCCGAGCACAGCGCCAGCGGACGTTCCTTACCATAGCTGACCGTGCGCACGCGTGCGGGCGAGACACCGCGCGACACCAGATATTCCTGAACCGAGTTCGCGCGACGCGCCCCAAGGGCAAGGTTGTATTCCCGCGTGCCCTGTTCGTCGGCGTGACCCTCGATCACGACGGTATAGGCGGCGTTGGCCATCAGCCACGTGGCCTGTTGGTCCAGAACGCTGGTCGCTTGGGCGGACAGGGTGCTTTGATCGACGGCAAAGAATACGCGATCGCCAACGGTCTGTTGGAAATACGCGACCGAGGTCGGGTCAGACGCACTGCCCGAGGCAAAGCCGCCGTTTGCACCACCGGCGCCGGCGTTGTCGAAACTGCTGTTGTCAGAACAGGCCGCCAAACCCAGCGCGGCCAGTGCGATCAGGGATAGTTTGAAAGAAGTCATGGAACGCGTCCTTGGATATGTGGTGCCGCGCCAGCCTATCAGCGCGGCAATTGTTTTCAACTCTGTGCCTTAGGGCAGCAATGGCGACCAGCTTGCGTCAGAGGCACCGGTACTGACCGGCACCTTGCGCAGATTGCGCCCCGACACGTCAACGGAATAGAGCGCAGCCGAGCCGCTTGCCCCCGATGTTTCGCGCGTGAACATGATCACACGCCCATTGGGCGACCACGTCGGGCCCTCGTCAAGAAACGATGACGTCAACAGACGCTCGCCCGAACCATCCACGCGCATCACACCGATATGGAACCGGCCCTGATGCTGTTTGGTGAACGCGATCATGTCACCGCGCGGCGACCAAACGGGCGTGGAATAGCGACCGGGGCCAAAGCTGATCCGGCGCGGTTCGCCCCCGGTGACAGGCATAATGTACAGTTGTTGCGACCCCGAGCGGTCGCTTTCGAACACGATCTGGCGGCCATCGGGCGCAAAGCTGGGCGCGGTTTCAATCGACGGCGCGCTGGTCAGGCGGGTGCGACCGCCCCCCGAAAGAGACATCGAATAAAGGTCCGTGTTGCCGCCTTGCGCGACCGAGAACAGGATCGTGTTTCCGTCCGGCGAAAAGCGCGGCGAGAACGTCATCGTGCCCGGCTGTTCGTCCAATGCACGCACCCCGCCACCGGCGGTGTTGATCACATAGATCCGCGGAAAACCGGTGTCATAGCTGGTGTACAGCAACCGGTCGCCATTGGGCGAAAAGCGCGGGGCCAGAACGATGCTATCGCCGCGGGTCAGGTATTGAACGCCCGCGCCGTCATAATCCATGACGGCCAGACGTTTCTGACGCTGTCCCTTGGTGCCGGTTTCGGCGATGAACGCAACGCGGCTGTCGAAATAGCCCGCCTCACCAGTGATGCGGCTGTAGACCTGATCGGCGACCTTATGCGCCACGCGACGCCACGCGGTGGTGGTGCCGCCAAATTGCAGACCATCGCCCAACGGCGCCTCGGCGAACACGTCGATCAATCGGAACTTCACCGTGATCCGGTCGCCCGAGACGCTGACCGCACCGGTGATCAGACCTTGGGCGTTGATCGCTTTCCAGTCGGCGTATTGCACGGGGCTATCGAAGCTGGTGACGCGCGAGATGAACGCGGTCTGCGGGATTTCGCGGAACAATCCGGTGTTCACCAAATCCGCCGCCACCAGACGCGAGATGTCCTCGGCGTATTTCGCAGCGTCGGGCGTTTCGGCCACAAAGGTCGGCACGGCCATGGGGACCGGTTCGGTCACACCTTGGTTGATCGTGATCCGCAACGGACCGTTTTGCGCCACCGCAGGGGACACCGCCCCCGCGATCACCACAGCCAGAATAGTCAAAAGTCGCAACATGAGATCACCTCGTTCTCGGGTCGAATGTCAGTTCAATTCGACTCCACTGATCATATTTCTCGGCGGGCAGATCATAGCCGTTCCGGCCTTGGCTCTGGCACCGCAGAATGGCGCGTCGTGCGGCCTCATAGGCCGTCTGCACGGTGGTCGTATCGCCACCACTTGCCGACAACAGCTCCAACGAACTGGACACAACGCGACCGTCCTCTTGCATATCCATGCCCACTGTTAGCACCACTTGGTACGTGGGTGAGCCCGGATCAACCGTCCAACATCCCTGAACCGCAACGCGAAACGCGTCCTGTTCCCCTTGGGTCAGGGGCGGACCAACCCGCGCGGAGCCATTGCCCGACGTTTGCGTAGAGCCCCCCAACGCCTCGGCAAGGGCGTCATTAACCGCCGAGGATGTGTCGGGCGTCGGCTCAGCCTCCGGCGCGGTGGCGGTTTCGGTCACGGGTTCGGGGTCCGGTTCCGGCGTGGGCGCGGGGCGGTTCGGGCGGGGACGCGGGCGGATGGCCGCGCTGATCCCCAACGAATTTTCATCGGGCTGATCCGCCTCGGTCACGATCTGCGTCGTGGATTGTTCACGCGCGGTGCTTTCCGGTGCGACCTCGACCGGCGTCTCAGAGGGCAGTTCGGCGGGTTCGGGGCGAACCTGATCCACCTCGTCAATGCGCACATCGGGATCGGGGGCCGCGACGACCTCATCCGTGACGCGATCGGCGGCAACGGGCGGTGCGGTGTCGGGCAAAACCGTCGGCGTCACCGGCGCATTGTCGACCTCGGGCACCACGGGTTGGGGCGGGGTTTCGATAACCGGCTCAGGCTCGGGCGTCGGTTCGGGTTCCGGTGCGGGGGCCGGCTCGGGTTCGGGCACGGGTTCCGGTTCCGGCGCGGGCTCGGGTTCCGGCGCGGGCTCTGGCTCGGGGCGCGCTTGGGGGCGCGGGGCACTGTCGACACTGGGTGGCTCTGGCTGTTCTTCCTCAACCGCGCGCGGCGCAGAGGCCTCAGCGGTCAGGGCCGCGAATTCCTCGGCCGAGATCAGCGACACGGGCGCGACGTCCAATGGCTCAGGGCGTGGCGCGGAAAACAATCCGCCCAGCAACATCCACAGGATCAGGCCACCATGGCCCGCCCCCGAGATATAGAGCCCCCATTTCATCGGGCCTGGTTTATTCGCCAATTCCATCATCCAGATCCGGCCCACCGCTCTCGGTCACCAGACCGATGTCGCGAAATCCTGCGGCATTCAGTGCGCCCATAACCTGCGCTACACGCTCATAGGGCACGGCCCCATCCGCGCGCAGGAAGATACGGTTGCTGTCCCGTTCGGCGGCAATCGCACGCAGCTTACCCACCAGTTCCGCCGCAGGCGTCGCCGTGGTTTGCACCATGATCTCACCGCCCGCGGTCAGGGTCACGGTCAACGGCTCTTCCTGTTCCCCGGGCAGGGGTTCGGCCGCCGTTTCCGGCAATTCCACCGGCACGCCCACCGTCAACAGGGGCGCAGCCACCATGAAAATGATCAGCAGAACCAACATCACGTCCACAAAGGGCGTGACGTTGATTTCCGACATCGCCGCCGAACCACCGCTGCGACCACGCCGCCGCCGGTGATTGCTTTTGCGTTTGATGACACCCGCGCCCATGGATCAGCTGTCCAACTGGCGCGACAGAATCGTCGAAAACTCATCCGCAAACGCCTCGTACCCGCCAAGGATACGGTCGCTGTCCGCCGACAGTTTGTTGTAAAACACCACCGCCGGAATAGCCGCCAACAGACCCAGCGCCGTCGCCAACAAGGCCTCGGCAATACCGGGGGCCACGACGACAAGGCTGGTGTTTTGCTGACGCGCGATTTCCTCAAACGCGTGCATGATGCCCCAAACGGTGCCGAACAGACCCACAAACGGGGCCGTTGAGCCAACCGTCGCAAGGAAGGACAACCCGCCCGTCATCGCCTCGGATTCCTTGGCAATCGCCACATCCATCGACCGGTCAATCCGCGGCGCGGCACCAGGGATCAGCTTGCCATCCTGCCGGTGACTGCGCCGCCATTCCATCATACCGGCGGCAAAGACCCTCTCGGAGGCGCCGTTCGGCTCGGCCCCGATTTGATCAAACAATTCATCCAACGGCTCACCCGACCAGAACGCCGCATCAAAGGCATCCGCCTCCCGACGGGCCGCGCGATAGGAAATGGTTTTCTGGATGATGATCGCCCAACTCCAGAAAGAGGCCGCAATCAACATGATCATCACGATTTTGACGGTAATCGTCGCACGTGCAAATAGGGCCAGCATGGAGAAATCGATCTCCTGCGCGGCCGCAAGTGTTTGGGTATCCATATGCCTGCTCGTTGTTGGGCCGAATTGGTCCGGCTCTGATTACGCGTCAGACTACAGGCTTTTAAGGGGAAAATCCAACACAACCGCGCGATGGACGCTCTTTGCTCAATTCTCTGTCAACAATTGGCGAATATCCGCCGGAAGCGCCACCGGATACCCATCGACAGACAGGGAAACGATCATAACTTTGGCGGTAAAGATCTCTTCACCCTCGCGCAACACCCGCTGGATCAGGTTCAACCGCGCGCCGGTCTGCGATTCCACAACCGTCTCGACCGTCAGAACATCGTCATACACCGCAGGACGCAGGAAATCGGCATCCACCTTACGCACCGCAAAGAACATACCCTCTTTCTTCAACCGCGCCTGATCAATCCCGATGCTGCGCACCCATTCGCTGCGCCCGCGTTCAATGAACTTCAGGTAATTGGCGTAATAGACAATCCCCGCCATATCGGTGTCTTCGTAATAGACCCGAACCTGATGATGATGCGCCTTCATGCCGCCCCCAATCGCGCCGCCAAACGCAGGGCGTGGCTGGCATCCTCTGCTGCAACCGGCATCACCGGATCATAGGCCGCGCGGATCACATCGGCCACATCGGGGCGCAACACCGTCACCCCCTCGGGCGTCAGGGCCAGCGGACTGCGCTCGGCAAAGGCCTGATCCGACCACAACACAATACCCTGCACGATCTGGCCAAGCGCAATCACATCCGCCGACTGTTTCTGCATATCGCGGTCCATCCGCAAGAATGTGAAACAGGCCTTGATCGACCCATCCGGATCAAACCGAAAAAACCGGTACTGGTTCGCGTTACTGCCCTGCAACCGCGCGACAACCCCGTCCAGATCCGGCACCAAACGGTCCAAATTCGGCGTCTCGGCCAACTCGTCCCACGACTGGACGAAAAAGATCATGAAATTCGCGCCCAACTCGGGGTCGGTCTCTGCCATCTTGTGACCGGCCATCGCGACCACCGCTTCACATGCGCCTTTGAACACCCCAAGGCTCTCCTCGGTCACGCCAAACACCACCGGCACAATCGGCCGCCCCCAGCGCGCAAAGGCATAGCGCCCGTCGCCGCGTGTAAACAGGGCCTCCACCGTCTCAGGGCTCATCGCACATCCTTCCGCATCCCGCGCCAGTTCCCCCTGACATAAAGGCAACGCAGACGGGGCTCAAGCACGCCCTGCCCCCTTCATCTTGGCAAAAATACTCAACTGCTGAACAGATCACCCGCGCGCCCCGCATCGGGCATGGGCAAGCCGATCTGGGTCCAGCCCTTTTGCGCCAACATCCGGCCGCGCGGCGTGCGCTGGATCAACCCCTGCTGCAACAAATAGGGCTCGATCACCTCTTCCAATGCATCGCGGCTCTCGGACAAGGCCGCCGACAGGGTCTCGATCCCGACGGGCCCACCGCCATAATTCTCGGCGATCAGGCGCAGATACCGGCGATCCGCCCCGTCCAACCCCATGTCATCGACGCCCAACCGTGTCAGGGAACTGTCGGCGATCTCGGCGGTGATGCGTCCGTCGCCCTCAACCACCGCGAAATCGACCACGCGGCGCAACAGGCGCCCCGCAATCCGCGGCGTGCCACGGGCGCGCTTGGCGATCTCGCGCGCGCCCTCGGGTTCCGCCGGAACGCCCAACAACCGCGCCCCGCGCGTCACGATCTCGAACAACTCATCGACATTATAAAACTGCAACCGCGTCGGAATGCCGAACCGGTCGCGCAACGGCGTGGTCAGCAATCCCAACCGCGTCGTCGCCCCGACCAGCGTAAAGGGCTGCAACTCAATGCGCACCGTGCGCGCCGCAGGCCCCTCGCCAATCACAAGGTCCAGTTCAAAATCCTCCATCGCGGGATAGAGAACCTCCTCGACCACGGGGTTCATGCGGTGGATTTCGTCAATAAACAGAACATCGCGCGCATCCAGATTGGTCAGGATCGCCGCCAGATCCCCCGCCTTGGCCAATACAGGCCCCGAGGTCATTTTGAAATTCACGCCCAATTCGCGCGCCATGATCTGGGCCAGCGTGGTTTTCCCCAACCCCGGCGGACCATGAAACAGGGTGTGATCCATCGCCTCACCGCGCCGCCGCGCGCTTTCGATGAACACGCGCAGGTTCGCGCGCGCCTCGGCCTGACCGATGAATTCGTCCAACCCCTGCGGGCGCAGGGCGCGGTCGGAATCTTCGGGCTGACGCTCGGGGCGCAGGGTGGGATCAGGGCTTTCCATAGATCAACCGATTACCCCTTTGGTGCCAATAGACGCAAGGCCGTGCGGATCAAATCGGCTGTGCTGGCCTCGGGTTCATCCCCTGCGGCCTGTGCCACGGCGCTGGCGGCCTCGGACGGGCTATAGCCAAGGTTTGACAGGGCCGACAGGGCCTCGGATTGGGTGTTCGCGGTCTGCACAGGTTGCGGCGTGGCGACGGGTGTCGGCACCGAAACCGGTTCATCGTCGATCACCGCATCCGTCTGGGTGGACACGGTGTTGACCGCCGCGCCCATCGCCATAACCGTGGGTGCCTTGTCTTTTAGCTCATTCACAACGCGTTGCGCGATCTTGGGACCGACACCTGGCGCGGCCTTGACCGCCGTCCAATCACCCAGCGCAATTGCGCGCGAGACGCCATCCGGTCCCAACGTCCCAAGGATCGCCATCGACGCTTTGGCCCCGATGCCCTGCACGCTGATCAACAGGCGATGCCATTCCTTTTCCACCAGTGAGGTAAACCCAAACAACTGCATCAGGTCTTCGCGCACCATCAGTTCGGTATAAAGCGCGGTGAACTCCCCTGCACGGGGCAGTGCGGCCATGGTCCGTTCAGAAACATAGACGATATATCCCACCCCGCGCACATCCAACAAAACATGGTCCGTGCCGCGATAATCGATCCGTCCGCTCAGCTTGCCAATCATCGTGCCCGCCCCACTGCGGCGGCCAGACGCCCCGCGCTCTGTGAATGATGGGCGTGGCACAGCGCGATGGCCAAGGCATCGGCGGCATCCGGCCCTTCGATTTGCACGCCCGGCAATTGCAGGCGCACCATATGATCGATCTGTTGTTTCGCGGCATGGCCCACACCGACCACGGTCTTTTTAACCGCGTTCGGGGCGTATTCCCCGATGCTGAGCCCCGCTTTGGCCGGCACCAACAGGGCAATCGCCCGCGCCTGACCCAGCTTTAGGGTCGCGACCCCGTCCTTGTTCACAAAGGTCTGTTCGACCGCCGCCGTGTCGGGCACATAACGTTCGATCACCGCCTGCAACTGATCATGCAGAGACAACAGCCGGTCCGCCAATTCGCCCTTGGCCGTGTGGCAAATCCCGTTGGCAACATGCGCGATTCGCGATCCGTTCACCTCAATCACGCCCCAGCCCATGTTCCGTAGCCCCGGGTCTATTCCCAAAACACGCATGCTCGCCTCATTTTGTTCTGCTTTTGACCCCAAGTAGCACGAAAAGTGAACATCGGCTAGGATGAATAGGTTTTCCCCGCGAAATGTCGTTTTCAGAGCATTTCGCGCGATCCTGTTCTAAACGCGACACCCAGATGCGGGATCGCGACACCAGAACACAGTTTTATTAAAGTTTTTCAACAGCTTGTTAGCCACCCTAAGCTATGCAGTTGCAGCATGTCAGGGATGACAAATATCATTCTTGTGCGAAAAGCGGGCGATATTTAGATGGCAATCACCAATAAATAGGCACTTTGAAAACTGAAAGGGCGCTCCAATGCGTGCATACGACATCTACCGTCCCGCGCTGACCGATCTGGGTCTGTCGTCGGCCATCTACCACGTCGTTTCCGCCGTCATGGACTGGATGGAAACCCGCAAAACCCAAGACGTTTTGTCGGACCTCAGCGACGAAACTCTGTCGGACATCGGTCTGACCCGCAGCGATATCCAGAAGCTGCGCTAAGAGGCATTTATGACACCTCGAAAAAATTGAACCCCGCCCGGTACGACCGCGCGGGGTTTTCTTTTGCCGAAATGGCACCGGTCAAACGGGTGTTTTGAAGAGTTCCTTCAAAAAATCCGAAATCGCGATGGTGACCGCGTCTGCCTGCATCACATAGGCACCGATTTGTTCAACCTCGGTCCCCTGACGCAGACGGTCCACACGTTCCGCATAATCCACAGGGCCAATCTGTGCGTACAGACCCGCCTTGAGCATCACAGCACAACCCAGCACCAAGATCAGAGGCCGCATAAGCGACCGCTTTTGTGCGGGCTGACGATAGCTAGAACGTCCCAAAGTGCCAGCCGCCTCGAACCCGCCGCCACGCTTGTGGATGCGTTCGATACGTTTCAGCCGTCCTTGGAAATCCCTCATATAAGGGTCAGCCATAAACACACTCCTACACTGGCCCCACCTGTGTGTTTTTTACGCAGAAAGTGGGGCAGAAGTGTGGCGCACGACCTACTGTTTTTGCAACAATAGGCAGGTCCAGTCGGTGATTTCTTCACGATTGATAACAGTAAACCCGTTTTCACCATAAGTTGCGACAACTTCATCGGCTTGGGGGTTCAGAATGCCGGACAGAATCGCATAGCCGCCGGATTGGATATTGCTGGCCATATCGGGGGACAGCGCGATCAGCGGCCCCTTTAGAATATTAGCGAACACCAGATCAAAGGGCGCTTTGGCCTGTAGGTCGGGGTGATCGAAACCGGCGGCCTCGACACATTTCACGCGGCCCGCAAGATCGTTGGCGGTCACGTTGGCCTCGGCCACGTCCACGGCGACCTGATCAATGTCGCTGGCCATCATGACCCCGTCCCAGATCTTGGCCGCCGCCATCGCCAGAACCGCCGTGCCACAGCCAATATCAGCGACGTTTTTGCCGACAAACCCGCGTTCGGCCAGCAGGTCCAGCGCCCGCAAACAGCCAAGCGTCGTGCCATGGTGCCCCGTGCCGAACGCCATCGCCGCCTCAATCAACAGCGCGACCGAGCCCTCGGGGATCTGATCAGCATCGTGGCTGCCGTAAACAAAGAACCGGCCCGCAACGACGGGGGCCAGTTCGCGTTTGACCTTGGCCACCCAATCCACGTCGGGCAGTTCGGAAACGGTGAAATCCTTGGCCTGATGCATCGTGGCCAACAGGGCCAGACCGGCCACATCGGGGGCCTCGTTGAAATAGCCGCCAACCTCCCACAGACCCGAGCCGTCCTCGATCTCGAACACACCGACGCCATAGGGTTCGGGGATCAGCGTTTCCATCGCCTCACCAAGGGCTTCGGCGGCGTCCTTGCCGGTCAGGGTCGTCAGGGCGGTAAAGGTCGGCATGGCGCGGGCTCCTATCAGTGTTGTTTGGTCGATAGCCACGCGCCCGCCAGTGGTCAAGCCAAACAGGCCCTAAACGCCCACCCCGATGGGACAGGACACGCCGGTGCCGCCCAACCCGCAGTACCCGTTCGGATTTTTGGCAAGGTATTGCTGGTGGTAATCCTCGGCGTAATAGAACACCGGCGCGGGGATGATTTCGGTCGTGATGGCACCATATCCGGCGTCCGACAGACGCGGGGCAAAGGCGGCCTTGGACGCCAGCGCGGCGGCCTGTTGTTCGGGCGAATAGGTGTAGATGCCCGAGCGGTACTGCGTGCCCATATCATTGCCCTGACGCATGCCTTGGGTCGGGTCGTGCCCCTCCCAGAACACTTGCAGCAGTTGTTCATAGGTGACGCGGGCGGGATCAAAGATCACGCGCACGACCTCATTATGGCCGGTCTGGCCCGTACAGGTCTCTTGATAGGTCGGGTTCGGGGTATAGCCGCCCGCATAGCCCACCATCGACAGCCAAACGCCATCGGTGTTCCAGAACAGACGCTCCACACCCCAGAAACAGCCCATGCCGAACATGGCTTCCTCCATGCCGTCCGGCACTGGGGATTTCAGGTCGATACCGGACAGGAAATGTTTGGGCGCGGTGGGGATCGGCGTCTCGCGCCCTGGCAGGGCGTCGGCGGGCGCGATCATCTCAACCTTTTTGCGGGCGAAACCGAACATGGGATGCTCCTTTGTGATCTGCCCAGAATATAGGGTGCGCCGCGCGGATTTCTATGCGCGCGCCACGTGACGTCCGCGTGAGAACACGGTCTCATACCCCGGTTCGGGGTGGCGCGGGATCATCAGGGCAAGGATCAGAGACACCGAAGCCATCCCCGCCGCCAGCAAAAACACCGCCGCGGGCGAGGCCACCCACAGGATGCCCAGAACCGTCGGGAGGCCCACCGCCGCGATATGGTTGATGGTAAAGGCCACCGCCGCCGTGGGCGCGATATCACCCGGATCGGCGATTTTCTGGAAATAAGTTTTCAGGGCAAAGGCCAGCGCGAAAAACAGATGGTCGATCACATAGAGGGCCGCCGCCAAAACCACGCCCCATCCGAAATAGTAAATCCCGCCATAGGCCAGAAACACCGCGATCAGGCCCACATATTCAAACGCCAGCGCGCGCCGTTCGCCCCATTTGCCGACGGCCTTGCCCATCAGGGGAGCGAAAACCATGTTCGCGACAAAGTTCAACAGGAACAGGCCGGTCACCTCATGCACCTCGAACCCGAACAGTTCGACCATCATAAAGGCCGCAAACACCACGAAAATCTGACGCCGCGCACCGGCCATGAATTGCAGCAGGTAATACAGCCAATAGCGACGGCGCAGGATGAATTTCTTAACCTGTGGATGAGGCGTTTCGAACTGTGGAAAGGCGGCGATACAGAACAGCGTGACCAGAACGGTGAACCCGCCTGCGATCATGTAAACAATGTTATAGGTCAGGCCCAGCGGCCCCCATGTCAGCACCAGAATGCTATAGGCGACCAGCGACGCCGCAGACCCCGCCGCGACCAGCCATCCCAGAACCTGCGGCGCGCGTCCCTTGTCGATCCACTGAAGCTGGAGGCTCTGGTTCACGGTCTCATAGTAGTGAAACCCGATTGAACTAAGCATGGTGATGGTCAAAATCCCGCCAAGCGACGGATACCACGCCGTCACCGCCGTCGCCACCCCGAGTAGCAGCAGCGCAATCAGGCCCAGAACCTGTTCGCGGATGAACATGATCAACGCGATCACCCCGACCGCCAGAAACCCCGGAATTTCGCGCACGGAATGCAGCAGGCCGATTTCCTTGCCCGTAAAATCCGCGACCTCGATCACAAAGTTATTCAGCAGCGCCGACCACGTGGCAAAGGCCACGGGCATCGCAATCGACATCAGGATCAACAGAACCACCGGACGACGCCAGCGCGGCAGGTGATCAATGTCATTCAGGGAAACAGATTCGAACATAGCCCATCGTTAGCCCCAGCGCGTGTCATTGACGAGGTCAATTTACGCCTGATCCAGATCAAGGATCGGTGTGCGCCCGCATTATACATTCACGAAAATCAATGTATGGGGTCACTATGGATATCCTGCCACTTGTCGAGACGCTGGGCGAAACGCACACGGCGCTGATCCTTGGATTGCTGACGGGCGTGTTGTTCGGGTTCTCGGCGCAACGATCCGCGTTCTGTCTGCGCGCGGCGACGGTGGAATTCGCGCGGGGCCGGATGGGGACGCGGGTGTCGGTGTGGCTGTTGACCTTTTCGACCGCGATCTTCTGGGTGCAGGGGGCGCAGATGCTGGGCCTGATGCGTGCCAGCGACGCGCGAATGATGGCCGTCACCGGATCATGGTCGGGCGCGATCATCGGCGGGTTGATGTTTGGCGCGGGCATGGTTCTGGCGCGGGGTTGTTCGGGGCGATTGCTGGTTCTGGCGGCGACTGGCAACCTGCGTTCTGTGGTGTCGGGCCTGATTTTCGCGGTGGTGGCGCAGATGTCGTTGCACGGGTGGCTGGCCCCGCTGCGCAACAATTTGGCCGCGCTCTGGGTCACGCCGGGGGGCAAGAACGTGGACCTGTTGGCCGCGCTGCACCTGCCCGATGCGACGGGGTTGGTGTTTGGCGCGGGATTGGCCGTGTTCGCGATCTTTGTGTCCCTCCGCAACCGCATCTCGGCGCGGGTTCTGGTGTTTGCCTCGGGCGTCGGGTTTGCCGTGGCCGTGGGGTGGATTTCGACATTCGCACTGGCCCAAGTGGCGTTTGATCCAGTCCAGATCGAAAGCGCGACCTTTACCGGACCATCCGCCAATATGTTGATGTTTTTCCTTGAGGAAAATCCGGTGATCGAGTTCGACATCGGCCTTGTCCCCGGCGTGTTTTTCGGCGCGTTTCTGTCGGCGCTGCTGCGCGGTGAGCTGATCTTTCAGGGCTTTCAGGACGCCGACAATATGAAGCGCGCGATGATCGGCGCGGCGATGATGGGCTTTGGCGGGATGCTGGCGGGGGGCTGTGCCATCGGCGCGGGCGTCACGGGTGGGTCCATCTTTGTGGCGACGGCGTGGCTGGCCCTATTTTGCATGTGGATCGGGGCGATGGCGACCGACATCCTGATCGATCAGCCGGGCCATCACGCGCCGTCCTTTACCTAGTAAAAACTCTGCGGATCGATGTCGATTTGCAGCCGTACATTGTTGGGCAGTTTCACCTGTGCCGCCCAATCGCGCAGGGCGTTCTGGATCGGCACACCCTTGGCCGCCTTGATCAACAACCGGACGCGGTGACGTCCGCGCACACGGGCGATGGGTGCCGGCGCGGGGCCGAATACCTGTGCCCCGACCGCGCGCAGCGGACCGTCGCGCCGCGCCAGTTGCCCCGCCACGTCAAACACCGTCGGCGCATCGGGACCGGACAGAACCACCCCCGCCAACCGCCCAAACGGGGGGACGCCCGCCGCCTTGCGCTGTTCCGCCTCGGCGCGCCAGAACCCTTCGTCATCGCCCGATAGGATCGCGCGGATCACGGGATGCTCGGGCTGAAACGTCTGCAACAGAGCCAGACCGGGTTTCACCGACCGCCCCGCGCGCCCTGCCACCTGTCGCATCAGTTGGAACGTCCGTTCCGCCGCGCGCAAATCCGATCCCTGCAGGCCCAGATCGGCATCAATCACCCCGACCAGCGTGAGGTTGGGAAAGTTATGGCCCTTGGCGACGATCTGGGTGCCGATGATGATGTCCGCGCCACCTGCCGCGATGGTCTCGATCATCTCTTTCAACGCGCGGGCCGAACCGTAGAGATCCGAGGACAACACCGCCACGCGGGCATCGGGGAACAGGTCGGACACCTCTTCGGCGATGCGTTCGACACCGGGACCGACGGGGGCCAGCTTGCCCTCGACCTGACAACTGGGACAGGCCTCGGGGATCGGTTTCGTCTCGCCGCATTGGTGACAGACCAGACGTTTCTGGAACCGGTGTTCAACCATGCGCGCATCGCAATGATCGCACCCGATCTGATGGCCACAGGCGCGACAGATCGTGACGGGCGCATAGCCGCGCCGGTTCAAAAAGATCAGGGATTGTTCGCCCGCCGCGACGCGTTTGGTGACCTCGCCCTGTAGGGTCGGGGAAATCCAGCGGCTGCTCGGAAGCTCCTCATCACGCATGTCGATCGCGCTCATCTCGGGCAAAACCGCATCGCCAAACCGCGACGTCAGATCCAACCGGTCGTATTTGCCCGCCTCGACATTGGCCCAGGTTTCAAGGCTGGGCGTGGCGGATGCCAAAACCACCCGCGCCCCGCAATAGGACGCCCGCAACACGGCCATATCGCGGGCGTTATAAAGGGCACCGTCCTCTTGTTTGTAGGAACTGTCGTGTTCCTCATCCACGACGATCAGGCCAAGGTCCTGAAACGGCAGGTACAGCGCGGACCGCGCGCCAACGACGACCTGTGCCGCGCCCTGCCCCACCATTTTCCAGCACCGCCGCCGTTCGGTCATGGTCACGCCCGAATGCCACTCGGCGGGACGCGCGCCAAACCGCGCCTCAATCCGCGTCAGGAACTCGGTGGTCAGGGCGATTTCCGGCAACAGGACCAGCGCCTGCCGCCCTTGGGCCAGACATTCCGCAACGGCCTCTAGATAGACCTCGGTCTTGCCCGAACCGGTCACGCCCTTCAGCATCGTCGCCCCAAAGGCACGCGCGGCAATCGCGTCGCGCAGGGTCTTGGCCGCCGCCGCCTGATCGTCGGTCAGATCCTTGCCCGCACGCATCGGATCCAGACGCGGATAGGGCATGTCGCGTGGCGCGTCTTCCTCGGACACGGCACCGGTTTTGACCAACCCCTTGACCACAGACGTGGTGACGCCCGCCATTTCCGACAGTTCCGACAGGGTAAAGGACAGCCCGCCGTAATCGTTCAACACCTCAAGCACACGGCGGCGCGCATCGGTCATCCGGTCGGGTTCGACATCCCCGCGCCGGTAAACCTTGCGCATCGACACCGCCCCGCCCAGACCCGGTGCCCGCGTCGCAAGGCGCAGCATCGAGGACAGCGGCGTCAACGTGTAATCCCCCGCCCGCATCAGGAAGGCGCGCATGTCCTCGCCCATCGGGGCCACATCCAGAACCCGCGACACGCCCCGCACCCGCGACAGGTCATAGCCGCCCTCGCCCGGTCCCCAGACCACGCCGATCACCTTGCGCGGGCCCAGAGGCACCTCGACAAAGGCCCCAACGGCACAGCCCCCTTCGGGCGCGCGGTAATCCAGCGCACGGTCAAGCGGCTGGGTGGTCTGCACTGCGATCAGTGCTCCCTCTTCAAAGAAATCTTGCGCGTTCATCCGGATGGTTCGTAACAGGGGTTTTCGATAATCTATGCTTGCGCTATCACGGGCGCAAACAATCCCCTTGTAACCGCAGGACGTGAACAATGAAATTCTTTGTCGATACCGCCGATGTGGCCGCCATTGCAGAACTGAACGATCTGGGCATGGTCGACGGGGTCACCACCAACCCCTCGATCATCATGAAATCGGGTCGTGACATTCTGGAAGTCACCAAAGAGATCTGTGATCTGGTTGACGGCCCCGTCTCGGCCGAAGTCGTTGCAACCGAAGCAGACGACATGATCGCCGAGGGGCGCAAGCTGGCCCAGATCGCCGAAAACATCTGCATCAAGGTTCCGCTGACGTGGGACGGCCTGAAGGCCTGTAAGGTCCTGTCGGACGAGGGCAACAAGCTGAACGTGACCCTGTGCTTTAGCGCGAACCAGGCTCTGCTGGCTGCCAAGGCCGGTGCGACGTACATTTCGCCCTTTATCGGTCGCCTGGATGACATCAACATCGATGGCATGGACCTGATCGCGGACATCCGCACGATCTATGACAACTACGGTTTTGAAACCCAGATTCTGGCGGCTTCTGTGCGCACTGTGAACCACATGAAAGACGCCGCGCTGATCGGTGCCGATGTGGCCACTGCACCGCCCGCCGTGATCAAGTCGATGGCCAACCACGTCCTGACCGACAAGGGCCTTGAGGCCTTTATGGCAGATTGGGCAAAAACAGGGCAGAAAATCCTGTAAACTTGGTGTAACCTCTGGCTAACGACAAAAACACCAAGGCCCGAGCATGAGCGGAACCGCCCTGACCGAACGCAATCTGCGCGACAAGATCATCGCCGATCCGAATGTGATTCTAGAGGATCACGATCTGATGCGGGCGCTGATCGCCGCGAACGAGAAGCGTTTGGGCGCCAATATTGTCGACCTGCGCGGTGTGGCGATGGAACGTCTTGAGGCCCGTCTAGAACGGCTGGAGGACACCCATCGCTCGGTCATCGCGGCGGCTTATGACAATCTGGCGGGCACCAATCAGGTGCATCGCGCGGTTCTGTCGATGCTGGAACCCACGGATTTCGCGACCTTCCTGACCAATCTGGCCACGGGGGTCGCGGGTATCCTGCGGGTCGATTGCATCAAGCTTGTGCTGGAAACCAAGGGCGACGGTTCGGACAGTGCCCTGTCCAAGCTGAACGAGGTTTTGATCGTCGAAAAACCGGGGTTCATTGATGATTACATCGCGCGTGGCCGCTCTGGCACCCCGCGCGATGTCACCCTGCGCCAAGCCGTGCCCGAGGACAGCATCCTTTACGGCACCGAGAGCGATTGGGTCCAATCCGAGGCTCTGTTGAAACTGAACCTTGGCGAGGGTCGTTTGCCCGGTCTGTTGGCGATGGGGTCCGAGGATCCGCACCAATTCGCGCCCAGTCAGGGGACCGATCTTCTGACGTTTTTTGCGGGCACGTTTGAGCGCGCGATGCGCCGCTGGTTGTCGTGACGGCGGGCAATCTGCCGGACACCGCCGCGGGCGATCTGCTGGATCGTTGGCTAACCTATGAACGCGCCATCAGTGGGCGCGCCGAAAACACTCTATCGGCCTATCGCACCGATTTATTGGCGTTTTTCGCCTTTATAGTCCCCCATACAGGTGAGGCGATTTCATCCGCCCGCCTTAGCCGCATCACCCTGCGCGACATGCGGGCATGGATGGCGCATGAACGCACGCGGGGGCTATCGTCACGGTCGCTTGCCCGCGCGCTATCCGCCGTTAAGACCTTTTACAAATGGCTGTCGCGGGAAACCGGCGCGGATGTGACGCCGGTCCTGTCCACGCGCGCGCCGAAATTCCAACGCAAACTGCCCCGTCCGTTGACCGAGGACGCCGCCCGCGCCGTGATCGACCGCGTCGAGGTTCAGGCCGAGCGCCCGTGGGTGGCCGCGCGGGATACGGCGGTTGTGACGCTGCTCTACGGCTGTGGCTTGCGGATTTCCGAGGCGCTGTCGCTGACAGGGCGGCACGCGCAACTGGATGAGGTCCTGCGCATTCGCGGCAAGGGCGATAAGGAACGGATCGTCCCCGTGATCCCCGCCGCCCGCGCCGCCGTCGCCGATTACGTGAACCAGTGCCCCCATAAATTGGGTCCGGATGAGCCGCTGTTTCGCGGGATACGCGGCGGGCCGTTGAACCCGCGCCTGATCTCCAAGGTGATTGAGGACGTGCGCCACCAACTTGGCCTGCCCAGCAGCGTCACCCCCCACGCCATGCGCCACAGCTTTGCCACCCACCTGTTGGCCGCTGGCGGCGATCTGCGGTCTATCCAAGAACTGTTGGGGCATGCGTCCCTGTCGACGACACAGGCCTATACGGCGGTCGATGCGGCGCATCTGATGTCCGCCTATGAAAAGGCCCACCCCAAGGCCCGCGGTTAACCTCACGTTTTCTTGTTTCGTCTTTATTTCCCCGGAATCGCGGGTGCGGCGATCCTGTCCGCACTTAGGGAGAAGGGACATATCATGAAAATCCACCTGACTTTGGGTGCTCTGGCCGTGGCCGCCACGGGGTTCACCGTCACACCAGCCACCGCCGCAAACACCTGTATCGTTGCGGGCGATCCGTTTGATTTGGACGACGCGGGGGTGCATGCGCTCTATGACTGTATCAAGGACGAAATGGCCGCCGCATACGCCAAAGACGGCCATGAGGTCGGCAGCGTGTTCCGCGATTGGGCCCCGACCGCGACGCGCCCCGCTCTGCCCGGCATCCATGGCGAACGGTTCCTGAACACCTTCGTCAACGACATCGGCGCCGAGGAATACCTGAAATTCGCGACCGAGGGCGTCCATATGCCCGCCGGTTCCGTCATCGCGAAGGAAAGCATCCAGATCGGCAAGGGCGGCAAGGCCTCGGTCGGACCGCTCTTCATCATGACGAAACTGGATCCGGGCGGCGCGCCTGAATTCGGCGACTGGCTCTATGGCGGGGTTCAACCCAACGGCAAAGTCATGAACGTCTCGCAACAGTTCTGCCATGACTGCCACGTCGCGTATGAGGATCAGGACGCGCTTGGCTATCCTCTGGAAGAGGTGCGCATCGGCGCCCCCGAATGATACACCCGCCCCGCCTGTCACCCGACCGGCGGGGCGATATTTATTTGACGTACACGCATCCGGCATTTGAACCACGCGACAGTTTGCTTCATTAGGGGTGAATGACGCCAAAATTTGCCGCCCTCTCCGTCCATCTGTTCACCGCCACCGGTGCTGTTTTCGCAATGCTGGCCATGTTGGCCGCCGCCGACGGGAACTGGGCACTGATGTTCCTGTGGCTGGTGGTATCTTTCATCGTCGACGGGATCGATGGCCCGCTGGCGCGGCGCTATGACGTCAAAACCAACGCCGCCGTCATTGACGGTGTGCTGATGGACCTGATCATCGATTATCTGACCTATGTGTTCATCCCCGCCTTTGCCCTGTTCAAATCGGGCCTATTGCCGGGGTGGACCGGTTGGCTGGCCATCATCCTGATCACCTTTAGCAGCGTGATCTATTTCGCCGACACGCGGATGAAGACCAAGGACAACTCCTTTGCAGGCTTTCCGGGCTGCTGGAACATGTTGGTGCTGGTCCTGTTCGCCATCCAACCGGGATTCTATGTGACCCTTGGTCTGGTGGTGGTGCTGACCATCGCCATGTTCACCCCGCTAAAATTCATCCACCCTGTGCGCACACGACGTTGGCGCATGGTGTCACTACCCGTTGCCCTTGCATGGACGGGTTTTGCGGGCTGGGCCGCATGGGTGAATTTCCACCCGCAATCCTGGGCGCATACGGGCCTGATCGTGACCTCGATCTACCTGCTGGGCGCGGGCATCGCACAACAAATCCTCCCCGAGCGCAGCCCCGCGAACGTCACACCAAAGTGAGTTCACGAGACTGAGAAGCTTGATCCAAATCAAGCGCTTAGCCCTCCCGTCGTGAAACCGTGCACCCGCGTCCGCTCATTCAGAACGGCGCAGGTTTCCACATAGCGACGGAGAGCATCATGCACCCCCTTGTCCGCGTTCCCCTGTTAACGATCGGCACCGTTTTACTGGCCACCACCGCACAGGCCGACGACCTGCGCGATGTGGCCCTCGACATCTTTCGCCCCCTACCGTCCACCGTCCCTGCGGTGTCCGACAACCCGATCACGCCCGCCAAAATCGAACTGGGCAAGGCGCTGTTCTTTGACCCGCGAATGTCCGCATCGGGCGTGTTCTCGTGCAACTCGTGCCACAATCTGGCGACGGGGGGCGATGACAACCTAGAGACCTCGATCGGCCATGGCTGGCAGCGTGGCCCGCGCAACGCGCCCACCGCCCTGAACTCGGTCTTTAACGAGGCACAGTTCTGGGATGGCCGCGCTGCCGACCTCGCCGAACAGGCCAAGGGCCCGGTTCAGGCGGGCGTCGAAATGGCCAACACGCCGGAAAACGTTATTGCGACACTGAACTCCATGCCGCAATACGTCGAATGGTTCGCCGAGGCGTTTGGCGACGATCCCACACCGGTCAGCTTTGACAACTTTGCCAAGGCGATTGAGGCGTTCGAGGCGACATTGATCACCCCCGCCCCGTTTGACGCATGGCTGAACGGCGACGATGCCGCCCTCACCGCCGATCAACGCGCAGGTCTGGAACAATTCGTCGATCTGGGCTGTGCCGCCTGCCACTCCGACATCAACGTCGGCGGGCATGGCTACTACCCCTTCGGCCTGATCGAAAAACCGGGGGCCGATGTCCTGCCCGTCGGGGATAAAGGCCGCTTTGCCGTCACCGAAACGGCCAGCGACGAATACGTCTTCCGCGCCGCCCCCTTGCGCAACGTCGCCCTGACCGCGCCCTATTTCCACTCGGGCAAGGTCTGGGACCTCAAGGTCGCGGTACAAATCATGGCCGAAAGCCAGCTGGGCGAAGAACTGGATGACCAGAGCGCCGATCAAATCGTCGCCTTCCTCCACAGCCTGACCGGCACCCTGCCCGACGTCACCTATCCCGTGCTGCCCGCGGAAACGGCGACAACCCCGCGCCCCTCGGGTGAGGTCCTCGCCCAATAACGCTAAAACAGTATGGGCCGGTCGCAAGACCGGCCCATTCATTTTGATAACGCTGCGGCGCGGGTTCAGCCCAGCGCGTCGTTACACCGTGCACAGGTGTCCGGATGGGCGTGAGTGCCGACATCGGGCAGGATTTTCCAACACCGCTGACATTTCTCGCCTTCGGCCATTTCAAACACGACGCCGATCCCGTCCACCTCCGGCAGGCGGAATGCTTCATTCGGGCTGGGATCACCGGTCAGGGTCAGGTCCGAGGTGATGCAGACATCCTCAAACGCGACGGTTTTCAGGATCTCCAACACCTCAGGATCGCGCACATGCACGACCGGCGCCGCCTCAAGCGAGGCCCCGATCACCTTCTCGGTGCGCTGCACCTCCAAGGCCGCCGTCACGGCGCGGCGCGACTGACGCACAACCGCCCATTTCGCGGCCAGAGGTTCGTCCAGCCAATCAGCGGGCGTCGCAGGAATATCCACCAGATGGACCGAGCTCTCGTCACCCGGGAACCGCTCCAGCCAGATTTCCTCCATCGTGAACACCAGAATGGGGGCCAGCCACGTGGTCAGACGGTGGAACAGGATGTCCAGAACCGTCTGCGCCGAACGGCGTTCAAGGCTGTCATCGCCATCACAATACAGAACGTCCTTGCGCACATCGAAATAGAAGGACGACAGATCAACCGTGCAGAAGTTGAACAGCGCTTGGAACACGCCTTGGAAATCGAACGCGTCATAGCCCGTGCGCATCTTGTGATCGAGTTCGACCAGACGGTGCAGAACCCAACGCTCCAGCTCGGGCATATCCGCCGGGTCGACCCGCGCGCTCTCGTCAAAGCCCGCAAGGTTACCAAGGATAAACCGCATCGAGTTGCGCAAACGGCGATAGCTATCCGCGACCCCTTTCAGGATCTCCGGCCCGATCCGCTGATCCGCGCTATAGTCGGCCTGCGCCACCCACAGACGGGCGATATCAGCCCCGTATTGTTTGACGATCTGCTCGGGCACGATGGTGTTGCCCAAGGACTTGGACATCTTCATGCCCTTCTCGTCCAACGTAAACCCGTGCGTCACCACATTGCGATAGGGCGCGCGGCCCTTGGTGCCACAGGCCTGCAACAGGCTGCTGTGGAACCAGCCGCGGTGCTGGTCGGTCCCTTCAAGGTAGACGTCCGCAATCCCGTCCGGCGCCCCATCCGCGCGGTCGCGCAGAACAAAGGCGTGCGTCGAACCGGAATCAAACCACACGTCCAGAACGTCAAATACCTGATCATAGTCATCGGGATTCGCGATCCCGTCCAGAACCTGCGCCTTGAACCCATCGGTGTACCAGACATCCGCGCCGTGCTCTTCAAAGGCGGCGGTGATGCGGGCATTCACCTCGGCATTGCGCAACAGGAACTCTGGATCCGTCGGCAAGGTGTCTTTCTTGGTGAAACAGGTCAGGGGCACACCCCACGCGCGCTGACGCGACAGAACCCAGTCGGGGCGCGCCTCGATCATCGAATAGAGACGGTTGCGCCCCGTTTTCGGATGCCACTCCACCAGCTCGTCGATGGAACGCAGCGCACGACCACGGATCGTATCGCCCAGATCGCCCATGCCGTCGTCCAGCTTGGCGTCAATCGCGGCAAACCACTGCGGCGTGTTGCGGAAGATCACCGGCGCCTTGGACCGCCACGAATGCGGATAGCTGTGGGTCACGCGCCCACGGGCAATGATGCCACCGGCCTCGACCAGCTTGGAAATGACGGCGTTATTCGCCTTGCCCTCTTTGCCCTTGCGATCAAACACCTGCAGACCGGCAAAGAACGGCACATGGGGCAGGAACTCGGACTCTTCGCCCACGTTATGGGTCATCCGCGTCAACCAGTTGCGTTTGACGAAACATTCATAGTCGTCAACACCATGGGACGGCGCGGTGTGCACAAACCCCGTGCCCGCATCATCGGTGACGTGATCGCCATCGATCATCGGCACCTCATAGTCCCAAAACCCGTCGGCCCCCTCGACCCCGGCAAACGGGTGGCTCAGGGTCAGCGCGCCCAACTCATCCCCGGTCACGTCGCGCACGCGGGTGAACTCGGTCACACGCGATTTGCCCAACGCATCCTCGGCCAAGGCATCGGCAAACACATAAAGATCACCGGCATTGGTCCAGCTCTCTTCCTCGGTCGCCTCAACGCGGTACAGGCCATAGGCAATCTTGGGGTTATAGGCGACGGCCTTGTTCGACGGGATCGTCCACGGCGTGGTGGTCCAGATCACAACGCGCGCCTCGCTCAGATCACCCTCGGCCCCCGATACAACACGGAACGGTACCCAGATCGTATGCGACTTGTGATCGTGATACTCGATCTCCGCCTCGGCCAGCGCGGTCTTTTCAACCGGCGACCACATCACGGGCTTGGACCCCTGATAGAGCGTCCCGTTCATCAGGAACTTCATAAACTCGTCGGCAATCACCGCCTCGGCGTGATAGGCCATCGTCAAATACGGATCGGCCCAATTGCCGGTGATCCCCAACCGCTTGAACTCATCGCGCTGGATATCGACCCAACCTTCGGCGAACTTGCGGCATTCCTGACGGAAATCGATGACCGGAACGTCATCCTTGTTCTTGCCCTTCTTGCGGTACTGCTCCTCGATCTTCCACTCGATCGGCAGACCGTGACAATCCCACCCGGGGATATAGCGCGCATCCTTGCCCAGCATCTGCTGCGAGCGCACGATGAAATCCTTCAGCACCTTGTTCAGCGCGTGACCAATGTGCAAATGCCCGTTCGCATATGGCGGTCCATCATGCAGGACAAAGGGCACCCGCCCCTCTTTTTCCCGCAGTCTGTCGTAAACCCCGATCCGCTCCCAACGGGCCAGCCACTCGGGCTCACGCTTGGGCAATCCCGCACGCATCGGGAAATCGGTTTCGGGCAGGTTCAGGGTGTCTTTATATTCGGGCGTATCGGCGCACATTGATCCGTGATCCTCAAGATCGAAATATCGCATAGGGGGTGATGGACGGCGCGAAACACATGCGCCTTTTCCCGGCCGCTCTCAGGTTTCAGAGCGCCGGGCCGCTAATTCGAATAATGATCGCAGCGTCCATAAGCATGGCCCGCTTATAAGCCGCCGGCCGCACCGCGTAAACCCGCCAAAACCCCGCATTTCCGCTTCATCTTGGCCAAAATACTCCGGGGGAGCGCAGGCCCCGCCTGCGTGGGGGCAGCGCCCCCTACCCCCACCGCCACAACAGCACACCCAACCCGACCATCCCGACACAGGCCACCAGAAAAACCACCCGCACCGCATCGGCGATGTCACCCGCTCCGGCGCTCTGCACGGGAACCCCGCCCAAGACGCAGGTGAACAGCGCGCCAAATCCCCACGCCCCGATCAACAGACCCAGATTGCGCGCAACGCCCAGCGCGCCCGCAACACCACCCTGCGCCCCCTCGGGCGCACGCGCCATCACCGCGCTGGTGTTTCCGGCCTGAAACAGCTGATAGCCCGGCGTCAGGACCGTGATCCCAATCAGATACCCCAAAACGCCCCAAACGGGGCTCAATAGGGCCAGTGTGAAACTCCCAAGTGCCACCAACCACGAACCCAAACGGGCCACGGGTCCCGCGCTAAAACGATCAACGGCCCGCCCTGCCAGCACGCCACCGATGATCGACATTACCGGCCCGACCGCCATGACCATGCCGACCATGCGCGTGCTTAACCCCGCGCCAAAGCTTAGGAAAAACGGCCCAACCACCAGCGTGCCCATCATCACCGCCGCCACGCCCAGATTGGCCAGATACCCGATCCACAGGCCGCGCGGCGCGCCTTGGCCTGCCCGCACCGGCGGCGCGCCATCCGGAATCCGCGCGACCATCCCCGCAACGGCAGCCAACCCTGCCAGCGCCCAGAAACACGCGCGCCAGCCCGACAGGTCCACCAAGACACCGCCGATCACGGGCCCCGCCGCTGTGCCAAGGGCGGACATGCTGCCCAATGCGCCAAACACGCGGCCCGACCGCGCGGGGCCGGATACCTGTCGGACCAATCCGACACTCAGGACCATCAACGCCGCGCCGAATACACCCTGCACGGCCCGCGCGGCGATCAACGCCCCCATCGTCGGGGACAGCGCGGCCAGAACCGACGCACCGGCAGACCCGACCAATGCCGCGCGCAACACCCGTCCGCGCCCGAACCGGTCCCCGATCCGCCCGACCAGAATCGCCGCCACCGTGACCGCCGCCAGATAGACCACGCTCACACGGTTCGCGCCCTGCGCCGTCTCCCCGAAATCCCGCGCAATATCGGGCAGGGCCACGTTGGCGATACTGATCCCCATCGCCCCCACCATCATCGCAAGGGCCAGCGCCCAGATCTGATTTCGCATCCCACTCTCCTTGTCAGAATCACAACCGACGGGCACGATACGAATTCAAGTCAACTTGAGGTCAACCATGGCATTGCTGGATATTTCGGAGGTCGCAAAACAGACGGGCCTGCCCGCCTCGACCTTGCGCTACTACGACGATATCGGCCTGATCGCGGCGGCGGGGCGCAAGGGGCTGCGACGGCAATTCCTGCCCAAGGTGGTCGCGCAATTGCGCCTGATCTCGCTGGGTCAAACGGCGGGATTTTCCCTGACCGACATGGCGCAGATGCTGCCCGCACATGGCGCGCCACAGGTGGACCGCGACACGCTGCATGCCCGCGCGGACGAGATCGACCGCCAGATCGCCGATCTCCGCAAGCTTCGCGATACGCTGCGCCATGTGGCGGACTGTCCCGCGCCGTCGCATCTGGAATGCCCGACGTTTCAACGCATGATGGCGGCCTCGGGACGCTGGGCGCGTCGGGACAAACCGTCCGCGAAACGCAGCGCGCCCTAACGCGGCGAAATGGCCCTTTTCGCCCTTGCCACCGCGGTCTAAGGTCGGCCCACCCCAAAACGAGGCCCCGCCATGCCCCCGATCCCGCCCAAATTCGACATCACCCGCCCCGACATCGAACGAGTGGTTGCGGCGTTTTATGCGGTGGTGCGGGAGCATCCGGGACTGGGCCCCATTTTCGCGGCCCATGTCACGGATTGGGACGCGCATGAGGTCAAGGTCGCCGATTTCTGGGCCAACGCAATCCTGCACGAAAGGTCCTATGACGGGAACCCGATGACCGCGCATCAGGACGCGGGCAACGTCAAACCGGGGATGTTTTCGATCTGGCTGGACCTGTTTGACAAGATCCTGACGTTGGAACTGCGGCCGGATCAGGCGGCGGCGTGGTCGGAACTGGCCCACCGGATCGGGCGCAGTTTGCGCGCGGGCGTTGTGGATCGTGAAACCCTGCCCGGTGGCGTGCCGAAACTGTTCTAACCTTTACCGGTCTGAAACAGCCCCTTTAGGGCGCGGGCGACGACCGCGCTGACCGACGGTTTTTTGCCTGTGCCATAGGGCATGGGGCGGCAGACCTCGATCGCGGCCAGACCGACACGCGCGGTCAGGGCCCCGTTCACAACGCCCTCACCGAACCGGCGGGACAGCTTGGACAACACCCCGCCGCCCGCGACCGACCCGATCAGGTCATCGCCCACCGCAATCGCCCCCGTCGCCACCAGATGCGCAAAGACCGAGCGCGTCAGGCGCCAACTACCCAAGGTGCCCGAACGCCCGCCATAAACCTCACCAATGCGGCGGATCATGCGGATATTGCCGATCAGCGCTGCCGCCAGATCGGCCAGCGCCAGCGGGACCAGCGCGGTCACACTGGCCACCTGACGCGCGGCGGCCTCAACCTCGGCCACGGCGCGGGCATCTAGGGGCGCGATCACCTCACGCTCCACCAAATCCAGCAGGGTTTCGGTATCGACCACCTCGGACATTCGTGCGGACAGACGCGCGCGGTCCCATTCGACATCGGCGCGATCACGATAGAGACGCTCAATCCCGGCGGCAAAATCGCGCGCCTGTTTCAGATCATCCGCCGCGCGCGACGTCGTCGCCTGATGTTGCAGGTCATCCAACCGGCGCAGCCGCGCAAAGGCCCCCAGTTCCACAGCGACCCAGCGCAGAACCCCAAGCCCCACGACCACAACCAACCCCACCGCGACCCAGCCAAGGATCACGTTGCGCGCCAGCAATCCGGTCACGAAATCCCAGATCGCCACGGACACGATCATGCCCAGTAACGACACCGCCGCCGCCCCGATCCACGATATCCTGCGCGACACGGGGCGCGCGGCCATGACCGCCGCGCCTTGCAGCGCGGTGCCGGTGGGGGCATCGCCCTCGGGCACGGGTGGGGCGGTGACGGGGGTCAAGTCGGGCGCGTCATCCGTGTCCTCAAACACCATCGGGCCACGTGCGGGGCGGTTCATCGGGTCGCTCATGTCAGATCATCCCCAAACAAAAACTGGGCCGCGCGGTCCAAACGGATATGCGGCGGACCATCACCGGGCTCCAAGTTCAGATGCGGCGGCGCGAAATGCATATTGGCATAATCGGCGTTCAACCACCCATCCTGTCCCTGACGCGCGGGGGTCAGGATGCGGGCCGGATCGGTGGGCAGATCGCCCGCGTAAAAGGTCACGACCTTATCCGCCCCCTCGACCCGACCACGGACGCAATCATAGGCCTGTCCGCCGTGGGTTTTCTGATCCTCGACCGTGGCGCGCAGGGCGGCGATGGCCATGGCCGATGTCCGCGCGCCGGAAAAATCGGCGCGGTCGCGGGCATCGCGTACCAAGGCCTCGGTGATCGCCGTCAGGCGGGCGTGTTGCGAGTGATGCAGATGGTCCGCCTTGGTCGCGGCAAACAGAATGCGGTCGACCTTTTGCCCCGTGATCAGACGCGACAGCCACCGGTCCTTACCCGGACGAAAGGCAGACAGGATACCGGCCATGGCGCGGCGCAATTCCTCAACCGCGGGGGGACCCGCATGCAGTGCGTCCAGAACATCGACCAGAACGATCTGGCGGTTGATGCGGGCGAAATGATCGCGAAAGAACGGTTTGACGACCTCACGCTTATACGCCTCAAACCTGCGTTCGCATTCACGCCACAGGGACCCGCGCGCGGGCCGGTCGGGACGGGGCAGCGGCGCAAAGGTCAGAACGGGCGACCCCGCCAAATCACCGGGCAACAGGAACCGCCCCGGCGTGCAATCGGCCATACCTGCGGCGCGCGCGGCACCTAGATGGGCGGCAAAAGCGGTCGACAAAGCTTTCGCCGTGACCTCGTCGAAATCGGCGTTCGGGTCGGTTCGGGACAGCAGGTCAAGATAGGCATCACTGTCGGGTCGTGCGGGTAGGCGCGACAGGGTCTGCTCGGCCCAATCGGCATAGGACAAATCCATCAACCCCACATCGAGCAGCCATTCACCCGGATAATCCACGATATCCAGATGCACCGTGCGCGGCCCCGACAGGGCCGACAGCATCCCGCGCGGTTGCACCCGAAACGACAGGCGCAGCTGCGACACCGACCGCGTGCTGGACGGCCAATCGGGGTGGTCCCCCGCCAGCGCGCCAAGGTGCGTTTCATAGTCAAAACGGGGCACGGTATCATCGGGCTGGGGGCGCAAAAACGCGCTCTGGATTGTGCCGGTGCTGGCACCAGACAATTGCCCCATACGCCCACGGTCCAGCAGGTTCGCCACCAACGAGGTGATGAACACCGTTTTCCCCGCCCGCGACAAACCGGTTACGCCCAACCGGATCACGGGCTCGAACAGGGTCTCGGAAACCGTGTCCCCCAAACGCTCAACCTGACGGGTTACACCATCGGCGATATCTGTAATGCGCACTGTCATCCCTTTGCTTGACCCCACCAAGATAGGAACGATCGCCCGCCCGCGCCAGATGCCAAACAATTGCCAAGCCGCGCGCGGCGCGCTAACCCGTGCGCATGGCGCGATATGCATTGAAAATCGAATACGACGGCGGCCCGTTCGCGGGCTGGCAACGTCAAGACAATCTGCCGACGGTTCAGGGTGCGGTGGAACGGGCCCTGTCACGGCTGGAACGCGATGTGCCCAGCATCGGCGCGGCGGGGCGGACAGATGCGGGTGTGCATGGTCTGGGTCAGGTCGCCCATTGCGATATGGCCAAGGACTGGGACCCGTTCCGTTTGTCCGAGGCGTTGAACCACCACCTGAAACCCGATCCCGTGGCGATTGTCGATTGCGTGCGGGTGGAGGATGATTTCCACGCGCGGTTTTCGGCGGTTGAGCGTCAGTATATCTTTCGCCTTGTGACGCGGCGCGCCCCCATGACGCATGAGCGCGGCAAGGTCTGGCAGGTGATGCACGATCTGGATGTCGAGGCGATGCGCGCGGGCGCGGCCCATCTGATCGGGCTGCATGATTTCACCACGTTCCGCGCGTCGATGTGTCAGGCCAAATCGCCCGTCAAAACCGTGGATGAAATCACGATCACCGCCCTGAACACGCCCCATGGGCGCGAATACCAATTCTACATCCGTGCCCGCAGCTTCCTGCACAATCAGGTCCGCAGCTTTGTCGGCACCCTTGAACGGGTCGGCGCGGGCGCGTGGGAACCGGTTCAGGTGAAACAGGCGCTTGAGGCCTGTGATCGCGCGGCCTGTGGTCCGGTTTGCCCACCGCAGGGCCTGTATCTGGCCGGGGTCGGCTATCCCACAGACCCGTTTGTGCGCTGACACACGGTTGCGCATTTCGCGTGTGCAGCACAGATTGGTCCCAGACCAACAGGAAAGAGCGCGCATATGCAAAACCGTCAGATGGGGCCGGACGGCCCGTTTGTATCGGCCCTCGGGATCGGTGCGATGTCCTTTAGCGACATGTACGGCCCGACCACCAAGGAACAATCCTTTGCCATTCTCGACCGCGCGGTCGAGGCCGGCGTGACCCACATCGACACCGCCAACATCTATGGGCGGGGCGTGTCGGAAACGGTGATCGGCGAATGGCTGGCCAATCGGGGCGGCGAAAACCCGTTTTTCATCGCGACCAAGGCCTCGATCACCTCGGACGCAGACGGGAACCGGACCTTTGATAACTCGCCCGAACATCTGGAGGCCGAGTTGGACCAGAGCCTGATGCGCCTTGGCCTTGACTGTGTGGACCTGTTCTACATCCACCGCCGCGATCCACGGTTCGAGATCGAAGAGGTCAGCGAGACCCTGATCGGCCTGATGAAAAAGGGGAAGATCAAGTCGTTCGGCTATTCCGAAATCGCGCCCAGCAGTTTGCGTCGTGCGCAGGCCGTCCATCCCGTAGCCGCCGTTCAGAACGAATATTCCCTGTCCACGCGCGCGCCCGATCTGGGCCTTGTGCAAAACTGTGCGGAAACCCGCACGGCGATGGTCGCGTTTTCCCCCGTGGGACGCGGGTTGCTGACCGACACGCCGCCGTCGGCCGAGCGGATCGCCGCGTCTGTGTTCCTGCGCGACAATCCGCGTTTCACCGGACGCGCCTATCAGGATAACCTTAAACGCATGGAATTACTGCAATCCTTGGCCCGTGACATGGGGATCAGCACCGCAGGTCTGGCCATCGCATGGGTTCTATCGCGCGGCGATAACGTCATTGCCATCCCCGGCACGCGATCGGTTGAGCACCTGAACGAGATGTTGCAGGGCACGGAAAAGACCCTGTCCGCCTCGGATCTGGAGGCGATTGAGACCGCTTTGCCCGTCGGTTGGGCATCCGGTGATCGCTATGGCCCCGCCCAATGGAACGGGCCCGAGCAATATTGCTGATTTACTTGCGCGATTGTTTAGAATTTCTAATCGAAAAGCTTAAGAATCGCGTTGCCTGTGACAACTCGGCGCACTAGGGTCACGGGGCGCGGCCCGCTTTGGACCCCGATCTTTGCAGGAGGGAGGACTTGCATGGATTGGGATGACAGAACGACAGGTTTACCGAGGCGGGCCGCACCGCAATCCTGACATGAAAAACGCGCCTCAATCGGGCGCGTTTTGTTTTAATACCGGTTTTAGGCGGCCATGGCGCGGGTGGCGTTGAACCGGTCCCGCGCTGCGGTGAATTCCGGCGCGAACCGGATCGCCACCAGTCGCGACAGGCGGGCAATCCGGTCGGGTGCGTGGGATGTTTCGCCCGCCGCCGACAGACGCCCCCAAAGGCCAAGGACCAATGCCCACGCCGTCATCTGCATGAAATCATGGGCTAATTCCGGTGCAGACCGCTTTTCCGCGCGCAGCACATCGCGCGCCGCGATCCAATCCGACACGATCGAACTTTCGCCCAGCATATCGGTCAACACCTCGGCAAACCGATCCGCGCCCGCGCCATAGTTCACGCTCCGCGTTGCGGTGGCCAGCGCGTGGATCCCGTTCGCGCCCTCGTAGATCGCGGTGATCCGCGCATCGCGCCAGACCTGCGACACCGCATATTCCGTCAGATAGCCATAACCGCCCAGCACCTGAATGCCGGTGTCCGCCGCGCGCAGGCCGGATTCGGTACAGAACACCTTGGCCACCGGCGTCAGAAAATCGACCAGATCGTTCTGATCCCCGCGTTCAAGGTTCACCATCGCGAAATGCGCGACCGCCCGTGCAGACAGGGCCAGCGCATCCATTTCGTCCAGCATCCGGATCACATCGGGGTGCTGATCCAATGTCGCTTCGCCCTCGGCGGTTCGGCCCTGAGTACGCTCGGCCGCATAGGCGCGGGCAATGTGGGTGGCGCGCGCGGCATGCGCGACACCCTGCAGGGACACGTCCAGACGCGCGTGGTTCATCATGGTGAACATCGCCGCCAGCCCCTGCCCCGGCTTGCCAAGCAATTCCGCGTGCGCCCCGTCAAAGGCCATCTGGCAGGTGGGCGAGGCATGCAGGCCCATCTTTTCCTCAATCCGCGTAATGGTGATGGGGTTGCGCGACCCGTCCGGCAAATGCGACGGGCAGGCAAACAGCGACAGCCCCTTCACCCCGTCATCCGAGGTCCGCGCAAGGACGAGGTGCAGGATCTCCTCGCTCATGTCCTGATCGCCGCCCGAGATGAAAATCTTTTCGCCGCTGATGGTCCA
This sequence comes from Rhodovulum sp. FJ3, assembly GCF_032918305.1. NCBI lineage: Bacteria > Pseudomonadati > Pseudomonadota > Alphaproteobacteria > Rhodobacterales > Paracoccaceae > Rhodovulum > Rhodovulum sp. FJ3. Next base: position 768,670 of record NZ_JAWJUU010000001.1, read on the forward strand.
GCCGCTATTGTCGCCCTCAACCGCGCGACACCGGATGCGCGACAAATCGGACCCTGCGCCGGCCTCGGTCAGGGCCATGGTGGAAATCGCGCGCCCCTCAACCAGCGCGGGGATATAGCGCGCCTGTTGATCAGGCGTGCCGAAGTTCAGGACCGTGCGGATCGCGCCCGGCACAAGACCAACCACCATCTGCAAGGAATGGTTCGCGCCGATGAAAATCTCGCTGGTCACCGCGCCGATCAGACCGTTTTGCTCTTGCCCGCCGAATTCTTCGGGCGCGCACAGACCCTGCCAGCCCTGTTCGGCATAGGCGGTATAGGCGGCACCGAACCCATCGGGCATTTTGACCCGTCCGTCGATCAGGCGCGCGCCCTGCTCATCGCCGGACATGTTGATCGGGGCCAGTTCACCTTCGGCAAACTGGGCGAAAAACCCGCCCAGTTCGGCCGTCAGATCGCGGTCGTAATCGGGCAGATCGGACGCACCAACCGCGTCCAGGGAAAACAGGATATCATCCAGAGGGGCAGCAAAAGGGATCATCGCACAGTCCTCGACATTGGGTGTCTGTGGTCAGGCGCGGGGCGCCTCGACCCGTTTCAACAGAGAAATCAGCGTCGCGATTTCGGACGCTTCAAAGTTGTTCAACAGGGCGGCCTCATGCGCATGAACGGCGTTCAACGCACGCGCATACACATCGCGACCCGCGTCCGTTGGGACCAAGGCATAGGCGCGCCGATCGGTGGGCACCTGTGTCCGCTGAATCAGCCCGCGTTGCTCCAGATCATCAACGATCAGAACAAGGTTTGAGCGTTCAATCGCCAAGGCATTGGCCAGCCGCGTTTGCCGCACACCGGCGTTGTCCACGATCAGAACCAGCGCCGCAAAGGTGATCATCCGCAGGCCCAGAGGTTCCAGCGTTTTGGCCAGATCGGCCTGCATGATCTGGGACGTCCGGCGCAGGTTATACCCCGCCAGATCGCGCAGCGTGTGGTCGCTGACGTGATCGGGATCGGTGTGCGGATCAGCCTTTGCAGCGCGGGTCATTAGCGGAAACTCGGGTCACGTTTTTCAAGGAAGGCGGCCAGACCTTCGACCGCATCGGGGCTGGTCTGGGTCAGGGCGGCGCAGAGGCTCTCGGTGAACAGACCGTCGGCCTTGGCCATATCCTCAATCCGGCTGAGGGCCTGGATCATGATATAGTTCGACAAGGGCGCGTTGCCCGCAATCCGGTGCGCCAGTTTCAGCGCAAGGTCCAGAGCCTCACCCTCCCCCACGCTATAGTGGCACAGGCCCAGAGACAGGCCCTCATCGGCGGAATATTTACGCCCCGTCAGCATCATTTCGACCATCCGGTCGGCCCCAAGGATACGGCCAACCCGCACCGATGCACCGCCGCCGACAAAAATGCCGCGACGCCCCTCGGGCAGCTGAAAGATCGTGGACGGCTCGGCAATGCGCACATGCGTGGCCGAGGCCAGTTCAAGCCCGCCACCGATCACCGCGCCGAACATGGCCGAAATCACCGGCAGACCGCCGTATTGGATACGGTCCATCACCGCGTGCCAGCCGCGCGAGTGGCGCATCGTGCCCTCGGCGTCGCGCGCCACATGTTCGGACAGATCAAGACCCGAGCAGAAATGCCCCGCCGTCCCCGTCAGAACCACCGCCTTGATGTCCTTGGGCGGCTTGCTAAAGAACGCGTCGATCTGTTCCAGCAACTCATCGCACATCGCATTGCGCTTGGCGGGGCGGTTCATGGTCAGGATGGCAATCTGGCCATCCAGTTCGATTTTCAGGATATCTTCGGACATCGTATTCCCTTAGCGCGGCGGCAGGCGCACAGCGCCGTCCAGCCGGATGGTGGTCCCGTTCAGGAACGGGTTACGGGCGATCTGCTCCACCAACAGCGCGTATTCGGACGGCTGCCCCAAACGGGCGGGGAACGGGATATTCGCGGTGATTTCGGCGGTGACTTCGGGCGGCAGGCCTTCCATCATCGGGGTGTGGAACAGGCCCGGCGCGATGGCGACGGTACGGATACCGGTGCGCGCCATTTCCCGCGCAATCGGCAGCATCATCGCGGCAACGCCGCCTTTGGACGCGGAATAGGCCGCCTGACCCAGTTGTCCGTCCTGATAGGCCACGGACGAGGTGCACACGATCACGCCGCGCTCACCATCCTCGTTCAGAGGCTCGGCCGCCTGCATGGCGCGGGCGGCAACACTCAGGATGATATAGGTGCCGGTCAAGTTCACGCGCAGGGTCTTTTCGAACATGTCGACGGACAACTTACCCTCACGGCCCACCACGCGAGAGGCCAGACCGATGCCTGCACAGCTGACCACGATGCGGGGACAGCCGCCCAGATCGGCGATGCATTTTTCAAACGCGGCCTCGACCGCGACCTGATCGCCGACATCCGCCTGCAGGGCCAGACCGTCGATTTCCGCTGCCACTTCGGCGGCACGCGCGCCGTCAAAATCCAGAACCGCGACCTTGGCGCCGAGACTTGCCAGATGGCGGGCGGTTGCGGCCCCAAGGCCACTGCCCCCACCGGTGACCAGCGCTATTTGACCAGATACGTCCATTGCTCCACCCGTTTACTTTTCATTACTGTTATAGATCATAACAATCTAGAGATGCCAAGCCCCATTGGGGGCACTTGCCCGGCATTAACCGGGCAAGAGGAAGAGTGTGATTGACGGGAACAAGACCAGAATGATCACCCGCACGATGTCCGAGCCGACAAAGAACATAACGCTCTTGTAGGTTTCGATCATGGGCGTGCTGCGGTCCATGCCGTTGATAACGAACAGGTTCATCCCCACTGGTGGCGTGATCAACCCGACCTCTACCACGATCAGAACAAGGATGCCGAACCAGATCGCCAGATGCTCTTGGCTGAGGCCGAAATCCAGCTGCGAGATCAGCGGGAAGAAGATCGGGATCGTCAGCAGGATCATCGACAGGCTGTCCATCAAACAGCCAAACACCAGATAGAACGCCAGAATGATCACAAGGATCGTCCACGGGCCAAGGCCACTGTTCGCCACCGCCATCGACAATTCCTGCGGCACCTGCGTCAAAGCAAGGAACGAGTTATAGAACCCCGCGCCAAGGATGATGAAAAAGATCATCGCGGTGTTGGTGGCGGTGGACAGGATGCTCTCGACAAAGACGCGCCACGTCAGGTTGCCCGACAACAGGGCGATGATGCCCGTTCCCGCTGCGCCAACCGCCGCGCCCTCGGTCGGGGTGAACCAGCCAAGGTAGATCCCGCCAACCACAAGGCCAAAGACCAACAGAACCGGCCACACATCAAGCAGCGCGCGCATGCGTTCGCCGTAAGGCACCCGCTCCCGTGTTCCGGCCGCATCGGGGTACAAGCGTACATAGATCGAGATCGTGATCATATAGCCGATCGCCGCCAGAATACCGGGCACAAAGGCGGCCAGAAACAGTTTGGCGATGTTTTGCTCGGTCAGGATCGCGTAGATCACAAGGATCACCGACGGCGGGATCAGGATCCCCAAGGTGCCTCCGGCAGCCAATGTCGCGGTCGAAAACCCGCCCGAATAGCCATAGCGGCGCAGTTCCGGCAGGGCGACCTTGGACATGGTGGCCGCCGTCGCAAGGGACGAGCCACAGATCGCGCCGAACCCCGCACAGGCCCCGACCGCGGCCATGGCGACGCCGCCCTTGCGGTGGCCAAGCCAGCTTTCGGCGGCTTTGAACAGGGATTTCGACATGCCCGACAGGGTCGCGAACTGCCCCATCAACAGGAACATCGGAATGATGGTCAGCGAATAGCTGCTAAAGGTGGAATAGGTTTCGCTCTTGAGTTTGGACAGAAAGATATTGCTGCCCCCCATCGCGAAATAAAGACCGCCAATCCCGCACAGCATCATCGCAAGGCCAATCGGGGCCCGCATAAAAATCATGACCAGAAGAACCGGAAATGACAGGAAACCAAGTTCGAGCATACTCAATGGAGGGCTCCTTCGGATGCAGGCATGTAGGATTTACCGGTGAGCACGGTCATGACGCGGGCATAGGCGCAATAGATGGCCACAATTGCCGCGACGACCGAGGCAAGGAAGCTGGCCAGATAGGACCACCAGATCGGAAATTGCAGCAAGAACGTCGTCTCGCCATAGCGCATCTTGTCTTCCATGCCGACGAATAGGCGCCAACTGATGACCACGATCAGGATGGCCAACAGGACCTCCCAGAACGCAATCAGAAAGCGGTTGAATTTCTCGGGCATCAGAGACGTGAACACATCCACAGTCGCGTGCCCGCTGTGCAACTGACACAGCGGCAAAAAGGCGAACACCGCGAAGGCAACCCCCGCCTCAAGCAGCTCAAAGTCGCCCGTGACCGGCCCCACGCCCGTGTTCACGATCGACTGCGCCAATCCCGGCGCCAACCCAGTCAGAAAATCGGAATGGCCAAAGGTGCTGGCCCCGCGTCCAATGACGCTGACACATGTCAGGACGACCAGCACGACAAGCGTGATCCCCCCGATAATCGCTGTCCATTTGGCCAGCATTTTCATCGCCCGTAACAGCATTTGCCTCCCCGCTCATGCCTGGCCCGTGCGGGCCACTGTTCGTCCCCTACAGATCATGCGCCGCAAAACGCGACGCGCCCCTCTCTCCCAAAGGGGCAGAACCGTAGGCTTGAAGAAACGTTATGACTCGTAACGATTATGGTCAATACCAATTAACACGTTCATTAGTTAACATGTTTATCATGACGCTGAGCGTCACCCTGCCCGCCGACCACGCAGGCGTCAACATGCACCACCAAAAAAAGACGCGCCCATGGGGATGGGCGCGCCTCGGGGTCACACGAACCAAATCGTCTCAGAGACAGGCCTTGATCAGATCAGACGTGTTTTCTGTGTTCATTTCAACGGGGTTACCGCCCACGGACGGATCGCGCAACGCGACCTCGGTCAGGGCGGCAATGTCGGGATCGGTGACGCCAAGATCGGTCAGGTTGGCCGGAATTTTCAGGGTCGCGTTCAACTCGCCCACAAAATCGTGAAAGCCTTGGAAGCCACCGGGAATCGACAGATAGCGCGCCAAGGCCTCAATCCGGTCCTCAATCGCGGGGCGGTTGAACCGCAAAACCGCCTGCATGACGACCGCATTCGTGGTGCCGTGGTGGGTGTTGTGCACCGCGCCGATCGGGTGGCAGATGGCGTGAATCGCGCCCAGACCTTTTTGAAACGCAACGGCCCCCATCGCGGCGGCGGCCATCATATTGGCCCGCGCGGTCAGATCGGTGCCATCCGCATAGGCGGTCGGCAGGTTGTCCTTGACCAGACGCATGCCCTCAATCGCGATCCCTTGGGACATGGGGTGGAAATGGGGGCTGCAATAGGCCTCAAGGCAATGGGCGAACGCATCCATCCCCGTCCCTGCCGTGATCGCGGGCGGCATGCCGACGGTCAGTTCGGGGTCGCAAATCACCACACCGGGCAGGATTTTGGGGTGGAAGATGATCTTTTTCTCATGCGTTTCGGAATTGGTGATGACGCTGGCGCGGCCCACCTCTGACCCTGTGCCGGCAGTCGTGGGCACGGCCACGATGGGCGCGATGGCATCCGCGTCCGCGCGGGTCCACCAATCGCCGATGTCCTCAAAATCCCAGATCGGGCGCGTCTGACCGGCCATGAACGCCACGACCTTGCCAAGGTCGAGACCCGAGCCACCGCCAAACGCCACAACCCCGTCGTGATTACCCGCCTTATAGGCCGCAACACCAGCGGCGGCGTTGACTTCATTCGGGTTGGGATCGACATCGGCAAACAGGGCCGCGCCCAGACCGGCACCGGTCAGGATGTCCAGCGCCTGTTTGGTGATCGGCAGCCCCGCCAGACCACGGTCTGTCACCAGCAACGGGCGCGTGATCCCAAGGGACACACAGGCCTCGGCCAGTTCGGAAATACGTCCCGCCCCAAACCGCACAGCCGTGGGATAAGACCAATTTGCAGTCAACGTCATCTCAGATCGCCTTTTTCAGATGGAAGGATTTGGGTCGCGTCAGGTTGTGATAGCCGATCACCGACAAACCGCCGCCCCGCCCCGTGTTCTTGCACCCCGTCCAGCACAGCGCCGGATCGAGGTAATCGGCACGGTTCATGAACACCGTTCCGGTCTCGATCTGCTGGCCCAGAGTTGCCGCGCGATCCACGTCCTTTGTCCACAGGGACGCGGTCAAGCCATAGTCGCAATCGTTCATCAGGCGCAGGGCCTCGGCGTCATTGTCGACCTTCATGATGCCGACAACGGGGCCAAAGCTTTCTTCGCGCATGACGCGCATGGAATGATCCACACCGGTCAGAATCTGCGGCATCAGATAGGCGCCCCCGTCGTTCGGGAATTGCGCCGGATCAATCAACGCACGCGCACCGGCGGCAATCGCATCGCGGGTCTGGCCGCGCACCAGATCGGCGAACCGCACCTGCGCCATCGGGCCCATGGTCGTTTCAGGGTCCAGCGGGTTGCCCAGAACCGTGCCCGACAAAACGTCCAGACAGGCCTCGATGAAATCGTCATAGACCGCGGAGGCCACATAAATCCGTTCAATCCCACAGCAGCATTGACCCGAGTTAAACATCGCCCCGTCCATCAGGGTGTCAGCGGCGGCGCGGATATCGGCGTCTTCCATGACATAGCCCGGATCCTTGCCGCCCAGTTCCAGACCCAAACCGGTAAATGTGCCCGCCGCCGCGCGCTCAATCGCCTGACCGCCCCCGACCGAGCCGGTGAAGTTCACGAAATCAAACGCCCGCGCCCCGATCAGGGCCGAGGTCACATCGTGGCCCAGAAACAGGTTCTGGAACACATCTGTGGGCACGCCCGCGCGTTCAAACGCGGTGGCAAGGCGTTCGCCCACCAGCGGCGTTTGGCTGGCGTGTTTCAGGACCACGGTGTTGCCCGCGATCAGAGCAGGCGCGATGGTGTTGATCGCCGTCATGAACGGATAGTTCCACGGCGCGATGACCAGAACGACGCCATGCGGCACACGTTCGATATAGCGCCCGAACGTCGCGCTATCCTCAACCATGATGGGGGCCAACGCGGATTGTGCGATCTTGGCCATATAGGTGGCGCGTTCGTTGAACCCACCAAATTCCCCACCATAACGCACGGGACGGCCCATCTGCCACGCCAGTTCAGGGACGATTTCATCGTTCATCTCACCGATGATCGCGGTGGCCTTGGTGACCAGCGCGATGCGTTCGGCCATGGGGCGCGCGGCCCAATCGCGCTGAGCCGCGCGGGCGGCGGCGACCGCGCGCTCGGCGTCGGCCAGCCCCATCAGGGGACGTTCGACATAGACCGATCCATCGACCGGCGAGATACATTTCAGGGTAGTTGTCATGCTTTACGCTCTTTCAAATCCGCGGGCGACTTCATAGTCGGTCACCTTGCGATCAAAATCTTCCTGCTCCCAGCGGGCCGCGTGGACATAGTGATCCACAACGCCGTCCCCAAGGGCCGCCCGCAACATTGTCGAGGCATCGAATTCCGCCGTCGCCTCGCGCAGGGTCAGCGGGATCGACCGCGCGCCCTCGGCGGCATAGGCATCGCCGGCAAATTCGTCCTCAAGCGTGTAATCACCGGTGATCCCCGCGATACCGGCGGCCAGTTGCGCCGCCAAGGCCAGATAGGGGTTCAGGTCCGAGCCGCCAACGCGACATTCCACGCGCACGCCGCCCGTACCCGGACCGCAAACGCGGTAACCGGCGGTGCGGTTGTCGACGGACCAAATCGCCTTGGTCGGGGCAAAGGTGCCCGCCACAAAACGTTTGTAGGAATTGATATAGGGCGCAAGGAACAGCGTCGTTTCCCGCGCGTGTTTCAGCAATCCCGCCAGATATTTGCGCATCAGATCGGACATGCCATGCGGGCCATCGGGATCAAAGAACGCCGATTTGCCACTATCAAGATGGATCAGGGATTGGTGGATGTGACTGGACGATCCGGCGGCATCATGGCTCCACTTGGCCATAAAGGTCACGGCATTGCCCGTCAGGAACGCGATCTCTTTGACCCCGTTTTTGACCAGAACATGCGTATCCCCCATGTCCAGCGCGTCGCTATATTTCACGTTCACCTCGGCCTGACCGGCGTCGGCCTCGCCCTTGGTGTTTTCGACGGGAATGCCCGCGCCATAAAGGCCTGTGCGGATCGCGCGCATCAGGCCCTCTTCCTTCGTCGTCTGGAAGATATGGTAATCTTCGTTATAGGGGCTGATCAAGGTCATATCGCGATAGGCCTGATCGCGCATCTGATCAAATGTTTCGCGGAACACAAAGAATTCCAGTTCCGTCGCGGCCATCATATCGAACCCCAGTTCCTGCAGGCGGGCCAGTTGCCGTTTCAAGACCGAACGCGGCGCATGGGGCACCTCGTCATGCGTGTGATGGTCCAACAGATCGCACAGAACCAAGGCCGTCCCCGCCAGCCACGGAATGATGCGCAACGTGTCCATGTCGGGGCGCATGACATAATCGCCATAGCCCTTGGCCCAACTGGTCGCGGCGTATCCTTCGACCGTGTTCATCTCCATGTCGGTGGCCAGCAGATAGTTACAGCAATGCGTCTCTTCCCACGCGCTTTCGACAAAATGCTGGGCCTGAAAACGTTTGCCCATCAACCGGCCCTGCATATCGGGGGCACAGGCAATCACCGTGTCGATTTCCCCGCTGGCCACGCGGGATTTCAGCGCATCAAATGTCAGGTTTCCGGGCATTGCGATCTCACCTTGGGTTAGAGCGCGGGGCGCCCGAACGGCACCCCGCAATGTCAGATTAGCCGTAGCGGTACGGACGACCAGCCTTTTGCATATCGGCGTTATATTGGCGGAAGATCTCCACCACTTTGGCCTTGGTCTCGCTCTCGGCGGCGATCTCTTCCCAGAAGGTCTGGGCGGCGGCCTCGACCTGCTCCCATTCAGCGTCGGGGATAGAGGTCAGCTGCATCTTGGTGCCGTTGACGCGCAGCGCGGCCTCACCACCCCAATACCACCACTGACGGTAATAGTGCGATTGCTCCATGCAGACCTTGAGCAGTTCCTGCAGATGCGGCGGCACCTCGTTCCAGCGGTCTTGGTTGGCAAAGAAATGCCCGATCCATGCGCCCGAGATGTTGTTGGTCAGGAAGTAGTTGGTCACATCGGCCCAACCGACCGTGTAATCCTCGGTGATGCCCGACCATGCGATCCCGTCAAGCTCGCCCGTCTGGACCGCGACCTCGATGTCTTCCCACGGCAGGGTGACCGGCACGACGCCGAACTGCGACAGAAAGCGACCGGCGGTCGGGAAGGTAAAGACGCGCTTGCCCTTGAGATCGGCAAGGCTGTTGATCGGGTCCTTGGTCGCGAAATGACAGGGATCCCACGAGCCCGCGCTGATGTGTTTGACACCGACCTTGGAATATTCCGCGTCCCAGATTTCGTTCAGGCCGTATTGGTTGAACAGAACCGGTACGTCGAGGCTATAGCGGCTGGCGAAGGGGAAATAGCCGCCGAACACGGTGACCTCGGTGGGCGAGGCCATCGAGTCGTCGTCGGATTGCACCGCGTCGATCGTGCCCTGCTGCATCGCGCGGAACAATTCGCCCGTCGGGACCAGCTGATCGGCATAGTACAGTTCGATCTGCATCTGATCGCCGGCGATCTTGTTAAAGCTGTCGATGGCGGGTTTCACCACATGTTCGGCAAGTGCAGCACCGGCATAGGTCTGCATCCGCCATTTGATCGTGGACTGCGCATGAACGGCGGGTGCGGCCAATCCGGCGGCACCGGCCAGACCGGCGGTCTGTAGGAACTTACGTCTTGTCGTCATCTGTTCTTCTCCATGTTGGTCGTTTTGAAACGGCGGGTTTGCCCGCTCTTTTCCGCCCCGAATTCTCAGGGCCGTTTGTTAAAGTCCGTACACGTAATGCGGCAGCCACAGGGCGATTTGCGGGAACGCCATCACAAGGATCAGCGCGAACACCATCACCAGAACAAAGGGCAGGATCGACGCATAGATGTCCCGCATGCCGATTTCCGGCGGGGCCATCGCGCGCATCAAAAACAGGTTATAGCCGAACGGCGGCGTCATATAGGCGATCTGGGTCGTGATCGTGTAAAGCACCCCGTACCAGATCAGATCGAACCCAAGCACCTTGACCAACGGCACATAAAGCGGCGCCACAATCACCAGCATCGCCGTGTCATCCAGAAACGTGCCCATGATGATAAAGCTGAGCTGCATCAGGATCAGGATCATCCACGGATCAAGGCCAAGGCGTTCCGTAAACAGGGTATCAATCGCGCGCACCGCCCCAAGGCCGTCAAACACCGCCCCAAAACCCAGTGCGGCCAGAATGATCCACATGAACATGCACGTGATCGCCAGCGTCTGACGCACCGAGACCTCGAACACCTCGCGGGTCATGCGCCGCTTGATCACCGCCGCCAAAAACGCGGTCAGCGCACCAATGGCCGAACTTTCCACCAAGGACGTCCAGCCGTTGATAAACGGCACCATCATCGCGGCGAAAATGATCAGGGGCAGCAAACCGGCCCGCAACAGGCGCAGCTTTTCCGCGCGGGAGACATTGCGCTCTTCGGGCGGCAGGGTCGGGCCCAACTCGGGCTGCAACCGGCAGCGGACCACGATGTAAATCACGAACAGCGCGGCCATCATCAGGCCCGGCACGATCCCCGCCAGCCACAGCTGGCCAACCGGCTGGCGCGCGATCATCGCATAAAGAACCAGAACCACAGACGGCGGCACAAGGATGCCCAAACTGGACCCCGCCTGAATGACGCCTGTCACCATGCGTTTGTCATACCCACGGCGCAACAGTTCCGGCAGGGCAATCGTCGCCCCGATCGCCATCCCCGCCACGGACAAGCCGTTCATCGCGGAAATCAGAACCATCAACCCGATCGTACCAATGGCCAATCCGCCCTGCACCGGCCCCATCCAGACATGGAACATCTTGTACAGATCATCGGCGATTTTGCTCTCGGACAGAACATAGCCCATGAAGATGAACATCGGCAGAGTCAGCAGCGGATACCATTTCATCAGCTTCATCGTGGACGAGAACGGAATCACCGATCCCCCCTGCCCCCACAGGGCCAGCGCGGCAATCACCGCCACCCCGCCAATCGCGCCGAACACCCGCTGACCGGTCAGCAGCATCAGCATCATGGATGAAAACATCAAAATGGCGATCATCTCGTAGGACATTACAATTCAACCCCACGGATCTTGGCGATGTCTTTGCACAGTTCAGAAATGGCTTGGAGCAGCATCAGGAAGATACCCACGCACAGCGTCACCTTGATCGGCCAGAGATAGGGCCGCCATGCGGTCGGGCTGCGCTCATTATACTGTAGGGAATAGGCGGTGCTATCGATCGCGCCGTAGAGCAGGACGCCCAGATAGAACATCAACAGCAGGATGGTGAAACTGTCAAACCACGCCTTCTTGCGGTCCGACCATTCCGCATAAAACAGGTCCATCCGCACGTTTGAGCCCAGTTGCAACGAATACGGCCCGCCCATGATGTAATAGGCGACCAATGCAAACTGCGCCATTTCCAGCGTCCAGAGGGACGGCAGGAAAAACGTCTTGGAAATCGACGACCACAGTAAAATGCCCATCATGACGAAAATCCCGTACATCATGATCCGGCCAATCCGGTAATTCACCGCATCCACGATACGCACATAGTGGCTTATGATTTTGGGCATGGCTCGGCCTCCTCTTTCAGGGGGTGACCGATATCGGCCATCGCCGCGCGGATCATGCGGTACAGGTCATCCGTAACCGCGTCCTGTTGCGCCTCTGTGACCAACAGGTCATTGCGGATTTCGATCATCACATTGGCGATGCCCCGCGCCATCGCGTGCAGCTTTAACGTATGCGTCACCCCGTCCGCCGGCCCATAGGGCTCGTTGCGCAGGGTCACCATCTTGGTCTCATCCGCATGGGCCAACATCGCATCGGCCAACCGTGCGTCATCGTCGTGCAGAATGCCCAGTTCGACCGCGCGCGCCTGCCCTTTGTAAACGGGGGTAAAGCTGTGGAGGGTGATCATCGCAGCGGGGTTCTGCGTCTCCAGAACCGCGGCCAGTTTGGTGCAGAACGGGTCGTAAAACCGAGCAACACGGGCCGCGCGTTGATCGGCGCTCAGGTCGATATTGCCGGGGACATCGGTCATCTCGCTGCGCGCAGGGATTGCATCGGCGGCCTCGGGCGGGCGGTTACAATCATAAAGCAACCGCGACGCACAGGCATGGACCAAAGGCGCATCAAACCGATCGGCCAACCCCATGGCCACCGCCAAGGCACCCGGATCCCACGCGATGTGGGACACCTGCGCGGCCGCGTCCAAACCCAGCGCGTCAAACTCGGGCGGAAAGAAATTACTGGCGTGTTCGCACACAAACACCACCGGCGCGCGCCCCTCGGGGTTCCACACGTCAACAGCTTTGTCCGTACATTCCAGTTTTTGACTATTTTTCATCAGACCCTCGCCTGCTGAAAAGATTTCTCCAGACTCGCTTGACCTGTCAACTGAAATTCTGAAAACTTCTCTTCAAGAGGGGATGGCCTGTTGGTATATGTAGAAAAAAAGGGCACGACGTGAGAGACACCCCAGACAGCATTGCCGAACTGCTTCAGTCCCGTCTTGACGACCTGACACGGGCCGAACGTCAGTTGGCCCACACGATCCTTGAGAATTATCCGATGTCGGGCATGGGCTCGATCACCACGGTGGCGCAGGCGGCGGATGTGTCATCGCCCACCGTCGCGCGCATGGTGCAAAAGCTGGGTTTCAAGGGCTTTCCCGATTTCCAGAATGCCCTGCGCGCGGAACTTGAGGCGAAAATCTCGGGTCCGATCACCAAGCACGATCTATGGGCTGAACAGGCACCGGATGGGCATATCTTGAACCGGTTCACCGAGGCCGTGATTGGCAACATCCGCCAATCCCTTGGCCAGATTGATATGGAGATGTTCGATCAGGCCTGTGATCTGTTGGCCGATCAGGACCGCACGATCAACGTCGTGGGCGGTCGGATCACGCATGCATTGGCAGAATATTTCTACATGCACATGCAGATGATCCGCGCCGGAGTGGTGAATTTCCATTCAAATTCGAACACGTGGCCGCATTACCTGCTGGACATCAAACCCGGCGATGTCTTGGTGATTTTCGACGTGCGCCGGTATGAAAACAGCACGCTCAAGCTGGCCGAAATGGCCCGCGAACAGGGGGCCGAGATCATCCTGTTCACGGATCAATGGCGCTCGCCCATCCACCGTCTGGCACGGGCCAGTTTCAACAGCCGGATCGTCGTGCCGTCTGCGTGGGATTCGAATGTGGTGACGTTGCTGTTGCTGGAAACGATCATTTCCGCAGTACGCGAGCGGAACTGGGACCAGACCCGCCCGCGCATGGAAAAACTCGAAGAGATGTTCAATCAGACACGGTTTTTCCGGAAATTCACCTGAGGATCAGCCGATTTTGGCGATCCAAATCGTGGTCTGATCCGCCGCCGCATAAACGGGTGCACCAACCCCCTGCCCCTGCAGCGTGACCACATCACCGGCGGACAGCGACACAAGCGTCTGTAGGTGCAGAACCGCCTCGCCGCTTGTGATCCCGACAGGCAGTTCCGCCCGTCCACCGCGCAGTTGTGTCGCGCCGTTCAGAACCAGACGCCCGCGGATGCCCGCCGCCGTGCTGTCCTGTTGATAGGCCAGTGTCGCGCCAATCTGATACGTCCCCGCCACCGGCGCGGTGAACGCATTGGTCGCGCCGTTAAACACACCTTGGGCATTGTAATCGGCGTTGTTCAGACCGACCGTCGTCCACCCCGCACTGTCCAGCCAGTTGTCGTAGTTCGTATAGGCAATCGCGCGCGGCAGTTGCGGCTGCGATGCGATCCCCGTCGCGGGATCAATCGAAATCCCGTCAAAGAACGCCGACCCGTCCTGCGACACCGACAGGCGCATCGCATCCGACCCGAAACACCCCAGTAGCGCCTTGGTGACATAGCCCGTCTGGAACACCATGCCGACATCGTCGCCGGCCGTGTCCTTGTTCATCGTCATGCGGATATCACCGCTGCCCCCATCGGCCACGGGCAGGGCCGTCCACAGGGCCGAGTTGACCTTGGCCGAAAACGGGTTGGCGCCATCGGCGGTGGTGTTCAGCCCGATCAGATCGGCGTTCTGCACCTCGGACACCCCAAGGGCACCCCACGCCGCGCCGTCATAGATCACCATCGCCCCGCGTGCGGCGACATAGGCGCGCCACCCTGCGGCGGGCGTCAGAAACTGCCACGACCCGTCCTGCAACGTGGCGATCTTGCCGTCCTGACCGGCCCAATCGAACTGTCCGCCCAGCGGCACAATATGGCTGTCCCCGTCCACGGCGCCCCCCGGCGGGGCGGTGTTATCGTCGCTTTGCACGCTCATCTGGGTCAGCACATCCAGAATGCGGATCGCCTCATTATGGGTCACATGTTTTTGCGCCTGTGAGGGCTGAATATACGGCAGGTTCAATTTATCGGAACTGTCAGACATCGGATTCCCCGGTTAAAAAGCATCGCCCGAACCGTGGGTGAAAATGGTAAGAACGGGGTAAGGCGCGCGGGCGAGGTGTTAACGCCCGGTTAAGGAACGCCCCCTTTTCGCGCGGGGTGTTTTGGCCTATCTCGGCTTGGATGTATCGACAGAGGAACCGGCAATGACACAGGCACACTGGATCGCGGTAGACTGGCGCGCGGACGCATTGACCATCTGGATGATGGGCGACGGCGACGCTGTTCTGGACCAGATCGACGTGCCCTTGGGGACACCTGTGGCGGACATCTCTGGGTTTTGCGCCGCGATCCTGCCCCATATCGAGCCGTTCCTGTCGGGCACAACTCCAGTCGTGGTCGGCGGTGCACCCGTGGCCCTTGGCGCGGGGTTTGTGCCGGTGCCGTGCAAACCGGCAGAGCTGTCGCCTGTTGACGCAACCGGCGGCGATCCGCGTCTTTCCATCTACTTGATCCCCAACGTGTCACAGGATCAGCCCGCCGATATAATGCAGGGGACCGCGGCGTTGATCGCGGGCTATCTCGCAGATCATCCGAAATTCGACGGCATCCTGTGCGTCCCCGGTCCAGCCACGAAATGGTGCCACATCAGCGCCGAGGAAATCGTCAGTTTTCAGTCCTTTGTCAGTGGCGAATTGATCGCGTCCCTAGCACCGCCCCTGACCAACGACTTTGACCGGCCCACGTTTTTGAACGCCGTTCAGGATGCGATGTCGAACCCGCACCGGATGGCATCGCGCCTTGCGACTTTGCGCGCAGAGCAGGTCCTGAACCCCAAAGGCGCAAGCGACCTTGCCGCCGGTATCGCGGGCACGGTGATCGGCGTCGAACTGGCCGGTGCGCGGGCCTATTGGCTGGGCCAGATGGTGGTGGTTCTCGGCGACGGCGCGCTGACCGAGGCCTATCTCGCCGCCCTGCAAGACGCGGGCGCGATGGTTGAGCGCGCCTCGGTCGACGGTCTGATCCCCAAGGGCCTGACCGCGTCTCGAAACCACAAACCTGAGGCGGATTAAACCGCCTCAACCTTGATCAGGTGGTTGTCCCACGCCCGCCCATCGGACAGGTGCAGTGGACGCACACGACCGTCGCACAGCCCGCTGAACCCGCCCAAACCGTCGCTGATGACAAAGCCGTTCAGCGCGGGTGCAAGACCACAGACATCCGCGCGCGCGAACGACGACAGGAACGTGCCGCGATCGTCAAACCGGTGCACGCGTCCCCCACGGGGCGAGGTGATCGCCACGGTTCGCCCGTCGATCCCGTCAAACGAGATGGACCCGGCATAGCCGTTCATCGCGCGCTGTTCTGCATAATCGGCCTCGGCCAGGATGGGCGCGTCGCCGCGACGATGCAGGCCCAACAGGGGCACAACATCTAATGCATCACCTTCCCATTGCATGGCAAAGGCGACCAATCCATCCCCGCGCACCGCCAGATGGCGGATCGACGCGTGGTGCAACTCGGGGTCCAGTTCGACCATGTCCAGCACCTCACCCGTGCTCGACAGGTAGGCAAGGTTCGGGCGCATCGTATCGAGGTTCAGCTTGTCCCGCCCGTGATCGGGGTGGGTCAGGATCCCGCCATTCGCAACGACCAACACGTCCCCATCCAACCGGCGGATATCGTGGGGGCCAATCCCGTGCGAGGCGAATTCGCCAATGCGTTTGTACCCTTGGGACCGCGACCACAGGCCGATCCGGCCCTGCCCGCTGTCGATATGGTTCTCGGTCGTGGCAAGGATATCGCCGCCGTCGATGAAAACACCGTGGCCATAGAAATGATGCCCGTCGGGCGCATCCATCTGGTGCGTGACCTGCCCCGTGACGCAATCCAGAACAATCGCGAACCGACCCGGACGGCGGGCAAAGGCCACGGCCTCGGGCACAGTCGGGTGACAGGCGGCGGCATGACCACGATCAGGCAGCGGGATGCGGAAAATATCCGCGCCCGCCTCATCCAGACCGAACAAGGCGAATTGCCCATCGGCCTCTTTCGCGGCCCCCAGATAGACAGGGCTACCCGCCGCGGCCCAACCGATGCGCGGGGCGGCCAAACCGGCCAGAAACGTTCCAAGTACTTGACGACGCGTTGGCATAATCAATCCCCGTCCGAAGAGTTGAAACCGGCCGCGATCCCCAACGGCTCTCCAATATCCGTGGCGATTGCCTGTTCGACTTGTTTGATCGATTGGCGCATCACATCCGCCTCGAACCAGCCCTGCGGGTCCGCCACCCGCGCAAAGACCGGATCGCCGAATTTTTGAACAGAGTTCATCGCGCGTTCAAATGCGGCGTCCATCGTGGGCGTCGGCCCATCGGCAAATTCCTGTGCCAGATCATAGAGCGCGTTTAGGGACAGTTCGACATTGCGCAAACTGCGGGCGGATCGCCACGCCTCGGCCCGCGTGGGGCGGGGCGTGTCAAATGTACCAAGGGGGCGGCCAAGGCGTTGATCGGCGGTGAATTCCAACCCCGTCACGATAGATGTATAGATCGCGCGCTGTGCCTCAACCGGGGACAAGAACCGCGTGTTTCCCTCGGCCCCTGCATTGATCAGGGATGGTCCATACTCCTGTGTCCATTCGGCTTGGATATCTTCGGCCATGGTGACCATGTCGGCACTGATCGCGCGCACCATGGCACAGGTGTAATCCCCCGCCTGATAGATCGACAGTTCCGGATCGAACAACAGATATTCCAGCGCGAACAGGCCCCGCCCCGCAATCGACACCTCACCGAATTCGCCGGGGTTCGTCACGATCGGGTCCTGATCGGCCACCATGCGGGTCACGGTGCGCTGAACCATGCCGCGTTTATCCGGCCAAAACGCAATCGCCAGACCACGCCCGCCCGTTTCGACCGGCCCTGCCTGCAGATGCGACATGCCCATCCACGCGTCATAGGCGGCGTTATAGGGATCGACCATCGCCTCGGCCAGACAGTCACGGATCGAGGCCTCAAACAAATCCGTTGCGGCCGTATGGAACGCGTCAATCGCAGGCAGGGCGTGGTTTTCCACCGCGTCCTTTACATCCGCATATGCAGGTGCCGCGACAACGACCGCAGCCGCAAAAATCAGATGTTTCATAGGCTTTCCAAAAATTCTATCAGCGCATTCCGGTCCTCGGCAGACAGGTCGACCACATGATCGCGGGCCGATTGGGCCTCACCGCCGTGCCACAGAATAGCCTCTAGCAAACTGCGCGCCCGCCCGTCATGCAGAAACTGCGTATGGCCGTTCACTTGTTCCGTCAGACCGATCCCCCACAGGGGCGGCGTTTTCCATTCCTGCCCGTTCGCACGCCCCTCGGGACGGTTGTCGGCCAGACCGGCACCCATATCGTGCAAGAGCAGGTCCGTATAGGGCCAGATCAGTTGAAAGCTCTGCTCGGGCTGATCGTTCAGGCGGCTGGTGACGTATTTAGGCGTGTGGCAGGAGGTGCAACCGGCGTCATAGAACACCTGTTTGCCCTGCAAAACGGTCGGGTCCTCAATGTCGCGGCGCGCAGGCACGGCCAAGTTGCGGCTGTAAAAGGTCACAAGGTCGAGACCCTCGGCGTCAATCTCGAACCCCCGATCATCATTATCGCCATGCGGGGCACTGACACAGGCGTCTTGGGCCGTGGTGCAATCGCCATGAGGGCGGTTCACGAGGGGGCTGGAAATCCCGATGTCACCGGCAAAGGCCTCGGCGCTTTGCTGACGGACGGTGGGATTGCCGCCCTTCCATCCGAACCGGCCCAGCATCGGGCGATCAAACTCGGCGGACCAAACGATTTGAGGTTTGCCCGAAATACCGTCGCCATCCGCGTCCTCGGGATCGGCGTTTGCGATGATGTCGGCGGCGGGGATCGCCTCGAGCAGGCCCAAACCGATCATCGGCGGGGCGACGCGGGGCGAAAGCATCGTGCCCTCAGCCATAGCGCCATAGCCCAGATCGGCCACGCCATAGGTCGGGCGGCGCAGTTCAACCACGGTGCCCTCGGCCAGTTCAACGGGTTCAACGGTGTATTCAATCACCATCCGCCCCTCGGACGCGTGACCGGCAATGCCGAAATCCTGAAACTGGCCGCCATAGGTGGGTTCAGGGCGCGTGCGGGGCGTCGTGTCGCCCAGATCAGCCAGATAGGCCTCAATCGCGGTCATCTGGTCCTGTTCGGTGGCGGGCACAGACACGCGCAGGAACATCGAAACCGCATCGTCACTGGCATCAACCGGCGTATGGCCCCGCCCGTCTTTCAGGTGGCACCGCTGACAGGACCGCGCGTTGTAGACGGGTCCCAGCCCGTCGGACGCCAAGGTCGAGGATGGCGAAGACACCCAGAGCTTTTTGAACAACCCGTTGCCCAGTTTGAAATCCAGTTCGCGCGCGAATTCGATGTTGCCCGAGGGCTGAGAAAACGCGTCGGCGTCCGTGCGGGCGCGCACCGTGGCGGCCCCGGCGGGGTTGGTTTCAAAGGATTCAGGTTTGGAAAAATCGGTGGTCGGCGCGGTGACAGCGGCGATGCGCGCGGCCTCTTTGGCGGTGCGCGGGATCACCGACAGATGCGGGTCATCCCAGATGGTCGCGGGTTCGGCCCCTGCGGCCCCTGCCCCCAGCGCGATACCGGTGGCCAAAACCAGATTGAACGCAGTCATTGCTGCACGCGAACCCATAGTCATTTTCGGATACTCCTGGCGCGGTTCGACCGCTGGCTGGGATCATCAAAGGGGTCGGGGGGCCGATCTGGCCCCCCGTTTTGGTCTTATTGGAACACCGCGTCGGGATTGTCCAAGCTATCGCTGCCTTCAAACCCGATTTGGTCAAGGCCGAGGGCGGAAACCGCGCGCTCAATCTCGCGGGTCTGCCCGACCAGCGCGTCCACAGCGGACAGGATCAACGCCTCACCCTCGGCATTGCCCCGCTCCAGCATCATGTCATAGCTGAAGCCCGCCTCGGCCGCGATCTTGATCTGGGCCAGTTCGAACATGGTCTTGTCCAGCGCCGCATTCAGAGCCGCGTCAACATCGGCATCTGCGGCCGCGACCAGCGACGACAGGCTCTCGCCCGACACAACGCGCCCGTCTACGCCGACATATTCACCCACATAGACGTTGCGAATGCCCAAACCGTCATAGAAATGGCTGTTGTGCGTGTTGTCCGAGAAACAATCGTGCTCTTCCTCGGGGTCGTTCAACAGCACGCCCAGTTTCATCCGCTCGCCGGCTTGTTCGCCATAGGACAGGCTGCCCATGCCGGTCAGGATGGCGACGATCCCCGCGTCGGGATCATCAAGCAGGGTTTGGCGTGCCTCACCCTCGGCCCCCCATTGGGCCGCCATCCATTCCAGATCGGAAACCAGCAATTCGGTGGCTGCCGTCAGGTATTCGCCCCGACGGTCACAGTTGCCATTGGTGCAGTCTTCACCAGCGGCAAAGTCGGTCCACGGACGGTTGCCTGCGCCCGCCTCGGTCCCGTTCAGGTCCTGCCCCCACAGCAGAAACTCAATCGCGTGATAGCCGGTGGCGACGTTCGCCTCGACCGCGTCGGCCTCATGCAGGTTTTCGGCCAACAGGGCGGGCGTGATCGCGGTGGCGTCGATGTCCGCACCCGACAGGGTAAAGGTCGGCGTCGCAACCACGTTCAGAACCGCATAGGTGTTTTCGTCGGTCGCACCACCATAGGCCGCATCAACATAGTCGATCAGACCCTCGTCCAGCGGCCATGCGTTGACCTTACCTTCCCAGTCATCAACGATCGCGTTGCCGAACCGGAAGACCTCGGACTGCTGATAGGGAACGCGCGCCGCCAGCCATGCGTCCTTGGCTGCCTGCAGGTTTTCTGCCGACGGGGCCGCGACCAGGGCGTTGACCGCCTCTTGTAGGGTTTTCGCGGTGCTCAGGCTGTCGGTGTAAACAGCATCGGCGATGTCGGCATAGGTGTTCAGGACCTCTTGCTGACCTGCGTGTGCGGCACCGGCGGTCATCGCCGCACCCAGTGCAATCGCCGAAACGGTGGTTGCTACGTTCTTCATCTTGTTTTCCTGTAAGCTAGATAGTCGTCTTAGTGTTTCGTGGTGTTGACCGCACCAATCGGTGCGGCCGCGTTCTCTGGCAGGTTGACGCCCAGACGCATCGCCGCGTCCACAAGCGGGCGGATCATGTCGGCGCGCACTAATAGCGCACCAATCATCATGGCTTCTTCTTCGGCCCCTGTTGCGGCGGTGCTGACCATCAGGGCGACCACGGCTTCGTCCGAACCGACACAGGTGCAATTGGCCTGATGGCGCACCAACGGGCGGCGTCCAAACGCCAGCAGGATCGCCACCATATCCTCAAACGCCTTCAGCGCCGCCTGCCCCCGCGCGGGGCCAAGCCGTGTCGCCAGATCCGACCAGACGCGGACTTGGCCATCGGCGCTGTCGCACCAATCCCGTAGATAGCGCACCATCAGGGCCTGACGCCCGGGCAAGGTGGCCATCGTGCTGACGGGGGCGCCGCCGGTTATGGGGGCATGGGCCGTCATTTCGTGAGGATCAGCTTGCCCGCGCGGGTGATGCGCAAGGTGTAAACCTGACCGTCCAGAACGATCGACGCGGTCTGGCCACCTTGGGTCAACAGACGCGCATCTACGCAGGGCACGGTTTCCATCGTAATATTCGTGGTCTGCATGTTCATCGTTTTGCCCCCTCGTAGAAATCCAGAACGGCATTGATGCGGGGCTCGGCGCCCAAGCCACCGTTGAACACCTGCGAGACCAGATCGAACCAATCATCGCAGACAACGCGCGAGGCTTCCCTTTGCCCCGTGTCGGTCTTTTTCGGCAGAGACATCAATCTCTCCTCATTGGAATGGTTGCTTGGCTTTCCCGAAGGGATGGCTTGGATAGGTCATTACCTGACTGATTCAGTCGGACATGTCAATCCTGACTTTTATAGTCGGAAATTTTTTCCTTTGCATTTCAGCTCAAAGCCTCATTCATAGGCACATCACCTCCAACGCCGGTCCCATGTCCAAAGAACCCAGCCTCAACAGCTATCTCTATTTCGAAACCGTTGCGCGGCGGGGCACCCTGTCCAAGGCGGCGGTGGAATTGTCGGTCTCGCCCAGCGCGGTCAGCCAACAAATCAAGCTGCTTGAGCAACAGATGGGCCTGCGCCTGTTTCGGCGGGACGGGCGGCGCCTGAGCCTGACACTAGAGGGCGAACAGCTATTTCAGGCCAGTTCGTCCGCCATCCGCATCCTGCGCGATGCGCGCCGTGATCTGGGCAAGATCCATGAGGGCCGCCGCCTGAGCATCCGTGCCTCGCCCAGCTTTGGCGTGCGCTGGCTGGGTCCGCGTCTGGCCGATTTCGTCGAACGATTCCCAGAATGGGACCTGCGCGTCGATGCGGCCCCCGATGCGACCGACTTCGACCGCGAGGTGATGGACGTCGACATCCGCTATGGCGCGGGCGACTGGCCGGGCCTGTCCAGCATTCCGGTGATCGAGGACGTGATCATCCCGCTGGTCAGCCCTGATTACCTGAAACACCTGCACCGCACCTGTGAAACGCCCGAGCAGATGATCACAAAGGCCCGCCTGATCAACAGCGCCCGCACGGTGGTGCAATGGTCGGCATGGCTGTCGCGCAACGGGTTCGATCCGGCGCTGGACACGCGCACGATGTTGATCGACCGCTCGTCCATGGCCCTGCAAATGGCCGCCGATGGCGCGGGCGCGGTTCTGGAATCGCTGGCCCTGACGGCGGGACTGGTCGATAGCGGCGCGTTGGTGCCGATGCTGCCGCAGTTCCCCGCCCTGCGCTATGACGCCTATTGGCTGGTCTGTCCGAACCGGCACCTGCAACGGCGCGCCGTGCGGGTGTTCCACGACTGGCTACGCGGACAGGCCGTAGCGCACACCCTGACCGTGGACCGCATTCTGGATATCAACGGAATCAAAAGCGTGACCACAGACATTTCGCAATCCACCGCCCCCGGTTCGACACGGATGACCTAGGCCCCGCGAATCCCTCGCGTCCACGGCCTCGAATCTGACACCCGATTCCCCGATATCCCGCCGATTTCACCCAAATCGAGCGTTAGCGCGCAAATAATACAACCTATGCGCGATTTCTTCGCCGCCACGGACGATGTGAACCTCGCCCAGCCTGCGTAGTTTAATCCTACATGCCAACGGCCCCAAACCGCCAAGGCAGATCGCCGGACCTCCGGTATGTCCCTCGCTGTGTAAGGAGTATTGTTATGCGGGAACTCATTCTTTCTACCCTGATCCGTCTGCGTCACGATGACGAAGGCGTCACCCTTGTTGAATACGGCATCGCACTGGCACTGGCTGTGACCATCGGCGTTGCTGCCCTGTCGCTGCTGGGCGGTGAAATCACCGGCGCAATGACGGCGGCCGGGACCGCGATGCCCGACTAATCCCGCAAACCCAAGCGACCTTTGGCGCGGGGTTTCAGGCGTGGCACCCGACAGCCCCTAAGCGGGTGCCACGCATTTTGTTTTAACCAGTAACACCGAGGTGTGAGTATGCGTACCAAATCACTCTCTCTGGCCCTTGCAGGGCTGATGGTTGCCGGGGGCTCTACCTATCTTGCCAGCAACCTGATCAACGCCCATTCCGCACAGGCCGACACAATCGCCGCCGATGCCTTGGTCGAAGTTGTCGTTGCCAGCCAAGACATCGCATTCGGTCAAGAAATCGAAAGCCAGTCCCTGACCACCATCAAATGGCCCCGCCAAGCGGTCCCCACGGGTGTGTTCACGGGCTATGAGAACCTGTTGCCGAACCCCGGTGATCCGGGTCGCCGCGCCCGTCGCGCGATCGCACAGGGCGAATTGATCCTAGCCAACAAAGTGTCCAAGTTCGGCGAAAAGGTCACCATCGTGCAGACCCTTGGCCCGAACCATCGCGCCATGGCCGTCAAGGTCGACGCCGAAACCGCCGTGGGCGGGTTCGTGACCCCCGGTGATTTCGTGGACATCCTGTTGACCCAAGGGCGCGACGAGAACCTGCGCGCCGTGACCATCCTGCAAAACATCCGTGTCATCGGTGTGGATCAGGACGCGGATGAACAATCCGACACCCCCGAGGTTGCCCGCACCGTCACGGTCGAGGTCACCCCCGAACAGGGTCAGCGCCTTGCCCTCGCGCAAGAGGCCGGCACGCTCAGCCTGACGCTGCGCACGCTTGAGGCCACCGAGGACGCGCCGCTGGATTCCATCCGTCTGAGCGATCTGATGATTGAGCGCTCGCCACTGCCGGTGACCGATCCGGTCAAGACGATCAAGGTCCGTCGCGGCAATGTCCTGACCCGCGAAGAAATCCGGTAACATCCGATGAAAACGCAGTTCGGCATAACGCGGCTCGTTCATGACGACGCCGGATCGATGATGGCTGTCTGGGGCGTGTCCTTTGCCGCGCTTCTGGGCATCGCCGCCCTGTCCTTTGACATGGGTCGCGTGGCCGCCACGCAGACCGAACTGCAATCCTTTGCCGATGCGGTAGCTCTGGCCGCCGCCGGCGAACTGGACGGGCATCCCGATGCTTTGATCCGCGCGCGCACAGCCGCCGCATTGATCACCGACACGCAAACCTATGGCGCGGGCGCGGCGGCCCTGTCGGTCGATACCGACGTGACGCTGACCTTTCACGATGCCCTGCCGAACGACGATCGCAACCCCATCACCACCCAGACGACCGAGGCCCGCGATGCGGTTTATGCCCGCGCCGTTATCACGCCCCGCGAGGTCGGCCTGACCTTTGGCGCGGCGTTTTCGGCCCTATCGGGCGCCGATGCCCCCGACAGCACCGCACGGGCCAGCGCCGTCGCGGGCTTCACCCAATACGCCTGTGACATCACCCCGTTGATGTTCTGCATCCCCGAAGCGGGCTTTGACGCGAACGCCAGCACCGGCCGCATGATCCGCCTGCGCTCGGGCGGCAAGGACGCATCATGGGCCCCGGGTGATTTCGGTTTTCTCGACCCCAAGGACACGCTGATCGACCCCAACGGCCCCTGCGCGGGCAAGACAGGCGTTAACCTGACCAGCTGTCTGATCGGGGCAAACGGGTCGATCACGCGCTGCTTTTCCATCCGTGGGGTGGATATTGAGCCGGGCCAGAAGGTCGGGATCGAGGACGCGATCTTTAACGTCCGGTTCGACATCTACAAGGGGATCATGAACGGCGAACGCAACAGCGCCGCCTATGCCCCCGCCCCCAATGTGATCAAGGGCATCGTCCCTGCAAGTGGCGGCCAGTGCATCGGCAATAACGAGGCGATTTCGCCCGACACCGTGGGCATTCCGCGTGATGATTGCCTGACGCTTGGGACCTGCGACACCTACGGCGATGGCGATTGGTCGCTGGGCCGCGCGGATTACGTGGCGACGAACTATGGCGGCATCGACCCGCACCCAAGCGCCTTGACCCGTTATGACTATTACAAGGCCGAGATCGACGCCGCCGGTGGCGGGGCCTCGACCAATCCCCTGTTGATCGGCAAGGCCGAAACCGGTCGCCCGCAATGTTCGATGCATCAGGCCACCGATCCCGACCGCCGCGTGGTTGTGGCCGCCGCGATTGATTGCAACGCCTACCCCCTTGGCGGTGCCGCCGAAGACGTGCCGGTCGAGGAATTCGTCAAACTGTTCCTGACCGAGCCCGTGGGCGATGACGGTCTGTCCCCCCCGACCCTTGATATCTGGGCCGAAGTGATCGGCAGCGCCGGTGGCGACGGGTCGGGCAATGGCGATGACGGCGGTATCTTCCGCGACGTTGTCCAACTGTACCGGTAGGGGGCGATGATGCGTGATGTGAAACCCTTCCTGACCTCTCAATCCGGTGCGATCCTTGCGGAATTCGCGATGCTGTTGCCGGTGATGGTTCTGGTGTTCGGCGTGGTCATTGAGGGCGCGCGCCTGTTCTGGGCCTATCAAGCGACCCACGCCGGTGTGCGCGACGCGGCCCGCTATGTCGCGCGGGTCAGCAACCGCGACATCTGTGACAGCGGCGGATCGCTAGGCGTCAGTGGCGCCACCCTGCAGGGGATCGTCGCCAACGCCAAGGACGGCACCGCCCTTTTCCCGTCGGGGATTTCGATCCTGTCCGTCACCCCGACTTATACCTGCATCGACAGCGGTCTGCGCGGCGGGCGCACGGCGATTGCCACCGTCACCGCGCGGATGGAAATCACCTTTCCTCTGGCGGCGATTTTTTCTCTGGTGAACACCAGCTACGGCACACTGAGCACGTCGATCACCGACCAAGCACGGGTCTTGGGGACATGAGCGCCCTGATCCGCATAACGCGCGCCTTTTGGCGGGATGAGCGCGGCGCGACCTTGGTTGAGCTGGGCATGGTCATGCCCGCCTTCCTGTTGCTGTTCTTTGGCATCATCGACTTTGGCCGTCTGTCGTTTCATGTCGTCACCGCCGAAAAGGCCCTGCAGATCGCCGCGCGCATCGCCGCAGTGCGCCCGCCTGCCTGTGACGGGGTCGCGGTGATCAACACGGTCGGCGTCGTGCCCAATGGCGAGATCGCCCCGAAATACGGCACCAATTGCCGTGCGGGATCGACGGTCTGTTCGCAACCCGCCGATGTGACGTGCACGGGTGATGAAACCAACGACACGGTCGCCGAGATCTGGCCGCTGATCTCGGGCGCTCTGCCCATCGGGGCGACCGCCGCCGATTTGCAATTCACCTATGCCTCTGATCCGAACCTCGGCTTTTTGGGTGGACCGTTCGTACCGGTTCTGACCGTCACGCTGACCAACCAGACTTTCACCTTTGTTTCGCCTCTGGGCACGTTGGCGGGGATGACCGGTGCCGCCGACGATCCCGACCTGCCCGCGATGAGCATTTCCTTTCCCGACCTCAGCGTCTCGTTGCCTGCTGAGGATCTGGCCACCGGCAACACAGGTTAAAGGGGCCGCGCCATGACAGAAGCACCCTCCTCCATCATCTATATCGCCCCGAACGCGGGCAGTTCCGACAGTGGCCTTGCCGCCCTGCGCGACATGGCTGAGGTCAATGTGGTGGACCGCAACACCACCCTGTCCGCCCTGAACGGCAGCGCGGTCCAACTGGCCAGCCAGCACGACATGGTCGTCCTGCGCACGGACAATGTGGATGAGAGCGACATCGCCGCGATCAAGGCCCTGCGCGCCGAAATCCCCGCCCATACCGCGATCCTTGCCCTGACACAGGCGGACACGCCTTTGGCCATTGCGCGGTTCCTGACACTGGCCGGTGTGGACGATGTCCTGCCCGATAGCCTGTCGGGATCGGAATTGCAGGATCAGGTGCGCAAATGGCTACAACGACCGCTGTTGATGACCGCCCCCATGCGCCCCGAGCGCGGCAAGATCATTTCCGTCTCGAAATCGCGCGGCGGCATTGGCGGCACGACTGTGGCTGTGAACCTTGCCGATCAACTGCGCCAATCCCATGCCAAGGGTCAGCCGAAACCGTCGGTTGCCCTTGTCGATCTGGACATCCAGTTCGGCAATATCGCGAGTTTCCTCGAGGTCGAGACCTCGGAAATCCTCTATGACTTTGCGATCAGCGGCCACATGCCAACGCCCGCCATCATTCAGGAATGGGCCAAGGCCGGTCCCGGTGGCCTGTCCGTCTGTGCCGCGCCGTCGCGCATGGTGCCTTTTGATGCGCTGAACCGTGATCAGATCGCGCGCTTTTTGAACCTGCTGGCCGATCAGTTCGACTATGTCGTTCTGGACCTGCCGCATGTGGTTGTCGACTGGCTGGGCGCGGTGCTTGAGGCCAGCGATATGATGCTGATGGTCAGCGACACCAGCGTGCCCTCGATCCGTCAGGCGCGTCGCCTGATCGACACCTTCGCCGAAGAGGCGATGACCCTGCCGATTGAGATGGTCGTCAATTTCGAGAAACGCCCGATGGTTTTACGCAGCCACCACAAGGCGGCCGCCAAGGTTCTGGAACGGCCGCTGTCACATTGGCTGCCGTCCGACCCGAAAACCGCGCGCGAGGCGATTGATCGCGGCGTGCCCGTATCGCAGGTCGCCGGTCGCGCCGGTCTGACCAAGGGCATCCAACGTCTGGCCAAGGACGTGCGTGCCACACTCAGCACCACCCAGAAACAAACCACCGCGCGTCAAAGCGCCTGATCACAAGGGGGATAGATCATGTTCCGGAGCTTTCACAAAGAACCAGCCCAACCCTCGGCCAAGGTGGTCCCGCTGCAACCGGCGACCGCGGTTGACGCCCCCGCACCGGGGCCCAGCCCCGATGACATCGCCCTGCAACAGTCGCTGGAACTGAAAAGCCGCCTGCACGATGTCCTGCTGGACCGGATGAACCTTGCCGTCATCGACAAGATCGAAACCGAAGAGCTGCGCCGCGAGGTCGCCACACTAGTCACTCAGGAACTGTCCCAAGACGGGCCGACCCTGCGCGCCGAGGCGTTCAAGGCGCTGGTGGATGAATTGCTGGATGAGGTTCTGGGCCTTGGTCCGCTGGAACCCCTGCTGGCCGATCCGACCGTCAGCGACATCCTGATCAACGGGCATCGCAACGTCTTTGTCGAACGGCGCGGCGTTCTGGAACGCACGCCCACGCGGTTTCGCGACGAACGCCATCTGCTACGCATCATCGACAAAATCGTCAGCCGCGTCGGACGCCGCATCGACGAAAGCAACCCGTGGGTCGATGCCCGCCTAGAGGACGGCAGCCGCGTCAACGCCATCATCCGCCCCTGTGCGATTGACGGGCCGTCCATGTCGATCCGGAAATTTTCGACCTCACCCCTGACCATGGATAAACTGGTCGGGCATGGCGCGCTGAACGGTGCGGCGGCGCAGTTTCTGCACGCCATCGTCTCGGCGCGGCGCAACGTTCTGATCTCGGGCGGGACGGGGTCGGGCAAGACCACCATGCTGAACGCGATGTCGGCCAGCATCGGCAAGACCGAACGCATTGTCACCATCGAAGACGCCGCCGAATTGCAACTGCAACAGGCCCATGTGGTGCGTCTGGAAACCAAGGCCCCGACACCATCGGGCACCGGCGCGGTCGATCAACGCGACCTGCTGCGCAACGCGCTGCGGATGCGGCCCGACCGCATCATCGTGGGCGAGGTCCGTGGCGCCGAGGCGTTTGACATGCTTCAGGCGATGAACACCGGCCACGACGGGTCGATGACCACGGTCCACGCCAACACCGCCCGCGATGCCGTGGGCCGTGTGGAACAGATGGTCACCATGATGGGCATGGATTTCCCCCTGAGTGCCATTCGCGCCCAGATCGCGGCGGGCCTGCATTTCGTGGTGCAGTTGAACCGCCTGTCGGACGGCAAACGCAAGGTGATGAGCATCTCGGAACTGACCGGCCTTGAGGGCGACGTGGTCACCATGCAGGACATTTTCGTGTTCCGCCGCCGTGGGAAAACCGATCAGGGCGATGTGATCGGGGAATTCGTGTCGACCGGCATCCGCCCCCAGTGCTGGGACCAACTGATGGCCGCAGGCGTGCGCCTTGATCCGTCGATCTTTGTGCATCAGGGGGGCGCAGAATGAGCGATCTGCTGCAACGTCAGGAATTCATCTATCTGATCTACACGGGCGTCGCGCTTGGGGTTTTGCTGGCCTTTACGGGTCTGGCCCAGATGATGGGACGCAAGGAAAACCTGGGCGAGGTGCGCAACCGCCGGATGCGGATGCTGGCCGAGGGGAAATCCACGGCCGAGCTGCTAGCCCTCCTAAAACCCCGCCAGAATGCGGGGCCCCTGTCCAACCTGCCCTTTATCGGCAACCTGCCCGCCCTGTTGACGCAGGCGGGGGTGCGCATGAAACCGCAAGTGTTTCTGATCCTGTGCCTGACCCTGACCATCGGGTTCGGCGCGGCGGCTGTGCAGGTTCTGAACCCGCTGGGCGGGGTCGCCTTGGGCGTGACTGTGGGCCTGTTGATCCCCGTCGCGATCCTGCGCCATATCCGCAAGAAACGCATGGACACGATGGTGCATCAATTGCCCGACGCGCTGGACCTGTTGGCGCGGGGGCTCAAGGTTGGGCATCCCCTGAACAATTCTATCGGTGCCGTGGCCCAGCAGATGGCCGACCCTATCGCCGCCGAGTTCGGGATCATTTTCGACAGCATCAGCTATGGCGACGACCTGACCGATGCCTTTTCGGAATTCGCCGAACGCGTGGACATAGAGGACGTGCATTACCTGTCGGCCAGCATCGGCATCCAATACGGCACCGGCGGCGATCTGGGCCGTGTGATCCAAGTGCTGTCCCGCGTGATCCGCAACCGCATCACCATGCGCCGCAAGATCAAGGCGATCACGTCCGAGGGCCGTTTGACCGCGTGGTTCCTGTCGGGTCTGCCGGTGGCGATCTTCGCCGTCACCTCGGTCTCGTCGCCCGACTATTTCGGCGGCGTGCGCGAGGACCCGATGTTCGTTCCGATGATGTCCAGCATCGTGTTCTTCACCGTGCTGAACTTTCTCATCCTGCGCAAAATCACCAATTTCCGGATG
Source organism: Rhodovulum sp. FJ3 (assembly GCF_032918305.1). Lineage (NCBI taxonomy): Bacteria > Pseudomonadati > Pseudomonadota > Alphaproteobacteria > Rhodobacterales > Paracoccaceae > Rhodovulum > Rhodovulum sp. FJ3. Next base: position 798,811 of record NZ_JAWJUU010000001.1, read on the forward strand.
TAGGGGGCCGTGATGGATCAGGTTTTAGCCCGCCTTGGCGCTGTGTTCAGTTCCACCGAAACTGTGATCTCAATCGGGGTCGGGATCGGATTGCTGTTGGTGTTCTTTGCCGCCGTCAGCTTCGTCAATGACCGCAACCCTGCAGCCGAGCGCATCAGCCGCACCAACAAACGCCTGCACCGCGATGAACGCGGGTTCCTGCACACGCCGACCCAAACGCCCGGCGGATTGATGAAAACCATCCTGCCCGGCGATCAGGCCGAGCGTACTGCGCTGCAACAGAAACTGGCACAGGCGGGATTCAACGGGCCGCGCGCCTTGATCAACTTTACAATCGTGCGGGCGATGCTGGGCTTTGCCATCCCTGCGGTTCTGTTGGTCCTGATTTATCTCAGCCGCGTGCCGGGTCTTAGCCTGCCGTTTGAACAGGTGCTGCCCTTTGGCCGCATGAACAGTTTGCAGACCTTCCAGACACTAACGGTGCTGGTCGCGCTGGGGTTCTTTGGGCCGGTCTATTGGCTGAACGGGCGTCTGGCCGAACGCAAACGCCGGATCGAAGAAAGCTTTCCCAACGCGCTGGACCTGATGCAGATTTCGGTCGAATCCGGTCTGGGGTTTGACGCGGCGATGACGCGGGTGGGCAATGAGCTCTCCGAGATTTCGCCCGACATCGCGTTTGAATTCCTGAGCGTTCAGCGTCAGGTCCAAGCGGGCCGCGCGCGTGAGGCCGCCCTTGCCGACATGGCCGCGCGTACCGGTGTGGATACCGTACGGTCCTTCGCCAACGTCGTGGTGCAGTCGATGCAATTCGGCACAGGCATGTCCGAGGCCCTGATCACCTATGCCGATGAGCTGCGCGAGATGCGCGAATTGCGTGCGCAGGAAATGGCGAACAAGCTGCCGGTGAAAATGTCCGCCGTTCTGGCGGGGTTCATGTTGCCTGCGCTGATCCTGTTGACGGTTGGGCCGGTCTTGATCCGGTACATCCGGTATTTCGGCGGATAGACGTCAAAATACTGACATTCGCCATTGCATTTCCGACACCTGACGCATCGCGCGACACCCGCCCGATATCCCCCCATTTTCGCGCGACCTATCCCTTTGGGCGAATTAATCCATCTTGTAGATATAATACCGCCGTCAGACTCTGTCGTCCGCGCGCCTGATTTCCTTAAGGCCAAGCGGCAACTTTCCCCGATTCTGTCGCCAAAACGCCTTTTGACAGATTTCCCCCCGAAGGTTGGCATGGCTCTTGCCTTACCCATCCTTAGATCGGGTGGCATACCCAAACCCGCCGGATCTGTGTTGTGTAAACAGTAACTTGGGGGCAAGTTATGGGCGATATGTCCAAGATCATGGGGGGTCCGGTTTCCACCGTCCCCAGCGCAGCCGGCGGGATCGCCGCCATCGCAAACTGGTGCGAAGCATTGCAGGGCAAGAGCCCGCTGATCAACGCGCTACATTCCATCAAAGACGCGGTTCTTGCCGATATGGCGATCCTGACGCGCTATAGCCGTGTGTCGGGCGATGCCTATCGCGGGCTTATTGCCGACAACGCACCCCATGCCCATCGCACGCCCAGCGTTCAGGGCGGGTTCGGTCAGGACATGCTGGGTGCCTATGCCACCATGGCCAAACCGGGCAGCGTCTGGTTGCACTCGATGCTGGATGAGGGCGACAACGACGCCCTGCACGCCTTTCACCGCGCACGTGGTTTTGTTGAAACGGCCGTGATCCCTCTGGGCATGGACGAAAAACACTACGTCCTGTTTGAGCTGCATTTCGCCCATGCCATCGGCCCCGCCGAGGTCGGCCTGATCAACATGTTCGCCGCGACCATGGCGCAGACGTGGAAAAACCGCACGCCGGGCGTTCTGACCGAAAGCATGCTGAACCGTGCGCGCCGTCCGCAGCCTGTCACGGCGGCCCCGATCCTCAGTTATGAAAACCCCTGCCGCCTCAGCCGCGCGGAATACCGTGTGTGCCTGATGCTGAGCCGCGGGTTGAGCAAGCCGCAAATCCAGTCGGAACTGGCCATCACCAATTCCACCATGCGCACCCATCTTCGCAACATCTACGCCAAGACCGGCACCACCGGCCAAAGCGACCTGATCTACGCCTTGATGAGCGCCGAGCCCGCCACCCACCTTGGCCTTGCCGGTGCCGTGGCATGAGCATAGCCATGATGGGGGCCATCACCGCGCTGTTGTTGGTGGTGGCGTGGTATGACATGCGGTGGCTGCGCATCCCGAACGCGTTGGTCCTGTTGGGGCTGGCCCTGTTCGTGGCCTGCGCGCCGTTCCTGACCACCACCGATATCGTGCTGCGCATGACCGCGGCGGCGGCGGTGTTTGCCGTCGCCCTGATCGCGTTTTCGATGCGCCTGATGGGTGGGGGGGATGCGAAATTCCTGCCGGTTCTAACGCTGTTCATTTCGCCGCTGCAGTGGCAGATGGCGCTGATCCTGCTGGCCGTTGGGGTCGTGGGTACCATTGCCCTGTTGGCGGTGGCGCGCCGCATTCCCGTGGCCGCGCGCGCCGATTTGCGCGCCATCGCCCATCCCGACCGTATGCCGATGGGTCCGGCCTTTGCCGCCGCGGGGATCGGGCCGATGTTGATGACGCTTTAGGCGCGTTGCAGACCCGCGCGACGCCACCGTGTCGCGCGCCGCTCCCAGCTTTGGACGACGCCGTATTCGATCACGAACATCACCGCGACAAAGCTAAGCGCGTACGCCAGAACATATCCCGTCTCGAACAGCGAGAAATACAGGTGGATTTGGAACCCGACCCCGTTGGACCGGCCCAAGAATTCCACCACCAGAACGATTTTCCAGATGATCGCCAGACCATTGCGCGTGGCCGAGGCGACGAACGGCGCCAGCTGTGGCCACAGGATATGGCGCGCCCAAGCGATGCGCGACATGCGTTGCACCCGCGCCATGTCGTCCAACGCCGGATCCATCGCGCGCACGCCCTCGCGCAGGGTCACGGCCACCATCGCGGTCTTGTTCACGGCCACCGCCACAATCGCCGCCGTCTCGTTCAGACCGATCCACAGGTAGCACAGGACAATCACCACCAGCGCGGGCACGTTTAACAACATTGTGATCCACGGCGCCATCCAACGGTCCAACGCCGCCGAACGGCCCATAACCACCCCTAGGACCGACCCGATCCCCATCGCCAGAACAAAGGCCGCCGCAACCCGCCCCAATGTGGCCAGAACATGCGTCGCAAGCTCACCCGACTGGGCGAGTTTCCAGATAAGTCCCCCAACAATCCAAGGACTTGGCAAAGTGGTCGGATCATCGGTCAGCCATGCTGCCACAACCCAGAGCCCGCCCAGCATGGCAAGCGACGTAAAAGTCACGGGAAAACGGGTGTTTGTCATGGGCTCCTCCGCCCCCAAAATGCCAGTTCCCCCGCAAACACCAAAGGACATTCGCATGTGTTTCGACCATGGTCGTATATTTCGCCCGAACGCCCCTGCCTAGTCTCGCGCCATGAGCACTTTTGGGAGGAATGTGCTGGGACTGATTTGCGCCGTGATTGCCATGGCCCAAGCAGTGTTCGCCGACACATTACAACGAGATGATATTGCGCCGCTGATCGTGCCGCCCTTTGAATTGGGTGAGCCGCTGAACGACAATGGCGTTTGGGAATTGCTGAACTCGGGCGGGGCACCGGCGGGCTATGTGTTTGAAACCGAACCCATGGCGCCCTTGCCGGGGTTCTCGGGCGCGCCGATCAACATGCTGGTGACGCTGGACACGGACGGGCGGTTTCTGGACGTACGGCTGTTGTCCCATAACGAACCGATCTTTGTCTCCGGTTTGGGAGAGGCCCCGTTCCATAAATTCATGGAGCAATATCGCGGCCATTCGATTTCCGACACGCTGGTCGTCGGCACCCCTTATGGATCGGGCAGTGACGGCAGTGCGCTGGTCTATCTGGACGGTGTGACCAAGGCCACGGCCAGCGTCCGCATCGCCCATGAGAGCATCCTTGCCGCCGCCCTACAGGTCGCGCGCGAAAAGATGGGCGGCATCCGCACCGGCCCGCCTGCGCACCCCAACCCCGACTACGCCGAGGACCTGACATGGCAGGACCTGCTCGACACCGGCATCGTTCAGCGCAAGACCTTTACCAACGCCGAGGTGCAGGACCTGTTCAAGGGCACGATCTGGGAATTCGACGACCCCTTTGCGACGGATGAACCGGACGAGACCTTTCTCGACCTTTATGTCGTTGACCTTGGCCCGCCCTCGATCGCACGCGCGGTTCTGTCCGATAGTGGCACGCGCGAATTGAACGATTTCCTGTCCATCTCGACCTCGGATGAACCCATTCTGGTCATCGGCGCGGGCCGCCATGGCCTCGTGTCCGAAGATTTCGTGCGCAACACCTCCCCCGACTGGATCAGCGCGTCTCAGGGCGGCTTTCCCATCGCATTGCGCGATGCCGACCTGTTGGCCGATCTGCATCCTGACCTCCCAGCAGAGCTGCATGATGCCCCGCGCCTGATCCTGCGCACGGACCGCCGCCTTGGGTTTGATCCCACGTCCGACTGGACGCTTAGCGTGCGGGCCGTGCGCGAACATGGCATGTTCCGCCCCGAGGCCGGTTCGGTCGACATGACCCTGACCCATAGCACGCCCGAGCGGTTTTTTACCCGCCCCGAGGTCATCAAACCGGCCCCCCCGTGGCTAGAGGCGCTGCGCAACCGCCAGACCGATCTGATCATTCTGGCGGTGTTCCTGACGGGGCTGACGGCGGCTTTGGCATGGCGGCAATCGGCCCTTGCGGGCACGCGCATGTTTACCCCGATCCGCCTTGGCATTCTCGCCTTTGTCGTCGGCTTTGTCGGCTGGTGGGGACAGGGACAGCTCTCCATCGTCACCGTCCTTGGCACCCTGCGCACGGCGGTTGAGGGCGGATCGTTCGGGTTCCTTTTGTACGACCCGTTCTCTCTCTTGATCTGGGCCTTTGTGATCGTCGGGTTTGTCCTGTGGGGGCGCGGGTATTTCTGTGGCTGGCTGTGCCCCTATGGCGCGCTACAGGAATTCGCACACCACATTGGCCGCGCCCTGCGCCTGCCGGAAATCAAACCGTCGAACGCGTGGGACCAACGCCTGAAGGTCGTGAAATACCTGTCGCTGGCCGGTCTCATCGTCACCGCATTCGTCACGCCCGAGCACACCGAAACCGCCGCCGAGATCGAGCCGTTTAAAACCGCGATCACCGTGTTTTTCATCCGCGACTGGTATTACGTGGCCTATGCGGCGTTCTGGCTGATCCTCGGCACGATGCTTTTCAAAGGGTTCTGCCGCTATGTCTGCCCGCTTGGTGCGGTGATGGCGATTGGCGGGGTTCTGCGCATCCGCAAATGGATCCCCCGCCGGATCGAATGCGGCTCCCCCTGCCAGCTGTGTAAGGTGAAATGCGGCTATAACGCGATCAAGAAAACCGGCGAGATCCAGTATTCCGAGTGTTTCCAATGCCTCGACTGTGTGACGATTCACGACAACAAAGACACCTGCGTGCCGCTGGTTCTGGCCCAGAAACGCAGCCAAAGGATGGCCGCCAAATGACGCAATTGACCCGCCGCCGGTTCCTGACGATCTCTGCCGCGATGGCCGTGGCCCCGCGTATGGCCACCGCATCGACATGGCGCGGCTATGCTCTTGGGGGACAGGCCGAGATCACCCTGCGCGGCCCCTCGGACCTGACCCGCGCCGCCCTGAATGCGGCCATCAACACCCTGCGACGAGGAGAGGCGTTGTTTAGCCTCTACGATCCGACCTCGACCCTGTCCCAGTTGAACCGCACCGGCCACCTGCGGCCACCACCGCCGGAATTCCTTAACCTCCTGGGCGAGGCGAACACTGTTCACGCGGCCACCAATGGCCTGTTCGACCCGACCGTCCAAACCCTGTGGCAAACGCCGAATGCCGACCCGTCCCTGATCGACTGGACCCGCGTGCAAATCGCACCGGATGCGATCACCCTTGGCGCGGGTCAAACCATCACGCTGAACGGCATCGCCCAAGGGGCCATTACCGACATGGTCACCGCGACGTTACGCGATCACGGGCTGACCGATTGCTTGGTCAACATGGGGGAATTCGCTGCGTTGGGTGGCCCTTGGACCGTGGGGATTGCCGACCCGCTGACCGACGTCGTCGCCACCCGTCGCCTACGCAACGGCGCAATTGCGACGTCCAGCCCCCTTGCCGATCTGCGCGGCACCGCGCCCCATATCCACCACCCACAGGGCGGCGCGCCGCTCTGGTCTACCGTATCGGTCGAAGCCCCCAGCGCGACCCGCGCCGATGCCGCCTCAACCGCACTGACGCTGACACCACTCACGGATTTCGCCCGTGTCAAACAGGCCCTCGACCTCACCCGCATCACCGCCGTCGATTTTGACGGGAACATCCGGACGGTCTAGGCGCCAATCCACTAAAACAGCAAACCCCCGCCCAATCGGGCGGGGGTTTTCATTTTGGGTACGGGCCGGACATCGCCGACCCGCGTAAACCTTATACGGCTTCGTTGACGCCGCGCTTGGTCAGGACCTTGATCAGGTGCGCGCGGTATTCCGCGGTCCCGTGCAGGTCGGTGATCAGAGCTTCGCTCGGCAGGTCAAGCGCCTCAACCGCAGCGGCCGAGAAGTTCGCCGACAGGGCCGCTTCGGCCTCTGCCCAACGGAACACACCGTCTTCGCCTGCGCCGGTCACCGCAACGCGGACACCATCCGCGAATTTGGCGACGAACACGCCAACCAGCGAAAAGCGCGACGCGGGCTGCTCGAACTTTTGATAGCTGGCTTTCTCCGGCACGGGGAAGCGCACGGCGGTGATGATCTCGCCCTCTTCCAGATCCGTGGCGAACATGCCTTGGAAAAAGTCGTCTGCGGCGATTTCACGGCTGTTGGTGACAACGGTCGCGCCCGAGGCCAGAACGGCCGACGGATAGCACGCTGCGGGGTCGTTGTTGGCGACGCTGCCGCCGATGGTGCCACGGTTACGGACCGCCGGATCACCGATGCGACCGGCCAGCGCGGACAGCGCCGGATAGGTTGCAGCGACCTCTGCCGAAACGGTTGCGTGGGTGGTGGCACCGCCGATGGTGATGGTGCTGCCCGAGATGGTCACACCTTGCATCGACGCGATACCGGTCAGGCTGACCAGTTGCTCGGAGCCTGCCAGACGCTGTTTCATCGTCGGGATCAGGGTCTGACCCCCCGAAAGCGGCTGAGCATCATCACCTTGCAGGGCCGCGACGGCTTCTTCCACCGTGGTGGGTTTTACCAATTCGAAGTTATGCATTTTACGTTCTCCCTTGGGTTGCCCGCCGGCCCGCGAAACGGACCGACAGACGCGCCATCACGGCTTATTTGTTGTTGATTGCGGCCCAGACACGCGCGGGGCTGACCGGCATGTCGATATGTTCGACATGGGTATGACCACCACGATGCAGAGCATCAATCACAGCGTTGACAACCGCGGGCGGCGAACCGATCGCACCGGCCTCACCACAGCCCTTTACGCCAAGCGGGTTGTGCGTACAGGGCGTCACGCATGAATGGTCAACCGAGAAGTTCGGGACGTCTGCGGCGCGCGGCATCGCATAGTCCATGTAGCTCCCCGTCAGCAGCTGGCCGTTTTCATCATAAACGGTGTTTTCCAGCATCGCCTGACCGATCCCTTGTGCCACACCACCGTGCACCTGACCCTCAACAATCATCGGGTTGATGACGTTGCCAAAGTCGTCCGCAGCGGTAAAGCCAAGGATGTCCACCTTACCGGTTTCCTCATCGACCTCGACCTCACAGATGTAGGCGCCCGACGGGTAGGTAAAGTTCGAGGGATCGTAGAACGCTGTCTCTTCGAGACCCGGCTCCAGATCCTCAAGCGGGTAGTTGTGCGGCACATAAGCAGCCAAGCAAACCTCGCCCCAAGTGATCGACTTGTCGGTGCCGGCCACGCTGAACGCGCCGTCCTTCAGTTCGATGTCACCCTCGCTGGCTTCCAACAGGTGCGACGCAACCTTTTTGGCCTTGGCGATGATTTTCTCGGTCGCACGCACCATGGCCGAGCCACCAACCGCGATCGAACGCGAACCGTAGGTGCCCATGCCCATCGGGGCATTGTTGGTGTCACCGTGGACGATTTCGACCATGTTTTCGTCGATCCCGATCATGTCGGCAACAACTTGGGCAAAGCTGGTTTCGTGGCCTTGGCCGTGGCTGTGCGAACCGGTCATGACGACCAGACCGCCGGTGGCGTTCACACGCACCGTTGCCGATTCATAGAGACCCGCACGGGCACCCAGCTGACCAACGAGGTTCGACGGTGCGATACCGCAGGCCTCGATGAAGTGGGCAAGGCCCAGACCGCGCAGCTTGCCGCGGGCTTTGGACTCCGCAACGCGCTTGTCGAAGTTGGCGTAATCAACCATCTCCAGACCCTTTTCGAGGGTCGCGTGGTAGTTACCGGTGTCATAAACAACCGCAACCGGCGTCTGATAGGGGAACTCTTCAGGTTTGATAAAGTTCTTACGACGCAGTTCTGCCGGATCCATTCCCACTTCGCGGGCGGCTTTGTCGACAACGCGCTCAAGCTGATAGGTCGCTTCGGGGCGACCTGCGCCACGATAGGCATCAACCGGAACAGTGTTCGTGAACACGGCTTTGACGTTCACATAGACCAGCGGGGTTTTGTAGTTACCAGCCATCAGCGTCCCGTGCAGCCACGTCGGGATCGACGGCGCAAAGGTCGACAGATAGGCACCCATGTTCGCGTAGGTCTCGGTGCGGACCGCGGTGAACATGTGGTTTTCGTCCATCGCCAGTTCGATCTTGGTGACGTGGTCACGACCGTGGGCATCGGAAACGAAGGCCTCGGAGCGCGAGCAGGTCCATTTGACCGGACGGTTCACCACTTTGGACGCAAAGGTCACCATCGCCTCTTCGGCATAGTGGTAGATCTTCGAGCCGAAACCGCCACCAACGTCAGGGGCAACCACGCGCAGCTTGTGCTCGGGGATGCTCAGAACAAAGGCACCCATCAACAAACGGATGACATGGGGGTTCTGCGAGGTGGTGTAGAGGGTGTATTCGTCCTTGCCACGCGAATAGTCACCGATGGCAACGCGGGGTTCCATCGGGTTCGGGACCAGACGGTTGTTCGTCAGTTCCAGAGTGGTCACATGGTGGGCGTTTTTGATCGCCTCATCAACGGCATCACGGTTCTCTTCAACGAAACCCCAGTCATAGCAGAGGTTGTTGTCCAGATCGTCGTGCACCTTGGTGGCGCCGTCGTTCAGAGCGGCCTTCATGTCGATGACGGCCTCAAGCTCTTCGATGTCCAGCTCGATCGCTTCGGCGGCATCGCGGGCCTGTTCCAGGGTCTCTGCAACAACACAGGCGATCGGATCACCCACGTGGCGCACCTTGCCCTCGGCGAGGATCGGGTGCTTGGGTTCCTGCATCGGGTTGCCAAAACGGTCGGTCACCTGCCAACCGCAGGGCACGCCGCCCGCAGCCGTCAGATCATCAGCCGTAAAGATTTTCAGAACGCCCGGCATGGCCGATGCGTCTGCGATATCGAGGTTGGTGATCTTACCATGTGCCACTTCCGAACGCAGGAAGTAGGCAAAGGTCTGACCGTGCATATTGATGTCGTCGGTGTAGTTGCCAACGCCGGTCAGAAACCGGACGTCTTCGCGCCGCTTGCTGCTGGCGCCGATGCCGCTATCTTTGGGCATAGTCTCTCTCCCTTAACCTTGTTCTTATTCGGCCGCGGCGACGGGCGTAACTTCTTGACCAGAAGCTGCCATGATCGCTTTGACGATGTTGTGGTAACCGGTGCAGCGGCAGATGTTGCCCTCAAGGTACTCGCGCACTTCGTGCTCGGTCGGCTTGGGGTTGTTCTCTAGCAGCTTGGTCGCGGTCATGATCATGCCCGGAGTGCAGAAACCGCACTGCAGGCCGTGATAATCCTGAAACGCCTGCTGAACCGTGCTCAGCGTGCCGTCGGGCGCGGCAATGCCTTCGACCGTGGTCACGTCTGCGCCGTCTGCCTCAACAGCAAACATGGTGCAGGATTTTACGTTTTGACCGTTCACATGGACCGTACAGGCGCCGCATTGCGACGTGTCACAGCCGACGTGGGTGCCGGTCAAGCTCAGCGTTTCGCGCAGGAAATTCACCAACAGCGTGCGGCCTTCGACCTCACCGCTGTAGGACTTCCCGTTCACCGTCATCGTGATCTTTGTCATTAGATCCTCCCTAAACCGATATACGTTCTTGTTTGTTTATCTCGTGCCTCAGCCGCCAAACATGCGCTTGAGGAAACCTTTCTTGGCCGGTGCGGCCTCTTCTGCCGGTGCAGCAGCAGCCGGTGCAGCCTCGGCCATTACGGGCGCGGCTTCTTCGGCTGCGGCCTCGGGGCCTTCGACTTCTTGCTGGAAACGCTCAAAGAACTGATCCGCCATTTTCTTGGCAAAACCGTCGATGATGCGGCTACCCAGCTGGGCCAGCTTACCACCAACCTTGGCTTCGACGTCATAGATCAGACGCGTACCACCGGGGATTTCTTCCAGACGAACATCCGCGCCACCTTTGGCGAAACCCGCTGCGCCGCCTTTGCCTTCGCCCGACAGGGTCACGCTGTTGGGGGCATCCATGTCCGACAGGGTCACCGCACCTTTGAAGGTCGCCTTTACGGGGCCAACTTTTTGAACGACGGTGGCCTCGAACCCTTCTTCGGGCGAGCCGGACATTTCCTGACAGCCAGGCACACACGCCTTGAGCACGTCTGCGTTCAGCAGAGCGGCCCACACCGTTGCGCGGTCGGCTTTGATCTCACGGGAATCACTTAGTTTCATGGTTCGTCTCCATCCTCGTTTCGATGTTAGTGCCTGATGGCCGCGCTTCTTATTCGACTAAGGTGTTAGCCTTAGCGGACGGGCGGCTGGAAACTCAGGCCGTAGTCGTTAAAAATCTGTTCAATTCGCCCATCTTGCAGGGCCGCATAAATCGCATCATCCACCGCATAGGACAGGCCGCGATAGGCGAAATGCACGCCAACGCCCAAGGTCCATTTGCTGACGGCAAAGCCCGCCAACGGCGGTTGGTGCACGCCGATGTCATCGGTCATGCCTGCCTCAAGCTGTCCCAGAGGTCCCATTGCCGCCATCACCTCTCCTCGGGCCAATGCTTGCATCGCTTGGTCCATCGTGGGGTAACGGCGAATATTTGCAAGCAGTTGTCCGCCCGCGAACCCAGACAGATAAAAGTCGGAAATCGAGTCATTCTCGACCGCGACCGTATCGATCCGGAAATAGGCAGGGATCGGTTTTTCCTCAGGATATTCGGATTTCGCATAGGCGATGGCGATGGATTCTTCGGTGTATTGACCGGTGAATGTCACCTGTTCGACCCGACAGCGAAAGGCGCTGTTATAGGGCACCCGCATCATCACATTTGCGATACGGCCACCGATTAAGGCACCTTTCCACAGGTTGAACCGCAGATCGGCCTCTAGGTTCTCGGCAGCGGCAACAAAGCTGAACCGCGCCTCGACACCCAGATCCTCGGCAATCAGGCGCGCGATTTCAACATCGACGCCCTTGGGCTTGCCCCCTTCCATGTAGGAATAGGGCGGATAGTCCTCATAGACCGCAAACAACATCGAACCCTGATCCATGATCTGGTCGATGTCCTGCCCGACGATATCGCGGCTGGCATTTTGCGGTTTTGCTTGGGGGGTGTAATCCGCGCACGGATCTGCGGCATACGCCGGGGCCGTCAGCCCCAGCGCAATTGTACATCCCAATACGAGCCGCTTTACCCCCCCAAACATGTGCTTAGTGTGCAGCCGACAGACCAATGGTCAAGATCTCTGCTGCCTCTGCGTAAGCCTCGCCATTGGCTTCCAGAGCGTTTGCAGCACGATAGGCGATGCTATCTGCAACGGGCGCACCCGACAGGGTTTCGATCTGACCCGCGATTTCACGCAGTTGACCGATCACCGCACCGGTGTCGACCGAACCACCCTCTGCCGCAGCAGCGAGATCGTCGCGAATACCCTTCAGAGCGGGGCTTGCATCTTCGATTGCGGCGTCATCGGGACGGGTTTCAACATAAGTGCGGATCGCCCAAGCGGCCTTTTGGCCCAGCAGTTCACCGAAGGCAGGCATCTTGGTGATGCCGTTCTGGGTGTAGCCGTGGATGAAACGCTCCATGAACCACTCATCGCCGTATTCTTCGGCTTCGAGGAAGCGCAGGTCAGGTGCCAGACCGCCCGAGATCACCTCAAGGCCGTGGCAGCGCGCGCAGTTCTGGTTGTAGCCCGACGAACCGATTTTGACGGCGGCGGCCCAGACTTCCTCACCGGCCTCTTCGGCACGATAGGGGTTTTCGGTCAGCCACTCTTCGCCCACATCGGGCAGCGCATCGGTGTTCACCGGTTGCGGGGCGACATCGCCATGCGCGTTAACAAGGGTAGCGGTTGCAAGAGTTGCGGCGGCAATGCCCGCCAGCAGGCGCGAGTGAATCATTTCAGCTCCTCCCAGAGTTTCGGTCTTGCCACTCTTCTACGCAGCCGCAGAAACGGGCGATATTGGACTTTGGTTGCGATTGGGTTCGCACGCGCGCCCGCGCGGTTAGACCATGGTCGCATTCCACATTCGCGCGCGGTCAACTTAGGGTCGAAGCGGGAGGAAACGATGAAAAAACTGCTGCTTGCCTGTGCGACTGTACTGGGGGCCTCTGCCGCTGTGGCCGAGACCCAAGTGGACATCGGATTTCTGCGCGTAGACGTGCCCCAGCCCGCTGTTTTGTCGAATCTCGACCCTATCCCCGAGAATGAGGGTTTGGCGGGCGCGACGCTTGGCCTGACGGATAACAACACCACGGGCCGTTTTTTGGGCCAGACCTATACACTGATTGATCAGAACGTACCGGTGGACGGCGATGTGATCGGGGCCGCCGAGCAGATTCTGGCGCAAACCGACCTTTTGGTTCTGGATGCGCCCGCCGAGGTTCTTTTGCAAATCGCCGACCTGCCCGCCGCCGAGGGGGCGATGATCTTTAACGCCGCCGCACAGGACGACGCCCTGCGGTCCGATCAATGCCGCGCGAACCTGTTTCACACGATCCCGTCTCACGCCATGCGCGCCGATGCGATGATGCAGTTCTTTTTGGCGCGGCGTTGGGATGACATCGTGATGATCGCGGGCACCCACCCCGATGACGTGGAATGGGCCGCCGCCCTTGAACGGTCGGCCACGAAATTCGGTCTGAAAATCCGCGCGCGCAAGGACTGGGCCTTTGACGCCGACATGCGCCGCAACGCCAGCCAAGAGGTCCCCCTCTTTACACAGGATTTCGGCGAGTACGACGTTCTGATTGTCGCGGATGAGACCGACGATTTCGCGCGCTACATCGCCTATAACACATGGCTACCCCGTCCCATTGCGGGTAGCGAGGGTTTGCGCCCACGCACATGGGCGCCCGTGGTCGAACAATGGGGCGCGGTCCAGTTGCAATCGCGGTTCAACGACCAATCTGCCCGCGACATGCGCCCCCGCGACTATGCCGCATGGGCCGCCGTGCGCGCGATTGGGGAGGCCGTCACACGCACCAATCAGGGCGAGGTAGACACCTTGCGCGCGTTTATGCTGTCAGATGACTTTGAACTTGCTGGGTTTCGCGGGCGTCCCCTGACATGGCGCGACTGGAACGGGCAGTTGCGCCAGACGGTCCCGCTTGTGACCGAACGCGCGGTGGTGGCCAACGCCCCCCTCCCCGGCTTTTTGCATCAACACAACGAACTGGACACGCTGGGCATCGACCGTCCCGAGAGCGCGTGTACCGCATTCAACTGAGGACCAAACGATGAAATACGCGATCAGCCTGATTGCCCTGTTGGCCGCCGGTGCCCTGCCCGCCGCCGCCGATGAAATCTGGGTCACGAATGAAAAGGACGACACGATCAGCGTGATCGACATCGACACGCTAGAGGTCACGCGCACGATCGAAACCGGCGAACGCCCGCGCGGGATCATCTTTTCGCATGACTATAGCGTTCTTTACGTCTGTGCCTCGGACAGTGACGCGGTTCAGGTGATCGACCCCGAAACGGGCGAAATCCTGCACGACCTGCCTTCGGGCGAGGACCCTGAACAGTTCGTGCTGCACCCCGATAACCGCCACCTTTATATTGCGAATGAGGATGACGCGATCACCACGGTGGTAGACACCGAAACCCGTCGCAACGTGGCGCAGATCAACGTCGGGATCGAACCCGAAGGCATGGCCGTTTCCCCCGACGGCAAGATCGCGATCACCACGTCCGAAACCACCAACATGGCGCATTGGATCGACACCGAAACGCATGAATTGTTCGCGAACACGCTGGTCGATAGCCGCCCGCGCCACGCCGAGTTCGTGAAAGACGGCACCGAATTGTGGGTCAGTTCCGAAATCGGTGGGACCATCTCGATTTTCGACGTCGAAACACAGGCCCCCAAGGGCAAGATCGAGTTTGAGATTTCCAACATCCACCCCGACCGGATTCAGCCCGTCGGGTTCGAATTCACCAACGGGGACACCCACGCCTTTGTCGCGCTGGGGCCGTCGAACCATGTGGCTGTGGTCAATGCCGAAACCTATGAGGTTGAGGACTATCTGCTGGTCGGGCGCCGCGTCTGGCACATGGCGTTCAACGCCGACCGGTCGCTGCTGTTTACCACGAACGGCGTATCGGGCGATGTCACCGTGATCGACGTTGCCAAGCGCAAACCGATCAAAACGATCAAGGTCGGCCGCTTTCCTTGGGGCGCGGCATTCCGGCCCACGAATTAATCCGGAGAAGATTCTATGAACAAGTTTACAACGATGCTCTGCGTCGGCCTGATGTGCGCGGCCCCTGCGTTCGCGGACGACGACGATGACGACAACGGCTTTGGCCTTGCCGGTATCCTGTCGGCCAGCAACAAAGAAGACCTCGAACCGATCCAGCTCTCGGCGGGTGAGCCCCTGACCAGCGCGCCTTGGGTCCTGAAATCCGGCACCTATTACGAG
Source organism: Rhodovulum sp. FJ3 (assembly GCF_032918305.1). Taxonomy (NCBI): domain Bacteria; kingdom Pseudomonadati; phylum Pseudomonadota; class Alphaproteobacteria; order Rhodobacterales; family Paracoccaceae; genus Rhodovulum; species Rhodovulum sp. FJ3. Next base: position 813,907 of record NZ_JAWJUU010000001.1, read on the forward strand.
TTTGAAATCCAAGGCGACGGCAGCGCCGAGCTTGCCCTTGTTGGCCCCGAATTCTTTCGTGCGATCTGGATCGACGAGATCGTCGTCGAAGGGCTTGAAATCCGCCCCCTTGGTCTGGACAGTATCGAGTTTGACGAGGCCGGCGAGATGGAGATCGGTTTTCTGGCGATCAAGCCCGGCTCGTACTATCTGAAAATTCCGGGCTCGACCGGGGAAACCCAGCGTCTGGAAATCACGATCCAATAGGGAACGAACAACGGTGTCATCCGGCCTACGTGTCCAAAACCTCAGCTTTCGCTATGGCGCACGGGTTGCGCTGGATGACGTCAATCTCTCGATTGACCCCGGCGCGTTTGCGGCCCTTTTGGGCCCGAACGGGGCGGGAAAATCGACTCTGTTCGGATTGCTGACGCGGCTGTTCACCACCGAAAACGGCACGATCTCAATTGCGGGGCATGACCTCTCCCGCGATCCGCGCGCCGCCCTTGGCGCAATGGGCGTGGTGTTTCAGCAACCCACGCTGGACCTTGACCTAAGTGTCGAACAGAACCTGCGCTATTTCGCGGCGCTGCACGGGATTTCGGGGCACGACGCGGGGGTGCGGATCGGCGCCGCGCTGGACCGGCTTGGCATGGCCGAGCGCGCGCGGGAAAAGGTGCGCGCGTTGAACGGTGGCCATCGTCGGCGTACGGAAATCGCGCGCGCATTGTTGCACCGGCCCAAGATCCTGCTGTTGGATGAGGCGACTGTCGGCCTTGACGCCGCCGCGCGCCAATCCATCACCGCCCATGTGCATGATCTATGTGCCAATGACGGGATGACGGTCCTTTGGGCGACCCATCTGACGGATGAGGTGTACGATACCGACCGTCTGTTCATCCTGCATCGTGGCAAAATCCTACAGGACGGGATCACCCGCGACATCGTCGGGGACCGCGACCTGAAAACCGTATTCCTGTCGCAAACGGGGGCCGAGGTATGAGCCCTTATCTGACCTCTCTCATCGCCATCGTGAAACGTGAGGCGCTGCGTTTTGTCCATCAACGCGAACGGTTCATCGCCGCTTTGGTGCGCCCGCTGGTGTGGTTGTTGGTGTTCGCAGCGGGGTTTCGCGCGGCATTGGGCCTGTCGATCATTCCGCCCTATCAAACCTACATCACGTACGAGACCTATATCGTCCCCGGCCTGTGCGGGATGATCCTGTTGTTCAACGGCATGCAAAGCTCTCTCAGCCTTGTCTATGACCGCGAAATGGGTTCGATGCGGTTGTTGTTGACCAGTCCCCTGCCCCGTTGGTGGTTGTTACTCTGCCGGTTGATCGGGGCGACGGTGATTTCGGTTCTGCAGGTCTATGCGTTCTTGTTGATCGCCTATCTGTTCGGGATCGACCTGCCGCCGATGGGCTATGTCGCGGTTTTGCCTGCACTGATTATTTGCGGGGTGATGCTGGGCGCGCTTGGCCTTGCCTTATCCAGCATTATCAAACAGTTGGAAAACTTTGCGGGCGTCATGAACTTTGTGATCTTTCCGATGTTTTTCCTGTCCTCCGCCCTCTATCCCCTTTGGAAAATGGCCGAGAGCAGCCCGCTGCTCCACGACATCTGTGCGGTGAACCCCTTCACCCATGGGGTCGAACTGATCCGGTATGCCCTGTACCTAGACCTGAACCTGCCGGCGCTGGGGTGGACGGTTTTGGCGGCTGTCGGGTTTTTGATATTGGCCATGTGGGGATACGATCCGGCGCGCGGGCTAATACGTCGCAAAGGCTGACCCATCCACCGACCAAAGCCCCAGATACCCACCAAAACGCCTGTGATACGGTTACTCTAACAGGAGGACATGTATCATGTTTAAGCGCGCGATGATTCTGGCCGCGTTTGCGGCCACTTCGGCCTATGCGACCGGCGTTGAGGATACCGGCGGGGAATTGAACCCCGACGAAATGACATGGCAGAGCTATCAGAAAAAAGCACAGCGCGGGGAAACCGGCATGGTGCTGTGCTCGATGGGCTATGCGATCACCAAATCCGGCGATCATGAAACCGCGCGGCAACTGTTTCAGGCCTGTGCCGATGATGGCTATACCGGCGCGATGACATGGATGAGCCAGCTGGACAACAACGGCCTTGGCGGGGAATACAACCCCGAGGCCGCCGCCGAATGGGACCGCAAGGCCGCCGAGCTGGGTGATCCCGTGGGCAAGTTCAACTATGGCATCGACCTGATGCGCGGGCATGGGGTCAAACAGGACGACAGTCTGGGGCGTCAGTATGTCGATGAGGCTGCCGCCGAAGGTCTGGAAATCGCGCGCCGCCTACAGGGTGCGGATTACGATCTGGATGAGGTCACGCCAGACGCCGACAACTGGAAATACGCGCCCTTGTTCTGATCGTCTCGGGCGATCTGGGCGGGCTTGCCGTCCAGTTTGATAATGCGTGAGGCCAGTAATTCGGCTTCACGTTCGGAATGGGTGACCAGAACGGTGGTCAGTTTCCGCGCCGCGCGCAGACCGGCAAACAGGCGCATCATCTCGTCGACCAGATCGGGATCAAGCGACACAAACGGTTCATCCAACAGCATCAGGTCAGGGTCAGACGCAAACGCGCGCGCCAGCGATAGGCGGCGTTGTTGCCCCAGCGACAGTTGGTCGGGGAACAGATCCTCACGCCCTTTCAGACCCACATCGGCCAAAACACTGCGCGCCCGCGCCGCCGACACGCCGCAGGTCAGGGTGATGTTTTCCACCGCATTACGCCATGGCAACAAGGTCGGTTCCTGAAACACCATCGCAACCTTGTCCGGTCGTGCGATCGTCCCGCGATAGCGCGTATCCAACCCCGCAATCGCACGGATCAGGGTGGATTTCCCCACACCCGACGGGCCGGTCAGGGCCAAGGTGTCACCGCGTTTCAGATCAAACGAAATCTGGCCCAGAACGATATCGCGTCCATAGGCCATGCCCTGTACATCGACAGACAGCAGAGGCCGCCCCTGATCGGGACGGCCGTTTTGTTCTGTGGGTGCGCTCACCGCGGTGTCCTTAGCTGCCCGGCTGAACGAACAGACCCTCGGGCAGGGAAGTAGCCGTCCCCAACAGGTCCTCACCGCCCAGTTGGGCCATCAGGCGCAGCATCTTGTCGGCAGCGGCCTCATCTACGCGGCCCTTGTTCGGGATGCCTGCGATGAAACCAGCCTTGAGCGCGTCGAACTGCGCATCGGTCTTGGCGTTCATCCGTTCGCGCAGACGCTCAAACGCGGCGGGATCGGTGGCCAGCTTGTCCTTGGCGGCACGCGATGCGGCGGCCAGACCTTTGACCAGATCGGGGTTGTCACGCAACATCTCGCCCTTGACCACATAACCCAGCAGCGGCGTGTCAGGGTCCAGACCCAGCGAGCGCGCCGCATCGGCCACGTCGATCAGCTTGCGCATGCCGGCGGCCTCCATCTTGGCCATAAAGTGCCAGAAGTTGATCGCCGCATCGGTTTCCCCGCCCAGCGCGGTTTTGAACACCAAAGGCGGCGCGCCGAACACCTGTTCGGTCTGTCCTTTCAGGTCCATGCCCAGTTCCTGTTGCGCATAGGCCTGCAGGATCAGCCAGCTTTTATCCAGCGGACCACCGGCGATACCGATCTTTTTACCGTCCAGATCGGCCAGCGTTTGCGCGGAGCTATCCTTGGGGACCATCACGCCGCCAACAGCCTTGGAATAGGGGATAAAGACATAGTCCTTACCGGCCGCGCGTTGGCGGGCCACCCACAGCCAATCGGACACGATCACATCCGTCTCGCCACCTTGGAAGGCGATTTGACCGGCCGAGCCGCTGGCCACGCCCGACACGTCCAAGGTGAACCCGTTTTCCGTGTCCAGACCATAGTGTTTGATGGTGTCCAGTTCCCAGTTCACCGTGCCGAATTTCAGCACCGCCGCCCGCAGAACAGGGGTCTCGGCCAGGGCCGCACAGGTCGTCATCCCCAGCGCCAGCGCACCGCCCAGAAGCGATTTCATAAAGGTCATGTGTTTCCTCCCAAAAACTTGTGAAAAAGCTACCAGTTTGGACCGCGCTTGGCGAATACGACCAAAGGACGATGACCCAATGGTCGTAGTTTTGACCTGTATCAATTCCCCGTGTCCGGCCCCGTCCTAGCCTGCCCCCATCAGACATAGGAGACTGATATGAAACCGTTTTTTCAAATGGCCTTGGCAGGTGCGTCAATTTTGGTCGCGGGCATGGCTCAGGCCGACACCTTTGCCGAGATCAAGATCAACGCGGGCCACGAGTTGTTCAACAAGGAATGCCGCCGCTGTCACGCCGATGATTCCGACCATGAATCATATGGCCCCCCTCTGGAGAACGTGATCGGGCGCGCGGCGGGCAGCATCGAGGACTATGACTATTCCGTCGCGCTTGAGGCCTCGGGGATTGTCTGGACCCCCGCAGCCCTGCGCGCATGGATGGAAGACAACGACGGCTTTATGCCCGGCACCAAGATGCGCCATGTCGGGATTGAGGACCGCACGGTTCAGGACTTTATCCTTGCCTATCTCGCCAGCATCACCACGCGCGATGGTTCGGCGATTTCGGAATGAGCCCTATTCGATAACCAACCTCGGCAGCCAGTGGCTGTCGGGGTCGGCGGGGTCCATGTCCGCGCGATTGATCGGGCGCAGATCACCTTGTTCAGGCGGCACCCCCAGCGGGTCGAGATTTAATTCATGCATGGTCCCGACATAGCCGGACTCGCCCTCCGTCAATTGGTAGTAGACGCCATTCCACAAATTAATCCCGTATTCAGTGGCGCCTTTCCACACAAACAGGAAATCATATTCCAGATCGGTCAGATCGGCCGATATATCCCGTTTGATTTCATAGGGATACGGCAGGTGGCACCAATGCTTTTGATCGCTGGTCAAACATTTGAACGGGCGCATCGACAGAAAGTGGTCTGAGAACACCCCATCGGCCATCACGATTTCGTAAGTCGGGCCATCGAACCGGATTTCGGCGATTTCAACGCGGGTTCCATCGACCTGTTCCAGATAGGCATGACGGGTTTCCGCGCCCGCCGGAAACGTCACAATTGACCCTAATATCAGACCCTTAACCCCATTCCAGACCATCGAACACACCTCCCTCTCCGGTTCGCAATTTTTGCGAATCAAATATCAGGCAGAGCGAACCTTTAGTTGTCAATCAAACAAGGGTCGTACGACCTAAGCCCCGTTGAGGGGCCTGTGGTGATTTTCCATACTTCGGACACGAAAAGATTTTCGACGAGGAAGCCGGACCCCGAACCAACTCGGGATTTCCGGGCTTTGAAGGGAGGATAACCTATGAACCGTTTCGTCGCCGCGGCAATCGCGGGCGTCTTTGCGACCAATATGGCGCAAGCTGGTGTAACCGAGGCCGATCTGGCCAACGACCAGACCAATGTCTCGCAAGTTGTAACCAACGGCATGGGCCGTGACCTGCAGCGTTACAGCCCGCTGGACACTCTGAACAAAGACAACGTCAAAAACCTGGTTCCGGCATGGGCCTTCTCGATGGGCGGCGAAAAGCAGCGCGGCCAAGAGACCCAGCCGCTGGTTTATGATGGCATCATGTATGTCACCGGTTCGTATTCGCGTATGTACGCGATCGACGTCGAGACTGGTGAAGAAATCTGGCAGTACGACGCGCGTCTGCCCGAAGGCATCCTGCCCTGCTGTGACGTGATCAACCGTGGCGCCGCCATCTATGGCGACAACATCTATTTCGGCACGCTGGACGCACGTATCGTTGCTCTGGACCTGAAAACCGGTGACGTGAAGTGGCGCGACAAGATCGCGGACTACAAAGCGGGCTACAGCTACACGGCTGCTCCGCTGATCGTTGACGGCCTGATCATCACCGGTAACTCGGGCGGTGAATTCGGTATCGTTGGCGAAGTTCAGGCACGTGACGCCGAAACCGGCGACATCGTTTGGACCCGTCCGGTGATCGAAGGCCACATGGGTACGCTGAACGGCGAAGAATCGACCATGACCGGTACGCTGAACGCGACTTGGCCGGGCGATCTGTGGAAAACCGGCGGTGGCGCAACCTGGCTGGGTGGCTCCTACGACGGTGAAACCGACACGCTGGTGTTTGGTACGGGTAACCCCGCACCGTGGAACAGCCACCTGCGTGGCGCTGGTACGCCCGCCGAAGGCAACACCGGTGACAACCTCTACGCCGCAAGCCGTCTGGGCATCGACCCCGCAACGGGCGAAATCAAGTGGCACTTCCAAACCACCCCGCGTGAGGGCTGGGACTATGACGGCGTGAACGAAGTCGTCGCCTACACCGACAAGAACGGCGACAAGCGTTTCGCGACCGCCGACCGTAACGGTTACTTCTACGTTCTGAACCGCGAAGATGGTGCATTCGTTTCGGCAACCCCGTTCGTCAAGGACATCACCTGGGCCAACGGTATCGACGAAAACGGTCGCCCGATCTTCAACGAACCCAACCGTCCGGGCAACCCCGCTGATGCGGCTGATGGCAACAAAGGCGAAGTCGTCTTCTCGTCGCCCTCGTTCCTGGGTGGTAAGAACTGGATGCCGATGGCCTACTCGCAGCGTTCGGGCCTGTTCTACATCCCCTCGAACGAATGGGGCATGGACATCTGGAACGAGCCGATCACCTACAAAAAAGGTGCTGCGTATCTGGGTTCGGGCTTTACCATCAAACCGAACTACGAAGACCACATCGGCAGCCTGAAGGCGATCGATCCGACCACCGGCGAATGGAAGTGGGAATTCAAAAACAACGCTCCTCTGTGGGGTGGTGTTATGACCACGGCTGGCGGTCTGGTGTTCACCGGTACGCCTGAGGGCAAGTTCATCGCGTTTGACGATGAAACCGGCGAAGTTCTGTGGTCCTTCCAGACCGGCTCGGGCATCGTTGGCCAGCCGATCACCTGGGAAATGGACGGCGAACAGTACGTCTCGGTTGCCTCGGGTTGGGGTGGCGCTGTTCCGCTCTGGGGTGGTGAAGTTGCCTCCAAGGTCAACTACCTGAACCAAGGTGGCACCATCTGGACCTTCAAACTGCCCCGTCAGCTGGCTTCGGCCAACTAAGACGGACACCAGTCCAAACAATTCGAACGCCCGGGCCCCTCGCCTGGGCGTTCATTTGCAAGTGCCATGGAAACATCGCGCCAACATGTTGTTCCGAGATCTTCGGGGCCACGCGTCAGTCCCGTATCAACCCGATCTTCTGGATCGACGGGTCGTCGCGATAGAGCTGCAGCATTCAGCATTTCCGCCTCTTCAACATGCTTAGGCACCATCTGGTCTGCCCCTGTCGGATGGTCCGGCTTGATTGCTGGCGCACTGGGGGAAGAGCAACAATTCCCCGTACCATGATGGTGCTGTGTGACCGTGCAAGGATTCCAGCAGGAAAACAATTTTTTGCCTGACAGCACACATCTTGCGTCAAGCCTCACTTAAAAGCACTTAGAAACCTAAAGAACAGAACAAGATACAAAAGGGGATCACGGTGCCTTTCACTTACCTGCAGCGCATTGAGCTTTTAGGAAAGATACTTTCACCGTCGCGCCTTTTGAGAATTGTGGATGTTGGAGCGAACCCCTTAGAGTCGCCTCCGTATAAATCTCTTCTTGAAGTCGGATTGGCCGAAGTATGGGCGTTTGAACCACAGAAATCTGCCTATGAAGAGCTCTTAAAAGATAAGCGTCCCAATTTCCATCTGCTGCCATATGCAGTGGGTGATGGCCAAGACGCGAATCTGCATGTGTGCAAAAGCTCTGGCTTCTCCTCGCTATTAGCACCCAACCAAAACGCCATATCTTATCTCAATCGTTGGCAACGGGCTATGCGAGTGGTTGAAACGATACCAATTCAAACCCACCGCTTAGATGACATGAAGGACATTCCTTCAATAGACTTCCTTAAAATTGATATTCAGGGTGGCGAAACCAAAGTATTCTCTAATGGCCTTGAGAAACTATCTGGTGTGCTTGGAGTAGTTACTGAAGTTGCCGCCATACAACTTTACGAAAACCAACCTCTGCTTGATGAACAAATGCGCATGCTTCGTTCGTTGGGGCTTGATCTTCACAAGTTTCTCTTTTTCAAATCAGCATCACTCAATCACAGCAGCGCCGCTCAATTGAGACAACGCCGCATAAAAAACCAGTTAATTGACGGCGATGCTGTGTTCGTGCGCTCTCTACTCAATTTAAAAGACCTAACTGATGAACAATTAAAGTTTCTGATATTGTTATCGGACAGTGTTTTCGAAAGTTTTGATCTGGCATTGCACCTGTTAAGCATTCTTGAAACTAGGGAAGCTATTCCAAGCGGGTCAACAGACAAATACTTGCAAAAATTACCTGAAAATTTGAAAACAACGTCAAGTCAGGACACATAGCCCATACAGGAAGAGTATTGCACCTGAACGTAACATGACGCTGACCGATCTCGGGCAATCTTAGAACATTACGCAATGTCCAAGCCAACGGTTTCAAAAAGCTATGCCATCAAACGTCAGCTTAACAATCAGCTCGGGGGTTTTCGCCCTCTCTATTGTTTTCGCGCATTTTTCCACAGCGTCCGAATTGAATGCCAATGCGGATAATCAAGAACTTTCGTTCTCGCAATGTGACATTGATCTTTCGAGCTTAGATTACAGGAAATCACACCTGTGTTCGGATCAAACCGGAGGAATTAAGTTTGAATTCACTGGACTGAACCGTGCAAACTCCGGCTTGATGGGTGACCTAACGCCCATATTCAACAATTTCTGGAGGAATGAGGGTGAAACTCCGGATTACACGATTTCCCTCACGCCTTTCTCCGAGGCTCCGGAGATGTGGCAAGTTCAGTACCTTCGAGAAGATGGTAGTGAAATAAATACAACGTTTTCATACTTTGTTTGGTCAAGGAATTTTTCCATTCCAGGAGTCGGAAAAAATGAATTTGCCATTCCTTTCGGGCCCACCCGATCGTTAAAGTGCTTAAAGGATGCCGAAGGGGAACATCCTTTTAATCAGTGTATTGCGTATTATACAGCAGCCGTGTGCGCCACTTGGCACGACAGGTACAATCAGCCGGTCAGGCTGGTGAGATATCCAACCATTTCCGCGCGTGCTGATGGATACGAATCCTCACTCTTAATGATGAAGCAGTTTGAAGTCGTCCAAAGAACGGCTGAGGAACTACTTGATGAAACCTTGACCATGTCATGTGACAATTAGGGTCAGGATCCATAACCCTTGACGAGAGCCGCGAGGGCGATGACTGAGAGGAACACCTTGGGGCATCGGTTATAGCGGGCCGCGACGCGCCTCCTGTCCTTGAGCCTGCCGAACATGATTTCGATGCGGTTGCGCCGCTTGTTTCTTCGCTTGTCATCTTTGACCGGCGCGTTGCGTCTCTTCCGGCCCGGGATGCAGGCACGTAGCCCCTTGTTCGGCAACGCTTCTCTGAACCAGTCAGCATCATATCCGCGATCCCCGAGCGGCCATTTGACGTGAGGCGGGCCTCTGAGCAGCGCCCGTGCGCCGATATAGTCGTAACCTGTCCAGCGGTGACGAACAGGTCGATCGATCGTCCCTGACTGTTGCAGATGGCGTGCAGCTTGGTGTTCTTGCCGCCTTTGGTTCGACCAATCAGGTGACCATTTGGCGGCCATGCTGGTCGCCGTTTGGTGGGCCTTGAGGTATGGCGCGTCGATCATCACGGTCGTCTTCTCACCGTGTTCCACCGCCAGTCCAGCCATCTGTGCGTCGGTCAGCCAGAAGAGATCACTCCTCTTTCGGAGGCGTGAATCACGCAGCGCAACCGAAATCAGTGCATCCTGACACTAGTCATATCCCCTCCTAAATATCCCCTGGACCGCTAGCGGGGTGTCGTCTTTCGCCAGCGCTTGAGGGTATTCATGGTCACGCTGACCGCACTGGTCTGCCGCTACCGGGCGCTCCGGTTTGGTTGTTCGTGCGTGATGGGTCTCGGATCCATGGGAACTTAGCTTTCTGGCGCGCCCGGGCCCCTCGCACGGGCGTTTTTGTTTTATGACAGTTAGACCTTTTGCCAAGTGACGTTTCATCGCAGCGCCGGTAGGCTTATCCAAAGGCCTCAACATCGGGGATAATGATGGACCAGACTACACCGGCAAAGACCTTGGGCACGGCGCTTGTGATCGACGATCACCCGCTGTTTTGCGATGCGTTGGCCCTGACGCTAAAGTCCATTGTGCCCAGTGGCGAAATCCGCACCGCCGACCGGCTTGAGGCCGCGTTGGAGGATTTGCAGAACGCGACACGTCCCGATGTGATTCTTCTTGACCTGAACCTGCCTGACGTGAACGGGCTTGAGGGTCTGATGCGCCTCAAGGCGATTGCGCCGCGCGTGCCGGTGATCGTGGTCTCGTCCATGGCCGACAACCGCATGATTTCCAACACGCTCAAGGCCGGTGCATCGGGGTTCGTCCCCAAGCACAGCCAGCGCACCGTGTTCCGTGACGCGTTCGAAAAGATTTCCCGCGGCGAGGTCTACACCCCCGAGGGCTATATCGGCACCCATGGCGGTGGCGCCGAGGCACCAGGCGATGATGCCCTGACACGCCTATCCAGCCTGACCAATCAACAGGCCCGCATTTTGCAATTGATTTGCGAGGGCAAACTGAACAAACAGATCGCCTATGATCTGTCGATTGCCGAAACGACGGTCAAAGCACACGTGACTGCGATCATGCGCAAGCTGGGCGTCCAAAGCCGCACCCAAGCGGTTCTGGTCGCGCAAGAGGCCAGCTTTGCAAGCGCTGCACCCAGAGGTCATTGACAAGCCCTGAGAGGCTTCACAACATTGGGGGATGTACGTGGACGGGAAACTGAAACCGTCCGCAGGGGAGGAGAACAGACGCCAGACTCTCTGTGTGGCGCAGGTGGCTTGCGATGAGCGGTCGCCGATTACCGAGTTAGGGAATGCCCTGGGCGCGCATGACTTTGCCCAGATTTGTTTGTTTATCAGCCCCCAGGCGGACTTTGATGCCTTAACGGCAGAGGCGGCGCGGCGTTTCGCGCCCGCTACTGTGTTGGCCTGCACCACCGCGGGCGAGATCGGCAGCGCGGGCTATGAAGAAGATCAGATCATCGCCATCGGCTTTCCCCGTGACCGGTTTGCGACGGCGGCCCTTTTGGTCGCCCCTCTGGATGATCTGAACCATCAGGGCGAAGTGGATCAGGTGATCCGCGCGCGCCTGAAACTGGCGAGTGCCAGCCCCCAGATGGAAAATGAATTCGCCTTTTTGATGGTGGACGGCATGTCCATGCGTGAGGATGAGCTGACCTCGATGTTGTCCTCGGGGCTGGGCGGGGTGCCGTTGTTCGGCGGCTCGGCGGGCGATGGCACTCAGTTCCAAAGCACGCGGCTCTCCCTGAACGGGGTGACCTATAGCAACGCCGCGATCCTGTCGCTGATCCGCACGACCTGCCCGGTCAAGGTGTTCAGCCTCGACCACCTTGCCCCCACCGAAATGCGCATGGTTGTGACCGAGGCCGACCCCAGCCGCCGCGTTGTACGCCGCATCAATGCCGAACCCGCCGCCGCCGAATATGCGCGGATGCTGGGCAAGGACCCGAACCAGTTGGACCAGTTCACATTCGCCGCCCACCCTGTCGTCGTGCGCCTTGGCGACCGCCACCACGTGCGCGCCATTCAACAGGTCACACCCGAAGGTGAACTGGTGTTCTTTTCCGCGATTGACGAGGGCATGGTCCTGACCTTGGCCGAGCCCCAGCATCTGGCCGAACATCTGGATCAGGGCCTGTCGCAGATCGCGGGCGGGGATCAGCCGGACATGGTTCTGGCCTGCGATTGTATTCTGCGTCGTTTAGAGGCAGGTCAAAAACAAATGAGCCGTGACGTTTCAGAAGTATTGAAGAAACACAACGTCACCGGCTTTGGCACTTATGGTGAGCAAATCGGTGCGCTACATGTGAACCATACGATGACCGGTGTCGCCCTCTATCCGCCGACCTCGGTTCCCCTGACAAAGGTGCCGCCTGAATGACCCTAGTAAGCCCTGACGACAGTCTGGAACGGCAGAACGAAAAGCTGCTTCAGATCACGCGCGCATTGATGCGCCGTGTCGAACAGGGCGGGGATCAGAGCAACATCGCCTATGCCCAATTCGAGCGCGCAGCCCTGCTTGAGGATCAAGTGCGCCAGCGTACGCGCGAGTTGGAACAGGCGCTGGACCTTTTGCATGAATCCAACATCCGTCTGGCCGAGGCCAACCGCGAAACCGAGGCCGCCCAGACCAACCTGACCGATGCGATCGAAACCGTGCGCGAGGGGTTCGCGCTGTTTGATCAGCACGAGAAACTGGTCCTGTGCAACAGCCGCTTTTGCCGCGATTTCCACGACATCGTGGCCGAGCTGAAACCGGGTCTGGACTTTGAACGCTATGTCGATCTGATCTCGCACAGCCCGCATTTGTCCCTACCCGAAGGCGAAGACGCCGCCAGTTGGGCGCGCAAACGCAAACGCCGTCACCGTGACACGCATGTGATGTTCAACGTCTGTCTGACGATGGACCGCTGGATTCAGGTCAGTGAACACCGCACCCACAACGGCGGCACCGTGATCATGCAGACGGACGTCACCGACATCGTCCGCATGGAGCGTCAGGAACGCGAACGCCTGCGCGACACACAGGCCCGCATGATCCGCGCGACGCTGGACCACCTGAACCAAGGTGTGTGCATTTTCGACGGCCAGCGCCAATTGGTCGGCTGGAACAGCCGTCTGGGGTTCTTGTTGAACGTTCCCCTTGTCCAACTGCGTCTTGGTCTGCCGTTTGAACGGTTTCTGGACCATTTCGACGGACGTCTACACCTAGAGGAAACGCGCGACGCCGAGCCTCTGCGCGATTGGGCGGCCAAGGGCACATCGCGTCGTCCGTTTTCCTGTGAGGCGCGGCGATTGGACGGACGCATCTTGGACGTGTTCGGACAGGAAATGCCCGACAATGGCTTTGTGATCAGCTTTACCGACGTGACCGCCGAACGCGAAGCCGCACGCGCCCTGCGTGAGGTGAACGAGCATCTTGAACAACGGGTCGCCGAACGCACTTTAGAGCTTGAGGACGCTTTGGCCTCGGCCGAGCGCGCGAATGCGTCGAAATCCCGTTTCGTGGCCGCCGCATCGCATGACCTGTTGCAACCCCTGTCGGCGGCGAAACTCTTCGTGTCCTCCCTGTCGGGTAAGGGCCTGAGCGACGATGACCAGAGCCTGATCGGCAAAACCGAAACCGCGCTGGCCAGTGTCGAAGAGATCATCGACGCGCTGCTGGACATCTCGAAACTGGAATCCGGCAAGGCCAGCTTCGACATCGCCACCGTGCATCTGTCCGACATCCTTGTGCCGCTGCGCCATCAACTGGAACCGATTGCCGCCGCCAAGGGGTTGGAGTTGCAGGTCGTTGATAGCGCGCTGTGCGTACGCTCTGATCCCGGATACCTGCGCCGGATCGTGCAGAACCTTGCCTCAAACGCGCTGCGCTATACCGAAAAGGGCAAGGTCCTGATCGGGGTGCGCCGCAATGGCGGTTCTGCGCGGATTGAGGTCTGGGACACCGGCCCCGGCATCGCCGAACAGGATCAGCGCCTGATCTTTGAGGAATTCCGCCGCCTGAACGCCAAGGCCAGCGCAAGCGAGGGCATGGGCCTTGGCCTTGCCATCGTGAAACGGGCCTGTGCGCAACTGGAACATCCCCTGTCGCTGTGGTCCGAACCCGGTCAGGGCAGCGGGTTCTTTGTCAACGTCCCGATGGCCCCCAGTTCGCCGCGCATGCCCATCCGCGAAACCGCGACCACCGGTCCCGATCCCCGCGATTTGGGCCTGATTGTGCTGTTGGTGGAAAACGATCCCGACGTGCGCCGCGCGATCACCATTAACATCGAAAGCTGGGGCGTGAACGTCATCGACGCCGAGAGCGCCGAGGACGCCCTCCAACTGCTTGAGGATATCCAGATCCGGCCCGATGCCTTGTTGCTGGACTATCAACTGGGCGAGGGGATGAACGGCTTGGACCTCTACACCATCATCCGCGACAAATACGGCAGCCCGCCCGCACGGATGATTTCCGCCGACCGTTCACCCACATTCCGGCGTCAATGCGAAACGGCGGGAGTGGAACTACTGACCAAACCCTTGGATGAGGGCAAGTTGCGCGGGTTCCTGCAATCCGTTGCGTCCGAGTTTCAGAGCGTCGCCGAGTAACCCCTAGGTGCCATAGTTCTGGGCCTTGCGGATTTGGGTCATCTGTTCAGAGGCGGAAATCGCATCGCCAAGGGTCAGAATGCCCCGCGCCTCCAGCAAATCCAGCATGTGCAAAAACACCTGCGCCGTCGCCCGCGCGTCCCCAAGGGCGGTGTGGCGCAACTCGGCCGGTAGATCGACGCCAAACCGGTCACACAGCGCATCCAGCGTGTGATCGCCCGTGTGATCGAACAAAACGGCAGACAACAGAACCGTGCACAGGGCCGGTTGCCCGAACCGCGCGCCGATCCGGTCCTGCGACTTGCGCAAAAACGCCATATCGAACGGGGCGTTATGCGCGACCAGAACCGAACCTTCGCAGAAATCGTGAAACGCCTGACCCGCCGCGCCGATATTCGGCGCATCGACCACCATCGTATCGTCGATCTTATGCACCGCCGTGGACGCGGGCGGGATTTTGCGCCCCGGATTGACCAATGTGTCAAACACCTCACCGGTCAACAGACGCCCGTTCACGATCCGCACCCCCGCGATTTGCACGATCTCATCCCGTCCGGCGGGGTTCAGGCCGGTCGTTTCCGTATCAAACACCACGAACCGCAGCGCCCGTAGGGGCACCGTCATCCAGTCGCGGTTGCCGTCCGCACCGGGCAGGTTGAAATCATAGAACTCGGGGCGTTCTTCCTGTGGCTTCAGCACCTGCGGCTGGGCCGAGCGCAATGGCAGAACAAGGCACGTGCGCCCGTCCGTCTCTTCGGGCCAGATTTCGGTGCGATGCCCCTGTAACGCATCGCGTCCCGAATATTGCCCGTAACTGGCCGACAGGGGCACCTGCAGCCACGCCTCCAGCGCGCTATCGGCGACCTTTGGACCGGCCCAGTCGAGGGTGATCCAGACCTCATCCCCCGCCGTGCGGGTGCCGATGGCGAAGTCGCTGCGCGCCGGATCGTCCGCCAAACCGCCAATGATCCGGTCGAGGATTTCGAGAACCGCATAGCCGTCGCAATGCAGGAATGCCTCGCCGCCGGACTGCGCGACCACCTCAGGGCGGCGCGCGGCAAGGGCGTCGAAAATATCGCTGGCCGCGACCTCGGTCATCGGCCAATGGCGCGACGTGGCCGCGTCATAGGCCCCTGCGGTTTCGTTCAGGGTGTCATAAACACGCTGCAATTCCTCATGCAGGGCGGTGTCAAATGTCGCGCGCAGGGGCAGTTCGATATCCGGATCGGCGGTCAGCACGTCTAGGATCGCGCCCATCGCCGCCGCACTGCGCCGCACCTGTTCCAGAAGGTCGTTAAAGATGTGATCGTGCTCGGCATGGGCCTGTAGATCGTCGGTCGCGTCATGGAACACCACCACATGGCCCACGGATTTCCCAGCGCTGATGACCCGCGACACCCGCCCGATCAACAACCTCGCCCCATCCGCCGAGGCGGTCAGGAACGCCTCGGGCCGGGTTCCCTCGCCCGGATCGCGGTGGTTCAGACGTTCGATGGCGTGCAGCATCGGATCGACGCGGATCACACCGGACAGGGGCCGGTCCAGTCCCGCGCCCGGCAGGATATCGCGCGCCGCACGGTTATAGAGCATGATCCGCTGATCCGGTCCGATGACGAACACGCCCTCGGCCAGATCATGCAGCAATGCGGCAAACAGCGCCTTTTCCCGCTCGATCGCCGCCGTTTTGCGGGCGACCTGTTCTTCGCCAGCCGCACGCGCCTCGGTCAACGCGGTGTGCAGATTGCGCGCGGCGGGGGCCAGCGCCCCAAGGTAGCGCGCCGCGCTCTGGTCGATCTCGCCGCCCGCATCCGTGCGCGCCCGCGTGGATAGGTCCGAGGTCAGCGCCACAATCGGCCGTGCCACGTTCTGATCAAACAGGAACCCGATCCATGCGACCAGACCCAGAACGCCGAACATCCCGATCAGGGCGGCGATCACGAACCCGTCCGCCGCACCCGCGCTGCGCGACAGGCCGACCCACGCGCCCAGCCCGATCGCAACGCACGCCCCGATCCCCAGCGCCGCAAAGAACAGCGCGAACCGTTTGCGCAGGCCAAGGCGTTCAGGCATGGACCGGCCCCGCCAGAACCTGATCAATCTCCGCGATCAGGTCACCGGTGACAAAGGGTTTGTGCATGAACCCGTCCGCCCCCATGGCAAGGCTCTTGCGGCGCTCAACCTCGCCGCCGCGGGCAGTCATCATGATGATACGGGGGCGATCCGCCTGTTCCTGCACCGTCTGGCACAGTTCAAATCCCGAAATATCGGGCAGCATCACATCCAAAAGGACCAGATCGGGTCGGAAATCCGTCAGCTGTTGCAAGGCATCCCGCCCCGTCGCGGCGCGGCAGGTGCCAAACCCCTGACGGCGCAGCAGGTGCTCTAGCGCAAGGGCGATGTTGTCTTCGTCTTCGACCAGCAGAATTCGTTTTTCGTCCATTCCGGCCCCTCCTCCGGGCTAGGTTTGGCAGGCCCCCTGCAACAAGGGATCGTCCTGATCCAAGGGCTGCCATTGCGCGCGGTCGAAATCCGCAAAAACGGTGTTCGTTGCATCCGCGCGCGTCGCATCGGCACAGTTGACGAATTGCGTGACCTTGGCGGGCGGGGCCCAGCGCGCGAACAGGTACAAATCGACCAGTCGCACATCGGGGTGCTCGGGGTTGTCACGGATCGTCGCCGTATCCAGCGCCATGAACCGCGTGGCCTGTGGAACCACATAGGTCCACGGCTTCCACGGTTTGCTCTCCTCCACGGTTTGCAGGTTCACCACGCCTTCGGGTTGGCCTGCCATGGTCCTTGCAGCCCATGTGTATTCCGACCAGATGGTCATCGCGATCATCGCCCCACCAGCGGCCACAGGCATCGCCCATTTGGGCAGACGCCCGCGCGTCAGGTGGTTCAGGATCAGGATGATCCCCGCCCCGGCAAAACCGGCGGCAAAGGTCGCTATCAAATCAATAAACACGGTGTTCCCCCATTTTATGCACTCCGCCCGTGTCCAAGGGCCGACTGCATCGTCTTTATCACCATGAATGCATCGCGCAGGTGGTTGCGCTCAAGGTCTGATAAGCCGCTTGGGGCCATAAAGTTATCTGGTTTGATCCCGTCGCGGATTTGGCGCGCCTGATGGATCAGGCGGGTTTCGGCGATCATCTCATAGGCGTCGATCAGATCGCGCGCGCCACTCTGCGACACCACACCGGCATCAAGAGCCGTCTCAAGCCGGTCGCGAGTGTTCACCGCCTGCAACCCGCCCTGCAACGCATAGACACGGCCCAGATCGGTGACGGGGACGACGCCACTGTGTTTCAGGTCGACCATGTTCTTGTGATCGCCCGATTTGATCAGGGAAAACCCGCGCAACAGGCCCAAGGGCGGCGTGTGTTTCAGCGAGTTCGCGATCATATGGGCCACAAAGATCGAATTGCCCCGCGCCATGTCCAGCGTTTCCTGCTGGAGATCGTCATAAAGGGCAAAGTCCCCCGCGATCGGGCGCAGATCGAACATGACCGAGGCCAGCATCTGGGCCTCTTCGTCCGGTTGGGCGATCCATTTGGTGAAATACTCACGCCAGACACGGCGCGGTTGGCGCCAGCGCATTGCTGTCGCCATCATATCACCGGGGCAATAGACAAACCCGCAGGTGTCCAGACCATCGGACACGAATTTCGCTAGTTTCGCGAAATAGGCGTCGTCCTCGGGACGCATGTCGTCCGAGATGATCAGGCAATTGTCCTGATCGGATTGCCCCGTCTGTTCACGCCGCCCTTGCGAGCCGCAGGCCAGCCACAGATAGGGCACCGGCGGCGGGCCGAATTCCGCCTCAGCCAAGGCCAGCAACCGGCGCGTGATCGCGTCGGTGATATCGGTGATCCGGCGGCAGATCGGGTTCGGACGCGTGCCCGCCATCACCAGTTGGGACAAAAGTTCCGGAATGCGGGCGGTCACGGCGGCCATTTCATCGGCGGAATTCGCGCCAACGATTTCCAGAACCATGTGGCTGGCCGTGGCGGCCTGCTGGCGGAACAGGTTGGTTTTCCCCACCATGCCCAGCAATTCATCCCCATCCGCCACCGGCAGGTGACTGATCCCGTGACTAGCCAACAGCATCATCGCGTCCAGACCCACGGCATCGGGGCGGATCGTAACGGGGTTGCGGGTCATCACGTCGGTGACGGGCGTCGTGCCATCGCGCCCTTCGGCCAGAACCTTGTTCGTCAGGTCGGTCGTGGTCACGATGCCCTGTAGATCATCGCCCTGCATCACCAACAGGGACGAAATACGGCGATCCCGCATGACCTTGGCCACGTCGGTGATCGAATTGTCCGCCTCACAGGTGATCGGCGGCGCGGACATCAGGTCGCGCACATGCAGCGCCGTCAGACCGGTGGCATAACCCGTCTCGGCCTCATCCGACCATGCGGGGGCGCTGCGGGTGAACCATTCGGCGAAGGCGGGTTCGTTTTCGACAAAGTCGTGGAACAACTCGGACGACAGGGTGATCAGGTCGGACGGCTCAATCGCGCGGACATCCATCACCGCATAGCCATCGCGCAGCAATCCGCGCTCACCCAGAATGTCGCCCGCAACACGGTGGGACACGACCGCGCCACCGGGGGCCACGATGTCACACACACCGGATTGAATGAAATAAAGCCCCCCAAGGGGCGCACCACGCGGCACCACCAAATCGCCGGCTGCGACCTGCATCTGGCTGAGGCCAGTCGACAGTCGTTCCTGCGCCGCCTCTCCCAACAGGGAAAACGGGGCGTGGGCGATCAGGGCCTGTACCAAGGCAGACGGATCGTTAGCCTGCATCATCGGTGGGTGTCCATCGGATTGGGTCATTTGAATGCGTGCCTGCTTGGCACCTCGCCTTGGGACGTTACTCTACCAAGGCAATATAGGGGGCCGAAGCCCCCTATACCTTGATCTTGATCAGTGATCGACGGCGTCGCCTGCACCACGGGGGATGCGCACGCTTTCGACCAGATCCTTGATCTCTTGCGGGATCGGCTTGGTCATGCTGGTGACGATGTAAGCAACTGCAAAGTTGATGATCGCACCGATTGCACCGAACGAGGTCGATTTAATCGTACCCAGCAGCGGGTCAGCATCCGTGAACGAGTTCGTACCCGGAACAAAGAACCAGCCTTTGTGCAGGAAGATATAGACCAGCGTCACGATCAGACCTGCCAGCATACCAGCAACCGCGCCGGTGTTGTTGATGCGGGTCGAGAAGATCCCCATCATCAGCGCCGGGAAGATCGAAGCCGCTGCCAGACCGAACGCCAAGGCCACCGTTTGTGCGGCAAAGCCCGGGGGGTTCAGACCCAGATAGGTTGCAACCGCGATGGCCACAGCCATGGCAATACGTGCCGACATCAGTTCGCCTTTTTCCGAGATGTTCGGGTTGATGGCGCCTTTGATCAGGTCGTGCGACACAGCCGACGAAATCGCCAGCAACAGACCAGCAGCCGTCGACAGAGCAGCCGCCAGACCACCCGCAGCCACCAGACCGATCACCCAGCTGGGCAGGTTGGCGATTTCCGGGTTCGCCAGAACCAGGATGTCACGGTTAAAGTTGGTCAGTTCGTTGCCGGTCCAGCCTTCAGCCGCTGCACGCTCGGCCATCGCCGGGCTTGCATCGTTGTAGTACTGGATCATGCCGTCGCCGTTCTTGTCCTCATAGCCCAGCAGACCGGTTTTTTCCCAGGTCGCCATCCAGGCATAGTCGGGGTTGGTGTTGATCGTTTCGATCGACACAGCCTGACCTTCGGTACCGTTCGGCCACATCAGTTCGGTGATGTTCAGACGCGCCATCGCACCAACAGCCGGAGCCGTCAGATACAGCAGAGCAATGAACACCAGCGCCCAGCCAGCCGACCAACGTGCATCAGCAACGCGCGGCACGGTGAAGAAGCGCATGATAACGTGCGGCAGACCAGCCGTACCAATCATCAGCGACAGGGTGAACAGAACCATGTTGAACGTGTCACCGTTGTGCGCCGTGTACTGGTTAAAGCCCAGCTCTTGGATGGTGGCGTCCAGCTTGCTCAGCAGAGCCTCACCCGAAGCAGCGTGCTCGCCAAACAGACCCAGTGCAGGGATCGGGTTGCCGGTCAGTTGCAGCGAGATAAAGATCGCAGGGATCGTGTAGGCCACGATCAGAACACAGTACTGGGCAACCTGCGTGTAGGTCACACCCTTCATGCCGCCGAAAACGGCGTAGGCGAACACAACACATGCACCGATCAGCAGACCGGTCGTGTTGCTCACCTCAAGGAAGCGGCCAAACGCAACGCCAACACCGGTCATCTGACCGATAACGTAGGTGGTCGAGGCAACGATCAGACAGATAACTGCAACCAGACGTGCGGTCGGGCTGTAGAAACGGTCGCCGATGAATTCCGACACGGTGAACTTGCCGAACTTACGCAGATAAGGCGCAAGCAGCAGAGCCAGCAGAACGTAGCCACCGGTCCAGCCCATCAGGAACGAGCTGTTGTCATAGCCGGTAAAGGCGATCAGACCAGCCATCGAGATGAACGACGCCGCCGACATCCAGTCCGCAGCCGTAGCCATACCGTTGGTGACGGGGTGAATACCGCGGCCAGCGGCGTAGAATTCGCTGGTCGAACCCGCACGGGCCCAGATCGCGATGCCGATGTAGAGCGCGAACGACGCGCCCACAAACAGCAGGTTAATGGTAAACTGATCCATGGCCGATTACTCCTCGTCCACGCCGAATTCGGCGTCCAGTTTGTTCATCCGCCACGCGTAAAAGAAGATCAGGCCCAAAAAGACCAGGATCGACCCTTGCTGCGCGAACCAGAACCCCAAATCAGAGCCGCCAACGGCGATCCCCGACAGCATCGGGCGCAGCAGAATGCCGAACCCGAAAGAGACCAGTGCCCAGATCACCAGACACACTGCAATCAGCCGGATGTTGGCCGACCAATATGCATTATTGGATTGATTGTCGGACATCGCGTCCTCCCTTCCTCCAGTTCCTCCAAAGGGATGCACCGCGCGCGCATCCCCAGCCCCCGATCCCTGTGGATCGTGTGCGATCAGGCGACGATCTTTTGAACGATCGTTCCCAATTCCGTAGCAATCACGTCGATATCGCCCATGGCGTCGACGCGCTGCAAAATGCCTTTGTCATCGTAAAACGCGATCAGCGGCGCGGTCTGCGCGTGATAGGCCGCCAGACGTTCGGACACGGTCTCGGCGTTGTCATCCGCGCGACGTTTGAATTCCGTCCCGCCGCATTTATCGCAGGCGCCCGCAGTCGCAGGCGTTTTGAAACTGTCGTGGTAGCCCTCGCCGCAACCGGCACAGGTGTAGCGGCCCGCGACGCGCTCAACCATGGCCGCATCGTCAACCTCAAGGCTGATCGCGGCGTTGATGGCGCTGTCGATGGTGCCCATCAGATCGTCAAGCGCGGCGGCCTGAACCGGCGTGCGCGGGAAACCATCAAGGATCACACCAGCCGCGCAATCAGGCTCGGCCAGACGGTCGCGTAGAATCGCGATGACGATCTCGTCGCTGACCAAACCGCCGGCTTCCATGACCGATTTGGCCTGCTTGCCGGCCTCGGTGCCCGCCGCCACAGCCGCACGCAGCAGATCGCCGGTCGACAGTTGAACGAGGCCGAATTTCTCTTCCAGCATACGCGCCTGCGTGCCTTTACCGGCGCCCGGCGGGCCCAACAGGATCAAATTACAAGCCGCGGTTTTTGTCATGGTGCCGTCCATCAATGTTCCTCCATCGCGCGGTGTTCCCAAAACCGGATGTCCGGTCCACTCACCTGTCGCGTGCATTCAAGGCGCTGATCTTGCGGGCCGGAAACTGGGTTTCGCTGGCCACGCTCCCTCCAAAAATCAGGCGCGCTCCCACTGCAGGGGTAGATTGCCACCAGCCTGTAAAAAATTCACCGGCGAAGTGTTGCCGATTGATAATTGAGTAATTTTTCTGACACACGCATCACGAAAATTGTAAATTAGTTTTCACACAGTGCGCAATTTACTGATTTTTAATGATATTTCAAAAGGTGAATGTTTTTGACTTATTAACAGACCAAGGTCGCGCATGCGCTGATTGCGTTAACACTTTGGTATTACGACCTTCGCAACCCTTGAAACGGGGCGACTCAACCCTAGGGTTCTGATGCTCAGGCGGGGGTCTGGACGATCTCGGCCACCCATGCGTGCATCGAATCCACATCCGCGTCGATCTGCACGGCCAATTCATCGGCAAAAGCGCGGAACCCCTCAAGGTTCTTGGCATTCACACTGGTCAGAACGGGGATGCCTTGGGCAATGGCCGCCCCGATCACGGTGCGAAAGCCGCGCCCCTCGACCTCTTGCTTGCCGAACTTGTTGACGATCAACAGATCGACGGGCGCGTCCAACTGTGCCGCGACCGCGCCGACAACGGTCTCCAATCCCGCAGGATCCAAGCGGCATCCCGACGAATGCGCGCCCAAGGATTGGCTGATCCGGACCGCCGTATCCTGACCGATCACACAGAGATCCATGTGACAGGGGCGATCCTCGTCCACCTCAACGTTGGTTTGCACCGCACCGGCAAGGCGCAGACCATCGAACAGCAACCGGTCGACCAGAGCCGCCAACCGGCGGTCCCCCCCGCCCCGTTCATCCGCCACGATATAGCCAAGCATCGCATTGCCCTTGAAGAATCCTGTCAGACCTAAAAGATGTCAGCCAATCGCGAATGACAAGGGACTGATTGGTCTGATGACGCCCCCGCCCTATCCCGCCGTGATCCTTGCCGGTGGACAAAGCCGCCGCATGGGCGATCTGGACAAATCGACCTGCACCCTTGGCGGGGTGCCCTTGGTTCGGGTGGTTCTGGACCGGCTATTGCCCCAATGCGGCGCGGTGGCGATCAACACCGCCAATCCCGCGCATGACGCCCTTGGCCTGCCGGTTCTGCCCGATGTTGTGGACGGGGGTTTGGGTCCGTTGGCCGGTGTTCTGACCGCAATGGTCTGGGCCGCAACGCGTGGGCAGGATTGGGTCCTGACCGTCGCCACGGACACGCCGTTTTTCCCCCAAACCTTGGTTGCCGATCTGAGCGCCCTCGCAAACACGGCCGCACCGGTTCTGGCGGCCAGTCAGGGCGCGGACGGGGACGCGCGGTTACATCCGGTGTTCGGGCTGTGGCCCGTGGCCCTGATGGAGGATCTGCGCGCGGACGTTGATACCGGCGCGCGGCGGATCGGACGGTGGGCCAGCGAACGCGGCGCGCGGCGCGTGACCTATGCGTTTGACACGGTGGACCCGTTTTTCAACATCAACACGCCCGAGGATCTAGCGCGGGCCGAGGGTCTCTATGCCTCGGGCATCCCTGCGCCGCGCCTGATCACATAGGCGGTCGCGCCGTCCTGTTCATAGGTCTCGACCATCTCATGCCCCGATTGGGCACAGAAATGCGGGATATCGATCACCGCCACCGGATCGGTCGCCCAGAGGCACAGAACCTGTCCGGCCTGCATCCCATTGAGCGTCTTGCGCGCCTTCAGGACCGGCAACGGACACAACAGGTCACGCGCATCGACGGTGAGGTCATAATCGACGCTCATCCCCCTACCCCCAGTTCGGCGAATGCAGCGGGCAGGTCGCGCATGTGATGGACGACCGTCACGGCACCGGCGGCCATTAATCGGTCCGCGTGCGAAGGCAAGCAATGGCTGCCCCCCGCGAATCCGATAGCGCGCATACCTGCGCGGCGGGCGGCGGTGATGCCTGCGGGACTGTCCTCCACCACCACGGTGTCGGCGGGGTCGCTGCCGATCTGGCTGGCCGCCAATAGGAACACATCGGGCGCGGGTTTGCCGCGCGCGACCTGTTCGGCGGAATAGATATGCCCGTCGAAAAACCGCGTCAGATCACAGGTATCCAGCGACAGGCGCAGTTTATGCACAGACGAGGACGACGCCACCGCGAACGGCACGTCGAGCGTGGCCAGAACATCCGCCACCCCGTCAACCGGCAACAGCTCATTCGGGATGCGGTCGTGTAAAACCGCCTCGGCCCGCGCCAATAGATCCTCCGGCCACGGCGCGCCACGACGTTCGGCGACCGCGTCGAAAATCTTGGGCTTGGGCCAGCCGATGTAGTTCTCGAACAGGTCTTCTTGGGTGATCGGGAAACCCGCCTCGGTCATCATCCGCGCATCCGTCCCACAGGACAGGATTTCGCTATCGACCAACACCCCATCGCAATCGAAAATGATCATTCGCCGTAGGGTATCCAGATGGTTTTGACCTGTGTCGCGCGGGTGAGATAGTCGCGCCCTTGGGCGGTGGACCAATCAATGCCCGACGCGTGGCGCGCCCAGACCTGTTTCAGGTTGCCGGTGCTGTCGCGTTCGACCATTTCCACGCCCGCCGCGTCGCCCACATACCACAGACCGTTGACGCCGTCGTGGGTGGTCAGTGCATGGGCCAATTCATCGCGCGGACCGGTGACGATGTTCACCACCCCAGCAGGCACGTCCGAGGTGTCCAGCACTTGATAGAGGTCCGTCGCGGCCAAGGGATGCGTTTGCGAAGGCACGACAACCACCGCATTGCCCATCGCGATCAGGGGCAGAACCATCGACATCATCCCCAACAGGGGCCGTTCGGTCGGACAGACCACCCCGACCACGCCGACCGGTTCATGCGTCGCCACGGTCAGAACATCGGACAGGGTCGATTTGACCGCCCCGTCGAATTTGTCTGCCTGCGCCGCGTACCAGAAACAGCGTTGGATCGTCTCGGCCACCTCGGCGCTTGCTACAACGGGATCGGCACCGAACGATACCAGACGCGCGGCGAATTCGTCCTGACGCGCGGACAGGTTTTCGCCAAGGTAATAGAGAACCTGCGCACGGTTATGCCCCGTCGCGCGGGACCAGCCACCGGCCTTGTGCGCGGCCTCAACCGCGTTGCGGATGTCCTTGCGCGAACCAAGACCGGATAGGCCGACCGTGCCCGACGGCCCCGTGACGTCGTAGACATAACCGCTATCGGCGCGGGCCTGTTTGCCGCCGATGTAGAATTTGGCTGTGCGATCGATCTCTGCGCCCGAGCCCGGCCCACCGGCAAAAACGGACGGCGGGGACAGGGGCGCATCGTCGCCCGTCGCGTCGTTTGCGGGGGCGCGCAGATAGGCCGCCATGCCCTCACGCCCGCCTTCGCGGCCAAAGCCGCTCTCGCGATAGCCACCAAAGGCGGCGGCGGCGTCAAACATATTGGCACCGTTGATCCAGATGACACCGGCCTTGATCTTGGCCGCGATGTCCAGCGCAAGGTTAACGTTCTCCGACCACACCGACGCGGCAAGGCCATAGCGCGTGTTATTGGCCAGAGCGACCGCATCTTCGGGCGTGCGGAAGGTGGTCAGGGTCGCAACAGGGCCAAAGATTTCCTGCTCCCACAACAGGGACGCGGGCGCGACATTGCGGATGATCGTCGGCGCATAGAAACAGCCCTCGGGCGCATCACCTTGCACGATATCCTCGGCGCGCACGTCTCCGGCGGCGATCAGGTCTGCAATCCGGTCGCGTTGACGGGGGGACACGATCGCGCCCATGTCGACGTTTTTATCCATCGGGTTGCCGGTGACCAGACGGTCCATCCGGCGGCGCAGCAGGGTTTCGAAACGTTCCGCCACGGCCTCGGCCACCAGAACGCGGGACCCCGCGCAACAGACCTGACCCTGATTGAACCAGATCGCATCGACAACACCCTCAACCGCCGCGTCCAGATCCGCGTCGGCGAACACGACAAAGGGAGATTTCCCGCCCAGTTCCAGCGTCAGGTGCTTGCCCGATCCGGCGGTGGCGGCGCGAATGGCGCGGCCCACCTCGGTCGAGCCGGTGAACGCGACCTTATCGACGCCGCCGTGTTTGACCAACATCTCACCCACCGCGCCGTCGCCGGTCACGATGTTCAAAACCCCCGCTGGCAACCCGCATTCAACCGCAATCTGCGCAAGGGCCAGCGCGCTCAGCGGTGTGTCCTCGGCCGGTTTCAGGACGACCGCATTCCCGGCGGCCAAGGCCGGTGCGACCTTCCACGCCAGCATCAACAGCGGAAAGTTCCACGGGATCACCGCCGCACAAACGCCGTGGGGCACCTGATCGGGGAATTCGTCGTCCCGGATTTGGGCCCAACCGGCGTGGTGATAGAAATGGCGCGCTACAAGGGGGATGTCCGCGTCGCGGCTTTCACGGATGGGTTTGCCGTTGTCCAGCGTTTCCAGAACGGCCAAGAAGCGCGCGTGCTGTTGCACATGGCGAGCGATGGCATAGAGAACCTTGGCGCGTTCATAGCCCGACCGCGCGGACCACCCGGCCTGCGCCGCGCGCGCAGCGGCAATGGCGGTATCGACGTCGCCCGCGCTGGCCTGTGACACCTGCGTCAGGACCTCACCCGTGGCGGGATTCAGCACGTCGAATGTGTCGGCGGGCGCGGTGAACGCCCCGTTGATGAAATGGCCAAAGCCACCGTCATGCGCGGCCAGCCACGCGCGCACATGCGGGTCGCCCTCGGGCGCGCTGCCGTAATCCATCGCGGTGATCAGATCGGTAATGCCGGACATGCTATCCCCCTCAGGCCATCGCATTGCGCGACCCGTCGGCATATCGCCCGGTCACGTGATGTTCCAATTGCCGCTCGACATCGCCCAGCATCGAGGACGCCCCGAACCGGAACAGGTCGGGGTTCAGCCACGGGCGGCCAAGCTCTTCGTTCATCAGGACCTGCCATTGAATGGCGTCCTTGGCGGTCTTTAGACCACCGGCGGGCTTGAACCCGACGCGGTGCCCCGTGGCCATGTCGTAATCGCGCACGGCCCGCACCATGGTCAGGCTGACCGGCAGGGTCGCGTTGACCGATTCCTTACCCGTCGAGGTCTTCACGAAATCCGCGCCCGCCTGCATCGCGACCATCGAGGCCGCATAGACATTGCGCAGGGTCTGCAATTCGCCGGTCGCCAAAATCGCCTTGAGATGCGCATCGCCACAGGCCGCGCGCATCGCGGCGACCTCATCATAAAGGGCCGACCAATTGCCGCGCAGGACGTGTTCGCGGGTGATGACGATGTCGATTTCCGCGGCGCCCTCATCGACCGCGTATTCGATCTCTTTCAGCCGCAGGGGCAGCGGCATCAACCCCGCCGGAAACCCCGTCGCGACCGAGGCCACGGGAATGCCCGTCCCCTCCAACGCGCGCACCGCCGGTCCCACCATCGTGGGATAGACGCAAACCGCGCCGACACGGGCATAGGTGGGATCAATCCCCAGCCCCGCAATCACACGATCCGACAGGGGCGCACGCGCCTTGGCGCACAGACGGCGCACACGATCCGGCGTGTCATCGCCCGATAGGGTCGTCAGGTCGATCAGACGCACCGCATTCAACAGCCACGCTGCCTGACGGTCCTTTTTGACCGTGCGCCGCGCCTCGATCTGGGCGCAACGGCGTTTGGCCGCGGCGGTGTTGACCGGATGGCCCTCAAACATCGCAAGGTCCAGCGCCATTCCGGGGTTGCGCGGGTGTTCCGCGTCCCCCCGCGTGGCGGGCACGGGATGGGTCACCGCATCGGGGGCGGTTCCGGTCGGGGCCTTGGTGGTCATGGGACGTTCCTGTGGTCGGACTTTTGCTCTCTTCTGTTTAGCGGATTTATCGGAAAACCCAATGACCGAAATCCGATACATGAGCCCGACTTAGCGTCATCACATTGCCCCATGCGGTGCACAATATCCGCACACCACACCAAGCGCCTTGCGCCGATTCTGCCGCCCCGAGTCACCGGGCGACTTGGCGGAAAATTCCGCAGCACCATCGCCGCAGCGCAGCGACCAAAGCGCAAGCCGCCGATCAAGTTATTGTGCATACACCGGATTTCTGCGCCAAAAAATGCAGCAGAAAAATAACTTTGCCCCATTTCCACCGCCCCGCCCTAGCCAACAGACCCCGAAATTTCCCACGGTGATCGTGTAGGCATGGGAGCCTGCAGGGGGCAACGCCGTTCCCAACGCAACCATCAGGCAATGATGCCTTTCACTTGGCCGCGCCGCCAAGCGAAAGGTTTTTGTGTTTAAGGAACGGCAGTGCTAGAGCCCAAAGCCATAGACAACCGCGAACCGGAATCGACTGCTCTGAACACCGTGATCATCGGTGGAGGCCCTGTCGGAATGCGTGCCGCCCAGCGCCTGAGCGATGCGGGCATGGCCGTAACGGTTCTGTCCGCAGAACCCTTTGCACCATATAACCGCGTGCGCCTGACGCCCCTATTGGCGGGCGATGTGCAATTCGGCGATATCCTGTCCCCCACCATCCCAAGCAGCGATTTCTCCGTGATCACCGGTGTGCGCGCGACCGAAATCGACCGCGAGACATCAACCGTCACCACCGCAGACGGGCGCACATGGCCCTATGAGACCCTGATCATCGCGACCGGTTCGCGCGCCTTTGTGCCGGGCGTGCCGGGGTTCGATCTTGATAACGTCTTTACCTTTCGCACCGCCGAGGACGCACAGGCCCTGATGGCGCGCAGCTTTAGCGCGCGGCGCGTGGCCGTTGTGGGCGGCGGCCTGCTTGGCCTAGAGGCCGCACGCGGGATGCAGCGTCGCGGCGCAGAGGTCACCGTATTGGAACATGAGGGCCGCGTAATGCCCCGCCAGTTGGATCAGGTGGGCGGTGATATGCTGGCCGCACGCATCCGCGATCTGGGGGTTGAGGTCATCACCGGCGTCGCCGTGCGCGAAGCCATCGGCGCGCGTCAGGTGGAGGGTCTGATCCTTGCCGACGGGCGCACCCTCGACTGTGACACGGTGATCCTGTGTACCGGCGTGCGCGCCAATAACGATCTGGCGGTGGGCGCGGGCCTGCCGATCAACCGCGCCATCGTCGTCAATGACAACATGCAAACCGCCGATCCGCATATCTATGCCATCGGGGAATGCGCCGAACACAACGGCCATGTCCATGGCCTGGTCGGTCCCGGTTATGAGCAGGCAGACGCCGCCGTTGACCATATCCTGAGCCCCGTTGCAGGCGCGGGCTATGAGGGGTCGATCCCCGCAACCAAGCTCAAGGTGCTGGGGGCCGAGGTTCTGTCGGTCGGTGCGATTGAACAGCTTGAGGTGCGCCAAGGGGTGCGCAGCCATGTCTATGAGGACGCGGACGGATACCGCCGTATCTTTATCGAAAACGGGCGTCTGGTCGGGGTGACCGCCGTCGGCAAATGGTCCCAAGCTGGCAAGGTTCAGAACGCCGTTCAAACCGACGCCCGCGTCTATCCGTGGATGATCTACCGGTTCCGCCGTGAGGGCCTGTTGTGGCCCGAGGTCGACGAGGCCGCATCGGACATGCCCGATAGCGCGACGGTCTGTAACTGTACCGGCGTGACCTGTGGCCGCCTGCGCCAAGCCGCGCGTGAAGGCGCAAACACCCCCGAACTCCTGAGCCTTGCGACCGGCGCGGGAACGGTGTGCGGCACGTGCCGCCCCATGTTCGAAGAATTCACGGACGCCAAAGGCGGGTTCAGCGCAGCGCGCTATTGGAAGCCCCTCTTGGCCTTGTCCGCCACAGCCATGTTCGCCGCCCTTATTCTGGCTCTGGTGCCTCGCGTTCCCTTTCCCACAGGGTTTCAGGCCGATAACTGGCGCGAATGGCTGTGGCGCGACAACATCGTCAAGCAATGGACGGGCTATACCCTGCTGGGCATCACCGTCATCGCGATGGTTCTGGGCCTGCGCAAACGTTGGCGGTTTACGGACCGGCTGGGTAGCTATGACGTCTGGCGCCTGATCCATCTGGGTGTTGGCCTGTTGGCCGCCGTTGGTCTGTTTGTGCACACCGGCCTGCGTCCGGGGGCGAATTTGAACCTGTGGCTGTTCCTCAGCTTTGTGGCGACCCTGATCTTTGGGGCGATTGCGGGTCTGGCGACCGGCGGGGACCATAAGCTGCGCGAACATCACATCGGCACGGCCAAGAAACCGGCCCGCCGCCTGCCCGTCTGGGGACATATCATCGCGGTCTGGCCGTTGCCGGCGCTGCTGATGGTGCATGTCCTTGTGGTCTATGTGTACTGAGGGCGGGACGGATGACTAGAACACGCATTCTCTGGATCGTCTGGGTACTGGGCACGCTGATCGTCGCGGCCCTGTTCGCCAATAAACTGTTCTTTGCGGGCAACCGGACCGCCGTTTTGCCCGGCCAGACCGCAGGCGCACACCACCAGATTGAGGTCTCTTGCGACACCTGTCACACGTCGGGGCCGTTTGCCTCTGCCAAGAAGATCAAGAAAGACATCAACAAGACCTGCGTCACCTGCCACAAGGAAGAGCTTGCCGCCGCAGACGACAGCCACCCGTTGAAAAAATTCACCAACCCGCGCATGGCCTCCTATTGGGAAAAGGTCGACGGCCGGTTCTGCACCACCTGCCACGCCGAGCATCAGCCGGAAATCACTTCCGAGGCGATGGTCACCCTGCATGGTGATTTCTGTGTCGCCTGCCACAGCGAAGGCGATCAGGACATCCGCAAAGACCGCGCCAGCCACGCCGATCTGACCTTTGACACCTGTGCTAGCTCGGGCTGCCACAACTATCACGACAACCGCGCCCTGTACGAAGATTTCCTTGTGAAACATGCGGGCGCACCGTGGGTTGCCGCCTCGCCCGTCCACCCGACCGAGGCCTTGGCGCATAGCTACACCCCCGTCAGCGCGGATCAGATCGAAACCTATCTGGCCAGCATCGATGCACCCGCCGATGTTGTGCCCGCGCCCGCACCGGCCGTTGATCTGAACGAGATCACCCACGACTGGGCCGCCTCGTCCCACGCGGCGGCGGATGTGAATTGTTCGGGCTGTCACGCGCCCGAGGCCGAAACGCAGGCCGAGATCGACGAGCAATGGACGGACATCGTGACCGAGGCCACCTGCGCCAGCTGTCACAAGGACCAGATGCGTTCCTTTTCGACCGGCAAACACGGCATGCGCCGCCACCCCAAGATCGCCAAACCCCGTTCGGCCAAGGATGCATTGAAATTCCTGGGCGTAAAAAAGCCGTCCAAAGAATTGCAGGCCGAGGTCGCGAAATACCTGAACGATCCGACCAACCCCGGCGTCATGACCCCGGATGAGGCGTTGATCCACCTGAACCCCGAGGCGGCGCACGATAGCCTGACCTGCGCGACCTGCCACACGCCCCACCGCCAAGACACGCAACGCGCGGCGGTTGAGGCCTGTACGACCTGCCATGTGGATGACCACACCCGCGCCTATTTCGACAGCCCCCACTATGATCTGTGGCAGGCGGAACTGGCCGGTGATCTGCCCGCGGGGTCCGGTGTGACCTGCGCGACCTGCCACATGCCCAAATCCGAAAGCCGCGACAAGGTTGTGACCGACCACAACCAGACCGCGACGCTTCGCCCGAATGAAAAGATGATCCGGCCTGTTTGTCAGGCCTGTCATAGCCTTGGCTTTGCAATTGATGCCTTGGCTGACGATGCGCTGATCCAGAATAATTTCTCGGGTCAGCCCAGCGCCCACATCCCATCCATAGATTGGGCACTAGACCGCGTGGAGCCACCGACGCAAGGCGCCAACCAATGAATCGGCGGCCTCCACGCACCTGCCACCAACGAAAACGGAAGCAACAGGAGACAGTTTTATGACCCGTTTTAGCACCAAGATCAAAGCAACACTTGCCGCCGCAGCCGTCGCAACCGGCGTCAGCGCCCCCCAAGCCATGGCCGAGGGCATGGAATTCCAAACCGTAACCGACCTTCTGCACCTCGTGATGAGCTCGGACCGTACGGTTTACACCCGTATGATCGTTAACCGTCTGGCCGTCCAAGAGGGCGTGATCAAGGCATCCGAGCACTTTGTCGATGACAAAGCTCTGGTTCTGCCCGCCCAGATGTTCCGCTTTGGCTCGGAACTGGTTGCGGAATCGACCGACGAGTTCTCGTACTCGCTGCTGTCGCTGTGGCCGATCAACAAACAGAACGCCCCGACCACCGATCTGGAAAAAGAAGGTCTGGAATACATCGCCGACAACCCCGGTGAGAACTTCTACGGCGAAGAAGAGCTGGGCGGCACCACCTACTTTACCGCTGTGTACCCTGACGTTGCTGTGGCCGAGGCCTGCTATGCCTGCCACAACGATCACAAAGACAGCCCCCGCACCGACTTCCAAGCCGGTGATGTTATGGGCGGTGTTGTGATCCGCATCCCGATGGACAGCTAAGATCATGAACCTGCGGCAATCTCTCCTTGCCGCTTGGGCGGGGCTGGTCCTGTGTGGATCGGCCCCAACCCATGCTGACGGTCTGGACGCGATTTTGTCCCCCAAGGGGCTGGACGGGTTTGTGACTGTTGACCGCATCCCCACGCCCGATCATCCGACGCTACAGTCGGGACAGGCGGTTTGGGGTGGTCTTTGCCAGAATTGTCATGGCGGGGATCGCCTGACAGGGGCGCCGAAAATCACCGCAACAGACGCGTGGGCACCACGGATTGAACAGGGTCTGCCAACCCTGATCGATCACGCCATCAACGGGTTCTACGGACCCACATACAAAGAAATGCCCCCACGGGGCGGCAATCCCGATCTGACCGACGCTCAGGTCATCGCGGCTGTCGCCTTTATGGTCTGGGCAAGCGGCGGGGCAGATGAGGCCCTTGCCTATCTCAACACATCAGGACAGTGAAATGACGCCAGAACAAATCGATATGGTTCAAGCCAGCTTTAAAAAAGTGGCTCCCATCGCAGACACCGCCGCAGACATCTTTTACGACCGTCTGTTTGAAATCGCCCCCGAGGTCCGCAGCCTGTTCCCCGAGGACATGACGGATCAGAAAAAGAAACTGATGCAGATGATCGGGATCGCGGTGAACGGCCTGACGCGTCTGGACGACATCCTGCCCGCCGTTCAGGATCTGGGCGCGCGCCATGTGGGTTATGACGTCAAACCGGAACATTACGACGTGGTTGGCGCGGCGCTGTTGTTCACGCTGGGCAAGGGTCTGGGCGATGAATTCACCCCCGAGCTTGAGGCCGCATGGACCGAGACCTACACCACCCTCGCAGGCGTGATGATCAAGGCCCAAGAGGACGCAAGCGCGGCCTAAACCCGCCTTAGTTCAATTTGTTACGTTGGATGGCCGCCGCTTCTTCGGCGGCCTTTTCCATGCTTTCGGGATCGTCATCGGGAATGGCGTACCCACCGGTCAGCCACTTGCCCAGATCGATATCCGCGCATCGTTTGGAACAGAACGGGCGGTATTTCTGCACCGTTTCTTTTTTGCAAATCGGACAGCTCATTCCAGCCCCGCAATGTCGATCGGCAGGCGCTCGCGCTTGCGCGTCATTTCAAAACAGCCCATCGCGGTCCACCCGATCTGGGTCGTCTCGATCCCGTCTTGGCGAAACGCCGCGCGCAGGGATTGTTCGACCACACGGCGGTCCTTTTTCGGCATGGGCGCGAAATCGACCACCACCTGACCCGCCAGCCCCATCAGGCGCAGAACCCGCGGCAAATCCTTGGCAGCGGCGATATTGGCCTTGAGGCCCGCCGCAGGCGAAGTATCCCCGCCGGTGTTCACATCCACAGCCACAAGCGCGCGCGTAGGTTCGACATACATCTTGCCGCCACCGGACAGGCCAACACCACGGGTCAGGCCAATCAGACTGTCGAGCACGCCGAAATCATCAAACGCACCGTCGCGGGCGATGACGTCCTGTTCGCGGACCTCGGCCCAATCGCGCCACGCCAGATGGTGCGCATCCGCCCCATCGACCAGCAACTCGGGATCACCGGTTTGATCATCCATCACGGCCACGGCCAAATCGCGCATCGCCGCGATGTCATCGGCGATGTCATCGGCATCCGCCCCCGCACAGGCCGACCGCAGGATCAGACCAAAGCCCTCATCCAGACCATCCATGCCCTCATGCGCCAGTTCCAACAGACGATCTCGTTCCTCGTCGTCACGGATCGCGCGGGAAATGTTCAGACCGGGCGCGTTCGGGGTGATGATGGCATAGCGGCTTTTGAACAGGACACGCGGAGTGACCGGTACGGCCTTGCCGCCCTCGGCGTATCCCGTAACCATCACCAATAGCGCCTGACCGGGCGACAACCCCTTGGCCTGACGCAAAAACGCGGTGTCCCCATCGGGCAGGGTCAGGAACACACCGCCCTGACCTTTGACCTGACGTTCGACCTTGGCGCGGTAAATCGCACCGGGCAGTGGCGTGCCCTCGGGCGCGTCGATCAGCAGATCGTCCAGCTTGCCATCGCGCAGCAACGCGGCGGCCTTGCGTCCGTTCAGCTGATCCAGAATGACGGTCACGCCTTTCATGGCTGCTCCTTATAGATGGGATATCCGGCCGCGTTCAGAACCGCCGCCGTTTCGGCCAAGGGCAATCCGACGACGCCGGAAAAGGACCCGCTGATCCATGGGATGAACGCCTCGGCCAGACCTTGGATGCCGTATCCACCCGCCTTGCCCTGCCATTCGCCGGACTGCAGGTAATGGTTCAGTTCCTCATCCGACAGGCGCTTCATCTTGACGTTCGTAACGACCGAGCGTTCCCAGATGCGGTCCGCCGTGCGCACCGCAAGGGCGGTGATCACCTGATGGCGACGCCCCGACATGGCCAGCAGAAATTCCGCCGCCTGCCCCGCATCGGCGGGCTTGCCCAGAATACGGCGCCCAAGGGCCACGGTCGTATCCGCGCAGAGCACGATTTCACCCTCGGCAAGGGTAATCGCCTCGGCCTTCTCGCGGGCCATACGGGCGCAATAGGGTCGGGGCAATTCACGGGGATTGGGGTCTTCGTTGATGTCGGCGGGACGAATCTCATCCGCCACGACCCCGATCTGCGCCAAAAGTTCCTTTCGGCGCGGACTTGCAGATCCCAGTATCAGACGCAAAGCGTTACTTGAAACGATAGTTGATCCGACCCTTGGTCAGATCGTAGGGGGTCATTTCGACCTGTACACGGTCGCCTGCCAGAACACGGATACGGTTTTTGCGCATCTTCCCTGCCGTATGTGCGATGATTTCATGGCCGTTCTCAAGCTCGACCCGGAATGTCGCATTCGGCAGGAGTTCCTTTACGACGCCGGGAAATTCGAGCATTTCTTCCTTGGCCATGGTCACTCCATTCGCTGTTTCCTGCCTTTTCAAAGGCGTGGCCTTAAATGCTCTTGGTTTGGCTTATTTTCAAGGCCTAATTCAGAAAAGACGCCGAGATGTGACCGTTTGCGTGCGCTTTTCCTGTTCCGGCCAATGCGCGTGGTTGAAAACATGCCCCCCGTCGCGGACCGCGCGAATCTGATCAAGGGTCACATCGCCCATCACCCAGCCCGGTGCGTTCAGCGCCCCCTCGGCCAAAACACCCGTCGGCGGAAAGCCCAGATCGGGCGGGCCATAGATCGCCGCCGCCCCGACGTTTTCATCGACGGCGGGCGACCACATCGCATCACCGACGGTCGGCGATTGTACGACGACGCACTGTCCCTCAAGCGCGCGGGCCATCGCCCCCACCCGCACCCGCCAATATCCGGCCAGCGTATCGGTACAAGACGGCACCAACAGGATATCCACCCCGCCCTCGATCAACGCGCGGGCCAGCAGGGGAAATTCGCTGTCATAACAGATCAAAACGCCGATCCGCCCAAGGCGGGTTTCAAACACCTGCAGCGGATCACCGGCGGTGACGTCCCATGTTTCGCGTTCGAACCGCGTCATGATCTGTTTGTCCTGATACCCGCGTGTGCCGTCAGGTGTACACAGAACCGCGCGGTTGACGGGGCGCGCCGCCCCATCGGGCCATGCGGGACCGGATGGGGTCAGGATATGCACGCCGTGCGACACGGCCAGTCCCGCGAACACGTCCTGCATATCGGACAGGCGCGCGGCGGCAGAAGTCAGAGACGCCTCAAGGTCACCGGCCACCGCCGCCCCGTCCAACGCGGCCAGTTCCATCGCACCGTATTCGGGAAAGACCAACAGGTCCGCACCGCCCGCAACGGCGTCCTCCACCCACGCGGTCCATTTTGCGACCAGCGCGTCCCATGTGTCAAACGCGTCCAGCGGATAGGCCGCAGCGGCCAGCCTCATAGCTCTTTAATCCAGAACTGCAGGGATTTTGCCGTCTGCTCGGCCGCGCCCACATCGCGCCACGAGAACTGGGCGATTGCCCCGTCCAGTTTCGAATACCCGCGCCCACGCCAGAACCCATCCAGCGGACGATAATTCGGGTCGCGCATCGGGTGGTCATCGGGGCGCATCACCCCGCAAAACGCCGAATACCGGCGGCCCAATGCGCGGGCGTGCTGTTCGCGCGCGTCGAAAAACGCGTGCCCAGCCCCCTGACCGCGATAGTCGGACAACAGAACACTTTCGGCGCAATAAAACACGTCCCCAAGGGCAATGCCCGCCAGCCCAAACGGAAGCGCGAAGTCCTCGGCGTGATCTTCCATCGGGGTACCGGTCGATGCGCCGACCAATGTCTCGCCATCGAATGCGGCGACCAGAATGGCATCCGCACTGTCGCGGTAGCTGGCCATATAATCGCGCTCGTAGTCCAGATCGCCATCATAGAGATATGGCCAATCGCGAAACACCTGAATGCGCAGGTTTGCCAGCCCGTCCAGATGCGGGTCCAACTCATCGCCGGTCAGAACGCGGTACTCTAACGTCATGACAGTTGCTGCCGCAGTTCGTTCAGGTTGAAATAGGTGGTGAGGCGGCTGATCTTGCCATCGCGGAACGAGAAAAAGCTACCACCAGGCAGGACATAGACCTGTCCCGTCGCCTTGGGCATGCCGATATCCGTGCGCACATATTCGCCCCGCACCAGATATTCGGCCGCCCCGCGCATGTGGTCTGGGCTCTCAAGCTCGACCACGTTCAGCACGCGTTCTTGGTAACAGCGCATCAGTTGTTCACAATAATCGCGGAACAACGCCTTGCCCTCACGGATCGTGCCCTCATTCACATGATGGGACACATCGTCGGTCATCTGTTCCAGCATCCCGTCGATGTCACCGGCATTGAACGCCTCAAAATAACGGGTGATGGCGGATGCACTCATATACTCAGTCCTGTGTGGGCGGTCCGAAACGGTCGATCAGCTTTTGCTTTATCTGGTCGCGGGTCTGGCGATAGGCGGTCAGTTTCGACTCGCGGCTTTCACCGATGCCCGACGGGTCGAGAATAGGCCAATATTCCACCTCTAGGTGAAAAAACCGCGTCAGTTCCAGCGCCCGACGCTGACTTGCGGGAGACAATGCTACGATCAGGTCATAACCCGACAGGTCATCGCCCCAATCTTCCATTTCGTCAAAGCTGCGTGAGCGGTGGCGTTCCAGAGGGACGTCAATCTCGGCGCAGGCCGCAATGGCAAAGCCGTCGATCTCCATATCGTTCCGCACGCCCGCGGATTGGACGTAAAACGAATGTCCATACAGGCGCTTGGCAATGCCTTCGGCCATAGGCGAACGGATCGCGTTATGGT
The DNA here is from genome assembly GCF_032918305.1 of Rhodovulum sp. FJ3. Taxonomy (NCBI): domain Bacteria; kingdom Pseudomonadati; phylum Pseudomonadota; class Alphaproteobacteria; order Rhodobacterales; family Paracoccaceae; genus Rhodovulum; species Rhodovulum sp. FJ3. Next base: position 851,741 of record NZ_JAWJUU010000001.1, read on the forward strand.
CACAGCAGAACAGAACCGAGCTTGGCAATCCCGACGGCACCCTCACCCCCCAAAGTGCAGAACGCAGATCAGGGTAAACAAACGGCGCGCGGTATCAAGGTCCAGATTGGCCTTACCCTCAAGCCGCTCTTGCAGAACGCGCGCGCCCTCGTTGTGAATCCCGCGACGGGCCATGTCGATGGCCTCAATCTGGCTGGGGGGCAGCTTTTTCACCGCGTCGAAATAGCTCTCACAGATCTGGAAGTAATCTTTGACCACCTGACGGAAAGGACCCAGCGACAGGTGGAATTCGGCCACCTTATCGCCCGCCTCTTGGCGGACATCAAACACCAGACGTTTTTCGCGGATGCCCAGAAACAGGTGATAGGGACCCTCGGGCATATCCACGCCCTCGCGCGTCGGCAGGGCGAAACTGTTGTCCTCTAGCAGGTCAAAGATCGCGACCTTGCGCTCCTGCTCAATCTCGGCGGTGGGGGCGGGCAGGCCGGCATCGTCGATCTCGACATGGCTGAGGCGTGCTGTGGAGGTGGACATCACTCTTCCTCGTTTAACCGTTCCAACCGCGCACGGACCGACAGGCCATGCGCCTCCAAGCTCTCGGATTTGGCAAGGCATTCAGCAGCCGGACCAATCGCCTTGAGCGCGGATGGTGTCATCTTGGCCAGTGTGGTGCGTTTGACAAAGTCCATTACCGACAATCCGGACGAAAAACGCGCCGAGCGCGCCGTTGGCAACACATGGTTCGGCCCACCGATGTAATCGCCGATGGCTTCGGGCGTCCAATTGCCTAGGAAAATGGCACCCGCATGGGTGATTTTCTCGGACAGGGCATCGGGATCGGCCACACACAGTTCAAGGTGCTCGGGCGCCACGCGATTCGACAGGGCCGCGGCCTCATCCAGAGTATCGACCACGATGACCGCGCCGAAATCGCGCCAGCTGGCCTCGGCGATTGCGCGGCGTTCCAGCGTTTCCAGACGTTTTTCAACGGCGGCAACCACGGCCACACCGAATGCGGCATCATCCGTGATCAGGATCGACTGCGCGCTTTCGTCATGTTCGGCTTGGGACAGCAGATCGACCGCGATCCAGTCGGGATCGTTGTTGCCATCCGCAATCACCAGAATTTCAGACGGACCCGCAATCATGTCGATGCCGACCTTGCCGAATACACGCCGTTTCGCAGCCGCCACAAAGGCGTTGCCCGGACCGGTGATCTTGTCCACGGGGGCAATCGTTTCGGTGCCATAGGCCAGCGCGCCAATCGCCTGTGCCCCGCCGATGCGATAGATCGTATCGACACCCGACAGTTTTGCCGCCAACAGAACCAGCGGATTGCATTCGCCCTTGGGCGTTGGCGACACGATAACCAAACGCTCCACGCCCGCAACCTGTGCGGGGATCGCGTTCATCAGAACCGACGACGGATAGGACGCCAAACCACCGGGGACATAGAGACCCGCCGCCGACACCGGCGTCCACCGCCAGCCCAGCATCGCGCCATGTTCGTCGGTCCAGCTCTGATCCTCGGGCAACTGACGGGCGTGATAATCGCGAATACGTTCCGCCGCCAGTTCCAGCGCGGCGCGTTCATCGTCCGGCACCTTGGCGCATTCGGCGTCGATTTCCTCGGCCGTGAACGCCAATGTCTCGGGCGTCAAATCCATACCGTCGAATTTGGCGGTATAGTCGATCAGGGCCTGATCGCCGCGCGTCTGAACATCATGCAGGATGTCGCGCACGATGTCGTCGACATCGGGGCTGTCCTCACGTTTTGCCCCCAAAAGGGCGGCGAAACGGTCTTGGAAATCGGCATCGCTGCTGTTCAGAAATACGGGCATGGGCCTTCTCCTATTTCGGGCCGTGGTAGCGCGTTTTGATATTGGGGTCTATCCCGAGATCGCCGCCTAGTCGCGGTGCGTCGGCACCTTACCCGAGGGGGCAACATAGGGCTTGGTCACGTCTTTCAACACGACATCCAGACATTCAACCGCCAGACGGATCACCCCGTCGCCGGCAAAGGTCAGGTCCACGTGCCCTGCCCCGTCTTCGCCCGCCTCGAACGTGATCGACAACAGGGACAGGATCACGTCCTTATCCGCGCGGTCGATCCCTTGGGACGAGACGCCCAGAACGTCCTGGACCGACAGAACCGATTGCACACGCTCAAACGCACGACCCGACCGTTCGGCCACGGGGCGATCTTCCCAGCGGAACCGGTTCAGCAACAGGGCGAACCGGCGCGCGCCGGATTGGTATGTCATCTCGGTCACCGGCAGGATCGCATCCTGCACCAGCGCCGAAATCACCGTCAGATCATCCGCGGTTTCGGCCATCAGGCTGACGGGGCGTTCGCCTCCGTCTTCAAATCGTGCGTCTTGGGGCATCAGCTACTGATCCGTTCGATATGGGCGCCACAGGCCCCCAGTTTCTCTTCGACACGCTCGTATCCGCGATCAAGGTGATAGACGCGGCTGACCACCGTTTCGCCCTCGGCCGCGAGGGCCGCAAGGATCAGGGACACGGAGGCGCGCAGGTCCGTCGCCATCACCGGCGCGCCTTTCAGACGCTCAACTCCCGTCACGGTGGCGGTGCCGCCGTGGACCTCGATCTGGGCCCCCATGCGGGTCAGTTCGGGGGCATGCATGAACCGGTTCTCGAAAATCTTCTCTTCCAGAACACTGACCCCATCGGCAGTGCACAACAGGGCCATCATCTGGGCCTGCAAATCGGTCGGGAAGCCGGGGAACGGTTCGGTGGTGACATCAACGCCGCTGATCCGGCCGTTCTTGCGGCTGACCTTGAGGCCGCGCGCGGTTTCCTCAACCGACACGCCTGCCGCATCCAGCTTCTCGGCAAAGGCCGCGACCAGATCCATACGACCACCCAGACATTCCACCGTGCCGCCGGTGATCGCGGGGGCCAGCATATAGGTCCCAAGTTCAATCCGGTCGGTCACAACGGGATGGGTCGCGCCGTGCAGGCGCTCCACACCTTGGATCGTGATGGTATCGGTGCCCTCGCCCTCAATCTGGGCGCCCATTTTGCGCAGGCATTGCGCCAGATCGACGATTTCGGGCTCACGCGCCGCGTTGCGCAGGACCGTCGTCCCCTTGGCCAGCGTCGCCGCCATCAGGATGTTTTCAGTCGCACCCACAGACACAAAGGGGAATTCGAATTCCGCGCCCTTCAGGCCGCCACGCGCCTCGGCGTGGACATACCCGTCCTTGAGCTCCAGCTCCGCGCCCAGCGCCTCAAGCCCGCGCAGGTGCAAATCCACAGGCCGCGCCCCAATCGCACAGCCGCCGGGCAGCGACACCTCGGCCTGACCGTGGCGCGCCAACAGCGGACCCAGAACCAGAATCGACGCCCGCATCTTACGCACGATGTCATATTCGGCGCGGTGCGTGCTCAGGTCATGCGACGACATCGCCAGAACCTGACCATCCTGCAGTTTGGTCACCTCGGCCCCGAGCGAGCCAAGCAGTTCCGTCATCGTGCGGATGTCCGACAAACGCGGCGCATTGGTCAGCGTCAGCGGCTCATCGCTGAGCAATGTCGCGGGCATCAGCGTCAGACACGCGTTCTTGGCCCCCGCAATCGGGATTTCGCCATTCAGCGCGCCGCCACCTTTAACCAGAATCGAATCCATCAACCTAACCTTTGTCTGCCGCCTCGTTCCCATCGCGCGCCCGCGCCTGCGCCTTACGACGCGCGAGGTTCGCCTTGAGCGCCTGTTTCAGGCGATCTTCGCGCGAGACCTGTTTTTGCGAGCTATTTTTCGATGGTTTTTTCTTTTCCATAAGCTTTCTCTACCCTAGTCGAAAAAAAGGGTCCAGATAGCGCTTGCACCCCGCGCGAAATGCGTCTAATCACCCGCCCACAGTGAGACGCCGCAGTAGCTCAGTGGTAGAGCGCACCCTTGGTAAGGGTGAGGTCGGGAGTTCAATCCTCCCCTGCGGCACCACCGGTTTTCCCGCAAAAATTCGGATATATCTGGCCTAGCCTAGGGCGAGGTTATTCTGTGCCTTTGACGCGCGATTCAATTGCCCCCGCTGTCCGCGCACGGATTTCGCGCCGACGACTGAGGTTCATCGTATGAACTGTGAAACGTGATTTGGACGCGGTTGTGCCCACGTCACCGATCAGGTGATATCGCGCAGTCCCATCTGGCCCTCAAGCGCAAGGACAGCCGCAGAAAGCGTGCCCACGCTTCCCGCCACCGAATAGATAAACACCATCATCATCCATGATGCGCCCAACATTGCCACGCCACACGCGCAAGCGATGCCAAACAGAAACCCCGCAGTCAGAACACCAATGCCCATCTGGTCTCTCCCCAAAAACGCCCCAGCCCAGATGTAACTAACAATATTTCAAATGCGGCTCACTTTGTGGTGTTTTTGTAAAGTGGACGTCAAAAAACTGTCGCACACGTCAATTTTGCAACGCCAACTCTGGGATAAGGTGCGCTTGAGGCGGTTATTGCTCCCAATCCCACGGGCGAGTGAACTCTCCCAACAGGTGGCGAACCGCGTCTTTGTCGACCTCACCCTCGGGGGCGAGAACGGCAACAAGACCGCGTTTCTTGTCCTCTCTGACCTCACGTACCGTGACCGCGTGTCCCGCCTCGGCCAGCGCGGCGTTGTACACCCGCGTGATGGCGCGCTTGCGCAAATCGGGCTTGAACACCTTACCCACGGCGGTCTTGGGCAGTTCATCCAGAATCTCGACATGTTTGGGCACGGCGGCGCGTTCATGGATGTGCTTGCGCGCATAGTCTCGCAGTTCGCTGGCCTCAACCTCAGCCCCGTCGACCAGTTCGACATAGGCACAGGGCAGTTCGCCCGCAAAACTGTCGGGCTGACCTATCGCACCGACAAAGGCGACGGCGGGATGACCGGCAAGGGCCTCTTCGATTTCGGCGGGGTCGATGTTGTGACCGCCACGGATGATCAGATCCTTGGCGCGTCCGGTGATGTAGAGATACCCGTCCTCATCCAAACGACCGAGATCGCCCGTGCGCAGGTATGTTTCGCCCGCGAACAGGCCCTCATTCTTGGATTGATCCGTGTAGGTCTGGCCGGTCAAGACACCGGGGTTGGCGACGCAAATCTCACCAACCTCATCCACACCGCATTCGCGCACGATAGTGCCACAGTCATCGCATTGCAGGATTTTGACGTCCGTATGCGGGAACGGCAAACCGACCGAACCGATTTTCTTGCGCCCCTCGGGCGGGTTGATCGACACAAGGCACGTCGCCTCGGTCAAACCATAACCTTCGCAGATGGTGACGCCGGTGGCCTTTTCAAACCGGTTATACAGTTCCACCGGCAAGGGCGCGGACCCCGAAAACGCATAGCGCAGGCTGGACACATCCGCGTCCACAGGCCGCTGCATCAGCGCGGCGATGGCGGTTGGCACGGTGATGACGAAGGTGACTTTCCAGCGCTCAACCAGCTTCCAGAAGTTATCAAATACGCCGTCCCCGCGATAACCGGCAGGCGTCGGAAACACCACATGCGCGCCGGATGCCAGAACCGACATCAGGACCGGATAGGCGGCAAACACATGGAACAGGGGCAGCGGACAGATCAGCGTGTCGTTCTCATTGAAGAGCATCCGGTGGCCCAACCAGCCGTTATAGATCATGCCGGAATGCTTGTGCTGGGCGACCTTGGGCATCCCAGTTGTACCACCCGTGTGGAACAGTGCGCCAATACGGTCGCCGCTCTCGACAAAGGTCAATTTGTCACCCGCATGTTTGGCGCATTCCGCGTTAAAATCCAGAACATCGGCGTGGTGGATGCGATCGTTTTTCGGTCGGATCAGGGGGGCGATCCATTTCTTGGGCGGCGTCATATAGCGCACCAGATCGACCTCAAGCACCGTGGTCACATGCGGTGCGTGCTCGACCGCCTCGGCGACCTTTTGGGCCACGTCGGTTTTCGGCAGGCTCTTGATCGTGACCACAACGCGGGCGTTGGTTTCTCGCAGGATCGCGGAAATCTGCTCGGGCTCTAGCAAAGGGTTGATCGGGTTCACGATCCCCGCCGTTGCACCGGCCAGCAGGGCCACCGCCGTCTCGTTACAGTTGGGCATGACATAGGCGACCACGTCGTTTTCACCCACGCCAATCGCGCGCAGCATATTCGCCGCGCGTGTCACCGCGGCGTGCAGGTCCGTCCACGTCAGCGTCTCGGCCTTGTCCTTGGGGCCAGAAAACAGCTGATAGCTGATCGCGGAACGGGTCGGGAATTTTGCGGCGGTCTGTGTCAGTTGTTGATACAGCGTCTCGGGCACATCCCGATCCGCCCAAGGCATCTCTGCCTCTATCGCCTTAACGTGGTCCAGTTCCGTGGTGTCAGCCATGGTTTCCCTCCTCCTGCGATCTGGCACGTGTGCCGATCTTGCTCCCTATCGGAACATGCAAAAGGGGAAAAATCCACGCAATCGTGACGCAACGATAAAATTTAATTGACGTAGCTGCCCCTATTCGGCGGCCAGACCTTCGGTGAATTGCAGACGCGCCAGACGGGCATACAGACCATCCTGTGCCACCAACGCATCATGGGTGCCCTCGGCGACGATCTGACCGTCCTCGAACACCAGAATGCGGTCGGCCTTTTTCACGGTGGCCAAACGGTGCGCCACGATCAGGGTGGTGCGGGTCGCGGCCATGTCGTCGACGGCGATCTGCACCGCGCGTTCGCTCTCGGCATCAAGGGCCGAGGTCGCCTCATCCAGCAACAGAACCGGTGCGTCGCGCAGGATCGCACGGGCAATGGCGATGCGTTGTTTCTGACCACCCGACAGCATCACGCCGCGCTCACCCACATAGCTGTCATAGCCATCGGGCAGCTTGGCAAGAAACTCATGCGCATGGGCGGCGCGGGCGGCGGCCTCAACCTCGGCATCCGTCGCATCGGGGCGGCCAAAGCGGATGTTCTCGCGCGCGGTATCGGCAAAGATCACCGGATCCTGCGGCACCAGCGCCATGAACTTGCGGAACTCATCGCGGGCAACGGCATTCAACGGCGTGCCGTCTAGCAAAATCCGTCCGCTCTGCGGATCATAGAACCGCAACAGCAACTGGATGATCGTCGATTTACCGGCCCCCGATGGCCCGACAAGGGCGACGGTTTCGCCTGCCTTGATCGTTACATTGATCCCCGACAGGGCCGATTGATCGGGGCGCGTGGGATAGTGGAAGGTGACGTTGTCGAACACCAGTTCTCCGCGCACGGGCGTCGGCAGGGTCTGCGGGGTTTCGGGGTCTTTCACCGCGTCCTCAGCCGACAGCAATTCGACCAGACGTTCGGTCGCACCGGCGGCGCGTTGCAGTTCGCCCCAGATTTCCGACAGGGCCCCGACCGCGCCTGCAACCATCACCGAATAGATCACGAACTGGACCAGTTCACCGACGCTCATGTCGCCCGCGCGCACGTCCCGCGCACCGATCCACAACACGCCCACGACACCGGAAAAGATCAGGAAGATCACGATCACGGTCATCATCGCGCGGGTGGAAATGCGGCGCTTGGCCGCGACAAAGGATTTCTCGGTCACGTCGGAAAAGCTGCGCCGCGTGGGGGCCTCATTCGTAAAGGCCTGAACCGCCTGCACGGACAACAGGGCCTCGGACGCGGACCCCGACGAGGAGGCGATCCAATCCTGATTTTCGCGGCTCAGCGCGCGCAGACGCCGTCCCAGCAGAACGATAGGCACGATCACCGCCGGCACCAACAGCAAGACCAACCCCGTCAGTTTCGCCGAGGTGACCAACAGCAGGACCATGCCGCCAAGAAAGATCAGGAAATTGCGAAGGGCCACGGACACGGACGACCCGATCACCGACAGGATCAGCGTGGTGTCGGTCGTGATCCGGCTGAGGACCTCACCGGTCAGGATACGCTCGAAAAACGCGGGGCTCATCCCGATCATGCGGTCAAACACCGCCTTGCGGATGTCGGCCACAACCCGTTCGCCCAGACGCGTCACAAGGTAATAACGCATCCCCGTGCCCAGCGCCAAAAGCGCGGTAATCGCCAGCGCGGCAGCGAAATAATCGTCCAGCAGAGTAACGCTTTCGGTTTCAAACCCGTCGACCACACGGCGCACCGCAAGGGGCAGCATCAGGGACACGCCCGCCGTCAGCACCAGCGCGCAAAAGGCCAGAAAAACCATGCCACGATAGGGGGCCAAAAACGGCGCAAGACCGCGCAACGCGCCAATACGTTTGGATTTCTCACGTTCTTCCAACGTGGTGTTCGGACGTCGAGCCATTGCGCCTATTCCCCTGTGTGCAGGGGGTCTTTACCGTCCGGCGTGCAGAACGACAAGAAAAAGCGCCCCAAACTCCGCATCAGAGCACAGGTTCCGGCCCATATGTCGCGGGCGGTCGTTCATGTCGGGATAGGCTGGAGCGGGCGGCGGGAATCGAACCCGCTTCATCAGCTTGGAAGGCTGAGGTAATAGCCAGTATACGACGCCCGCTCAGCGCAGATTGAACTATGGCATGTCCCCACTGGCGTCAAGGTCATTTTGACGGGCGCGGGCGGGGCTTTACGCGTCCTCAACCATCATCACACCGGGCAGGGATTTGATCGCGCCCTTGATCTGGGGATTGACCGGATATTCCTCGGGCAGGGCCATTTCGACCTCGGCAAAAAGGTCGGGCGCGGACAGGCAGAATTGAATCGGGCCACGCCCGCGCAGACCGTTTTCGCCCTTGGCCCGTTCCAGCAATCCGGCGACGCTCTGGACCGCTTCGGGGGTGTTCACGAACACCTTTAGGCCCGCACCGCCGACGTCGGCCACAACGCTATCGACCGGTTGAACCCCGCGGCAGAGCAGTTTCAACTGATCGCTCTCGAATGTGGCCTCAACCGTCAAAACGACGTTCGATCCGGCCTCAAGAAAATCGCGCGACGCCTCAAGCACATCCGAGAACAAAGTGACCTCGAACAAGCCCGTCGGGTCGGACAATTGGGCAAAGGCGAACCGGTTACCCTTGGCCGATTTGCGCTCCTGACGGCCGGCGACGGCACCGGCCATCTTGGTGATCTTGGGACCCGATTGGACGTCCTGCATCACCTGTTCAAGGGTCTGGATTTTCTTGCGTTTCAGCGCGGCCATATAGTCGTCCAGCGGATGGCCCGACAGGTAGAACCCGATCGCCTTATGCTCTTCGGCAAGGCGTTCATTGGGCAACCAGTCGCTGATGTTCGGGAGGCGCGGTTCGGGCAGATCATCGCCCGCCTCCCCAAACAGCGACACCTGATCCGAGGCGCGTTGTTCGTGGATCGCCGCCGAATAGGCGACCAGCGCGTCCAGCCCGTCAAACACGCGGCGACGGTTCGAATCCAACTGATCGAACGCACCCGCACGGGCCAGCATTTCCATCGGCCGCTTGCCGACCTTTTTCAGATCGACGCGACGCGCCATATCAAACAGGGTCGCGAACGGTTTGTCCCCGCGCGCCTCGACGATCATCTTCATCACCTCAAGGCCCACGTTTTTCAACGCGCCAAGGGCATAGACCAGTTCGCCGTTCACGACGCTGAACCTCGCGCCCGAGCGGTTCACACAGGGCGGCACGATTGTCAGGTCCAGACCGCGACGCACCTCTTCGGCATAAACGGCCAGCTTGTCCGTCAAATGCATATCGCAGTTCATGACGCCCGCCATGAACTCAACCGGATGGTTCGCCTTCAGCCATGCGGTTTGATAGGACACCACCGCATAGGCAGCCGCGTGCGATTTGTTAAAGCCGTAGTTCGCGAATTTCTCCAAGAGGTCGAACACCTCGGACGCCTTTTTCGCGTCCACCCCGTTCTTGGCGGCACCGGCCTCGAACTTGGGACGTTCCGCGTCCATCGCCTCTTTGATCTTTTTACCCATCGCGCGGCGCAACAGGTCCGCGCCGCCAAGGCTGTAGCCCGCCATGACCTGCGCGATCTGCATCACCTGTTCCTGATAAACGATGATGCCTTGGGTTTCGGCCAGAATGTGGTCGATGGTCGGGTGAACCGATTGCAGTTCCTTGCGTCCGTGTTTCACGTCGCAATAGGTCGGGATGTTTTCCATCGGCCCCGGACGATACAGCGCCACAAGCGCGACGATATCCTCAATACAGGTCGGTTTCATCTGGCGCAGGGCATCCATCATGCCCGAGCTTTCCACCTGAAACACCGCGACCGTTTTCGCCGAGGAATAGAGCTTGTACGTCAGTTCATCGTCCAGCGGGATATGCCCGATGTCGTTCTCTGCCCCCGCTGCAGGGTCGTAAATCTTGCCCCCATCCGCCGAGGTGTGCAGATCGCGACCGCTGGCGTGGATTTGTTCGATGGCATTCTGGATGACAGTCAGGGTTTTCAGGCCCAGAAAGTCGAACTTCACCAGACCGGCCTGTTCCACCCACTTCATGTTGAACTGGGTCGCAGGCATGTCCGAGCGCGGATCTTGGTACAGCGGCACCAACTCGTCCAACGGCCGGTCGCCGATCACCACCCCCGCCGCGTGGGTCGATGCGTTGCGCAACAAGCCCTCGACCTGTTGGCCATAGGTCAGCAGACGATCCACCACCTCTTCGGCGCGGGCGGCCTCGCGCAGGCGGGGTTCATCCGTCAGGGCCTGTTTGATCGAGACCGGTTTGACGCCCTCAACCGGGATCAGTTTCGACAGCTTGTCGACCTGACCATAGGGCATTTGCAACACACGCCCCACGTCGCGCACCGCCGCCTTGGACAACAGCGCACCAAAGGTTATGATCTGCCCCACCTTATCGCGACCGTATTTTTCCTGCACATAGCGGATCGTCTCTTCGCGGCGATCCATGCAAAAGTCGATGTCAAAGTCAGGCATCGACACACGTTCGGGGTTCAGGAACCGTTCGAACAGCAAACTGTAACGCAGCGGATCAAGGTCGGTGATCGTCAGGGCATAGGCCACCAGACTACCCGCACCCGACCCCCGTCCCGGACCGACGGGAATGTTGTTGTCCTTGGACCACTGGATAAAGTCCGCAACGATCAGGAAGTAGCCGGGGAATCCCATGCCCTCAATAATGCCCAGCTCAAAGTCCAGACGTTCCTGATATTCCTCGACTGACACCGCATGCGGGATCACGGCCAGACGTTTTTGCAGGCCCTCATTCGCCATGCGGCGCAGTTCCGTGACCTCGTCATCCGCGAATTTCGGCAGGATCGGGTCGCGTTTATAGGTAGCAAAGGCACAGCGGCGCGCGATTTCAACCGTGTTTTCCAACGCCTCGGGCAGGTCGGCAAACAGGGTCGCCATTTCCTCGGGCGATTTGAAATAGTGCTGGGCCGTTAGCATCCGGCGCGGCTCGGCCTGATCGACATAGGCCCCTTCGGCGATACAGATCAGGGCATCATGCGCCTCATACATATCGGTCTTGGGGAAATAGACATCGTTCGTCGCGACCAGCGGCAGGTTCATCGCATAGGCCATTTCGACAAAGCCGCGCTCGCTCAGGCGCTCGGCCTCGGGCAGTTGGCCGCCCTCGCCCGGATGTCGCTGCAGTTCCACGTACAGGCGGTCGGGATAGATCGCGGCCATGCGCGTCATCATCGCCTGCGCCTTATCGCGCTGCCCCGCGCGCAGGTGCCGCCCGATAGGCCCGTCCGGCCCGCCCGACAGACAGATCAACCCGTCGCTATATTGCTCAAGCTCATCTAGCGTCACCTTGGGCAGTTCGCCGCCCGCATCCAGATACAGACACGAGTTCAGCTTCATCAGGTTCATGTAGCCAGCTTCGTTCTGGCTGAGCAGGACAATCGGCGCGGGATCCGCATCTCCGCCCATGTCCACATCGACCTGACAGCCCACGATCGGCTGAATCCCCGCGCCCTTGGCCGTGACCGAGAATTCCAGCGCGGCGAACATGTTGTTCGTGTCGGTGATCGCAACCGCAGGCATCCCCGCATCGCGGCACATATCCGGCAGTTTCTTGGTCCGCACCGCCCCCTCCAGCAGAGAGTATTCGGTATGGACGCGCAGGTGGATGAATCGTGGCTGTTTGCTCATCCCCGCAGTCTATTCCCGCGCCCCAGTCCCGAAAAGAGGAATATGCCCCCACGCGCACGCCCATTTTTTGGGCAAACTTTGTGAGCCGCCCAAAAAAGAGCCGATCAAATTCTTGCCATTTGATCAAAACGGGGCTTTTCTGGATCGCGGTATAAAGGCCGCGCCATTGCTTTACGCCGCATCGGGCATTGGCGCCGCAGGCCTTGGGGAAGAGAAAGCGGCGGGCTCATCGCATGGATATTGCGTTTCTTCTGAATGGAAACGTGACGCGCATTCTCGGGGATCAGGCCACGCGCCCCCTGTTGGATTTTTTGCGCGACGAAAATCACCTGACCGGCACTAAAGAGGGCTGTAACGAGGGCGATTGCGGGGCCTGCACGGTCATCCTGACGGATGCGAACGGCGGGCGCGCGGTCAATGCCTGTATCCTGTTGATGGGTCAAGTGCACGGCAAGGCGATCCGCACGGTTGAAGGCCTGCGCAGTCCGGATGGCGAGCTGCACCCCGTTCAGGACGCAATGATCCGCCATCACGGGTCGCAATGCGGGTTCTGCACACCCGGTTTCGTCATGTCGATGGCCGCCGCCCATTCCAATGGCGCGACCGATTTCGACACGCAACTGGCGGGCAACCTGTGCCGGTGCACGGGGTATGCCCCGATCATCCGCGCGGCCGAGGACGCCGCGACAATGCCCGTTCCCGCGTGGATGTCCGAAGATTTGGGCGCCCTGCCGAACGCGGGGATCACCACGGATGGCGTGGCCATTCCCGATTGCATCGACGAACTGGCCGATTGGTACGCCGCGCACCCCGACGCGACCTTGATCGCAGGGGCGACGGATGTGGGTTTGTGGATCACCAAACACCTGCGCACCCTTGGGCCGGTCGCGTTCTTGCACCGTGTTCAGGGTCTGGACCTGTTGGACCTTGAGGGTGACGAGATCACCATCGGTGCAGGCATCACCGTGTCCCGCCTGCGCGAAGAGATCGCGGAGCTGTCCCCCGCGCTGGCCGAAATGCTGCGCCGGTACGGATCGACACAGGTCCGAAACAGCGCCACCATCGGCGGCAACCTTGCCAACGGTTCACCCATCGGGGACGGCGCGCCCGCGTTGATCGCATTGGGGGCCGACATCCATTTGCGCCACGGGGCGGCGCGCCGGTCGATGCCGCTAGAGGCGTTTTTTGTCGACTATGGCAAACAGGACCGTGTTCCGGGCGAGTTCGTCGAAAAGATCACCGTGCCGCGCGCGGGGTTTGACCGGTTGCGGTGCTATAAGCTATCGAAACGGTTCGATCAGGACATTTCCGCCGTCTGCGGCTGTTTCGTGATCAAGGTTGCGGATGGTGTTGTCACGGAGGCGCGCATCGCCTTCGGCGGCATGGCGGGCACCCCGAAACGCGCCAAGGCGGTCGAGGCCGCGTTGATTGGCCAACCTTGGACCGAGGCCACGGTACGGACCGCGATGGATGCCTTTGCCACCGATTTCACCCCGATGAGCGACATGCGCGCCTCGGCCCAGTATCGCCAAAGCGCGGCGCGCAACATGCTGATGCGCTATTTCCTTGAGGATCAAGGCGCGGCGGTCAATGTGTTGGAGGTCACGCCATGAGCAGCCTCGCCCGCCCCCAGCCCCATGACGCCGCGCGCCTGCACGTGACCGGGCAGGCGCGCTATGTCGATGATATCCCGACGCCTGCGGGCGCACTGCATCTGGCCTTTGGTCTGTCCGAGGTCGCCCATGGGGTGCTGCGCGGCATTGACCTCAGCGAAGTGCGAAACTGCCCCGGTGTGATCGACGTTTTGACGGCGGCGGACCTGCCGTTTGACAATGACGTCTCCCCATCCGCCCATGATGAGCCTCTTTTGGCCACGGACCGCGTGCATTACGTGGGTCAGCCCGTATTCCTAGTGATTGCCGACAGCCACCTGACCGCGCGCCGCGCCGCACGCAAGGGGCAGCTGGCCATTGATCCCCTGCCCGCGATCCTGACCGTGGATCAGGCGATAACGGCCAACAGCCGGTTCGAAGAGGGTCCCCGCGTCTATGAAAAGGGCGACGCCAAGGCCGCGATTGCCGATGCAGTGCATCGCCTGAAAGGAACGATTGAGGTCGGCGGGCAAGAGCATTTCTATCTCGAAGGTCAGGCGGCAATGGCCCTGCCCCAAGATGGCGGGGATATGGTGATCCATTCCTCGACCCAGCACCCAACCGAAATTCAGCACAAAGTGGCCGAGGCCGTGGGTCTGCCGATGCACGCCGTTCGGGTCGAAATGCGCCGCATGGGTGGGGGCTTTGGCGGTAAGGAAAGTCAGGGCAACGCGCTTGCCGTGGCCTGTGCCATTGCCGCGCGGCATACGGGACGGGCGTGCAAGATGCGCTATGACCGCGACGACGATATGGTCATCACGGGCAAGCGCCACGACATCCGCATCGATTATGACGTCGGGTTTGACGAAACGGGGCGCGTGGCCGGTTTGAACTTTGTTCACAAGCTGCGCTGCGGCTGGGCGATGGACCTGTCCCTGCCTGTTGCGGACCGGGCGATGCTGCATGCCGACAACGCCTATCACCTGCCGACCTGCCGGATCGAGAGCCATCGGCTTAAGACCAACACCCAGAGCGCGACGGCCTTTCGCGGTTTTGGCGGGCCGCAGGGCATGGTCGGGATCGAGCGGGTGATGGATCATATTGCGCATCATCTGGGGCGCGATCCTTTGGCCGTGCGACAGGCGAATTATTACAGCGAAGCGGGGGGGCCGTCTGCCCCCCCGAGCCCCCCCGAGAGTATTTCGGCCAAGATGAAAACAGAGGCGGTTCAAACCACGCCCTATTTCATGGAGGTCGAGGATTTCGAGTTGCACGCGATCACGGCGCGACTGGCCGATCAGGCGGGGTATGCGGCGCGGCGTGCGGCCGTTGCGGCGTGGAATGCGGACAATGCGGTGGTCAAGCGCGGTGTGGCGTTGACGCCGGTGAAATTCGGGATTTCCTTTACGCTGACCCATTTGAACCAAGCGGGGGCCTTGGTTCATGTCTATAGCGACGGGTCCATTCAGGTGAACCATGGCGGCACCGAGATGGGACAGGGCTTGTTCCAGAAGATGGCGCAGGTTGCCGATGCCAGTTTCGGCTGTGGTATCGAGCGGATCAAGGTGACCGCAACGGACACGAGCAAGGTGCCCAACACCTCGGCCACGGCGGCATCGTCGGGGTCGGATCTGAACGGTATGGCGGTGCGGGCGGCCTGTGAGGCGATCAAGGCGCGCATGGCCGAGGGGGTTGCGGCCTATTTCGGCTGTGATGCGCGTGACATCCGGTTCTCGGGCGGTCAGGTCAGCGATGGCGCGGGGCGCGAGATCAGTTTCGATGAGGCGGCCCAGCGGTGCTATGAGGCGCGGATTAGCCTGTCCTCGACCGGATTTTACAAGACGCCCAAAGTTGCGTGGGACCGGATCGCGGGGCGTGGGCGGCCGTTTTACTATTTCGCCTATGGTGCAGCGATGAGCGAGGTCGCGGTGGACACCCTGACCGGTGAGTACCGGATTTTGCGCAGCGACATCATCCATGATGTGGGCGCGTCCCTGAACCCCGCGATTGATGCGGGCCAGATTGAGGGCGGGTTCGTACAGGGGGCCGGATGGCTGACCAGTGAGGAACTGGTCTGGGATGGGGATGGGCGTTTGCGGACGCATGCGCCGTCGACCTATAAAATCCCCGCCTGTGGAGACCGGCCCGATGTGTTCAACGTCGATCTGTGGTCCGAGGGGCGCAACCGCGAGGATACGATTTACCGCTCCAAAGCTGTGGGCGAGCCGCCGTTCATGTTGGGAATTTCGGTTTTGATGGCGCTGAGCGATGCGGTGGCGGCCTGTGGGACGGATTATCCCGATTTGCAGGCCCCTGCGACGCCCGAACGCGTTTTGGCCGCCGTCAACAAGGTGCGGCGGGGATGAGTTTCGGGATCGACGCATTGCGCGGATTGGTGGCGCGTCACGGGGATGTGGCGCGCATTGTAGTGACCAGTGTGCGCGGGTCGGCCCCGCGCGGGGTCGGCACGTCGATGGTCGTTTTTGAGGGTGGTCAGGTCGGCACGATTGGCGGCGGCGCGTTGGAATTCCAGATGACCGAGGCCGCGCGCGCAATGATCCGCGAAGGCGTGGATCGGCGGGATCTGTCGATCGCGCTTGGCCCTGCGTTGGGGCAGTGCTGTGGTGGGGCGGTGCGGCTGTTGATCGAACGGTTTGATGCCGCGACCCTGCCCGATGGGGGTGCGGTGTTCGCGCGTCCGGTGGCGGGTGCGGCCGAGACGCCCCTGAGTGTGCGCCGCCGTCTGGCGGAGATGCGCAATGGCACGGTTGATCCCGCGCCCACGCTGATCGACGGCTGGTTCATTGAACCGATGCAGACCGCGCGCACGCCCATCTGGATTTACGGCGCGGGGCATGTGGGACGGGCAATTGTCGCGATGTTGGCCCCCCTGCCCGACCTGGACATCACATGGGTCGATACCGCCGCCGATCGCTTTCCGGACGATATCCCCGATGGCGTGCGCCCGTTGGTCGTGCCCGCGCCGCAGAACGCCGTTCAATTGGCCCCTGAAAACGCACGCCACCTGATCCTGACCTATTCGCATGAGATGGACCTCGCCCTGTGTCACGCCGCGCTGTGCCATCGGTTTGCCTTTGCCAGTGTGATCGGATCGGCGACGAAATGGGCGCGGTTCCGGTCACGGTTGGCGGCCCTTGGGCACCGGCCTGAGGTGATTGACACCCTGACCTGTCCGATTGGCGACCCTAACCTTGGGAAACATCCACAGGCCATTGCGGTCGGGGTGGTTGCGCAATTACTGTCCGCCCCTGACACATCCCATCAACGCCGGGAGATCCGCGCATGAGCGAGCTGTTACGCATCGAAAACCTGACCAAAGCCTATCCGGGGGTCGTGGCCAATAGCGACGTAAGCTTTACCATCGGCGCGGGTGAGGTGCATGCCTTGCTGGGGGAAAACGGTGCGGGGAAATCGACGCTGGTCAAGATGATCTATGGCCTTGTGAAACCCGATGCGGGGGCGATGACCCTGATGGGACAGCCGTTCACCCCGACCAAGCCAAGCGACGCGCGCGCCGCCGGTGTGGCCATGGTGTTTCAGCATTTTAGCCTGTTTGACGCCCTGTCCGTGGCGGAAAACGTCGCATTGGGCATGGAAAACCCGCCCGGCACGCGGCATCTGGCCCAGCAAATCCGCGAGGTGTCGCAGACCTATGGCCTGCCTCTGGATCCGGACCGTCAGGTGGGCGATCTGTCGGCGGGGGAACGTCAGCGGGTTGAGATCATCCGGTGCCTTTTGCAGGACCCCAAGCTGTTGATCATGGATGAGCCGACCAGCGTTCTGACTCCGCAAGAGGTGGATATCCTGTTCGAAACATTGAGGAAATTGCAGGCCGAGGGGACCTCGATCCTGTATATCTCGCACAAGCTGGACGAAATCCGCGCGCTGTGTCAGGCGGCGACGGTTCTGCGATTGGGCAAGGTCGTCGGGCGCTGTGATCCGACGGAAAAATCCGCGTCTGAGCTGGCCGAGATGATGATCGGCAGCAACCTGCACCGGCCCAGCCGTCCGGCACAAGAGGTGGGTCCGGTCGCGCTTGAGGTGAAAAACCTGTCCCTACCATCGCTGAGCGCCTTCGGCACGCCCCTGAAAGACATCAGCATGACCGTCCACAAGGGGCAGATTTTTGGCATCGGCGGGGTTGCGGGCAACGGGCAGGACGAATTGCTGGCCGCGCTGTCGGGCGAAATGCAGGCCCCGCGCGGGGCGATCACCCTGCACGGCGATGCGATCGGGCATCTGGGTCCGACCGAACGACGCAAGCGCGCACTCATGGCCGCGCCCGAGGAACGGATGGGCCACGCCGCTGTGCCCGCGATGAGCCTGACCGAAAACGCTGCCTTGACCGGAATGCAGCCCAAGGATCTGGCCACGCGCGGGATGATCGATTGGGGCAAGGCGCGCGATTTCGCCGCCGAGATTATCGCCCGGTTCGACGTGCGCACGCCGGGCACGCAGACCGCCGCAAGTGCACTGTCGGGCGGTAACCTGCAGAAATTCGTCATCGGGCGCGAGGTGATGCAAAACCCCGAGGTGTTGATCGTGAACCAGCCGACATGGGGCGTTGACGCCCATGCCGCCGCGACCATCCGGCAGGCCCTGATGGATCTGGCCAGCGCGGGCACCGCCGTCGTTGTGATCAGTCAGGATCTGGATGAGTTGATGGAAGTGTCCGATGTGTTTGCCGCCCTGAACGAGGGACGTCTGAGTGCGGCGCGACCGGCGGCGGGTCTGAGTATTGAAGAGATCGGTTTGATGATGGGCGGGGCCCATGATTTGGAGGTGGCGCATGTTGCGGGGTAAGGACGCCTCCGGCGGGAGTATTTGGGCCAAGCTGAAGGGGAGCGCGGCATGATCCGGTTAGAGCGGCGCGCGGTTCCGGCGGCAAAGCTGAGCTATGTCACGCCCGTGATCGCGGTGGTGTTGACCATGGTGTTTGGCGGGGCGTTGTTTGCGGCATTGGGCAAGGACCCGATTGCGGCGATCCGCACGATTTTCTACGAGCCTTTGTTTGGCGAGTTTTCGTTCTATTACCGGCCGCAGTTGTTGGTGAAGGCGACGCCGTTGTTGTTGATCGCGCTGGGTCTGGCGATGGGGTTTCGCGCAGGCATCTGGAACATCGGCGCCGAGGGACAGTATATCGTTGGCGCGATTTGCGGGGCGGCGGTGGCCTTGGCGTTTTATCCGCTGGACAGCCGGATTGTGTTTGTTCTGGCGGTTTTGGCGGGGATGATTGGCGGCGCCCTTTGGGCGATGATCCCCGCGTTTCTGAAGTTGCGGTTCGGGACGAACGAGATCCTTGTGTCCTTGATGCTGGTCTATGTGGCCGAAAACCTGTTGGCGGCGATGGCACTGGGGCCGTTGAAGAACCCCGAGGGCTTGGGCTTTCCGGGGTCGCGGAACCTGACGCAATACGAGGCCGCGAACAGTTGGATCGCGCAGGATTTGGGCCTGCATTGGGGTGGGGTTGCGGCGGCGGTGGCCGTGGTGGTGATCTTTGTTCTGATGGGCTGGCACGTGTTGGGGTTCCAGATCCGCGTGTCGGGCGAAAGCCCCCGTGCCGCGCGGTTTGCCGGTGTGCGCCCGCAGGTGTTGGTCGTGTTCTGCATGGCCGTTTCTGGGATGCTGGCCGGTGTGGCGGGGTATTTCGAGGTGTCGGGCCCCAGCGGTCAGATCAGTATCGATTTCAACTCGGGCTATGGGTTTACGGCGATCATCGTCGCGTTTTTGGGGCGGCTGCATCCGATCGGCATTCTGTTGGCGAGCTTCCTGATGGCATTGACCTATATCGGGGGGGAGATTGCGCAGAACCAGTTGGGTCTGCCTGCCGCCGCGATCCAAGCGTTTCAGGGGATGCTGTTGTTCTTTATCCTCGGGCTTGATGTGTTCACGAATTACCGGCTGAAGCTGAGCCAACGGGGGGCCGCGTGATGGTGTTTGGCATTGATCCCATTGTCCTGATTGCGTCCCTGATGGCGGCATCGACGCCGATCCTGTTGGCCGCGATTGGTGAGTTGGTCGTGGAAAAAACCGGCGTTCTGAATTTGGGCGTCGAGGGGATGATGATCACCGGCGCGGTGTGTGGGTTCATCGTCACCATGGAAACCGGCAGCCCCGGTGCGGGATTTGTCGCGGCGGCGGTTGGGTCGGCGCTCTTGTCACTTATCTTTGCGGTTCTGACGCAGGTGTTTCTGGCAAACCAGGTGGCGACGGGTCTGGCCCTGACGTTGTTTGGTCTGGGTCTGTCAGCCCTGATGGGGCAGAGCTATGTCGGGTTGAAATCGCCCAGCTTTCCGGCCGTGAATTTCGGGCCGCTGGCCGATATTCCGGTGATCGGGCCGATCCTGTTTAACCACGATCCGATGGTCTATGTCGCCCTGTTCACGGTTGTCGGTGTGTGGGCGGTTCTGCGCTATAGCCGTCTTGGGCTAATCCTGCGGGCGGTGGGAGAAAACCACGATGCGGCGCATGCCTTGGGCTATAAGGTCGTGCGCATCCGTATTCTGGCGATCATGTTCGGCGGGGCCTGTGCGGGGATGGGGGGCGCGTATCTGTCGCTTGTCCGCGTGCACCAATGGGTCGAGGGCATGACCGCCGGCGCGGGCTGGATCGCCCTTGCCATCGTCGTTTTCGCCAGTTGGCGCGCGGGTCGCGTGTTGCTGGGGGCCTATCTGTTCGGGGGGGTGACCTTGCTGCAGCTGAATTTGCAGGCCGCAGGATCGAATTTCCCTGTACAGTATCTGTCAATGTCGCCCTACCTGATCACCATTCTGGTGCTGGTCCTGATGTCCGCAGGACGGCGACGCAACGCTTTGCACGCGCCCGGATCGCTGGGCCGTGTGTTCCATGCCTCATCCTGAGGCGTCTCGATTTCCAACCCGGCCTAAGACCGGATCAACACGGGAGAAAACCATGAAACTGAAATCACTTCTGCTGGGCGGGGCTGTTGCCCTTGGTCTGGCGACCACCGCACAGGCCGAAGACCCGACCAAGGTCGGCTTTGTCTTTGTGGGTCCGATTGGCGATGGCGGCTGGACCTATGAGCACAATGAGGGCCGTCTGGCCGTCGAAGAGCATTTCGGCGACAAGGTCGAAACGGTCTTTCAAGAGAGCGTGCCCGAGGGTGCCGACGCCGAGCGTGTTCTGACGCAAATGGCCCTCGGTGGTGCCGATCTGATCTTTACCACCTCGTTTGGCTATATGGACCCGACCATCAACGTGGCCGCCAAATTCCCTGACGTGAAATTCGAGCACGCCACCGGATACAAGCGCGCCGATAACGTCAGCACCTATTCGGCCCGTTTCTATGAGGGTCGCGCGATCCAAGGTCACATCGCGGGCAAGATGACCGAAAGCAACATCATCGGTTACATCGCCTCCTACCCGATCCCCGAGGTTATCCGCGGCATCAACTCGGCGTATATCCACGCGAAAAAAGTAAACCCCGATGTGGAATTCAAAATCATCTGGGCATTCACGTGGTTTGATCCCGCCAAAGAGGCCGACGCAGCCAAGGCCCTGATCGACCAAGGCGCCGACGTGATCCTGCAGCACACCGATTCCACCGCGCCCCAAGCCGCCGCTGAAGAGGCCGGTGGCGTGATCACCTTTGGTCAGGCATCGGACATGGGCGAATACGCCCCGATGCCGCGCGTGTCCTCGATCATCGACAACTGGGCCCCCTATTACATCGCCCGCACCGCAGCCGTGATCGACGGCACGTGGGAATCGGTGGATACGTGGGACGGCATCAGCACCGGCATGGTCGGCATCGGTGAGATTTCCGACGCTGTTCCCGCGGAGGTCAAAGCCGAAGCTCTGGCCCTGAAAGACGCGATTGCGGCGGGCGAATATCACCCGTTCACCGGCCCGTTGAAAAAGGCCGATGGCAGCGACTGGCTGGCCGAAGGTGAAGTGGCCGACGACGGCACCCTGTTGGGCATGGGCTTTTACGTCGAAGGTATCGACGCCGAAATCCCGCAATAAGGGTCCCATATCCTGATACGAAAACGGCCCCCGAGGGGGCCGTTTTTTTATGCGCGCGGCACGCCTTTGTGGGCGGCCAGACGTTTTTGCGCGGCGATCCTGAATGGCGCGTTCGGCGCGCCATATCCACCGTATCCCGGTGCGCGTTGCAGGATTTCAAAGAACATCCCGCCCGCAAAGGTCCGCGAATACATCTGGAAAAAGCCCTGCCCGTCTTGTTCGTCATAGAGGATGTTATGGGCAATCATCCGGTCCAACAGGTCCTTGGGCAGATCAAACCGCGCGGCCAGATCGGCGTAATAGTTCGCGGGCATCGGCAGCACCTCGAACCCGTCTTTTGCCAGTGCAGCCGCCGTCGCGAAAATGTCGTCCGTGGCCAGTGCGATGTGCTGCACCGACGCGCCAAAGTTCTGCGCCAGAAAATCCCCCGCCAGCGTGCGGTGCGTCTCGGCCCCGTTCAGGGTGACGCGCAGGCTATTGTCGGGGGTCGATACCACCTGACTGCGGACCAACCCGTCGGGGTCGATCACGTCAAACATCGGGGATTTCCCCATCTCGAAAATCGTCGTGTAAAACAGGGTCCAGCTGAGCATGTCCTCATAGCTCATCGTCTGGGCCAGATGGTCGATCCCGCGCAGGCCTGCATCGACCACACCTGCCTTGTCCACCGGAACAAATTCCACGTCCCACACCCGCGCCAGATCGGATTTTTCGTCGATAAAGTGCAGGATGGACCCCTCAAGACCACGGATCGCGGGGATCTCCATCTCACCCGGTCCGATGGGTTGCGCGAACGCCTCAATCCCCAAGGCATTGGCGCGGGCGACCGTGTCTTTGGCCGAGTCGACCCGCAGCCCAACATCGCACACACACATGCCGCGCGCGTTCCACACATGGGCGGCGTGGCCTTCGGTTTCCGAGTTGATCAGAAACCGGATGTCGCCCTGTTGGAACAGGTCGATGTCCTTGTTGCGGTGCCGCCCGCGCAGGGCAAACCCCATCGATCCAAACAGCGACCGCAGTTTGTCGGCCTGCGCGCCACGGGCGGTGAATTCGATAAACTCAACCCCCTGCACACCCACACGCGGCGGCAGGTCGGGCGCGTCAATGTTCAGGTCAGGCTCGGCGCGGCGCACGTCATCCATCAGCGACACAAGCGACCGGAACCCGTCACTTGCCACGGTGCGCGGGTTGCCGCCACGGAACTGGTCGTTGAAAATCTCTAGGCTGATCGGACCGGAATACCCCGTCGCCATGACGGCCTGCATGAACCCTTGGACGTCCAGATCGCCCTCGCCCGGCATGTTGCGGAAATGGCGCGACCAGTAGAGCAGATCCATGTCGATCTTGGGCGCGTCTGCCAGTTGGACAAAGAAAATCTTGTCCCCGGGCACGGCGCGGATCGATTCAGGGCTAAGGCCACGACCCAGCGTGTGGAAACTGTCGACGATCAGGCCGACGTTGTCATGATCCGCACGGCGCACGATTTCCCATGCGTCGCGGTGGTCGTTCACGTGACGCCCCCACGCGAGGGCCTCATACCCGATGCGAAGGCCGCGTTTCGCGGCGCGCTCACCCAATTCACGCAGGTCATCCGCCGCGCGGTCAATCCCGCCAAGCGCCGCCGGATGCACGGTCGAACAGATCAGGATCAGGTCGGTGCCCAGTTCCTGCATCAGATCGAATTTGTGCTCGGCGCGATCAAACGCCTTGGTGCGCAGGGGTTCTGGCAGACATTCGAAATCGCGAAACGGCTGGAACAGGTCGATGCTCAGACCATGATCGCGCACCAGACGGCCCACATCGGCGGGCCGCCCGTCATGGGCGATAAAGTCCTGTTCGAAAATCTCGATCCCGTCAAACCCCGCCGCCGCAATGGCCGAGAGCTTTTCCGTCAGCGTCCCCGAAATAGAGACCGTCGCGATAGAACGTTTCATAGCAGTCGCCCAACAAATAAGGGCCCCGCGCGCGGATCAATACCCCAGAACGCGCGGCAGCCAGATTACGGTTTCCGGTACAAAGGTCAGAATGATCAAGACCAGAACCTCGACAAAAAAGAACGGCAGGATCGCGCGCGTCATGCGCACCATGCCGACCTGTGCGATCCCCTCGGCCACGAACAGACACAGGCCAAGCGGCGGTGTGATCAAACCGATCATCAGGTTAAAGATGACCAGAATGCCAAAGTGCACAGGGTCCACGCCCATCGACACCGCAATCGGGTGCAGGATTGGCACCAGAACCAACATCGCCGCGATGCCCTCAAGGAACAGGCCGACGAACAGGAACAACAGGATCACCGCAATCAGGAAGGTGGTCTTGCTGTCGACATTGCTCAGAACCCAGTCGGTCAACATGTTCGGCACGCGGTTATAGGTCAGCAGCCAGTTCGCTGCCCCCACCGCCGCTATGATGATCAGGATGACGGCGCTGTCCTTCATCGCGCCCGAGAACAGGCGGGGCAGCGCGCCAAAGCTGATCTTGCGATAGACAAACAGGCCAAGGATCAGGGCATAGGCCACGGCGAACGATGCGGCCTCGGTCGGGGTGACAATCCCCAGAAGGATCGAGCCCACAACGAACACCGGCATCAGCAGGGGCAAGATGCCCTCAAGCAAGGCCTGACGCGGGGGGATGGCGATCATGTCGCTTGTATCGGTCTCCTCAACCTTGACCGTCAGCATGACGTAGGCCGACAGGAAGATCGCCAACAGGATACCGGGCACAATCCCCGCAAGGAACAGCGCGGGCACGGACACGCCCGATACGATCAAGGCGTAGATGATCACGGGAATGGACGGCGGGATGATTGGGCCGATGACACTGGACGCCGCGGTAAGGGCCGCCGCGAAATCGCGCTTATAGCCATGCTTTTCCATCTCGGGGATAAACACGCGACCGATGGCCGATGTGTCCGCCACAGCAGACCCCGACAGGCCCGCGAAAATCACCGAGGCCCAGATGTTCACCATCGCCAGACCCGCACGCATCCGCCCAACCAACACGTTGGCAAAGGCGATGATGCGGCCGGTGATGCCGCTTTCGTTCATCAACTCGCCCGCCAGAACGAACAGAGGGATCGCCAGCAACGGAAAGCTGTTCATGCTGCGATACATTTCAGTCGCCACAATTCGCAGCGTATAGGGCGCATCGTTCAGTGCCATGAACGACAACAGTGCCGCAAAGATCGCGAATGCAATCGGAACACCGGCGATCAGACCGCCAATCAGAATGACGTAAACCATATCAGTTTGCCCCCTTGAACGTGCGCAGACGCGCCGCCAAACGCAGGGCCGCCGCCACCGCGAACAATGCGCCACCGATGGCGATTGCATATTGCCACGTCCCGACCTTGCCGACCCATTCCAGCGCGGCAATCCCCGTGCTTTCGGCCAGCCAATCGCCCGCAGCTTTCAAACCCGAACTATCCAGATGCCCGCGTCGCATCGCAAAGGCATGCCCCGCATAGGCAAGCGCGACGCCCGACGCCAAAACCACCAAATCCGATACAACGTCCAGAGCGCGACGCACCTTGGTCGACAACAGGTCGCTGATCACAGAAAACCGGATGTGGCTGTCCGTCATATAGGCATAGGCCACGCCGAACATGACGCCATAAATCGTCAGATAGATCGGTAATTCTTCGCCCCAGGCGATCGATTTACCCAGCGTATAGCGACGCAGGGCGTTGACGAAGATGATCGCAAAAACCAGCGCCATCGACAGTCCTGCGCCAAAGGCAAACAGGCGTTGAACGCCACGGTTGATCTTGTCCATATCGGAACTCGCTCTTGGGGGTCGTAGATAGAATTCGGGGCAGCACGAAACCGGCTGCCCCGAACGATGGTTGGATTATTGCGCTGCGGCAACGGCCTCTTGCAGGCGGTCGATCCAAACAGCGTCGTCACCCAGTTCACCGCGCAGGTATTCCACAACGGCGGGCTGTGCTTTGGCGGCGAATGCTGCGATCTCGTCGGCGGTCGGCGAGTAGACCTGCATGCCTTCTTCTTGGACTTTCAGAACGCCCTCGGCGGTACCCCACTGCTGGATCGAGCGGCCCATGTTACCTGCAACGCGGGCGGCCTTTTTGACCACAGCCTGTTCGGCGGGCGACAGGGTTTCATAGAACTCGTCCGAGATGACGATAAAGTCGGCGGCGTATACGTGGCCATCAAGGGTCATGTATTTCTGCAGCTTGTGCAGGCCGTTGTTGTAGATCGTACCAACGGGGTTTTCCTGACCGTCAACAACGCCGGTCGACAGGGCGTTGGGCAGTTCGGTCCATGCGATCGGGGTCGGCTCACCGCCCAGACCTTTGACCATCTCAACGTAGAGCGGGATCGGCTGAACGCGGAATTTCAGGCCTTCCATGTCCTCGGGGCTGCGGATTTCGCGGGTGCCATTGGTGAAGTTACGGAAACCGGTTTCACCATAGGCCAGCGTGCGCAGGCCAGTTTCGGCGAGGCAGTGCTCGGCCAGTGCGTCACCGAATTCACCGTCCAGAACGTCCCATGCGATGGTCGCCGACGAGAAGGTGTAGGGGATATCCAGAACGCCAGCTGCGGCGCAAACCTTGGACATTGCGCCCGATACGATCGCAACTTGGGTCAGACCTTCTTGGGCCTGTGCGACCAGCTCGGTCTCGTTGCCCAGAGCACCGGCGGGGAAAAGTTCAACCGTCAGGTCGGTTTCACCCTCAACAATGTTTTTAAAGATGTGGGCAGCCGCACCTTTTTTCGACGCGGTCCAATCATCGGGGTCCACATGTGCAACACGCAGGGTTTGTGCCGAAGCAACCGAAGTCATGCCAACAGCCAGAGCCGCCGCAGCAGCAATCGTCTTGAGTCCGAACGTCATTAGATTTCCTCCCTTTTTCGTTCAGAAGGTCGCGCATCCGTCGCGACCGGTTCACTGTCAAAGGCCCGAAACGTGGCCTTCATCCGTTCAGGGTCCGCAGGGGAACCCGTGAAAAACTCAAACGCACGAACGGCCTGAAAGACCGCCATGCCTTCGCCCGGCAGAACCCGACAGCCCGCCGCGCGCGCCCCGCGCAGCAGTTCGGTTTCAAGCGGGAAATACACAATGTCCGCGACCCACATCTCAGGGGTTAGCAGATCGACCGGAAACGCCGTTCCGGGCAGTTTCGCCATGCCCATCGGGGTCGCATTGACCACGCCGTCGGGGCGATCCTTGGCGACCATTTCTGGGATGTCGCGAACGATGTTCACCTCGACATCGCGTTCGGTCGTCTGAAGCAGTTGTTTCGCCAAATCCGCCGCTCGGTTGGGATCAACATCACTGATCGACAGGCGCGAAACTCCGCACTCCAACAGGGCATGCGCCACGGCGCCACCGGCCCCACCCGCACCAATCATCAGCGCATGATCGGTCTTGGCCCCGTTCAGGCCACGGCGGAAACTCTCGCCAAAGCCCCACATGTCGGTGTTGTGCCCAAACCGGCGACCGTCACGGAAGACAACCGTGTTCACCGCATCCACCGCACGTGCGGCGGGCGACAGCTCATCCAATAACGCCATCACCTCACGTTTGAACGGATAGGTGACATTGACGCCGGCGTATCCCTCGGCCTCAAGACGGGTCAGAAGATCGGGCAAGGTGACATCGGCCATCGCCGCGTCATCCATGTCGAGCAGATTATAGGTGCAAACCATTCCCTGTGCGCGAGCCTCGGCCACGTGCATTGCGGGCGTGCGGGACAATGAAATCCCCCGCCCGATCAGACCGACCAGAATTGTGCGGTCCCCAGAATGATGTTCGGCATGCGGCATGTGTGGATGCCCCTCCCCAAGCGTCCTCGATTCGACGCAACAATGTACCACGCGGTTAATTTGCGCAAGAGCTTTGTACCGGCCGGTTAATTTGCTTGACCTCGCCGCCCTGTTTTGGGACAGTCCCGCCATGTCCGAAACCGGTGAAAACACACGAAAAAAGGCGCGTTCCTGGAAACAGGATCCCGAGGCCGTACGCGCGGATATCCTTTGTGCAGCGCGCGCCGAATTCGCGGAACACGGCCTGTCGGGCGCCCGCGTTCAGGACATTGCCGACCGGATTCAAACGTCCAAACGCATGATTTTTTACTATTTCGGGGACAAAGAGGGCCTGTACCGCGCCGTCCTTGATGAGGCCTATCGCAGCGTGCGGAAGGCCGAGGCCGAACTGGAGCTGGACGGCCTGCCGCCCGAAGAGGCGCTGCGTAAGCTGGTGGAATTCACCTTTGACCACCATCGCGCGAATGCGGATTTTATCCGGCTGGTGATGATCGAAAACATCCATGGCGCGCGGCACATGCACGAGATCGACTCGCTCAGCCAGACCAACACCGCCGCGATTGGCCAGATCGAACGCATCTGCAAGGCGGGGATCGACGCGGGCCTGTTTCGGGCCGATGTGTCACCGTTGGAAATCCACTGGCAGATCAGCGGGATGAGCTTTTTTAACGTGGCGAACATGGCGACGTTTTCGGTCAACTTTGGCCCCGATCTGTTCACGGATGACGCCCAGTTGCGCCTGCGCGAAACCGTGGTGAACAGCATTTTGGCCTCGGTGCGGGCGACCTAGCCGCTTCTAGTCGGGGGCGAGGATGTCGCGCAGGCTGACCTCGGGTTCGGGCGTGTCGCGCAAATCCAATGCCGAGACGATGTCGATCAGGTGGCTTTTCATCTGCGCCTCGGCCTCATCCCCGTCACCACGACGAAAGGCCTCGACCAGCGCATGATGCGCGTGTTTTTCGCAGAGCGCGCTTTCCCGTTTCCAATAGAGCGCAATGATCAGCGACGACCGCGCCACAAGGCGTTCAACAAAACCCGCGATGGTTTCCTGATCCGCGATATGGGAAATCTCGATATGGAATTGCCCCGAAAGGCGCAGGGCGCGGCCCGGCTCACCCTCGGCAATCGCCTGATGTTCGGCCGCGATGTGGGATTCGAGCCGCGCAAGAGCCGCATCCGTCATACGCTCTGTGGCCGAGCGCGCGGTGCGCGGCTCCAACAACGCGCGGGCCTCAAATACCTCGCGCGCCTCACGGATCGTGGGTTTCGCGACGAATGCCCCACGGTTGCGTTTCAATTCAACCAACTGCACATGCGACAAGGCCTGTAGCGCCGCACGCACGACCGTGCGGGACACGCCATAGATCTCGCTCAGGTCATCTTCGCCCAGCTTGGTTCCGGGTTTCAGGCGGTGTTCGTGAATCGCTTGGGACAGGGATGTCATCAACTTGGCCGCCGGCCCCGTCACTGTGGGCGTAATAAAGGCAGGGTTTTCGGCGATTCGGTTCATGTCTGTGCTCCTGCTTTTATGTGTTGCACCCAAAGCGGATTCACACAAGCACGGCCCATGACGACAACCTGTATTCAATTTTGTATACAATTTGATTGCACATTTTTAGACAAATTACCCAGCAAACCGATGAAATATTCAGCAAAATAAGAATCTGCGCCCGTCGAGCCCGTAAAATTCTTGCGCGAATTCCCCGACACGCGCCCAAGATGGCCTCAACACCACATGGGGCCCAGAATGAGTATTGTATCCGATCTTGAGCTAGTCTCGCTGACGAAACGCTATGGTCAAACTGTGGCCGTCGATGCGATTTCGCACCATTTCCGCGCGGGCACCTATGCCTGTCTGCTGGGCCCGTCGGGATGCGGTAAATCCTCGACCCTACGGATGATCGCCGGTCATGAGAGCGTGTCGGACGGGTCGGTCGTTCTGGCCGGTCGCGACGTGTCGCATCTGCCGCCCGCAAAACGCGGCACGGCAATGATGTTCCAGAGCTATGCCCTGTTCCCCCACCTCACTGTGCGCGACAACGTGGCCTTTAGCCTGCGCATGGCCGGTGTCGACAAAGCCGAACGCCACAAACGCGCCGACGAGATGCTGGAACTGGTCGAGATGACCCAGTATGCCGCGCGCAAGCCTGATCAGCTGTCCGGCGGGCAGCAACAGCGTGTCGCGCTGGCCCGTGCGTTGATCACCCGCCCGCAGGTTCTGTTGCTGGACGAACCCCTGTCCGCGCTGGACCCGTTTCTGCGCATCCGGATGCGCGCTGAACTGAAACGTCTGCAGCGCGAACTGGGTATCAGCTTTATCCACGTGACCCACGGTCAGGACGAGGCGCTGGCCCTTGCCGACGACATTATCGTTATGAACAACGCCCGCATCGAACAGGCTGGCCCCGCGCGTGAGGTGTTCAGCGCGCCGCGCACCGCCTTTGTGGCGCGGTTCATGGGCGGCCATAACGTCCTGTCCCTGCCCCAAGGTCAGATAGCCCTGCGTTCAGACGCAATGAGCATCGCGCCCGCCCAAGGTGGCCGTTTGGACGGCAAGGTCAGCAACATCGAATATCAGGGCACGCATGTGGCCCTGACGGCGCAGGTCGCGGGCGATCAAGAGGTCACCGCCCTGCTCTCGGACGAGGCGTTTTTTGCCGCCCCGACCGAATTGGGTCAAGTGATCGGTCTGAACTGGTCCGATCAAGCAGCCCACCCCCTAAGCGAATGACGACATAAAAACCAAGCGCAACAGAGAGGAAGACCAATGACGACGATTTCCAAGGTCCGCTATAGCCGCCGTGCTATGCTCAAGGCCGGTGGGGCCGCACTGGCCGCATCGACCCTGTCCGCACCGATGGTGTGGGGTCAGGAAACCAAGAACATCACCCTGCGCCAGTTCGGCACCGGTGTTTCGAACCTGAACGACGTGGCCACCAAGGTTAAGGAAGACCTGGGCTTTACCCTGGAAATGACCGCGCTGGATTCCGACAGCGTGACCCAGCGCGCCGCGACCCAGCCTGACAGCTTTGACATCGCAGACATCGAATACTGGATCTGTAAAAAGGTCTGGCCGACCGGCAACCTGCAGGCGATGGACACTTCGAAAATCGCCAACTACGACAAGATCGTCGGCATTTTCCGCAGCGGTAAGCTGACCCCCGAAAGCACCATCGCACAAGGCACCGCGCCGCATTCGGTCGGCTTTGTTGACGGTCCCGGCGGCACCAGCTTTGCCGATAGCGAAACGGGTTGGATGACCCTGATCCCGACCATCTATAACGCCGATACCCTTGGCATCCGTCCCGACCTGATCGGTCGCCCGATTGAGAGCTGGACCGAGCTGCTGAACCCCGAGTTCAAAGGCAAGGCCTCGATCCTCGACATCTCGTCGATCGGCATCATGGACATGGCTATGGTCTGTGAAGCGATGGGCGAAATCCAGTACGGCGACAAAGGCAACATGACCAAGGAAGAGATCGACAAGACCTTTGCGATCTTTACCGAAGCCAAGAAAGCCGGCCAGTTCCGCGCCTTCTGGAAAACCTTTGATGAATCCGTGAACCTGATGGCCTCGGGTGAGGTTGTGATCCAATCCATGTGGTCGCCCGCCATCACCGCCGTCAAATCGCGCGGTATCCCCTGTGTCTATCAGCCGCTGAAAGAGGGCTATCGTTCGTGGGGCGGCGGTCTGGGCCTGTCGGCCAACTTGTCGGGCATAGAGCTTGAGGCCGCTTATGAATACATCAACTGGTACCTGTCCGGTTGGGTTGGCGGGTACCTGATGCGTCAGGGTTACTACTCGGCCGTTCCGGAAACCTCGAAGGACTACATGAGCGAAAACGAGTGGGGCTATTGGTTCGAGGGCAAAGCAGCCACCGACGTCATCACCTCGCCGACCGGCGATACGCTGGCCCAAGCGGGCGAAGTGCGCGACGGTGGTTCGTTCGAAGAGCGTATGGGCCGCGTGGCGTGCTGGAACGCCGTCATGGACGAGAACCAGTACATGGTTCGCAAATGGAACGAATTCATCGCCGCCTAAGCGATGGTTCCAAGGCTGGGGGGCGATGCCCCCCAGACCCCCTTTGAGTATTTTCACCAAGATGAAGAGGCAGGCCGTGCTGCAAAATCGGAATGTATTGGGGTGGCTACAAGCGTCGCCTCTTGCTGTGGTCCTGCTGGGGTTTCTGGTGGCGCCGATCGTGATGATCGTCATCGTCAGTTTCTGGGGTGCGACGGAGTATTCGATCTATCCGGCGTTCCAGTTTGATAACTATGAATTTCTTTTCGGGTCCTCGGTGACCTACACGGTGTTTTTCAACACGTTCAAATATGCTCTGATCACATGGGCGATGACGTTGGTGTTGGGGTTTACGGTTGCGTATTTTCTGGCCTTTGAGGTGCGTAGCCTGAAGTGGCAGATCGGGTTGTTTCTGGTCTGTACGATCCCGTTCTGGACGTCGAATATCATTCGCATGATAAGTTGGATCCCGTTTCTGGGGCGCAATGGCTTGGCGAACTCGACCCTGATCAGTTGGGGTGTGATTGATGAGCCGCTTGAGTGGCTATTGTTCTCGGATTTCTCGGTCATTTTGGCCTTTGTGCACCTTTATACGCTGTTCATGGTGGTGCCGATTTTCAACTCGATGATGCGGATTGATCGGTCGTTGTTGGAAGCCGCGCGCGATTGCGGAGCCAGTGGGTTCCAGACCCTACGCAATGTGATCATCCCCCTGTGCAAGCCGGGGATCATGATCGGGACGATCTTTGTGACGACCCTTGTGATGGGGGATTTCATAACGGTCCGGTTCATGAGCGGGTCGCAACGCGCCAATGTAGGTCGCCTGATTTCCAATGATATCAGCCTGTTGCAGTATCCGTCGGCCTCGGCCACCGCGGTTGTGTTGCTGTGCACCGTTTTGATCGTGATCGCGCTGTTGCTGCGTCTCGTCGATATTCGCAAGGAGCTGTGATCATGGAAAAGCGCAGTCGTTCGTTCTATGCCCTCGCCGCCTTTTTCGGTCTGTTCGTTCTGTTCCTTTACGGGCCCATCGTGACCATCGGCATCCTTAGCTTTCAGGGGCCGCAGGGCGGTTTGACCTTTCCGATGAATGGCGTGTCCCTGCATTGGTTCCGCGACCTGTTTCAGGAGCAGGCGGTTGGCGACATCTGGGGCAGTTTTCGACGGTCCTTTGCACTGGGCCTGATGGTGATGGTGACCACGGTGGTTGTGTCGGTTCTGGGGGGCCTCGCGTTTCGCAAACGGTTCGCCGGATCGACGGTTCTGTTCTATCTGACCATTGCGTCGCTGGTGATCCCGTCGATCCTGATTTCGCTGGGCGTGGGGTTGATTTTCAACCAGATCGGATTGCCCGTGCATTGGGCGTCCTCGGGGTTTGGCAGTCAGCTGACTTGGACGATCCCCTTTGGTCTGTTGATCATGTTCGCGGTGTTTAACCGGTTCGACAAAAGCTATGAAGAGGCCGCGCGCGATCAGGGCGCAACCGCATGGCAGACCTTCACCTATGTGGTGTTGCCGATCATCGCGCCGTCGCTGCTTGGGGTGGCCTTGTTCGGCTTTACCCTGAGTTATGATGAGTTTGCGCGGACCCTGTTGACGGCGGGCAGCTATAACACCCTGCCCTTGGAAATTTTCGGGATGACGACCAATGTCACGACGCCGGTGATTTTTGCCCTTGGGACGTTGACGACGCTGTTTTCGTTCATCGTGATTGGCGTATTTTTCTTGGCGGTTTGGCTGTCCTCGCGCCGGCAGGATAAGACGTCGGATGCCGGCAAAGGGATGGTGTGACCCATGGCGGTCATTCTGATCAACCCCAACAGCACCGAGTTGATGACCCAAAACGCCCTTGCGGCGGCGCGGGTCGCGGCCCCGGATGTGGAGTTTGATGGCTGGACCTCGCTAAAGGGCCCCGCGTCGATTGAGGGACCCGAGGATGGCGCGACCGCCGTTCCGCCGCTGTTGGATCTTGTGCGGATGGCGGACAATGGCGGGGCGGATGCGATCATCATCGCCTGTTTCGACGACACCGGTTTGGTTGAGGCACAGAAAATCGCGCGCTGTCCCGTGATCGGGATCGGGCAGGCCAGTTTCGTGATGGCGTCCCTGTTCGGGGGCAAGGCAGGGGTCGTGACCACGGTGCCCGAGGCCGTTCCGGTCATCCAAGGCAACATCGCAATGCACGGGTTGGATCATGTCGTTGGACAAGTGATTGCGTCGGGGGTTCAGGTTCTGGCGATTGATCATGAACCGGGCGTCGCCGCGCAGGGGTTTATCGTGGCGGTCGATGATTTGGACGCCGATGTGGACACGATCATTCTGGGCTGTGCGGGAACGGTGTCGATCCTGAATGCGGTCCGCGCGGCGGTGGATAAACGGGTGATCGACGGCGTTTGGGCGGCGGCACGCCTGTGTCGCGCCTTGCCATAATCGAATATGGGGTCGGATTATTTTCCACTTTGAGTGATTTTGGATGACTTTTTCCGACCTTTCGCCCCACGACACCGGTCCGAGCAAAATCGCACCTCTTCCCAGACATCGGCCCACTTCTTACGCCACGTAAACGGGCGGCCACAGGTGGCACAGGTTTTGGTCGGCAGGTCGGATTTTCGTCGCATTTTCATCGGGCATCCCCGTCAAACGGCAGACTTAACTGCCCATCATCCACCCGTTTGCGCGGGGTGCTGCGGCGGGACTTGCGGCTGCCATGTGTGCTTAGGATGCGCGCCGATTGTTCGCGATGGCCCGCACCGCGCCTCACGGCCCAGACACGATCACGCGCCTCCCGCGCCGCCACAACGTGGTCGACAATTGGCATCGGATAGGCGCGCCCCAGCACCTGCCCTGCCTCGTCCGCGCGCCATGGTTCATGGATAAACTGGTCCGGAATGCCCGCCAGTTCCGGCACCCATTTGCGGGTGAACGTGCCCGTCGGGTCCTGATCGTACCCCTGTTTGACTGGGTTATAGATGCGCACCGTGTTAATCCCCGTGGTGCCCGATTGCATCTGCACTTGGCTCCAGTGAATGCCAGGTTCGAAATCGGTAAAATACCGCGCCAATTGCAGGCCCGGCGCGCGCCAATCCAACCACAGGTGATAGGCCGCGACCGACATCACCATCGCGCGCATGCGGAAGTTCAGCCACCCCGTCGCACGCAGCGACCGCATACAAGCATCCACGAACGGCAAACCGGTTTCGCCACTTGCCCATGCCGCCAACCGATCTTGATCGGGCGCGGACGGGCGCAATCCGTCATAGGCGGGATGCATGTTTTGGAACTCAATCCGCGGGTCGGATTCCAGTTTCTGGATGAAATGACAATGCCAATGCAGGCGGCTTTGGAACGATTTCAGGGACCGCGCCCATTGCCCCGTCCGCCCCTTGGCCGCCGATTTCGACACTTGCGTGACCTCACGCATCGACAGTGTGCCCCACGCCAAATGCGGCGACAGGCGCGAGCAGGCCCGCGCGCCCGCATCGGGCGAGGACATCGCGCGCTGATACGGTTCGCCCCGCGTGTTCAGGAACGTGCCGAGACAGTCCAGACCAGCCCCCCGCCCGCCGGTCTGACGTTCGGGGCACGGGTCGGGCGACAGGCCCAGATCAGGCGCACCAGGCACCCCACCGACGTCAATTCCGGCGGGCAATGGGGCCAAATCGGGCACCCCAGCCACAGGCGCGGCCATGAACCGGTCCCAGTTGCGCGCCCACCCGTCGCGCGACGCCATCGCGCGCCAAACGCCGTGCTGTCGCACCTGATGCCACGGGATACCGTTCGCCCGACACCACGCGACCACCCGCCTGTCCCGCGCGTAGGTCCAGTCGTTGCCGGTTTCCTCATGCGACCACAGCGCGGTGAGATGCCCGCGATCCCGAAGGTCCTGCAAAACGTCGATCACATCGCCGGTCCGCAGCACCAGAGGCGCCCCCGCGCGGGAAAGGTCATCGCGCAATTCCGTCAGGGACTCTGCCGCAAATGCCCATTGGCGCGCGGACATGTCGGGCCCCCGCCACCACTCTGGTTCGGCCACATATAGGGGGAGAACGGGGCCGCATTGCGTCGCCGCTGTAAGCGCCGCATTATCCGCCGCCCGCAGATCGCGCTTGAACCACATGACCTGCATTTTCGCCCTTTCCGCCGTTGTCTGGCGGGTCATTTAGGGCAGATCGCAATGGGGTCTAGGCATCGGCCATGATCGCGATGATCTGGTCCTTGGTCAGGGGGACGGGGTTGGCCTTGCTGGACGATGCATTCGCGGCACCTTCGGCCATATCGGCATAGATTTCGGGCGGGCAATTCAGCGCGGCCAGATCGGGTAGGCCATTCGCATCAACAAAGGCGCGCAGGGCACTGGTCGCCTGATCCGCGGGCACGCCCAAGGCCGCAGCGATCCAGCCCGACACCTCATCAAACCGCGTCAGGTCGCGCCCCGTCTCGGCGGCAATCCGGCGGTTTGCGTCCAATGCGGGGGCCAGCAACCGGCCACAAATCGCGCCATGCGCCCCGCCCTGCCCGCCAATCGGCGCGGCCAGACCGTGCACGATCCCAAGGCCGGAATTGGCCAGTGCAACACCGCTAAGGTAACTGGCACGCGCCAGATCATCACGGGCCTGTGCGTCCTCGGCCCCCATCAACGTCACCAGCGCCCGCATCCCGTCACCAATCGCATCGCGCCCGAACGCATCAGTAAACGGGTTGGCGCGGATGCAGAGATAGCTCTCGATCAACTGCGTCACCGCGTCCAGACCGCTGGCCAGTGTCAGGGACCGCGGCGCATTATCCGTCAACGCCGGATCGACAATGGCCAAGATCGGAACCAGACGGGCGTCTCGCAAACTGACCTTGATCTGGCGGTCGGGCACGGTAATGACGGCGTTTTTGGTCGCCTCGGCCCCTGTGCCGGATGTGGTCGGCATCGCGACGAACGGCAATGGATCGGCCAGAACCCGACCCGTTCCGACGATTTCGAGGTATCCAACCGGATCACCGGTTGAGGGCGCGAGACCCGCAATCGCCTTGCCCAGATCAATGACCGCGCCGCCCCCGATGGCGACGACACAATCGCCCGCAAAGGCGCGCGCCTGATCCACGGCGTCCACCAATTCGGGCAGTTTGGGTTCGCCCTGCGACACCACCTGATGCACGTCACAGCCCCGCGCGATCAGATCGGCGCAGAACGTATCGACCCACGCGACGGACCGGCCCCGCACCACGACGATGCGCCGTCCCATATCCGCCACGCGCGCGGCGGCCTGATCGCGCATCCCTCGCCCGAACAGCGTTTCGCGCGGTGTGATCAGGCCAAAACCGGTCATCCTGCGGCACGATCCTGTGCGTGGTACTCGGCGACGCGATTGACCTCGTCGGCCGAGCCAAGGATCACGCCGACGCGTTGGTGGAAATCATCGGGCATCAGGTCAAGGATCGGCATGGTGCCGGTCGAGGCCGCACCGCCCGCCTGTTCGATGATCGCGCCCATCGGGTTCGCCTCATAAAGCAGGCGCAGACGTCCGCCCTTGGCCGCGTTTTCAGTGTCTTGCGGGTACAGGAACACCCCGCCACGGAT
This sequence comes from Rhodovulum sp. FJ3, assembly GCF_032918305.1. NCBI lineage: Bacteria > Pseudomonadati > Pseudomonadota > Alphaproteobacteria > Rhodobacterales > Paracoccaceae > Rhodovulum > Rhodovulum sp. FJ3. The sequence continues at coordinate 888,773 of NZ_JAWJUU010000001.1, forward strand.
CAGGATACGGTGCACCTCGGCGACCATCGACGCGGTCCAGCGCATGTTGAACGCCTCACCGCGCGGGCCCTCGGTACCGGCGATGCATTCATCGACATAGCGGCGCACCGGCGACTGCCAATAGCGATAGCGCGAGGCGTTGATCGCGAATTCGCGGGTCTTGGCGGGCACGGTCATCGACGGATGGGTCAGGCGGAAATCACCGGTCCCGTATTCGCAGGTGAACCCGTCCACACCGTGGCCCAGCGTCAGAACCAGCATCATCGCTGGCCCATAGATCGCATATCCGGCGGCGACCTGTGCACGGCCCTTTTTCAACAGGGTGCGGTCGCCGTCCTTTTCCACCTGACAGATCGAAAAGATCGAGCCGACGGACAGGCCGACCTCAATATTCGACGAGCCATCCAGCGGATCGTAATAAAGCAGATAGTCGCCCTCTTCGGGTTCTTTCAGCCACGTCGCCTCTTCGCGCTCTTCGCTGACCAGCGCGGCCAGACGCGGCGAGTTCTCGCAAATCCGCGCAAAGGTCTCATCGGCCACCACGTCCAGCTTTTTCTGATCCTCGCCTTGGACATTGGTGTCCCCGACCAGACCATGGTTCCCCTCAAACGCCGCATTGCGCAGGCTGTTGCCGATCACGCGACAAGCCGAGGCGATGTCTTCGATCAGGAAAATCAGGTTGGGATCAAGACCATCCAATGCAGAATGGCGGGTCATATAGCGGCGCAGGGTGGGCCGTTCGGTCATAGGATCAGAACCTTATCGTTGCATCTACCGCCCGTTTCCAAGCCGCATACTTGGTCGCGCGGGTCTCTTCATCCATAGCGGGCGTGAAACTGCGATCCAAGGCCCAAGAGCGCGCAAAGGCGTCCTGATCGGGGTAAATACCCATCCGTTGACCGGCCAGCCACGCCGCCCCCATCGCCGTGGTTTCCAACACCTGCGGGCGATCCACAGGTGCGCCGATGATGTCGGACAGGAATTGCATGGCGTAGTCCGACGCGCTCATCCCGCCGTCGACGCGCAGGGCGGTGTCGCTGTTGCCGTCCCAATCGGCGGTCATCGCGTCCAGCAAATCGCGGGTTTGAAAGCCCACGCTTTGCAATGCCGCGCGGGCCAATTCCTCGGGTCCCGAATTGCGGGTCAGGCCGAACACCGCGCCGCGACATTCCGCGTTCCAATAGGGCGCGCCAAGGCCAGTGAACGCAGGCACCAGAACCACGTTTTGACCGGGATCGGCGCGTTCGGCCAAGGGTTGGGTCTCTTTCGCCTCGCGGATGATTTTCAACCCATCGCGCAGCCATTGCACAACGGCACCGGCGATAAAGATCGACCCTTCAAGCGCATAGGTCGGTTTCCCGTCCAACTGATAGGCGATGGTGGTCAGCAGACGATTGTTCGACACAACCGGCGTGTCACCGGTGTTGAGCAGGGCAAAACACCCCGTCCCATAGGTCGATTTCAACATGCCCGGCGTGAAACAGGCCTGCCCCACCGTCGCGGCCTGTTGATCGCCCGCAATGCCACAGATCGGGATTTTGCGTCCAAACAGATCGGGGCGGGTTTCACCGAAATCGGACGCGCAATCGCGCACCTCGGGCAGCATCGACATGGGGATATTGAACCGGTCACAGATGGTCTTGGACCAGCGTCCCTTGCGAATATCATAGAGCATCGTGCGCGCCGCGTTGGTGGCGTCGGTCACGTGCTGGGCACCGCCCGTCAGGTTCCAGACAATCCACGTGTCCACGGTTCCAAAGGCCAGTTCACCCGCCTCGGCCCGCGCGCGGACACCGTCCACATTGTCCAAAATCCACGCCAGTTTCGTTCCGGAAAAATACGGGTCCAGCAACAGACCCGTGCGGTCGGTCACCGTGTCCTCAAACCCGTCGGCCTTGAGCGCCTTGCAAAACTCGGACGTGCGCCGGTCCTGCCAGACGATGGCGTTATGCACCGGTTTGCCGGTCTTGCGGTCCCAGACGAGGGTCGTTTCACGCTGGTTGGTGATGCCGATTGCGGCGATACCTTCGGCGCCCATGCCCGCCTTTTCGATGGCCGAGCGGCAGGTCGCAGCGGTCGTCGACCACAGATCGGCAGGATCATGTTCGACCCAGCCACTGGCCGGAAAATGCTGTTCAAACTCTTCTTGGGCGGTCGCGACCACGGTCAGATTTTGATCGAACAGAATGGCCCGTGTGGATGTTGTGCCCTGATCGATTGCCAAAACATAGGTCATCGCCGCCTCCCGTCTGCGCGATCTTGGTGTCCCCTATCTATAGGGCACCGCATTGAATTTGTGAGGGATAAAGTGACCGGGGCCCGCATTGGGCCCCGGCCGTGTGACGTCTTACTGCCAGGACTGGATCAGCTCGTCATAGCTGACCGTCGCGGGCGTTTCGTCTTCGTTGTCGAGCTTGGCGTAGGGCGCACCGGGCTGGGCGAACCAGTAATCGGCGTCCTGCTCGTCGTTCAGCTTGGGACCGATGTCACCCTGGATACCGGCGCGCTCCAGACGCTGCAGGACTTTTTCCTGATCGGCGCACAGCGCATCCAGTGCCTCTTGCGGGGTTTTGGCACCCGACATTGCGTCACCGATGTTCTGCCACCACAGCTGGGCCAGTTTCGGGTAATCCGGAACGTTGGTGCCGGTCGGCGACCACGCAACACGGGCGGGCGAACGGTAGAATTCGACCAGACCACCCAGTTTATCCGCACGTTCGGTAAAGCTCTCGTGCTGAACCGTGGATTCACGGATAAAGGTCAGACCCACGTGCGACTTTTTCACGTCGACGGTTTTCGAGGTCACGAACTGGGCATAGAGCCAAGCCGCCTGAGCGCGATCAACCGGGGTCGACTGCATCAGGGTCCAGGAACCCGCGTCCTGATAGCCGACCTTCTGGCCTTCTTTCCAGTAGACGCCATGCGGGCTGGGGGCCATGCGCCATTTCGGCGTGCCGTCCTCGTTCATCACCGGCAGACCAGGTTTCACGGTGTCCGCGGTGAACGCGGTGTACCAGAACATCTGCTGGGCGACGTTACCCTGTGCGGGGATCGGGCCAGCCTCGGAGAAGGTCATACCTGCCGCTGCGGGGGGCGAGTATTTCTCCAGCCATTCGATCGCCTTGGTCACAGCATAGACCGCTGCGGGCGAGTTGGTCGCGCCGCCACGGGCCACACAGGAACCGGTGGGCTGGCTGTTTTCGTTGACGCGGATACCCCATTCGTCAACCGGCAGACCGTTGGGTTCGCCAACGTCGCCCATACCAGCCATGGACATCCACGCGTCGGTGTAACGCCAGCCAAGGCTGGGGTCTTTTTTACCGTAGTCCATGTTGCCAAAGACTTCGCCGTCCACACCCAGATGCGACAGGTCGCGACCGGTGAAGAACTCTGCGATGTCCTCATAGGCCGACCAGTTCACCGGAACGCCGAGGTCATAGCCATATTTGGCCTTGAAGTCCGCCTTGTTCTTTTCGTCGTTGAACCAATCGTAACGGAACCAGTAGAGGTTCGCGAACTGCTGGGTCGGCATTTGGTAGACCTTGCCGTCCGGACCTGTGGTGAAGCTAAGGCCGATGAAATCGTCCATGTCCAGCGTCGGCAGGGTGACGTCTTTGCCCTCTTGCGCCATCCAGTCGGTCAGGTTGCGCACCTGCTGATAGCGCCAGTGGGTCCCGATCAGGTCACTGTCGTTGACGTAGGCGTCATAGATGTTCTCGCCGGACTGCATTTGCGTCTGCAGCTTTTCAACCACGTCACCTTCGCCGATCAGGTCATGGGTGACCTTGATGCCGGTGATTGCGGTGAATGCGGGGGCCAGAACTTGGCTTTCGTATTCGTGGGTGGTGATCGTTTCTGAAACGACCTTGATCTCCATCCCTGCGAACGGTTTGGCGGCATCCACAAAGAACTGCATCTCTGCTTCTTGCTCGGCGCGGCTCAGCGACGACAGATCGCCGATTTCGCTGTCCAGAAACGCCTTGGCCGCGTCCATGTCGGCAAAGCTGGGCCCGGCAAGGCACAGAGCTACTGCCGTGCTGGCAATAAGTTTCTTGGTCACTTTAGTCCTCCCAAAAGTATCCAGTTTCTTGAGGTTTATGATTGTTTGACCAGGCTTCCTCAGGTCCCGATCAACGCACCCGTCCTAGACCCAGCGAAACACCGCTGCGGCATAGATCAGGCAAACGATCAGGGCATAGGGTTGATGCGCCCCGACGATCCCCAGCCAGGCCAGATTGATAAAGGCCGAGCCAAGCAAGGTGATGAACAACCGGTCCCCGCGCGTCGTTTCGATCCGCAAAACACCGGTGCGCGGTGTCTCGGGAAACTTGATCGCGAGGACGGTAAAGGTGATCAGCAAGCTGGCGATCACCATAAAGAAAATCGCGGTCGGCCAGGTCCATGCCATCCATTCCATAACAGGTCTCCTTTCGGCTTAGACGCGGCCCAGGGCAAAGCCCTTGGCGATGTAGTTGCGGACGAAGTAGATCACCAAAGCCCCCGGAACGATGGTCAGGATACCGGCAGCAGCCAGTACACCCCAGTCGATGCCAGACGCGCCTTGGGTACGGGTCATGATCGCGGCGATGGGTTTCGCATCGACCGTCGTCAGGGTGCGCGACAACAGCAGTTCAACCCAGCTGAACATGAAGCAAAAGAACGCCGCGACCCCGATCCCGCTTGCGATCAGCGGCATGAAGATCTTCACGAAGAACCGGCCAAAGGAATAGCCGTCGATATAGGCGGTCTCGTCGATCTCTTTGGGCACGCCACGCATAAAGCCTTCCAAAATCCAGACGGCCAGAGGCACGTTGAACAGACAATGCGCCAAGGCGACCGCGATATGCGTGTCAAACAGGCCCACCGACGAATAGAGCTGAAAGAACGGCAGGGCGAACACGGCGGGCGGTGCCATCCGGTTGGTCAGCAGCCAGAAGAACAGGTGCTTATCCCCCAAGAACGAATAGCGGCTGAACGCATAGGCCGCGGGCAGCGCCACCGCCAAAGAGATCACCGTGTTCATCGACACATAGATCAGCGAGTTCACATAGCCCATGTACCACGCCGGATCGGTCAGGATCGTCGCATAGTTCGCAAAGGTCAGATCGCGCGGCCACAGGGTGAATTCGTTCAGGATCTCGGTGTTGGTCTTCAGGCTCATGTTCAAGAGCCAGTAGATCGGCAACAGCAGGAACAAGAGATAGATCGTCATCACCACCGCGCGGCTGTTGACCTTGGGCAGGCTGCGCGAACGGGTGGGTGCGGTTTGTACGGTCATATCGGCCATCGGTTAGCCCTCCCGCTTATCGAGGTTGGTCATGACGGTGTAGAACACCCACGAAATCAACAGGATCACGAGGAAATACATGATCGAGAACGCCGCAGCCGGACCAAGGTCGAACTGACCCAACGCCATTTTCACAAGGTCGATCGACAACAGCGTGGTGGCATTGCCCGGACCACCGCCGGTGACGACGAACGGCTCGGTATAGATCATGAAGCTGTCCATAAAGCGCAACAGGATCGCGATCATCAGAACGCCCATCATCTTGGGCAGTTCGATGAAACGGAACACTTTCCAACGGCTGGCTTGGTCGATCTTGGCGGCCTGATAATAGGCGTCGGGGATCGATTTCAGACCGGCAAAGGCCAACAGCGCCACCAGAGACGTCCAATGCCACACGTCCATCACCACGATGGTGATCCATGCCGCGACGGTGTCTTGGGTGTAGTTATAGTTCACGCCCAGCGCGTCCAGAACATAGCCCAGCAGGCCAATGTCGACGCGGCCGAAAATCTGCCAGATCGTACCGACCACGTTCCACGGGATCAGCAACGGCAGCGACATCAGGACCAGACAAAAGCTGGACCAGAAGCCCGATTTCGGCATGTTCAGCGCGACGAAAATCCCCAGCGGAATTTCAATCGCCAGAATGATGCCCGAGAACATCAACTGACGGACAAGCGCATCCCACATCCGTTCGGACGACAGCATCTCTTGGAACCACTCCAGACCGGCCCAGAAGAACTGGTTATTGCCGAACGTGTCCTGCACGGAATAGTTCACCACCGTCATCAGCGGAATTACGGCGGAAAACGCCACAAGGATCAGAACCGGCAGGACCAGAAACCATGCTTTTTGGTTGACTGTCTTTTCCATTACGCCGCCTCCCCTGCGGGTTTGATCCGCCAGTCATTGGCGTAGACGTTGACGTGCGACGCATCGAATGTGACGCGGTTCATATCCGCGCTGATGTGGTCGTCCTCGCCTGCGATGATGTTGATATCGTGGCCAAAAAACTCGGCGCGAATGATCTTGTGACGGCCCACGTCCTCGACACGGCGCACCTTGATTGGCAGGCCATCGGATTGGGACAGGCGGGCGAATTCTGGACGCACACCGATTTCCACCTTGCCGTCCAGCGCGCCATAGCCACCCGACAGATCAATGTGCGATCCGTTGATATAGGCCTTGGCCCCATCCACACGGGCGGGGATCACGTTCATACCGGGCGAGCCGATGAAATAGCCGACAAAGGTGTGCTCGGGGCGCTCGAACAGCTCTTCGGGCGTGCCGATCTGCACAACGCGCCCGTCGTACATCACCACAACCTTGTCCGCAAAGGTCAACGCCTCTGTCTGGTCATGCGTCACGTAGATCATCGTGTGACCGAAATCGTGGTGCAGCTTTTTCAACTGCGTGCGCAGCTCCCATTTCATATGGGGGTCGATCACGGTCAGCGGTTCATCGAACAACAGCGCGTTGACGTCTTTACGCACCATGCCCCGACCAAGGCTGATCTTTTGCTTGGCATCGGCGGTCAGGCCGCGCGCCTTGCGGTTCAGCATCTCTTCCATGCCGATCATGCGCGCGATTTCCTGAACGCGCTCGGCGACATAGCTCTCGTCACGACCACGGTTGCGCAGCGGAAACGCCAGATTGTCGTGCACCGTCATCGTGTCGTAGACCACGGGGAACTGGAACACCTGTGCGATGTTGCGTTCGGCGGTGGGGGCATTCGTGACGTCCTGATCGTCAAACAGGATACGCCCCTGCGACGGTTTCAACAGGCCCGAGATGATGTTCAACAGGGTCGATTTTCCGCAGCCGGACGAGCCCAGCAGCGCATAGGCCGCGCCGTCGTCCCAGACGTGGTTCAATTCCTTCAGCGCAAAGTCATCCTCGGACGTCGGGTTCGGCGAATAGGAATGCGCGAGGTTATCCAATGTGATCTTGGCCATCTTTCCCCCCTTACGCCGCTTGGGCATAGGCGGCGGGTGCCACCAATGCGCCATCTTGGCCGAAAATGTAGACGTGGCGCGGGTCCAGCCAGACCGACAGCTCCGCCCCGATTGTCAGGTCATGAACACCATGCACCAGACCGACCCAGCGCTCGCCGTGGTGGTTGAGATGCACAAAGGTTTCCGAGCCGGTCAGTTCGGTCACGTTCAACGTCGCCTTGAATTCCATCGCGTCGGCGGCGTGCTTGCCGATCTCAAGGTGGTTCGGACGGAACCCCGCCATGTACCGACCATCGGCCAGATCGCTGAGGGCACCGGTTGCGGCGGCACTCTGGCCGTCACCGAACATGATCCGGTTGCCGGTTTTAGAAATCTGCAGGAAGTTCATAGGCGGATCCGAGAACACGCGCGCCGTGGTCGCATCGACCGGCTGACGGTAAACGGACGGGGTTAGACCAAATTGCGTCACGCGTCCCTCCCACAGGGTGGCGGTGTTTCCGCCCAGCAACAGCGCCTCTTCGGGTTCCGTCGTCGCGTAGACAAAGATCGAACCGGACGCCTCAAAAATCTTGGGAATTTCGACGCGCAGTTCTTCGCGCAGTTTATAGTCGAGGTTCGCCAGAGGTTCGTCCAGCAACACCAGGCCTGCGTTTTTCACCAAGGCACGCGCCAGAGCACAGCGTTGTTGCTGACCGCCCGACAGTTCCAGCGGCTTGCGCTCTAGCATCGGGGTCAGCTTCATCAACTCGGCGGTTTCGCGCACGCGGCGGTCAATCTCGGCCTTGTCGACGCCCATCAGTTTCATCGGCGAAGCGATGTTGTCATAGACGGTCATGGACGGATAGTTGATGAACTGTTGATAGACCATCGCGACCTTGCGGTCCTGAACGCGTTGGCCCGTGACGTCCTCTCCGTTCCAGAAGATCTGACCGGTTGCTGGCACATCAAGCCCAGCCATCAGACGCATCAAGGACGTCTTGCCCGACAAAGTCGGCCCCAAAAGGACGTTCATCGTCCCCTTTTCCAGTGTCAGATCCGTCGGGTAGATATGCGTCTGCCCCTCGACGGTCTTTGACACGCCCCTTAATTCCAGCGTCATCAGATCCTCCCTTTACTCGGCGGCGGCGGGACGCGGACGGCGGCGTACAGCCATCCAGTCATCCAGCGCCTGAATCTGCTCTGCCGTCAGGCGCAGACCCAGTTTGTTCCGGCGCCACACCACATCCTCGGCGGTGCGCGCGTATTCATGTGTCATCAGCCACTCAACCTCGGCTTGGGTCAACGTGGCACCGAAATCGTGTCCCAGATCGGACGCCACATGCGCATCCCCCAAGACCCGCTGCGCCTCGGTCCCATAGGCACGGATCAGGCGTTTGGCCCAAAACGGCGTCAGGAACGGATATAGCGCTAACAACTTCTGGACTAATTGGTCAACTTCCTCGACCAAAAAATCACCGCCAGGCAGCGGCACACCCGCCGTCCACGGGCCGGCGTCCACATCCAGATGTTGGCCGATTTTTTCCAAGGCGGATTCGGCCAAACGGCGATAGGTCGTGATTTTGCCCCCGAAGACGTTCAGAACCGGCGCGCCGCCATTGGCATCGACCTTTAGGACGTAATCGCGGGTTGCGGCGGTCGCGCTGCTTGCCCCGTCGTCATAGAGGGGCCGCACGCCGGAATAGGTCCACACGACATCATCGGCGCTTACCGTCTGCTTGAAATACTGGTTGGCAAAGTTCAGCAGATAGTCGCGCTCGGCGGGTGTGCACTCGGGTTTTTGCGAGGGCTCGGGATGATCCGCATCGGTCGTCCCGATCAGGGTGAAATCGGTCTCGTACGGGATCGCGAAAATGATCCGGCCGTCTTCGCCCTGAAAGAAATAGCATTTGTCGTGGTCATACAGGCGGCGGGTCACAATGTGACTGCCACGGACCAGACGGACGCCTTCACGCGAATTCAGACGCACCTTGGTCTGGATCACGTCACCGACCCACGGGCCACCTGCGTTGATCAACATCCGCGCATAATGCGTGGTGCGTTGATCGGTTTCGGTATTGCGCGTTTCGATGCGCCACAGATCGCCGTCACGCGCCGCGCTCAGGACCTCGGTGCGTGTCATGATCTGCGCGCCACGGGCCTCGGCATCGCGGGCGTTTAGAACGACCAGACGGGAATCCTCGATCCAGCAATCGGAATATTCATAGGCCTTGGCGAACCGATCTTGCAGCGGCGCGCCCTCTTGCGAACCGGTCAGATCAACGGTCTTGGTGCCTGGCAAAATCTTGCGTCCACCCAGATGGTCATACATGAACAGACCCAACCGGATCAGCCACGCAGGGCGACGCCCCTTCATCCACGGCATAAACAGGCTCAGCAGTTTGGACGTCGGCGTATCCGATTCAAACCGCATATCCTTATGATAAGGCAGGACGAATCGCATGGGCCAGCTGATGTGCGGCATGGCGCTGAGCAGCACCTCGCGCTCAATCAACGCCTCACGCACAAGACGGAATTCAAAATATTCGAGATAGCGCAGACCGCCATGGAACAGCTTGGTCGACGCGGATGAGGTCGCCGAAGCGAGATCGTTCATCTCGGCCAAGGTCACAGTCAACCCGCGGCCCACCGCATCGCGTGCGATACCACAGCCGTTGATGCCACCCCCGATCACAAACAGATCGGTCGTATTTTGGTCTGCCCCTTGCGACACGCGAATCTCCTCCCAACGCGTATTTGAGCCTTTATGACCATATCCGCGCCCATTCGCAACAATTTTATGTTCGTTTATGTTCGTTTTTGATTAAGACCTTGTTTTTCATCCGCTTTACGCTAGGGTCCCTCCACTGATTTCGGCGAATAACGTCGGGTTTTTAGGGCGATTTCCGATATCGCCCGCGCAGAAACGAAAAAGGTCGCCGCAGATGTCCCAAACCTTTCGCCATCCCGAAATTCTGGAAATCGCGCGTCGTGAGGGCAAAGTAACGGTCGAAGGTCTGGCCGCGCATTTCGGGGTGACCTTGCAAACCATTCGCCGCGATCTGACCGATCTGGCCGACGCGGGGCGACTGGAGCGGGTCCATGGCGGCGCGGTTTTGCCCTCGGGCACTGTGAACATCGGGTATGAAGAACGCCGTTCACTCTACCCCGAGCAAAAGGCCGCCATCGCGCGTGAATGCGCCGCGCGCATCCCGCATGGTATTTCCCTGTTTCTGAACATCGGCACCTCGACCGAGGCCGTGGCGCAGGAACTGGTGCATCACAAGGACCTGATGGTCGTCACGAACAACATGAACGTGGCCAATATCCTTGTCGCCAATCCCGATTGCGAAATCATCGTCACCGGCGGACATTTGCGCCGCGCGGATGGGGGATTGATCGGCAATCTGGCCACCGACACGATCCGGCAGTTCAAATTCGATCTGGCGGTGATCGGCTGTTCGGCATTGGATCGCGACGGGGATATGTTGGACTTTGACATCCAAGAGGTCAGCGTCAGCCAAGCCATCCTGCGTCAGTCGCGCAAAACCTTTCTTGTGGCGGACCACACCAAGTTTTCGCGCAGTGCACCGGCCAGAATTGCGTCTCTGGCCGATGTCGATACGTTTTTCACCGACCGCGCCCTGCCCGGTCCGTTGGGGACGGAATGCGCGGCGTGGGGGACCGAGGTCGCCATCGCGACCCCGTAGCCTTTACAGGCGGCCCATCCCGATGAACAGCTGGCGGTCCTGATCCTTGATCGCGCGACGGCCATGCATGATGCGTGTGTTGTCCAGCACCGCAATATCGCCGTCCTGCCAGTTGATTTCGACCGTGCATTCCTCGGCAATCGCGCGCAGGGCCTCAATCTCATCGGTGCTGACGGTGCTGCCATCGGCAAGGGTGTAGACCGGCGGTTCATAGTTGTGCGACGGCCCCAGAATAGCGTTGGCAAAGGCCAGGCCGCCGGACATGGACGACGGGCGCACGGGCGCGACGGTCAGCATATAGTCGATCGACCCGTCGGCGCGGGGGGCAAAGTCCTGACCGGGGATGGCGGCCTTGAACTGCATGATGTGTTCTTCGGTCACTTCGGACGGGTCGCTGATCGCGGGGTGTTCGTTGGCCAGATAGCGTTTCCACAGGGCCTCGGGCAGGTTGCGCTTGACCGTCATCGCTTGGGTCCAGCGCTCTTTCTGGGCGGGATCGAATTTCTCGAACACCGCGCGCCCGTCACAGATCGTGGTTTGCGAGCCCTCGAATGCCGCGCGGGTGCAATAGAACGCGACCACATCGGGACAGATCGGCGTGTTGCCGTTTTCGATATGCAAACCGATGGGGCCCAGACCCGCATCGACCTTTTGCGTGTTCTTTTCCGAATATTCGCGCGCCGGATCAAAGGTGATCGTGCGGCACATACGGGCGGTCAGGTCGCTGAACCCCATCATGTCGGTCTCAAATCCACGCAGCAATGCCCAGCCATCGCGGGCCAGCATTTCGCGGGTTTGTTCAATCACGGCATCGGTAATAACGCGGGCGCCATCGTCGGCGGCACGGATGATATTATAGGTCATCTTGGTCTTCCTACTAGTCGTCTCAAACGTGGGATAGGCGGTTTGGCTTACGCCTTGCTTACGGTTTCCAGCGCGCGCAAAGTTTTCGGATCGCGTGCCTGTGCGCCCACAGCCTTGTCGATGATCGAGGGGAACAGGCGTTGGATTTTGACGAACAGGCGTTCCTTGCCACGGGGAAAGGATTCGCGTTTTCCGGCCTCGATCGCATCCCATGCTTGGGTGGCGACGCGGGCGGGCATATCCATGGTCATGTCCATCGGTTCCACCAGCGCGGCGAACTCGGCCTCGGCGGCGGTTTGGGTGGCCCGCGGCGCGATATAGGTGACGCCGACGCCCCGCCCCGACATTTCGCGGCGCAACGCATCCGAAAACCCGCGCAATCCGAATTTGGTCGCGGAATAGGCGGCAAAGAACGGATAGGCGATATCGCCGAACACAGAGCCCACATTGACCACACGGCCCTGCGCGGCCTCAAGACTGGGCAAGAGGTCGCGCGCCACCGCCATCGGCGCGATCAGGTTGGTCGCAACCACGCGGTTCAAACGGTCATCGTCCAGATCGCGCAGATGCCCCACGGCCAGAACGCCCGCGTTGTTGATCAGGATGTCCAGCCTACCGCCCGTCGCAGCCACCATCGCGGCGCGCCCGTCGCGCGTCGTGACGTCACCGGGAACAAGGGTCACATCCCCCACGCCGATCATGTCGCGCGTCGCCTCTAGGTTCGCAACCGTGCGCCCCGTCAGGATCAGGGCATAGCCCCGTCGCGCGCCCTCAATCGCCATGGCGCGACCGATACCGGACCCTGCGCCGGTGATCAGAACGGTTTTCTTGGTGCTCATATCAGGCCTCTTCGACTTGGGTCGCGCGTAACTCATTCGCGGCGCGGGATTGGATGATTTGCGCGGCAACGGCGCGGTTCGGCGTTCCGGCGGGGAACAACAATCCGGGCTCATCCGCGCGGGTCAGGATGATCGCGGTGGGGCGCGCGTAATCGGGCAGATCGGCCATTAGCGCGGCCAGATCGGCGGCCTCGACCGGCGCGGCCAGCGCGGCAATCAGGACCAGTGCCCCGTCGACCTCCCGCAACCCGAGGGCCGAGGCGACAACGCGCGGATCGGCATTCACGCGGGCCTCAACCCATTCGGGGGATACATTGCGCCCCGCAGGTGTCACCAACAGGTTGTCCTTGCGCCCATCGACCACCAGATTGCCGTCGTTGAAATGCCCGACATCGCCGGTGTGCCAACGGTCCGGCAGCGCATCGCCCCGCAAATAGCCGCCCATAACAGTCGGCCCCGCAACGGTGATTTCGCCATCAATGATTTGCACATCCAATCCGTCCAGAACCGGCCCGACCGTTCCCGGCGCGTTTTGCCCCGGACGGTTCATCGCCACCACGGCGCAACATTCCGACAGGCCATAGCCCTCATAGACCGGCAAGCCCACGGCCTCGGCCGCGTGGATCAGGGCCGCAGACGAAGGCGCGCCACCAACCGCCACGAACCGCAAACAGGCGGGCGCGGATTGACCGGCGGCGTTCAGCGTGGCAACCCAGCGGCCCAACAGACCGGGCGCAATCACGCTGGTCGTTGGCTGAACCTCTTGAACGGCGTTCAATAGGGCCTCAATCGGGGCACCGAACAGGGATTTCGTTGCCTCAAACCGCATATAGCTGGGCGCGCCAGCAAGGATCGGCAGGAAAATCCCGCAGATCTGTTCGAGCAGCTGGGCTAGGGGCAGAACCGACAGGTGGCGGTCACGCTGGTCTGCGGCAATGACGCGCGACAGCGCGTTCAGGGAGGCGGTCAATTGACGATCCCCGATGATCACGCCCTTGGGCTTGCCCGATGACCCCGAGGTATAGATCACCCGATCCGCCCCACCCTGAAAGGCGGGCAGCGGGCCATCGACGGGATCCTGACGCGGGGAAATCACCGGCACGGGCAGCGCGGCAAACAGGGATGGATCATTCGCCACCACCGCGCCGACGCCGGTTTCCATCAGGATATGGGCGTTTTGCTCATTGCTAAAGAAAAACGGCAGGGGAACCTGACGCCGCCCCGACAGGGTGATGGCCAGATCCGCCACGACATAGTCGATGCCACCCGCCAGACCGATGGCCACAGTCGGCGCCGCCCCGTCCAGCGCCCGCACCAGACCCGTCACCCGCGCGGCCAGTTCGGCCCATGTTACCGAGCCGGCGTCATCACTAAATGCCAGATCGCCACCACGTTGCGCGGCCAATTCGGCCAGTTTTTCGAATACCAGATACATTAGACGGCCTTTGCTTTGGTAGCGGATGCGCGGTTGCGCGGGGACAGGAAGACGGGGTCGAAACGGCCCTCGGTGCTGGCACAGACCCATGGGTCCTGATCGTAATAGCTGCCCCAACTGTCGGCGTTTTCGATGCGCGCGGGGTCGGCGCGGCAGATCGCGGTATAGTCAATTCCTGTGCGGTCGATCAGGCGGCGCAGCTTGGACGTCACGGTGAACACGCCACAGCGCATCCCGTTTTCGCGCCCCCAGCCCAGCAAAAAGTCCAGAACGCCCAACACCGGAAACGGCGTGGTCGAGGCGACCGAGACGACCTCCATCACCTGGTTCAACGGCACCGGCGCGCCATCGGGAAAATGCAGCGCGTTGGCAAAGCCGCCGTCGATATAGCTGTCCGAGAAAAACCCGTCCCGGGCGGTGCGCACACCGGCGGCACAAACGATTTCACCCTGCGAATTGCGGGCGGTCACCAGACGCGGCGCGAACCGTTCGATGCGCGCGCCGTAACAGGCGCTATAGACGGATTGAATGTGGTCACGCGCCTCTTGTTGGGCGGGGTGACCTTGCTCCAGAAACTCGATTTTCATGGCTGCCTACAAACATACGTTTCGTTTCTAGGCCCCGTTCTGGAATCGCTAACTTACCTCTTCCTTACAGGCGGCAAGGTCGCCCTCGAAAGCAAAGGTAAAAATGCTGCCGCCGCCGTCGCGGTCGGTGACAGAAACGGTTGCACGGTGGGCATCGGCAACGGATTTAACGATGGCCAAACCGATGCCCGACCCCGCCTTGTCTGCGGATGCACCGCGTTGAAACCGCTGAAATAACAGCGTCTTTTGCGTATCCGGCACGCCGGGCCCGCGATCCAGAACGCGCCAACCGTCGGGAACGGCGGTCACTTCGATCTCAATCTCGCCCGCCTCTGTCGTATAGTTGATCGCGTTGCGCACCAGATTGCCCAGCGCGATCCGCAACAGACCCGCGTGGCCGCGCACCACGACATCCATATCCCCGATCACGGCCAGCTGTTTGCCCTGTTTCATCGCCCCGACGCCCAGATCACAGGCCAGTTGCACCGCGATCTCATGCAGATTGACGGGCTCGAACGTGGACACGCCCAAGGCCTCGGCGCGGGAAAGGTCGATCAGCTGTTCGAAAATCTGTTCCAGCGGGGCGATGTCGCGGTTCAACGTCTTGCGCAACTCCGCATCGTTGATCCGGTCAATGGTCGAACGCAAAACCGCCAAGGGCGTGCGCACCTCATGTGCGACGTTCGAGGAAAAATCGCGCTGTGCCTGATAACCGCTCTCAAGGCGCGCAAAGGCCTCATTCACCGCACGGACAAGCGGCAATATCTCGGTCGGCAGGTTCTCGGTCGACAATTGCACCGTCCCCGTCCCCGGCCCGATGTGACGCGCCTGTCGCGACACCGGCCCAATGGCGCGCAATGTCCGCCGCGTCGCCAGAACCGCCGCCATCAGGATCGCCAGAATGCCAACCCCGACCCAGTGCAATTCCTCGGTCACCTCATGCAGCAGATCATCGACATATTCGTCATTCTTGGGATCAACCACTTGGGTCGAGGCAAGGACGATGTATCGCTGTCCCCAAACCTCGGTCATGATGGCCGCACCCACACGGCCCCCGCCCAGATCAAAAATCTCGGGCCGGTTCAGAACCCCGCCCGACAGACGCGGGGCAAGGTTGGCGGGATGTTCGCCACCGACAATGGCCACACCCATTTCGTCATAGACGGTATAGCGGAACGCGCCCTCATCCCCACGAAACCGGATCGTGTCAGGGTTCAGCCCCAGATCCGGCGCATCGGGCGTCAGTTGCGCGGCAATCTCGCGGGCCTCACGGGTCAGCTCGTCGTTCAGGTTTTCTTCGAGATGTTCCCAGAATTCCGAGGTCAGGATCGTCGCGGCCAAGGCGATACAGCAGGTGATCGCGATCAGGACATGCACGACCAAGGACCGGTGCAGCGACTGTTTCTCACCAAAGAGCGCGCGGAACCATGTCACGTGTCGTCGTCTTCCAGAAAATAGCCAATCCCGCGCAGGGTATGGATCGCAGCCGTCGCGTTCAAGTCCTGCAGCTTTTTACGCAAGCGGTGGGTCGCCACCTCAATCGCGTTGGGGGTGGGCGGTTCGTCAAACCCGTAAAGGGCGTTTTCGATCACATCCTTGGACAGGATGCGTCCCTTGCGCCGCATGAACAGGTCCAACAAGTCCAGTTCTCGGCGCGACAGGCGGGCGGGTTGATCACCCACCATCACCGTCCGCTCGGCCGTGTTCAGGGTGATATTCCCCGCCATTAGCATCACGCCCAGCGCCCCGCCCGGACGGCGCAGAACGGCCCGCACCCGCGCGATCAGTTCGGACACGTGAAACGGTTTCACCACGTAATCGTCCGACCCTGCATCTAGGCCCGCGATCCGATCCTCTAGCGCGTCGCGCGCGGTGCAGATGATAAATGGCACATCGGGTTTGGCGTCCTTGACTGACTTCAAAACCGAAATGCCCTCAACATCCGGCAGGCCCAGATCCAGAATGATTGCGTCATAGTCAAAGGATTGTGCCGCGTGCAGGGCATCCTCGCCCGTGTGCACACAGTCCACGGTGAACCCGTTGGATTTCAGGCTGGCCGATGTGTTCTGGGCCAGCCGTTCGTTATCCTCGACATAGAGCAATCGCATGGATCAGGTCCTAACGGCGGACATAAGAGACGGTCGACCCATCATCGGCGGTAAACACGACATGGGCAAGGTTGCCCGCATCGTCATACCACAGATCGCGCGCCAGATCGCCGGTCAGACGATAGTGGTGTGCGGTGATTTTACCCGAACCCGTGGCGACCTGTTCATTGCCCAGATCGGTCACTTTGACCTTCATCACGTGACCATCGATCGTGTTCAGCAATGTGCCCGCACGCACAGTGTCATCGTTCCACAGGCTGGCCGGCATAAGACCATTACCCGCCGTCGAAATCTCATGCGGGGTGCCGTCATCATTGGTCGCGGCCTTGAGCGTGCGCAGTTTGCCGCCTTCCCATGTTTCGACGCTGCTGTGCTGAAAACGATAGGCGTTGGCGCGGATGATCGGGATTTTCACCGCCACATCGGTCGACACCCGCACCGAGAACGACCCGCCTGCCCCGTTAAACGCATAGCTATGGTCCCCGATGTCTTTGCCCTTGCGGATCACATCGAAGTTCAACTGCCCCCCTTCGGGCAGGGTCGCCGCATTCGACGTTGCGGCCATCGCCAGTGTCAGACCGGCAGCAAGAATAGAGAGTCGCATCGAAGCCTCCTGTAACATTCACTGAGGCCCAAATGCGGGGCGAACCTTACATCTGCCTTACAGCGGTCGATCAATGAAAAACGCCGGCCCCGCGGATGTCGGGACCGGCGTCGGATCGGGGAGTGCTGCCCTATTTCTGCGGAACAGGACGGCGCCGGATCCCCGATTTGATCCGCCCATAAAACGGCGTTTGCGAGACAAAGATGAACACGATGACCGCGAACAGGGTCAGGGACAGGGGGCTGGAAAAGATCCCACCGAAAAACGCGCCCAGATCCTCGCGTTCGGAAATGATCGCGCGACGCCAATTGTCGTCCAGCAACCGCGACAGGATCACCCCCAAGATCACCGGCCCCAGAGGATAGCCATAATGGCGCATGAAATAGCCAAACACGCCAAAGCCCAGCATCCAGTAGACATCGGTGATCGAGTTGTTGACCGCATAGGCCCCCACAATCGACAGCACCATGATCAGGGGGATCAGATAGGCGCGCGGGATTTCCACGATCTTGGTGAAAATGCGGATGCCCGTTAGACCGAACAGCAACATGAAACAGTTCGCGGTGATCAATGCCCCAACGATGAACCAGAACATGTTGGGCTGATCGATCATCAGCATCGGACCCGGATTGAGGCCATGAATGAACAGCGCACCAATCATGATCGCGGTCACCGCGTCACCGGGAATGCCAAGCGTGATCATCGGGATGAACGCCCCGCCCACGGCGGCGTTGTTCGCGCTTTCCGGTGCGATCAGGCCCTCGACGGCACCTTCGCCAAAGGGACGCTCGGGGTCTTTGGTGATGCGTTTCGCGTGGTCATAGGCCATCAACGCGGCAATATCACCACCCGTCCCCGGCAAGGCCCCGATGAACACCCCGATGGCCGAACTTTGAACGGACAACGGCAGATGTTTCACGACCGTGGACCAGTTCGGCACGATGCGAGAAATCTTTTGTTTGATGACGGGTGCGTTGATGTGATGCAGCTGTAGCAGGGCCTCGGAAATCCCGAACATCCCGATCATGACGGCGATAAAGCTGATCCCCGATTGCAACAACGGCACGCCGAACGTCAGACGGTCGGTAAAGGTCAGCGTGTCCAGCCCCACCGACCCGATGGTCAGACCCAGAGCACCGGCAAACACCCCCTTCAGCAGCGAACCCGACGACAGCGACCCGACCAGCAAAATCCCGAGAACCGCCAGCAGCATGTAGTCGCGCGGCTGAAACGTCAGGGCGAAATCGGACACGAACGGCGCGGCAAGGGCCAGAACCCCGATCCCGACGAACCCGCCCAGAAAAGACATGACGGTCGTCACGCCGATGGCCGTGCCCGCCTCGCCGCGTTTGGCCATCGGATAGCCGTCCAGCGCCGTGGCAATCGCCGATGGGGCGCCGGGAATGTTCAACAGGATCGCCGTGCGCGACCCGCCATAGACCCCGCCCATATAGATCCCGATCATCAGCGATATCGCCGGATAGACATCCCATGAAAAGGTGAACGAGATCAGGATCGACACCGCCATCGTCACCGAAAGTCCCGGAATGGCACCCACATAGACGCCCGCGAAGGTACCCAGACCGACCAGCAGAAACAGTTCCGGCTGGGTGAAAATCGTGAATATCGTCAGAACGTTTTCCATCAGTTCCCCCCCGAGAAAAGATCGCGCAGTGCTTGGACCAGTTCAGCCTCAGGCAAAATGCCCGACGGCAAAAGAACCGTGAACACCAACCGGAACACCAGCCAGATGATGACGAGGCTGCCCAAGGACACGGTCAGGGTCATCGCCCAACTGCGCCGCGCCATCAGCTTGATCGCCGCCGTCAGGAACAGGGCCGCCGTGGGCACAAACCCAAAGGGCACCAACAGGATGCCAAAGGCGATCAACCCCAGAACCAGAACGATGACCAAAGGCGGCAGGATATCGCGCGACAGGGTTTCGGTCGTGACCGGAGCCTTGCGCAGGGTTTGCAGCAGGATCATCACCGCACTGATCAGCATGACCGCCGTCACCGCCATCGGAACCGAACCGGGACCCGACAGGGCCTCAAACCCCGAAATCCCGTAGGCGTCCCACAACAACACCGCCGATCCCACAATCAGGCCAAGCGTAAAGACCACCTCACCCGGACGACGCCCTGCAGAATAGCCACCGGGGGTGGCGTCCGAGGTCCCGTCGTGGTGATCCTGATCTCCGCGAAATTCGCTGTCCATATGCTCCTCCTGCTCTGGGGTCGGCGGGGTTGCGTAGATACGCAATGACGGCGCCTGAACGGACGGGCGCCGCCATCATGGTTAGGGTATCAAATGTCGTTACGGACGCGGAATGCCGAAGTCTTCGGGCGACTTTTTCGAAAAGCCTGCGTCATGCACCAACCAAGACGAGGTCGAGCGGTAGCCTTCGAGGAAGTCCATCGCCTCATCCCCCGACAGGGACATGATGCTGAACCCGCGGTCTGCCATCAGCTGCACAAAGTCGGGGTGTTTCGCACCTTCGGCATAGGCGGCCTGTAGGGCGGCAACCACATCGTCCGGCGTGCCCTTTTTCACGAAGACGCCAAAGAACGGACCCCAAGGCAAATAGGCCGAAAAGCCCGGCAGTTCTTCGGTGATCGGTGCGACACCGGGCAACAGATCGTTGGGCTGGGTATCGACCAGACCGATGACCTTCATCCGGCCTGCTTTGACGCCCTCAATCGCGGCACCCAGAACGGCGGGCATCACGTCGATAGCGCCACCCTGCAGCGCGGTCAGCGCGGGGCCGTCCCCATCATAGGGCACACGGGTGAATTCGACGTCGGCTTGGCTGGTCAGCATGGCCAGAACAATCGAGGTCAGACCACCGGGACCGGTCGAACCAACGCGCACTTCGCCCGGGTTGGCCATGGCGTATTCGACGAATTCGGTCATGGTGTTGTAGGGCGCGTCGTTGTTGGCGACGAACATCGGAACACCACGGGCCAGAACGTTGATCGGCACCATGTCGGTGTAATCGTCGGTGCCAAGGCCCAGCACCTTATACATCTGCGGGTTTTCGGCCCCCATCAACAGGGTATAGCCGTCCGAATCCTGTTGCTGAACGTGGCGCAGGGCAATCGCGCCCACACCGCCGGTCTTGTTTTGCATCACGATGGTGCCGCCCAGTGCCTCTGCGGCATGGGGGGTCACGGCGCGCATCACCGTGTCGGTCGAGCCACCTGCACCCCACTGAATGATGCCCTGAATTTCCTTGGCGGGGAAATCGGCGGCCATCGCGCCCGTCCCCGTCGCCAGCGCAACCGCCAGCCCTGCGATCAGTTTTTTCATGGTATTCCTCCCTAAGTTAAACCTTGCGGCCCTATGCCGCCCTGTCCTTTGCCGGATCTGCGGGCAAACCCCGCCCCAGCAGAAAATCGACCAAACGCTCGGCTTCGGCATTGAACATCCCTGCGCCGGTCATGGTGTGACAGCCAAGGGCGCGTGCGGCCTCGACCATCGGTGAAACCTCGGGACGCGTGATGGCGTCCGCGACGAATGTGTTTGCGGTCATCTTGGCGGGATCGGCGGGGAACGGATCACCCTCGCGCATCCCGCAGGGCGTCACGTTCGCGACCAGATCCATGCCGGTCGGGTCATTATCGCCCGCCGTCACACGACCGGGGAACTGTGCGTCCAACGCGCCGACGATCCGGTTCAGACGCGCATCGTCCAGATCGGCAATCGTCAGATGCGCCGCGCCACGGTCCAGAATTTCATAAGCCACCGCACTGCCCGCGCCACCCGCGCCGATCAGCAGCGCCCGTTTGTCCGCCACGTCAAAGCCCAGCGCCTTGATCCCATCCAGATAGCCGATCCCGTCGACATTATCCCCGATCAGGCGGCCCTCGGCGTCCTTGTGGATCACATTGACCGAACCGACAAAGGCGGCCCGTTCACTGACCACATCGCAGAAATCCAGCGAGGCAATCTTGTGCGGGATGGTCACCACGATGCCGCCGACGTTATGCATGGTGCGAAAGGCGGCAATGGCGTCCGGTACGGCGTCGCGCTGTACATGCACCGGCGGCACAATCGCGTTCACGCCGCGCCCGTGCAGGATCTCGGTCAGAAATTTGGGTGAGCGCACCTGCGCAATCGGGTCCCCGATGATCGGAAACAGAATGGTTTCACCGTCAAGCAGCACGGTCTTGTCCTTTCTCGGCTTTGGCACGGGCCGCCGCGTGGCGCCCCGCGATGGACCCGAACACCACCCCCGGCCCAAGGGTAATCCCCGGTCCCGGATAGGTTCCGCCCATGATGGAATGTTGGTCATTGCCCACGGCATAGAGACCCTCGATCACCGACCCGTCCGCGCGCAGCATCCGCGCCGTCGTGTCCGAGCGAAAGCCCAGCGCGGTGCCGATATAGGCGGGCACCAGACGCACCGCATAGAACGGCGCGGTCCCGATGGGCCCAAGGGTCGGGTTCGGCCCGACCGTCGCATCGCCATTGTTACGGTGATAGGGCGTCACGCCGCGCCCGAATTCATCGTCCTGCCCCGTCGCGGCGGCGGCGGTAATCGTGTCGATGCTGCGGCGCAGGTTGGCAGCTTCGGTCCCCGTTTTGCGGGCCAGTTCATTCAGGTCACCGGCCTTGATCAGGTATCCCTCATCCACAAACGGTGTGGGGTTTGCACCACCGGGATGCACCATGCCCAGACCGTATTTTTTCAGACCCGGTGCATCGGTGATGATCCATGCCGCCGCCGTATCCGCGCCGCCCTCGATCATGGCCTTACCAAAGGCGTGATAGGATATGGATTCATTTACAAACCGCTTGCCCGTCAGGTCGACACAGACCGTCCCGGGTTTGGAGCGATCCAGCACGAAATGCGGGAACACGGCGGTGGTGCCATCGGCGCGTTTGCGCACGGAACAGGGGGCCCAGAACGCGTTTTGATCGTTGCCCTGCCCGTAGCTCGCCCCAAGGTCCTGCGCCAGAACATGCGCCGCGCCGGTGTGACCGCTGGCCGACGGGCTATCGGCGGGAACGACCCCTGGCAGGTAGGTTTCACGCATCGCGTCCGAGCGACCGAAGCCACCGGTGGCCAACACGATGCCACCCTTAACGTTGATGTCGCGCGATTGGCCCCCAACGGAGACGGTCAGGCCACAGTCACCGTCGCGGATCGCCGTCACCTCGGCCCCGCGCAGGATATCCACGCCCAGATCCAGAGCCGACGCCAACATTCGCGCAACCAGAGCATTGCCCATCACCAGACGCGTATGACGGCCATAGACCACGCGGTCCCGCATATAGCGCAGCACGATTTTCACCACATGGGCAAAGGATTTCACGGATTTGTAGCGGTTCAACAGATGCCCGATATCAACCCGATCAATGTTCATGCCGCCCAGAACGGTGAACTCGGGGATCGGTTTCAGGACCAGATCACGGGCCTTGCCCATCGCGCGGGTATCAAACGGCACCGGTTCGATCGCGCGCCCGTTCAGGGTCGCGTTCGGATGGTCCCATTCGTAATCCGGATGGCGGGGATAGGGGCGGAACTGCGCCTGCGTCTTGGCGTGCAGGGTCGCGATGGCCTCGGGTGCGGCGTCCAGAAACGCCTCGCGCTGGGCCTTGTCGCTGTGGTTGCCGACGGCACTATCCAGAAAGGCCGAGACATCCGCGCGGGTGTCATCGGGGTTCACCGTGCGCCCCAGATCGGTGCCAGGCACCCACAGGGTCCCGCCAGACAGGGCCGAGGTGCCGCCGATAAAATCGGTGCGCTCAACCAACAGAACGCGCGCGCCATCAAGCGCGGCGAAAATCGCGGCGCTCAGGCCTGCGGCACCCGCACCCACCACCGCGACGTCATAGTCGGCAGCAACCTTATCAATTCCGATGTCAGCCATCTTCCCCCTCGTCGGCGTGCATGTCCCTCGAATCACGCCTCTCCCTCACAGTGTCATTTTTTGGAATGCCATTCCAGTTTTTAATTTGCTTCACATTTTGAAGGATGTTCAATAAGGTGGTCGCAACGATGTAGAGGAGGTTCCCATGAGCAGCGCGCTGGAAAAGGGATTGTCAGTGATCAGCTTTCTGTCCGAACACCCCAACGGGGCGTCGGTCAGTGAAATCGCCAAGGCGCTGGATTTGCCGCCTTCGGGCGTGCATCGCCTACTGAAAGAGCTTGAAACACTGGGCTATGCACGCCAGACGCGCGATCACGGGGATTACGGCCTGACGCTCAAGCTGGCCACGACGGGTTTGGCGTTTCTGGCGCGCACGGGCATTCCCGACCTGTCGCAACCGATTCTCGACCGGCTGGCGGCATCGACCCGCGAACTGATCCGGATGGCCCTGTTTGATGGCGAGCAACTGATCTGGGTGGGCGTCTCCCAAGGGGCGACCTCGGGTCTGCGCTATGATCCCGATGCGGAACACGGACAGATCGTGCACCTTGCCTCGGCCTCGGGCGGTCAGGCGTGGCTGTCAGGGATGAGCGACGATGAGGCCATCGCCGCCGTCATGAAACAAGGTCTGGAACGTGCCGAAGGTTCTGGCACCTGCGCACCCAAGGGCGTCGCCGATGTGATGCAGATCGTCCAGACCGCACGCAAGCGCGGCTATGCCCTCAACGCCAACAGTTTCATGTTGGGCATGGCGGCGATGGCCGTGCTGATCCGTCACCCCGACACCGGCGCCCCCATCGGAACGGTTTCGATTGCGGGCCCATCCGCACGGGCCACGCCCGAACTGCTCCAGAGCTTTTTGCCCGAGTTACAGCAAGCGTCCAAAGATCTGGCCGAGGCCAGCCTGTCCGGCCGCAGCTTTACCCGTTGGTATGATGAAACGCTGGGCCGCAACCTAGCGTAACGGAGATCCCCGTGACTGAGATTGATCAACGCCCCGTTCGCGGGGCGACCTATGACCTATTGGTTGTCGGCTCTGGTGCTGGCGGACTGTCCTGCGCGGTGACGGCGGCGCATCTGGGGCTGCGTGTGGCGGTTCTGGAAAAGGCATCCGTGCTGGGCGGGACGACCGCGTGGTCGGGCGGCTGGCTGTGGGTGCCACGCAACCCCTTGGCGGTTGAGGCGGGGTTTCATGAACCCGCCGATGAGCCGCTGGCCTATCTGACCGGCATCATGGGGAACCGCGTGGGCGATCCGCGTGTCGCCACCTATCTGGCGACCAGCCCCGAGATGGTGCAGTTTTTCCGCGACAACACGGCCGTCAACTGGATCGACGGCAACAAGGTTCCCGATTTCACCGATACGGTCGGGGCGGCAACCGGCGGGCGATCCGTCTGCGCCGCGCCGTTTGACGGGCGACAGTTGGGACCGTGGATTGCCAAACTGCGCCCGCCGCTAGACGTCATATCGCTTGCCGGTATGGGGATCGCGTCGGGCAAAGACATGGCGCATTTCTTTAACGCCCTGCGCAAACCTGTCTCGACCGCCTATGTGATGGGTAGATTGGCCAAGCACGGCGTTGATTTGGTGACCCGCGGACGGTCGATGCAACTGGTCAACGGGAATGCCTTGGCGGGCAGCTTGCTGCGCTCGGCGCTGGACCTTGGGGTGGATTTGTTCACCGACGCCGGCGCGGCAGGCCTGATCCACACAGGCGATCGCGTCAGCGGCGTGCGCCTGAGCGACGGCACGGAATTAAACACCGTTCAGGGCGTCGTCATGGCAACGGGCGGTTTCCCGCATGATCCCGAAACGCAGGCCCGTTTGTTTGGCCCCGATGCGGGCGCCACCCATTATTCCGCCGCCCCGCGCGACAACACGGGCGATGGTATGCGCATTGGTGCGACGGTCGGCGGGGTGGTGCGCGACGATCTGGCGAATGCGGGGGCGTGGGCGCCCGTGTCTCTGGTCCCCGATGGCAAGGGCGGGTTCACCCATTTCCCGCATCTGATCGACCGCGCCAAGCCTGGCATCATTGCCGTGCGCGGGCGCGGCGAACGTTTCACCAATGAGGCCGACAGCTATCACGCCTTTATGCGGTCCCTGTTTGACGCAACGTCAGATGGCGAGGCGCCCGAATGCTGGTTGATTGCCGATCACAAGGCCCAGCGCCGGTGGGGCCTTGGCTGGGCGCGGCCCGCGCCGTTCCCGCTGGGGAAATTCAAACGGTCGGGGTATTTGAAACACGGTCGCACGATTGCCGATCTGGCCGCGGCCTGTGACCTTGACCCCGCGACCTTGGCCGCGACGATCGACCGGTTCAACGCCAATGCCACGCGCGGCGAGGACCCCGATTTTGCCCGCGGTGCATCGCCCTATAACCGCGTCCAAGGCGACCCCGAGCATCGCCCGAACCCGTCCCTTGCCCCCTTGTCGCGCGGCCCGTTTTACGCCGTGCGCATCGTGCCGGGCAGTCTGGGCACTTTCGCGGGTCTTGATTGCGACGAGAACGCCCGCGTTCTGGACGCCCAGAAATCCCCGATCCCCGGTCTCTTTGCCGTCGGCAATGACCAGAGTTCGATTTTCGCCGGTCATTACCCCAGCGGTGGCATCACCTTGGGGCCCGCAATGACCTTTGGCTATATCGCCGCCCATGTCGCCGCAGGCGCATGGGTCGGCCCATCCGAGACACAGCTTGACGCAGGAGAACCCAATGCCGCTGTTTGATATTCTGACACTGAAAACCAATCTCTTTGCCACGCCAAAGGTCGCGCCCGCGCTGCAGGACTGGTTGGCCGACGGGGATGCCAAGGGCACCTTGCTTGGGGCATGGGCACCGGACATCGGGACGCTGAACGACATTATTCTGCTGCGCCAGTTCGAGACCGCAGATGACCTGATCGCCGAACGTCAGCGCACGCATCTGTCGGACAACCCCTTCGGTTGCATGGAGCACCTGCGCGGTTGGACCTCGGACACGTATCTGCCGCTGGACTTTACCCTGCCGGTCACGCCCGGCGAATACGGCAAGGTCTATGAAATCCGCACGTATAAGCCCAAGCTAAACGGCATGGCCCCGACCATCGAAAAGTGGAAGGCCGCCGTGCCCGACCGCACCAAATATTCCGACCTGTCGATTGCGATGTATTCGCTGGACGGGCCGACGCGGTTCACCCAGATCTGGCCCTATGACAGTGCCAACCACCGCGCCGAGACCCGCGCCACGACCGTCGCCGACGGTGTCTGGCCCCCCAAAGGCGGCCCCGATTGGCTGAGCGCCGATATGACCTCGACCCTTGCGGTACCGCTGCCGTTCTCGCCGCTGAAGTGATCCGAAGATGAGCTATCGATATTCGCTGGCCTTTTTGACCGTTGCCGAACTTGCCCCGCCTCAGGCGGTGCAGGTCGCGGCCGAGGCGGGGTTCGATCTGGTGGGGCTGCGCCTGTTGCCCGCCGGAACCGACGGCCCCTATCCGATCCTGAACGACGCGGCGATGCTGCGCGAAACGCGAGCCGCCATTCAGGACACGGGCGTCAGGGTCGCGGATATCGAGATCATCAAGATCACGCCCGAATTTCGCGCCACAGATACCTTGCCGTTTCTGGAACGCGGCGCAGAGTTGGGCGCGCGCAACATCCTGACGGCGGGGTATGATCCCGATCCCGCGCGCATGACCGACGGCTATGGCGCGTTTTGCGAGTTGGCCCATCAACACGGGATGACCGCCGATCTGGAGTTCATGCCGTGGACCGACATCCCGAACGTCGCCGCCGCCGTGGCGCAGGTGCGCGCGGTCAACCATCCGGCGGCGGGGGTTCTGGTGGACGCCCTGCATGTGCAACGTTCGGACAGCCCGTTCAGCGCGATTGCCGCGCTTGATCCCGCGTGGATCAACTATGCCCAGCTCTGCGATGCGCCGGGCGTATTCGATCCCGCACCCGAGGCGCTGATCGCCACGGCGCGGGGCAAACGGTTGATGCCGGGTGACGGGGATTTCGATTTCCCCGCCCTGATGGCCGCCCTGCCCCCCGACATTGTCCTGTCGGTCGAGGTGGCCCAAGCGGACCGCATGGGCCGTGACACCCCGATTGAGCGCGCCCGCGAGGCATTGGCCAAAGCCAAGGCCGTCGCCGAAGCCCCCCTTGCCGTCACGCCGTCGACCTGATCCCCAACAGGCCGTCCAGCATTCCCGACGACCCGCCACTTGGCGCACGCGATACATTTATCGGCGCGCCTTGTGCGGGACCTTTGGCGATTTCTGCTTTCAGAAAAACATGTCTCATTGCAATGGCATGGCCTGCGGTCGCGCCAATGGGGGACTGCGCCGCGCCGAGACGCAGATCGGACAGATCAGTTAGCAAAGACTGGATATTGCGACACAGCGCGCACAGCGTCATGTGGCCGAAGCCGTCGATATATCAGCTGGATATAAAGGGAAATGGCGCGCTGGGGAGGATTCGAACCCCCGACCCCTTGATTCGTAGTCAAGTACTCTATCCAGCTGAGCTACCAGCGCGTTGTGGCGTGATCTAACGGTGCACACGGGGGGATGCAAGCGGTTTTTGTCAGAAATATTGCACTTTTTAAAAACGCCTGAAAATGCGGGGTTGCGGGACCGTGGCGTTACGCCAAACGGATCCCGCGCGGCAGATTGATACGGAACTGGGTGCCCGTTTCATCCGATGATTCCAGCATCAAGTCCCCGCCATGACCGCGGATCAGTTCCGCAGAAATTGCCAAACCAAGACCTGTGCCGCCCTTGCGTGTGCCGCCCTGAAACGGCTGGAACAGGTATTCCTTGGCCTTGGGCGGCAGGCCCGGCCCCGTGTCGCGCACCGTGATCCACCAGCCATCATCCAGTTCACCACAGGCGACACAGATTTCGCCGGGTTTGCCTGCGGCAATGATCGCCTGACGAGCGTTGCGGATGAGGTTTGACAGCACGCGATAGAGCTGCTCCCCGTCCGCACGGATGGTCAGACCGGTCGGCACGTCTTCGGCAAAGCTGAGATCAAATTCCTCAACCGCCAGACGTTCGCTTTCGATCACGTCGTTCACCAGCATTCCCAGATCAACATGCGACAGCGTGGGCGGGGGTTCTTCGGCCTTACCAAAGGCCAGCGTGGTTTCGCACAGGTTCACCGCGCGACTGATCGCGCCGATGATCTTGGGGGCCGAGCGTTGGACGGCGGGATCGTCGCTTGTCTCCATCCGGTCGGCGAACAGTTGCGCCACCGTCAGGATGTTGCGCAGATCGTGGCTGATTTTGGCGACGGCACCGCCGAGTTGTGCCAGACGTTCCTTTTGGCGCAAGGACGCGGTCAGCTGTTTTTCCATCGTTTGCAGAGCGACCTCGGCCTCATGCAGCTCTTGGATTTCTGAACTGGGTTCAATGATGCGGCGGGCGTCCTCGGGGGATTGTGCATACAGCTGCATCGCGCCGACCACATTGCGGATCGGCATCACCAGCAAGCGGCGCACCGCAAAGAACAGCATACTGGCCGTGATAATCGAAATCACCGCCGACAGGATTAGAATGCGTATACCGTAATCAATCATCGCCGCGCGCAGGGTGCCGGTATCCGTGGTGACCTCGATCAACATCCCCGCCTCGCGCACAGGATCGCCAATCACACGGATCACACGATCCTCGGGGTCCAGAATACGCGCCATCGCGTCGCGGATAAGCTCAAACGGGCGGGTTTCGCGCAGGTCATAGCTGGCTACTACAGGCCCCGGAATGGGCGAGGACAGGATCAGTTGCCGCGCCTGATCGCGGCGCAGCACGACGTTGAACACATCGGCGTTCTGCAACAGCTCGCGCTCAAGTTCATCGTCGATCATGTCTTCGGCCGCCAACAGCGCTAGCGACGCAATCTGCGCCCGCTCAAGCCGCGACAACAGAAAATCCTCACGGAAGCGCGCAACCGAGGGAACAAAGATAAAAACCTCGGCCAGCATGACAAAGGCGATCGTCAAAAGCAGGAAACGACCTGAAAGCGTATTAAACACGACCGACTGACCCCAACTGTCTGCGGCGGCTAAGGAAATGTGGCCTGAACGAACCGGACCACTCTCTTGACCCAAGGATTATCAAAAAGCTTGGGCGAAAAATAGGTACCCGCAGCCCGCTTGTTAAGCTCTGTCATGGTCGGATAGGGCGCTATCATGTTGGTAATGGCGCTCAACTTCATGTGATTGGCAATCGCAACCGCCCATGTTCCGATCAATTCCCCCGCCCCTGCGCCGACGATTGTGGCCCCGACAGGTCGGCCCTTGACCACCATGACCTTAGCAAAGCCCTTGGTCTTGCCGGATGCAATCGCGCGGTCATTGCCGGACAATTCGGCGCGCACCACGGTGACCTTATCCCCATGTTTTTCAATCGCTTCGGCCTCGGTCAGGCCGATTTGCGCCAGTTCGGGCGCGGTATAGGTGACACGCGGGATATGCGACGTCCCCGCCTTGGCCAGCAGGCCCAGCAGGATCGGACGGATCACCACCCCCGCGTGATAACCCGCCACATGGGTGAACTGCAGACCGCCCGCGACATCGCCGATGGCGTAAATCTTTTTGTTGCTGCTGCGCAGGTCGGCCCCGACGGTCACGCCGCGTTTGTCATGCTCAACTCCGGCGGCATTCAGGTTCAGCTTGTCGATATTGGGCACCCGCCCCACGGCGATCAGGATGTGTGAGCCATTGATCACCGTGCCCTTATCCGTGGTCAGGGTGATGTCTCCCGCGCTGCCCGTGACCGATTGGGCCTGTTCGCCCTCAATCAAATTCACGCCCTCATCGCGCAGGGTCTGAATAACGACCGCTGCGGCCTCGGGGTCATCGCGGTTCAGGGCGGTGGACCCTTCGACCACCGTCACCTCACAGCCCAGACGCACATGCGCCTGCGCCATTTCCATACCGATGGGACCCGCCCCGATGATGATCAGATGCGCGGGCCGCTCGCGCAGATCGAACAGGTTTTCGTTGGTCAGATAGGGCACGCTGTCCAGTCCCGGAATCGGCGGCACCATGGGGCGCGAGCCGGTCGCGACCACGAACCGACGCGCAGTGATTTCGACGTCCCCCGCGCGCAGTTTGTCCGGTCCAACAAATGTGCCGAATTCCTGAATGACGCGGACGCCCAGACCCTCAAACCGCTCGACACTGTCGTGGGGTTCGATGGTGGCGATGACGCCCTGTACGTGATCCTTGGCGGCGGCATAGTCGATCACCGGCTCCATCGCGGCGACGCCGAACCCGCCTTGGCGCGTGCGATGCGCCTGTTCAGCGGCGGCGATCAGGGCCTTGGACGGCACACAGCCATAGTTCAGGCAATCCCCGCCCATCTTATGGCCCTCAACCAGAACCACATCCGCGCCCATCTGCACCGCACCAGCCGCCAGAGACAGCCCGCCCGAGCCCCCGCCGATAATGCAGAGGTCGGTTTTGATCTGTTCCATGGTCATTTCACGGCTTTCCCTTTGACGGCCTTGATCACGATCGGCAGCGCGGCCAGCGCGCAGAGGCCCAAGATCGGCCCAAGGATATAGGGTTCAAAGATGATGCCCAAATTCGGGGTCTCGCCCCGTTCAAACACCGCACCCAGACCGGCGCCGACCCATGTGTAGACGATACCACCCGGGATGATGCCGAAAAACGTGGTGAACATAAACCGCGTCAGGGACACGCCGACAAGCGCGGGAATGATGTTGGCGACAAAGAACGGCACCGCAGGCACCAGACGGATCAGAAACAGCACGGACAGCTCGTTTTCCGCGATGCCCTGTTTGATCTGGCGGATGCGCCCCTCGCTTGCATCCATCTTGGCCGCCAGACGGTCGCCCAACCCCCAGCGCGCCGCGAGGAAAATGATGCTTGCCCCGATGGTCGCGCCTGTCACGTTCAATAGAACTCCCGGAAAGACGCCAAACAGGAAGCCGCCCGTCAGCGTGGCAATCGTCGCACCAGGCAAGGAAAAGGCCACCAGAACGATGTACACCCCGACAAAGCCCAGCGCCGTCACAAGGTAATGCGCGTCCCGAAATGCGATCAGGGCATCGCGATTCTCGGCAAGGGCCTCGAAATTCAGATGCTCGCGCAGGGTGAACGCCCCGACAATCGCCACCAACGCGATGACAATTAACGGTAATTTCCGCAGCCACGTGGGGCTGGATTTGGTTTCGGCCTCTGACATGTGCATCCTGTTTGACCTTTTTGCGTCCTCTTGTGCTACAGGAAACATGTGCATCGTGGGGGGACTTGTTCGGATTCTCACATCAGGTTGAACCTAGGTGAGAAAAACGGGCCGTTTAGCGCCCCTATCTTACAGATTTGTAACAATCGTGGGCCGCGCGGACATAAAATTCGGGTTTTCCCGTGGAAAATCCGTGCTTGGCGAATTGACTTGGTGACGATCTGCCCCTAAAGGACGGGCTTCGAACACATGTGGCCCTCGAATCCTTTTGGGGTTTGGGCCGGATCAAACGGAGCCAACGCGATGAAACGCACCTATCAACCGAGCAACCTTGTTCGCAAGCGCCGCCACGGCTTCCGCGCACGGATGGCCACCAAAGCAGGTCGCAAGATCCTGAACGCCCGCCGTGCTAAAGGCCGGAAGTCGCTCTGCGCATAAGATTTGCCCTAGGGCAATTCGGACATGACACCGCCGAAGAAGGAAGGAGACGGGCACATGCCTGAGACCTCTGCACCTTCATCGGCGGTGTCGTCGCGTTTGCAGGTCATCAAAAAGCGGGCCGATTTTCTGCGGGCGAACCACGCGCGTCGTCAGGCGACCAAGGGGTTCATCCTGCAGGCACGCCGCCGCAACGATGGTGAGGCGAGCGCGCCCGACACCACGCGGATCGGGTACACCTGTTCCAAACGTGTCGGCAATGCCGTCGCCCGCAACCGCGCCAAGCGCCGCCTGCGCGCCATCGCGCAACAGGTTCTGTCGGCTCAGGGCCGCGCGGGTTGGGATTATGTCCTGATCGGGCGGGCGGAGCACACAGCCGATTTGCCGTTTGAACGCTTGCTGTCCGATCTGGAGTTCGCCCTGAACCGCGTACATGCGCCGAAAAAGCAGGCCGATCCGTCATGACGCCCCTCGCCCGCCTGTTTTCCCTGCCCGTGCGGGCCTATCGCTTGGTGTTTTCGCCATGGGTCGGGCATAATTGCCGGTATCAGCCGACCTGTTCGGCCTATGCGCTTGAGGCGCTGGAACGACACGGCGCAATCAAGGGCGGCTATCTGACCCTGCGCCGCATCGGGCGCTGCCATCCGTGGGGCGGGACCGGATACGACCCCGTTCCGGGCACCGAGCCGCACACAGAAACCGATCCCCGCCAAGAGTGAGATCACCCATGCTGGACGATTTGGACGACATCCACCCGCTGTTCCACGGTGCCCCTTCAAGCACCGAGTTCAAAAAGCTGCGCAAACGCATTGTGCGCCACACCCGCGAGGCGATTGAGCAATACGGCATGATCGAACGTGGGGCGAAATGGCTGGTCTGTCTGTCCGGCGGCAAGGACAGCTATACCTTGCTCGCCGTGCTGTATGAGTTGAAATGGCGCGGGTTGCTGCCCGTGGAATTGCTGGCCTGCAACCTTGATCAGGGGCAACCGGGGTTTCCGGCGACGGTTCTGCCCGAGTTCCTTGAGAAAATGCAGGTCCCCCACCGCATCGAATACCAAGACACCTATTCCATCGTGATGGACAAGGTGCCCGAGGGACGCACGTTCTGCGCGCTGTGCTCACGCCTGCGCCGCGGCAACCTCTATCGCATCGCCCGCGAAGAAGGCTGCAGCGCCGTGGTCCTTGGCCATCACCGCGACGATATCCTCGAAACCTTTATGATGAACCTCTTTCACGGCAGCCGTCTGGCCACCATGCCGCCGAAACTGGTGAACGAAGAGGGCGATTTGTTCGTCTATCGCCCCCTTGCCCATGTGGCCGAGGAAGATTGCGAGAAATTCGCGCGCGCGATGAGCTATCCGATCATTCCTTGTGACCTCTGCGGGTCCCAAGACGGCCTGCAACGTCAACAGGTTAAGGCGATGTTGGACCAGTGGGAGGCGAACCATCCCGGACGCCGCCAAAAGATGTTCCGCGCCCTGATGAACACGCGGCCCTCGCACCTGTTGGACCCCAATATTTTCGACTTTGCGGGTCTGACGCGGGACCCTGACAAATTTAGCGAAAATTCGAACGATATTCCGGATTTGCGTTAAGGGATCACTGGGGGACTCACCCATAGGCTGAACCAAATGTTTTAGCCATAGGTGGGCCCCGTGACCCAAATCACCTTTTCTCCCAACCGCAGCAGTGCCATTCGCGCGCTGATTCCCCTGATCTGTCTGGGGGTCGGGATCGGACTGGGGGAAATGGCGCTGATCGTCATTGTGCCGCTGTTGTCCGCCCTGCTGTGGATCCGACCCGAATGGCGCAACGTGACGATGGGCGACGCGGATACCCCATTGGGCCAGCTGGAAAAAACGCTGGTCTCTTGTCAGGACGGGGATCTGGGCACGGCGGTGTTTATGCTGGATTTCGACGCGGTCGAACCGATCCTGCCGCAAGACGCACGCGCCATCCAAACCACGCTGGCCGCGCGGATACGGAACCGCATGCGCGGCGATGATGCCGTCATGGCGAACGGCCATCGCGGCCTCTGTGTGATCCTATCGCCAACCAAACAAAACGACCTCGAGAGCCTGCTGCAAGTTGCCGGTCGGTTGCAGGATTGTGCCCTCGCGCCCGTACCGTTGGACCACCGGCGTCTGCACCTGTCGTGTGACATCGGTTTCTGTCCGGCCGGCAATGGCTCTGATACCCGCGCAAAACAGGTGTATGAAGGCGCACAGGCCGCACTGGACATGGCCAAAACTTTCGGCCCCAATGCGATCCGCGCCTATAGCAAATCCTTTGCCCCCAATCTGAACACCTCGGACATCAGCCCGCAGGCGGTGTCGGACGCCCTGCAATCGGGCGAAATCCAACCGTGGTTCCAGCCACAAATGTGCAACGATACCGGCGCAATCATCGGGGCCGAGGCGCTCGCGCGTTGGACCACCAAAACCGGACGTATCATCGCCCCGGGAGAGTTTTTGGACACGATTGATCAGGCGGGCCTGTCCCAATCCCTGAACACCGCGATCATGAACGGAGCATTGTCCGCGCTGGCCACATGGGACCGCGCCACACTGGGCGTAAAAACCGTGTGCGTGAACTTTAGCAGTCAGGATTTGCACGATCCGACCCTGTGCGATCGCGTGGCTTGGGCGCTTGACCGGTTCGACATGTCGGCGAACCGTTTGACCGTGGAAATCCTTGAAAACGTGGTGTCGCATGGCGGCAAAGACGTCTTGCACCGCAATATCGACCGCCTTGCCGAGATGGGCTGTCCCATTGATCTGGACGATTTCGGCACCGGTCAGGCCCCGTTGTCGGTACTGCGGCGCTTTCCCGTGAACCGTCTAAAGATCGACCGATCCTTTGTCCGCGCCGTCGACAAGGATCCCCAACAACGCGAAATGGTGGCCGCGATCATAACCCTCGCGGATCAGTTGCACCTGAAAACCATCGCCGAGGGTGTCGAAACACAGGCCGAGTTGACGACCGTCGCCCAGCTGGGCAGTCAGTACGCCCAAGGCTTCGGGATCGCCCGCCCTATGCCCCTGCAAGAGGCGACGGCGTGGATCGATCAGCACAAACAAAAGCTGATTCACCTCACTCCGCTGGGTCGGCGCGCCTAAAACCCCAAGAAACATTGGTCGCAACCCCCGAAAACTGCTTGACCTTCGGCCTGCTGTTCTGTTGAACCGGCGTCACCTTTAAAAGGATAGGTGACGGCCCGATATGGACGATCAGAACAAGAATCTTATTCTCGCATCCGTGCTCAGCTTTGCAGTGATTGGCGTTTGGTACATGCTGTTCCCACCGGAACAGGTCCAACCGGTCGATCCCGAAACGGCCGCCGTGACCCAGCAGACCGAGGTCGTCACGCCGCAGGCCGCCGCAGATGGCGAAACCGTCCCCGCCGAGACCGTCCAAACCGCCGAAGCCCCGCGCATCGCGATTGAAACCCCCGCACTGAACGGGTCGATCTCGCTGGCCGGTGGCCGCATCGATACCCTATCGCTGGACCGCTATCGTGAAACGCTAGACGAAGGGTCGCCCGCTGTTCCGCTCCTCTCGCCGGTGGGCAGTGCATCGCCCTATTACGCCCTCTATGGCTGGGCCCCTGCCGGGCAACTGGACAGCGCGGACGTTCCCGGTCCGAACACCGTATGGCAGGCGGGGTCGAACACCACCCTGACCCCGACGGCCCCTGTCGAACTGACATGGGACAACGGCAATGGCCTGACCTTTACCCGCACGATTTCGGTGGATGAGGATTATATGTTCTCGGTCAAACAGACCGTGACCAATGCCACCGACGCCGAGGTTCGCATGCTGCCCTATGGCATCATCGCCCGCCACGGCGAGCCCGACCAGACGAAATTCTTCATCCTGCACGAAGGTGTCGTGCGCCAAACCGACAAAGAACTGGCCGAATTGTCCTATGAGGACATGACCGATCTGGATCTGGTTGAGCGCGAGGGCGCGCTGGCCGAGGTTGAGGATGTTCAGGAAAATGGCTGGATCGGCTTTACCGACAAATACTGGATGACGACCC
The DNA here is from genome assembly GCF_032918305.1 of Rhodovulum sp. FJ3. Classification (NCBI taxonomy): domain Bacteria; kingdom Pseudomonadati; phylum Pseudomonadota; class Alphaproteobacteria; order Rhodobacterales; family Paracoccaceae; genus Rhodovulum; species Rhodovulum sp. FJ3. Next base: position 924,688 of record NZ_JAWJUU010000001.1, read on the forward strand.
TGATCCCCACCCCGGGTCAGCCGTTTACCTCGGTCGCCAAGTACGTCCCTAGTGCCGACATCTATCAGGTCGAAACGCGCCTGCCGATCGTTTCGGTCCCCGCGGGTCAGACCGCCGCCGTCGACACGATGCTGTTCGCCGGTGCCAAGGAATGGGAAACCATCAAGCACTATGAAGAAGACACAGGCATCTTCCGCTTTGACGACTCCATCGACTGGGGCATGTTCTTTTTCCTGACCAAGCCGATCTTTCAGGCGCTGCATTTCCTGAGCGGCCTGATCGGCAACATGGGCTGGTCCATCATCGCGCTGACCATCTTGATCAAGGCGGTCCTGTTCCCGCTGGCGTATAAATCCTACGTCTCGATGGCACGCATGAAAGAACTGCAGCCCGAGATGGAGAAGATCAAAGAGCGCGCAGGCGACGACCGTCAGAAGCTGCAGCAAGAGATGATGGCCCTCTACAAGTCCAAGAAGGTCAACCCTGCATCTGGCTGCTTGCCGATCCTGCTGCAGATCCCGATCTTCTTCTCGCTGTACAAGGTGATCTTCGTCACGATCGAGCTGCGCCATGCACCGTGGTTCGGTTGGATCCGCGACCTTTCCGCCCCCGACCCCAGCAGCATCTTCAACCTGTTCGGCATTCTGCCCTTTGCGGCACCGGAACTGGGCGCGTTCCAATTCCTGTCGCTGGGTATCCTGCCGATCCTGCTGGGTATTTCGATGTGGCTGCAGCAGAAACTGAACCCCGCCCCCGCAGATCCCGCACAGGCGATGATCTTTGCGTGGATGCCTTGGGTGTTCATGTTCATGCTGGGCAACTTTGCCAGCGGTCTGGTCATCTACTGGATTGCGAACAACACGATCACGTTCTCGCAGCAGTATCTGATCATGCGCTCGCAAGGGTACACACCCGACCTGCTTGGAAACATCAAATCCGGCTTTAAAAAGACCCCGAAATCGGAGTCCAAGTAATGCCAACCCTCGCCCAGATCTGGCGCCACCCGATCAAGGGGATTGGCGCCGAGGACCTGGGCGAGGTAACGCTTAGCCCGGGTCGTCCAATGCCGTTTGACCGCGCCTTTGCGGTCCTGACCGGCACATCCGAGGACACCGGAGAATGGCAGCCCTGTCGCAATTTCGCGCGGGGCTGTTATGCGCCTTCCCTCATGGCGGTGCGTGCCGAAACCAACGGCGAAAAGATCACCCTGACCCATCCGGATCGCGATCCGCTGATCTTCGCGCCCGCAACGGGCGACGCCAGCGCGCTGATCGACTGGATCACGCCGCTTTACCCCGCGGACCGCCCCGCGCCGCGCGCCTTGGCCGTTGCGCCCGACACCGGCATGGCCGACGATCCCGACGCCGGCGTCTCTGTGGCCAGCCTTGCGTCGCTGCGCGCGCTCTCGGATGCGGTAGGCCAACCGCTTGACCCGCGCCGGTTTCGGATCAACATTTGGCTGGACGGCGATCTGGCCCCGTTTGAAGAACTGTCTTGGGCGGGCAACGCCATCCGCATCGGCGACGTGACATTGCGCGTGGGCGAACGCATCCAGCGCTGTCGTGCGACCGAGGCGAACCCAGACACCGGTCGGCGCGACGTCGACACGTTACAGGCCCTGCGCGGCCATTGGGGACACACCGATTTCGGCGTCCTCGCCAGCATTGAAACGGGCGGCACCATCACCGTCGGCACCCCCATTGAGGTATCCGCATGAACATGACCTTTACCATCGCCGAAACGCCCGACGATCACACCGCCGAGGTGGGGCGCAAGCTTTTTGCGGGCAACACGGATTTTCTAAAGGGCGTCGTCGCCATGTCCGGCCTGCCGCCCGCCGACCGGATGGAGGTCTGTTTCGCGGGCCGCTCCAACGTTGGCAAGTCCAGCCTGATTAACGCGCTCACGGGGCGCAAGGGTCTGGCGCGCGCCTCAAACACGCCGGGCCGTACGCAAGAGATCAACTTTTTCACCTTGGCCGAGAGCCATTATCTGGTCGACCTTCCGGGCTATGGCTATGCCGAGGCGCCGGTGGCCGTCGTCAAGAAATGGCAGGAATTGCTGAAATCCTATTTGGCTGGTCGTCAGACGCTGCGCCGTGCCTTTGTCCTGATCGACGCCCGTCATGGGATCAAGGCGGTGGATCAGGAAATTCTGGACCTGCTCGACAAGTCCGCCGTCACGTTTCAGGTGGTCCTGACCAAGGCCGACAAGGTCAAAGCCAAGGATCGCGAAAACGTCCTGAACCAAGTTCAAACGGCCCTGCAAAAGCACCCCGCCGCCTTTCCCGAAATCGTCGTGACCAGCTCGGAAAAGGGTGACGGCATCGCCACCCTGCGTGCGATTATCGCCACGCTGGTCTGAGACGTCCGCCCCTTGCCCCTTTATCCGCTGCGGTTTACCAACAGAGGCGCAGCAAGGATGACCAGATGAAAAAGCAAACTGCCATGAACCGTGATTGGATCGCCACCGCTCGGACCCTGTCCGAGGCCCTGCCCTATTTGCAACGCTATGATGATGCGATCGTTGTCATCAAATTCGGCGGCCACGCGATGGGCGACGATGAGGCGATGGATAACTTCGCCCGCGACATCGTCTTGATGCAGCAGGTCGGCGTGAACCCCGTCATCGTCCACGGCGGCGGCCCGATGATCAACGAAATGCTGGCCAAGCTGGACATCAAATCGGAATTCGTGAACGGCAAGCGCGTCACCGACGCCGCCACCGTCCGCGTTGTCGAAATGGTTCTGTCCGGTCTGGTGAACAAACGCATCGTTCAGGCGATCAACGATCAGGGCGGCAAGGCGGTTGGCCTGTCCGGAAAGGACGCCAATCTGATGGTCTGCGATCAGACAAACCCCGACCTGGGCTTTGTCGGCACCCCGAACGAGGTGAACCCCGGCGTTCTGAAGCAGCTGTTCGATGCGGGCATGATCCCCGTCGTGGCCCCACTTGGCGCGGGTCGCAATGGCGAGACGTTCAACATCAACGGCGACACCGCCGCCGGTGCGATTGCCGCCGCGCTGAAGGCTGATCGCCTGTTGCTGTTGACCGATGTCGCGGGCGTCAAGGACGCAAGCGGTGAGGTCGTGACCGAACTGTCGCCCGAGCAGATTGTTGAGCTAACCGAAAGCGGCGTGATCGCGGGCGGTATGATCCCGAAAACCGAAACCGCCCTCAACGCCATCAACGGCGGTGTGCGCGCGGTGGTGATCCTAGACGGGCGCGCGCCGAACGCTTGTCTGCTGGAGCTTTATACCGAGCATGGCGCGGGCTCTCTGATCCGCACACCGCGCTAAGATGGACCTGTGGCGCTGCATAACGACCGCGTCACAGTCCCACGGCCTGATGATTTCGGGGGCGTTCCATACCGCCCCCGACGACGCCCCCACCCTGCCCCCGAACGGCACCGTGGTCATGCTGTCTCCGGATGAGGGCGCGTTCTGGTCCGACATCCAATCCCAACCCGAATTCACCGATGGCGCGCCCGACCCGATGGACCGTTGGTCCACGCGGGTGATCGGCGCGATGGCCGATGACCTTGGCGCGCGGGCGGTGTTCCCGTTCTCGGGGCCGCCCTACCTGCCGTTCTTTACATGGGCCACGCGCACGGGGCGGGCATGGGTGTCACCGGCGGTGTTTCTGGTCCACGACCGGCTGGGGCTATACGCGTCCTATCGCGGCGCGCTGGTATTTGACACGGTCCTAGACATCCCTGCGCCGGAGCAGGCCACCGCGCCCTGTGACACCTGTGCCGCGCCATGCCTCACCGCCTGTCCGGTCAGCGCGGTCGTGGGCGGCACCTATGACGTCGAGGCCTGCCATCGCCATCTTGCAACGTCGGCGGGACAGGCCTGCTTAAATGGCGGATGTTTGGTACGGGGGCGTTGTCCTGTGGGCGCGGACTGTGGCAGGGTGCGGGCACAATCTGCTTTTCACATGACGGCGTTTCACCCATGACCCTTCGACTGATCCTGATCCGGCATGCCAAATCGACGTGGGATGATCCCATGCAAGAGGATCACGACCGCCCCCTGAACGACCGAGGGCGGCGCGCCGCACCGGCGATTGGCGCGTGGCTGGCCGAGAACGGTTATGTCCCCGCCGAGGTGGTCAGTTCGACCGCGCGCCGGACGCTGGAGACATGGGAATGCATGCAGGGCGCGTTCGTGGACGACGGGGCGTTGGTGCGTCGGGAACCCGACCTCTATCACGCGGCCCCTGATACGATGCTGCGCGTGTTGCGCCATTGCGCGGCCAGCCCCGTTCTGATGCTGGGCCACAATCCGGGGATCGGCGCGCTGGCTTCGCATCTGGTTTCTGAACGCCCAAGCCACAGCCGGTTCGGCGCCTACCCGACCTGCGCGACGCTGGTTGTTGACTTCGACGCGGAGGATTGGGCCGACGTGACACCCGGCACAGGGACGGTTGTCGATTTCATTGTGCCCAACGATCTGGACACAAAATAAGGCCGCCCCACAATCGGGACGGCCCATTTTTTCCACCGAAATTCGGTCTTAGTGGCCCAGAATCTGGCTGAGGAACAGTTTCGTCCGCTCGGATTTCGGGTTGTTAAAGAACTCTTCGGGTTCGTTCTGTTCGACGATCTGGCCTTGGTCCATAAAGATCACGCGGTTCGCCACCTGACGCGCAAAGCCCATCTCGTGGGTCACGCAGAGCATGGTCATGCCCTCTTCGGCGAGCTCGATCATGGTGTCCAGAACCTCTTTGATCATCTCGGGGTCAAGCGCCGAGGTCGGTTCGTCAAACAGCATGATGCGCGGCTTCATGCACAGCGAGCGGGCAATCGCCACACGCTGTTGCTGACCACCGGACAGTTGTCCGGGGTACTTGTTGGCCTGATCGGGGATCTTCACCTTTTCCAAGAAATGCATGGCCATTTCGATGGCCTCTTTCTTGGGGGTTTTACGCACCCAGATCGGGGCCAGCGTACAGTTCTCCAGAATCGTCAGATGCGGGAACAGGTTAAAGTGCTGAAAGCACATGCCGACCTCGGACCGGATCTTGTCGATGTTTTTCAGATCGTTCGTCAGTTCGATCCCATCCACGATGATCTTGCCCGACTGGTGTTCCTCCAGACGGTTGATACAGCGGATCATGGTCGATTTACCCGACCCCGAGGGGCCAGCAATCACGATCCGTTCGCCGCGGTTCACGGTGAGGTTGATGTCGCGCAGAACGTGGAACTGACCGTACCACTTGTTCATGTTGACGATGTCTACGGCGACCTCATCCGAGATTTGCATCTGGCTGCGGTCGACTTCGCGTTGGTTAACTAGTTCAGACATATTGGTTTTCCTTTAGCGGTGACCGCGCTGAAGTTTCTTTTCAAGGAACAGCGAATACCGCCCCATGCTGAAGCAAAAGATGAAGAACATCAGACCGATGAAGACGAACAGTTCCCAATAGATACCGTTCCATTCGGTCGTTGCCCGGATGGTGTTGGACAGGCCAATCGGATCCAAGAGACCGATGAACACCACAAGGGTCGTGTCCTTGAACAGACCGATGAACGTGTTCACGATGCCCGGGATCGAGATTTTCAGGGCCTGCGGCAGAACGATCAGGCGCATGGATTTCCAGTAATCCAGACCCAAGGCATCCGCCGCCTCATACTGACCTTTGGGCAGGGCCGCGAGGCCCCCGCGCACCACCTCGGCGATATAGGCCGAAGCAAACAGCGTGACCATGATGATCACCCGCAGCATAAGGTCAAAGTTGGTTCCGCGCGGCAGGAAGTAGTTCAACAACAGAGACGCAGTGAACAGCCAAACGATCAAGGGCACGCCACGGATCGTTTCGATAAAGGCCACCGACATCTTGTTGATCAGGAACATATCAGACTGACGCCCAAGGGCCAAAACGATCCCCAGAGGCAGCGACAGCGTAATCCCCGACACCCCGATGATCGTGGCCAGCATAAAGCCACCCATGTCCTTGGATTCGACCTTGGTGATCCCGATCGGCAAAAGCTCGGACAAGGCACCGGCAATCGGTCCCGCAAGGAACAACCAGAACAGAACCGGCACCAGAATGGCCGCCAGAACCGCGATGATCGCATTAACCTGCTCACCAAAGCGGAACGCGACGGAGCCCAGAACAAAACCGGCCAGCACCATCAGCGGACCCCAGATCGTGCCCCCCCACAGCAGGAAGTACAGCACGAACGGCGCCAGCATCGACCACGTCAGCAATTTGCGCGGCAGGTTGTTGAACAGGACCGGAGCAAGCGCCGAAAGCAGCAGAACAAAGGCCAGAACCGGTCGCCAGTACAGCTCTTGCGGATAGAACCCGAACAGCAACTGATGCCAGCGCGCGGAAATCACCGCAAAACAGGCCGACGAGGCATCGGACCCATACAGTTCATTGCGGATTTCGCGACATTCCGTCAGCGACCCCGCATCCCAGATCGAATTCAGGAACCACGGCAGGATATGCCCAAGCCCCCAAACGATGACGAAAATCGACACCACGGTCAGGATGATGTTGGTCGCCCCCGAAAACAGGTTTTCGCGCAGCCATTTGATCGCGCCCGTTTCGGTGATGGGGGGCTCTTTCTGCTCCAACATCGTTTCGCGCACATAGGCAACGGTTTGTGCGTGTGTATCACTCATCTTACCGCTCCTTCAGTTTGACGCTGTTGTTGTAGATGTTCATGCCGCCCGAGATGACGAGGCTGAGAACCAGATAGAACAGGCCCAGCAAGAGGATGCCCTCAAGCTCACGTCCTGTTTGGTTCACCGTAATCCCCCCAAGGGTCGCACGCACATCCATGTAGCCCACCGCAATCGCCAGAGACGAGTTTTTGGTGAGGTTCAGGAACTGCGAAATCAGCGGCGGAATGATCACCCGCAGCGCCTGCGGCAGGATCACAAGGTTCATTGTCCGCCCCGGACGCAGGCCCAGCGCATATGCCGCTTCGGTCTGGCCCTTGGACACGGACAAGATACCGGCGCGCACGATCTCGGCGATGAACGCCCCCGTATAAAGCGACAGCGCCAACCACAGTGCAATCAGCGAGTTCCGCAGGTGCAGACCGCCCTTAAAGTTGAACCCGCCCAGTTCGGGATAGTCCAGCGACACCGGTCGGCCCAGAATGTAGTAGGCCAGCACCGACGGAATAAAGAACAACGCCGCGGAGACCCAGAACACCGGCAGGATATCACCGGTCGCTTCTTGGCGTTTACGGGCGTAGCTGCGGAAAATGAAAATCCCGATCACCGACAGGATAAACACCCCAACCAGAATGGCCGAGTTGTCGCCCCAAACAGGACTAGGGATATAGACACCGCGGTTGGTCACCGCGACGCTATCACCCAGCAGCATCGAGGCCCCGCCACCTTCGCGGAAGGCGCGCGGTTGCGGCATTGCTTCGGACATGATCGCAAAGATCGCGATGATCCACAGCAACAGGGGCACGTTGCGGAACCCCTCGACGTAGACCGCGATCAGGCGCGACACCAACCAGTTTTTGGACAGGCGCAAAACACCGGCAAAGATCCCCAAGATCGTTGCCAGCACACAGCCCAGAAACGCGACCAGAATAGTGTTCAAAATCCCCACCAGCGCGGCGCGCCCATGGGAAGATTCGGAACTATATTCGATCAAACGCTGGTTAATATCGTATCCCGCAGGTTGGGATAGGAACCCGAAATAGAAATCTTTGCCCAGATCGGAAAGGTTCTGGATCGTGTTACTTACCAGCCATGAAAAGAACAGCACCAACAGGATCATAGCGACCACCTGAATGGTCAACGATCGATAGCGTGTGTCGTAAATAAGCTGGCTCAGCCGAAAGCCATCTTTCGGCGTCTCCGGAAAAGTCGACATCTCATACTCCCCGAGGTTTCTGTTGGCTTATGTGGCGCCGTCGGTGTTTCCCGATCTGTGGCCGCAACAGATACGCTCATAATGACGTCAGTAGGAAAAGGGGCGCGACCCTCAGGTCACGCCCCCCTTCGGTTGTATCTTAGCGGAAGGGCGGTGCGTACAGCAGGCCGCCATCGGTCCACTGTGCGTTCAAACCACGTGCAAGCGCGATCGGGGTGGCCTCGCCTACGTTGCGTTCAAACGATTCGCCGTAGTTGCCAACCTGCGAGATGATCGCTTTGGCCCAACCGGCTTCCAGACCCAGCATTGCGCCCAGTTCACCCGCGGTGCCCAGCAGACGCTGAACTTCGGGGATGTCGGATGCAGCTTTTTCTTCGACGTTGGCCGAAGTGACGTCCAGTTCCTCAGCCGCGATCATCGCGTTCAGGCTCCAGCGCACGATGTCACCCCATTCGTTGTCGCCGTGGCGTACAGCCGGGCCCAACGGTTCTTTGGAGATGATTTCGGGCAGGATCACGTGACCTGCGGGATCTTCGAACGTCGCACGCGTAGCAGCCAGACCCGAAGCATCGGTGGTGTACACGTCGCAAGCGCCAGCAAGGTACTGCTGTTGTGCTTCGGCGTTGGTTTCGATCGGCACCGGCTCATAGCTGATGTTGTTGACGCGGAAGAAGTCCGCGAGGTTCAGCTCGGTGGTGGTACCGGTTTGGATACAAACGGTTGCACCGTCCAGGTCCTTAGCCGACGACACGCCCAGATCTTTGGGGACCATGAAGCCCTGACCGTCGTAGTAGTTTACGCCGGTGAACTCGAGTTTCAGGTCGTTGTCGCGCGAGAAGGTCCACGTGGTGTTACGCGCCAGCATGTCGATTTCGCCCGATGCCAGAGCGGTGAAGCGCGTCTGGGTGGTCAGCGGGGTGAATTCTACCTTGCTTGCGTCGCCCAGAACGGCGGCTGCAACAGCACGGCAAACGTCAACGTCGAAACCAACCCAAGTACCGTTGGCATCGGTTGCCGAGAAGCCCGGCAGACCGGTGGACACGCCGCATTTCAGCGAGCCGCGTGCTTTGACGTCGTCAAGCGTGGCAGCAGCCGACGCACCAGCAGCAAGGCCCGCGACAGTCAGCGCGCCAAGGAGTACTGTTTTTTTCATACTTACCTCTTCCTGATGTTCCGTCCGAAAACGGATTTCCCCATCCTTGACCAGGATGACTTATCCACCCTTGTATTTGGGGCGGTGCCATAAGTTTGGGCGGATGATAGGGAATTCGTCAAGGGCGGGTCGGGCATTTGCTCAATGAAAAGGCAGTGAAAATTGCCTTTTTTTGACCAAATGATCACCGGCTAAGCACGAAGACTGTATCAACCTGTTCTTTGGATGAGGTTCTGAAAGGATTTTGCCTGAATGAAGTCCGCAAGTTTACGTTGCGTAATCTTCTGCGCTTCCTCATCGGGGCCCCACTGCTCTTCTTGCCAGGCCTCATCGATTCTCGACAGGTCCCAGATCGTCGTCACGGGGGCAAAATCGTGAAACGCAGCCAGTCCCAGAATCAGTGAACCTGTGAGCGCGACCATCTCATGCAGCGCGGTCAGTTCGTAATGCGACTTGGCCAGAACCTCACCCCGCAGCGCGTCCAGCGCCGCCGCATCCTGTGCGATATGCATGATCCCCGCCGTCGGCTTCAGGCGCGCGCCGAACTGTGTCGCGGCCCAGTCCAGAACAGGGTCCCAGCCCTCGGCCTGACGCGCGATCAACTCGGCCGGCGACGTCGCGCGATAGCAAAGCAGATCGGTTTCCCCATAAGCGGCGGTCAGGTCGGCCACCTCGTCAAACTGGGTCGCGACCTTATCAATCGCCGCATTCACGGCACGGGTCAGCGGCATCAGGGACGGATCGATTTCCTCGGGCTGATCCTGCCATTCCTGTGCGATGGCGACCGCACAGGCCTCGGTCGGGGCCAAAAGGGTGCGCTTGGCCGGTGTTTTTACCAACCGCCCATCCAGTTGCACGCCAAAGCCGCCCTCTTGGTCACAGATGGTGGCTTCTTTCCAGAACCGTTTCTTTGCCCAACCTGTCATGCTTCATCCGCCCATAGTTCATTCAATGCATCGCCCATCTGGGTGTATTCGGTGACCACCCGATGCGCCTGTGTCAGGGCCTCTGCCCCGTGATAGCCCCACGTCACCCCAAGGGTCTTTACCCCCGCCGCGCGGCCCATTTCCATATCGAAACTGGTATCGCCAATCATGATCGCATCGCGTGCCTCAACACCCGTTTCCGCCAGCGCCGTCAGAACCATGGACGGGTGCGGTTTGGACGGGTGGTTGTCGGCGCATTGCTGGGTCACGAAAATGCGGTTCAGATCGAATGCCTCTAGCATGTGATCCAGACCGCGGCGCGATTTCCCCGTCGCAATGCCCAACAGCACATCGTCACGACCTGCCAGTTGCGCAATCACATCCATCGCCCCGTCATAGAGGGGCGACGGCGCCCCACCGGCGCGCAGGTCAAAATACGATTGCTTGTACGCCTCAACCACCTGATCCCGCGTCGCGGCGTCCAGATCAGGGGCCAGTTTGAAGACCGCCTGCGGCAAGGAAAGCCCGACAATCGACAGGATGTCGGCGGGCACCGGTTGGTTCACGGATTGAAACGCGCGCGTCATGGACTGACGGATCAACGCCTGACTATCGACCAGCGTGCCATCCACATCAAACAGCGCCAGTTTCAATGCGCTCATTCCAGTTCCTCAAACGGGTCTTCGGGCACATCGCCCTCTTGCCATTGCAGGAACGACCACGTGCGTTTCATGTGTTCGGGCAAGGGCGCGGTGATCGTCAACGGGTTGCCCGTCACCGGATGCACCAGACGCAGCGAGCGCGCATGCAGGTGCAACTTGCGGCTCAGCTCGCCACCCAACTGCGCGCCCCAGCCATCGCCAAGATTTTCCTGCCCCGAGCCGCCGTATTTCCCGTCCCCGACAATCGGGTGGCCCATCTCGGCCATATGCGCGCGCAACTGGTGCGTGCGCCCCGTCACGGGGATCAGGGCGACCCAACTTGTCCGCCCGCCCAGCGCCGACAGAACGGCATAATCGGTGACCGCGCGTTTTGCGCCCGGCGTGTTGTCGACATCGCGGGGATGGATGCACAGCATCTTTTCCGCCTCGCCCTTGGCACCGTGGCCGGGGGCCTTGACCAAACCGTATTTGATCGTGCCAAGCGTCGGTTTCGGCACGCCCGCAACGGCGGCCCAGTAAATCTTGCGCGTCTCACGCGACCGGAACGCCGAGGTCAGCGCGCCCGCAATCTGACGTGTGCGGGCAAGGATCAGAACGCCCGACGTGTCCTTGTCCAAACGGTGCACAAGGCGGGGTTTCTCGTCATAGCCGAACTTCAACGCCTCGGCCAAACCGTCCACATGGCGGGTCTGTTTGCTGCCCCCTTGGGTGGGCAGACCCGGCGGTTTGTTCAACGCGATGATGTGATCGTCGCGATACAGGACACAGGACTGGATTAGCTTGGTGTCGGCGTCCGACACCTTGGGCTTCGGTTTCGCCGTGATCTCACCCGGTTCAGGCAGAGGCGGCACGCGCACCGATTGGCCCAGTTCCACCCGCGTGGCCGGTTTCACCCGTCCGCCATCGACGCGGATTTCGCCCTTGCGGCACATCTTTTCGATGCGCCCTTGGGACACGTGGGGAAACTTGGCGCGGAACCACCGGTCCAGACGCTGACCGTCTTCGCCCGCTGCGATTGTCAGGGTTTGTACGCCGCTCATGTCAGAACCGTCCGTGCCAGATGCAGCCCCGCCATCAGCGCCGCGATTGAAAGTACAACGGACACCGCGACATACATCATGGCGGTGCCGATCTCGCCCCGCTCATACAGGGTGACCGCATCCAATGAAAATGCCGAAAACGTCGTGAACCCGCCCAAAAGGCCCGTCATCAACAAGGGCGCAAACCGGTTGGCCCCGAAATGACCCAAAACCACCACCAATGCGCCCATGACAAAGGACCCGATGACGTTGACGGTCAATGTGCCATAGGGAAACCCCGGCCCCATCAGACGCAGGGCCGCAACCCCCGTCAGATAGCGCGCCGAGGCGCCCAAAGCCCCCCCAAGCGCGACATAGGCCAAATTCCCCAACATATCCCGTGTCCTTATTGTCCCTAGGCCTGATCCGCGCCGCGCCGTTTGGCCCGCAGACGCGCAAAATAATCGACCCGTTTTTTCAACTCGCGTTCATAGCCGCGTTCGACCGGCATGTAAAACGACACCGGATCGACCCCGTCGGGGAAATAGTTCTGACCGGAAAACCCGTCCTCGGCATCGTGATCATACTGATAGCCCGCGCCGTACCCCAAATCCCCCATCATCGTCGTCGGCGCGTTCAGGATGTGCATGGGTGGCGGGCGGCTACCGGTTTGTTTGGCCAGTTTGCGCGCGCCCTTGTAGGCGACATAGCCCGCGTTCGATTTCGGGGCCAAGGCCAGATAGATCACCGATTGCGCAAGGGCCAGTTCGCCCTCGGGACTGCCCAGACGTTCATAGGTTTCCCATGCGTGCATGGCGTGGCTCTGGGCCTGTGGGTCGGCCAACCCGATATCCTCAACCGCCATACGGACCAACCGGCGGGCAAGGTAATTGGGGTCCTCGCCGCCTTCCAGCATCCGCGCAAACCAATACATCGCCCCATCGGGATCGGACCCGCGAATGGATTTGTGCAGGGCCGAGATCAGGTTGTAATGCTCTTCGCCCGATTTGTCGTATTTCGCGGCGCGTTTCATCAGGCGCGCGGCCAACAGATCGGGACCAATATCCTCGGTCAGGGCGGGCCACGACGCGACCCGCTCGACAAGGTTCAGCAGTGCCCGCCCGTCCCCATCGGCCATCTGCACCAATTGCGCACGCGCCTCCGGCGTCAGGGGCAAGGGACGGCCCAATTCCGTCTCAGCGCGGGCGATCAGATCGGACAGATCGTCGTCCGCCAACCGGTTCAGCACCAACACCTGCGAGCGTGACAGCACAGCGGCATTTAACTCAAAGCTGGGGTTTTCGGTGGTCGCCCCGACCAACAGGATCGTGCCGTCCTCCATATGAGGCAGGAACCCGTCCTGTTGCGCCTTATTGAAACGGTGGATCTCATCCACGAATAACAGGGTGCCGCGACCGGTGGTGCGGCGCACCTTTGCCGCCTCGAACACTTTGCGCAGCTCGGGCACGCCGGTGAAAATCGCACTGACCTGCACGAAATGCAGGTCCGTCTCATCGGCCAAAAGGCGCGCGATCGTGGTCTTGCCCACACCGGGCGCCCCCCACAGGATCATCGACCCCAGATGACCAGACGCCAACATCGCGCCCAGCGGCCCATCGGGTCCCAGCACATGGTCCTGCCCGATCACCTCGGCCAGACTGCGCGGGCGCAGCCGATCCGCCAACGGGCGATGCGCGTCGGGGGTCACTTCGCCGGTCGGCGCAGGATCGGGGGCGGTGGAAAACAGGTCACTCATATCGCCAACCTATGCCAAGCGGATCAGCGGCGAAAGCTTACGATGCCGCGTTGCCCATTCCGCAGGTATTCAATCGACATCCGGTCGCCCGCGCGGCGCAGGGCGCGGTCCACATCGCCCGTGTCATTGATGCGCGCGCCATTGATGCCCAGCAGGATATCACCGGGCTGTAGAACGGGGCGCGTGTTACCCTGACCGATTCCCGTGACCAAAACGCCCGCGGCCTCGGCCGGTAGGTTGTGTTCGGCCACAACGGCGGGATTGATGTTGCTGACCTCTAGCCCGCCGGGAAAGGCTCGGTTGCCAAACTGGCGCAGATCGCGCGCGGGCACCTCGGGTGGCGGGGTCAGAGTGACGGTGGTGACGAACGGATCACCGTCGCGCAGGCCCGCAACCTCGGCCGAAGCGTTTTCGCCGGTCAGGGCCATGCGGAACATCATTTCCTGCGGCGTGTTCACCTCTTGGCCGCCAAGGGACAGGATCACATCACCAACCTGCAAACCCGCCGCGCCAAAGGGGCTATCAGGGTGCAGCGCGTTCAGAACGATGCCGACGGGGCGATCAAGACCCAGAGCCTCGGCCAAGGCCGCGTCGACCGCCTGCCCCGACACACCGGCCCACGGACGCACAAACCGGTCGTTGCCGCGTTCGGCCTGCGTGATGAACTGGCGTACCAGATTGGCGGGGATCGCGAATCCAATACCGTTCGACCCGCCCGAGCGGCTTAGGATCGCGGTGTTGATCCCGACCAGACGCCCCGCCCCATCGACCAGCGCGCCGCCCGAGTTGCCGGGATTGATCGCCGCGTCCGTCTGGATGAAATAGCCGCGCCCGCCGCCCACATGGACGCCCGACCGCGCAAGGCCCGACACGATCCCGCTGGACACTGTTTGGCCGATCCCGAACGGGTTCCCGATGGCAAGGACCAGATCGCCGACCTCAACCTCATCCGAATTGCGCAGGGAGAGCGCGGGCAGGTCCGTCGCCCCGTCCATGCGCAGGATCGCAAGGTCGCTTTCCTCATCCGCCAGAACCACGGTCGCGTCATATTCCCGCCGGTCGTTCAGGACGACGCGGATTTCAGTCGCCTCGCCCACCACGTGAAAGTTCGACACGACCAGCCCATCAGGCGACACAATCACACCGGACCCCAGAGAATTCTGAACCCGCGGCACCACCCGCCCCTGCCCGCGAAACAGGTCGCGAAAGAACGGATCGTTGGCAAAGGGACTGACACGGGTCTGGACCACGCGTTTGGCATAGATGTTCACCACGGCGGGGGCGGCTGTTTTGACGACGGGAGCAAAGGACAGGCTGATGTCGGCCTGTGAGGTCGGCACGCGGTCCTCGGCCCATACGGCCAGCGGAGCAAGCAGGGTCAGAACAACGGTCAGAATGCGGATCATCGGCGCGGCCTCAATTGTTTTGCCCCGATATGCGCCCCATCGCGCAGCGTTTCAACCGCCCAGAACGGCAAAGGGCCCCGCCATTTCTGGCAGGGCCCCGAAACCAATCGCTTGGTCGAAGATCTTAGTCTTCGTCAGCGAATGCAGCTTCTTCAGCGGCAAGGCGAGCTTTGTCACCAGCGCCTTTGGCGTCGACGTCACGATCAACGAATTCGATGATCGCCATCGGTGCCATGTCACCATAGCGGAAGCCAGCTTTCAGGATGCGGACGTAACCACCTTGACGCTCGGCGTAGCGCGGGCCCAGAACTTCGAACAGTTTCGCAACATAGGCGTCCTGTTTCAGCTGCGATGCGGCCTGACGACGGGCGTGCAGGTCACCGCGCTTGCCCAGCGTGATCAGCTTTTCGATGATCGGGCGCAGTTCTTTTGCCTTGGGCAGGGTGGTTTTGATTTGCTCGTGCTCGATCAGCGAGCCAGCCATGTTTGCGAACAGGGCCTTACGGTGCTCATGAGTACGGTTCAGACGGCGATAGCCACGTGCGTGACGCATAATATTTCTCCAACTTCTGTTTTTGCTTTGTCCGGCGACCTGTAAGCGTGCAGGCCACTCTCCTTGGGGCGGATGCCCTTATATTCCCCACCAATGTGGGCATGTGTTGAGGGGGCGTTTAAATCCGCCCCCTCGAAAGGTCAACTCAGAACTGGTCTTCGAATTTCTTGGCCAGGTCTTCGATGTTTTCCGGCGGCCATTCCTCGACATCCATGCCAAGGTGCAGACCCATGCCCGAAAGCACTTCTTTGATCTCGTTCAGCGACTTGCGGCCAAAGTTCGGCGTGCGCAGCATCTCTGCTTCGGTTTTCTGGATCAGATCGCCGATGTAAACGATGTTGTCGTTCTTGAGGCAGTTTGCCGAACGGACAGACAGTTCCAGTTCGTCCACTTTCTTGAGCAGAAGCGGGTTGAACTCCAGACCGTCATCTTCGTCCTGACGACCGGCTGCTTCGGGCTCGTCAAAGTTGACGAAGATCGACAGCTGATCCTGCAGGATGCGGGCGGCGAATGCGACTGCGTCCTCGGGGGTGATCGAACCGTCGGTTTCGATCTTCAGGGTCAGTTTGTCATAATCCAGAACCTGACCTTCGCGGGTCGGCTGAACGTCATAGGCAACCTTCTTGATCGGCGAATAGATCGCGTCGATCGGGATCAGACCGATGGGGGCGTCTTCGGGACGGTTCTTGTCCGCAGCAACGTAGCCCTTGCCGGTGTTGACGGTCAGTTCCATGAACAGGTCCGCGCCATCGTCGAGGTGACAGATCACGTGGTCCTTGTTCAGGATTTCGATGCCAGCGGTTTCCGAGATCTGACCAGCGGTCACAACCGACGGGCCTTTGGCCGCGATCGAAACGCGCTTGGGGCCTTCGGCTTCCATACGGACGGCGACACCTTTGAGGTTCAGAACCACATCGGTCACGTCTTCGCGGACACCAGCGATGCTGGAAAACTCGTGCAGAACGTTATCGATCTGAACCGAGGTGATGGCCGCGCCTTGCAGCGAGCTCATCAGAACGCGGCGCAGAGCGTTGCCCAGCGTCAGACCAAAGCCACGCTCCAGCGGCTCGGCGACGACGGTTGCTTGACGTGCCGGATCGTTGCCGGGTTTTACGTCCAGCTGGGTCGGCTTGATAAGTTCCTGCCAGTTCTTGTGGATCATGCGTGTCTCCTCAATTCCTGTTTGCTTCCCATGTCCAAAGTCGCAAACGCCCGAGGTAAAAAAACAGAGTCGGGCCGCACGCAATCGCACGGCCCGATAGTATCAGAAATTAGACGCGACGACGCTTGGGCGGGCGGCAGCCGTTGTGTGCGATCGGGGTCACATCACGGATCGAGGTGATGTTGAAACCGATAGCGGCCAGCGCACGCAGTGCCGATTCACGACCCGAACCGGGGCCTTGAACTTCGACTTCCAGCGTTTTTACGCCGTGCTCTTGGGCTTTTTTGCCAGCATCTTCGGCAGCCATCTGAGCAGCATAGGGGGTCGATTTACGCGAACCCTTGAAGCCCATGGTACCAGCCGACGACCAAGAAATGGCGTTGCCCTGTACGTCCGAGATCAGGATTTTGGTGTTGTTGAACGAGCTGTTCACATGCGCCACACCAGCGGCGATGTTTTTACGTTCTTTACGCTTTGCGCGAGTCTTATCACGAGCCATCTGTCCTACCCCTTACTTCTTCTTGCCGGCGATCGGTTTTGCCGGGCCCTTACGGGTGCGAGCGTTGGTGTGGGTACGCTGACCGCGTACCGGCAGGTTACGACGATGGCGCAGACCGCGGTAGCAGCCCAGGTCCATCAGACGTTTGATGTTCATTTGAACTTCACGGCGCAGGTCACCTTCGACGGTGAAGTTTGCGTCGATGTGCTCACGGACGGCCAGAACTTCGGCGTCCGACAGCTCGTTTACACGGCGGGTAGCTTCGATACCAACAGCGGCGCAGATCGATTCTGCTGCTGCGGGGCCGATGCCATGGATGTAGGTCAGTGCGATGGGGACGCGTTTCCCCGTCGGGATGTTAACGCCAGCGATACGTGCCAAGACGGTATTTCCTCTGGTTGCGGTTCCGTATTCCCAGAACCTTTTTTCACAACATAAGCCCGAAAGCGCGAATGCCTCCGGGCCTGTCTATTAAATCTTGATACTTATGAGGGTATCCCACGGCGTAACAAGACGATTCTCTATCGAGATGCTGTGCGTAGGGCGATTCACGCCCTACGTCAAGGGCGTCTTTTACGACTTGTCAAGAACTGCCTTGATTGCGCCTGCGACATCGTCGATCGAGGCCAGACCGTCGATCGAGCTCAAGTCGCCCTTGGCGTGGTAATAACCAATCAACGGCGAGGTCTTTTTGTAGTATTCCATCAGACGCACGCGCATGCTATCGGCGTTGTCGTCAGCGCGGGCGGGTTTGCCTGCTGCGACGGCCTCGGCGGCACGGTTCACAACGCGGCCCACCAGAACCTCGTCGTCCACCTGCATCTCGATGACAGCATCAAGGGTCTCGCCCTTTTCTGCCAGCAGCTCACCCAGCGCATCTGCTTGGGCCAAGGTCCGGGGGAAGCCGTCAAAGATAAAGCCGCCCTTTTTGTCGCCTTCCAGCTGTTCACGGATCAGACCGATCACGATCTCGTCCGTCACCAGTTCACCGGCGTCCATGATGGCGGCAACCTTGTTGCCCATTTCCGTCCCAGAGGTGCGCGCGGCGCGCAGCATGTCACCGGTCGACAGCTGGATCATGTCCCGCTCTTCTACCAGTTTCGCAGCTTGCGTTCCTTTGCCGGCACCCGGCGGGCCAAGCAGAATAATGTTCATCGACGAGCTGTCCCTTTTTTCTTGCCGCGACGTTTACCGCGCAGCTGTGATTTCTCGATCAGCCCCTCATACTGGTGTGCCAGCAGGTGAGACTGAACTTGTTGGATGGTGTCCATGGTTACAGAAACCACGATCAGCACCGAAGTCCCACCAAAGTAGAACGGGATGGCCAGTTGCGAGCGTAGGATTTCCGGCATCAGACACACAAGCGCCAAGTAGCCCGACCCCAGAACCAGAACGCGGTTCGTCACATATTCCAGATACTCGGCAGTCCGCTTACCCGGGCGGATACCAGGCACAAAGCCGTTCTGGTTTTTCAAGTTATCAGCAACATCGTCGACTTTGAACGCGACATTATGCGTATAAAAATACGCAAAGAACACGATCATCGCGGTGAAGAACAACAGGTATAGCGGCCGCCCCGGGCCGAAATAGGCCAGAAGCGTCGACATGACCGGACCGGCCGAACCGCCCGAGAAGGTCGAGATCGTCGTCGGCAACAACAACAGCGAAGACGCAAAGATCGCCGGAATCACGCCTGCGGGGTTCACTTTGATCGGCAGGTGGCTGGTGCCCCCGTCATAGACCTTCATGCCCACCTGACGGCGCGGATACTGGATGTGGATCTTGCGCAGGGCGCGCTCCATGAACACCACAAAGGCGATCAGAGCAGCCATCATCAGGATGATCCCGATGATCACAACCGGCGAAATCGCGCCCGAACGGCCTTGGCTAAAGAACTGGGCCAGAGCGGCGGGAACCTCGGCGATGATGCCGACAAAGATGATTAGAGAGATACCGTTGCCAACGCCGCGTGCGGTGATCTGCTCACCCAGCCACATCAGGAACATGGTGCCCCCGACCAGCGTGATCACGGTCGACGCGATAAAGAACACACCCGGATTCGTCACCAGATCACCGGCCTGCAGGCTGACGGCAAGGCCATAGGCCTGGAACGTGGCCAACAGCACCGTGCCATAGCGCGTGTACTGGTTGATCTTTTTGCGCCCCTGATCGCCCTCTTTCTTCATCTGCTCAAACGCCGGAACCAGCGAGGTCAGCAGCTGAACGATAATCGAGGCCGAGATGTAGGGCATGATGCCCAGGGCAAAGATACCCATCCGCGACAGCGCGCCACCGGTGAACATCGACAGGATGCCCCCCAGACCTGCGGCTGCGCCTTCCATAAAATCGCGCAACGCGGCGCCGTCGATCCCGGGAACCGGAATAAACGTGCCAAGGCGATAGACGATCAGAAGGCCAAGGGTGAAAAGAATCCGCTGACGCAGCTCGGTCGCCTTACCAAAGGCGCCCCAGCTCATGTTTGCGGCCATTTGCTCTGCTGCAGATGCCATTACAGTCTCTTTCATGACAGCGCCGCCGAAACCGTTTCCCGGTTCGGCGGCGCATAGGAAAACTTAGTAACGATGTAAGCGGCGCGGACGCCGCTCACAACCGTTTATTCGGCCGCCGCTGCAGTTGCTACGGTCAGCGAGCCGCCAGCGGCTTCAACTGCGGCAACTGCCGACTTGGATGCGCCGGTGACGTTCAGGTTCAGTTTCGAGGTCACTTCACCTTTGGCCAGAACACGGACACCGTCCAGTTTGCGGCGAACCAGACCCGAAGCGACCAGTGCGTCTTCGTTGATCTCTGCCGATGCGTCCAGTTTGCCTGCTTCGATGAATTTCTCGATCAGACCCAGGTTAACAACAGCGAATTTCTTTTGGTTCGGCTTGTTAAAGCCACGCTTGGGCAGACGCTGGTACAGGGGCATCTGGCCACCTTCGTAGCCTTTGATTGCCACACCCGAACGCGATTTCTGACCTTTGATACCACGACCAGCGGTTTTACCAGTACCCGAACCCGGACCACGGCCAACGCGTTTGCGGGGTTTGGTTGCGCCGTCGTTATCGCGCAGTTCATGAAGTTTCATGTCGCTTCTCCTTTGCCGGATATGACCCCGAAGCGTGATGGGCCAAACGCGGCGTTTCTTGATTTTGATTCTGTGACCCGTGAGATCACTGGGCGCGTATAGACGCGTTCGCCCCCCAGTGCAAGTATTGCGCGCCCGACCTAGGCCCCGCCGCGAAACAGGGAAAAGCCCCATGGCGTGAATTTGAACGGTAGGTGAAAGTGCTCGGTCACGCGATCAATGCCGAACCGGAATACGGCCACATCCATAAACGCCGGATCGGGAAGGGTCAGGTCGCTATTGGCATAAAACGCCGCCACGTCGAACCGCACCTCATATGTGCCACGAAGGACGCCCGCGCCTTGGGCCACGGGGTGATCGAAATGGCCACCCGCGCCACAGGTGCCATGGGCGATTTCCGCCGGATCGGGCGACAGGCGCACCAACGTCACCCCCAGCCCCGCCGCCGGAATACCGCGCGCGACGTCAACGGCGTGGATCGAGATACCACCGGCCTGAATATCGTTACTCATGCGGGTCCCTCATATTCGGGGCCGGTGTAATCGGTTGAAACGGGCAGATTACCCGTCGATATATCGCTTGCTAGCGCGGATATTTCGGCGCGCAGATCGCCCGATACATCGGGCGCAAAGGTCAGGGCCGCCGCCCCGTCGGCGAGGCCAAGTTCAACCACGCCCGCCGGTCGAACCCCGTTAATCATATCACGCAACGCGGCCTCTACTCCCAGATCAATGCGCGCCACTGCCGAGGCCACAAAGACCGCCGGATCGACCGCACACCAATCCTTGGCGTTGCCGATCTGGCGCATCCCCGTGGCGCGACAGGCGGTGATCGCACCCTCGCGCGCGGCGTTCAGCATGGTGAACAGCACATCCGCGCCCTTGGCCGCGATGCCCCGCGCCCAGTGTTCGGTGGTGGGGCTGTGGTCCTGCGTGCCGCAAAATCCGGTGATCAGGCGTACAGTCGGATCGACATGCGCGACACCAGCGGCAAAGGCCGCCCGCCCCTTGAGCCCCGGCGCAACACGGTGACCGGACAGATGCCCAACCACGCCCGTCTGTGTCAAACGCGCGGCCAAAGCCCCGGCAAGAAAAGCAGATTGTTCCTGCAACACGTCATAGCTGTAGAGGTTCGGGCCGGTCACATTGCCCTGTGCGACGGCAAAGACGGTATCGGGGAACCGCGCGGCGACCTGCGGCGTCACCACATTGCCCTGCCCGCCGATAAACACCACCCCGTCCGATCCTGCGGCCGCCCCTTCAAGCGCGGCAATCATCGCGGGCTGTTCATAGGGGACGCCTTCAACGATCGCGATATCGGCCAAACCGTCGGCACGAACGCGATCAACCCCATCCAATGCGGCCTGATTGAACCCGCCATCCTGCAAGGTTCCGACAAAGATCACCGACAGTTTCAATCGCATCCCTCCTAAATGTGCGGCGCGCGTGGACAACGCGCCGCACGGTCGCGCAGGCCGATCAGCCGTTCACGTTCGCCGCCTTGATCAGCGGCTCCCATGTGGTGATCGCGCCCTCGACAAAACCGGTAAAGGCGTCGCTTTCCATCGGGGTATGGGCAACCCCAAAGGTATCCAGTTGTTCAATCACCGCAGGCATCTGCATGATCTCGGCCACGGTATCGTTGATCGTTTCGACCATCGCCGGATCCATTCCCGCCGGACCCGACAGGCCGGTCCAGTTCTCAATCACGATATCATGCCCCAATTCGCGGAAGGTGGGAATATCGGGGTATTTGGCCGACCGTTCCGGCGCGGCAAGCGCGATCGGCTGTGTCTCGCCCTCGATGATCAGATCGCCGTTCAGCGCGACCATATCGTAATAGGCCTCAAGCACACCGGCGCGGAAATCCTGAATGGCGGGGGCACTGCCCTGATAGGGAACGTGGATCTGTTCGATCCCCAGTTCGATATCGACCGCCTTGCCAAGGATATGGGTGATCGACCCCACACCGGACGAGCCATAGGTGATCCCGTCGCCCTTGGCCTTTTCGATATAGCCATCCAGTGTGGTGATCCCCGACGAGGGCTGCACGAACAACGCGGGCGTGGAGGCGCCCAGATAGGCGATATGGGTGAAGTCCGCGATCGGATCATAGGGCAGCTCGTCGAACTGGGTCGGCGCAATGGTAAAGGGCGCGTTGTTCCCAAGGATCAAGGTCGTCCCGTCGGGCGCCTGTTCCGATACGTAATCGGCGGCCACGGTCCCACCCGCGCCGGGGCGGTTGTCGACAACGGCCTTTTGCCCGTACTCGGTTTCGAAATACTGGGCCAACAGGCGCGCAATCAGGTCACTTGTCCCGCCTGGAGGAAAGGTGACGACGATGCGCACCGGCTCATCCGTCCATTTGCCCGGCTCGGCGTGGGCGGCGGTGGCCAGCAACAGTGCGGCGGCAGATAGCGTAATAATGTGTTTCATCGAGTGTGTTTCCCTGTGTTGATATGTTTCGTTGGTTGAGTGGAGGTTATTCCCCCGCGACCTGTGCCTTCTGTCGGGCACGGCGGGCCTTGAGGGTCGAGAGAACGGCGTAAATAAGGATGAGGCAGGTGATCGCGATCAACGTGCCACTGATCGGTCGGGTGACGAACACGGTCGCATCGCCCCGCGACAGCAACATGGCGCGGCGCAACTGTTCCTCCATCATCGGACCAAGGACAAAGCCGATCAGGAACGGTGCAGGTTCGAACCGGAACAGGCGCATCAGATATCCGGCCCAGCCAAAGGCCAGCGTCAGCCAGATGTCGAACACGTTGTTATTGATCGAATAAACACCCACACAGATCAGAACGATGATCGTCGGATACATATAGCGATACGGGATTTTCAGCAGCCGCACCCACAACCCGATCAACGGGATGTTCAGCACCAGCAACAGCAGGTTCCCGATCAGAAAGCTGGCCACCAGCCCCCAGAACAGGTCGGAATGATCCACCAACAGACGCGGACCGGGCACGATGCCGTACATCATCAACGCCCCGATGACCAAGGCCATGGACGCACTGCCCGGCACCCCAAGGGTCAGGGTCGGAATGAATGCCGTTTGCGTGGCCGAGTTATTGGCGGCCTCGGGCACCGCGACGCCCTCAATCGCGCCCTTGCCGAAACGGGCCTTCGCGGGTGAGACCTTTTTCTCAACCGCATAGGCCACGGCCGAGGCGACGGTCTGCCCCGTGCCGGGGAGCGCGCCGAAAAAGCTGCCGATACTGGCACCGCGCATGGTGGGGGCGAACATCGCCTTCCATTCCTCGCGGGTCGGATAGAACTGGGCGTAATCGATTTCGTTTTGGTGCGCACCGGTGGCATTGGCGCGGATCGACACGATCAACTCTCCCACCCCGAACAGGCCCATCGCCACGATGACCAGATGCACCCCATCGCGCATTTCGGGGATGCCCATGGTGAACCGCTCGGCCCCCGTGGTGATATCGACCCCGACCGTCCCCAGCATCAGGCCCGCAACGACCATCGTGATGCCCTTGACCGGACTGCCGTTGGATACGGCGGACGCCGCCACAAGGCCCAGCAGGATCACCGCGAAATATTCCGTCGGACCAAAGTTCAGCGCCAGTTGCGCCAGACCCGGTGCAAGCACGGCCATCACGATCATCCCGACGATCCCGCCCCCAAATGACGCAACCGCCGAGGCAAACAGGGCCGTGCCCGCCCGCCCCTCACGCGCCAACGGATAGCCGTCGATACAGGTGATAGACGATGACGGCGTGCCCGGAATATTCATCAGGATCGAAGCAATAGACCCACCATATTCCGCGCCGTAATACACGCCCGCGATCATTACCAAGGCCGAGGTCGGCTCTAGATAAAAGGTCAGCGGCAACAGCATCGAAATCGCCGCCATCGACCCGATCCCCGGCAAAACGCCGATGAACGTCCCCAAAAACACCCCGACAAAACAATAGAGCAGATTGACCGGCTCAATTGCGACCAACAGCCCGTTGCCAAATCCGGACAGGATTTCCATGATCACAGCCCCCCGAACGCGGCAAAGGGCAGACCGATCAGCCCGATGAACAGGCCCCAGCATCCCAGCCCCACAAGCGCGCCGAGCACCAGCTTGCCCACAAACGGCAGGGACGGATCAGGCAGGCTGGCCGTGATCGTGGTCAGGAACACACCAGGCACCAACCCGATGCGCCCGACGGTCAGGGCAAACACCGCCAACGCGCCGCCAATCGCCGCAAAGGAAATCCAGTCGGGCCGTTCGGCGTCCGAGGTGTCGCGCAGATCGGCGGCCATCACCGCCAGCGACAGAACCGCCAGGATCACCCCCGTGATCATCGGAAACGCCCCCGTCCCCAAGCGCCGCAAGGTTCCGGGCCCAAGCTCATACCCACCGACAATGAAAACCAGCGACAGGATAAACAGCGCACCGCCCCCAAGCGCACCGAAATAGGCATGCGGCGGGCGGGCAGTGCCCTGTTCGCGGCGCAGACGGATCAAGACATCTCTGATCATGTGACATCTCCTGTTTCGGCGGGGGTGCCCGCGATCAAGCGGTTCAAACGGGCGGTCATGACCGAAATCACCTGCTCAAGCGCGCGGGCGCGTTCGGCGTCGGGATTTCCTGTCAAACGATCTTCAAACTGGGCAAACACCGCGTTCAGATCGGGTTGCGCGTGCAGGGCAATCACGAACGGATAGCCAAAGCGACGCATATATTGACGGTTGAGATCGGCCAGACGCGCGGCGACCTCTGGCGCGGGGTTCATCAAACCCAACCGCCCCTGTTCGGACTGCGAGGCGTTCGTCATCGTCTCGGGCGCAGGCGGGGCAAGTTCGGGATGGGCGCACAGAAATTCCACCGACCTTTCGGGCGACAATCCCCGCACCTCGGACGCCAGCCACGCGGCCAGATGCGCACTGTCGCGAAACGGCCGCGCCGCCGCCGCCCGATGCGCCAACCACGCCGAGCGTTCGACGATCCGGTCCATCATCGCGGCCGCCTGTGTTTCACTGGCGCGGTTCAGGGCCTCAATCGTAAAGGTCAGGGGCATGGCGTGCGACATCAAGATCTCCAAAGGATTCGGTTTGATGCTAGCGCCGCATGTGCATTGCCATCTATTTCAAAATAATCCACGCTGCATTCGCATAATGGCAATGCTGGATAACCATCGATGGCTCTGAACCTGCTTCCGCGTCCGCTGCACTATCTGGAAACCGTCGCGCGGGAGGGCTCGATTCAAGGTGCCTCACGCGCCTTGGGCATCGCCGCCTCGGCCATTGACCGGCAGATCATCGCGTTAGAGGACGCCTGCCAAACCCCCTTATTTGAAAGGCATGCACGGGGGATGCGCCTGACCTCGGCAGGTGAGGTGGCGGTGTCGCTTGCCCGTCGTTGGCGCGCGGATGAGGAGCGCGTGGATGAGGAAATCCGGTCCATGCGCGGCCAACAATTCGGGACCGTGCGTCTAGGGGCCATGGACAGCCTTGCCAATTCGATCCTGCCCGATTTCGTCACCGAATTTTCTGCGCGTTACCCCAGAATCCGCTTTGCCATCGACATCATGACGCCAAAAGAGGCAGCGCAAGAACTGGAACTCGGCAGTATCGACATGGCGCTGGCGTTCAACCTTGCCCCGTCGCGCGCGCATCACGTGTTATGGACGACGCCCCTGCCCTTTGGCTGTGTGGTTGGGAAGTCCCACCCGTTGTGGGGGCAGACCGGCACGACCATGGCCGAGGCATCCAAACATGAACTGGCCTCACAAAGTCGCGTTTTGCCGGTGCGCGAATATCTGGAAAAGCGCTATGGCTGGCTGTTCGATCCGATTGAACCGGCGTTGGTCACCAATTCCCTGCAGTTCCTGAAACAGGTCCTGATTAGTGGCAAGTATCTGGCCATAACATCCCAGCTGGACGTTCTGCGCGAGATTGAGGATGGCAGCCTGTCGTTCATTCCCCTGACCGATCAGGGGCTACGACCCCAGTCGATTTCCGTCGCAGTGGATGCGCGCCGCCCATTGTCCCGTGCGGCGCGTTTGGTGGGCGAGACATTGTCGGAAATGGTGCCCGCGCGTTTGGGCCACGTCGCGACCTGACGGAAAAAGAAAAACGCCCCGCGGAAACCACGGGGCGCCTTATGCGTTCAATCGCAAAGAGCGGGATTAGCCGCGCTCTTCGACGATCTCAACCAGGTGCGGGATGCTGTTGACCATGCCACGAACCGAAGGGGTATCTTCCAGTTCACGGGTCTTGTGCATCTTGTTCAGGCCCAGACCGATCAGCGTCTGACGCTGTTTGGCGGGGCGGCGGATCGGGGAACCGATCTGCTTTACAACGATGGTTTTAGCCATGTGTCCGTCTCCTTACGCTTCAGCGGCTTCAGCGTCGTCCTTGTGCAGGACTTCAGCTACTTTTTTACCGCGACGCTGGGCAACCTGACGCGGGCTGGACTCTTTGCCCAGACCATCGAGGGTTGCACGGATCATGTTGTAGGGGTTCTGCGAGCCGGTCGACTTGGCGACGACGTCCTGAACACCCAACATTTCGAACACAGCACGCATCGGACCACCGGCGATGATACCGGTACCCTGCGGTGCAGTGCGCATGATCACTTTACCTGCGCCATGACGACCTTCGACGTCGTGGTGAAGCGTACGACCCTCGCGCAGCGGCACGCGGATCAGGTTGCGCTTGGCTTGCTCGGTGGCTTTGCGAATGGCCTCGGGGACCTCTTTCGCTTTACCTTTACCAAAGCCAACACGGCCTTTTTGATCGCCGACAACAACCAGTGCTGCGAAACCAAAGCGCTTACCGCCCTTTACGGTTTTCGAAACACGGTTGATCGCCACGAGACGATCGGCGAATTCCGGGGCTTCTTCGCGTTCGCGACGGTCCCGACGATTTTCACGTTCTGCCATAACTCGTCTCTCCTTAGAACTTCAGGCCGCCTTCACGCGCAGCGTCGGCCAGAGCCTTCACCTTGCCGTGAAAGAGGAAGCCACCACGGTCGAAGTAGCACTCTTCGACACCGGCTTTCTTTGCGCGTTCTGCGATCGCTGCACCAACCTTGGCCGCAACTTCTGCGTTGTTCAGACCCGATCCAGCGATCGATTTTTCCAACGACGAAGCCGATGCCAGGGTGACGCCGTTTACGTCGTCGATAACCTGAACACTGATGTTCTTGTTGCTGCGGTGAACCGACAGGCGCAGTTTGCCAACGTTCGATTTCCGCAATTTGTTCCGAACGCGCAAGCGGCGTTTCAGAAACAGTGTGCGTTTGCTGTTTGCCATTTTCGCGTTCCTTACTTCTTCTTGCCTTCCTTGCGGAAGATGAATTCACCCTTATAGCGGATCCCTTTGCCTTTGTACGGCTCGGGACGGCGCCACTCACGAATGTTCGCGGCAACCTGACCAACCAGCTGAGCGTCCTGACCTTCGATCACGACTTCAGTGGGTTTGGGTGCGGTTACGGTTACGCCGTTGGGCACTTCGAAGTTAACTTCGTGCGAGTAGCCCAGCGACAGCTTCAGAGTGTTGCCTTGCATCTGGGCGCGATAACCAACACCCTGGATTTCCAGCTCTTTCTTAAAGCCATCGGTCACGCCGGTTACCATGTTTTGAACCATGGTGCGCGACATGCCCCACTGCTGGCGAGCACGCTTGGAGCTGCCGCGGGGGGTGACGTTTACAGCGTTTTCTTCAACGGCGATGGTTACATCGTCAGTTGCGGTGAAGGTCTGGGCGCCTTTGGGGCCCTTAACTTCGACGGTCTGGCCGGACACGGATGCGGTGACACCCGAGGGCAGCTCGACCGGTTTTTTACCAATACGAGACATTGCCTAACCTCCTTAGAAGACCGTGCAGAGCACTTCGCCGCCAACATTGGCCGAGCGTGCTGCTGCATCCGACATCACGCCCTTGGACGTGGAGACGATCGAAACGCCGAGGCCCTGACGGACGGTCGGGATTTCGCTTACACCCATGTACACACGACGGCCCGGGGTCGAAACGCGCTTGAGTTCGCGAATGACGGGGGTGCCTTCGTAGTACTTCAGGCTGATTTCCAGCTCCGGCTTGCCGGTTGCGGAAGTTGCTGCTTCGTAGCCGCGGATATAACCTTCGGCTTGCAGCACATCCAGAACCCATGCACGCAGCTTGGAGGCCGGGGTACGAACGGTGGACTTGCCACGCATCTGCGCGTTGCGGATGCGGGTCAGCATATCACCAAGAGGATCGTTCACAGACATGTTCTACCCTCCTTACCAGCTGGACTTAACCATACCGGGGATCTCGCCTTTGGAGCCGAGTTCCCGCAGCATGATACGCGACACCTTCAGCTTACGGTAGTAAGCGTGCGGGCGGCCGGTCAGCTGACAGCGGTTATGAAGACGGGTTGCCGAAGAGTTGCGCGGCAGTTTCGCCAGTTTCAGGCGAGCCTTGAAACGCTCTTCCATGGGCAGGTCTTCGTTGTTCGCGATTTCTTTCAGCGCGGCGCGCTTGGTAGCGTACTTGTCTACCAGGGCCTGACGCTTTTTCTCGCGTTCGATCATGGATTTTTTAGCCATAGTCTAATGTCCTCCCGCGATTAGCTGTTGAACGGCATGTTGAATGCCTTCAACAGTGCTTTCGCTTCCGCGTCGGTTTTCGCGGTGGTGGCAATTACAATGTCCATGCCCCAGACTTCGTCGACTTTGTCGTACTCGATCTCGGGGAAGACGATGTGCTCTTTCATGCCCATGGCGTAGTTGCCACGGCCATCGAACGATTTCCCGGACACGCCGCGGAAGTCACGGATACGCGGCATAGCGACCGTGATCAGGCGATCAAGGAATTCGTACATACGGTCGCCACGCAGGGTGACCTTGGCACCCATCGGCATGTCTTCGCGAACGCGGAAACCAGCGATGGATTTTTTAGCACGGGTGACGATGGCCTGTTGACCAGCGATGGCGGTGAGATCCTGTTGGGCCGATTTGGCTTTCTTGGAATCACGGACCGCTTCGGCACCACAACCGATGTTCAGCACGATTTTCTCGAGCTTGGGGATCATCATGTCGTTTTTGTAGCCGAACTCTTCTTTCAGAGCGGCGCGGATCGACTCACGATACTGAGCCTTCAGGCGCGGGGTGTAGTTTGCAGTATCAAGCATTATACAGCCTCCCCGGTGGTTTTGGCGAAGCGCACTTTCTTGCCGTCTTCCTCGCGGAAGCCAACGCGCGTTGCTTTGCCGTTGCTGTCGAGCAGAGCCAGGTTGCTCAGGTCGATCGGCATCGCGGTAGGAACGCGGCCGCCCTGGCTGGTCTGCGATTGGCGCACGTGACGGATCGCGACGTTTACACCTTCAACCACTGCTTTGCCTTTGGCGGGCAGGACTTGGGTGATTTCGCCTTGTTTGCCTTTGTCCTTGCCAGCAAGAACAACGACCTTGTCACCTTTTTTCAACTTAGCAGCCATCTTACAGCACCTCCGGCGCAAGCGAGATGATCTTCATGAAGTTCTTGGCGCGCAGTTCACGAACAACCGGGCCAAAGATACGGGTACCGACCGGCTCGTTGTTGTTGTTCAGGATAACTGCTGCGTTGCGATCAAAACGGATCGCGGTGCCGTCTTCACGGCGAACTTCTTTGGCGGTACGCACAACGACGGCCTTACGGACGTCGCCTTTTTTAACGCGACCACGCGGGATGGCTTCCTTAACCGATACGACGATGATGTCGCCGACCGATGCGTATTTACGCTTGGAACCACCCAGAACCTTGATGCACTGAACTCGGCGTGCGCCAGAGTTATCAGCAACATCCAGATTTGTTTGCATCTGGATCATGTGGTTTCTCCCGACCTTTGGGGATCAATTCCCCCAGGGTTTCGATTGAACTGGACCGAAGCCGCCTTAGTTAGCGACAACTTCCCAGCGTTTGGTTTTCGAAATCGGTGCACATTCCTGAATGCGGACGGTGTCACCAACTTTGAAAGTATTCAGCGGATCGTGAGCCCGGTATTTTTTGGACTTACGAATGGTTTTTTTCAAAACCGGGTGTGTGAAACGACGTTCAACCGAAACGGTTACGGTTTGTTCGTTCTGGTCGCTCGTCACGACACCTTGCAGAATGCGTTTAGGCATAGTCCGGGCTCCTCTTAGTTAGCCGCTTCGGCAGCTTTTTCATTGAGAATGGTCATCACACGAGCAACGTCGCGACGGACGTTACGCATACGTGCGGTGTTCTCAATAGCGCCGGTTGCCTGTTGGAAGCGCAGGTTGAATGCTTCCTTTTTCAGGTTGGCCAGATCCTCGCGGAGCTGTTCCGGGGTCTTGCCACGGAGTTCTTGGGCGTTCATAGCCTTGTCCTTTTTCCTATCACCAGAGGGCGCTACATCGTTGGTTGCAGGTAACCCTGTGCCTGGTGGGCGAATGTCAAAACACACGAATCCCGTCGCCGGGAATCCGTGAGATGCGTCCCTATAAGTGAGTCCCCCCAACGGGGCAAGGGAAAGATCGGGAAAACCCCAATAATTCTTGGTTTTCCTAGGGGCGGGGTGTTTTCACCACTCGCCACACCGATTGCCCGAGTTTATGACAGGTTTCATGTCTGAAATCGAATCCCTCTTTGTGACCCGTCTCTATCGCGCGCGCCTGTCCGAGTTCGGTCCGGCCATCAGCGAAGAAGAACTGCACGATTCCTGTTATGCCATCGCCGAGGATGACGAGGCCGGTCAGGAGTGGTGTGAAAACAACGCCTATCCGGGCTATACGTCTTATGCGTCTCTGACGGACCTGCCGTGGCGGTTCCCGATCTTTAAGGATGTCGTGGACGCGCTGGACCAGCACGTTCAGGCCTTTGCCAAGGATCTGGAGTTCGATCTGGACGGGCGCGATCTGGTGCTTGAGGACATCTGGATCAACGTCCTGCCCGAAGGCGGCTATCACTCGGCCCATATCCACCCGCATTCGGTGATTTCGGGCACGACCTATGTGTCCATGCCCAAAGGCGCCTCGGCCCTGCGCCTTGAGGACCCGCGCCACGCGATGATGATGGCCGCCCCGCCCCGCGCCAAAGAGGCCCGCCGCGAACTGCAACAGTTCATCTATCTCAAGCCCGAGATCGGGGATGTGATGCTCTGGGAAAGCTGGCTGCGCCATGAGGTGGTCATGAACCAGAGCGAATACGACCGCGTCTCGGTCAGCTTTAACTACAAATGGGACTGATCAAAGGGTGGCGATTTCGCCGCCCTTTTTCATTCTCGCGCCTTACTGCTTGCCTTGGGCGATCAGGGCGTCCTCGATCCGTTTCAGACGATCCATGACCTCTTCACGGTAGCTGTCCGTCGCGGCGTGCTCTTCCTCGGTATGGGCGTCCTGCATCGTGTTGACGATCAGACCGACCACAAGGTTCACCACCGCAAAGGCCGTGATCAGGATAAAGGGCACAAAGAACAGCCACGCCATGGGATGCACCTCCATCACGGGACGCACGATCCCCATGGACCAGCTTTCCAGCGTCATCACCTGAAATAGCGTGTAGAGGGATCCGCCCAGCGTCCCGAACCAATCGGGGAAGGTATCACCGTAAAGTTTCGTCGCGATCACGGCGCCGATGTAAAAGATGATGCCGGTCAACAGGAACACCGACGCCATGCCCGGCAGGGCCATGATGAACGCCTCGACCACACGGCGCAGGGACGGCACGACGGACACCACGCGCAACAGACGCAAAATCCGTAGCGCCCGCAGAACAGACAGACCCGCACCTACCGGCGAGAGGGAAATCCCCACAATCGCGAAATCAAACAGGTTCCAGCCATCCCGAAAGAACCGCGGCCCCTGCGCGATCAGTTTTGCCCCTAGTTCGATCACAAAGATCGTCAGGCACAACATATCCAGCGCAACAATCACCCCGCCCGCCGTTGCCATCACACGATCCGAGGTCTCAAGCCCCAAGATCACCGCGTTAAACAGGATCACCCCCATGATGAAGTGACGTGTGATCGGCTTGGCCAGAAGGTTGGATAACGTTGCTCGCATGGGTCCCTCATGTTTCCGCCCCGATATGGCCCGTACCCCCACGGGGTTTCAAGGGGACGTGAGGGCGCAGAAACGCAAAAGGCCCCCACCAATGGCAGGGGCCTTTCGTATTCACGTGAAAACCGGACTTACCAGTCTTCGCGGACCACAACGCGGGTTTTGACCGGCAGCTTCATCGCGGCAAGGCGCAGGGCCTCACGTGCGATCGCTTCGGAGACACCGTCGATTTCGAACATGATGCGGCCGGGTTTAACCTTGGCTGCCCAGTAATCAACGGAACCTTTACCCTTACCCATACGAACTTCGGTCGGTTTCGAGGAAACAGCGACGTCCGGGAAGATACGGATCCATACGCGGCCTTGACGCTTCATGTGACGCGTCATGGCACGACGAGCAGCCTCAATCTGACGCGCAGTGATACGCTCAGGCTGGGTTGCTTTCAGACCGTAGGTCCCAAAGTTCAGGTCCGAACCGCCTTTTGCCTGACCGTGGATACGGCCTTTGTGCATCTTGCGGAATTTTGTACGCTTCGGCTGTAGCATTACTTAACTCCTTAGCGGCGGCCGCCAGCACCACGGGGTGCGGGACCTTCTTGCAATGCGGCCTGACGACGGTCACGCGCCTGCGGATCATGTTCCATGATCTCGCCTTTGAAGATCCACACCTTGATACCGATGATACCATAGGGGGTGGAGGCTTCGGCGTGTGCATAGTCGATGTCAGCACGCAGGGTGTGCAACGGAACGCGACCTTCGCGGTACCATTCGGTACGTGCGATTTCGGCACCGCCCAGACGACCGGCAACGTTTACACGAATGCCCAGTGCGCCCATGCGCATTGCGTTTTGAACCGAACGCTTCATCGCGCGACGGAAGGACACACGGCGTTCCAGCTGCTGAGCGATCGACTCGGCGACCAGCTGAGCGTCCAGCTCGGGCTTGCGCACTTCGACGATGTTCAGGTGCAGTTCGCTGTCCGTCATTGCCGACAGTTTGCGACGCAGGGTTTCGATATCGGCGCCTTTTTTGCCGATGATCACACCCGGACGTGCAGTGTGGATCGTAACGCGGCACTTTTTGTGCGGACGTTCGATGATCACACGGGCCACGCCGGCCTGCTTGCATTCTTCTTTGATGAACTCACGGATCTTGATGTCTTCCAACAGAAGATCACCAAAGTCCTTGGTATCTGCGTACCAACGGCTGTCCCAGGTGCGGTTGACCTGCAGGCGCATGCCGATCGGATTGACCTTATGACCCATTACGCTTGCTCCTCAACTTGACGCACCTTGATGGTCAGTTCCGAGAACGGCTTGACGATCTTGCCGAACCGGCCACGTGCACGCGGGCGACCGCGCTTCATGGTCAGGTTCTTGCCGACATATGCTTCGGCAACGATCAGCTCGTCCACATCCAGGTTGTGGTTGTTCTCGGCGTTCGCGATTGCGGACTGAAGGCATTTCTTCACGTCCACTGCGATCCGCTTTTTGCTAAAGGTCAGGTCGGCCAGAGCCTTCTCGACCTTTTTGCCGCGGATCATCGCAGCCACCAGGTTCAGCTTTTGCGGCGAAGTGCGAAGCATTTTGGCCTTGGCCATCGCTTCGTTCTCGGCCACACGGCGGGCGTTTTTCTGCTTACCCATGACCGGTTACCTCTTCTTCGCTTTTTTATCAGCAGCGTGGCCATAGTAGGTCCGAGTCGGAGCGTATTCGCCGAACTTCTGACCGATCATGTCTTCGCTGATGAGCACGGGGATGTGCTTCTGGCCGTTGTAGACGCCAAACGTCAGACCCACGAATTGGGGCAGGATCGTCGAGCGGCGCGACCAGATTTTGATTACTTCGTTACGGCCCGATTCCCGTGCTTTCTCAGCTTTCTTGAGAACATAGGAATCTACGAAAGGGCCTTTC
The DNA here is from genome assembly GCF_032918305.1 of Rhodovulum sp. FJ3. Classification (NCBI taxonomy): domain Bacteria; kingdom Pseudomonadati; phylum Pseudomonadota; class Alphaproteobacteria; order Rhodobacterales; family Paracoccaceae; genus Rhodovulum; species Rhodovulum sp. FJ3. The sequence goes on from NZ_JAWJUU010000001.1 coordinate 958,669, forward strand.
CATACAGAACGTGCCATGTTTTAGCGACCCTTCTTACGCGCGTGACGGCTACGGATGATGTACTTATCCGTAGTCTTGTTCCGGCGGGTGCGAGCACCCTTGGTCGGTTTACCCCAGGGGGTAACCGGGTGACGACCACCCGAGGTACGACCTTCACCACCACCATGGGGGTGGTCGATCGGGTTCATAACAACACCACGAACCGACGGGCGGATGCCCTTGTGACGGTTACGACCTGCTTTACCCAGGTTTTGGTTGCTGTTGTCGGGGTTCGACACGGCACCAACGGTCGCCATGCATTCCTGACGCACCATGCGCAGTTCGCCCGACGAGAGGCGCAGCTGAGCGTAGCCACCATCGCGGCCAACAAATTGTGCGTAGGTGCCGGCGGCACGTGCGATCTGACCGCCTTTGCCGGGCTTCAGTTCAACGTTGTGAACGATCGTCCCGATCGGCAGGCCCGAGAAGGGCATTGCGTTGCCCGGTTTCACGTCGGCTTTGGCCGATGCGATAACCTGATCACCCACGGCCAGACGCTGCGGGGCCAGGATGTAGGCCTGCTCGCCATCTTCATAGCGGATCAACGCGATGAAGGCCGTGCGGTTGGGGTCATATTCAATGCGTTCCACCGTAGCGGATACGTCAAACTTCGTACGCTTGAAATCCACGATACGATACAGACGCTTCGCGCCACCGCCGCGGCGGCGCATAGTGATCCGTCCGGTGTTGTTCCGGCCGCCCTTTTTGGTCAGACCCTCAGTGAGAGATTTGACCGGACGCCCTTTCCAAAGCTCCGAACGGTCGATCAGAACCAGCCCACGCTGGCCCGGCGTCGTCGGTTTATACGACTTGAGTGCCATGCTTTCTGTCTTCCGTTAGCTGCGGCAGGTTACCCTGCCTATGGTTAGCCCCCCGAAGGTGGCCGATGTATAGGGCCCCAAAGGTCCCCAAATTCCAAAAATCATGGGCCCCGGAACGAATCCGGGGCCTCAAGATGCGCGGGAGGTATCAGAGGTTCCGCCCCGAGTCTAGTCAAACACACCAAAAAACACTGGGCATCCGTTGTTTTCGGGGACGTCCTCCGGCGCGTTCGTTCTTAGGCGGCGGCGGGGCGGAGGTCCAGTGCGGCGCGACGGTGTGAAACCACATTGGCGATGACCGTCACAATGGCGATCTGCGCACCGATCACAGCGGGCCAGATCAGGGGGAACTCGGGCACGAAATATTTCTGTGGCCCGAATGACGCCGCCGCCATCAGCGCCGCCAGAACCGACAGGACCCGCCCGCCTCGCGTTGTCGGCGTCATGATGATCGCGGCCAACGCTGCGGCGATACTGGCCCCGATGAACGGCGCGATTCCGAACAGGGGTGTTGCCACCGGCGGGTGGGGTTTGATGCCTGCATATAGCGCGCTCAGCATGATCATCTGCAACACGATCAGAACCGACAGGGCGGCAATGTTTCCGCGGTTAGATACGTTTTCCATCTTTACTCTCCTTACAATCATTTCCGTACACATCTTTACGGTTGCCCCTATCCGTATTCATGTGTACGGTTTTGGTCAAGGATTATTTTGAGGCCAAGATGAAGAGCGACCTGCGCCAAGACCGTGAAGGCCGGATCGAAGCCGCGACATATGAGCTGCTGGCGGAAAAGGGCTATGCCTCGGCGTCCATGCTGAGCATCGCCAAACGCGCCAAATGCTCGAACGAGACGATGTACAACTGGTACGGGGATAAGGTCGGGTTGATCCGCGTCCTTGTGACCCGCAACGCCGCCGACGCGCGGGCGGTGCTGGAGCAGGCGCTAGAGGGCGGGGGCAGTGCCCTAGAGACGCTTGAACGGTTCGGCCCGGTTCTGTTGGGGGTGTTGCTTGGGGACAAGGCCATCGCGCTGAACCGCGCCGCCGCTGCCGATGCCAGTGGTGAGTTGGGCCGTGAACTATCGGCCTCGGGTCGGGGTGTCATTGCGCCGATGCTGGGCGACCTTCTGTCCCGCGCCGCGCAGGATGGCGAGATCCCCGCCACCAACATCCCTGCGGCGGTCGACCTCTATCTGGGCGTGCTGATTGGCGATCTGCAAATCCGCCGCGTGATCGGCGCCCTCCCCCCGCCCAACACGTCAGAGGTTCAGCGTCGCAATGCCATGGCCATCCGCATTCTGAGGTCATATACAGCTTAGGCCCGAAAAGCTGCGCCACTTCGGACGCGGCTTTTGGATGCCTTAAATCTCATCGATTGCCTAACAGAATTAATAGGCAATCGTGATTGCTACGTTCGAGATCGGCACGCCTGCTAGAGCAGCGATCCGTTGCTTGGAATATTCAACCAATTCTGCAAGTGTCATAGCCTCGGGCTCAACGGCTAGTTGTTCGGTATTTGAAGCGGTGACTTCCTTTGACTTGAGGAAGGAAACGGTTTCAGCTGCAATATCCAGACCAGCGGTCGACCAGCCCACATCCATCCAGCTGCTGCATTGAACGCGTTGTCCTGTTGTTTGATTTGCCCACCACGCTGCATGCTCACGGGCGCTCAACGGCAGTTGAAAACCCAGAATGCCTTCGATCTCTTCAAAGGTTGCGTCCCAACGATTTGCTTCCAGCTTTTCGAGGTGTTCGGTTAGCGCATCATACTTGCTCATTTCAATTCTCCTTGGATTAGCGTTTCATTACACCAATATAGTATACCAAAGGTATACTTAAAGTCTTTATATATTTTTTTATACTATTATTCGATAAATGCCTTTCCCGCCGCCTTAGACCTGGCATCGCCAAACGAAAAAGGCCCCCGAAAATCGGGGGCCTTTCTATTTGAACAACCGTTCGACTTAGAGACCGGTGGTCACGTCGATGGTGTTGCCCTCTTCGAGGGTGACGTAGGCTTTCTTCACGTCTTTACGCTTGCCCAGTTGGCCGCGGAAACGCTTGGTTTTGCCTTTGGTGATCGTCGTGTTGACGGCCTTAACCTTGACACCAAACAGGCTTTCGACGGCCTCTTTGATCTGGGGTTTGTTGGCGTCGATCGCCACTTCGAAAACAACTGCACCGTTTTCGGATGCCATGGTTGCTTTCTCGGTGATGATCGGCTTGCGGATCACGTCGTAGTGTTCAGCTTTGGCGGTCATTTCAGGCGAGCCTCCAGTGCTTCGACACCTGCTTTGGTGATCACCAGAGTGTCACGCTTGAGGATGTCGTATACGTTTGCACCCATCGTCGGCAGAACATCGAGACCTTCGATGTTGCGTGCAGCGCGGGCAAAGCCCTCGTTCACGGTTGCACCGTCGATGATCAGCGCACGCTTCCAGCCCAGGTTCGCAACCTGTTTTGCCAGCGCGGCGGTTTTGCCTTCGGTCTCAGCGGACTCGATGATGACCAGCGAACCTTCCTTGGCTTTGGCGCTCAGCGCGTGGCGCAGGCCCAGCTTACGGAATTTCTTGGTCAGATCGTGACCGTGGCTACGCGGGGTCGGGCCCTTGTAGACACCACCTTTACGGAAGATCGGCGCGTTACGGTCACCGTGACGTGCGCCACCGGTGCCTTTTTGGCGGTAGATCTTCTTGGTCGAGTAGCTGGTTTCCGAACGGGTCTTGACCTTGTGGGTACCGGCTTGGGCGTTGTTACGCTGCCAGCGGACCACACGGTGCAGGATGTCCGCGCGGGGCTCCAGACCAAAGATGTCGTCGATCACGTCGACGGAACCAGCGTTGCCGCCGTCCAGATTGATCACATCAAGTTTCATGCTTCACCTCCTTCGGCAGCAGCTTCTTCAGCCGGAGCCGCGTCAGCAGTCTGAGCCGTTTTCAGAGCAGCAGGCAGGGGAGCGTTGTCAGGGAACGGTTTTTTAACCGCGTCCTTGATGGTCACCCAACCACCTTTGGAACCGGGAACGGCGCCTTTGACCATGATCAGACCACGATCTGCATCGGTGCGAACAACCTGCAGGTTCTGGGTCGTAACACGGGCAGCACCCATGTGACCGGCCATTTTCTTGCCCTTGAACACGCGGCCCGGGTCTTGACACTGACCGGTCGAACCGTGCGAACGGTGGCTGATCGAAACACCGTGCGAAGCGCGCAGACCACCGAAGTTGTGGCGCTTCATTGCACCGGCAAAACCTTTACCGATCGAGGTGCCCGATACGTCAACGTACTGGCCCTCAAAATAGTGCTCTGCCGAGATCTCGGCGCCTACTTCGATCAGGTTCTCGGGTGCAACGCGGAATTCGGCGATTTTGCGTTTGGGGGCAACGCCCGCCTTGGCAAAGTGGCCGCGCATCGGAGCCGAGGTGCGTTTGGCTTTGGCCGAACCGGCACCCAGCTGAACAGCCGTGTAACCGTCGGTTTCAACAGTACGCTGTGCAACCACCTGCAAGCCATCCAGCTGCAGAACGGTGACGGGTACTTGCTTGCCGTCTTCCAAGAACAGTCGGGTCATGCCGACTTTCTTTGCGATAATACCAGAGCGCATCTTACGTTGCCCTCCTTAAACTTTGATCTCGACGTCGACGCCAGCCGCCAGATCGAGCTTCATCAGCGCGTCAACGGTTTGGGGGGTCGGGTCGATGATGTCGAGAAGACGCTTGTGCGTCCGGATTTCCCACTGGTCACGGGATTTCTTGTCAACGTGGGGACCACGCAGAACAGTGAATTTCTCGATCTTGTTCGGAAGCGGGATCGGGCCACGGACGTTTGCGCCGGTGCGCTTTGCCGTGTTTACGATTTCCTGGGTGCTGGCGTCCAACACGCGGTAATCGAATGCCTTCAGCCGAATGCGAATGTTTTGGCTTTGCATTACGATGCCTTTCATCAGGCTTATTGAGGTTGAGAGGTCGAGAGCGCCTTATTACGTCCCCACGTCGAACCTGTGGATCAGAACCGGCCGATTTGATCGGCGACGAATCCCTCTCCGGTCGTTCTCTCGCCAGAGAACCCGCGCCCAATACAAGACACAGGACCACCTGACAAGCGTTTTATCCGGCCTTGGGCGACATCCGCGCAAATCCTTTAAAAATTGCGCTCGGGACGCCCTCTCCCGGAAAGAAACAAGGCCGCCCGAAGGCGGCCTTGCAGTCAACAATCAGAGATCTGATTAGTCGACGACTTTGGATACGACGCCGGAGCCTACGGTGCGGCCACCTTCGCGGATCGCGAAGCGCAGACCTTCTTCCATGGCGATCGGTGCGATCAGCTCAACAACGAACTTCAGGTTGTCGCCGGG
>NZ_JAWJUU010000010.1:0-65002 GCF_032918305.1 Rhodovulum sp. FJ3
CCCTGTGGCGCGCCCTATGGTATCGAAATGTACTACCTCAACGTCATGGCGGGGCCGCGCAGAAACTGGCGGTTCGTGCCAGCACCAGAGCTCGAACACCTATTGTAAAGGGGGCGCGTTAGCCCGCAAAGTTCCACGTTTGCAAAACCCGCATAGCGTTGGCGCGGTTGATTTGATCCGTCGTGGTGTTCGGGTTTTGAAAATCGAACCCGAATGCCTCAACCAAGTGACAGGTGCGGCAGCCGATTTCGGTGCTGCTGTAGTACACATCGGCCGAGCCGCATTCGGGACACAGGGCGGTGACATCGTCGTTGAACATAGCGACCTCGTGGGTTTCCTATGTTGCGATATAGGGCGAGCAGGGGCGGTGCCCACTAGCCCTTGCTTTCGACCCGAACCACGACGCGGACGGTTTGACCGGACGGGGTGGGCTTGAACGGACCCGCGCGGCGCACCTGATCGACGGCGACTTGATCGATCCCGCTGTGCCCTGATCCCTTGACGATCTTGACCGCGTTGATCTGGCCCGAAGGAGCGATCGCCAGTCCGACCAAGGCCGTGCCCCGCGCCCCCGCCGACCGTTTCGGGGTTCTTGCGATCCGGCGCAGGACATAGGTCTGGTATGACTTGATCGCGCCGTCCCCGGCTTGTGTCGCGTTGGACGCGGTGTCGGCCTTCTTTGTGACCTCGGCCTTGGTCGCGGTCTTGGTCCCGTCCTGTTGACCCTTGGTCTGGTTCACTTCGCCATTGCCTGCCGATTGTGGCTTCGGCGCGGGCGGTTTGGGCGGTGTTGGGGTCGCATCTATTGCGGTCAGGGTTTTCAGGGGAACCGTTTTAGGCGGGGTGATTTCGGGGTGCAATGCAGGGGATTCAGACGGGGATGACGCGGCCGTTGCAGTGGTGGCAGGGGTGAGCGTTTGCGCGGGACGCTGTGCCGTGATCGGCTGAACGGGCGCGGACGGGGTAATCGGTGCCGGTTCGACGGGTTGCGTCATGTCCACGGGCGGGGTGTTGGTGCCCGCGACCAGATCGGCAAACCCCATGCCCAACGCGACCTCGCCCGCGACCGAACCGCCATCCATGGCGGGCGGCGTGGGTTCTGACATCAACCCCATCGCCCCCATATGCAGGCCTAGTGAGACGCCCGTCGCGATGAAAAACCCTCTCATGGCAGGGCCCTTTCGGTAATCAGAACCACATCCTTAACGCCGCCGGACCGCAGCGCCCGCGCGGTGTCCAGAACGGCAATTGCCGGTGCTGCGCGGTCGGGCAACAGGCGTCCGATGTCGGGGGGCAGGGTGTCCAAGGTGACCTCATTCCCTTGCCACACCAATCGGCCATCAGCATGCAAAACCAACGCATCGGCGGGCGGCACGATCTCGGGGTCGTCCGTGCGCACAAGGGACAGGTCCCCAATCGGACGGGTCAATTGCGCGGCGGCCAGAAAAAACACCAGCATCAGAAACACGATGTTGATCAGGGGCAGGGTGGGTTCACCGCGTGTACGCTTTGGCATGTGTCACTCCAACACGGTCAGGGTGGCGTCGGGCAGGGCGCGTAGGATCACCACGGCGTCGACCAGACCTTGGGCTAACGCGGTGTCGTCCACCGACAGCAACACCCGCACCGGCCCATCGGGGCGCAACGCAGCAAGGGTCGTTTCGTCGGTGATTTCCCGCCCGTTCACCGACAGGCCGGTTCCGGTCAAACGCGCAAACAGAACAGGTTGATCCGACGCGCCACCCGCGCCGGATGCGGCACTGTTCAACGGGATTTCGCCAAAACGCGAAAAGGTAGAGGACAGCATAAAGAACAGCAGCAGCAAAAAGATCACGTCGATCAGAGACGTCATCGACAGCCGCCCGCGCGCCTTACGCATGTTGGACCACCGTCGCGGGATGGGCGGTTCGCTCGGCCATCAGATCGGGGGCCAGAATGTCCTCAAGCGCGTCTTTCAGGGCGATCTCATGCGCCTCAAGGCGCGCGTCGAACCAGTTCAACGCCAAGGACGCAGGCATCGCTACGATCAGACCTGCTGCCGTGGTGACGAGCGCGACCCAAATACCACCGGCCAGAACCGTGGGATCGGCGGCGCCACCGGCCTCTTGCAGCGTGCGAAAGGCGTCGATCATGCCCAGAACCGTGCCGAACAGACCCAGCAACGGTGCGGTCTGCGCGATCACGTCCAACAGACGCAAACCCGCCCCGATCCGTGCCAAACTCGCCTGCAAACGGGCGTTTAGGCGGTCACGGATGTCACCGTTCGTGGCCCCGCGTGCCGCCGCACGTTGCGCGGCAATCAGGACGTCTTGTCCAAACCCACGGGTGATGGTCGGGCCGATACCATGGGTCACGAACACGGCGCCCTTCCACAGGATACAGGCCAACCCGATGATCGACGCACCCATCAAAATCGCAACGACAGGCCCGCCCAGATCGACCAGACCCATGAGAGAGTTCAGAGCGTTCGCGATCATTGGCTGACCTCCACGGTGTCTAGGCGTGAGGCAAAGATGGGCGCCTCAACACAGTCGCCACCACCGGCGACCTGACAGGCGTGCAGACCGTTGATCAACACCATCCCCAGATCGTCGCAGGCCATGTCGGGCACGTCGAACTGACGTACGCGCAGGCCACCCTCAGGGGTCGCGCCGAAATCAAACAGGGTGAACAACCGCACCGCACCTTCACGGTCAAACAGGACGGTTTCGCTTACCAGCTGATCAAGGCCCCCTTGGGCGGTAAAGGTCAGGCGGCACGCCGCGCCCTCTTGGGACGTGGTGTTCAGAGTTATGGTTGCGGGCGGTTCGGCCTTGGCGCTTTCGGCGACAAATCCGCCGATAATCAGGGTCGAGAGCAACAGGGTACGGTGGGCAAAACTCATATCATGCTCCTACATGGGTGCGGTTTGCGATGGCTTGGGGCAGGATCCACTTCCCGCCAAAGGGCGGCGGCGTGTTCGTGCGCAGGGCACAGCCGTAACAGGCCGACAGATCGCCGTCGGTCAGAACCTCATCCGGCCGCCCCGTGGCGCGCACGTGACCGGCGTTCAACAGGGTGATGCGGTCGGCAAACATCGCGGTCAGGTTCAGGTCATGCATGACGGCCACGACGCCGCCACCGGCCTCGGCATAGTCGCGGGCAAGCTGCATCACGATCAGTTGGTGCCCGATATCAAGGGCCGAAACCGGCTCATCCAGAAACAGCCAGCGCGGCGCGCCGTTCAAAACGGGCTCCCATATCTGGACCAGAACGCGGGCCAATTGGACGCGTTGCCGTTCGCCACCGGACAGGTCTTGGACAAACCGGCCCTCAAACCCTGCCAGACCGACACGGGTCAATGCCTTTTGCGGCAGGTTAGGGTCGAATCCAGCGCGCGAGGGCATCCCCGCATGCAGGCCCAGCCGGACCAGCTCCAGAACCGTGAACGGAAAGGCGACATTGCCAGATTGGGGCAGAACCGCGCGCCGTTGCGCCAGTTCGGCAGGGTTCAGATCGGTGATGTCGGTGCCGTTGATCAGGGTTTGGCCCGTCGCGGTCAAATCACCGGTCATCGCCCGCAACAGGGTGGTCTTTCCAGACCCGTTCGGTCCGACGATCGCATGCAGTTCCCCCGCATTTGCGGTGAAACAGACACTGTTTAATACCGGACGCTTGCCAAAGCTGACGGAAATATCGGTGGCAGAAAGCATCGCAATTACCCCTCAAGCATGGTGCGGTTTTTCAGAAGGATCCACAGGAAGAACGGCCCGCCGATCATGGCGGTGACGATCCCGATGGGCAGTTCGGCGGGGGCGACGACGGTGCGGCTAACCATATCGGCCAATAACAGGACAATCGCCCCAAGCAACGCGCAGTTCGGCAACAACGACCGGTGCTCGGGGCCCTGCACAAGGCGCAACAGATGCGGCACCACGATGCCGACAAACCCGATCCCGCCCGTGATCGCCACGGCGGCCCCGACCGAGGCGGCAACGGACATGATCGACAGACGCTTCATCCGTTGGACGTTGATGCCCATGTGGGCCGCGACCGCTTCGCCAAGGGCGAGGGCATCCAAACCGCGGGACAAAAACGGTGCACAGAACAGGGCGATGGCGATGACCGGCCCCGCGGTGATCAGTTTCGCCCATGTGGCCCCCGCGACCGATCCCATGCCCCAAAACGTCAGGTCGCGCAGTTGATCGTCGGTGGACCAATAGACAATCAACCCCGTCACCGCGCCCGTGATCGCGGCAAGGGCAATGCCCGCCAGCAACATAGTTGCGACCGTTGTGCGTCCACGCCGTGTGGCGACTTGGTACAGGATCAGGGTCGTGGCCCATCCTCCGATGAAGGCCGCGCCGACGATCAGGTACGGCCCCGCGAATTCGCGAATGGCAAGTGGCAGGAACCCCCCCAATACGATCGCGGCCACCGCGCCAAAGCCCGCGCCCGCACTGACCCCGACCAGACCGGGATCGGCGAGAGGGTTGCGAAACAGACCCTGCAACACCGCGCCTGACACGGCCAAGGCCGCCCCAACCAAGGCGCCGGTCGCCACGCGCGGCATGCGGATGTCCCAGACGATGGTCATGTCCCGCGCGCTGACATCACCCACGCCAAGACCGGCCAACAGCGCGCCGATCACGTCGGTGTCGCCCGCCGCCCCCCACCCAAGCGCCAGCAGCATCGCCACAATCAACACCCCGATCAGGCCCACGCGGATGGCGCGGGCCTTGTTCCGGCGATCGCCGGCTATGGGGGTGAAATCAGGCTCGGACAGTACGGTCATGATCAGTGCTCGTGCGGAGTGACGTTGGCGATGGCGTCGGCCAATTCATGGGCGAACGCCGCCGTACGCGGCCCGAACCCAAGCGCCGCCCCGTCAATTGTCACGAACGCCCCGTTTTGCGCAGCGGGGGTTTGGGACATCGCGGGCAGGGCAAAGATTTCCTCGGCCCGTGCTTCGTGGTCCTCTTGGCCGGTCATCATCAGGACGACGTCAGGCGCGGCGGCGATCAGGGCCTCGTCGTTCAGAATGCGATAGCCCGAAAATTCCGATGCCATTACGTTTTGCGCACCGGCCAGCGTGATGATCCCGTCCGCGCCGGTGCCCGCACCGGCGACGTTCAGACGGCCCGCTTGGTTTGACAGGACGAACAGAACCCGCGCGGGGTGCTCGGGCGCTTGGGGCAGGGTGTCGAACGCGGCGGTCAGGTCACCGGCCAGTGTTTCGGCGCGATCCGGCACGCCCAAGGCAGCACCAATTTGGCGCACGGTGGCGATGACGCCTTGGGGGGTGAAATCATCCGTGACCTCGATAATCGGGATCGATGCAGCGCGCAGTTGATCCATCGCCTCAGGCGGACCGGCGGTGCCACGGGTCAGGATCAAATCGGGGCTGACGGAGAGAACACCCTCGGCCGATAGGCGACGCATATAACCCACATCGGGCAGGGATAGAGCCGCATTAGGATAGGTCGATGTGGTGTCACGGGCGACCACGCGATCCCCCTGACCAAGGGCGAAAACGGTTTCTGTCACGGGGCCACCGACCGATACGATGGCCGTGGCGTCGGGATAGGTCTGGGCCGTCGCCGTAACGGGCAGGATTAGGGAGAGGGCAAAGGCGAGGCGGTTCATGCGGTCACCTCGGCGTTCGGCAGGGCGGCCAGAATGCCGTGCCATTGGGCCAGATCATCACCTTCGCCGTCACGTTCGCCAAAGCATTGGAAGATCAGGCCACCATCGGCCGAGAACGCCTCAATCGATACGGCGGGGCCGCGTTTGGTGGGTTTTTCGACCACATAGACCTCGGCCACGTGGTCATCGCGCAGGTGCAGGTTGAACCGCGGATCCAGCACGTTCAGCCACGGCCCCATGACCTTGATGTTCTCCATCTCGCCCCAATGGATCTGGATGTTGGCGCGGTTGCCGACGAACAGGATGACTTTTTGCTTGGCTTCGGACACGGCGGTAAAGAACGACAACAGGCAGGTCGGTTCGACACGGCGCACCCATTTCGTATCGGCGACAAGGCGATACGCCCCAAGGCGGTTCATGCCCAACTTGGACGTCAGGCGGTTGAACTGGTGCGTGTCGGTCATGCGCGCCCATTCATCCAGCAGGATGTCACGCTTGTCCGGGTTGCCTTTGGCGCCCTCAACCGGTGCACGCGGTTCGGTGGTCAGGTCGCCGGATTGATCCGCGTGTTTCAGTTCGGTGATCAGTGGCTCCCATGCAGCGATGTTGGACGTGTCGCGCAGGTGGATTTTCTGGATCGCGTCACCGGCGGCATCAAAGAATTGCAGGCTGCGGCGCAGGCCCTTGGGCGTGTCTTTTTCCACGGCAAAGGCAAAGGTCCAGTATTTCGGGAAAATCCGCGTGTCGATTTCACGGCCCAGAACCATCGACGCATGCGGGCCCGAGCGATAGTCAAGGAAGGTGCCCACCCGTTCATGCACACAGGACACGTTGCGGGTCAGGGCCATCACCTCACCCAAGGCGGTCATCAGGGGCATCGCGCGGTCGGGATGCGCATCGATCCGCGTCACGCCGTTGCCGATGTCGGCGGCCAGCAGTTCGGCCTCGGAAATGCCAAGGCTCTCGGCCAGATCTCGGTCACGTTTGTCGGTGTTCTGTGCTTTGGCGGCTTGGATGTCAGCACGGCTCAGGGGTTTATTCATCGTCTCTATCCTTGCGTAAAACGGGGGAGGGTGGCCCGATCAGGCCGCCCGAGGGATCAGAACACTTTGCTGATCGAGAGTTTCAGGTTCCGGCCCGGCGCATTGCGGGTCGACAGGTACGGGCGATAGGTTTCGTCCGTCAGGTTTTCGACCGCCGCGCGGAATTCCACGCCTTTGGCCCAACCGCTGTCGGGGGTGTAGGACGCCGACAGGTCATAGGTTGTGAACGACGCGCTGGGTGCCGTTGCGCCCGACGTGCCCGAGGTCCGGTTCTGGGCAAAGCCGTGGGTGGTTTCGAGGCTGATATCCAGCTGATCACCCATGAACCGTTTGCCGAGGGTCAGCTGCACGCTATCGGCGGGGGCCCAGTTGAAATCGGCGGAGGTGTCGTTGATCGTCCCGCGGATCACGGCGGCGTTGAAGTCCGCGTAGAACGCCGGATGCGCGTAGGACAGTTCGAATTCGACGCCATCCAGATCGACCTGATCGACGCCGCTATAGGTGGTGCCGTCCCAGATGTTGGTGGTGAACGCGGTTACCTTGGTTTTGAGGGCATCCGCGTCGGCAAACACGTCGAACGCATCAAAGCTGAGGCCGGCCTCATAGGTCACGCCTTTTTCCGACTGAACGATAAAGCCGGGGTTGGTCAGATCGTCGAGGATCGGCAGGTTCTCGTTATAGGCAACCGACCCGAACACGGCCCAATTGTCGTTAAACGCATAACGCGCGGACAGGGCGCCAACGACCGCGTCATCTTTGAACGTGGTCCCATCGGCGATGCCGACAGAGGTGTTACCTTGGGACGTCAGGGTCTGGGTTTCATAGCGCAGTTGCGGCGTCAGGGTTAGCGCGCCGTATTGAATACGGTCGGTGATATAGGCGGCCACGTATTCATCCGTCCCACCGGGCGCAGAGGTCGAGTTCTCGCCGGTGTCCGAGATGCTGGTCCGGGTGCGACGTCCGATTTCCACGCCGGTGGTCACAAGGTGGTTCAGGGCACCGGTGTCAAACACGCTCTCGTTTTCCAGAGAGAACGACAGGCGCTCGGTGCGGTGATCGGCGTTGAAGATGTCCGAACTTGTGTCCAGCGAGGTCAGATAGATCGCCTCATCCGAATAGGTCAGTTTGCCGGTGATGTTGATCAGGGCGTTGTCGATCGGATTGTAATTCGCCGACACAAAGGCCGTGGTGTCCTTGGTGTAACGGTCAACGAGGGGCCAAAACACTTCGGACGAATAGGCGTCATAGGACACGTCCTGTTCGTCGTTCTCGGTATAGGACACCGATGCGGTGACGCTAAGCTCTTCGCTAAACCGGTAGGTGCCTTTCAACAGGGTCGAGGGCAGCGCAAAGGCGGTATCGGCTTGAACAGCGCCGGACCCGTCGGTGCGGTCACCCACGTCGCGATAGCCCGCAAAGGCGATGAAATCGAATTTCTCGGTCGGGCGGAAGGCAAGGATCGTCGTGGTCAGGACCCCGTCGCCGTTGCTCTCGTAACCGAATTTTTGGCGCAGGGCGAATGTATCGTCGCCCTCAAGGAAATCGGCGGCGTCTTTGGTCTGGGCCTCAATCGTGCCGCCGATCGCGCCCGACGAATAGCGAAAGCTCTCGGCGGGGCCGCGGGTCACGCTGACCTCTTTGAACAGCTCGGGTTCCATGGTCAGCAGACCGCCCGCGCGATAGATTTCCTCTTGGCCTTTTTGGACGCCGTCGATCACCACGGCGACCTTGCCGTCCGCGCCATAGGTGCCCGCTTGGGACCCCAGACCACGGATGTTGACGGCCGACCCTTGGGGCGTGGATCCGTTCACAAGTGTGACGCCCGGAATGGTGTCCAGAACCTCGGCCAGGGTCGAGGCCTGACGTTGTTCCAGTTCTTCGGCCGAAATGATGGTTTCCGGTGTCGCCGTGTCGGTTTGGACGCCGCGGCGGCTTTCGCCAATCAGGATCGTGCCGATGAATTCCCCAAATTCATTGGTCTCGACCGGTGCGGTGTCGGTGGATGTGGATTGTGCCAACGCCGGAAGCGTCGCCAGCGGGTAGGCGGCCAGTGCGGTCGCAAGCGCCCGAATGCTTGTGAGTGCGGTCATGTTGTCCCCTTGAAGAAGTCTTGCCTTGGCTGGCTTCCAAAGGGGGAGCTTGCGATCTTGGGGCTGCCTCTAACAAAAGGTGATTATTTTAGTCAAGTATATTCGAGCAGTGAAAACACCCAACCGTGCGTTTTCACCGCAGGGTTGAAAATAAGGGCGATTAAGGGGTCCGTGGGTCCGGTTAAGTGACGGTTTGCCAATAGTCGGGGTCGTCATAGGTCGTGGGATCGTCCACGCCCGCGATGGCAAAGGCCTCGCGCCGCTCAACACAGGTGCCGCAGCGCCCGCAATGGTTTTCGCCGCCCTTATAGCAGGACCACGTCTCCCCAAAGGGCACGTTATGGCGCGCGCCGATGGTGACGATGTCGGCCTTGGGGATGTCGACAAAGGGCGTGAACAGAGACACATTTGCGTACCCGTCCAGCGCGTGGTTCTGCATCACCTCAAACGCGCGGGTGAATTCGGGGCGGCAGTCGGGATAGATGAAATGATCACCGCCGTGCACCGCTGTTGCGACCGCGTTGTCCCCATGTGCCGCCGCGATTCCATAGGCCACGGTCAACATGATCGCATTGCGGTTTGGCACCACGGTGATGCGCATGGTCTCTTCGGCGTAATGGCCGTCGGGCACGTCGACGTCATCCTGTGTCAGGGCCGAGCCGGTCAGAACCGCCCCAATCCCGCGCATGTCGATCACATCATGGGGCACGCCCAAACGGGTGGCGGCGCGCGCCGCGAACTCCAATTCCTTGGCGTGGCGTTGCCCGTAATCAAAGGACACCAACCGCGTCAAATCCCGCGTGTCCGCCACCACATGGGCAAGCGTCACGGAATCCAATCCCCCCGAACAGACCACAACCGTTTTCATCGCGCGCGTCCTTTTGCCGATACCCGCCCCTTATACGCGCGAAAATCCGCGGGCCAAGGGGGTGGGTGCGGGGTGTTTCACACCCTCGTTACCACTTGTGTGGTGTCGTGTGTTGTATCGTAGACGCCCACGTCAAACCTTAGGTCAAACACCGCGAGGATCCTGATGAACGCCCCAACCACGCCGCACTCCGTGACCGAGGCCGATCTGCCTATTGCCGACCTGTTCCGCCAGACCCGCGCGCGAACGGATCACTTGATTGCCCCCCTGTCCGCCGAAGACATGATGTTGCAATCCATGACAGATGCCAGCCCCGCGAAATGGCACATCGCCCATACCACGTGGTTTTTCGAACAGTTTATCTTGCGCGAATACGTGCCCAGATACACCTCGCCCGATGACCGGTTTTCGACCCTATTCAATTCATACTACGTGCAGGCGGGTCCGCGGCATGCGCGCGATAAACGCGGTCTGATCTCGCACCCGCCGCTGGCCGACGTCCAAAGCTATCGCGCGGTAATCGAGGACGCGATCCTGACCCTGCTGGATCGCACCGACGATCCGGCGGTGGCCGATCTGGTCGAACTGGGCTGTCATCATGAGATGCAGCATCAGGAATTGCTGGTGACGGATTTGCTCCATGCGCTGTCCCACAACATCTTGCTGCCCGCCTATAACCGCGACAGCCCGCTGCCCGATGCGCCCGCGATGGCCGACGGGTTTACGCGCCACAGCGGCGGGGTGGTCGAGATCGGCCATGATGGTAACGGGTTCGCCTATGATTGCGAGGGCCCGCGCCACAAGATTTACCTGAACGATTATGCCCTGTCCGATCGTCTTGTGACCAATGGAGACTGGATCGAATTCATGCAGGACGGCGGATACACCAACCCCGTTCTGTGGCTGATGGACGGGTTTGCGCGCGCCACGCGCGAGGCGTGGGATGCGCCCCTCTATTGGTGGCAACAGGATGATCAGTGGTGGACCTTTACCCTGCGCGGTGCGCGGCCTGTGGACCTGAACGCGCCCGTCACCCATGTCAGCTATTATGAGGCGGACGCCTTTGCGCGCTGGGCCGGTGCGCGCCTGCCGACCGAGGGCGAATGGGAACACGCCGCCGCCGGAACGCCGATTGACGGCAATTTTCTGGAAAGCGGCGCGTTGGAGCCCCGTGGCGCGCGGAGTTTGTGGGGGGATGTCTGGCAATGGACCGTTAGTGGGTTCCTGCCCTATCCGGGGTTCCGCCCGCCCGAAGGCGCGATTGGCGAATACAACGGCAAATTTATGGTGAACCAGCACGTGTTGCGCGGTGGGTCCTGTGCCACGCCGAAACAGCAGATGCGCGCCAGTTACCGCACATTTTTTTACCCGCATCAGCGTTGGCAAATGTTGGGCCTGCGCTTGGCAAAGGATATTTGATATGGATGGCGCCACTCTGCCGAACTGTGATTTTCTGTCCGAAGCATTGGCCGGTTTGGGGACCGCGCCCAAGTCGATGTCGCCCAAATGGTTCTACGACGAACAGGGCAGCCACCTGTTCGAACAGATCACCAAACTGCCGGAGTACTACCCGACGCGCACCGAAACCGCGATCCTGCGCGATCAGATCGACACGCTGGCGGGGTACGTCCCCGAGGGCGCGGCGTTGATCGAGCTGGGCAGCGGGGCAAGCGTCAAGACACGCCTGTTGTTAGACGGGATTGGGGGGATTTCGACCTATCGTCCGCTCGACATCTCGGCGCAGTTTCTACAGGACACGGCAGAGGCGCTGCAGACCGATTATCCGGACATCGAGATGCGCCCGATGGTGGCTGATTTCATGACCGACATCGCGCCCGCGCCGACCTTGTCCGACCGCCCGAACGTGGTGTTTTTCCCCGGCTCGACCATCGGGAATCTGACGCCGGATCAGGCGATCACGCTGCTGTCGCGGGTGCGCGACTGGCCCGGGGTGACGGCGTTTATTCTGGGCGCGGATCTGGTCAAACCGGCGGATGTTCTGGTGCCTGCCTATGATGATGCAGCGGGCGTGACGGGGGCATTTAACCTGAACATGCTGGCGCGTATGAACCGCGAACTGAACGCCGATTTTGACCTTGGCGCGTTTGAACATGTCGCCCTTTGGAACATGGGCTGTAGCCGGATCGAAATGCACCTGCGCAGCACGTGCGATCAGACCGTCACCATCGGCGGGCGGGCGATCACATTCAAGGCGGGTGAAACCATCCACACGGAAAATAGCCGCAAGTTCACCCCCCTTACCCTGCGCGATATGGCGCGACAGGCGGGGTGGCGCATTGCGGAACTGGTAACCGACCCCGACAATCTGTTTGCCGAGGCCGTTCTGATCCCCGCAAAATAGCGGACTATTCCTCGACGAAGTCTGCGACAGGGAATGTGATCTGAACACAATGGGTTGTGCCGTCGCTTTCGGTGGCGCAATCGCCTTCGACCTGAGTTGCGAACGCATGGACAAGCTTTTGGCCAAGGCCGCTGCCCCGCAGTTCGGGATCGGGTTCAGCATTCGGATCGACCGTGTTGAACACCTCGATCACGGCCTCGCCTTGACCGGTCGCCTTGAGGGTCACGCGCAATTCGGCACCTTTCGACATGCCCTTGTTGCCCATGTATTTCAGGGCATTGGTGACCAGTTCAGAAACCGCCAAACTGATCGGGACGGCCTGATCGGGATAGAGGATCACAGGATCCAGATCTTGGGTCAGTTTAAGCCGCTTGCGATCGGGCACCATCGAGCCAACGATTTGCTGGATCAATGCGCCAAGCAATTCGTCCGCGCGCACGCGTTCCTCGGTGCTGGTCTCATAGAGTTTCTGGTGCACCCGCGCGATGCTCATGACGCGGCCTTGGACCTCGGACAGGGCTTGGCGTTGTTCGGGGGTGCGGGCCTTGCGCATCTTCATGTTGATGATGGACGAGATCAGCTGCAGGTTATTTTTGACGCGGTGGTGCACCTCTTTGAGCAACACGTTCTTTTCGTGCAGCGAGTTATGCAACTCGGCCTCGTCATGCAGAATGCTTTCCGCCATGCGTTGCCACGTTTCATCAATCTCGGCGATTTCGCGGGGGATGGCCTTGGGGTTGGGCGGGCCGAGAATACGGCGCGTGCGCACAAACATCAGCATCCGCGCCCGCAGGTTCCGCGTCGGTTTGATCACCAATTGCTGCACGGCGACAAAGGCCACGACCAGACCGGCGAACCACATGGCGGCGGGGAACAGGATGGAGGACGAGACCTCTTGGACCTGCGAGGTGAAATTCTCGTCCCGATAGGGCCAACTGCCCAAGGCATAGACCGATCCATCGATGATCGGCACGCTGGCAAAGACGCGGCGATCCCCCATGTTATTCGTGCCGATGAACGTTGTTTTCCCGATCCGCGCCAGGGACTTAAGCTCGGCATTCACGGGTAGGACGTCACTGCCGTCGCCTTCGGATTCCTCGACCTCAACACCGGTCAGAATTTCACCGGCCGCGTTAAAGGTGACAAGGTCCACGGGGCGTTGGGGGTCGAATGTGCTGCGCGGGGTGAAAAGGCGGCTGTGGTACATCGACACCGATGCAAAGCCTTGGAAAACGTCGTTCACAACCACCGGAACCGACACGGCCACGACCGATGTGCCACTAATCGGGGCGGCGGCGACCAGATCGACGCGGGGCTCGGCCTTTTCCAACATCGCCAGATAGACCGCGTTGTCCGACACGTCCCGACCACTGCCACCACTGGCACAGCGCACGGTGCCGGTTTCATCGACAAAGCCGATAAAGGAAAACACCGAGGACGCCGCCAAAAACGTTTGTAGGGCGATCTCGCATTGTTCGGTGTCCGACAGGATCACCTCATGCAGGGCGGCAACCGCTTGGGCCGCGCCAAATGCGCTGCGGATATAGGCAGCTTCGCGGTCGGCGGCCTCAACCGTCAGGGCCAGCAAACTGGCCTCTTCGCGTTCGCGCGTTTCCTCGATCAGGACATAGGTCTGGGCCACCGACAGTACGCCGATCGGCAAGAGGGCAACCGCGAGGAGTGCGGCGATCTTAAACGTCAGCGATTGGCTGGCGTGTCTTAGGCGGTCAATCAAATGGCGGTCTTTCGTGGCATCATGCTGCTGGCGACAACGGCGGCGGTGGGCGCGTCCGTCATTTCCAACGCTTCGTCCTGATCAATATCCATCAGTTCAATCAATTTTGCACGCGCGCGGTTCACACGGCTTTTCATCGTCCCCGTGGCGACCCCACAGGTTTCGGCGGCCTCTTCATAGGTCATCCCCGAGGCGCCGACCAGAACCAGCGCCTCGCGCTGTTCATCGTTGAGTTTGGCAAAGGCTTTTTCGAAATCCGCCATTTGCAGGCGGCCGTCGTGTGCAGGTTTTTCCGACAGGCTATTGGCCATCACCCCGTCCACATCCGCGACCTCGCGTTTGCTTTTGCGGCGGGCAGAATAGAACGTGTTGCGCAGAATGGTGAACAGCCACGCCCGCAGGTTCGTGCCCTGCTTGTAGCTGCCGAAATTTTTCCACGCCTTGATAATCGTGTCTTGGACCAGATCATCGGCGGACGAGCTATTGCGCGTCAAACTGACGGCAAAGGCGCGTAAACTGGGCAGATGTTCCAGAATTTCGTCACGAGGATCGGCCGTAGCAGTGTTACTGCTCATGCTGGGCTTCCTGTTCTTTCAGCTGGTTAAGCAATTGTGTGAACCGGTCAGGGATTTCCTTTTCGGTTTCTTTCTGGAAAACTCTGCGCAAGTTTTCGTCGATTTGCTGTTCCAAGAGGGATTTGTCTTTCCTTGCCATGGTAGGGCCATACACTCCGGGGTCGAATTTTTTACGTGATCACGGGAACCAAACGCGCCACGATGCGTTTGGTTCCCAGAAAAAATGCATAGAGGTCAATAAATGTCGCCAGATACCGACACCGCCTTCCTTTCTGTCAAAGTTGCTGAACTGCTGCCATACCTGCGCCGCTATGCTCGGGCACTGACCGGTAACCAGACAACCGGTGACAATTACGCCGCCGCGACACTAGAGGCGATGCTGACGGACCGGTCGGTTTTCGATCAGGGATTTTCGCATAAGGTCGCCCTGTTCCGCGCGTTCCATTCGATCTGGAGCAGCGCCGGCGCACCGGTGGCCGAGGCCGACGATATGCTGGCCGCGCGGGCCCAGTCGCACATGGCCCGCCTGACGCCGAATACGCGTGAGGCCCTGTTGCTGCACACGATCGAAAGCATGCCGATCACCGACGTCGCCAATGTCATGGCGATTGATGAGGATGAGGCGCAGACGCTGATCGAGACCGCCCGCCGCGAAATGGAAGACAGCATCACCGGTCGTGTTCTGATCATCGAGGATGAGGCGATTATCGCCATGGACCTGCAGGATATCGTGGCCGACATGGGCCATTCGATCACGGGTGTCGGCCGCACAGCCGATGGCGCGGTCAAGCTGGCCCAATCCGAACGCCCCGACCTGATCCTGTCGGATATCCAACTGGCCGACGGATCGTCGGGCATTGATGCGGTGAACGATATTCTAAAAGATGCGGGCGATATTCCGGTGATCTTTATCACCGCCTTCCCCGAACGTCTGTTGACCGGCGAACGTCCCGAACCGGCGTTTGTCATCACCAAGCCTTACACCGAGGCGCAGGTGACGTCGGCCGTCAGTCAGGCGATGTTCTTTAGCAGTACGGAAACCCTGCTCGGGTAATTAAATGCGGCGGGTCCGGCTCCTCTTCCGGGCCCGCCGAGCCAGGCTATCGAGCGCCCAGCAAATCGTCAGCAAAGTAGAACGCACTCGTGCGATCTGTGAAATATGCCGATTTTACGCCGCCAGGTAGGGGATGATCCCCGCGGACGCACCAGCTGTCTTTTGCTGCGATGATGTGGATTGGAGAGGTCTTTGTCGTCGGTTGTTTCGCAATGGGCTGAACGCGCCACGTGGTGTCGGACACACGCACAAGTTCAGAGTTGTCGCCGTAGACTAAACACATATTTTTGCCATATATTTTTGCGGTACAGGGTCGATTGTCAGTTAATCGATCTACCTTGACTTTAATGTGTCATACCCAGTTTCACGTAGGTCAAACCAGTACAAAAGTCGCAGTTTTTGGCATGGTTGCGCAACCAATCGTCCTTTTGCATAAAAATGAACCGCGTACAGGTTTCACAACCGCTGCGGGCATATATGCTTAAGTATGTATTCTTAAACTTGCGATATTTCTCAGCCTGCACTTTCAGACAGTTTTTGGGATTTGGACCGAATCGTTCACATTGAACATCGTTTTCCATTCACACGGCGATGTGATGGGTGTTGGCCTATCTATAAATAAGCGACCGGTCTATTAATGGATGGGTAAGGAGATTCCCATGGCCCGACCCAAGAACGAAGCCGCCTATGCACAAAGCCGGACCAAGCTGTTGGAAACCGGTCAGCACCTGTTCCGCACCAAAAGCTATGCCGACACAGGTATCGCCGAGGTTCTCAGCACCGCCAACGTGCCCAAGGGGTCGTTCTATCACTACTTCCCCACCAAAGAGGATTTCGGCATCGCCGTGGCCCAACATTACCACGAAGACCAAATGGCCACTGCGCGGCGGATGTTGGGGGATACGGACTATGTCCCGCTTGAACGGCTGCGGCGCTTTTTCGACAAGGCCGCGTCGGAGATGGCGGGGTTCGGGTATGCCCAAGGGTGTCTGATGTGCAACCTGACCACTGAATTGGCCGATGAACGCCCCGCCTTTCAGGCCGAGTTGGACCGCCAATGGCGGGAACTGGTCGGGGAATTGGCCATCTGCCTTACAGATGCTGATCTGAATGCGATCGGCCTTGGCCATCTGACCGCACAGGACGCGGCGGATTGGCTGATGAATTGTTGGAGCGGCGCCCTCACACGGATGAAGGCCACCCGCGATCGTACCCCGTTAGATCTGTTTCTAAACACCGTCTTTAAACACAGGACTTAATCCCAAATGACCAAAACTATTCTTATCACCGGTGCCAGCCGTGGCATCGGGTGGCTCACTGCGCGCGTTTTGACCGAGGCAGGCCACACCGTTTACGCCGGTATGCGTGACCTGACAGGCCGCAACGCCCAGCCCGCCCGCGACCTGATGGAGGCCACCGCCGCCGCCCCCGGTCAATTGCGCCCCATCTCCCTCGACGTGACGGATGAGGCCCAGATCGCCAGCGCCGTCGCCGAGATTGAGGCCGCCGGTCCCTTGGATGTGCTGATCAACAATGCCGGTGTCATGCCCGTCGGTTTGACCGAGGCCTTTACCGTCGATCAGGCCAAAGACCTGTTTGACGTGAACGTCTATGGCATCATGCGCATGACCCGCGCCGTTTTGCCCGCGATGCGCGCCCGCAAGTCCGGCCAGATCATCAGCCTAAGTTCCTCTGCCGGTCGGTTCGGCATGCCGTTCTTTGGCCTGTACTGTGCGTCCAAATGGGCGATGGAGGCATGGTGCGAGGCGCTGCACTATGAACTGGAACAGTTCGGTATCGAGAGCCTCTTGGTCGAACCCTCGGGCCATGGCACCGATCTGGTGAACACGGCCCCTGCGCCCAACGATCAGGACCGCGTCGACAGCTATGGCGATATCGCCACCGGTCGCGACCGTCTGTTGGGCATGTTTATCGGCATGTTCGAACAAGGCATGGCCGAAAACGACGCCACCAACGTGGCCACCGCGATCCAAGGTCTGATCGAGGGTCCCGCGCCCCGTCCCGTCCGCACCCAGGTCGGTCAGGACATGGGCGTCACGGCGGTGAATGAGGCCACGGCGCCCATTCAGGCACAACTGATCGACATGTTGCGTCCGATTTACACGGGGGCCATGTGATGTCGAAACTGTTCCTGTTTGCCACGATCCGTATCAAACCCGAGTATTTCGAACAGGCCCGCGCGGCGCTGGACGGGTTGATGCCCCCCACCTTGGCCGAGTCGGGATGCCACCTGTTTTCCGCGTTCCAATCGCAGGATCAGGACAACACCCTGCATCTGTTCGAATGCTTTGACGATATGGATGCGCTGAACGCCCATTACGCGGCGGACTACACCAAAGAGGTCTTCACCGCATATGAGGAATGGCTGGCCGCGCCGGTTGAAGTGACGAAACTGTCGGCGATTTCGCCCACTACCTCGGCCCAGTTCGGCGTCTGATCACAAACGTCTCGGGCCGCCCCGTGCGGCCCGGATCGCCTTACCCAACGTCAAAATTATCCTTAAGAGTGTATTTTATCCCCTTAATTGGGGGTCAATCGAGCTTTGCATCGACGCTATTCTTTTTGGGTGGGTCCACTCCCCCATCGAGGTGTTAAATGGTGCGAAAGAAATATACCTTTCAGCAGGTTTTGCATGCCGTGGTTGTCACGGCTGTTTGCGTGCTCGGCCTTTCCGTGCAGCGGGCAACGGCAGAGCCCTATACGATCGGGATCGTCCCCCAGTTCGACAGTCGCCAGTTGTCGGCGACATGGACCCCGATCATCGACTATCTGGAATCCGAGACGGGGTATGACTTCACCTTTGTCGGATCGCCGCGCATTCCCGAATTCGAGGTCGCGTTCAAAAACGGCGAGTTCGATTTCGCCTACATGAACCCCTATCACGTCCTGCGCGCTGCCGAGGCACAGGGGTATCAACCCTTGGTACGGGACGGCGGGCGCAAGCTCTATGGTGTGTTGGTCGTACAAAAGGACGGGCCGATCCAAGACATGTCGGACCTGAATGGCGGACAGATCGCGTTCCCTGCGCCGAATGCCCTTGGGGCGTCCTTGATGATGCGGGCGTTGTTGGTCCGTGAGCATGGCCTCGATTTTCAGTCGGTGTTCGTGTCGACACATACCTCGGCCTATATGAATGTCGCGCTGGGTCAGGCGGATGCCGCAGGCGGGGTGCAATCGACCCTGAACCAATTGGCCCCCGAGGTGCGTGAGCGTTTGCGCATCATCTATGAAACACCCAAGGTCGAACCCCATCCGGTCGTCGCCCATCCCCGCGTTCCCGACGCGGTGCGTGATGCCGTGCGCGACGCCTTTCTTAAACTCGGCCAGAGCGAAGAGGGTTTGGCCCTCTTGGCGCCCGTTCCCATGAAGATGCCGGTGCCCGCGACGTATAACGACTATTTGCCTCTGTCGGTCATGGGGCTTGAGGTCTTCTATGTGAAATCCGGCCTGTAAGGGGGGGCTATGTGGGGAAACATCCAACAACGCTTTGCCATCCTGATGTTGATGGTCGCCCTGTTGTTCGGGTCCGTTTTCACGTGGGTCTGGGTGCCGCATATCCGCGATATGGTCATCAACATCCAAAAGCGCGAGATCGACAATCAGCTAGAGGTGCTGGGCGACGGGATTTTGCCGTTCCTTCTTCAACGCCAATACGCTGCCGTCTACGAAACCATGCAAAGTGTTCAGGACCGTCACCCCGATTGGCCGGTGCTTGAGGTCTATTTGGCCGATGGGGCGCGTCTCTATCCGCTGACCGAACCCGCTGCGCCGGGGAACGAAAATATCTCGGTGCATGAGGTGACGATCTCTCTGCGCGGTGAGGACCTTGCCCATATCCGCGCGGTGGTCAGTTTGCAGGGCGTGGTGCAATCCCTGTCGCGCCAGACGGATGGGTTGATCATCCTGTTCGGTGTGATCTTTGCGGGCGGAATCCTGTCACAGGCCCTATTGTTGGGGATGTTGGTGCGGCGGCGCGCAAAGCTGTTGTTAAAGGCCGCCAACGAGGTCGCACGCGGCAATTTCCGCGCGGCCCTACCCCCCGAAACAGATGACGAGATCGGCCAGCTATCGGCGGGGTTCTCGGCCATGCGTGACCAGATCGAGGACAAGGAAAAGTCCCTGATCGCTGCACGCGAACGGGCCGAGGCCGCCGCCACCGCCAAGACCCAGTTCCTTGCCACGATGAGCCACGAAATCCGCACGCCCCTGAACGGCGTCATCCCGATGGCGCAACTGTTGGCCGACAGCGATCTGACCCCCGAACAACGTCACTGTGTCGATGTGATCCAGACCTCGGCCAGTGCATTGCAGACGATCATCGAGGATATTCTGGATTTCTCGAAGCTTGAGGCCGGTCGCCTTGTGCTGCGCAATGATGCCTTCAGTCTGGGCGATTTGATGAAAGAGGTCGGGCATATGTTGTCGCCACAGGCTTTTGCACAGGGGTTGCAACTTGCCGTCAAGATCGACCCGAACGTTCCGGACAAGATCGTGGGGGACAAGGCGCGTGTGCGTCAGGTTCTGATCAATCTGGTGGGCAACGCGATCAAGTTCACTGACCGCGGTAGGGTGCGGATGCATGCCCGTCTGGCCGAAGGGGGAGATACGATCGAACTGCGGGTGCTGGACACCGGTATCGGCATTCCCAAAGAAGACCAGAAGGTGATTTTTGATCGCTTTTCACAGGTCGACAGCAGCGACAACCGCCGGTTTCAGGGCACGGGCCTTGGCCTTGCGATCTGTTCGGAGCTGGTCCGGCATATGGGCGGTCAGATCGGCGTCAAAAGCCGTCTGGGCCACGGTAGCATTTTCTGGGTCCACCTGCCCCTTGTGACCATGCCCGAGCTGGTGGCGCCTGTGTCCTTTGAGATTTGCGAAACATGTGATCTGCCGGTCGAGGAGTACCTCGACATTCTGATTGTGGATGACAACGCCCTGAACCTTGACGTGGTCAGTGCGGTTCTGGCCGCGATGGGGCACAAGACAAATACGGTGAACAGTGGCCGAAAGGCCGTGGATATGGTCAAGACGCGCAAATTCGATCTGGTGCTGATGGATTTGCAGATGCCCGATATGAATGGTGTGCAGGCGACCGAGGCGATACGCCGTCTTCCCCCGCCCCGCAATAGCGTGCCC
The DNA here is from genome assembly GCF_032918305.1 of Rhodovulum sp. FJ3. Lineage (NCBI taxonomy): Bacteria > Pseudomonadati > Pseudomonadota > Alphaproteobacteria > Rhodobacterales > Paracoccaceae > Rhodovulum > Rhodovulum sp. FJ3. Next base: position 20,510 of record NZ_JAWJUU010000010.1, read on the forward strand.
ATCGTCGGCCTCAGCGCCAGTACAAGCGAACAGGACAGCGCGGTCGCCCTTGCGGCGGGGATGGATTCGTTCCTGTCCAAACCCCTGTCCCGACCCAAGCTTGAGGCCGTTCTGCGCCGTTTGCATTGCGCGGTGCCTGCGGGTGCATCCGGTCCCGCACCCGAGACATGTCGGGAGGTGTCTGTGAATCAGGCTTGATGCCGATAGTCCCTGCGGCGTACCTTGGGTAAAAAGCAGGACCACACATGCCCCCAACCGCCCCCCGCCGATCCCGCGCCCATCAGATTGCCGAGCAAATCCGCGATGCGATCATCGAGGCGCGTTTTGACTTCGGGGAACCGATTTCCGAGGAAAGCCTCGCCGCCGCGTTTGAGGTCAGCCGCACCCCCGTGCGCGAGGCGCTGGGCCAGCTCCAGATGCAGGAACTGGTTGAGGTGCGCCCGCGCGCCGGAACGTTCGTGTTCACACCGACCATGGCGGACATCACCGCGTTGAATGAATACCGTCTGTTGCTTGAGGTGCAGGCCGCCCATTTGGCCATTGTGCGCAATCAGGTGGCGCTGGCCCGCGATCTGGCCCCGTTGGTGACGCGGTTGCAACGCGCCGTGACCGAGGAAGACACCCCCGCCATTGGACGTCTAGACACACAGGTGCACCGCATCATCGTGGCGCATGCGGACAACGAATACCTGTTGCGAGGCTACGATATGATCCTGCCCCGCGCGGCGTGTCTGCGGGCCCAACTGTCCCGCCGTCTGACCCACGAACCGCATTGGGCGTTTGGAGAATACGAGAACCTTGCCGGATTCGTACGCCGTGGCGAGATCGACAAGCTGGTCGCGACCCTGACCGACAACAGCCAGCGCACCGGAGAATTGTACCGTCAGGTGTTTCTGGATGGGGCCGAACCGGTGGACACCGAAATCAGCCGCCTGCGCGCCCGTCTGACCGGTGCCTAGGCGCTTGATTGCGTCACAAGATCATCACAAGGTCGCTTTCGTTTAGAGTCCGGTCGCACGGGGCACTAGCGCGCTAGGCGTGGTTGTCATACTCCGGCTATGACCAGAGACGTTGCGCAAACTGCCGCACCAAAGGAATAACCGAAATGACGCATTACGCATTGACCGTCACCTGCCCCTCGACCCGCGGTATCGTTGCCGCGATCGCGAATTACCTTGCGGATCAGGGCTGTAACATCACCGACAGCTCGCAGTACGACGACTCGGAAACTGGCAACTTTTTCATGCGTGTTAGTTTTGAGTTCGACGGTTCGCTGGATCTGGACGCGTTGAACGGCGGGTTCGACGGTGTTGCCAAAGAATTCGGCATGGACTTCGCGTTCCACGACCAGTCGGAAAAGATGAAGGTCATCATCATGGTCAGCCGGTTCGGCCACTGCCTGAACGACCTGCTGTACCGCTGGCGCATTGGCGCACTGCCGATCGACATCGTGGCCGTCATCTCGAACCACATGGATTACCAAAAGGTCGTCGTGAACCACGACCTGCCGTTCCATTGCATCAAGGTGACCAAGGAAAACAAACCCGTCGCCGAAGCCCAGATCATGGACATCGTGAACGACACCGGTGCCGAACTGATCGTACTGGCCCGCTACATGCAGGTTCTGTCGGATGAGATGTGCACGAAAATGTCGGGCAAGATCATCAACATCCACCACTCGTTCCTGCCGTCGTTCAAGGGCGCAAACCCCTACAAACAGGCGTATGAGCGTGGCGTGAAACTGATCGGGGCGACGTCGCACTATGTGACCGCCGATCTGGATGAGGGTCCGATCATCGAGCAGGACACCGTGCGCGTGACCCATGCGCAATCGCCGTCGGACTACGTGTCCCTTGGCCGTGACGTCGAGGCACAGGTTCTGGCCCGCGCGATCCACGCCCACATCCACCGCCGCGTGTTCCTCAACGGCAATAAAACCGTTGTCTTCCCCGCCTCGCCGGGCTCCTACGCGTCGGAGAAAATGGGCTAATCACCCGTTGAATTCAGGAATATCGGTCAGCGCCGCGTGGCGCTGATCGGTCTGCACGGCAAATCCCGTCACCGTGTCGTGCACCGTCATCGCATTCATGTTCAGCGCGATGTCATGATCCAGCAGAAACAGCATATGATCTAACGTAATCACCGCGCCGGTGATGCGCCCGTGACCGTCCACCATCAATTCTGCGATAAACCCGACCTGATCATTCGCCGCGTCAAACACCGGCGCACCCATTAGGCGGTCCACGTCGATTTCCGTAAACTGTAGCGCCGCCTCGGGCACGATCGGCCCGTTCAGCGCCGCGGGGGTCGCAATGTCGTCATGGGGTAGGGGCGCGGCGGCCACAGCACCCACAAGGGCCATCGGTGCCAAGAACTTGCCCAAGGTTGCTTGCGTCAAAAACATATCGCCATCCCCTTTCCGTGTTGCAGTTGTGGTGACAACGCGCGAAATGGGGTGCGGGTTCCCGATTTTCGATAAAAGCCAAGTAAAATCAATGTGATCGGCAAAAAAGACCGCGTAGCTGTGCCACGCGGTCAAGGAAGGGTCACCATACCAACAGAAACTCGTTAAAAACGGGAAGAAACCATCTTCAATGGGGGTGGGCGTTGCGCGTCGCGACGCGCGTGCCCTGCGAAAATCCATTCATGAATGCCCCCGTCAGATCGGGGGTGGGTTGCGGGTGCGGTGCGGGCACGGGATGCGCGTCTTCATAGGACTGTGCGCCGATCACATGGGCACGCAACAGGACCAAGGCCCCCGCGCCCACATAGGCGCATCCGATAACGATCGCGGCGAACTGGGCATCCGCCATGGCGACCAGCGTCATCCATGCGGCGGCGGTCAGGAACCCCGCGCCCACGGCGCCAAGGATCCATCCCGCGATGCCCAATCCGACCTGTCGCGCCTTGCGCTCGGCCTTATGTTGCACCCGCTCTAGCATTATTTACGGGCCGTCAGAAAACCCAGAACAAAGCCGAGACCCGTCGCGATACCCACAGCGGCGGCAGGGTTCTCGCGCACCGACTGTTGCGCCTTTTCGGCGGCTTGGCCGGCGGCGACTTGGGCGTCTTGCATGACGGCCTTGCCTTGGGCCTGCAGGTGGTTTGCGGCGTCCGTTGCGGATGCTTTGATCTGATCTTTGCGGGCGGTGCCCATGTCAGCGATCGTATTGCTAAGCGCCGACAGGTCCGACTTGAGCGCGGCGATCTGCGCGTGCAGGTCTTCAGCGTCAGCGGTTTTACCATTCGTCATTGCGCGTGCCATTTTGGCCTCCAGAAATCATTGCGTTGTTGCAGGGACAACGGGGCCACCCCGCCGGTGGTTCCAAAAATTTCCGAAATTTATTTTGGGAACCATTTGGCAACCGGCCCCGTTGGTTTGACATGTTCGCACCCTATGAGGTGCCCCACGAAACCCTTGATGGAGGTTATTATGCTTGGTTGGGCTCTGACGTTTTTGGTCGTCGCCTTGATTGCCGCAGTGTTTGGTTTTGGTGGCGTTGCCGCCGCATCGGCAGGTATCGCAAAGATCTTGTTCTTTGTGTTCTTGATTCTGTTTGTGGTCGCCATGTTGGCGAATGCGCTTAAAGGTAAGCCGCCGGTCTAAGGCGTTATAATACCGGAATAAAAAGGGCGGCCCGCGCGGGCCGCCTTTTTCTTTTCTCGGTATCTAAGGGCACTAGATGCGATCCCACACCGACAAGATATCTGCGCGGAAATCTGTGTATGCACTGTCAAAACTGCTGCGCGCCGCGCGCCAGACATCACGGGTCAGATCGCGGTAATCCATCTCGTAGATCGACGGCTGAATAGGTCCAGATTTTTGAACCAAGCGCGTATCCTCAACCGGATGGGGGGTCAGACGCTCGCCAAAGATCTCGGCATAGGCGCCGCGCATCTTCTGGTGTGCCTCGTCCGCCGGATCAAAGCGGGTCAGCATGAATTTCACCTCGGCAAATTCCTTGGGCAGGGACATCTTGCCGTCGGGCAAGGGCGCGTCAAACCCGTCCTTGAGACCACGCAGCGCCTCGGTCAAACGCCCGATGAACCGCGTGGTCGAATCGAATTCGAAATAATTCGGACCAGACGGCACATAGAGCATATCCGCCGCGAACACCGCGTTCATTGTCTGGTGCCCGATGGCGGGCGGACAGTCACACAGGATCAAGTCGTATGCCTCATCATCCAGCGTATCCAGAAACCGCGACAGGGCGGCGACAAAGCTCCACCTCGGGTTCCAGCGGCGGAACTTGGCAGAGGCGAATTCGCCAAAGGCGGCGTTGGGCGTGTTGGCGACAATGTCGATTGAGGGCCAGCGCGTCGGCTTGATGAAATCGGGCACCCGCAATTCGCCCATCCCCGTGTCGCGGATTTGCGCGGGCAGGGTCGGCACGGGCGTGTCTACATCCGTTTCCAACGCCATACGGTCGGTTTCGCGGATCAGATCGCGCGCCAGAATGCCAAGAGGCGTGTAATCCTCGGTCACCTCGCATTGGCCAAAGGCGCGGGACACCGTCGATTGCGGGTCCATATCCACGACCAGCACACGATACCCGTCCAGCGCAGCCGCCTGTGCCAGATGCAGGGCCACGGTGCTTTTGCCCGCGCCGCCCTCATAGTTGCACATGGCCACGCGCACCGCCCGTTTGCCTGCAGGTCGTGGCGGCATCAGGGATTGGCGGTTCACCTTCATCCGGCGGCGCAGTTCGTTGACCTCGGACAGGGTGAACCAGCGCTGCCGCCCGTCCGGTTCGACCTCACCCCCTGGTAGGTCGGGTTCGGCGGACATACGTCCGCGAAAGGTCGAATGGTTGATTTTGAAGATAAGCTCGGCGACTTCCCAACTGGAAAACCGGCGCAGGGCCTTGCCTTCGGGCGGACAATAGGTGTTCTGCCGGATACAGTTCTGCATCTTTAGCGCGCTGGAATGCAGCTGCGCCAAATCCTTGTGGTCGAACAAAACGGCCCCTCCCCGGACGTTAATTCGGACTTTCATCGAAACTACGTCGAAGCCTGTGTAAAAGCAAAACTAATGCATAGGCCGGTTCACGGGTTGGCATAGGGTAGCGCCCCAGCTTACCCTTGGTAAACGCACAAGAATTGCGCAGGTCGCATAAATTTTGCTCGAAAATGGGCGTTATGACGGTCCCGTGCCTTTACACGCCCCCAGAGCGCAGTAGCACAACAGACGAAACCGCCCATTTCCTACAGTACAGATGAAGAACGCAGAAAAGCCCCTTTCTATTGTTGTGGTCGAACCCGACCAAGAACGCGCGATGTTGATCGTGGACAGCCTAAGCGCGGCCGGCCCGCATGAAATCCACGTCATCGCCGAATTCACCGGACTGGCGCGGGCCGTGACGGCCCATAATCCGGATGTGGTTCTGGTCGATGTCCTGAGCCCCTCGCGCGATATGATCGAAGAACTGTCGCTGGCCTCGGGTCCGATGGAACGTCCCGTCGCCATGTTCGTGGATCAAACGGCGGGCGGGATGACCAAGGCCGCGATTGAGGCGGGCGTGTCGGCCTATGTGGTGGATGGTCTGCGTCCCGACCGGATCAAACCGATTATGGATGCCGCCATCGCGCGGTTCCACATGTTCCAACGTATGCGTACGGAACTGGAGACGACGAAACAGGCGCTTGAAGAACGCAAGGTCATCGACAAGGCCAAGGGCCTGTTGATGAAGGCGCGTGGGATCGACGAAGAGGCCGCTTATGCCCTGTTGCGCAAAACCGCGATGGATCAGGGCAAGCGCATGGCCGATGTCGCACAGGCCCTTGTGACCGCAGCGGGGTTGTTGGGATGAGAGGCACCGTTCTACCCGTAGGCTATATGCCGTTGGTCGACGCGGCGCCCTTGATCGTCGCACAGGAAATGGGGTTCGCCGCCGAAGAGGGCATCGCGCTGGACCTGCAAAAGGCCCCGTCGTGGTCGTCGCTTCGCGATATGCTGGCGTTCGGGCGGGTCGATGCGGCGCATATGCTGTCGCCGGTGCCGGTTGCAATGGCGATGGGTCTGGGCGGTGTTGCGTCCCAGATTTCCGCCCTGTCCGTTCTGTCGGTGAATGGCAATGTGATCGGGGTCAGCAACCGATTGGCCGACAAGATGCGCGCCGCCGGTGCCACGATTGATTTCAAGGACGCCGCCGGAACCGGTCGCGCCTTGATGGAGGCCGCGGGCGCGGGTCTGCGCATCGGGGTGCCCTTCCCGTTCTCGATGCATGCCGAGTTGCTGTATTATTGGCTATCGTCGCTGGGCTATAGCGCGCCGCAGGGGATCGACATCCGCACCGTGCCGCCGCCCTTGATGGCCGAGGCGTTGGGCGCAGGCGAAATCGATGCGTTCTGCGTGGGTGAGCCGTGGGGATCCATCGCCGTGGAAAAAGAGCTGGGCGAACTCATCCTGCCCTGTTCGGCGATCTGGGAATTTGCGCCGGAAAAGGTTCTGGCGGTGCGCAACGACTGGGCCAAGGCCGAGCCGGACCTGACCGCGCGGTTGATCCGTGCGGTGTGGCGTGCGGGCAAATGGCTGGGCGATCCGCAATCGCGGACCACGGCCGCCGAACTGTTGGCGCGGCCTGAATATGTCGATGTCCCCGCCGAGGTGATCGACCGCGCGCTGACCGGTCGTCTGGTGGTGTCCCCCCGTGGCGAGGAACGTCAGGTCGACCGGTTCGTGGAATTCCACGCGGGCGCGGCCAGCTTTCCGTGGCGGTCCCAAGCGGCATGGATCGGTCAGCAACTGGCGGCCCGTATGGGCGTCGACCGCGATCAGGCAATGCAAACCGCCCGCGAGGTGTTCCGCAGCGATCTTTACCGCCGTGCCCTGTCCAATGTGACGGCCGATATCCCTGGTGCGTCGGAAAAGGTCGAGGGTGGAATCGACAACCCACAAGCAGTCGCCTCGCAGGAGGGTAAGCTGTTTCTGGGCCCTGATCAGTTTTTCGATGGCCGTATTTTTGATCCTTACGAAAGTGCGTGATTAATTTTTGTGCATCTTTGTGCATGTGCAGAAAAATCGCATCGGAAATAGCGGTTCAGATATTGAACGGAACCGACCGATTCCGGCAAAAATGAGACACGACATCGCAATGGCGCGTTCGTCGTAACGGATTTTCCCAGAGAATTGGGATTTTGAGCACAGCCGCTCGACCCCCTGCTTCCTCCCGCAGGGCGTCAGCAGCTGTGTTTTTTTTTGTTCGGACGACCGGACGCAGGACAGAGGAAGACGGGAATGAAAAAACTAGTCATGGCACTGGCCGCGACGACCGCCCTGGGTGGGCAGGTAATGGCCGAGCCGCTTGATCTTGAAAAAGATGAGCTGACCTTCGGCTTTATTAAACTGACCGACATGGCACCGCTGGCTGTGGCCTATGAACAGGGCTACTTCCTGGACGAAGGTCTGTTTGTCACGCTGGAAGCCCAAGCGAACTGGAAAGTTCTGCTGGACGGTGTGATCGACGGCAAACTGGACGGCGCGCACATGCTGGCCGGTCAGCCTCTGGCCGCGACCATCGGTTACGGTACCGAAGCGCACATCATCACCCCGTTCTCGATGGACCTGAACGGCAACGGCATCACCGTTTCGAACGAAGTTTGGGACCTGATGAAGCCGAACATCCCGACCAACGCCGATGGTCTGCCGCAGCACCCGATCTCGGCTGAGGCTCTGGCACCCGTCGTTGAGCAGTACAACAACGAAGGCAAGCCCTTTAACATGGGCATGGTTTTCCCTGTTTCGACCCACAACTACGAACTGCGCTACTGGTTGGCTGCAGGTGGTCTGCACCCGGGTTACTACAGCCCCGAGAACGTCAGCGGCCAGATTGGCGCAGACGTGTTCCTGTCGGTGACCCCGCCGCCGCAGATGCCCGCAACCCTCGAAGCTGGCACCATCTATGGTTACTGCGTGGGTGAGCCGTGGAACCAGCAGGCTGTGTTCAAAGGCATCGGCGTTCCGGTCATCACTGACTATGAACTGTGGAAAAACAACCCCGAGAAAGTCTTTGGCATCAACGCCGACTTTGCCGAACAGTACCCCAACACGACCAAAGCTGTGACCAAAGCTCTGATCCGTGCTGCGATGTGGCTGGACGAGAACGACAACGCCAACCGTCCCGAGGCCGTGGAAATCCTGAGCCGTCCGGAATACGTGGGTGCCGACTATGAGGTGATTGCCGCCTCGATGACCGGTACGTTCGAATACGAAAAAGGCGACAAGCGCGAAGTGCCCGACTTTAACGTGTTCTTCCGTTACAACGCGACCTACCCGTTCTACTCGGACGCTATTTGGTACCTGACGCAGATGCGCCGCTGGGGCCAGATCGCCGAGCCCAAGTCGGACGAATGGTACCACGAGACCGCAGCAAGCGTTTACCGTCCTGACATCTACCTCGACGCAGCCAAACTGCTGGTCGAAGAAGGTCTGGCAGACGAAGCTGACTTCCCCTGGGACAGCGACGGCTACAAAGCACCGACCCCTGCTGAAGATATCATCGACGGCATCGCATACGACGGTCGTGCACCCAACGCCTACCTCGAAAGCCTGCCGATCGGCCTGAAAGGCTCGCAGATCGTAGAAGGCACCGAAGTTAAGGGATAACTCCCCAACTGCCGTCCCTGCCCTGTTCCTGATGGGGGCAGGGGCGGTCCTTTCCCCCGAATTTTCAAACACACACCAGACGACGACCGGCCCGGAGACACCACAATGACCGCCATCGACCCCGACAGCCTGAGCGCCGACGCGGCCAAAGAGGCCCGCCGCGCGAAACTATTCACCCGCATCAACAAGGCAGACGCTTGGTTCCAAGTGCTTGGCCTAAGCTGGATGACGCCGGTCCTGAAGGCCGCCGCAGGGGACAACCCGCAGGCACAGGCCAAGGAAATCTGGCGCCTGCTGGGTGTGCCGTTGCTTGCGATTGCCGCGTTCCTGCTGCTGTGGGGCACGCTGGCCCCCAAGGTGCAAACGTCGCTGGGTGCTGTGCCCGGACCTGCGCAGGTCTGGACCGAAGTCGTCAACCTGCATGAAGACGCGCAGGCCAAGGCCGAAAAGCGCGCCGCCTTTGATGCGCAGGTTGCCAAGCTGAACGAGCGTCTGGTCGCGCAGGGCAAAGAGCCCAAACAACGCGCCTATACCGGTGCACCGACCTATTACCAACAGATCTGGACCTCGATCCAAACCGTGTTCTTTGGCTTTATGCTGGCGACGGTTGTTGCGGTGCCGCTGGGCATTCTGGCCGGTCTGTCGCCGACCGCAAACGCCGGTCTGAACCCGCTGATCCAGATTTTCAAACCCGTGTCCCCGCTGGCGTGGTTGCCGATCGTGACGATGATCGTTTCGGCCCTTGCCGCGACCGAAGGCGGGCTGTTCCCCAAAAGCTTTATTATCTCGGCCGTGACCGTGACCCTGTGTTCGCTGTGGCCGACCCTGATCAACACCTCGCTGGGTGTGGCAAGCATCGACAAGGATCTGGTGAACGTTTCCAAGGTTCTGAAAATGAACACTTACAACAAGATCACCAAGCTGGTCTTGCCGTCCGCGCTGCCGCTGATCTTTACCGGTCTGCGTCTGTCGCTGGGTGTGGGCTGGATGGTTCTGATCGCTGCCGAAATGCTGGCACAGAACCCGGGTCTGGGCAAATTCGTCTGGGATGAATTCCAGAACGGCTCGTCCAGCTCGCTGGCCAAGATCATGGTGGCTGTGTTCACGATCGGTATCATCGGCTTCTTGCTGGACCGTGTGATGTACGCCCTGCAGTCGCTGTTCACCTTCTCGAATAACCGGTGATCGGCATGGGTATCCTGACATTCGAAAACGTCCACAAATCCTTTGGCCAAGGCACGAACGCCAACCACGTTCTGAAGGACATCAACCTCGACGTCCAAGAAGGTGAGTTTCTGGTCCTGCTGGGGTTCTCGGGGACGGGTAAAACCACCCTGATCAACCTGATGGCCGGTCTGGAACAGCCCACCAAAGGCAGCGTGACGTTCAAGGGCAAACCGATCGACGGCCCCGGTCCCGAACGCGGCGTGATCTTTCAGAACTACTCGCTGATGCCGTGGCTGACGGTGAACGGCAACGTGGGTCTGGCCGTGGACACGATCTTTCCGAACCTGTCCAAGTCCGAGCGTGAGGAAAAGATCAACCATTACGTCAAAATGGTTGGTCTGGGCCACGCCACCACACGTCGCCCTGCCGAATTGTCCGGCGGTATGCGCCAGCGTGTGAACGTTGCACGCGCATTGGCGATGTCGCCCGAGGTTCTGTTGCTGGACGAACCTCTGTCGGCGCTGGACGCTCTGACCCGCGCGAACCTCGCGGATGAGATCGAACATATCTGGGAAGCGGACAAAAAGACCTGTGTCCTGATCACCAACGACGTGGATGAGGCGATCATCCTTGCCGACCGTATCATCGCGCTGAACCCTGACGGGACGCTGGGCGAAGAGTTCAAGGTCGACATCCCGCGTCCCCGTGACCGCACCGCGATGAACAACGACGATACGTTCAAGGCGCTGCGCCGCGATGTGACCAGCTATCTGATGGATGTGGGGATCGAGGCCAAGTCCGAAGGCACCCGCAGCCTGCCCGACGTGACCCCGATCCACGGTGTACCGGCGGCGGTCAAAGAGGCGCAGGAAGGTCTGATCGAAGAACGCTTCCTCGACTTCTCGCAGCTGCACAAGATCTATCCGACGCCCAAGGGTCCGTTGACCGTGGTCGAAGATTTCGATCTCAAGATCAACCGCGGCGAATTCATCAGTCTGATCGGCCACTCGGGCTGTGGTAAATCCACGGTTCTGACCATGGCCGCCGGTCTGAACGGCATTTCCAAGGGCGCGATCAAACTGGACGGTCGCCACGTTGAGGGTGCTGACCCCGAACGTGCCGTTGTGTTCCAGTCGCCGAACCTGTTCCCGTGGCTGACCGCGCGTGAAAACTGTGCGATCGGTGTGGACAAGGTCTATCCCAAGGCCAGCCAGGCCGAGCGTCAGGACGTCGTCGAATACTATCTGGAGCGTGTGGGTCTGGCCGATGCGATGGACCGCTCGACCGCCGATATGTCCAACGGTATGCGCCAGCGTGTGGGCATCGCCCGTGCGTTTGCCCTGTCGCCCAAACTGTTGCTGCTGGATGAACCGTTCGGGATGCTGGACAGCCTGACCCGTTGGGAACTCCAAGAGGTTCTGATGGAAGTCTGGGATCGCACCAAAGTGACCGCGATCTGTGTGACCCACGACGTGGACGAAGCGATCCTGTTGGCCGACCGCGTGGTCATGATGACCAACGGTCCGCAGGCCACCATCGGCAAAATCACCGACGTTAAACTGCCGCGCCCGCGGACCCGCAAGGCGCTGCTCGAACATCCTGATTACTATTCCTATCGCCAAGAAGTGCTCGATTTCCTTGAGGAATACGAACACGGCGCAAAACCCAAGCCAAAAACGGCAGCAAAAGCCATAGCAGCGGAGTAAGAGTAATGGACGACAAGGCAATCACACTGATCCAAGAGAGTTTCGCAAAAGTAGTCCCGATCAAGGACGCAGCCGCCGAGATTTTCTATGCGGACCTTTTTGAAACGGCCCCGCAGGTCAAACCGTATTTCGCAAACGCCGACATGAAGAACCAAGGCTCCAAGCTGATGGCGACGCTGGGCGTGGTTGTGAACGGTTTGCGCGATCTGGATAAGATTGTCCCTGTCGCCCAAGAGCTTGCCATCAAGCACATCGATTACGGCGTAAAGCCCGAGGATTACGATGCCGTTGGCGCGTCGCTGATCCGCACGCTGGAAAAAGGTCTGGGCGATGATTTCACGCCCGAAACCAAAGACGCGTGGCTGGGCGCATACACGACCCTGTCGGGTGTGATGAAAAACGCCGCCTACCCCTCGGCCGCCGCGATTGAAACGGCCAAGGCAGCAACCAAGAAACCCTTCTGGAAATTCTGGGCATGACACAGAAACTGATCATCATCGGTGCCGGGATGGCATCGGGACGCATGTTGGAAACCCTGTATGAGGCAGGCGCGGACTGGGACGTAACCCTGTTCAACGCCGAACCTCGCGGGACCTATAACCGCATCATGCTGTCGCCGGTTTTGTCGGGCGAAAAGACGTTCGAAGAAATCGTGACGCATGACGCGCAATGGTACGAGGATCACGGCGTGACCTGTCGCTTTGGCGAAAAGGTCGTTGCCGTGGACAAGGCGGCCAAGACCGTCACCGCCGAAAACGGCGATGTCCTCAGCTATGACAAGCTGGTCTTTGCCACCGGTTCCAACCCGTTCATCATCCCGCTGCCCGGTCATGATCTGGACGGTGTGATCGCCTATCGCGATCTTGAAGACACCGAGGCGATGATGGCGCTTGGCGACAAAGAAAACGCCAGTGCCGTTGTCATCGGCGGCGGTCTGCTGGGCCTTGAGGCCGCGGCAGGTCTGCACGCCCGTGGTGTCGACGTCACCGTTGTCCACCTGATGGGCCACCTGATGGAACGTCAGCTGGACGAAGCAGCGGGCTATCTGCTGCGCAAGGAGCTGGTCGGGCGCGGGATCAAGGTCCTGTGTTCCTCCAACTCCAAGGAAATTCTGGGCGAGAACGGCAAGGTTCGCGCGCTGCTGCTGGAAAACGGTACGGAACTGCCTTGTGACCTGTTGGTCATGGCGGTGGGCATTCGTCCGAACACGGCGCTTGGGGCCGAGGCCGGTTTGGCCGTTGGGCGCGGTATCCATGTGGATGACCACATGGTCACCTCGGATGCCGACATTCTGGCGATTGGCGAATGCGTTGAACACAACGGCGCGGTCTTTGGCCTTGTTGCGCCTCTGTACGACCAAGCCAAAGTTGCTGCCGCCACCCTGATGGGCCAAGAGGCGACCTTTGTTCAAAAGGACGTTTCGACCAAGCTCAAGGTCACAGGCTGTGATCTGTTCAGCGCGGGTGACTTCGCCGAAGGTGAGGACCGCGAGGACATCGTGTTCCGCGACCCCGCGCGTGGTGTCTACAAACGACTGGTTCTGCAAAACAATCGCATCATCGGTGCGGTGATGTATGGCGATACTGCCGACGGGAACTGGTTCTTTGGCAAGATCAAGGACGGCGAAGACGTGTCCGAGATGCGCGACACGTTGATCTTTGGTCCGGCGTTCCAAGGGGGTGCCGCTGCGGACCCTTTGGCAGCCGTTGCAGCCTTACCGGATGATGCAGAAATCTGCGGGTGCAACGGCGTATGCAAAGGTACGATCGTAAACGCGATCAATGACGGGGCAACCGATCTGGACGCCGTTCGCGCGGTGACCAAGGCATCGAATTCCTGTGGCACCTGTACCGGTCTGGTCGAGCAGGTTCTTGCGGTGACGCTGGGCGATGATTTCGTCCTGCCGACCGCGAAATCCATCTGTGGCTGCACCGAACTGACCCATGAGGACGTGCGCCGCCTGATCAAGAGCCAAGAGCTCAAGAGCCAAGAGGCGGTTTGGCAGGAACTGGGCTGGACCTCGCGCAACGGCTGTCACGTGTGCCGTCCGGCGATCAACTATTACCTGCTGGCCGATTGGCCGCTGGAATATCAGGACGACCCGCAATCGCGTTTCGTGAACGAACGCAACCACGCCAACATCCAAAAGGACGGCACCTATTCCGTCGTGCCGCGGATGTGGGGCGGGATCACCACCCCGGATGAGCTGCGCGCGATTGCAGACGCCGCCGAGAAATACAACGTCCCGACCGTCAAGGTCACGGGCGGTCAGCGGATCGACCTTTTGGGCGTCAAAAAAGAAGATCTGCCCGCGATGTGGTACGACCTGAACAAGGCGGGCATGGTGTCCGGCCACGCCTATTCCAAGGGTCTGCGCACCGTCAAAACCTGTGTCGGGTCGGACCATTGCCGGTTCGGGACGCAGGATTCCACCGGTCTGGGCATCAAGCTTGAAAAGCTGCTCTGGGGCTCGTGGACGCCGCATAAGGTGAAACTGGGCGTATCGGGCTGTCCGCGCAACTGTGCCGAGGCGACCTGTAAGGACGTCGGCATCATCTGTGTGGACTCGGGCTATGAAGTGTCGGTCGCAGGCGCGGCTGGCATGGACGTCAAAGAGACCGAACTGTTGGCCAAGGTCACGACCGAGCAAGAGGCCATCGACGTCACCACCGCCTATATCCAGCTTTATCGCGAGAACGCGAAATATCTGGACCGTGGCTATAAATACGTCGCCAAGGTGGGCCTCGACTGGGTCAAGGAACAGGTTGTGGACGATCTGGAAAACCGCGCGGCGCTGGTCGAACGGTTCGAGATTTCCCAATCCGTCTATCGCACCGATCCGTGGGCCGAGCACGCCCGCGAAAAGGCAGACACCTATCAACCGCTTGCAGATCTCACCATGGAGGCCGCGGAATGAGCTGGATCGATATCGGTCATATTGATGACATCCCCCTGCGCGGTGCGCGGATCGTGAAAACGGCTGTTGGCTGTGTCGCGGTGTTCCGCACCGCCGAGGAAGAGGTGTTCGCCGCCTCAAACAGCTGCCCCCACAAGGGCGGCCCCCTGTCCGAGGGTATCGTGCACGGGAAATCCGTGACCTGCCCCTTGCACAATTGGGTCTTCAGCCTTGAGACGGGCGAGGCACAGGGTGCCGATGAGGGCCGGATCGCAACCTATCCCATCCGTCTGGACGCTGGTCGTCTGTTGCTGGATGGCGAAGCTGTCGGCAAACGGAGCGCCGCATGAAAGACCTGTCAGCCGCCCCTTCGATCAAATCGACCTGCCCCTATTGTGGCGTAGGTTGTGGCGTCATCCTAAGCGATGATGGACAGGGCGGCCTGACGGTCAAAGGCGATCCCGACCACCCCGCGAACCAGGGTCGCCTGTGTTCCAAGGGCACGGCGCTGGGCGATACGCTGTCCCTGTCGGGGCGGTTGTTGCGCCCGCAGGTCGGTGGCGCGGATACCACGTGGGACCGCGCGCTGGACCTTGTTGCGGACCGGTTTGCCAAAACGATCAAGGAACACGGACCCGATAGCGTCGCGTTCTATGTCTCGGGTCAGTTGCTGACCGAGGACTATTACGTCGCGAACAAGCTGATCAAAGGGTTCATGGGTACGGCCAACATCGACACGAACTCGCGTCTGTGTATGGCCTCGACCGTGGCGGGGCACAAACGGGCCTTCGGTACCGACACCGTGCCCGGCATATATGATGACCTTGAACAGACGGATTTGTTGATCCTGACCGGCTCGAACCTTGCGTGGTGCCATCCGGTTCTGTTCCAACGCGTTGTGGCCGCGCGCAAGGCCAACCCGAATATGCGCGTCGTCACCATCGACCCGCGCCGCACAGCCACGGCCGAGATTTCGGACCTGCATCTGGGTCTGGAACCGGGCAGCGACGTGGCGCTGTTCAACTATCTGCTGGGTCAGATTTCGCGCGCCGGTGCCGTGGATCGTGAGTTCGTTCAGAACCATGTTCAGGGTTTTGATGACGCGGTTGCTTCGGCCCTTGCCAGTGACCCGACCCAAACCGGCCTCTCCGAACAGGATCTGGCCACCTTTGCCGAATGGTTCATCGGCACGGAAAAGGTCGTCACCGTCTTTAGCCAAGGCGTGAACCAATCGTCGTCCGGTTCGGACAAGGTCAATTCGATCCTGAACTGTCACCTTGCCACCGGTCGCATTGGCCGCCCCGGCATGGGCCCGTTCAGCGTCACCGGCCAACCCAACGCCATGGGCGGACGCGAGGTTGGAGGTCTGGCGAACATGCTGGCCTGTCACCTCGATCTGGAAAATGAGGCGCATCGGAACACTGTTCAGAATTTCTGGGGATCGCCCCATATGCCGGCGCAGGCGGGCCTCAAGGCCGTTGATATGTTCAACGCCGTGGCCGATGGCCGGATCAAGGCCCTGTGGATCATGTGCACCAACCCCGCCGTGTCGATGCCCGATGCGGGCCGTGTGGCGGATGCGATTGCCAAATGCGACTTCACCGTGGTTTCGGATATGTTTGGCGACACGGATACGGCCAAGCTTGCCAATGTGGTTCTGCCCGCGACGGGTTGGGCGGAAAAAGACGGGACGGTCACGAACTCGGACCGCACCATCAGCCGTCAGCGCGGCGTCCTGACCCCGCCGGGCATGGCGCGCCACGATTGGGATATCATGTCCGATGTCGGTCGCCGTATGGGTTGGACGACGGAGTTCGATTTCACCTGTCCCGCCGATGTGTTCCGCGAATATGCGATGCTGTCGGGTCTGGCGGCGCGTCATGGCCGCGATTTCGACATCTCGGGCCTGCAAGGGATCAGTAACGCCGAGTACGACGATCTGATGCCGACCCGTTGGCCCATCACCAAGCCGGGTGAAAGCGCCGGTCGCATGTTCGCCGACGGTCAGTTCTTTACCCCGAACGGTCGGGCGAGGATGCTGGCCCTGACGCCGCGTGCCCCTGCGGCGCGGGTGACGCCCGCCTATCCGTTCCGTCTAAACACCGGACGGGTGCGCGACCAATGGCACACCATGACCCGCACCGCGCGGGCGCACCGGTTGAACCAACACATCCCTGAACCGTTCTGCGAAATCCATCCCGATGACGCGGCGGCACAGGGTCTGCGCCCTTCGGATCTGGTCCGTTTGACCAGTCCCCATGGCGAATCCATCGTGCGGGTGATGATCACCGACAAGGCGCGCAAGGGCTCGGTCTTTGCGCCGATGCACTGGACCGGTCAATACGCGCCTAGCGGCCGGATTGATGAATTGGTCGCGCCGGTGGTCGATCCCGTATCGGGCCAACCCGAGAGCAAGGCCTCGATCGTGCGCGTCGAACAGTTCCAACCGGCGTGGTACGGGTTTGCGGTGGCCGCGACCGATTTCACCCCCGATTGCGCCTATTGGGCCAAGGCCCCGATCGCCAAGGGCATGCGCGCCGAACTGGCGGGTGAACAGATGCCCGAGACATGGGAAGAATACGCGCGTCAGCTGTTTGGCGATAACGACTCCCAAATCATCAGCATGACCGACCCCGCCCGTGGTGCCGCGCGCATTGCCCTGATGCGGGACGGTGTTGTGGTGGCCGCGTTGTTCGCGGGTCCCGAACCGGTCGCCCTGTCGCGTGGTCACCTGTCTGCGCATATCGCCGATGCGGGTGCGGAATTGTTGTCCGGCTGGCCCGGTGCGGATCAACCCGATCCGGGTGCGACGGTTTGCGCGTGCTTTAGCGTCGGGATCAACACGATCACGGGGGCCATCGCGTCCCAGTGCCTGAGCACGGTTGAGGAAATCGGCGCGGCCTTGCAAGCGGGGACCAGCTGTGGTTCCTGTCGGCCTGAACTGCAATCGATCCTAGACAATTTCCGCATACCAGAGGCCGCTGAATGACCCTTGCCCCTTATGTCAGAATTCTTGGCCGTGGCCCCGGACGCAGCAGGAACCTGACATTAGACGAGGCGCAAGAGGCGATGGCCCTGATCCTGAACGGCACCGCCGAACCCGAAGCGGTCGGCGCGCTGTTGATGCTGATGCGGTTTCGCGGCGAAACACCGGATGAGATCGCGGGCTTTGTCCGTGCGGTGACGGATACCTTGCCCGAATGGACCGGCGCGCGTCCCGATCTGGACTGGCCCAGCTATGCCGCCGGTCGCACGCGCGGGTTGCCGTGGTTCCTGTTGTCGGCGCGGGTTGTGGCACGGGCCGGTGTGCGGGTTTTGCTGCACGGCTGGAACAGCCACCAATCGGACGGCGCGTCGGTGCGCGATGCCCTGCCCCTTGTGGGGATCACGTCGATCACCGATTGGCGCGAGGCCAGTGCGACGCTGGACCGGGACGGGATCGCCTATGCCCCGCTTGAGGTTATATCGTCCCGCGTTCTGGACATCTTGCGTCTGCGCGATGTTCTGGGCCTGCGGTCCTGTGTGAATACGGTGTGCCGCGTGATGAACCCTGCCGGTGCCGCCCATGCGGTGCAGGGCGTGTTCCATCCCCCCTATCTGACCCTGCAGGCCGAGGCGGGCGCCGTTCTGGGCCTGCGCCATCTGTCGGTCATCAAAGGGGGCGGGGGCGAGTTCGAACGCAACCCCGCCAAGATCGGTCAGGTGCATGGTTTGCGTGATGGCGAACCGTGGCAGGACACCCTGCCCGAGTTGCGCGATGAAACCCGCCGTTTGGCCGAAACCGAAACCCCGCGCGATCCGGCCTATCTGGGCGCGGTGTGGGACGGGACGCATGACGACCCGTTCGCGGTGGATATCGTGTTGGGGACGGCGGCGCTTGCCCTTGAAACGGCTGGGGTCGCCCAGGCCGGTGCCGGTTATGACCTTGCCCAACAGATCTGGCGGGACCGACACTAATCGGCCCCGCCAATCGGGTAGGTGTGGTTGGCCCGTTGATTGCAAGCCTGTCTGTGTAGTGAACCCGTGTGTGCGGGTTGGTGCCCTTTGGTGTGTGGCCATCGGGCGTGTGAGTGGCGGCGGTCTGGCCGTAAGTGTGCGTGTTGTCCCCATGGGATGCGATACACTCGCCCATCCGATTCGATGGGACGTGATAAATCGCACCTCATGGACAGCAAAACGCCACAACAGGGGCGCGTTTTAGCGTCCGGACTTCAAATTTCCGTTAAAAATCAGGTGCAAAAAGCACGGTCGTATAGCCGAAGGGAGTAGGTGCGAAACTACTACTTTCGTCGTGCGCACCCCCAAAGCGATACATTTATCCAAAAGAGTTATAAACCCCTCCCTCTGCAATAATGCGTGAAAACGCCCCCCGCCCCACATTGGTTTCAGGGCGGACAAACCCGTGTGTGTGAGGGTCCCGCTCGTTGGTCTGGTTAGTGAGTACAACGGGTTATTGGTGTGGAAACGGTCACGTTAAATGTTGCGAGCATTGCGACCGAACGGTCGTATGCAGAGTTCAATGGTACTGGCGACACTGTGGTTGTCGACGAGGGTATGTTCGGCGCCATCAGTGTCGGCCGTTCCGATTTTGACGAGTTTATTACCGACTTTGAGTACGTCGGTGCAAATCATATTCGCTGGCCCGGCGGCACGTTTGCCGAAGAGGGCGGGTACGATCCCGAAACCGGCGAATTTCATACCCACGCTGAGCCCGGCGATGAGCCGGGGTACAGTCTGGATTATCCCGATCTGATCCATCCTGACCTCGCTGCCCAAGGGGCGGCGGGTCTCAGCGATGTGCTGGCTTATGGCGTCGAAAACGGGGTCTCTGTGTCGGTGATCCTGCCGACCGACCCCTATGTAGATGATCCCGCAGCCGCCTATGATGCGACAATGCAGTTCCTTGAGGATCTGTATGTGAACGGCACCTATGGCGAGGTTCCCGCCGATGTCACGCTGGACATCGGGAACGAGCGTTACGAGGATCCGGCCAATAACTATGGTCCGGTGGCCAAGGACATGCTGCATGCTGTAGCCGATTTCCGCGACGCAAACCCCGAAGTCGATTTCGATATCGGCCTGCAGAGCATGCAGACCGGTGCAGACAGCCGCGCGCTTGTCTCGGTTTTTACCGATCCTGACCTGCCTGCGGATGAACAGAACCTGCTGGCCGAGGTGGACGTGATCCGTCACCACGCGCTGCAGCAGAACCTTGACGACAGCAACGCCCACGGGTCGTGGGACCTCGAAACCATTCGCTATTACCGGATTGATCCGTTGGTCGATGCGGTTGTGGACGCGGGCGGTGTCGAGCCCGAGATCGATTTCTCGGCGTGGTCGGTCAACAGTGAGGACGCACAGGACGGCGGCGCCGGTCTGTCGGCGGCAAGCAACATGCTGTCGAGCTTTACCAGCATGCTGGAACTGGGCGCGGATCAGGCGTCGGTCTGGGGTCTGAACGTGGGCACGGGTAACGATACGGTTCTGACCTATGACGGTGAGGACGGCGCGCGGGAAACCACCGCCGCGGCCGAGACCTATCGCCTGATGTCCGAGAGCATCGTCGGCATGAACATGGTTGAGGACGAGGCGCTGGATAACAACCGCGCCGATCCCTACCAGATGTACGCCTTTGTCGACGAAGACTCGGCTGTGATCTTTGCAAGCGCGAATGAGTTCGAAGGCGACAGCTATGAGCTGACCATTGATCTGGACGGGTTTGGTGACATTGCACTGGTTGAGGCCGTGTATGTCCGCACCGAAGACGGTACCCCCGAGGGCGCGGTCGTTGATCCCGAAAGCACCTATGAGGTTCTGCCGGTCGGCGAGGGCAACACGATCACCATCACCTTTGGCCAGCCCTATGAGGTTGTTCGCCTGATCGTGCATGAAGATGTGCCCGTTGATGACGGTGGTGACGACACCCCGATCGACGATGATCCGGGCGATGTTATCGTACCGGTGGTCGATGAAAACCTGATCGGCACCAGCAGCGCGAATGACCTGACCGGTGGCGCGGGCAACGACACTCTGGACGGTCGTGGTGGCAACGACACCCTGACCGGCCTTGATGGCGACGATAATCTTATCGGTGGCGGCGGCGCGGACGTTCTGGACGGCGGCAATGGTATCGACGACATCCGCGGTGGCGGTGGCAACGACGATATTATCGGCGGCGCAGGCGACGACAGCATCCGCGCAGGTTCGGGTCGCGACTCGATCGACGGTGGCGAGGGCAACGATTGGATCTCGGCCAGCTCGGGCAACGACTATGTCGATGGCGGTGCCGGTGACGACCTTCTGAAGGGTGGCAAGGACGATGACACCATTCTGGGTGGCGAAGGTGATGACACGATCCGTGGCGAGAACGGCGATGACCTGCTGATCGGCGGCACGGGCACGGACGAATTCACCGGCGGTGACGGTGCCGATACCTTCCGTCTGGATACGCTGACCGAAGATGCGGGTGACGTGATCACCGACTTTGATCCGCTGAACGACGTGATCGAACTGGACGGGTTTGACGGTGAATCCGTGGACATTATCATGACCGACACCGACAGCGGTCTGCAAATCGTGGCGGGCGAGGCACATGTCCTGTTGCAGGGCATCACCTCGGACGACCTGACCACAGACAGCTTTGTCTGGGGTGGTGAAACAACCGCAGCCGTCGAAGACAGCGGGACCAGCTTCCTCAAGTCGCTGTTCCTTGATTACACCGCCGACGACGTAGACGTCCCCGAAGAGGACGACGCAACGGACAACGGCGATCTCTTCGACTTCTTCGCCTGAGACCTGTCGAGCAGTTAGGCGCGCGTAGGGAAACACCCTGCGCGCGTCGACTTGTGTCTAAGGCTGGCGCAAACATCCGGTTGGACCGTTTGCTTGGGCGGCGAATGCTGATATTCGGGCAACAGACAACGCCCGAGGACCCCGTGCCCCAATCCACACCCCCTTTGATTGAGGTTTCCGACCTGCGCTATGCGCCGCAGGGGCGGGTGATCTTTGACGGGCTGAGCGTGTCATTGGACGCGCGGCGCATCGGCATCATCGGGCGCAACGGGTCTGGCAAAACCACGCTGGCGCGGATGCTGGGCGGGTTGATCGAACCGGATCAGGGCCGCGTGCGCGTGTCGGGGATCGATGTGGCGGGCGACCGGCGCACGGTTCTCAAACGCATCGGAATCCTATTTCAGAACCCCGATCACCAGATCATTTTCCCCACCGTGGATGAGGAAATCGGGTTCGGCCTGCGCCAATTGGGCCATCCGAAATCCGCCATTCCGGACATGGTGAACGATGTTCTGGCGCGGTTTGACAAGACCCATTGGCAAGGCCGGATCATCGCCGAACTGTCCCAAGGTCAACGGCATCTTGTCTGTCTGATGGCCGTTCTGGCGATGGGGCCGGATGTATTGATTCTGGACGAACCTTTTGCGGGGCTCGACATCCCGACACGGATGCAGCTGACCCGCTATCTGAACCTGAGCGATGCCTCGATCATTCATGTGACCCATGATCCCGCGGATTTGGGGGGGTATGACACCGTGTTCTGGCTGGACGGCGGGGCGGTGCGGGCGACGGGCACGCCAGATCAGGTGTTGCCGGTGTTCGTGGACGCGATGACGAAACTGGGGACGGGCGATGATATCTCTGACCTCACCGGTTGAAACCCGCGCCCATGGCTGGCCTGCCGGGGCCAAACTGGCCGCGCTGTGCGTCAGTACGGTGTTGCTGTTCCTGTCCGATGACCTGTGGGTGCAGGGCGGCGCGTTCATTGCGGTGATGGCGGGGTATCTGGCGCTTGGCGGGATGGATTTCCTGCGCGCGGGTTTGCGATCGCTGAAAATCCTGACGATGTTTTTGGTGATCATCGCGGTCTGGCACGCGGTGACGGGGACGTGGGTGGACGGCGCGGTTGTTGCGCTGCGCCTGTTGGCCGCCGTCAGTCTGGCCAATCTGGTGACGATGACCACGCGCCTGACCGATATGACCGATGTTGTGGCGAAACTAACGAAACCGTTAGCGATAATAGGCCTGAACCCCCGTCTGTTAGAGCTTGCGATTGCGCTGGTGATCCGGTTTACACCTGTGCTGATCGAAAAGGGCACGGCCCTGAACATGGCGTGGCGGGCACGGTCGCACCGGCGACCGGGATGGCGGGTGATCCTGCCGTTTGTGGTGCTGGCCATTGATGAATCCGATCACGTTGCCGAGGCCCTGCGGGCACGGGGCGGCGTGATCCCGCAGAACACGGACTAAGGACATCCTATGGAACGCAATTTGACGATGATCGCCCTGTTTGCCGCGCTGATTGCTGCGCTGGGCCTTGTGCCGAAATTCACGCTGGCCTTTGGCGTGCCGATCACCGCGCAGAGCCTTGGTGTGATGCTGTGCGGCACCGTTCTGGGCGCGAAACGCGGGTTTCTGGCGGTGGCGCTGTTCATTCTGCTGGTCGCGATGGGCCTGCCCCTGTTGTCAGGTGGGCGTGGCGGTATCGCGCTGTTCTCTTCGCCGTCGGGCGGGTTCCTGATCGGGTTTCCCTTTGCGGCATTCGTGACCGGTCTGGTCATGGAAAAATGGCGCGGCGCGTCGGTTGGCGTGACCGCCGGTGTGGCGTCGATTATCGGCGGCATCATCGTTCTCTACGCATTCGGCACGGTTGGCCTGTCGATCGCATTGGACAAAGGGTTGGTTGAGGCCGCGTTGCTGAACACCGCCTTTGTGATCGGTGACGTGATCAAGGCCGTGATCGCCGGTGCCCTGACCGGTGCGTTGGCGCAGGCGCGTCCCGCCGCGCTCTTGTCCCGCGCATGAGCACGGCGTCCGACCTAGAGGAACTGCTCTTCGGGCGGCGCTCGGTTCGGGCGTATCTGGACCGGCCCGTGCCGCGTCAGATAATTGAACGTCTGGCGCGCGCGGCGCGCTCTGCCCCCAGCGGGGCGAACCTGCAGCCGGGGTCACTACACATCCTGACGGGCGCGGCGTTAACCGCCCTGTCGGACAACATCACCGCCGTCGCCGCGTCCGGCGCGCCGATGGCCGATGAATATACCTATTTCCCGAAACCCATGCCGACCCACCTAAAAACGCGCCAGCGTGAGGCGGGTTATGCCCTTTATTCCGCACTGGGGATCGACCGGCGCGATCTTGAGGGGCGGCGCGACCAGTTCCTGCGCAATTACCGGTTTTTCGATGCGCCGGTCGGGATCGTGGTGACGATTGACCGCGACATGGGGGCGGGCTGTTTCATGGATCTGGGGATGTTTTTGATGGCATTCCTGATGGCGGCCCATGACGCGGGCCTTGGGGCGACGGGGATTGGCGCGCTGGCCAATTACGGGCCCGAGGTCGCCGCGCATCTGGACCTGCCTGTCGATCAGATGGTCGTTTGCGGGATTGCGGTGGGCTATGCCGATCCCGATCACCCCGCGAATACCGTGCGGACCACCCGCGAACCGTTGGACGTGTTCACGCGATTTTACGGGTTCGATTAGACCTGCGCGCGCAGGATCATCGCACTGCCCAAACCGCCCGCCGCCGCAATAGCCGCAAGGCCTGTCGCCCCGTCCCCCGCGTGGATCAGGTCGGAAAAGAGGCGCGTCGCCAGTATCGCGCCGGATGCCCCAATCGGATGCCCCCGCGCCAAAGCCCCGCCGCCGGTGTTCACCCGATCCATGGGCAGGTCCGCGCCACGGACACAGGCGATGGCTTGGGCAGCATAGGCCTCCATCATTTCGATGTGGGTCAGATCATCGGGCGTCAGACCGGTCTGTGCCATCACCCGCTCCATGGCAGGCAGGGGCGATAGGGTCGGCGTTTCCGGTGCCGCCCCAACCGTCGCCGTGCCCAGCATGATCAGATGCGGTGCATCGGGACGGGTGGCGGACAGGGTGACAAATGCCGCACCATCGGCGGCAACGGCGGTCGTCGCCGTGGTGATGTCACCGGCCAGAACCGGCGCGCGGGCGGCCAGTTTCGGCGTCAGATCGCGGGTGAACGCATCGCGGGTTAGGCCCGCCAGCGGTACGATTTCGGGATGTGTCGCGACGCGGGCGTGCGCGTGGCTGCGGATGGCGAAATCATCCTGTTCGGCGCGGGTGATGCCGGAATCGCGCGCCATATCGGCGGCGGCGGTGGTCATGTCGGGATCTCGGTCGGGCCACGGGGCAAAGGGCGGCTGATCATAGGCCTCAGGCTCGCGCCCATCGGTAAAGGTCCGCAGGCGCAGGGGGCGGCGGCTGTAACTTTCTACCCCGCCCGCGATCACGATATCCGCCTGACCGGCCGCGATCATCGCATGGCCAAGGGTAATGGCGTCCAGACCACCGACGCATTGCCGGTCAACACTCAGACCCGCCACGGATAGGGGCAGACCGGCGGCCAATGCCGCGACGCGCGCGGGGTTTCCGCCCCCGCCGATGGCATTTGCGGCGATGACCTCATCCACCTGATCGACGCGCAGGCCCGCCCGTTCCACCGCTGCGCGGATCACCGGCGCGGCAAGCTCGTGCAGGTCCAGCGCGGCAAATGCGCCGCCGCGTGGGGCGATGGGGCTGCGTGCGGCGGCGGTGATATAGACGGGACGCAGGGTCATACGTCCCCTCGTGCCATGGCGGTCAGGGTCTGTAAATCCGCTTTACCCGCAGGCAATCGGGGCAGGGCGTCGATCACATGGATGCGTGCGGGGACAAAGGCAGGGGGCAGGGCGTCGCGCAACGCGTCGCGCACCACGTCGGGATCACCTGCGCCCTCAACCCACGCGATCAGGCGATGAGCCCGCAGCCGGTCGGGCACCGCGACAACGGCGGCGTCGGTGACACCCGAGATGGAGCGCAGGGCACCCTCGACCCGCTCGGGAAAGACATTCACATCGCCAACCGTCACCATCCGCGCGGCCCGCCCCGCAAGGTACAGGAAACCATCCGCATCCAGATGGCCCATTTCGCCGATGCTGACCCCCATGGGGCCGTGTTGCGTTTGGCCGTCCCCGCCACTGTCATAGCCATCGAACAGATAAGGCCCATCGACCCAGATCGCGCCGATCTGACCAGTGGGCAGTGGGGTATGTCCGTCCGCAATGGTGATCCGCACCGCCGGATAGGCGCGCCCGACCGAACCGGTAGGCGTATCGGGCGTGGAAAGGGTGACAAAGCTGGTCTCGGCCGCGCCAAAGAATTCATGCACCTGTGCCTCGGGCGCAATGGCGGCCAGCGCGCCGCGCTCCCCTCCGGTCAGGATGCCGCCCCCCGTCACCACATGGCGCAGGTCCGGCAGGGGCGGGGCCATCGCCGCGATCAGGCGCAAAAACGTCGGCGTGGCATAGAGGACGGATGCGCCGTTCAGGGCGCTGAGACGGTCGCGCGACATCCGGTCCCCCAACATCACCGCCACACCGCCAAGCGCCAGCGTTTCGCACAGAGCATAGGTCGTCAACGAATGCGCCATACCACCCGCAATCACCACCCGCGTGCCCGCGCCGATCTGAAACAGGCGGGCGTTTTGCGCGAAACTGGCGGTCCAACTGGCATGGGTCCGGCGGATGATCTTTGGCGCGCCGGTGCTGCCCGATGTTTGGGTCAGGATGGTGCGCGCGTCCTGATCAATGACCATCCCGCCGGTGATTTCAAACCGTCCGGAATCCGCGCGCATCGCGTCCAGAATGGCCGCCGCCCCGATGTCCGCAACGTCCTGAACCACGGCGCCATTGGCGGCGCGCAGGCGGGTCGGAAGGGGGGCGGGCTTTACGGTGTTCATGGCGGTGTTGTGCCCGAATGATCGGCCCATGCCAAAGGTTTTTGGAACCTTATCGCCGCTGTCCGCGTTGTCCTTTCAACAGCCCCTGTTGGGGCGCACGCAATTTAAAGGGACACGTTATGGAAATGAATCTGTTTCAACTAAGCGGCTTTGGCGGTCTGATTGTACTGGCTCTGGCCATTTACGCACTGGTGTCGATTTTTGGGTCGAACGCGTCGAACGGGACCAAGGCCCTGTGGGCGCTGGTGGTGATCCTGCTGCCGCTCATCGGCTTTATCGCGTGGCTGATTGCCGGTCCGCGCAGCGCCGCGTCGCAGGTATAAAAAAAACGGCTCCACACAGTCGCCGAAAGGTGCCCTCCCGTTAGGCGACTGATGAAAACCCGACAGGTTTCTGTCGGGTTTTTGTTTGTTCGGTCGGGGTGTGGCGGTTTGTGGGGTTGCCTAGCCGTTAAAAACCGCGTCTTTTCTTTCCTGACAGGAAATTTTTCGCCCCCGTTGGGCAATAGGTGCTGTGTTTTATGACCGCCAAGACGGACACGCCGAATGGCAAGCTGACCCAAGATCCCCATGCACTCCGCGAACCGCGCGAAAAGAACCTAGAGGTCGCAATTGGCCGTCAGGTGCGTGAATTGCGCAAGCGTCAGCGGATGACCGGATCAGATCTTGCAAACGAAACGGGTCTGTCCGTGGGGATGCTGTCCAAGATCGAGAACGGTGTGATTTCGCCGTCCCTGAACACGTTGCAGGTTCTGGCCGACGGGTTGCGGGTTCCGTTGATTCAGCTGTTTTCGGGCTATGAAGAAACGCGCGGGGCCATGCACGTCAAGGCCGGTGAGGGCGTTGAGGTCGACCGCGCGGGCACGCGGGCGGGGCATCAATATCACCTGCTGGGCCATATCGGGTCGAACAATTCGGGCGTGGTGGTTGAACCCTATATGATCGTCCTGACCGATAGCAGCGACCGCTTTCCCACGTTTCAGCATGAAGGCCTAGAGTTCCTGTATGTGTTGGAGGGGCGTGTCGGATATCGCCACGGCGACACGATCTATGACCTCGAACCCGGCGATAGCCTGTTTTTCGATTCGGATGCGCCCCACGGTCCCGAGGATTTGCGCGAATTACCTGTGCGCTATCTGTCGATCATCACCTATCCGCAACAGCGCTAGGGCGGTTTTGCCCGATTTTTGGGCAGTGTTCCCGATAGGACAGAAATATTCCTGATAGGAAATAAAATATATTGCAGGGCAAGTTCGCCTCCCGCTAGTCAAAGGCAGGCGCCAAGCGCGCCGGATTGATTACGGAGGCACGAATATGTGCGGCATCGTTGGCCTGTTCCTGAAAAAGGACGACATGCGCCCGCAACTGGGCACCTTGCTGAGCGATATGCTGATCACCATGACCGATCGCGGACCCGATAGTGCGGGCGTGGCGATCTACGGGGCGGAAACCCCGGGTCAGGTAAAGATCACGATCCAATCGGACACGCCCGATGTGGCCTATGACGGGTTGATCGCGGCGATGGCGACCGAAATCGGTGTGACCCCCGATCTGCGCCGTGTGGATACCCATGCGGTCCTGACTGTGGCCGAGGCGGATGAGACCGCCGCGCGCGATTGGCT
Source organism: Rhodovulum sp. FJ3 (assembly GCF_032918305.1). Lineage (NCBI taxonomy): Bacteria > Pseudomonadati > Pseudomonadota > Alphaproteobacteria > Rhodobacterales > Paracoccaceae > Rhodovulum > Rhodovulum sp. FJ3. Next base: position 48,262 of record NZ_JAWJUU010000010.1, read on the forward strand.
GATGGCGCGTGGACTGCGGATCATGGGGGCCGGTCACGCCATGGAAATCTACAAAGAGGTGGGCCTGCCCGCCGATGTGACCGAACGGTTCGGGTTGCGCGCGATGGGCGGCAGCCACGGCATCGGACACACCCGCATGGCCACTGAATCCGCCGTCACGACCGATGGCGCGCACCCGTTTTCGACCGCCGACGATCAATGTCTGGTCCATAACGGATCCCTGTCCAACCACAACCAGATGCGGCGCAAGCTTGCCCGTCAGGGCGTGCACACCACATCGGAAAACGACACCGAGGTGGGGGCCGCTTATATCTCGGCGCGGATTGCGGGGGGCGATAGCCTTGGCGAGGCGCTTGAGGGCACGTTGCGCGATCTGGACGGTTTTTTCACCTTTGTCACCGGCACCCGCAACGGGTTCGGCGTGGTCCGCGATCCCATCGCCTGCAAACCCGCCGTTATGGCCGAAACCGACGATTATGTCGCCTTTGCCAGCGAATACCGCGCCTTTGCCGACCTGCCGGGGATTGAGGGCGCGCGCGTCTGGGAACCCGAACCGGCCACCGTCTATTTCTGGGAGCGCTAAGTCATGAGCACAATCGATATGGCCCAAACGCCCCTGCGGCAGGTCAATGAAACATTGCAGGCACAGGCGCTTGCCGGTGCGAATGCGGATTACACGCTGGACAATCCGCGCGGCGCCCACGCGGTTGCGGTGGGTCTGAACGGGCCGCTGTCGGTGCGGGTGAACGGGTCCACGGGGTATTACTGTGGCGGCATGAACAAAGAGGCCACCATCACCGTTACCGGTTCCGCCGGTCCGGGTGTGGCCGAAAACATGATGTCGGGCACCGTCGTGATCGAGGGTGACGCCAGCCAGTACGCCGGTGCCACAGGGCATGGCGGTTTGTTGGTGATCAAGGGCAATGCCTCATCCCGCTGTGGCATCTCGATGAAGGGCATCGACATCGTCGTTCATGGCAACATCGGCCATATGAGCGCGTTCATGGCGCAAAAGGGCAATCTGGTCGTGCTGGGCGATGCGGGCGATGCGCTGGGCGATAGCCTGTACGAGGCGCGCCTGTTCGTGCGCGGCTCGGTCAAATCCCTAGGTGCGGATTGCATCGAAAAAGAGATGCGGCCCGAACACCTGACCCTATTGGCCGATCTGTTGGCCAAGGCGGGCGCGGATGCCAAACCCGAAGAGTTCCGCCGCTATGGCTCGGCCCGCAAGCTCTATAACTTTAACATCGACCACGCCGGAGAATACTAGGCCATGGACAAGACACCACCGACCATGCCGCGCCAGTCGTGGACCTTTTCCAACGAGGTGAACGCCGAAATCCGGCGCGCCGCCGCGACCGGTATTTATGACATCCGCGGGGGCGGGGCGAAACGGCGTGTGCCGCATTTCGACGACCTGCTGTTTCTGGGGGCCTCGGTCAGCCGCTATCCCCTTGAGGGTTATCGCGAGACCTGCGGGACCAAGGTGACCCTTGGCACACGGTTCGCCAAGAAACCGATCGAACTGGACATCCCGATCACCATTGCGGGGATGTCGTTCGGGTCGCTCTCTGGTCCGGCCAAAGAGGCCTTGGGCCGTGGCGCGACCTTGGCCGGCACCTCGACCACAACCGGTGATGGCGGCATGACCGAAGAGGAACGCGGCCATTCCGAAAAGCTGGTCTATCAATACCTGCCGTCGCGCTATGGGATGAACCCCGACGATCTGCGCCGCGCCGACGCGATTGAGGTCGTCGTGGGCCAAGGCGCGAAACCCGGTGGCGGGGGGATGTTGCTGGGCCAAAAGATCACCGAACGGGTCGCAGGGATGCGCGATTTGCCGGTCGGGATTGATCAGCGGTCCGCCTGTCGTCACCCCGATTGGACGGGGCCGGATGATCTGGAGATCAAGATCCTTGAGCTGCGCGAAATCACCGGTTGGGAAAAGCCGATCTATGTAAAGGTGGGCGGTTCTCGCCCGTATTACGACACCGCGCTTGCGGTCAAGGCGGGGGCGGATGTGGTCGTCCTTGACGGGATGCAGGGCGGCACGGCGGCGACACAGGATGTGTTCATCGAGCATGTGGGACAGCCGACGCTGGCCTGTATCCGTCCGGCGGTTCAGGCGCTTCAGGATCTGGGGATGCACCGTGAGGTTCAATTGATCGTATCGGGCGGCATTCGCACCGGCGCGGATGTGGCCAAGGCCTTGGCCCTTGGCGCGGATGCGGTGTCGATCGGTACGGCGGCCCTGATTGCGCTGGGCGATAACGATCCGAAATACGAGGCCGAGTATAACGCGATGAACACCACGGCGGGGGCCTATGATGACTGGCATGAGGGACGCGATCCCGCCGGTATCACCACACAGGACCCCGATCTGATGGCGCGTCTTGATCCGGTTGAGGGCGGTCGCCGCCTGCGCAACTACCTGTCGGTGCTGACCCTTGAATGTCAGACGCTGGCGCGGGCCTGTGGGCACAATCACGTCCACAACCTTGAACCCGAGGATCTATGCGCCCTGACGATGGAGGCCGCCGCGATGGCGCAGGTCCCGTTGGCGGGCACCAACTGGTACCCGGGCAAACCGGGGTTTTGAAACACGACTGGGGCGCGCGGGACACCGACGCGCCCTTTGCACATGTAACAGGGAAAAGAGGGGCGGTTTGATGGTTGATCTGGCTGCATTTGCCCAAGAGAAGGGCGTCAAATATTTCATGATCTCGTTCACCGACCTGTTCGGCGGACAGCGGGCGAAGCTGGTGCCCGCCGCGGCGATTTCCGACATGGTGGTCGAAGGCGCGGGCTTTGCGGGCTTTGCCACGTGGTTGGACATGACGCCCGCGCATCCCGATATGTTGGCCGTGCCGGACCCGTCCACGGTGATCCAACTGCCATGGCGGCCCGAGGTCGCGTGGGTCGCCGCCAACTGTGTGATGGAGGGGCAAGAGGTCGCTCAGGCCCCGCGTAATGTTCTGCGCAAGCTGGTCGCGCGGGCGGCGGACAAGGGGCTGCGCGTCAAAACGGGGATCGAGGCCGAGTTCTTTTTGCTGACCCCCGAAGGCGATCAGATTTCCGATCCGGCCGATACGGCGGTCAAACCCTGTTACGATCAACAGGCAGTAATGCGCCGCTATGACGTGATCGCCGAGGTCTGTGATTATATGCTGGATCTGGGCTGGGGCCCCTATCAGAACGACCATGAGGACGCGAATGGCCAGTTCGAAATGAACTGGGAATTCGACGACGCGCTGGTCACGGCGGACAGGCATAGCTTTTTCAAATTCATGGTGAAATCGGTCGCGGAAAAGCACGGGTTGCGCGCGACATTCATGCCCAAACCGATTGAGGGCCTGACCGGCAATGGCTGTCACGCGCATATCTCGGTCTGGAATATGGACGGGACCACCAACGCCTTTGCCACCGACCCCGATCCGGCGGGCGGTCCGACTGCCGAGCTGGGCCTGTCGGAACAGGGTGCGCAGTTCCTTGGCGGCATCATGAAACACGCCGAGGCCTTGGCCGCGATCACCAATCCGACCGTGAATAGCTATAAACGCATCAACGCGCCCCGCACCCTGTCCGGTGCCACATGGGCGCCGAATACCGTGACGTGGACCGGCAACAACCGCACGCATATGGTCCGCGTCCCGGGGCCGGGGCGGTTCGAACTGCGCCTGCCCGATGGGGCGACGAACCCCTATCTGTTGCAATCGGTGATCATCGCCGCCGGTCTGTCGGGTATCGATAGCGCCGCCGACCCCGGTCCGCGCCATGACATCGACATGTACGCCGAGGGTCACACGGTGACAGACGCGCCCAAACTGCCGCTGAACCTGTTGGACGCGATCCGGTGGTTTGATGCGGATGAAGAGTTGAAACAGATGCTGGGCAATGAATTTTCGTCCTCTTACGTCAAGATGAAGATGCAGGAATGGACGGATTACATGACCCATTTCTCGCAGTGGGAGCGCGATAATACACTCGACATCTAGGTGCCAAATTTCTGGCACCCGCGTGGGTGTCAGAGGTTTTGCCAAACGCGCCTCTGGGTGTAATCTGAACGAATGGATCAGGTGAACACAGACCGCGAACCGGCCCCGTTTGCGGGCAAACCCACCGTTGCGGGACGGTTGGCGGATGTTCTCTGCGAACAGATCGTCGCGGGCGATCTGGCGCCGGGTCGGTCGTTGAACCTGGATCAGATGCGTCTGGCCCATGGGGTCAGCGTGTCCAGCATGCGCGAGGCGATGACGCGTCTGGTTGCGCTGGGCCTTGTGCGGCAAGAGGCGCAAAAGGGCTTTGCGGTCGCGCCCATGTCGGCGGCGGACCTGTCCGAGATCACCACCCTTCGTGCGGAATTGTTGCCGCTGGCCCTGCGTCAGTCGATCCGGCAGGGCACACTGGATTGGGAAGCGGCGATCATGGCCGCGCTCTATCGTCTGCAGCGTATTGAACAACGCCCCGTCAGCGCGACCCAGATCGACGATTGGGAAACCGCGCATGACGCGTTTCACGCGGCCCTGCACGGGGCATGCGGGATGCCGCACCTGGATCAGATGCTGCAGCGCCTACAGGTGATGCACGACCGGTATCGCCGGATCCTGTTTCGCGATGCGCCTAGCCAGAGCAATCAGCACGATGAACATACCGCAATTGCACAGGCGGCGGTCGAACGCGAGGCGGATCGAGCGGGGGATTTGTTGCGCACGCATATCATGCGCACCGGCCTTGCGCTTGCGTCGCGGCTGACTTGATCAGCAGGCCATGCGCATGTGATCGTGGGTGATGAACTCGGGGCGGATTTCGATCCCGATGGACAGATCATCCAGACCCTCACGCTGTTCCAGCGCGTTTTGCAGGTTCAGATCATCCACACGGCGGATCACGCCGTTTTCCGTGTGATAGCCGAAAATCTGGTGACGTCCGAAATCCGAAGCACACAGGATATGCAGCGCCTCAATCACGGTTTCGCTCTCGCCCAGACGGCATTGCAGCAACTCGTCCAGCGTCACAAACGGCACACCACGGTTCAGGGCGTCATCAACGAATCGCCCAATGGCCAGAGCAGCACGCCCCGCAGGCTCGCCGCCGCACTGATCCTCAATGCAGGATGTGGTATAGCTATCCATGAAACGCCCCCAAGCGCTATCCAAACGAGTGGTGCATATATACCAAAAGTGACTCGTCTACACCATCGGTGATGTTTCGCGCGGGGCAAAATGCGCGGTTTTTCAACGCGTTTTCATCCCTGCGTTGCGTATAGGCGCACCGTCCATTCGTCGTAGGCGCACGCAAAGGTGACGTTTTTGACATTGATCACCGTCAAGGTGACGCCTAAATTGGGGATATTCTCAGGGCGGGGTGAAATTCCCCACCGGCGGTTACAGCCCGCGAGCGCCCCTTGGCATCAAGGGGGTCAGCAGATCCGGTGAAATTCCGGGGCCGACGGTCATAGTCCGGATGAAAGAGAATTGGCAGATGGCGTGCGCCCGTGGTGGGTGTATTCTGTTTGTTGCGCTCTGGGATCTTGTCATTTGGAAAGGATCAAGAGCGATGACAAAATCCCCTCAGAAGATTGCCTTTATCAAGGCACGTTGGCACTCGGACATCGTTGACCAGGCTCTGGTCGGCTTTAAGGCCCGTTTGGCCGAACTGGGTATCGAAAACGAGGTCGTGGCGATTGACGTGCCCGGCGCGTTTGAAATGCCCCTGCTGGCCCAAAATCTGGGTCAGACCGGTGAATACGCTGTGATTGCGGCGGCGGCACTGGTGGTTGATGGCGGCATCTACCGTCATGATTTCGTGGCTCAGGCGGTTGTGACCGGCCTGATGGAGGCCCAGATGAAAACCGGCACGCCGGTTCTGTCGGTCTCGCTGACCCCGCACCACTTCCAGCCCAGCGAAGAGCACATCACCTTCTACACCGAGCACTTTGTGAAGAAGGGCCGTGAGGCTGCGGATGCGGCTGCTGCGGTGATGGAAATCTATGGCGAGAACGCACCGGCCTTGACCGCCGTTTCGGCCGCCTAAGGTTTCGAACGTTTAAACGAAAACCGCCGCGCCCATCGGGGTCGCGGCGGTTTTTGCGTTTATGGGCTTGGGATCAGAAATCCAGACCCAGATCGGTACAGCCCGCGGAATGGGTCAACGCGCCAGACGAGATATAATCGACGCCCGTCGCCGCGACCTCGGCAATGCGGGGCAGGGTCATGTTGCCCGAGGCCTCTAGCACAAGGCGCCCGTCTGTCATCGCCACTGCTTGGCGCATTTGATCGTTGTTCATGTTGTCCAGCAACACCACATCCGCGCCGCCGGTCGCCAGAACCTGTTCCAGTTGGTCCAGCGTATCGACCTCAATCTCGACACGCATCATGTGGCTGGCGTTGGCCTTGACCGCATCCAGAACCGGCACGATGCCACCGGCGGCGGCGATGTGGTTGTCCTTGATCAGGATGGCGTCAGACAGGCTGAACCGGTGATTGAACCCACCGCCGTGCAGAACCGCCTGTTTCTCGACGATCCGCAGACCGGGGGTGGTTTTGCGGGTACAGGTGATGCGCGCCTTGCTGCCCTTGGTTTCGGCCACGAATTGCGCCGTCAGGGACGCAATCGCCGTCATCCGACCGGCAAAGTTCAGCGCGACACGCTCTGCCGATAGGATCGACGCGGCCGAGCCTTCGATCGTCATCAACACATCGCCCGGCGCACAGGGCTGACCGTCATCAAGGATCGTCTCAACCCGCAGACCCGCGTCCAGCATGTGAAACGCCATGCGCGCGACCTGCATCCCGGACACGATGCCGGCCTCACGCGCATTCAGACGCGCGGTATAGGTTGTGCCCTCGGGGATCACGGTGCGGGTGGTGATATCGCCATAGGTCCCCAAATCCTCGGCCAAGGCGGCGCGGATCATCGGGTCCAGAACCAGATCGGGCAGACGAGCGGTCATGCGGTTTCCTTTGCTGCGTTGGCCCGAATGCTCAGGGCCTTTTCCAATGTCATGCTGGACCGGACGCCGGTGTCGCCGTCGGTTTCGGGGAAATCGGACCGGCAATGCGCGCCGCGGCTTTCCTGCCGGATCAGAGCGCTTGCCGCGATCAATGTCGCGGTGGCGGTCATGTTCAACAGGGCATCGCAATCGGGCTGGGCGGCCTCAATCGCGGCGATGCGAGTCAGGGCGGTTTTCAGGCCGCCCGCGTCGCGCACCACGCCGACGCAATCGGTCATCGTGCGGCGCAACTCGGCCACCAGATCGGCGCGGGGCGGTTCACCTGCGGTGTCAAACGTCAGGTCCAATTCCGGCGCGTCACCGGCCACGTCACGCAATGTGTCCTCAATCGAACTGGCCGCGCGGCGGGCATAAACCAGCGCCTCAAGCAGACCGTTCGACGCAAGGCGGTTCGCGCCGTGCAGGCCGGTCGACGCGGCCTCACCACAGACCCACAAATTGTCCAGCGTCGCGCGCCCCTGATCGTCCACATCAATCCCGCCCATGTGATAATGCGCGGCGGCGGCCACAGGGATCGTGCCCGCGACGGGGTCGATCCCCGAGCGGGCACAGGCCGCCGCAACGGCGGGAAATTCGCTTAGGATGCGTTCACCCAGCACCGCGCGGGTGTCCAGCGCGGGACGCTTGCCCGCCTGTGTCTGGGCATAGATGCCACGCGCCACGATATCGCGCGGCGCCAGTTCGGCGTCGGGATGGATCGCTTGCATGAACCGTTCGCCATCCGCGTTGACCAGAATCGCGCCTTCGCCGCGCAACGCCTCGGTCGCAAGGGGCGCGGGATCCTCGCCGCAATCAATGGCGGTCGGGTGGAATTGCACGAACTCAGCATCGGCGATCACCGCACCGGCGCGGGCGGCCATGCCGATCACCTGACCACGGATGCGCGGCGGGTTGGTCGTCAGGGCAAACAGGCCCCCCGATCCCCCACCGGCCAACAGATGCGCCGCCCCACGGATCAAAACGGGCGCGGACCGGTCATCGCCTGCATGGGCGACATAGATGCCGGTGACGCGGTTCTCTGTGACCTCAAGCCCCGTGGCCAACGTCCCCTCAAGCACCTGAATAGACGGGGTTTCGCGGACCTGCGCGATCAGGGCACGCATGATTTCCGCACCGGCCTGATCGCCCTGCACCCGCACGACGCGGGCGAAACTGTGGGCGGCCTCGCGGGACATGACGTATTCGCCGCTTTCGGTGCGATCAAACGGGGTGCCCAGCGACGTCAGGCGCAGGATATGCGCGCGCGCCTCGGCGGTGACGGTTTGCGCGACGGTTTCGTCCACCGTTCCCGCACCTGCGCGCACCGTGTCGGTGGCGTGGTTGGATGCGCTGTCCCGTTGGTCCATTGCTGCGGCAACGCCGCCTTGGGCCCACGCGGAACTGGCCCCTTCGCCAAGGGTCTCGGGCGAGATCATCACCACAGGGCGCGGCGCAAGGGTCAGCGCGGCATAGAGCGCCCCAAGGCCCGCGCCAACAATCACCACCCGATCGGTGGACTGGACGGACATAGCGGTCTTAGAGCCCCAGCTTTTTCGACAGGTCGATCATGCGTTGAACCGCCTCACGGGCCTTGTCGGCGACGGCGGGGTCGACCTCAATCTGGCCGGTCATGGTGTGCAGCGAATACAGCACCTTTTCCAGCGTGATTTTCTTCATATACGGGCACATGTTGCACGGGCCCACGAAATCCACATCCGGCAGGTTGTCGGCGATGTTGCTGGCCATCGAGCATTCGGTGACAAGCATCGCCTTTTCGGGGCGTTCGCGCGTCACATAGTCGATGATGCCGCTGGTCGAGCCGCTGAAATCCGAGGCCTCAACCACATCCGGCGGGCATTCGGGGTGCGCGATGATGCGCGTGCCGGGGTTCCATTCGCGGAAATCGTTGATGTCTTGGGCGGTGTATTGTTCGTGCACGATGCACGAGCCTTCCCACCAGACGACGTTCTTTTCCGGAACCTGATTGGCGATGTTCTGGGCCAGATATTGGTCGGGCGTCATGATGATCGTGTCACTGTCCAGCGCGGCGACGATCTGGGCCGCGTTCGACGAGGTACAGCAGATGTCGGAGGCCGCTTTGACCTCGGCGGTGGTGTTCACATAGGTAACCACGGGCGCGCCGGGGTATTTGGCGCGCATTTCCTCGATGCCGGCGGCGGTGATGCTTTCGGCCAAGGAACACCCGGCCTCCATATCCGGCATCAGAACCGTTTTGGACGGGGACAGGATTTTCGACGTCTCGGCCATGAAATGCACACCGCATTGCACGATGACGTCGGCCTCGACCTTGGCGGCCTCAATGGCCAGTTGCAGGCTATCGCCGACCACATCCGCGATGCCGTGATAGATTTCCGGCGTCATATAGTTGTGGGCAAGGATGACCGCGTTGCGCTTGGCCTTGAGCTCGTTGATCGCCTTGATGTAGGGCGCGTAGATCGCGAAATCCGGTGGCGTTACCACACGGTCCATACGGGCATAGATGTCTGACATGCTGGCGGCCAGCTCGGCCGAGGGCGTCAGGTCATAGGCGTCCTTTAGAACGCTGCGAACATCAGTCATATCAAGCAAGATAGGGTCCTCCCCAAGCGGTGCATTGGTCCTTTTGCACCTGCGGCCCGTGCCGCCCAAAAGTTAAACGGTGCTTGGTCAAAACACCCGAAACCGCGAACCGTTGTTTTAAGGATATTTGCCTGATCGTCAATAAATTGAACCCCTCACGCAGGTTTTTAGGGGCTGGTTTACGCATTTAGCGCCACCATGACGCGATTTCGGGGGGTATAAGGCGTGTTTTCCTGAATAGCCGGTCAAAAACAGAGGGATAAGCGGCGAATGGCCACTTGTGGTGATTCACTGTCCAATCTGATTGCGAACGAAATGGTGATAGTCATTCGCGATATTCGCCATTTTGTGTCGGGATGCGCCGTGCCACATTGCCCCTAACACGACAACCCAAGGAGAATTCAGATGTTGGTCAATGGCCGTTGGAGCGATGAATGGCACCCCGTACAGAAAGCGGACGAAAAGGGGCGGTTCGTGCGCCAGACCTCGTCGTTTCGCAACTGGATCACGCCCGATGGTGAACCCGGTCCGACCGGCACCGGCGGGTTCAAGGCCGAGGCGGGGCGCTATCGTCTCTATGTTGCGCTGATCTGTCCGTGGGCGTCGCGGGTTCTAATTGCGCGCAAACTGAAAGGTCTGGACGAGGTTTTGCCGATCACCGTTGTGAACCCCGCGCTGTCTGATCAGGGCTGGGCGTTCGGTGGCTATGACTGCGCAGATGAGGATCCGTTGTTCGGTGCGAAACACCTGCACGAACTCTATACCCGCGCCGATGACACGTTCACCGGTCGCGCCACGGTTCCGGTCCTGTGGGACACGAAAACCAACACCATGGTCAATAACGAGAGCGCCGACATCCTGCGCATGCTGGACACCGCGTTTGACGGTGTGGTTACGCCGACCCCGTCCTATTACCCCGAAGACCTGCGCGACCAGATCGACGCGATTGCGCCGCGGATGTATGACAGCCTGAACAACGGCGTCTACAAATCCGGTTTCGCCAGCAGCCAAGAGGCCTATGACGAGGCCGTCGCCGGTGTGTTCAACATGCTGGACGAACTCGAAGACACCATTCAGGGGCCGTTCCTGTTCGGTGACCGCGTGACCGAGGCCGATATCCGTCTGTTCGTGACGCTGGTGCGGTTTGATGCGGCCTATCACGGGCTGTTCAAATGTAACCTGCGCGAAATCGCGGAATACCCGAAACTCAGCGCGCTGCTTGAGGCGATGATCGCCCTGCCGGGTGTGGCGGAAACCGTGAATATGGATCACATCACGCGCGGCTATTATTCGATCAAGGCCCTGAACCCGAACGGCATCCGTCCCGTCGGCCCCGCCCATATCGACCGCCTGCTGGCCGCCTAAGGCAAAAAATTCCGAATTGGCGCATCTTTTGTCGTGGTGATGCGTTACATAGATACCCCGTCCATCTGGGCGGGGTATTTATTTGCACAGGGATCACCGCCACAGATGAGCACCACGGACGCCGGATTTCAAGACGCCATTCTGATCACCGCGTCCGAGGCCTATCCGGCCTTTGAACGTGCTGTCCTGGGGGCCGAGCGTGAGATCATCATGGGCTTTCGCGTGTTCGATCCCCTGACACGCTTGCATAGCACCGAGGCCCGCGCGGTCGGGCGCACGTGGGCCGATCTGATCGAGCATGTGCTGAACCGTGGGGTGGATATCACCCTGATCCTGTCCGATTTCGACCCTGTTGCGGCGACAGACCTGCATCGCGCGACATGGAAAACCATGCGCATCCTGTGTGGTATCCGCGAATTGACCCATGCGGGCGCGGGGCAATTGACCGTGCGCCCGATGCTGCACCCCGCGCGGGTCGGCGTTTTGCCGCGCCTTTTGTTCGCGCCCTTTGTCTCGGCCAAGATCGGCAAGCTGCGCCGTGGCTATGACGCCTTGGGCAAGGGCAAGCGCAAGTCCGCCCTGAACAAGGTTCCGGGCGTCAAATATGTCCTGAAACATCTGAACGGGTTCAGCGTGCCGTCCTATCCCGTCAGCCATCACCAGAAACTGGCGGTCATCGACGGGCGGTATTTGTATATCGGTGGTCTGGACCTTGATGAACGGCGGTTCGACGATCACGACCACGAACAGGCCGCCGATCAGACATGGCATGATGTGCAACTGTTGCTGGACGATCCCGACCGCGCGACGGCGGCACGGGGCCACCTGATGCGGATGGCCGATGTCGTGGCGGGTGACGCCGATCCCGAACCCACCCCCGGCATTTTGCGCACCCTGTCCCAAGCACGGCACAAATCCCAGTTCTGGCACATGTCGCCGCGCACCGTGGTGAATGATATCGAAACCACCTATCACGCGCGCATCCGTGCCGCGCAGAACCTGATCTATATTGAGACACAGTTCTTTCGCGACCGCGCCATGGCGCGAGAGCTGAGCGATCGGGCGCGCACCTGTCCCGAGTTGCGCCTGTTTCTTGTCCTGCCCGCCGCCCCCGAGAGCGTGGCGTTCCGCGATGATCCGGCTTTGGACGGGCGGTATGGCGATCATTTGCAGACCAAATGCCTGCGCAAACTGCGCCGCGCCTTTGCTGAGAGGTTACTGATCACCAGCCCCGTGCAACGCCGCGCCTCATCGGCCACGCGGACGCCCGGTGTGCGCTCAACCCTGTCCGGCGCGCCGGTGATCTATGTCCACGCCAAAGTGGCGGTGTTTGACCAAACCGCCGCGATCGTGTCTTCGGCGAACTTGAACGGACGCTCGCTGCGCTGGGATACCGAGGCGGGGGTCGAGATTGACCAACCGGATCAGGCCCGTGTTTTGCGTGACCGGTTGTTGCGCCATTGGATGGGGGATTTGGGCGACGTTGGATCGGATTCGTCTGTGTGGTTCGATAAAACCGCCGAAATGATCCGTGCCGAGGCAACCCATGCCCCCAGCACGCGCAGCACCCTATTGGTGCCCCATGACATTGCGGCCGGTGCCCAGACCGCCGTGCCCGTCCCCGGTATGCCGCCCGAAATGGTCTAAAGCGGTGGGTTAGACACGAAAAAGGCCGCCCTCCGGGACAATGGAGGGCGGCAGATCGGTGTTCGTTGGGGAGAAACACCGTTGGGGTTCGTTAGCCTTGCAGCTCGGCGCGGGTTTCAACGGCCTCGGCATCGACTATGACAATCACGTCGTCGGGATTATCCATGGCGCGCATGATCTGAACCTCATCGACCATGACGGTCACGTCGGTTTCACCGATACCCAGAAAGCCACCGATGCTGATCACGGCCTGTGCGACTTGACCGTCGTCGGTCAGGATCAGGTCGGACACCTCACCGATTTTATCGGTGTTGTCGGTGCTGGTGGCGGCAGTAGCATCCACCACGGGCGCACCATATAGGGTCTCGGCCGAAATCGTGCCGGCGACCATGGGCAGATAGCCATCGACGTCCACTTCGGGTTTCGTCCATGCCTGCATCTTTTCGCCGAACTCGGTCACGGACTCACCGATGGCCTCATGGGCGTCTTCGGCGGCGGTGGTGACCTGTTCGGTCAGGGTCGGCTCGTCGGTCTTGAGGATAAATTCGCTATCCACAGCGTTTTCGGCCATGATCGGCGTGCTGGCCAAGATCAGTGCGGCGGTTGTTGTCATGAGCTTCGACATGTCGGGCTCCTCTCAAATGTCGGTACATCTTGCGGCAATGGCCGCGCTTCGAGGAGTTAACGTTCGGCCCACGCAAAGAGTTCCGCAAAAAAATGGCGGCCCCGCTGAGGACCGCCAAAAATGTTCTGGGATGGGAAATGCACCCGTTAGGGCAGGGCGATTTCCAGAATGCGATAGGTGTCGGGCGCACCGGCCTCGGGGTCGAACAAGTGGTCCAACTGCCCCTCAACCACATAGAGGGTTTCGCCGTGGATCGCCGCCGTGGTGGGCACGTTCAAGTCGGGCGCGATGGTGTGCAGGTTGGCGTGGTCGCCCTCCAGATTGATCACGGTCAGCGCACCGCGCGCGCCTTTTTGCAGGCCGCCGCCCTCAACCACCAGAAACTCGTGATCACCCAGCGCCAGCAACCCGTCGGGGAAGTTCAGTTTGCGTTCCATATGGATTTGCGTCACCGCGCCAGACGTCCCATCGGCGTTCACTTCGGCCTTGAACATGTCACCGGCGTTGTACTGCACGAAATAGACCGCATCGCCGTCCACATCGATCCCGTTCAGGGCGATGCCTTGGCTGACGAAACGCTCATCCTCAAGCCAGACGGTCAGGTGATCCGCACCGGGGGCCAGCGCATAGATTCGCGGCGCGAAAGAGTCGGTCACAAGGATCGTGCCATCGGCCATTTCCGCGATGTCGTTGCAGAACCCGCCGCCGGGGATTTCAAACCGGCCAACGGCGTCGCCACTGATGCGGTCAAAGGCGACTAGGGCCGGCGCGGCCTCACCGGTGTGCACGGCAAACCCCGGATCGGACGAACAAGCCATGACGCGGCTGTCGTCGCCGGTCACGTGGACGCCCACGGTGGTGACCATGCCGTTTGCGCCGGATGCGGCGAATTCGGTCACGGCCTTGGTTTTCGGATCGATGGCGACCAATGCGCCTTGGGTCAGACTGCCGGTGTAGATCGTGCCGTCTTTGGCGATACCGATGCCTTCGGGGGCAAAGGTCGGATCGGCCAGTTCGATGGCAGATGCGGCCAGTGCCGTTTGTGCGCCAAGGGTCAGGGCCAACGCGGCAACGGTCAGTTTGAAATGGTTGGTCATCGGGAATGTCCTGTGTTCGATGTCGATGACAGGACAGTATGATCGGGGTGATCCGCGCGCGCGCCGCGTTCGGCCAGCGTTGCGCCCGAACCGGTCAGACGGGGCGCGCCAATGCCACCACGTCGCCACCACCCGCGCGCCGTGTCTGGCGCAACTCCACCGGTGACAGGCCAAACCGCAACCGGAACCGCTCGGCGAACCGCGATTGGGACTGATACCCACAGGACATTGCGACCTGCGCGATCTGTAGATCGGTTTCCAGAACCTGCACCAAACCAGAGTCCAGCCGCACCTTTTCAAGCACCTCGCGGAAGCCGACGTTCTCGGCGGTCAGGTGACGGCGCAGGGTGCTTTCACTGAGGCCAAGGCGCGAACACACCTCTCCGATACGCCACTCATGCGCGGGGTCCAGCAGGAACAGCGCCTGCAGTTTTTGCGACCAGCTGTCGCTCTGGCCCAGCAGCAGGTTCCCGCCATATCCGTGACGCGCCAGCAACAACAGAATTTCCAGCAACCTGTGGCGGCTGTGGCTGGCATCCGTGCCATAACGCGCGGCCCAATCGACCCATGCCGCCAGCGCGTCTAGCAAGAACCCCTGCACCGGCATTTGCCATTTCGGGGACGTGTCCCATTCGGCGAACTTGGACCCGTAGATTTGGCGAAACTGCTGAATGGTTTCGGCGTCAAAACGCAGGGACGCCGCAAAGAACCGTCCGGTTTTCGGATCGGGACGGGTTTCAACGCGAAACTCGGTATTGGCGGGGATCAGGATCACCGCCCCCTTGATGGAGACATAGGTGCTGTCGCCAATGAACACTGTTTTTTCGCCCTCCAACGCCATGGTCAAGACGGGCATGGGCATGTTCAACGACCGCAGGGATTGCGGCCGCAGACAGGCGTTCAGGCCCAGATGCGCAGAAGATGGCGTGCCGCGCAGGACACGGGCCAGATCAGAGGCGCAGAGAGGATTGGGCAGGGCCATGGCGTGTCCGTTCTATGGGGGGAAAGGGTGTCGGCCTGACGATCTTAACGGGGTGTGCGTGGTCTGGCGCGCCCGAAACGGTCAGGGATGCGCCGCAACCGGTCATGTCACGCGGCCCGATCCGTGGCGCGCAGGGCGCGGGAAAAGGCCTCGGTCGAGCCATATCCGTAACGCCGCGCGACGGTGCGGGTCTTTTCGCCTGCTGCCAGATCCTGACGCGCGCGGGTCATGCGGAATTGGCGCAGGTAACTGGCGGGCGGCATGCCGAGAACCTTGGCAAACCGCGCCATAAAGGCGGACCGCGACATGCCCGCAAGGGTCGCCATGCTCTCAACGCTCCAGTCATGGGCGGGATCGTCGTGCAAAGCGACCAGCACGCGCGACAGGCGTGCATCGGCCAGCCCCGCCAGAATCCCCGACGTCACCGCGCCTTGTTCAATCGCATTGCGCAGGATGTGAACGATGATCGCCTGTACATAGCCCTGCATCAACGTCGCCGTGCCACAGCGCGGGCGTGACACCTCGGCCAAGGCAAGGTCGATCAGCGGGCGCAGGGGATGATCCGCCCCGATCCGCACGGCGGGCATGTCCGACCACAGGTGTTCAATCCAGACCCCGCCGCCGACCTGTGCCCCCAGACGCACCGGTGCATCCACGGGCATCGCATCCGGCGGTCCCACGGCCACGCCGCCCGCACATTCCCAGATCATCAGGTTCGCATGCGCGATCCCATCACCAACGGCATCCACCGTCAGACCCGGCATCAGGGCGGCCAAGCGGTCGGTCATAATCAGGACTTTCGATCAGGTAATAAGGACAAATTCTGATCAAATATCCACCATCTCAGGGGGTGACGCAACATAAACGATGAGGAAGCCCATGTTGATCCCGCGCCAGAAAACCCCTGATCTGTCCCTGCCCTTGGTCGGAGGTGGTCAGTTCACCCTGTCCTCCGAAGGGGCCGAGCGGGGCACGGTGATCGTGTTCTATCGCGGTCTGCATTGCCCGATTTGTGCGACCTATCTGAAGGAGCTGGAAGAGCTGACGCCTGAGTTCAACGCGCGTGGTGTGACCACCGTCGCCGTCAGTTCGGACGGGGAAGAGCGCGCCGCCGGTATGGTCGAAAAGATCGGGGCCAAGAACCTGCGCGTGGCCTATGACCTGACCCTGCCTGCTGCGTGGGATGATTGGGGTCTGTTCATCTCGACCTCGCGCGGGAAGACGTCCATCGGGATCGAAGAGCCGGCGCTGTTTTCCGAGCCGGGTCTGTTCATGGTGACGCCGCAGCAGACGCTGTTCTATGCGTCTGTGCAGACGATGCCGTTCGTGCGGCCGCATTTCTCGGAATTGGTTGGGGCGCTCGATTTCGCGATCAAGAACGATTATCCAGCGCGTGGGGAATATACTGCCGCGCTGTAATCAGAAAAGAAAAGCGCCGGTACGGATCGACCCTA
>NZ_JAWJUU010000011.1:0-48603 GCF_032918305.1 Rhodovulum sp. FJ3
GCGAAGCCAGCCGAAGCAACCAGGGCCGTAGTAGCAAAGAGAACCTTTTTCATGGTTTTCCCTCATTCTATATAAAAAGGTGACCTCAGCCCTCTGTCGAACTGAGTATGCTGCTGTGTCGCTCTTTGGGGCCGTGAATGCAAGAAAGCTGACACCCCCAACCCCATTGCACCCCGCATTGATGCAGCTTTGCCACACCGCGTTTTCCGCCCCCTATATACTATAGAGGGGAAAAACCTTGTTCCGGCCCATATGCTCGGCTAGGAAAGCCGAGAACAGACATCAGGCAGGTTCTTATGACTTTCGACTCTATTGTACGTGCGGCGCTGGCGCTGGCTTTTACGGCGACTCTGTCGGCCTGTGGTTTGGGCGATAGCAGCCTGTTGAGCGATGTCACCCCGTCCAGCGACGAAAACATTGAACGTCAGCGGGAATCGACGCCGTTGGGTCAGGAACGTGAATCGACGATCTTTGACCTGTTCACCAATGCGGACGACCCCAACACCACGGTTGAGGTAAACAAATACATCTGGACCGCTGCGCTTGAGGTGCTGGATTTCCTCCCGATTGAGGCGGTCGATCCGTTCTCGGGTGTGATTGTGACCGGCTATGGCACACCGCCGGGCGGTGGCCGCGCCTATCGTGCGACGGTTTATGTGACCGACCCCGCCTTGGATGCGCGCGCGCTGAACGTTGCGCTTGCCACGCGGTCGGGTCCGGTTGATGGCGCGACCACCCGCGCGATTGAGGACGCGATTCTAACCCGCGCGCGTCAACTGCGTATCCGCGACGGCGATCTATGATTTCGGCCGGGGGATGACCCCGGTCTGTACCACCATGACGTCGCCGGGCCGTAGAGCCCGGCGTTTCTACTGACAAGGACCAGAACTATGTCCCGTTACGACCCCAGCACCATCGAACCCAAGTGGCAGGCCGCGTGGGATGCTGCCGAGACGTTCAAGGCCGTGCACGACCCGTCCAAGCCGAAATATTATGTGCTTGAGATGTTCCCGTATCCCTCGGGCAGCCTGCACATCGGCCACGTGCGCAACTATGCGATGGGCGACGTGATTTCGCGCTATAAACTGTCCAACGGGTTCAGTGTCCTGCACCCGATGGGGTGGGACGCCTTTGGTCTGCCCGCCGAAAACGCCGCGATGGAGCGTAAAATCCACCCCGGCGACTGGACCTATTCCAACATCGCCAACATGAAGGCGCAGTTTGCAACGCTGGGTCTGTCGCTGGACTGGTCGCGGGAATTCGCGACCTGTGATCCGGAATATTACGGCCAGCAACAGGCGATGTTCATCGACTTTATGGAAAAGGGTCTGGTCTATCGCAAAAACGCGGTGGTGAACTGGGACCCCGTGGACATGACCGTTCTGGCCAACGAACAGGTTGAGGACGGGCGTGGCTGGCGTTCGGGAGCCTTGGTTGAGCGCCGTGAACTGACCCAATGGTTCTTTAAGATCTCGGATTTCTCCGAAGAATTGCTGAGCGCGCTGGATAACCTCGACAACTGGCCCGACAAGGTCAAACTGATGCAGCGCAACTGGATCGGGAAATCCCGCGGGTTGCAGTTTGCCTTTTCAACCGTGGACGCGCCCGAAGGGTTTGACCGGATTGAGGTCTACACCACCCGCCCCGATACGTTGATGGGCGCAAGCTTTGTCGGGATTTCGCCCGATCACCCGCTGGCCAAGGTTCTGGAGCAGGACAACCCCGAGATCGCGGCGTTCTGCAACGAATGCCGTCAAACCGGCACCAGCGAGGAAGCCCTTGAAAAGGCCGAAAAACGCGGTTTGGACACGGGCCTGAAGGTCCGTCACCCGTTTGATACCTCGTGGGAACTGCCGATCTATATCGCCAACTTTATCCTGATGGATTACGGCACTGGCGCGATCTTTGGCTGTCCTGCGCATGATCAACGCGACCTTGATTTCGCACGCAAATACGATCTGCCCGTGACGGATACCTTTGTTGCGGTCGAAAACGGCGCACCTGTTGAGAATGAGGCATTTACGCCGCCCAAGACGGACAAGGTCCGGTGGCTGCGCGCCTATGCGTGGGATGAAATCGCGACCGGCGAAGAGGCCATTGATGCCGCCATCGCGTTCTGTGAGGAACAGGGCGTCGGCCAAGGTGTGACCAAATTCCGTCTGCGGGACTGGGGTCTGTCGCGTCAGCGTTATTGGGGCTGTCCGATTCCCGTTGTGCATTGCGACACCTGTGGCGTGGTCCCCGAAAAGAAAGAGAACCTGCCCGTCGCCCTGCCCAAGGACGTCAATTTCGACAAGCCGGGCAACCCGTTGGACCGTCACCCGACGTGGCGCGATTGCCCGTGCCCGAACTGTGGCGCGCCCGCGAAACGCGAAACCGACACGATGGACACCTTCGTCGATAGCTCGTGGTACTATTCGCGCTTTACCTCGCCCAATGCCGCGACGCCGACCGATCCGGCGGAATGCGAATACTGGATGAATGTCGATCAGTACATCGGCGGGATTGAGCACGCGATTCTCCACCTGCTGTATTCGCGCTTCTTTGCACGCGCGATGCAGATTTGTGGCCATATGCCTGCCTCGGCGGTAGAACCGTTCGACGCGCTGTTCACCCAAGGTATGGTGACGCACGAGATTTATCAGACGCGCGATGAAAATGGCCGCCCCGTCTATCACTTCCCTGCGGATGTGGAAAACGGGCGCGTCAAGGCAACCGGCGAAGAGGTAGAGATCATCCCCTCGGCCAAGATGTCCAAGTCCAAGAAGAACGTCGTCGATCCGGTGGATATCGTGGAAACCTACGGCGCGGATACCGCCCGCTGGTTCGTTCTGTCCGACAGCCCGCCCGAGCGTGACGTCGAATGGACTACCTCGGGGGTTGAGGCCGCGTTCAAACACCTGTCCCGTGTCTGGCGCGTCGCCAATGACATCGCGGAAATGACGGATGAGGGCACAGCCGACGCCGATCTGGAGCGCGCAACCCACCGTGCGATCCACGATGTGACCATGGGCATCGAGAGCTTTGGCTTTAACACCTCGGTTGCGAAACTTTATGGGTTCAGCAACGTCGTCCAGAAATCCAAGGCCGGTCGCGCCGCACGTCGTGAGGCGATGCTGGTTCTGGCCCAGTTGATGTCGCCGATGACCCCGCACTTGGCCGAAGCGATCTGGGAATTGCTGGGCGGTGAGGGTCTGATCGCGAATGCGCCGTGGCCCAAGGCCGATCCGGCGAAACTGGTCGATGACACGATCACCATGCCGATCCAGATCAACGGCAAACGCCGTGGCGAAATCGAAGTGGCCAAGGATTTGCCCAAGGAAGAGGTTGAAAAGCTGGCCTTGGCGCATGATGCTGTTCTCAAGGCGCTGGATGGCGGCGCCCCGAAAAAGCTGATTGTTGTTCCGGGTCGCATCATCAATGTCGTCATTTAACCGTCGCGCCGTTCTTGCCATGTTGGGGTTGATGCCCCTTGCGGGCTGTGGATTTCAGCCCGCCTATGGCACGGATGGTGTCGCCGCCGATCTGCAGGGCCGCCTGGCCCTGCAAGACCCCACCGAACGCGACGAATTCGATCTGGTCGCCCGGTTTGAAGAGCGTTTGGGCCGCCCCAATGCGCCGATTTACGATCTGTCCTATTCCCTACGCACCGACGAAGAGGGTCTGGGTATTTCCGCGCAACAGGAGATCACCCGCTTTAACGTGTTGGGATATCTGGACTTTGTCCTGCGGGACCGCCGCACCGGCCTGATCGTCGCCCAAGGCAGCACCAGCAACTTCACGGGTTATTCCACAACGGGCAACACGATCACCACCGTCACCGCACAGCGCGACGCCTATGCGCGTCTGGTGGTGTTGCTGGCCGATCAGACGATCACTCGCATTCTGGCCGTGCTGGCGGCCGACGCCTCATGAAGCTCAGCGCGCGCGACGCAAACCGCTATTTCGCCAAGCCGGACGCGGACAAGACCGGCCTGTTGATCTTTGGCGAGGACGCGATGCGCGTGGCGTTGAAACGCCAACAGGTGATCGCGGCCCTGTTGGGTGAAAACGCCGAAGAGGAAATGCGCCTGACACGGATGAGTGGCGCCGATTTGCGTAGTGATCCCGCCGCCGCATTGGACGCGGTCAAGGCCGTCGGCTTTTTCCCCGGACCGCGCGCAGTGTTCATTGAAGAGGCGACCGACAATATCGCGCCTGCGCTGAAAACCGCCCTGTCCGAATGGGCGCCCGGCGATGCGCAGGTCATCGTGACGGCAAAACAGCTGACCGCGAAATCGGCCCTGCGCAAACTGTTTGAGGGGCACCCGAACGCCTTTGCCGTCGGGATTTACGACGATCCCCCCTCGCGCGAGGAGATTGAGAGCGAGTTGTCCAAGGTCGGCATCACCGTCGATCGTGACGCGATGACCGATCTGGTGAACCTGTCCAAAATGCTGGACCCCGGTGATTTCCGTCAGACGGTGGAAAAGCTATCCCTTTATAAATACGGAGATAATTCGGCGGCCACGTCGGACGATGTTCTGGCCTGTGCCCCCACCTCGACCGAGGCGGCCTTGGACGATGTGCTGAACATTGTGGCCGAGGGGCGCAGTCCCGAGGTCGGTCCGATCATGCGCAAACTGCAATCCCAAGGCGTCAATCCCGTGACCTTGTGCATCGGCCTTAGCCGCCATTTCAAAACCCTGCACGCCGCCGCATCCGATCCCGGTGGTGCCGCGTCGGGGATTGGCCGTGTGCGCCCGCCCGTGTTCGGCCCGCGCCGCGACCGGATGGTGCGGCAGGCGTCGAAATGGGGGATGTTCCGTCTGGAACAGGCGTTGACCATTTTGACCGATACGGACCTGCAATTGCGCTCCACCTCGCGGGCACCGGCGATGGCCGTGGTGGAACGCGCGATGATCCGGATTGCGATGCTGGCCGCGCGGTAACTAGGCCCGCCGCCCGCGCAGCATGATGTAAATCCCGCTGGCCACGATCAGGGCACTGCCCGCATAGGTCAGGGCATCGGGACGTTCGCCAAACACCACTGCGCCAAAGATCAGGGCAAAGATCAATCGCGAATACCGAAACGGCGTCACGGCGGACAATTCCCCGGTGCGCATCGCGCGGGTCAGGGCAGAATAGGCCATAACCCCGAACAGGGTGGCCGCCGCGATTTGCGCCATCTGGGTGGGCGCGGGGATGTGCATCGGACCGGAAAACGCCTGAACACAAATCCCTGCCACGACCAGCATCAGAAACCCGTAGACGCCCAGTTGCGCGGTTGACAGGCCCTTGGGCGCGGCGCGGGTGGCCAGATCCCGACCGGCAAAGCCCAACATCCCAATCACCGCCAGAATGGACAGGGGGTCAAACCCCGCGACACCAGGCCGGATCACCATCAACACCCCGATGAACCCGACGAAAATCGCCGACCACCGTCGCCAGCCTACCGTTTCGCCGAAAAACACCACGGCACCGGCGGCCACGACCAGTGGCGTTGCCTGCAGGATCGCGGATGTGGTGGACAGGGGCGTCAACGCGATCGCCAAGGTAAACCCGATCCGCCCGAACACCTCGGATGCGTGCCGCCACAGCATGGGCCGCGACAGGGCAAGGGGATGTATCACCCGATCCCCGCGCTGCAACGCAAGGCCCGCGAAAATCAACGTCCCCAATCCGCCAAACAGGATCAGGGCCTCGCCCACAGGGATGTGCTGGGTCGCGGCCTTGAGGAACATGTCCTCCACCGCGAAACCGGCCATGGCGGCGATCATAAACATCGCCCCGCGAATATTCTCCATCCGCTTGCCCCTCCCTTGGCCGTGCAGACCCTTGGCGTCCCATTGTTTTATCAGTTGGTCAAGGTGGAAAACCTTGAAACACCTTCGCGTGATGGCAACATCAGGGGCACAGGGTTGAACGGGAGGACGGGAATGTACACGGTCATCGGCAATGTGCGCAGTCGGGCGCTGCGGGTTCTATGGATGCTAGAGGAACTGGGGGTCGAGTACGACCATATCCCCGCCCTGCCACGATCCGCCGAAATCTTTGAGGTCAATCCGCTGGGCAAGGTGCCCGCGTTACTGGCTGGCGATCAGGTTCTGACCGATTCCGTGGCGATCCTGACCTATCTGGCGGATAAGCACGGCGCGCTGACCTTTCCCGCCGGTACAATCGAACGCGCCCGTCAGGACGCCCTGACCCATCTGGTTCTGGATCAGTTCGACGCGCTGTTGTGGACGGCGGCGCGGCATAGCTTTGTTCTGCCCAAGGAACGTCGTCTGCCCGAAATCAAGGATAGCCTGCGCTGGGAATTCGAGCAGGGCGAACAGTTGCTCGCCGGTGCTTTGGGCGATGGGCCCTACCTGATGGGAGACACGATGACGATTGCCGATATCCTCTTGGCGCATTGTCTGAACTGGGCCGTTTTGGCGAAATTTCCGGTGACCGAGGCGTCATTGGTGGAGTTTGCCGCCCGTATGTCCACGCGCCCCGCGTTTCAGCGCGCGGTGTCTCGCGAACAGGCATAGTGCGCGGCGGCACGCCCCGCCCACCGCCCCGTGGCCAGACAGGCGGTCAACAGATAGCCGCCTGTCGGGGCCTCCCAATCCAGCATCTCACCCGCGCAGAACACGCCCGCGCGCGGGGCCAGCATCAGGTCCGCGTCAACCGCGCCCCATGCCACGCCACCCGCGGTCGAAATCGCCTCATCGATCGGGTGGGGACCGGTATGGCGCGCGGGAAGGGATTTGATCGCCCGCGCCAATGCGTCCGTGTCGCGCGCGCCGCCGCCCCATTCCATCAGCAGGGCGATTTTTTCGGGCGGCAGGCGCAGCACCTTGCGCAGGTGGTTGGTCAGGCTGTTCTTGCCGCGCGGACGGTTAAGGGCGGTTTTGATCCGTTCCGCATCCCAATCGGGCATCAGATCAATGCAGAGCGGCGCGCCGTCCCGCATCGCGCGCGACAGGGCGTAAATCCCGCCGCCTTCAAGCCCGCGCGCGGAAATCACAAACTCGCCCGTGCCGGTGTCTTCACCCGCGCTTAGGCGGACGCCCTTGACCGGTTGGCCGAAATGGCGGGCCATCTTGTCCGACCAATCGACGCCGAACCCCATATTCGCGGGCTGAAACGGGGTCAGGTCCACGCCCGCGCCCGCCAAGATCGGCGCCCACGCCCCGTCCGAGCCCAAGCGCGCCCAACTGGCCCCGCCAAGGGCCAGAACGGTGACATCTGCGGCGATCTCGGTCGGGCCATGCGGCGTGTCGAACACCGCCGCCGCACCGTTCCATCCGGTCCAGCGGTGATTGCGGCGCAGCTCCACCCCCATGCCGTCCAGCCGCCCCATCCATGCGCGCAGCAGGGGTGAGGCCTTCATCACCTTGGGAAACACACGGCCCGATGATCCGGCAAACATCTCTTGACCCAGACCCGTGGCCCATGCGGTCGCGGCTTCGGGGCCAAATTCGGTGATCATCGGGGTTAGGTGGGCGCGTGCGTTGCCATAGGCCGCCAGAAACCTGTCCAGCGGTTCGTCCTTGGTCAGGTTCAGACCCGATTTCCCCGCCATCAGAAATTTGCGCGCGGGCGACGGCTTGGCCTCGGCCACCACCACCGACAGGCCTGCCGATGCCAGTTCATCCGCCGCCATCAAACCGGCGGGACCTGCCCCGATCACCACTGCGCGTTTCATTTGCCACCGTCCCCGATTGCGCCATATTCGCCCCTATGGACGATCCGATTTGCCCCCTGTGCCAACGCCCGATCCCGCCCGAGGCGAAACAGAGCCAACACCACCTGATCCCCAAACTGCGCGGGGGCAAAGGGGGTGAGACGGTTCTGTTGCACCAGATTTGCCATAACGAAATCCACGCGACCCTAACGGAAACCGAACTTGCGCGGTCCTACCACACGATTGACGCGTTGCGCAGCCACCCGAGGTTGGAAAAGTTCATCGCGTGGGTCGGCAAGCGTCCCCCCGCGTTTCATTCCAAAACCCCCGGTGCGCGGCGCAAACGTTAGGCGCACATGCCTTTGATGGCGGCGCGCAACTCGGGCTTGGCTCCCGCGACGGACTCGGTCAGGGCGATGGCCTGATCCAGCAGTTCATCCGCCGGAACGATCCGGTCGATCAGGCCGAATGCATAGGCCTCATCCGTGGTGATCTTGGCCCCACCCATCAGGATCATCTTGGTCCGTGCGGGCCCGATCAGCGCGCGCATCCGCACAGGGTCGGACGGTTGGGGGAGAAAGCCCAGCTTCATCACCGGGTAGAACACCTTGGCCCCCGGCACCGACAGGCGCATGTCACAGGCCAAGGCCATCCCGCAGGCCCCACCGGCCAGCGTCCCGTTCATCGCGCAGATCGACAGACCCGAAAACGCGGCGACCGCGCCTGACAGGCGCTCCCACACATCGTCGGTTGCCAGACCCGCGCGCGCCTGATCCAGATCCGCACCGGCGGAAAACACCTTGCCTGCACCGGTCAGGATCAGGGCGGGCACCTGTGCCACCTCGGCGGCCTCGGCGATATCGGCCAGTTCGGCCAGCATATCGCGGGTCAGCGAATTCGCCTTTTCCGGTCGGTTGATCGTCGCGATCCAATGGGTGTCGGTTTTGGTCAGTTCGATCATGCGTCGTATACTCCTGCGCGGCTGCGGATGTCGTCGTCCCGCAGCGAAATTTCGGTGCCGATCAGGTCATCAGCGGCGGGGGTGCACATCCACGCCAGCGCCCGCGCGGGCCATTCGGGCGGGATATGGTCGGACCAGTCCATCTGTCGCACGCGGTTGTCGACCGAACTGGCCTTGATGTCCTTTTGCATCTGCGTTGCGACCGTGCCGGGTGACAGGCCGAACGCGCGGATGCCCGCATCACGGTATTCAAGGTCCAAACAACGCGTCAGCATCGCCGCCCCCGCCTTGGACGCGCAATAGGCCGACCATCCGGCGATCGGGTTGCTGGCCGCGCCCGAGGACACGGTGATGATCGTGCCCCCCGTTGGCATATGGCGCAGCGCCGCCTGCACCCCGTAAAACGCACCTTTCAGGTTCACGTCGATCAGGGTGCCCCATGCGTCCGCATCCGCGTCGCCCAGACGGGCAATCGGGTCGATGATACCGGCGTTGTTGATGACCACATCGATCTGACCGAAATGTGAAACGGCCTGGTCAAACGCCACCGTCACCTGATCCGCATCCGCCACGTCACAGGCAATCGCGATGGCCGCGTCCCCGATCCCCGCCGCGATCTGATCAATTGCGTCTCTGTTACGGGCCAAAAGGGCGACCTTGGCCCCCGATTTCGCCATCTCGACCGCTGCCGCCGCACCGATGCCGCGACTGGCGCCGGTGATCACGACCACCTTATCCGTCAGATCATGCATGTCTGTCCTCCGCTTGGTCCCGTTCTACGCGGCAAAGTTGCGCTTTCCAATCCCAAGCAGTGCTTGACCCCCCGCGCCCCACGGTCAAGAGTACGGCCAGATTAGTTTTTTGAAAGGCATCGTAATGGGTCGTTTTGTATTGGGATCTTCGGTTTGTGCGGCGGCATTGGTCGCGGGGTTGGCCCCCGCATCCGCGCTGACCCCCGAAGAGGCATGGACCGCTATTCAAACCCTGAACAAGATCAGCGGATATGAAACCTCTGGCACGGCGACCCGCGTTGGCGACACCCTGACCATCAGCGATCTAACCTATTCGCAGACGCAGGAAGAGTTCGAACTGTCCATCGACCTTGCAGATGTGACCCTGACCGATCTGGGTGGGGGCGTTGTTGGCGTCGGCTATCCTGAAACGTCGGAAATGGTGGTGAATCTTGTGATCGAGGACGAAGAAGTCTCGATCCCCGTTCAGCTGTCCATGTCGGGTCTGAACGCCGAAATGGCCGGTGAGCCTGAGAACGTCGAATACGTCTACGCCGTCGACACGATGGCGATGACCTTTTCCGACTTTGAACGTTTCGCGGATGAGGGTGAGCCGGTCAAAGGCGTGGTCAGCCTGTCGATGGATGGCTTTAGCGGCACCTCGACCATTGGCACGACGGATATCATCGATTTTGCCTCGGCGATGAAATGGGCCAAGGCCGCGATGGTCATGAATATCGAAGGTATTGAAGAGCCCGGCAATCTGGTCATGTCGCTTGGCGTTGGTGCAGGCGCTTATGAGGGCGACACCCGCATGCCTGCGGACATTGATACGTCTGACCCAACGGCCATGTTCGCAGCGGGTGTATCCGGTTCCGTCGCGATGACATATGAAGATTTGGCCTTTGCCCTTAACATGAGCGGGTTTGAGGGCGATGGCCCCAATGCCGTCGGCAGCTATAGCCTTGATGCGGGCCGTCTGGTTGGGGATGTGGTGGATGGCGTCGTGTCCATGGAATCCACGGGCACAAATCTGGCGATGTCGATGCAATCGCCCGACATCCCCCTGCCGTCGATCAGCGCCTTTATCGCCGAGGGCGGCGCGGCCTTCACGTTCCCGATGCTGATGTCCGAAGACCCGCAGGACTACAAACTGGCCTTTGCCTATCGCGGTCTGACGGTCGAAGATTCGATCTGGGACCTGTTCGACCCCCAAGGCATCCTGCCCCGCGATCCGGCGACCATCTCGCTTGACCTGTCGGGCAAGATGGAATGGCTGATCGACATTCTATCCGGTGCCGAGCCCGAAGCGGGTGAGATTCCGGCGTTGGTCTATGATGTCGCCATCAACGATCTGACCATTGATCTGGCCGGTGCGTCGGTCGAAGGGTCGGGCGCGTTCGAATTGAACCACGACGATTACATCAGCTTTGACGGCATCCCCGCCCCGATTGGCGATGCAAGCTTTGTCATCACCGGTGCGAACGGTCTGTTGGACAATCTGGTCGCGATGGGACTGATGCCCGAAGAACAGGTTCTGGGCGTGCGCATGATGATGGGTATTTTCGCCACCCCCGGTGAGGGTGACGATGTCCTGACCAGCACGATTGAGACCACCGCCGAAGGTCAGGTCTTTGCCAACGGTCAGCGCCTGAAATAACGCGCGAACCGCTGCGTTACGGAAAACAGGGCCCCGCGTGACTTGCGCGGGGCTTTTTTGCGGACTAGGTCAATGTGGATCACGGAATAAAGGGCAGGTCATGAGCGATACGCTGAAATCCCTAAGCGCGCGACTGGTAGAGGCGGCGATCAAGGCCGGTGCGGACGCCGCAGACGCAATCGCGGTTCAGGGGACGTCGCTGTCGATTGATGTGCGTCACGGGAAACTGGAAACCGCTGAACGGTCCGAAGGCACGGATATCGGCCTGCGCGTGATCATCGACGGGCGGCAGGCCTGTGTGTCCGCGTCCGACACCCGCGACGTGACCATTGCCGAAATGGCCGAACGCGTTGTCGCCATGGCCGCCGAGGCCCCACAGGACCCCCATGTCGGTCTGGCCGATCCGTCGCAACTCGCCCGTGAATGGGATATTGCCGCGCTGGAACTGTCCGACGCCACACCGGACCCCAGCCCCGCCGAGCTAGAGGAAGACGCGCGCCGCGCCGAGGCCGCCGCCTTGGCCGTCGCGGGTGTCACACAGGTGCAATCGGCCGGTGCTGGATATGGCCGTCGCCAAATCCACATGTCGGCCAGCAACGGGTTTTCCGGCGGCTATGAACGCACAGACCGCGGTCTGTCCTGTGTCGCCATTTCGGGCGAAGGCGCGGAGATGGAGCGCGATTACGCCGGTGAGGGGCGCATCTTTCAGGCCGATTTGCCCGACGCGGATGAGATCGGCACGCTGGCCGGTGAACGCGCGGTGTCCCGCCACGGCGCGCGCAAGCCCAAAACCGGTGCCTTTCCGGTGCTCTATGATGAACGGATTTCCTCGACCCTGATCGGGCATATCTTGGCCGCGATCAACGGGGCCAGCATCGCGCGGGGCAGCTCGTGGTTGCGCGATGCGATGGGGGAACAGGTTCTGCCCAAGGGCATGTCGTTGATCGAGGACCCTCTGCGTACCCGAGCGACCGGATCGCGCCCGTTTGACGCCGAGGGCTTGCCGACCGCGCGCCGCGCCTTGATTGAGGACGGGATGCTGCAAAGCTGGGTTCTGGATCTGGCGACCGCGCGCAAACTGGGGCTGGACAGCACGGCCAACGCCGCGCGCGGCACGTCCTCGCCGCCCTCGCCGTCGGTGACAAATCTGGACCTGACGCAAGGCGCGAAATCGCGCGACGAACTGCTGGCCGAGATGGGCACGGGCCTGTTGGTGACGTCGATGATCGGCTCATCCATCAACCCGACCACGGGCGATTATTCACGGGGTGCATCGGGGTTCTGGGTCGAGAACGGCGAAATCGCCTATCCCGTCAACGAATGCACCATCGCGGGCAATCTGCGCGACATGATGCGCGGTGTGATCGCCGCCAATGACGCGCGCATGCACCTGTCGCGGCGCGTGCCCAGTTTGCTGGTTGAGGGGCTGACCCTTGCCGGTGAATAAGGACGATCTGGACCTGTTGGTTTCGGCGGCCCGCGCCGCGGGTCAGGTGGCGATGCGCCACTGGAAAAACGACCCAAAGGTTTGGCACAAACCGGATGACCAAGGCCCCGTCACCGAGGCCGATTATGAGGTCGACGCGCTGCTCAAGACGACGCTTTGCAGGGCGCGACCCGACTACGGCTGGTTGTCCGAGGAAACGGCGGACAGCGCCGCGCGCCTGTCGGCCAAACGTACGTTTATCGTGGACCCGATCGACGGCACCCGCGCCTTCATCGGCGGGGATCAGGCGTTTTCCCACGCCCTGTCGGTGGTCGAGGATGGCGCGGTCGTGGCCGCCGCTGTCTACCTGCCCGCGCTGGACCGGATGTTTACCGCGTCTCTGAATGGCGGCGCGTTTTTGAACGGTGAACGTTTGCAGGTGTCGGGTCGCGGTGATCTGAGCGGCGCGCGCATTCTGGCGGCGCGTCCTGTGATGGACGACAAACACTGGGCCGGTCCTGTGCCCGATGTGACGCGGCATTTGCGCCCGTCGCTGGCCTATCGCCTGTGTCTGATCGCGCAGGGGCGGTTTGACGCGATGGTGTCGGTGCGGCCCAGTTGGCATTGGGACACCGCAGCGGGTAGCCTGATCGTGACCGAGGCGGGCGGTGTGATTGCCGACCGGACCGGCGCGACAATCCGCTATAACACCCCGTCGTCGCAATCCATGGGCATTCTTGCGGGTGGTCCCGATTTGATGGCGCAAATCCTGCCGCGCCTTGCCTATTCCGTCGGCTGACCCTTTCCCATCGCGCTGCGGTGCAGTAGGGTCTGGGCGACTTAATATGACCGGAGGTCCCAATGGCCAATCGCCTGCATCTCGTCTTTGGTGGCGAACTGATTGATCCGTCGAAATCCGAATTCAAGGACGTCAGCGATCTGCACATCGTCGGCATCTTCCCCAACTACGAAGAGGCCTATAACGCATGGAAGGCCGAGGCCCAGCGGACCGTCGACAACGCCCATATGCGCTATTTCATCGCCCATCTGCACCGTCTGCGGGATGAGGCCACCGCCGCCAGCGCGACCGAAGAACTGAACGTGTGATCCTGACCGGATGAAGGGTGCCCTGTCCGCATTTTGGGAAAATGCCCGTGCGTGGCTGTCCCTGCGGATGCCGGCGGCACCCGCTCCGGCGCCGGCTGTTCCGGCCAAGCGTCCGACGGGACCGTTGGTCTGGATCGTTGGTGCACCTGCGGGCGATAGTTGCGGTCAGACGCGCGCGTTGATCAAGGCGCTTGAGGAACTGCACGAGGACATCACGATCCTTGTCTCCACGACCCAAGACGTCCCAACCGACAGCACCCTTTCGGTCGCACAGGTCGACGAACCCACAGACCGCGCGGGTGTGACACAGGTTCTGGACCATTGGTCCCCTGATGCGGTTTTGGTGTTTCCGGGCCGTATCACGTCACCCGTATTGGGAGCGATCAGCGCCCACACCGCCCCCATTTTTGCCATTGTCGATGACGTCGAGACGCGGCTGCCGCGGTTTTTGTTGCGCCGGTTTGAACGGGTTTTCGCAACGGATGACGAAATCATTGCCGCATTGCGCCGTGCCGGTTGCCCCGAGCATCGCATCCAAAAGGTCGGCGCGCTGGACGACGGAGGGGCGGTTCTGCCTTATAACGCGGCCGAATACGGCGAGATGGTCAAGCTACTGGGCGGACGGCCGTTGTGGTTGGCGGCGAATTGCGCGGCGTCCGAGGACCGGATCATGGTCGATGCCCATTCCCGCGCCGCGCGCTATTCGCATCGGTTGCTGTTGATCCTTGTGCCCGACGATCCCGACCGTGCACCGGACCTTGCCTCCGACCTGCGCGACAAGGGCTGGCGCGTTGCGGTGCGCAGCGCGGATGAGGACCCCGATGCCGACACCCAGATTTATATCGCCGATCTGGACGGAGAATTGGGCATGTGGCTGCGCATTGCGCCGGTGACGTTCCTTGGGGGATCTCTGGCGGGGTCGGGCAACTGTCTGAACCCGCGCGCGGTGGCCGAATTGGGCTCTGTCATCATCCATGGCCCGTCAAGCGCCCCGCATAAGGCCTATCTGGGTCAGATGGATTCGGGCCGTGCGGCGCGGGTCGTGCGGGATGGGACGGGGTTGTCCAACGTGCTGAACGCGCTGTCCTCACCGGATAAGGTTGCGGAATTGGCCCATAACGCGTGGGACATCGCGACACAGAATGCCGACGCGACCCTAAAAGTGGCGCAACTGGTCGGGGCGGCCTTGCCCGCGACAGGTACCGATGGGGGCGCGGATGCGGGCACCTGAGTTCTGGTTCACCGACGGGCGGCCCAGTTGGCAGTCGGTTTTGCTGTCCCCGCTGGGCGCGCTTTATGCGACGCAAACGGCGCGGCGCGTGCGCAAAGGGGCGGACGGGTTTCGCGCCGACGTGCCGGTGATCTGTGTCGGCAACATCAACGCGGGCGGCACCGGCAAAACGCCGACGACCATCGCCCTGATGATGCATTTCGCCGCCCAAGGGATCACCGCGCATGTGGTGTCGCGTGGCTATGGCGGGACGGCTACCGGCCCCGTGCAGGTGGTTGAGCGCACCCATAGCGCCGCCGAGGTCGGGGATGAGCCGTTGTTGATGGCCGCCTTCGGCCCCGTCTGGGTGGCCAAGGATCGCGCCGCCGGTGTGCGCGCGGCCCAAGAGGCGGGCGCGCAAGTGATCCTGCTGGACGACGGATTTCAGAACCCCAGCGTGCAAAAGGACATCTCCATCGTCGTGGTCGATGCGGTCAAGGGATTCGGCAATGGCCGTGTTTTGCCCGCCGGACCGTTGCGCGAACCAGTAGCCGCCGGCATGGCGCGCTCCGATCTGGTGTTGTCGATTGGTCATGACGGGGCACAGGCGCGGTTCGCGGACACGTGGGGCCCGTTCACGCCGCCCCATATCCGTGGGCACCTCGACCCGCTGCAGACCGGATACGATTGGCAGGATGCGCCGGTTCTGGCCTTTGCGGGGATCGGTCATCCCGAGAAATTCTTTGGCACTCTGCGCGGTCTGGGCGCGAACCTGATGCGGGCCGAAGCCCTAAGCGATCACCAACCCCTGTCCGAGGCATTGATGAAACGCCTGTTGGCCGAGGCGCGGCTGTTAGGGGCGCAACTGGTCACGACGGAAAAGGACGCCGTGCGTCTGCCGGACAAGTTCCGCAGTCAGGTTCTGACCCTGCCGGTGCGTCTGTCCGTGGACAGCTGGGCACCATTGGATGCGTTGATCGTGCCGATGCTCAACAAATAAGGCCGCCCCGATTGGGACGGCCCTTTTGATCCGTGAGTGGACCGGCTTAGTC
Source organism: Rhodovulum sp. FJ3 (assembly GCF_032918305.1). Lineage (NCBI taxonomy): Bacteria > Pseudomonadati > Pseudomonadota > Alphaproteobacteria > Rhodobacterales > Paracoccaceae > Rhodovulum > Rhodovulum sp. FJ3. Next base: position 15,802 of record NZ_JAWJUU010000011.1, read on the forward strand.
CGCCAGTTTTTCGTCCAGCAGAGCCGCGAAATCCGGATAGCTCATGTTCGAGTAGAGCTTGCCATCCACCACAAAGGACGGGGTCCCCTCGAGACCATCGGCGGTCGCGGTTTCCTCATAATGGGCCAGCATCGCTTGTGCCGTATCGGTGTCGGTGAAACAGGCATCCAATTCCGTGTCCGACATGCCGACGCTCCGGCCGATTATGCGCAGGTTTTCTGCGATCACACCCGGCGAGCCATTGCCCCACCATTCACGTTGCTTTTCATAGAGCAGACCGGCCACGCCGAAATAGCGCGTGTCACCGGCACAGCGTGCCAGCAACCCAGCCCACAGACCGGGACGGTCAAAGTACACTTCGCGGTAGACGAATTTGACCTTGCCCGTGTCGATGTAGTTTTCCTTGATCTGCGGGAAAACCTCGGCGTGGAAACGGGCGCAGTGGGGACAGGTGAACGATGCGTATTCGATGACCGTGACCGGCGCATCTTCGGCACCAAGGAATTTGTCATCGATCACGATGGGCTCGGCTGTGTCCTGAGCAAAGGCAACACCACCGATTGTGGCGTTCCCGATCAGGGCAGTCGTCCCTGCAAGTCCGAGGCGCAATGCGTCTCTTCTGTTCATGTGGTGTCTCCTTGACGTTTTGATCGACTTAATACGTTTTCCCCCAGCCGCGACAGCGCCGCGCGCAGGCCCTCGTCCGCTACATCGCTGGACAGGGCCGACACGGTTTGCACCACCACGGGGTCGGGGCGTTTAGGTTTAACGGGCGCGGGCGTGAATTCCGGCGCTCCTTCGGCAAAACCGGTCGGGGCGGTCTGCGTAATCTTGATACGGGCGATGGCGTTATGGCCGTAACAGGCGTTGACCTTTTCGCGGATGCGTTCCTTTTGCATCTCAAGGATCGGGGCATGGGCGCCGGTGGTCAGAACGGTCAGGGTCGCGCCGAACCCCTGACGGGCGTAGGACACATTGACGGGCCGCGCACAGCTGGCGACATCCTCCCCCACGATTTCGGCCCAGTGGGTCAACAGGCGCGCCACGGCAAAGCCGCGCTTTTCCGTCGCTTGGCGAATCCGTCCGTTGACCAGAAAACCGGCCTGTTCGAACCCGCGCTTGCGGCGCTGACGCTGTGTATCGCCATCCTTGGATGCCATCGGGGGTGTATTCCTCCTACACTTTTGCATTTAGTGCGCTAAGACGCATGGAACCAGCCACCCATCCAAGCGAGGATCATAACGATTGCGTGACCCAAGCCTAAGCCAAACCTTACTGGAATGGTATGACAAACACGCGCGGGAAATGCCATGGCGCATCGCGCCGTCGGATCGGATCGGCGGGACGCTGCCGGACCCTTATCGGGTATGGCTGTCCGAGGTGATGTTGCAACAGACCACCGTCGCCGCCGTGCGCACCTATTTCGAACGGTTCACGCATCTCTGGCCCACGGTCGGCGACCTTGCCGCCGCGCCGGATGAACAGGTCATGGGCGAATGGGCGGGTCTGGGATACTACGCGCGGGCGCGCAACTTGTTGAAATGCGCGCGGGTCGTGGCGAACGATCTGGGCGGGGAGTTTCCCGACACGCGTGAGGGGTTGCTGGAATTGCCGGGCATCGGGCCCTATACGGCATCCGCGATTTCGGCGATTGCCTTTGATCGCCCGTCTACGGTGGTGGATGGGAACGTCGAACGGGTGATGGCGCGCCTACATGCGGTGAATGACCCGATGCCGCCCGTCAAACCGCATCTGGCGGAATTGGCGGCGCGCTATACCCCTGAAAAACGACCCGGATGTTACGCGCAGGCGGTGATGGATTTGGGCGCGACGATCTGCACGCCGAAATCCCCGGCCTGTGGAATTTGCCCCCTGCGCGAGCGTTGCGCGGGGTTCGCGGCGGGTGTTCAGGCCGAATTGCCCCGTAAGGTCCCGAAAAAGGCGAAACCCACCCGTTACGGCACCGCCTATGTGGCGCGACGCGCGGATGGCGCGTGGTTGTTAGAGCGCCGTCCCGAGCGCGGATTGCTGGGCGGGATGCTGGGCTGGCCTGGATCGGAGTGGGGCGAGGTCGCAGTGGCGGTCCCGCCCATGGACGCCGATTGGACCGCGATCAATGCCGAGGTGCGCCATACGTTCACCCATTTCCACCTGATCCTGACCGTTTATGCCGCAACGGTCCCTCTGGACGCGGTGCCCGATATGGGGGACTTTATGCCTGCTGACGGGTTCCGACCCTCGGACCTGCCGACGGTGATGCGCAAGGTGTTCGACATCGCGCGCGCCCATGTGACGGCGGACGGGGGCACCTAGACGGAGACAGCCATGACCGAGCATCCCACCCTCTCCCCGCGCCTGAAAGACGCCCTGCCGTTCTGGATTTCGCTGACCCTAATTCCGGTGGTGATGTTTGCGGCGCGGGCGGGCGGCGCTTGGGTCTGGATCGTGCCGGTCTATGCGTGGTTTATGACGACGCTGATCGATTTCGTCATGGGTCTGAACACCGTGAACCCCGATCCGCAATCCCCGCCGCAGAACCTGTTCTGGTATCGGTTGATCACGCTGATCTGGTTCCCGATTCAGGCAGCTGTGATCTATGGGACGATCTATTATGCGACCCATGTTGCGGACTATGGATTGGTCGAACTATTGGGGCTGTTCTTTGGCGTTGGTGTCATTTCGGGGACCATCGGGATCGTCTACGCGCATGAACTGTTGCATCAGAAAAACCGCGTTGAACGGTGGTTGGGCGATCTGATGCTGGCCAGTGTTCTCTACAGCCATTTCCGGTCGGAACATCTGTTGGTGCATCACCGCTATGTCGGGACGCCCCGCGATGCGGTGACCGCGCGCTATAACGAGGGGTTTCACCGGTTTCTGCCTCGCGTTCTGGTCGAATGCATCGTGTCCGCGTGGTCAGCGGAACGCGATATGCTGGCCCGCAAGGGGCACGGCGCGTTTCACCGGTCGAACCCGTTCTGGCGCTATGGGGCGTTGCAATTGGGGATGCTGGTGCTGGCCTATCTGGTGGGGGGATGGTTTGGCGTCGCCCTGTTCGCGCTGCAGGCATTTAACGCGATCTGGCAGCTAGAGGTCACGAATTACATCGAACACTATGGCCTGACGCGCAAATACCTTGGGAACGGGAAATATGAACACGTCCTGCCAAGGCATAGCTGGAACGCATCGCACAAGGCGTCGAACTGGCTGTTGATCAACCTACAGCGCCATTCGGATCACCATTACAAACCCGACCGGCGGTTTCCTTTGCTGCAGACCTATTCGGCGGATGAAGCCCCGCAATTGCCGTTCGGCTATACGACCATGGGCATTCTGGCCCTGTGCCCACCCCTGTGGCGGCGCAAGATGAACCCGCGCGTGCGCGCATGGCGGCGGCAGTTCTATCCCGAAATCACCGATTGGAAGCCCTATAACAAAGGCATCCACGACTAACGAAAAATGCCCCGCCAAGACATGGCGGGGCCAGTGAGTGCCGTGGCAGTCAGGCCACGACACCGGCGGTAGATTCTGCGGTTGGTGACGTTAGTTGGGACGGTTCGCCATTTCCGAGCGGATCTGCTGACGCAGAACGTCGATCGGGACGGTTTGACCTTCGCGTTTGAACGACCAATAGGTCCATCCGTTACAGCTGGGCGCGCCCTCAAGCGCCGCGCCGACCTGATGGATCGAGCCTTTGACGTCTTGTGCGACCAGCGTGCCATCGGCGCGGACCTTGGCGGTTTTGCCGCGCGGGGACGTCAGAACCTCACCCGGGCGAAGCATGCCGCGTTCGACCAACTGGCCGAAAGGCACGCGCGGCTCGGCGCGTTTGGATTGCGAGACCGACAGGGCCTCGCGGTCGAATTTGCGGGTGTTCTCGATGCGCTTAGCTGCGACCTTGCGATAGGCCTCTTCGCGCTCGATCCCGATGAATTCACGGCCCAGCATTTTCGCCACAGCACCCGTGGTGCCGGTGCCAAAGAACGGGTCAAGGACGACATCGCCGGGGTTGGTGCTTGCGACCAGAACGCGGTGCAACAGGGATTCCGGTTTCTGCGTCGGATGCGCCTTGTCGCCGTTTTCGTCTTTCAGGCGCTCATGGCCCGTACAGATCGGCAGAACCCAGTCCGAGCGCATCTGAACGCCGTCATTCAACGATTTCAGAGCTTCGTAGTTAAAGGTGTACTTGCTGGCTTCCTGCTTGGAGGCCCAGATCATCGTCTCATGCGCGTTGGTCAGACGTTTGCCGCGGAAGTTCGGCATCGGGTTCGACTTGCGCCAGACAACGTCGTTCAGGATCCAATAGCCGTGGTTTTGCAACGCTGCGCCAACACGGAAAATGTTGTGGTAGGACCCGATCACCCAGATCGCGCCGTTCGGTTTCAGGATACGGCGAGCGGCCTTGAGCCACGCGTTGGTGAACCGGTCATAGGCGGCGAAGGTGTCGAATTGATCCCATGCATCATCAACCGCATCCACCCGCGAGTTGTCGGGGCGGTGCAATTCGCCCTTCAGCTGCAGGTTATAGGGCGGGTCGGCAAAGATCAGGTCAACAGAGTTTTCCGGGAGGCTGTTCATCACCTCCACGCAGTCACCGGCCAATATCTGATTGAGCGGGAGCGCAGGCGCCCCCTGTTTCTTAGTCATGGTTTTCATCTCTGCCTCATACAATCGCGCCATTTTTGGCGTCGTTTTGTTGCCTACAAAGATGAGTCAAAGGTGATTCGGCGTCAATTTCTTTTTTGAATCAGTGACTTACTGTTTTCGCTTGATACAAGATATTGTGTACCGGCTTAAACGAACGTCTATGGTGTGGGGTGACACCAAGATTTCGAAGCGCCTCTAGATGCGTCTTGGACCCATATCCGGCGTTGGTTTCCCATCCATAGCCGGGGTGCTGTTGCGCTAAATCCACCATCAATGCGTCGCGCACCGTTTTGGCCACGATCGACGCGGCGGCAATCGACACGGATCGCGCGTCGCCCTTGATGATCGTCTCTCCTGCGCAGGGCATATCGCGGGGCATCCGGTTCCCGTCGACCAGCGCATAGTCCGCCGCCCGCCCCAAACCGGCCAGCGCGCGGCGCATCGCCAGATGCGAGGCCTCTAGGATGTTGATCTCGTCAATCTCTTCGACACTGGCATGGGCGATGGACACGTCCGCCGTTTCCATCAGAACCTCATAGAGAGCCTGCCGCCGTTTCGCGGTCAGCTTCTTTGAATCGTTCAATCCCTCGGGGATCGCGTTCGGCTTCAGGATCACCGCCGCCGCCGTCACCGGACCGGCCAGCGGGCCGCGCCCGACCTCATCCACACCGGCCACGATGGTGGCCCCGTTCGCCAACGCGGTGCGTTCAAATTCGAAATCGGGTATGAAAATCTCTGCCATGCTCCCGTGATGCCCGTCCCCGCGCGCGGTCACAAGAAAAAAGGCGGGGGAATTACCCCCCGCCCAGGTGTCGCCACGGGATCATTCCCCGTGCACTGCTCGACGCCAAACTCAGTATTTCGAATTCCCGATGACATAGCCGCGGTTCACCAGACATTGCGCGTTATAGCCGGGGACCTGGCCGGATTTGGTTTTCACCCATGTGGCGCATTTCTTGGGCAGGTCGCGGACCGCGCCGGATTTCGCCAGACATTGATAGGAAAACACCTGTTTGCGGTTGCCGCCCTGACGGGTGTTCACCAGACATTTCAGAGGCAGGGATTTCGACGTGTTGTAATGCGGGTTCTTAGGGTTCTGGTGGCCGTAGGCATTCCCGTTCTTCGGGTAGTAGTAATTGCCATGCGCCGGCGTGATTTGATGCGCCGAGGTGTCATCGTATTCCTGATATTTCTGAACATCGGTCGTGGATGATTTGTTTTTGTCCTTGCGGTTATGTTCGACATTCAGGGCCAGACCGATCACCGCAGCGGCCCCCAGCGCGGCCAAAAGGCCCTCGTCGATTTCGGCCTGTGCGGGCGCGGCAAAGGTGGTGACGCCAAGGGCGCTGGACAGGATCAGGGCAAGTGCGGGGCGAAACATGATGTGGTCCTTTCGGGTGGTGCGTGGCACGATGTGCGTTGTCTGATCCGACGATGGGGACCACCCGCCGAGACAGGCAATAACGGGCAAATGTTATCGTCTAGCGCCCCTTACGACCCCGATGATATTGAATAGCACGCCCGTCTCACCCATGATTGAGGCATGAAAATCCGCTCTCTCATATTGGGTCTGGCCCTGACCGCGCTTGCTCTTCCGGCGCAGGCGGCGTGCTATGCCGACTATAAGGCCAAACGCGAAAAGCCTTTGCGCCTGCACTACGGCGTCATTGAACTGTCCGATCAATCCTGTACCTCCCGCGATGCGGCGGCGCGCGAAATCTCGCGCAAGCTGGAAAAGGACGGGTGGCAGTTGCTGAATGTTATGTCCACATTCGCGCAGGATGGTTTGGCCGAGAGGAAGTCGAGTGCCGGAAAGTTCTACCTTAAATACTGAGACCGCGACGCGCCGACCGTTCCCCATCGTGGGGGCGGGAATTGCCGCGATTGTCGTGATCCTGTTTTCGGCGGCTCTGTTGCTGTTCACGAACCTGCCCGATGCGAATGTGTTCAACGAGCAGGTTGAGCGCATCTTTGTGGAAAACGACGACCTGCGGTCCGGTGCGGAAATCAGCCTGTTGGAAATTCTTGCGCAATCGGGCTCGGCCTTTGCGGATGTGCTTCAATCCTATCGGATGATCATCTTTGTCCTGATGGTGTTTGCGACGGCCCTTATGGTGGCGGCGTTTGTGTTTCTGGTGACGATCATCAACCTCAATCGCCGGATGAGCGAAATTCAGCGTCGCGGGATCGAGGTGTCGTCTCTGTTGATCAGTCGCGGCGAAAACGCGGTCATTCTGAACAACATGGAATTCAAGCTGACCCCCGCCGCGATCGAGACCCTGTCGGTTCTGGCCGAGGCGCGGATGGATGACGATATCCTGACCGGCTCACAGATCGAGGCCGTGATTTCAGGGCGTGACGCCACCGATTGCGAAGAGGCCGCCGGTGCCACACGGATCAAACGTCTGCGCGATGCCCTTGGCAACCAGATGATGAGCGAGCTGTTGATCAAGAACATCGCGCGCAAGGGCTATATGCTGTCGATCGACAAAGACGTCATTCGGATGATCTGATCTTTTCGGTGATGGGCGTGCGGACCCTTGGCATGTAAATTTCCTGCCCCCCCAACGAAAACCCTGTTTTCGTGCGCGATTGCTCGTTATATCCAAAACCCATCTAAAAACACCATTCGTGCCCGAAAAATGCTGCGATTTCGCAGCATTGTCACAGCGCAAGTGGTGACAGCAGGTAGGTTTGTGGGATGAAGATTGCGGTTGCGGGCCTTGGGTATGTCGGGCTGTCGAATGCGGTTCTGTTGGCACAGCACAACACCGTTGTAGCCGTCGACGTGACGCCCGAGCGGGTCGAGATGGTGAACGCGCGCACATGTCCGATCGTGGATGAGGATCTCGAAGATTTCTTGGCGAACAAGGACCTGAACCTGACGGCAACGACCGATGCGGCCACGGCCTATCGGGACGCGGATTTCGTCATTGTGGCAACGCCGACGAACTATGACCCCAAGACCAACTATTTCGACACCTCCAGTGTCGAGACCGTCGTGTCGCAGGTTCTTGCGGTCAATGACGAGGCGACGATCATCATCAAATCGACCATCCCCGTGGGCTATGTCGACAACCTACGGTTCGAGATGGACAGCGACAACATTGTGTTTTCGCCCGAATTCCTGCGTGAGGGGCGTGCGCTTTATGACAACCTCTATCCCTCGCGCATCATCGTGGGAGAACAGTCCGAGCGCGCGAAGGTCTTCGCCGATCTTTTGCTGCAAGGTGCGGTGAAAAAGGATGTCGAGGTCCTGTTCACCGATAGCCGCGAGGCCGAGGCGGTCAAACTGTTTGCAAACACCTACCTTGCGATGCGGGTGGCGTTTTTTAACGAACTCGACAGCTATGCCATGGCCGCCGGTATGGACACGCGCCAGATCATCAACGGCATCGGTTTAGATCCGCGTATCGGGTCGCATTACAACAACCCGTCCTTTGGCTATGGTGGCTATTGCTTGCCCAAAGATACCAAGCAGTTGCTGGCGAACTACAACCACGTGCCCCAGAACCTGATCCGCGCAATTGTGGATGCAAACCGCACGCGCAAGGATTTCCTGTCCGACCAGATCCTAATGCGCGGACCAAAGATCGTCGGCATCTATCGTCTGGTCATGAAGGCAGGGTCGGATAACTTTCGTCAATCCTCGATCCAAGGCATCATGAAGCGCCTCAAGGCCAAAGGGGTTGAGGTGATCGTCTATGAGCCCGTTTTGGATGAGGACGAATTTTTCCGCTCGCCCGTTGTGAATGATCTGGAGGCCTTTAAAGAGCGCGCCGATCTGATCATCGCCAACCGTCTGACCGACGACATCCGCGATGTGTCGGACAAAGTGTTCACCCGAGATCTGTTTGAGTCTGATTGATATGCCCACTGCACTAGTCACCGGCGCGGCCGGTTTTATTGGTTCGTTTGTCTGCCGCCGCTTGTTGGATGAGGGGTGGCGCGTCATCGGGCTGGACTGTCTGTCCGATTACTATGACGTCGCCCTGAAAGAACGGCGCGAGGCGGGTTTGCTGCAATCCGAGGGCTATCGGTCCGTCCATGGCATGGTCGAGGATCCCGGCCTGTTGATGCGCCTTTTTGAGGAAGAGAAACCCGATGTGGTCGTCCATTTGGCGGCGCAGGCGGGCGTGCGCTATTCGATTGAAAACCCGCGCGCCTATCTGGAAAGCAACATCATCGGCACCTTCGAATTGCTAGAGGCCGCGCGCGCCTACCCGCCGCGTCACATGTTGCTGGCCTCGACCTCCTCCGCATATGGGGCCAATACCGAGATGCCCTATCGCGAGGACGTGCGCGCCGACCATCAGATGTCGTTCTATGCGGCCACCAAGAAATCGACCGAAAGCATGGCCCACAGCTATGCTCATCTGTTCGATCTGCCCGTGACGATGTTCCGTTTCTTTACGGTCTATGGGCCGTGGGGGCGCCCCGATATGGCCCTGTTCAAATTCACCAAGGCGATTTTGGAAGGCGACCCGATCGACGTTTATAACTTCGGCGATATGAAGCGCGACTTTACCTATATCGACGATTTGGTCGAGGGTATACGCCGCCTCATCGACGCCGCGCCCGAACGCCCCGCCGATGGTGTCGTGGCCGAGGGCAATAGCCTGTCGCCCGTCGCGCCGTTCCGTGTGGTGAACATCGGCAACGCCGCGCCGGTGCAGCTGACTGATTTCATCGCCGCGATTGAAACGGCCACCGGCGTCACCGCCGAACGCAACCTGATGCCGATGCAAGCGGGCGATGTTCCCGCGACATGGGCGGATACGGCGTTGTTGGAACGTCTGACAGGGCATAAGCCAACGACCACCGTTCAGGATGGCGTCGCCGCATTCGTCGCGTGGTATCGGGATTACTATCAGGTCTGAACGCCAATCAAGGTGGCGACCCCGGCAGGATTCGAACCTGCAACCTGCCCCTTAGGAGGGGGCTGCTCTATCCAGTTGAGCCACGGGGCCGTCACGGGCTTTGTTGCCGGAAACCACATGTGTTGCAAGTCCCACGCGGAAAGATTGCGCTGGGGCGGTAAGGGGCTTGGAAATTCCTCACTATTATCGCTAACTATGAATGTGGAAAAAATCAAAAGGGTAAGCCATTGACCGAGTCGACCCCGCCCCGTAACCGCCGCCCCCTGACATTGCGGGACGTTTCCGAGGCCTCTGGCGTTAGCGAAATGACCGTAAGCCGCGTTTTGCGTAACCGCGGCGATGTAAGCGAGGCGACGCGCGAACGGGTGTTGGCCGCGTCCAAACGGCTTGGCTATGTGCCGAACAAGATTGCAGGCGCGTTGGCGTCGCAGCGGGTTAATCTGGTTGGTGTGATTATCCCGTCCCTGTCGAACATGGTGTTCCCCGAGGTGATGACGGGCATTTCCGAGGTGCTTGAAGCCTCGCCGCTCCAACCCGTTGTCGGCGTCACCCATTACAAGCCCGAGCGCGAAGAGGCCGTGTTGTTCGAGATGCTGTCGTGGCGCCCGTCGGGTGTGATCATCGCGGGCCTCGAACATTCCGAGGCGGCCACCGCCATGTTGAAAAACGCGGGCATTCCCATCGTCGAGATCATGGATACCGATGGCGAACCGGTGGACAGTGTCGTGGGCATTTCCCATCGTCGCGCGGGCACCGTGATGGCACAGGAAATCGTCAAGGCGGGTTATACGCGCATCGGGTTCATCGGCACCAAAATGCCGCTCGACCACCGCGCGCGCAAACGCTTTGAAGGGTTCACCGCCGGTCTCGCCAAAGCCGGGATCGAGATGGCGGATCACGAATTCTATTCCGGCGGTTCGGGTCTTGCCAAAGGGCGCGAGCTGGCCGAGATGATGCTGGCGCGCACGCCGGATCTGGATTTCCTCTACTGCTCGAACGACATGATCGCGGCCGGTGCGATGCTCTATTGCATGGACAAGGGCATTTCGGTTCCCGGACAGATCGGTATCGCGGGCTTTAACGGGATCGAGCTGTTGGACGGGATCAACCCGCGGATTGCGACCATGGATGCCTGCCGCCGTGAGATCGGTGTCAAAGCCGCCCAGATCATCGCGGATTGCACTGCCGATGGTGCGGATCAGGCGTCCGAGCGGGTGGAGCTTACCCCGACGCTGAATTTCGGTCAGACCCTAAAACGTCGTTAACCGTGTGTCGGGCCGGTGCCGGTAAGGGCGCAGGGTCCGTTCGCAACGGCACCAAGGCGGTCTGGGCCAAGAGGCGAAGGTCGCTCTGCCATGTGCGCAGGGCGTTGTAATCCCGATCCAGCGTGATTTTTGCAGGCATCAGGCCGTCCAGATAGACCCGTCGCGCGGTTAATGTGTCTGGGCAGGCCGACAGAATCGCCGCCTCATGCCCGTAAAAGGTCAGCGTGGCTAGGCCGGTTAGACCCGGCGGTGTTTCCAGAACCTCACGGAACAAATCAGGGCAGGCGCGGACATGCGCGGGCAGCGGCGGGCGCGTTCCGATCAACGTGATGTCCCCGCGCAAGAGGTTCCACAGCTGGGGCATTTCATCCAACCGGTGACGGCGCAGCACCGCGCCAAGGCCCGTCACACGCCGCTCAACAGCGCGGTCAAAATGGCGATCCGGTCCGCGGGAAGCGGACATGGTGCGCAGTTTCCACATCTGGAAATCCTGCGTCATCGAATGCATCCGGCGGGATTTGTAAAACACCGGCCGCCCGTCACAGGTCCAGACCAGTGCGGCCAGAACCGCGACCAAAGGCACCACAAGGGGGATCAACAAAACCCCGAACCCGATGTCAAAAAGTCTGCGCATATCATGCCCCCGCTGTTTACGGGTTCACGTTCGGGCAAAAAGGTTTCCAACCCCCTAAAGACCTGACGCATTCAAACCAAAGGTCGCGAAAGCGCCCTATTTCGGCAGGTCACCGTTAAGACCCGCCCGCCAGAGTGATCCTATGCGTGGGGGCGCATGGAATTTGGGTGGGTTATGGATGTTTTGACCCCGATAGGCACGGTCACGGGCAGCGCGTTTGGCGGTCCGATGACGGTTGCGCGGGTGTCGGTGGACGGCACGGGTTCTGGCGACATTGTCATCGTCGACAGCGCCACAGGACGGCGCATCACCCTGTCCCTATCGGGCGGGGGGATCAGTGTCACATCGGTCACGGATTTCCCCGCGTCGGGTGTGAACGCGGTGACGTTTGATATCGGCCCGACGGACATCGTGTTGGATGCGGATGATCTGGCGGATGTGCTCTCGTCCGGCGATTCCGAAACGCTCTACCATTACCGCAGCGGGACCAGTCCCGATGCGGTTGAGGTCGTCGCGGTGGGCGCCGACACGGTCATTCTGGCGCCCGCAGAGGGCGGTTTATACGTTTTCGATGTCTCGGGCGGCACGGCAACCTTGCGCGCCTCACAGCCCGCTGTTGCGCCTCTGGACGGGATGTCGGTGGTGACTGTGGGGGACGCCACCCTGATGATCGGGATTTCGGCCGAGGATCAGGCGGTCACGACCTATAGCGTCGCCGCGAACGGTACCCTGACCGCGATCCAGGCCCTGTCGCCGGAACAGGGCCTGTCGATCAACACGCCCACCGACATTCAGACCGTCACGATCAACGGTGCCGCCTTTGCCATCGTCACCGCCGCCGATAGCAACAGTCTGACCATCCTACACATCGCCGAGAGCGGCGCGATGACCGTCACCGATCATGTGATCGACGATTTGAACACGCGGTTTGACGGGGCCCTGATCGTTGAGGTGTTTCAGGTCGACGGAAAGGCGTTCATCCTGACCTCGGGCGGGGATGACGGGCTTAGCCTGTTTAGCCTGACGCCAGACGGGCATCTGGTACATCTTCAGACGGTGGCGGACACGACGGGCACGACGCTGGACAATATCTCGGGGATCGAGGTGGTTCAGGATGGCGCATCGGTTCAGGTGCTGGTCATGTCCCAGTCCGAGGCGGGCCTGACGCGCTTTGACCTTGATCCGGCGATGCTGGGCGTGATGGGTGGGACGGTTGGCGGCGCCGGCAACGATGTCCTGATCGACACGGCAGGTGCCGATAGCCTGACGGGCGGGGCAGGCGCGGATATCTTTATCCTGAAACCGGATGGCAGCACGGACACGATCACTGATTTCACGGTTGGGCAGGATGCGCTGGACCTGTCGGCATTCGGTCTAGTGCGGGATATCTCGTCGATCTTGGTCACGCCCACATCGAATGGCGCAATCCTGAGCGTCTATGGTGAGGACATCGTGTTGATCAGCAGCGATGGCGCGCCGATCACGGCGGCGATGCTGGGCACGGCGTCCATTGTCAACGCGACCCATGTGCCGGTGTTCATCGCCGCGACGCCCTTGCCCGGCGACGTGGTCGGGACCGAGGGCGATGATGTCCTGAACGCCCCGACGGGTGGCGGCGTGGTTTGGGGCCTTGGCGGGAACGACACCTTGCGGGCCAGCGACGGGGCCGACACGTTTCAGGGTGGCGCGGGGGTGGATCTGATCGATTATAGCGGCGCGAGTGCCGGGATAAATTTGGACCTGACGGCCTCGGAGGGCGGAACGGGCGACGCCGCGGGGGACGTGTTTTACGACATTGAAGGTCTGATCGGCAGTGCGTTTGCAGACACGCTCTGCGGGGATGGTGCGGATAACATCCTGTTCGGCGGCGATGGGGGCGACCGGATATGCGGGCGCGGGGGAAACGATACATTGGACGGTGGGGGTGGTCGCGACCGGCTAGAGGGCGGTGATGGACATGACGTCCTCTATGCCGGTAGCGATCATGATGAGGTGCTGGGCCAAGACGGCAATGATAGCCTCTATGGCGAGGACGGGGATGATACGATCTCGGCCTCTGCGGGGGATGATTTTGTCGACGGTGGTTTGGGTAATGACAGCATCGGTGGCGGGGATGGCGATGACGACCTGTGGGGCGGCGCGGGGCATGACATCATCGGCTCGGGCAATGACAACGACACGATCCATGCAGGCGATGGCGATGATGTGACCAGTGGCGGGTACGGTGCCGATGTCGAATATGGCGGGTCTGGCAATGACACCATGGCAGGCAGCTATGGCAACGATCTGGTCTATGGCGAGGATGGAGACGATAGCCTTGGCGGCGGCACGGGCAAGGACACGATTTACGGTGGCGCGGGGAATGACGAAATCGGCGGAGGGTCCTTTGATGATGAGCTGTACGGCGGAGACGGGCACGACTTTCTGGCCGGTGGTGAGGGTGCGGATACAATGGTCGGGGATGCGGGGAACGACACGTTGAACGGCGGCACGGGGGACGATGTCCTGACGGGCGGAACCGGCGTCGATGTCTTTGTGTTCAACGAATTCACAAGCGCCGAAGTCGACACGATCACCGATTTTGAGGACGGCGATCTGATCCGGCTCAAGGGCGTATCGGGTGGCTATAACGGGCTGACCCTGATTGACGGGACAGATGCAGGTGGGGCCTATGTCGACGTCACCTATGCCGATCACACCATCCGTGTTTACGGGGTGGATGATCTGGCCGCCGATGATTTCTGGTTCATCTGATCACGCGTTCAGAACCCGCCGGTAATGACGCCGCAACAGGGCGACGCCGACAAACATGCATCCGCCTGACACCGCCAAAACATAGCCCGCCGACAGGAATTCAGGCCGGTAGAGGCCATAAAACCCGCGCCGCATCATCGCAATCACATGAACCAGCGGATTCCACGTGACCAAGGACTGATAGGGTTCGGGCAGGCTGCTTGGCAGGAAAAAGATCGACGAGACGATGAACAATGGCCGGTTCGCGACGGCCCAAATCCGTTCCCACGTGGGGAACAGGGAGAGCAGCGCACAGTTCAACGCCCCCACCCCAAGGCCCAGACAGGCGGTCAACACAAAGGCCCCCGCGATATAACGCGCATCGATCCGCTCGCCGGTGTCATAGATGGCGAACAGCCCGCCAAACACAATCGCCGCGACCAAGGCATGGGTCAACGCCGCCAAGGCCCACCGCGCGATCAACGCGTCCAGAAACGTGACGCCCGGATAGAATAGCAAAGGCTTATTATACCGGATCGCGACGGACACCTTTTGCGACAGGTCCAGATACATCATGAACGGCAAAAATCCGGTCGCATAAAAAAGGGCAAAGTTCTGACCCAAGGGCGGCGCGGCAAAGGCCATCGAAAAGATCAGGCTCAGCAACGCGATCCCCGCGACGGGCTCTAGAATGGCCCAAGCATAGCCGCCGATGGATTGGCCATGCGTCGCCGCCACCTCACGCAGGATCAGGGCGGAAACGGCCCGCGCCGTTTGGGGCATTCGCAGGACGGGGATCTGTCTGGCCATATCAACCCTTTCTCAACCAAAACCGCGCACGGTGTGCCCAACGACGTATCAGTCATTCCTGAATCCATTCTTAGCGGGGCCGCCCTTGACCGTTGCACGCCATATCGGATTTCACTCTGTCCCCAAGTCGACCAAGGACGCGATTGCGTCCCTCGGGCTGGCCCGCGCGGCGCGTCCGCGGCGGCGGCATCTGGGATTGATTGCCAGCTTTGTTTTGCTGGTCCTGATCCCGCTGGATGTGCTGGGCTATTACCTGTGGGGCGTGGCGGCGGATCGCTATGCATCCCATGTTGAACTGTCGATCCAGCGCGAAGAGACGCCGGCGGCGCTCGATTTCCTTGGGGGGATTGCCGAGATCGGAGGCGGGAACGGTGCGGACGCCGAAATCCTGCGCGCCTATATCGAGGGGCCGGATATCATCGCGCGGGTGGATCGCGCGGTGGATCTGGGTGCCCTCTTGGGCGGTCGCGGCGATTGGTTTTTCGGCCTGCCGGATCAGGTCGACAGCGCGCTGATGCTTGCCCGTTGGAACCGGCATGTGCATGTCTGGCACGATCCGCAAAACGCACTGATCCGGTTGCGGGTGACGGCCTTTGCACCCGAGGACGCCCAAGCGATTGCCACAGCGATCAGTGATGAGGCTAGCGCGCTGATCAACCACCTGTCTGATCAGGCGCGTGCCGATTCCATTTACCACGCGCAGGTCGAATTGAACCGCACGGTGGAACGTCTGAAATCCGCGCGCCTTGCCATGATGGAATTCCGCACACGCACACAAATCGTTGATCCGGCGGCGGATATCGCGACGCGCATGGCCCTGTTGTCCGATCTGCGCCAGCAACGCACGGATGCCGAGATTGAACTGTCGATGCTACAGGAAACCACACGCACCAACGATCCCCGTTTGGCACAAGCCGCGCGGCGCAAATCCGCGATTGAACGGCGCATTGCCGAGGAAAAGGCGTTGTTCGGCACGGGAACTGGCGCCTATTCGGCGGTGATGGCCGAATTTGAAACGCTACAGGTCGATCTGGAATATGCCGAGAAATCCTATCTGTCCGCCCAAACCGCGCTTGAGGTCGCGCGCGCCCGTGCGGATCGTCAAACGCGGTACCTGACACCCTATGTTGGACCGACCCGTGCAGATACCGCCGAATTTCCCGGTCGTTGGCCGATCATGGGATTGGCGGCGGCGGCGTTGATCCTTGGCTGGGCCGTGCTGGCGTTGGTTTATTATAGCTTGCGGGACCGGCGATGATCCGTCTGCACAACCTGTCGAAATCCTATCTGGTGAACGGCGTGCGAACGGTTGTCGCGGACGGGCTAAACGCCACGTTTGAAACCCGCGGGGCGACGGCGTTGCTGGGCCGGAACGGCGCGGGCAAAAGCAGCCTGCTGCGTATGATCGCGGGCACGATGGACCCCGACGACGGGCAGATTGTCAAAACCGGTCGCGTGTCCTGGCCCGTCGGGTTCGCGGGCAGTTTTCATGGCGATCTGTCTGGCGCGCAAAACGCGCGGTTCATCGCGCGCATCCAAGGGGTCGATACGGATGAAATGTTGGACGCGGTGGCGCGGTTCACGGGCCTTGGCGCGCATTTCCACACGCCGGTCAAAACCTATTCCGCGGGTATGCGCGCGCGACTGGCCTTTGCCGTGTCGATGGCGATCCCGTTTGATACCTATCTGGTGGATGAGGTCACATCGGTCGGTGACGCGGAATTCAAACGCAAGAGCGAGGCCTTGTTCCACGAGCGCCTGCAACACAGCGGGGCGATCATCGTGACCCATGCCCTAGGTCTGGTGCAGCGTTTATGCGATAAGGCGGCCGTGTTGGATCACGGCCGCCTTACGTTCTATTCAGATATTGATCAGGCCATTCGCCATCATCAGGACCTATGCCGCAGTCACGGCTAGGCCCCGTTTAGACAAAGGTGAAATCGTCGGTCGTCAGATCCAACGCATCCAGACCGATGACCGTGACCGACGTCGTGCCAAAGGTCACCAAAGCACCCTCGGTCACGTCCGAGATGCTGAGATCGTTGAACGTGATGCCGCCGCTGATCTCGATGGTGTCAACGCCGTCGTCAAAGTCGCGGATGGTGTCGTCCCCATCGGCAAGATCGAACACAAAGACGTCCGCATCGCCTCCGCCAAACAGCTTGTCGTTCCCGCTGCCACCGTTAAGCGTGTCTTCGCCTGCGCCACCAAAGATAAAGTCGTTGCCGGTATCGCCCTGCATGTCATCGGCACCACTGCCGCCAAACAGGAAGTCATTGCCGTCATCGCCATTGATCGCATCACCGCCCGTGCCACCGGCCATGATATCGCGATCTGCGCCGCCCGACATGTCGTCGTTACCGCCGTTGCCCAGAACGGTATCTTCGCCCGCGCCACTGCTCAGGACGTTGTCGACATCGTTGCCGGTCAGACGGTCATCGCCCGCGCCGGTCATACCGTTTTCGATCACGGTGCCGCGCCCGATGATCAGGTTGCCGGTCAGACCGGCCACGTCGGAAATTGCGTCTTCGTTCAGATCGAGGTTCTGGTCGTCGCTGACGGTCGAGAAATCGAATGTGTCAATCCCACCGTCATCGTTGATGGTAAAGGCCACCGGACCGCCGGAATAGATCGCGGGATTGCTTTCACCGTCGAACATGATGCCGAACAGATCGCCCATGTACCCGTCGAGGTTCGAGTTCGCGCCGTATGTCGTGTCGCCGGTGTTCACGGTGATCGAGTCGCCATACAGGTACTGCATCGCGATAATATCGGCCAACATCGGGGTGATGATGTAGGCAAAGCTGGCGTCGACGGTCGGGTTGTCGGTCTGGCTAAAGTACGACATCACCGTCATCTGCCAGCTGTCATTGGTGTATTCCGCGTCGGTCAGCCAGCCCGCAGAGCCGTTGTAATCCCCCGCGTGACCCAGACCGATGGCGTGCCCGATTTCGTGGATGAAGGTTTGGAACGAATAGCTGTCCAGAGTGGTGCCGTATGCGTCGATCCAGTTTTGGGGGATGTTCACGATCGAATAGTTGATCACGCCGCCCGCGGTGCTGGAGGTCGAATAGGCGCCCGACGGATCGCTGTCACGAAAGATCAGGTCGGCGGGGAAGGCTTCCACCTCGACAAACTCAATGCCCATGACGTCCGACCATGCGTCCATCGCGTAACGGGCCAGCATCTCGGCCTCTTCACTGATGTCGTTGAACACATAGGTGATCGTGCCGCCGGTCGTGACGTCAAAGGAACGCTCGCTCCAGAACACGCTTGTCAGATAATTGGCGATTTCGTCCGGGGTGTAGGTCGGCTTGGTCGCAGACGTGCTGCCAACCGCATAATCGGCGTTGATTTTCTGAACGGGAGCGTTTCGATACATAGGACCACCAATAATTGACACGAAAGTGAATGAACTCGTTTCTGCTGTTGTATCGATGTTACTACAACAACTGTTTGTCAACAATTTGTCCTTAGCGTCTCTCCTTATGGGGGTGCTCCCTGACATTTCGTATGGGCCGAAAGGACATTTTTCCCGATGCCACAAACAGTTATCGTCATGGCGGTCTTCCGCCCAGTGGCCAGTTACCTTGCAGAACAGATCGCCAGTATTGCGGCGCAAACGCATGATGATTTCGCGGTTGTTTTCGTGGATGCAGACCGAAATTCAAGTGACCTGATTGATGACCTCGCGGGTGAAAATGGTCTGAATTTTCACATAGTTGTGGGTGAGGATCGACTGGACGCGGTGCGGGCCTTTGAGTTCGGGTTAAAGTGCGCATTGGAATTGTTCCCCGAGGCGCGCCACTTTGCCCTTTCGGATCAGGATGACATTTGGTGCGCGGATAGGTTGCGGGCGGGGATAGAGGGTTTGCAGGACGGGGCCGCGATGGTCCACAGCGACGCACGCATGGTCGACGCGATGGGTAAACCTCTACACAAGTCGGTTTTCGGGTTTGAACGACGCGACAGGGATTCGCGCCTTCGCAACCTGTTGGTCCGCAATTCGGTCACAGGGATGACCGTTACCATGACCCGAGAGGTGGTCGAGAATGCCCTACCTTTCCCGCCACAAAACGGCGTTCATTTCTACCACGACCTGTGGCTGGCCTTGGTGGCACGGGTTCTTGGCGACGTGCGCCTGATCCGCCGCCCGCTGGTCGATTATCGCCAACACGGCAATAACGCGGTGGGCGCGGGGCACCGCACGGCGGGCACGACCAAGTTCCGTTTGCGCACATGGGCGGGACGCTATGCGTTGGCCTCCTATCTGGCGCGACAACTGGTGCTGCGGTTTGGTAATGTCGAGACGGCGCTATCAAAGCTGGAGCCGCTAAAGCCCTATCTCGCCCCGCGCGGCACCGGTTTGGCATTCGTCGCGGATGGGTTGCGAATGGCCCTGCGCGGGCAGGTGTCTCAGGCCGCGGTCAGCCTAAGCTATGCGGTCGTCGCCCTTGGGCGCACAATTTGGGCGGCGAAACGCGCCGCAAATGTCGGCTATGAACAGGCGCTTGGGCAGTTTGACAACCGCCTCTACGATCTGGCGCCTGGTGTTCCGCCCCGCCCCGTGGCCGTGCAACCGGCGCAAGTCGAAACTCCGCGCGATTGGACCAGTTACCTTGATCCGCGATGCCACACCGGCCTGCGCCCCGTGTTCAACGCCCCGCGCCCCAGCCTGAACATCCTTTTGCCCAGCCTCAACCCGAACGAAATGTTCGCGGGCATCCTGACCGCCGTTGATATGGGGCTAGAGGCCACGCGCCACGGCGTGCCTGTACGCTATGTTGCAACGGACCTACCCGTCGCAAACGCTCAACACAGCCGTGCCTTTATTCAGGATCGCGCCCCCGACCTGCCGCCACAACTTCTGTCAATTGTTGATGGATCCCAACCTGCGGACCTCCCCGCACATCGCGGCGACAGGTTTGTGGCGACCGCGTGGTGGACGGCCTATTGCGCGCGGGACTTGTGTGCGGCGGGCTACATGCACGACAACTTTGCCTACCTCATTCAGGATTTCGAACCCGGGTTTTACGCGTGGGGCCAAGAGCACGGCATGGCCACGGCAAGCTATGACCTGAACTTTACCCCGATTTTCAACACCTCTTACTTGCGTCGATATTTTGCGGGCATGGGGTACGGGTTCGCGGACGATCACGCGTTGACGCTGCGTCCGGCGATACATGTTCCCCGCTATGCCGGTTTGGTGCGCGGTCCAACGGGCTCTCCGCGTCAACTGGCCCTTTACGGTCGCCCGGAGGTCAGCCGCAATATGTTCCCCCTCGCGGTCGAAAGCATCGCAAAATTCATCTCCACCACCGGCTTGGGCCCCAAAGACATCAAAGTCGTTAGCGCAGGGATGAAGCACATTGACATCACGCTGCCTAACGGTGTCCGCTTGCACAGCCTCGGAAAACTGCCCCTCCAGGACTACCCTCGTTTTCTGTGTGAGAGCGATGTCGGTCTTGCCCTGATGTATTCTCCACACCCCAGCCACCTACCCATCGAAATGGCGGCGGCCGGTGTGAAAACAGTGACCAATGCGTTTACGCAAAAGGATCTTTCCACGCTTGGTCCGCATATCTGGAGCACGGGCTTGCTTCCCGATCAGATTGCTCAGGGAATTAGGTCCGCGTGGGATGCGCCGTCCCCACGTCTGACCGACCGGTCTCTGGATCTTTCCCCAATGGGGGATGACCTCTCACATGTGGTTGCGGACATGGTGCAGGCCCTTGGTCTTGGGAAACTTTCGACGGGGATCGCAGCATGACCAGACGGCTTATCCTGCATATCGGAGCGCCCAAATGCGGTTCGACCTTTCTGCAACGGGCTATGGTGCAAAACCAATCCACGCTTGGCGATCACGACATTGCCTATCCGACGCCGTCTGGCGCGCATCCGGGGAATGGATTGGCGGCACTTTCAGGCCCTTCGATGCAGTGCATCCTAGAGGAATACCAACAAAAAACGATTTTACTGTCCCACGAAGACCTGTTCGCACAGGCCGCGCGCGCAACCGATCTGGTCGATTTGCAAGCCTCGGGGCAGATCACCGTTGAAATTCTGGTATTCCTGCGCCCGTTTTCCGATTTTATTTTCGGGGACTATTCGCAGTTCATCAAACAAAACTATCGAACCTATTGTACCGTGCAGAGCGCGTTTGAGGGGCGCAGTTTTGCACAAGTCGCCGTGGATCGTAGCCGCGCAATGCCGGTCGCGGGGTTCCTACGCGCTTGGCGAAAATCCTTTGGCGAACAATCGGTGCGCGTCGCACATTTCCGCAATATCCAATCCGTGCTTGAACATGTGTTGGGGCAGCCCGCGCTGAACTGGTCGATCCCAAGGCAGGCGTCCAACCCGTCGCTGCGCATGATGGACTGCGACCGGATCGTTGCCGCAATCAACCGAGGTGCGCCTGAGGCGCAGGTGCAGGCGATGATCAACGCGGGTCTACGGGATGCCGGTCAAGACGACCCTGGAAGGACGGCCGAGCGCCGAGAATGGATCGAGGCGCTGTTTGATCATCAAAATACACTGCTTGAACAAGAGTTTGGCTATGACAACCGACATGCGAACATCACCGCATCCGCGGCATGAGCCGCATACCATCCTGTTGGCGACATTCAACGGCGCGCGTTTTCTGGCAGAACAACTCTGCAGTTTGTCCGAGCAAACCGATGCGCATTGGCGTATGATTGTATCTGATGACGGATCTACGGATGAGACGCGCCGCATCGTCGAAACGTTCGCCGAGCACGTTCCGCAAGAGGTGACGCTGATCGACGGGCCGAAACGCGGCTTTGCCGCGAATTTTGCCCACCTGATTGCATCCGCGCCGACGGATCACGGGGTGGTTCTGTTTTGCGATCAAGACGACGTCTGGTTGCCAACCCATATAGAGCGCGCTGTATCGGCCTTGGCCGGGGACGAACCTACGCTTTATGGCGCCCGCACCACGGTGACAGATCAGAACCTGAACCCGCTTGGTCATTCGCGGTTGCCGAGGTTGCCCCTTTGGTTTTCAAATGCGCTGGTCCAATCCTTTGCCGGTGGGAACACGATGGCGTTGAATCGGGCGGGCTTTGATCTGCTTCGTCGAGCCACGTCCCAAGCACCCGATTTCGCGTCGCATGATTGGTGGATGTATCAGATCGTTTCGGGATGCGGCGGACGCATTATTTATGACCCTGTGCCGACCACCCTGTATCGCCAGCATTCAGATAATCTGGTCGGACACAATCGTGGGTTTACGGCGTCGGTTCGTCGCTTGGGTGCCTTCGTGCGTGGGGATTTTCGCGCCCAAACCGACGCAAACCTGCGCGCACTACAGGCCAATCGGGGGATGCTGACGCCCTCGGCGCGTCGGCAGCTGGATCGGTTTTGCGCCATTCGCGAAACCAACCCCATTGCCCGCACCACTCATTTTGCCACGGGACCGATCCGGCGTCAGGGGGTGATGGGACGGGTCACGCTTTGCCTTGGCGGGTTGGCCGGTTTGGTCTGATCAATAGTTCCTTTCAAAGAACAGGCCGACACCGGTGTTGCCATCATCGCCAACAGACCCGCGCACGGTGAAACCGGGCGTTACATCTAGGTTCAGGTTGATCTCGGTTTGACCCTGCGAATCCACGGTGACGTCGGTATAGACATTTTCCGAAATGTATTTCCCTGCACGCACGGCCGCGCCTCCGCTGTCATCCGTGCTGATATCCAGATCGTCGAGGCCAAAGTTCTGACGCAGGGTAGAAATCACGCCGCCGTCGCTGCGCCCGCTAAGGACTGCGACTGCATTGGCCAACTGCAAGGCCTGTAGCGGCGATAGGGACTGTGTTCCCCGTTCAAACAGCAGCCGCGCAAGCACCTCATCCTGTGGCAACTCGGGTTGGCTTTCGAACACCACTTCGGGTTCGGAGACAGGCCCCTCAATCACGACGGAAATCACCGTGTCATCTGCGGCAGAGGTGGTCGCGACCAGCCGCAGGTACGGGTCCAGAGAGCCCTGCAGCCGGATCAGACCCTCATCCAGATCCAGACGCTGCCCCAGAATTTCCAGACGCCCGCGCACCAGTTCAAACCGCCCGATCGGAATGACGTCGGCGGTGGTGCCCGTCACCCGAATGCGACCACCCAATTCGGCATCAAGCCCGCGTCCACGAATGAAGATTTGGTTTGGCGCCGACACGATTATATCAAGGCCCAGAGCAGACCCCGCCCCGGATGATGCACCGCCAGTGTCGATCAGGCCTGCCCAATCGCGGGTCCGACGCGAGGCCGCGCTTTCACCCACATGGCGCAGGTTGTCGGGGATACCGCCCACAATTCCGCCGCCCGAGGGGATGCGCAATTCGGTTTCCAACAGGTCCACCGTCCCCGTGATCCGCCCGCCACCAGACAGAGGTCCCGTCAGGGCCAAGGCCGCGTTGAGGCGCGTTTGATAGAGGTCTGGATCGCTAAGCACCGCGCGGGACAAGGTGATCGACATGTCTGCCGGATTTCCCGCACCCAAACCGACGCTACCGTTGATGGCGACCGTGCCGCCCTCAGCAAAGGCGCCTGTGACGTCGACCACGGCCCGCCCGCCCGACAGGGAAACAGTTGCGCCGATCCCGTCTACCGCAACCCCCAAGGCGGGGGCGACAAGGCGCGCGCCCGAGGTGCTGAGACGTCCCGACACCGCATCCAATCCGGGCGCGCCGTTGATTGTGGCCTCAAACCGCGCAAGCCCCGACACGGCACGCGGCGCGATAAATCCGTTGGCCAGCGCAAGGGGCGCATTGCCCGACACTTGCAGGTCCATCGTTTGCCCCGTTCCGGCCACCGTGCCCGCGACTTGGGCCGTGATTCCGCCAGGACCGGTGGCATCGACATCCATTGCCCAATCGGAACCAACGGGGCGGATGGTGCCATCGACCTGCGCCGCCCCCGGAAAGTCCGGCACGATGATCCCGAGGTTGTTCAGCGTGGCGTCAATCGCCAGATCGCCCGCGTCCCCCGTTGGGGTGATGGAGGCGGTGAACTGCGGTGACGCGGCATCCAGCAGGCGAATGTCGATCCCATCCGCGCCATAGCTACCGCCAAAGCGCAGCTCGCTTTGCCCGCGCAACAGCGCATCCGCCTGCGCCAAACCGGTCGTCAGGTTCGTGCCGCTGAGGCTGAGGTCCAGATCATAGGTTTGACTACGAAGGGCGGCGGTCCCGTTCGCGTTCAGATCGACCGACCCGCCCAAGCGACGACCAACCAGTTTCGAAAAAACCGACAGATCGCCCGAGGTCGCATCGACCATTCCCGTTACTGGCAAGGCAGGGTCGTTGGGATCAAACGTGCCCGAAAACGTCACGTTGGTCCCCGCCGCGGCGACGTCCAACGCGGTTAGGGTGATGGCCGATCCCTGTTGCCATGTGGCGTTGCCGGTGGCCGTGGCCCCGCCCGATAGCCCAAGGTCCAGCGGCGTCAGATCGCGCACTGCCGCGTCGAAATCCAGCGATGCGTCGGTCACGTCAATGTCGCCACGGGCCTCTAGCGTGACCAGATCACCGCGCACCGACAGGCGGCGCAGGATCGTGCCATTCGCGTCGCGCGCCGCCGATAGGATCAGGTTGGTCTGACCGGCCAGCAACGCGTCGGCCTGTGCCACACCCGTGATCGGATCGGTCAGGCGGGCTTGGGATGAGATGTCGAATGCGCCGGACAGCGGGCTATAGGTCCCCGACACGGTCAGGTCCGCAGCACCACCGAGGGGCCGCTCCGCCAGATCGGCAAAACGGCTGATGTCCGTCGAGGTCAGGCGCAAATCGGCGGTGATCGGTACGCCCTCATCCCCGCGCCCGATCGTTATGTCGCCGCTTAGGGTCGTATCACCACTTGTGATGCGAACATCGTTCAGGCGCACAGGGGCATCGCGGTCATAGGTGACGCTGAGGGCGGCGCGCGCCGTGGGGCCGATGGCCGTCGCAAGGGCCGTGTCGCGATGCGTGATGTCCTGCCCGATCAGGTCAAATTCCCCGTCAAACAGGGGTGCGCCATCGGCATTGATGTGCCCCTGACCGGTGATTTGGGCATCGCCCACGTTCAGGCCCGCGCGGGATAGGCCACTGACGAACCCGTCCAGCGTCCATTCATTCCCCAATTCCGCGTCGAATTGCGCAAGGATCAGGGCGCGTTCGATATAGGTTTCGTCACCCGAAACGGGCAGGCGCACGGGTTCATCTGCGTTGATGTCCGCGCGCAGATCAAAGGCGCTTGGCAGACCCGCCGCGCCGATGGACAGGGACCCTGTGATCGACATCTGCTCGGTTTGCAGATCCAGATCGGTGATGTCCTTGCGCCCGTCGGGATAAAGGGTCGCCTGAACCCCAAGACCCGATTGTGCGCCAAAGAATGGCTGCAGATCGGGCGCAAACAGGGCGCGGATATCGCCGTCCAGAAACGCCTCAACCCGTTGTAGGGTGGGCGCAGGGGCGTCGGGATCTGTGACCTCAACCGAGGTGTCGATGTCGTCGCGCAAACGGACCTGACCGGTCAGGCGCGGGATGTCGTCCGTGGCCAAGGCAATTTGCGCGGTGAAATCGGACAGGGGCGCATCGCCGGTGACGCGCAGATTGACCGACGGCGCGCCGGGCAGGTTGATAATCGTGCTGATCAAGCCGCCGCTGCCCTCATCAAGGTTCAGATCGATGCGCAAATCGCGGGTCGCGTTGGCATAGGCGGCAGACAGGGTCAGGTCGCCCTTGGTGCCATCGATGCGGGAAATGTCGATGTCCGCGGTGCCTTGGCCATCCGCAAGCGACAGCGACCCGTCCATGTCAAACACCGCGGCGGGTCCGATGACACCCTCGCCCAAATCAAGGCGATCCACGGAAATCGTGCCGATGTTCACCGCAACGGGCAATTCAGGCAGGGCAAAAGGTGTGGCCTGTGTGTCGGCCAGTTCGACCGCAGGCGCCGGCAGCGGGCGGCGCGGGATGGCGATTTCGCCCGCGGACAGGGTTTCGATTTCCAACCGTCCGCGCAACAGGGCGGTGCGCGACCAGACCAGCGACACGTCGCTGAGCGTGATCCAGACTCCGTCTGCGTCCGCAATGGTCAGGCTGTCCAGCGTAGCGTTGGACGACAGAGCGCCCTCGAACCCCTCAATCCGGATGTCGCGACCCGCCGACGACAGCTTGTCCTCAAGAAATGCTTGCAGCGTGCCGCGGTCGCGCTCGGCCTCGGTGTCTTGGGCCGTCGCGCTGAGCGGGGCCAGTGCCGCGCAGGTCAGGGCGAATAGTGTGTGGCGAAACTTACGCATCAAAAGGCCTGCCCGATCCCGATGTAAAATTGCACGCCGTCACCGGTCGATCCACCGACGGGTGCGGCAACGTCGAACCGGATGGGGCCGATGCCGGTGTTATAGCGCACGCCCAGCCCCGCGCCCGATTGCCATTCGCCGTTTTGCCCCGGGATGCTATCGGCACCGACAAAACCGGTATCGGCAAAGCCGACGACGCTGATGCTGTTGCTGATGTCATAGCGGATTTCGGCGGAGAGACCTACAAAGCTGCGCCCGCCGACGGTATCACCCGAGGGCAGATCGACGCCCAGCGATTGATAGGGCTGTCCGCGCACGGTGCCGCCCCCACCGGAAAAGAACAACATATCGGGCGGCACATCCGCCGCCGCCGCCCCAAGGACCGAACCGATCTGCGCCCGTCCCGCCAGAACCGCGTTGTTGCCCAACGCATAATAGGCACGCGTGTCGGCAAAGATGCGCGCGCCCGACCCGCCATCGCCAAGGGCTGCAAAGGGTTCCAGATCGACGTCCGCGAAATAGCCCGCACGCGGGTTCAGGGTATCGTCCCGCTCATCCAGCGTCGCGAACAGGGGGAAGGTCAGTTGATGGATGGTCCGTTCCCCGAAATCGTCACGGATGTCCGTGAACCGCAGACC
This sequence comes from Rhodovulum sp. FJ3, assembly GCF_032918305.1. NCBI lineage: Bacteria > Pseudomonadati > Pseudomonadota > Alphaproteobacteria > Rhodobacterales > Paracoccaceae > Rhodovulum > Rhodovulum sp. FJ3. The sequence continues at coordinate 42,696 of NZ_JAWJUU010000011.1, forward strand.
GACGCCGACGCCGACCTGAAAGCTATCGCTGAACTCACGGATCAGACCGGCGGATAGGAAGATGCGGTTTTCATAGAAATCGGGCTCATCCAGAACCTCGGCCTCGGCCAAGAGGGATAGGCTTGTGTCCGGTCCGAAGGTTGCGGGGCGGGTGAAACTGGCCGAAAGCAGGCTATCCACCCCGCCCGTATCCCCCGCGATCCCCGAAACCGCCCCGTCAAAGCGCAGCCGTTCCGCCCCGCCAAGGAGATTGCGGTGCATCCAGAACGCGGACAGCGATAGGCCCTCTAGAGACGATACCTCGGCGCCGAACCCGAACTTGCGCGGTTTGTCCTCCACCACGGTGGCGGTGATATCCAGCGTGCCATCGGCGTTCGCATCGTCCTCTTCGCGCAGGGCGACCGAGCGGAACGCGCCGGTCTTGCGCAGGCGGTTTGCGGCCTTGGATTGTTCTTCGGGATCAAAGACCTGTCCCGTCGGTAGGCCTGCGATTTCGATGATGCGTTCAGTGCGCACCGCGCTGTTGCCATCCACGATCAGGTCGCCGAAATTCAGGCGCGGACCGGGGGCAAGGGTGACATCGGTGTTCAGAACCGCGCGGGTGTGATCGGCGATCACGCGTTGTCCGTTCACGGCGGCCTTGGCGTGACCGTCGCCGCGCCATGCGTCAATTGCCACGCCAACCGCGTCGCCGATCAGCAGGCTTTGGGCCGGTTTGCCAGTGGCGAAGCCCTCGGGCAATTCGGTGTCAGGGGCCAGAGGCGCGATCGAGACCTCGCCAAACCGGAAACGGTCGCCCGGATTGATCGTGATGGTGATCTGGTCGATGTTTGCGGGCGGTGAAAACGGTGGGATCGCGGCGGCCTCGCGCCCGTCGACCGTGATGTTGATCACGGGGCCGAAATACCCGCGGGCATAGAGCACCTCGATCAAACGGCGATAGTCGGCCTGCGCCGCGGACAGCAACGTATCGGTCGTCGTGCCATCCTGTTTCGCAATGTCCCGCGACAGGGACGCGCCGCGCAGGGCCTCGCGCAAACCGTCCGACAGATCGGTGGTGATATTGAACGTGACATCCGTCGCAAATGCCGGAGAGGTCAGAAAAATGCCCCCTGCCACGGCCGCGCCGATGCGTTTGAAAAGTCCCATGTCCCACCCTGATGGCCGATGCCTGTCTTCGGTCTAACATTGGGGCATGGGATGCAAAAGGCCAGCCGAATTCTGCAATCCGGCTGGCCGATTTCCGCTTGTCGCGGGGATGTTTTAGGCCGCTTCGGGAACGGCGGCGCCGGTCATATAGGCAACGGCGTCCGACATCGTGTGCTCCTTGGGGTTGATGACGCACAGACGCTTGCCCAGACGGTGTACGTGGATGCGGTCGGCGACCTCAAAGACGTGGGGCATATTGTGCGAAATCAGGATGATCGGAATGCCACGCGATTTCACGTCCTGGATCAGCTCCAATACACGACGGGATTCCTTGACCCCAAGTGCGGCGGTCGGTTCGTCCAGAATGATCACCTTGGACCCAAATGCGGCGGCGCGGGCCACGGCGACGCCCTGACGTTGGCCACCGGACAGGGTTTCAACCGCCTGATTGATGTTCTGAATCGTCATCAGGCCCAGTTCAGACAGCTTTTCGCGCGCGAATTTCTCCATCGCGGGGCGGTCCAACTGGCGGAACATTGTGCCCATGATCCCGGGTTTGCGCAGCTCGCGCCCCATGAACATATTGTCCGCAATCGACAGGGCAGGCGACATGGCGAGTTGCTGGTAGACCGTTTCGATCCCGTCGCGGCGTGCGTCCAAGGGGGTCGAAAAGTTGACTTTTTTGCCCTCGAGGAACACCTCGCCCTCATCGGGAACGACTGCGCCCGACAGGGCCTTGATCAGGGTCGATTTGCCCGCGCCGTTGTCCCCGATCACGGCCAAGATTTCGCCGGGGTAGAGTTCGAAATCACAGTGGTCCAGCGCGACCACACGGCCATAGCGTTTGACCAGGTTCTTGCCTTGCAAAATTGGTTGGGTCATTGCGAAACCTTTCTGATCCATTGGTCAACTGCCACCGCACCGATGATCAGCACGCCGATCAACAGGTAGGTCCATTGTGCATCCGCCCCCAAAAGGCGCAGGCCAAGCGTGAACACGCCCACGATCAGCGCCCCGAACAGCGACCCAAGGATCGAGCCGCGCCCGCCGAACAGGGAGATGCCCCCGATCACAACTGCGGTGATGGATTCGATGTTGCCCAGTTGCCCCGAGGTCGGCGAGACCGAGCCGATCCGCCCAATCAAGGCCCAGCCCGCAAAGGCACAGATCAGACCCGAAATCGCGTAAACCGAGATCAAAACGCGGTCGGTTTTCACACCAGACAGTTCTGCCGCATCCTTGTCATCGCCCACGGCGTAAACGTGACGCCCCCACGCGGTGTGACGCAGGACATAGGCCATGAACAGGATCAGCAGGACCATGAAAATCACGCCATAGGTAAAGATGGCCCCACCAATCCGCAGCTTTTCACCGAAGAATTGCAGGATAGGCGCATTGGCCTCGATGTCTTGTGCGCGGATGGTTTCGTTGGCGGAATAGAGGAAATTCGACGCCAAAACGATCTGCCACATGCCAAGTGTCACGATGAACGGCGGCAGCTTGACCTTGGCCACCAGAACGCCGTTGATGAAACCGCAAAACGTCCCGCAGATCAGGCCACAGACCACTGCCAGTTCGGCCGGAAGGCCATAACGGAACGTAAACTGTCCCATCACGACGGAGGACAGAACCATGATCGCGCCGACGCTGAGGTCGATGCCTGCGGTCAGGATCACGATGCTTTGCGCGGCGGCTAGAATGCCGACGATCTGTACCTGTTGCAGGATCAAGGTCAGGCTGAACGGCGAAAAAAACTTGCTGCCCAGCAGGGCGCCAAACACCGCGATGGACAGAACCAGAACGATCAACGGCACAAGCGCCGGTGTCTGGTGCAAACGGTGCTGCACCCTGTTCAAAAGGCTGCTGTGATGGTCGTTGAACTCGGCTACGGCCTGCGGGCTGTGCGCTGCGACAGCTTCAAAGTCCTGCCCTTTTGAGGCGGTCTGGGTCATGTCAGTCCCCGATGTCGGTGGTTGTTTCGGATAAGTATAGCACAAACGCCGATCCCCCTCGGCGTGGGCGGGAAAGGGGCGGATCGCCGCCCCTTTCATTCGTTAATTCAAGGTCTTAGCCCCAGCACAGGTCCATGCCTTCGGCGACCGAGATCGACTCGACGCCATCGGCGGGCTGATCGGTGACCAGAGCAACGCCCGTGTCAAAGAAGTTCTTGCCGGGGGTCGGTTCGGGTTTCACGCCGTTGTCGGCCCATTCCTTGATTGCCTCGATGCCCAGCGACGCCATCAACAGCGGGTACTGCTGCGAGGTCGCGCCGATCACACCGTCCGCGATGTTCTGAACGCCGGGGCAGCCGCCGTCGACCGACACGATCAGAACGTCGTTCTCACGGCCAATTGCCTTGAGTGCCTCATAGGCACCGGCGGCGGCAGGCTCGTTGATCGTGTAGACGACGTTGATCATCGGATCGGTGGCCAGAAGGTTTTCCATTGCCTTGCGGCCACCCTCTTCGTTACCGGCGGTGACGTCGTTGCCAACAATGCGCGGATCGGTCTCGTCACCCCATTTGTTCGGGTCGCCAAGGTCGATGCCAAAGCCCTGCAAGAAGCCCTGATCGCGCAGAACGCCAACGGTCGGCTGCGATACGGCGAGGTCCAGCATACCGATTTTTGCGTTAGCCGCGTCGTCGCCCAGTTTCGCGGCGGCCCATTTACCGATCAGCTCCCCCGCAAGGAAGTTGTCGGTCGCAAAGGTCGCATCAGCCGCGTCAATCGGGTCCAGCGGCGTGTCGAGCGCGATCACCAAGATACCTGCGTCGCGGGCCTGTTGAACGGCCGAAACGATCGACGAGGTGTCGGATGCGGTCAGCAAGATGCCCTTGGCGCCATCCAGAATGCAGGTCTCGATCGCCTGAACTTGCGTTTCGTGGTCGCCGTCAACTTTGCCAGCAAAGGTTTTCAGGGTGATGCCCAGTTCGGCGGCCTTGGCGGCGGCGCCTTCTTTCATCTTGACGAAAAACGGGTTGGTGTCGGTTTTCGTGATTAGGCATGCGGACGTTTCATGGCCGCCTGCGTAAGCTGCACCAGTCGTGGTCAGAACGGCCATCGCCGTTCCTGCGAGAAACTTCTTCATTGGTCTTCCTCCCAAAAGCACTGACGCGGGTGGCCCGCGTCGGATCGACGGGTTTTCCCGCCTCGCATCCTAAAAAACGTGATTCGCGGCCTTGCGTCAATAAATAAATAAATTTGATTTATTAATAGGCTTGTGCTTTATTGATGACAGGGAGAGGGCCATGACAACCACAGAAGTCCGAAAGTTCAGCGGTGGCGTTAATCAGCGCGGCGTGAGAGATCACAACGAACGCCTATTAATTTCCACTATCCAGCGCCACGGAGCCTTGCCAGGCAGCGATTTGGCGCGTCTTTCTGGGCTGTCACCTCAAACAGTATCTGTGATTCTTCGCAGTTTGGAAAGTGAGGGCTTTATAAAACGTGGCGAGCCCAAGCGCGGACGCGTGGGCAAGCCCTCCATTCCCATGGCCCTGTCCGAGGATGGGGTTTACTCCATCGGTCTGAAAATCGGACGTCGCAGTGCCGATATCCTGCTCTTGGATTTCGTTGGGAATGTCCGCGATCGGGTCAAAACCACCTACAAATACCCTCTCCCCGGAACGATTTTTGGTTTTTGGCAGCATGGCTTAGAGACCTTGCTGGCCAAGTTGACCGAAGATCAGCGCGCGCGGATCTGTGGCGTGGGTGTGGCTGCGCCGTTCGAGATTTGGAAGTGGCATGACTCAATCGGTGCGCCCGCAGACGAGTTCGCGGCGTGGAAAGAGGTCGATTTTGCCGAGCGTCTGGGCGAGCTCTGTGAACTACCAGTGTTTGTTGAGAACGACGCCACCGCAGCCTGTCGTGCAGAGCACGTGTACGGGCGGGGTAAGGATTTTTCGGATTACGCGTATTTCTTCGTTGGTGCCTTTATCGGTGGTGGTGTGGTCCTGAATGACTCGGTCTATCCCGGCGCGCGGAACAATGCGGGTGCCTTTGGCTCCCTACCTATGCCCAAAACAGGCGGCGGGGTTGAGCAACTGATCGACTCGGCGTCCATTTACCGGCTTGAGGCCGCAATGGTTGCGGCGGGACATGATCCCGCTGCCCTTTGGCAGGAAGAGCCGGATTGGAGCGGAATTGATGAGGTTTTGGTGCCGTGGCTGGACGAAACCGGCGAAAATCTCGCGCGAGCGGCCCTCGCCGTTTGTTCGGTAATCGATTTTGAAGCTGTCGTTATCGATGGGGCCTTTCCCGCGGCGATCCGCGAAGCCCTTGTTGAGCGCGTTCGCGCGTCTTTGGGTCGGCTGGATGGGCGCGGCCTTCTCCTGCCCACCGCCGAATGCGGGAGCGTTGGCGCAGATGCCCGCGGGATAGGCGCGGCAAGCTTGCCGATCTTTGCGAACTTTATGCTGAACACCAACGCGGGCTTTCAGCGCGTCTAAATCCCTGTGTTGAACGGAATAGGCGTCCGGATCAGGTATCCGAGCGCGATTTCTTTGCGTTTTTTCTCAAACGGGGGTCCGAGGAGGCCAGGCGTTCACAAATACGTGTGAACGTTAATAACATGAGTGTGATAATTAGCGTCCTGTAAGTCAGGATAATTTGTCGCATTCACAATATTTTGCACGCGCAGCATCTTGACGACGAGAAGACGTCATCTCGATCAAAATTCTCTAACTACTATGTTTTCCGAGAAAAAATCCAAAACATAGTCTCTTTGCTACTACGGCCCTGGTTGCTTCGGCTGGCTTCGC
>NZ_JAWJUU010000012.1:0-42484 GCF_032918305.1 Rhodovulum sp. FJ3
TCTCTTTGCTACTACGGCCCTGGTTGCTTCGGCTGGCTTCGCTGCGGCGGACGTAAATCTCTCCGGTTCGGCTGAAATCGGTATTTTTGACGATGGCGTTACCGACACCCAGTTCCACAGCGATCTGGACATCCGTTTCACCCTGTCGGGCGAGTCGGACAACGGCCTGACCTTTGGCGCGACCATCGATCTGGACGAAATCGGTGATGACGATCCCGCTGGTGTCGTCGCTGGTGACCCGATCGACGCTAACCCGAACAACGGCGACCCGGTTGAAGAACTGGCTGTGTTCGTTTCGGGCGGCTTCGGTACCGTAACCCTGGGTGACGTTGACGGCGCTCTGGCTTGGGCTCTGGCCGATCTGGAAATCGCTGCCGGCGCGATCGCTGACGACCAAACCACGCACGCCGGCTTCTCGGAAGCTGACGAGTTCGACGGTCTGAACGACGGTCAAATCCTGCGTTACGACTACTCGTTCGGCCACTTCGGCGTTGCTGCATCGCTGGAACTGGATGACTCGGGTTCGGCTGATGATGTTTACGGTCTGGGTCTGACCTACGGCACCGACCTGGGCGGCATCGCTCTGGGCTTTGGCCTGGGTTACCAAGACGGTGGTTCGACCTACGGCGACATCGTTGGTGTGTCGGTTGACGCTGACTTTGGCAACGGTTTCGAAGCTGTCCTGAACTACTGGGAACTGTCGGCTGGCACCGCAACGACCGACAACGACTACATCGGCGTTGCTCTGGGTTACACCGTTGACGCACTGTCGTTCACTGTAAACTACGGTGAGTTCGACACCGGCGCAGACGGCTTTGGTCTGGCTGCGAACTACGATCTGGGCGGCGGTGCTGTTGTTCAGTTCGGTTACGGCGACAGCTCGACCGGCACCGACACCTTCTCGCTGGGTGTAGCAATGTCGTTCTAATCCTCCCAAGGATTACGATCGGAAAGGGCGGGCCATTTGGTCCGCTCTTTTCTTTTGTGGCATTCGACATGGCGCGACCGGCGTGCTAGCCAACAACAAACGATTGATCCGAGGGTTTCGAATGCTGCCGCTAAGTTCTGCGCAAATCAAATCGACCTATGAACAGGCGATGAAACTGATGTCTGCGGGCAAGTTGGATGAGGCGGATAAGATGTTCGCGCACGTCGCGGCATCCGCGCCAAAACTGGCCGAACCGCATTTTCAACGCGGACGTATTTCCTTGTTGCGCCGTCAGCCGGGTCCGGCGCTGTTGCACCTTGCAAATGCACGTCGGCTCAAGCCGAAAGAGAGCGCGATTTGGATGATGACGGCGGAAACGCTGGGCAAAGTCGGTGACGGTGCGCAAAACAGCGCGTTTTTGGCCGAGGCCAAGGCGGCGAACCTGCCCGCGAGCCTATTGGTGACGCTGCAAAACCACCTTGCCAAACCGGTCAGCCAGAAACCGTCCGCCGGAACCGCGCCGCCCGCCGAGGTGCAGGCGGTGATCCAACTGGTCGAAACCGGTAAATTCGCCGAGGCCGAGCGCCGCGCCAAGGCTCTGCTGACCGTCCATCCGGATGCCGCGATTCTGGTTCTGGTTATGGCTAATGCGCAGTTTTCTATGGGTAAAATGCGTGATGCCGAGGCGAATTATCGCAAGGCAACCGCTATGGCCCCAAATTACGCCGAGGCGCATAACACCTTTGGTCGGTTCCTGATCGAAAGTGACCGTGTGGGTGAGGGCATTCAGCGCGTGCAACAGGCCCTCAAACTGTCGCCGAAACTGCCGCTGGGGTATCAGAACCTCGGGATCGGGATGATGCGCGCGGGCAGCAATGACAAGGCAGAACAGGCCTTTCGCGAGGCGCTGAAGCTGAACAAGAACCTGCCGGAAAGCTATGCGTTCCTTGCGCGGGTCTATGTAAACAGTGACCGCGCCGAGGCCGCGATTGCGGTCTATGACGATGCATTCAAGGCGGGGGTAAAGCTTCCGATCTTTTGGGCGCGCCGTGCCGAGGCACGTGGCAAGGCGGGTGATCAGGAGGGCGCACTGGCCGATTTCGCGACCGCCGTGGAAAAGGGCCCGAGCAACCCGATGATCTGGTCCCTACGTGGTATGTATCTGCAAACATTGGGGGATTTCGATGCAGCCGAGGCCGATTTCCGCAAGGCGATCGAATTGAACCCCAAGATGGGCGAGACCTATCGCACCTTCTTTGCCTCTTATAAGGCGACGCCGGACGATCCTCTTGTCGCGCAAATGCAGGATCTTTTTGACAACGGCGGTCTTGATGACAACAGCAAGATGCACATGGGCTTTGCTCTTGCTCGCGCGAAGGAACAGCAGAAAGAATACGATCAGGTGTTCCGCTATCTGGATCCGGCGAACGATCTGATGCGCAAGAAATACCCCTACACCATCCAATCTCGCCGGATGGAGGTCGACGGCATCAAGACCGCGTTCGACGGCATCGATTTCACCAACATCAAACCGGTGCCGGGTGCGACAGATTTCGCCCCGATCTTCGTGACCGGCCTGCCGCGTTCGGGCACGACGCTTGTCGAACAGATCCTTGCCAGCCACAGCCGCGTTGACGGCGCAGGTGAGGTCGGGGTGTTCAACGGCGAACTGATGCGGATGCTGATCAAGCCGGATGGAAAGTCGTTCCATCATTTCAATGACTTACCGCAGGATAAACTTGCCACGCTCGGCTATCAGGTCGAAGAGCGTCTGCGCAAAATCTGCCCCGATGCCGAACGGATCACGGACAAGGCGATCCAGACGTTCAGCTATATCGGCGCGATCAAGGCCGTTATCCCGAACGCCCATATCGTTCTGGTCCGTCGCGATCCGCGCGACACCCTGCTGTCGATCTATAAAAACGTGTTTTCCGAGGGCAACCACCGCTACGCGTATAATCAGCGCGACCTTGGCCTCTATTACCGGATGTTCGAGGAAATCGTTGATTTCTGGCGCGAAAAGATGCCGGGCGGCTTCTATGAAATCTCCTATGAGGACCTGATCGAAAACCCCGAGGAAGAGGCGCGCAAACTGGTCGCGGCCTGTGATCTGGAATGGCAGGACGACTGTTTGAACTTCCACCAGAATGACCGCCGTGTGGCGACGCTCAGCCTCGCGCAGGTGCGTCAACCGATCTACAAAACGTCCCAAGCGGCGTGGAAAAGGTTCGAAAACGATCTGGCCCCGATGATTGAGGCCTTGGGCGACGCGGTAGACTAAGGAGGCCATCATGGGGTTGAGCGATATTCAAAACGCGATGGCCAAGGCCGCCACATCGGCGGGGCGCTCGGTCGATGATGTGACCCTGATCGCGGTGTCCAAGGTACAGCCGAACGAACGGGTTGAGGCGGTTTTGGCCGCAGGCCACCGCGTGTTCGGCGAGAACCGCGTGCAGGAAGCCGCCGGTAAGTGGCCGGAGTTCAAAGAGAAATACGGTGGGGTGGAATTGCACCTGATCGGCCCGTTGCAGAGCAACAAGGTCCGTGCGGCGTTAGAGCTGTTTGACGTGATCCACACGGTCGACAGTGAAAAGCTGGCCCGTCGTATCGCGTCAATCGGCGCGGAAATCGACCGTATCCCGCGCGTTTTCGTACAGGTGAACACGGGGGATGAGGATCAAAAAGCTGGCGTTCCGCTGGACGGTGTCGACGCATTGGTCGCGGAATGTCGCGACCTTGGCCTGCCGGTTGAGGGCCTGATGTGCATCCCACCGGTGAACGAAGAGCCCAGCCTGCATTTCGCCCTGTTGGCCAAAATCGCAGCGCGTAACAACCTGACCGGACTGTCCATGGGGATGAGCGGCGATTTTGAGCGCGCGATCGCCCTTGGCGCCACGCATGTCCGCATCGGTTCGGCGATTTTCGGTGACCGCGTAAAGGCTTAGCCCCGCACGATCAGTCGCGTGCCATAGGTGATATGGCGCGCGATCCACCGTAGGTCAGACCGCGAAAACGCCACGCAGCCCTCGGTCGGGTGGTGCGGTTTGCGCCATTGGTGGATGAAAATCGCGGACCCCGCGCCCTTTTCCGCGTAGGGCCAGTTCCAGTCTGTGATCACAACCAAATCGTACAGAGGATCGGCGCGGCGCAGACGCTCGTGCCCGAACGGGTGGGGCGCGCGGACCATCAGGTTATAGTCCGGATCGCGCACGTCATCGGACCACAAGTCACCAGGATGGATCGGCAGGGCCCAATCGGTGGGCCGCGCCATGCGGTCGGGACGGTAGAGCATCCCGACAATCTGGTGTTCGCCCACGGGGGTTGCGCCGTCGCCTTCGCGTTTGCGCCGTTTAATGCCACCACGTCCGATTGAGCACGCAAAATTGCGCCCGTAGAACCGCACGCCCGTCGGTGTCAGGACCAGATCGCGGGGCGTGATCACAACAGATGTCCCGACTTGGCCGCCTTGGTCGCAAGGTAGTTCGTATTGTGGGCGTTCTCCCCGACCTTGAGCGGAACGCGTTCGGTCACGTTGATGCCGTTTTGCTCCATCATCTTGATTTTATTCGGGTTGTTCGTCATCAGGCGGGTTGCGCTGAACCCCAGTTTGCGCAGCAGGGACGCCCCAATGCGAAAGTCCCGTTCGTCATCTTCGAACCCCAGACGGTGGTTCGCCTCGACCGTATCGAACCCCTGATCCTGCAAGGAATAGGCGCGCATCTTGTTGGTCAAACCGATGCCGCGTCCCTCTTGGTTGAGGTACAGCAACACGCCCGCGCCTTCCTCGCCCATTTGTGCCAGGGCGGCGTTCAACTGCGGTCCGCAATCGCATTTCAGGCTGCCCATCACATCGCCGGTGAAACAGGCCGAATGCAGGCGCGCCAGAACCGGTTCGTCGCGGGACGGATTGCCGATTTCGATGGCGTAATGTTCCTCGCCCCCGTCGTCAGGGCGGAACACATGCAGGCGGGTTTTTTCGGCGGCGGTGATCGGGACGCGGGCGTTGACCACGGCGTTCATCGGGCTGCTCAACGCCAGAGCCGTGTCCACCATCCCCGCATCCAGCACCGTCAGCCCGTGTTCGGCGGCGAACACGGCGGGCTCGGCAATGTCTTGAACCACAATCGCGGGCAAGAGGCGCGCGGATTTCACCACGCCAATCGCCGAACGGTGCAGTTTCGGGTCGCCACCACGGATCGCGGTGAACGGTCCCTTCATCGGATTGTTCAGATCATCGGCCGGATCTGACACAGATTTGATCCAGTTAGCGCAGGCGTGCGAGGGCACTTTTAGCCGCGCGATGTCCCCGTCATAGACAAAGGCGTTCAAGGTTTCGGCGCGGCGCGCGGTGATCGTCAGGGTCAGTTCGGGTCCGAATCCGGCCAATGCTGAAAGGCGTTCAGGCGTCAGAGTCTCGGCAGATACAAAGACCACCGCGCCGTTTTCGCCCCGCAAAACAACCGGAACACCCATGCGCAAATCAGCGCGGGCGCGGGCGATGCGTTCATCAGCAGACAGGCCAAGAGTCATAAGAAAACCGTTTTCGTCGTTATTTATGCAACAGGTAGTAACCTGTGTTGCGAAAAGATGAAACATAACCCTTCTGAGCGACACGGTTGCGTGATCTTTTGAAAGGTAATCTTGTCGTTCTGACCAACTATCAACATTTGGAGGTCAACGAAACGAGGAGCGCCAAAGATGGGCAATTTGAAAAAGATCCTGCTGGTCGATGACGACGAAGATCTTCGCGAAGCGTTGAGCGAACAGCTTGTAATGACAGAAGACTTTGACGTCTTTGAGGCCAACAACGGGGCCTCGGCGATGGATAAGGCCAAAGAGGGGATCTATGATCTGGTCATCCTCGACGTGGGTCTGCCGGATACCGATGGTCGTGAACTGTGCCGCCTGATGCGCAAGCAAGGCGTGAAATGTCCCATCCTGATGCTGACCGGTCACGATAGCGATGCTGACACGATCTTGGGTCTGGATGCAGGCGCCAACGACTATGTGACCAAGCCGTTCAAGTTCCCCGTCCTTCTGGCCCGTATCCGCGCCCAGCTGCGCCAGCATGAACAGTCCGAAGATGCTGTATTCCAGCTTGGTCCGTATACGTTCAAGCCCGCGATGAAGGTTCTGGTTACCGATGACGAACGCAAAATTCGTCTGACCGAGAAAGAAACCAACATCCTGAAATTCCTGTACCGTGCGTCCGAGGGCGTTGTGGCACGCGATGTGCTGTTGCATGAGGTATGGGGCTATAACGCCGGCGTAACGACCCACACGCTGGAAACCCACATCTACCGTCTGCGCCAAAAGATTGAGCCCGATCCTTCGAATGCGCGTCTGCTGGTGACGGAAAGCGGCGGCTACCGTCTGGTGGCCTGATCGGTCGGGGCGTCCGCGCCCCGCCACACGAATAGCGAACCCCGTTCACGTCCGGGACATAGACGTGACCTCCCTGTTGGACTGGCCCTCGATTTTTCGAGGGCCTTTTTTTCGTGAACAGGTTTCAGGCTTGGCCGGGCAGGGGCGGCTTGCCCCCGCTGGGACGCGGCACTAACCTGCGCGCAACTTTGATGCAGGAGACGCGCATGCCCTTTACCGTGGCCACATGGAACATCAACTCGGTCCGCTTGCGTGAGCCGCTGGTCCTGAAACTCTTGGCCGAAGAGGCCCCCGATGTTCTGTGCCTGCAGGAATGCAAAAGTCCGGTTGAGAAAATCCCGACCGCAGGCTTTGCCGAACTGGGCTATACCCACATGGTTGCGCGCGGCCAAAAGGGGTATAACGGCGTTGCGATCCTGTCCAAACTGCCCCTGACGGATGCGGGCGATCAGGATTTCGCGGGTCTGGGCCACGCCCGCCATGTCGCGGCACGTTTGGAAAATGGCGTGACGATCCACAACTTTTATGTGCCTGCGGGCGGGGACAAACCCGACCGTGAGGTGAACGAAAAGTTTGGGCAAAAGCTGGACTATCTGACCGACATGCGCGACGCGTTCTTTGCGGATCAACCCGAAAAATCCATTTTGGTGGGCGATCTGAACATTGCCCCGCGCGAAGACGATGTTTGGAACCACAAGAACCTGCTGAAGATTGTCAGCCACACCCCGATTGAGGTCGACCATCTGGGGCAGGTGATGGATGCGGGCAAATGGGTCGACATCACGCGTCAGGACATCCCCGAGGGGTTGCTCTATAGCTGGTGGTCGTACCGCGCCAAGGATTGGGACGCGGCGGATAAGGGGCGGCGCTTGGACCACGTCTGGGCCACGCCCGATATTTCCAACGCGGCGCACGGCTCGCGCGTGTTGCGTGATGCGCGCGGTTGGGAACAGCCCAGCGACCACGCCCCCGTCTTCGCGACATTCGATTTGTAATCACGGGGCCCAAATCCGGTTTGGGCCTTTTCCTTTGGGGCGATCACGCCCATATATGAGCATCATCTTAGATTGGTTTGGGGGCAGAATATGCTGGAGCTGGGCGGAAATCCGACGACACAGGCGCAAGACGGCGACTTGATCAAGGATATCGGTGAAGCGACCTTTATGCAGGACGTGATTGAGGCCTCTGCCGAGGTGCCGGTCATCGTCGATTTCTGGGCCCCGTGGTGTGGCCCGTGCAAGGCGCTTGGCCCCGCGCTTGAGGACGCTGTGCGCAAGGCCGGTGGCCGTGTCAAAATGGTCAAGGTCAACGTCGACGAAAACCAAGGCATTGCGGCGCAACTGCGCATCCAATCCATTCCGACCGTCTATGCCTTTCACCAAGGCCGCCCCGCCGATGGGTTCCAAGGCGCGGTATCGCCTGCGGAAATCACCGATTTCGTGAACCGTGTGGCCGATCTGGGCGGGGACGGTGGTCTGTCCGAGGCCGTCGAGGCCGCCGAGGCGATGTTGGCCGAGGGCGCGGTCGAAGACGCCGCGCAAACCTTTGCCGCCATTCTGGGTGAGGACCCCACCAACGCCGCCGCATTCGGCGGTCTGGTGCGTGCGCATCTGGCACTGGAACAGCTGGAAGAGGCCGAGGCCCTGTTGGCGTCCGCCCCTGCCGAAATCCAAGGGTCCAAGGAATATGAGGCCGCTGTCGCGCAACTGGAGCTGTTGAAACAGGCCCAAGATGCCGGTCCTGTGGCCGAATTGCGCGCCGCCGTGGACGCCGAACCTGACAACCATCAGGCCCGTTTCGATCTGGCGCAGGCGCTGCACGCTGCCGGTGATGTTGAGGCGGCTGTGGATGAGTTGCTGGACCTGTTCCGCCGTGATCGCGAATGGAACAACGGCGCCGCCAAGGATCAGCTGTTCACCATTTTCGATGCTCTCAAGCCCCAGGATCCGGTTGTTTTGCGCGGTCGCCGTAAATTGTCGTCGATGATATTTGCCTGATCGCGTCGCGGCGCTAGGATTTTATCCATGCTCACGGCGAATGATCTTCCAGACACGATATCCCTGTTCCCCTTACCGGGGGCGCTGATGCTGCCGCGCGCGAACCTGCCGCTGCACATTTTTGAACCGCGTTATCTGGCGATGTTTGAGGATGCTTTGAAAACCCCGCATCGGTTGATCGGTATGATCCAACCGGTCGAGGTTCCGGGGCGCAGCGAAAAGGGCTTGCACGACATCGGCTGTGCGGGGCGCGTTACCGCGTTTTCGGAAACCGAGGACGGGCGGTATATGATCACCCTGACCGGCATTTCGCGGTTCCGTATCGTGACTGAAGAAAGCGGGTTCACCCCCTATCGCCGTGCCCGCGTCAAATGGACAGGATTTGAGGCGGATTTGGGCAAGGCCGAGACCGACCCCGATTTCGAACGCGACGGGTTTTTCGACCTTTTGGGGCGCTATTTCAACGAAATGGGTCTGTCGACGGATTGGGAAAGCCTGCAGAACGCCGAGGACGAATTGCTGATCAATTCGCTGTCGATGCTCTGTCCACTGGGCCCCGAGGAAAAGCAGGCGTTGTTGGAAACGCCGCACCTGTCTGACCGGCGTGAGACCTTGACCACCCTGCTGCAATTCGCCATTCGGGGTGGCGACAATGAGGATCGCCTGCAATGACCGACAACCCGAAATCCGACCGCCGTATGCTTGAATCCCTGATCTGTCCGGTGACGCACGCCGTTCTGTCCTATGACGCCGAGCGTCAGGAACTGGTGTCCAAGGCCGCGAACCTTGCCTTTCCGATCCGCGACGGCATTCCGATCATGCTGGTGGATGAGGCGCGCCCGCTAGACTAAAGCGGACGGCCAAGCATCAGGCGCGGTAGGTCTCCGTTCAGGCCAGCGGCCTCACGGATGAACCGGCGGCGCAGGTTCGGCATCGAATTCACCACGCCCATCCCCAAATCACGCACCCCGCGCAAAATCGGGTTGTCGTTCGAGAACAGCTTGTTGAACCCGTCCGTCGCGGCGGCAAGCGTCGCTGTATCCCACCGGCGCCACGTCTGATAGCGTTCCAGAACATTGATCGCGCCGATGTCTTCGCCCCGCCGTGCGGCATCGACCAGAACCTCGGCCAAGGCACCCACATCCCGCAGCCCAAGGTTCAACCCCTGACCCGCAATCGGGTGCACCCCATGCGCCGCATCCCCGACTAGGGCCAGACGCGGTTTCACAAACGCATTGGCAAGCGTCAGGTTCAACGGATAGCTGAACCGCACACCGGCCAGTTCGATATCCCCAAGGAAATCGCCAAACCGCGGGCGCAGCGTGTCCATATACTCCGCGTCGTCCATCGCATTGATGCGCGCGGCCATGTCGTGGCTTTCGCTCCAGACGATAGAGGACCGGTTACCCGGCAAGGGCAGGATCGCCAATGGGCCGGGCGGCATAAAAAACTGATGCGCGATGCCATTGTGCGGGCGTTCATGGCCGATGGCACAGACCAGTGCGGTTTGACCGTAATCCCAACCCGTGCGGGAAATCCCCGCGCGCTCGGCCGTGCCGCTTTTGCGGCCATCCGCGCCGACCAGAACCTTGCCCCGCAACGTCCGACCCGAGGCCAGCGTGACGGTCGCGCCATTGGCTTCGATATCCTGCGCGATGACGGTTTCGCCCGACAGATGCGTCACCTTGGGGTGGTTTTCCAGCGCCTCCAGAAACGCCACGCGCAGATACCGGTCCTCGACCATATATCCCATCGGGCCCTCTTCGATTTCGGCATGGTCGAATTCCAGAATGAACGGCGAGGGGCCTTCACCTGCGCGCCCGTCGCTGACCTTGATCTCTAGCATCGGCTGGGCGCGATCGCCGACCGCGCCCCAGATGCCGATGGCCGCCAGCATTTTCTGCGATGCCAGCGCAAGCGCATAGCTGCGCCCGTCGAACGTGTCCTGTTCGCGTGCCTGCGCAGGCAGGGCGTCGATAATCGTGACCGTCTGTCCCGCATCCGCAAGGGCCAGCCCAAGGGCAGGGCCGTTCAGGCCCCCACCCACGATGATGATATCTGAATCGTAGCTCATGCACCGCAATATGCGCGCCTGAACGGGATTGTCCATGCGCCCGCGTGCCGCTAGCGTGCGCTAAGTTCAGGAGGTCGTGATGAGCCAAGCAAATTCCATGGGCGCGGTGGCGCTGGGCCGTGAAATCGCACGCGGAAATGTCGATCCCGTGGATTTGGTGGCCGAGACGCTGGACGCGATTGCGAACCACCCGTTTGGCGACCGGATTTATGCGCGCACCACCCCCGAACGCGCCATGGCCGAGGCGACAGCGGCCCGCGAACGCGCCCGCGCGGGGTTGCGCACGGGGCCGTTGGATGGCGTGCTGATTTCGTGGAAGGATCTGTTTGACACGGCGGGCACGGCGACCGAGGCGGGGTCGAAATTGCTGACCGGGCGGGTGCCGGATGCAGACGCCCATGTGCTACAGGTCGCGACCCACGCGGGCACGGTGTGCATTGGCAAAACCCACATGACCGAATTGGCGTTCTCCGGCCTTGGCCTGAACCCCTCGACGGCCAGCCCGCCCTGTATCAACGATCATGACGCGGTGTCGGGCGGATCGTCCTCGGGGGCGGCGACGTCGGTGGCGTTTGGACTTGCGGCGGCGGCGGTCGGGTCGGACACGGGCGGGTCGGTGCGGGTGCCCGCGGCGTGGAACGATCTGGTGGGTCTAAAAACCACATCGGGGCGGCTGTCGTTGCAGGGTGTTGTGCCCTTGGCCGCGCGGTTTGACACGGTCGGCCCGATCACCCGCAATGTTGAGGACGCGGCGGTCCTGTTCGCGACCCTTGCGGGGGTTAAGGCTCCCGATCTGCGCGGGGCGGACATCGCGGGGCGGCGGTTTCTGGTCCTGAGCACCATCGCGATGGACGACCTGTCGCCGCAATCGGACGCGGGGTTCGAGAGCAGTGTCAAACGCCTGCGCGACGCCGGTGCGATCATTGATCACGCCGATATCCCGCAGGTATCCGACGCGATGGCCCTGTCCGGTGTTCTCTATGCGCCCGAGGCCTACGGCACATGGCGCGACGTGATTGAGGCCGCGCCGGACAAGATGTTCCCGCCGATTTTGGCCCGTTTCCGTGGCGGGCGCGATTTCACAGCCGCCGACTACGTCAAGGCATGGCAGGATCTGGACCGCCTGCGCGCCGAATTCGCGGCGATGACGGCGGGCTATGACGTG
Organism: Rhodovulum sp. FJ3; assembly: GCF_032918305.1. Lineage (NCBI taxonomy): Bacteria > Pseudomonadati > Pseudomonadota > Alphaproteobacteria > Rhodobacterales > Paracoccaceae > Rhodovulum > Rhodovulum sp. FJ3. The sequence continues at coordinate 11,550 of NZ_JAWJUU010000012.1, forward strand.
GTGATCCTGCCGACGGTGGCGAACCTGCCACCCAATGCGGACCGGTTGCTGAGCGATCCCGACTATTTCACCGCCGAAAACCTGTTGGCGCTGCGTAACACGCGGATCGGGAACCTGATGGGGGGCTGTGCTCTGACCCTGCCGACGGGGGTGCCGTCCACGGGCATCATGTTCCTGACCCCGCATGGCGATGAGATGCGTTTGCTGCATCTTGGGGCAGCGGCGGAACGGGTCCTGACCTAAAAGCCACATTATCGCCCTGACAGGGTTGCGTTTTTCTGGACGGAGTCCGCGCGCTGGGCTATGCTCGGTCAAAACGGGGCGCAACGACCCCGGTCCATAAAGGCAGCAGAGCGGTCCCATGACCTCCTATCCAGAGCGGTTTTCGAACCTGCCCGAATACGCATTTCCGCGTTTGCGGACGCTTCTCGACGTACATGCGCCGGGCGGTGAAGTGATTCACATGACCATTGGTGACCCCAAGCACGACTTTCCGGCTTGGGTCACGGATGAAATCGTCGCCCATGCGGACGGTTTCCGGAACTACCCGACGAATGAGGGCGCGCCTGAATTGCTGGGCGCAATGGCCGGTTGGGTCAAATCCCGTTTCGACGTCGAGATTGATCCCGCGACACAGCTTTTGGCGCTGAACGGGACGCGTGAGGGTCTTTATAACGCCGCGATGGCACTGGCCCCTGAAACCAAGAACGGCCAATCGCCGATCGTTCTGATCCCGAACCCGTTCTATCAGGCCTATGCGGTGGCCGCCCTGTCCGTGGGTGCGACGCCGATGTATCTGCCCGCGACGCAGGACAACAATTTCCTGCCCGATTTCGCAGGCCTGTCGCCGGACGTTTTGAACCGCGTGACGATTGCCTATCTGTGCTCGCCCTCGAACCCCCAAGGGGCCGTGGCCAGCCGCGACTATTGGGAGACCCTGATCGGTCTGGCCGAGAAGTACGATTTCAAGGTCTTCGCCGACGAATGCTATAGCGAGATTTACCGCGAAGAGGGCAATCCGCCCGTGGGGGCCCTGACCGTCGCGCGTGATATGGGCGCGGACCCCGAACGTATCGTGGTGTTCCATTCCCTGTCCAAACGGTCGAACCTTGCCGGTTTGCGCTCGGGCTTTGCGGCCAGTGGGCCGGAGAACATCCGCCGGATGCGTCTGCAACGGTCCTATTCCGGCACGCCCGTGCCCCAGCCGCTGCAGATGGCATCGGCGCGGGTCTGGTCGGACGAAGAACACGTGATCGCCAGCCGCGCCCTCTATCAGGACAAGTTCCGCGCCGCCGATGAGATCCTTGGCAATGTGCCGGGCTATTTCCCGACGCAGGCGGGCTTTTTCCTGTGGTTGCCGGTCGAGGATGGCGAAGAGGCGGCCCTGCGCCTGTGGACCGAAACCGGCGTGCGGGTTCTGCCGGGTGCCTATCTGGCGCGTGAGGCGGACGGGTTTAACCCCGGCGCCAAGTATATCCGGGCCGCGATGGTGGCCCCAAAAGAAGAAATGAAGCGCGGGCTGATCCAGCTACGCGACTGTTTGTACGGGTAAGGGAAGGCGCATGGCATCGTATCAGTCCAAGCATCGCGATCCTCTGTTTGACACCAACATGCAGGCGGCCATCGAACGACGTGGCCGCGAACTGATGGGGCTTGCCCTGTTGGGGTTGGGGATTTTGACCTGCATGATGCTGGCCTCATACGTGCCCGAAGATCCCAGTTGGATGGCCGCGACGGATGCACCGGCGGCGAACCTGCTTGGCCGGTTTGGCGCGTCTATCGCGTCGCCCTTGCATGTGATTGTGGGGCTTGGTGCATGGGCGCTGGGCCTTGCGTTTCTGGGTTGGGGTGCGCGATTTGCGCTGCACCAAGGGGCCGACCGTGTCCTGAGCCGTGCGATTTTCACCCCGATTGCTATCGCGCTGGCCTCGGTTTTTGCGGCGACCCTGACGCCCGGTGAAAGCTGGACCCATGAATTCGGCATGGGCGGTCTGTTCGGTGATACCGTGACGGCGGCGTTGCTGAATGTGATCCCGCTGCCGCTGGCGCTGGGCCTCAAATTCCTCAGCCTGCTGTCGCTGGGCGCGTTCATCGCGATCATGCTGTTTGTTACCGCGTTTAACCGGCGCGAGATGTTCCTGATCGGGCGGTATCTGTTGATCGGTCTGATCGTGGCCTATGACGGGTTGATGCGGTTGCTGGGCCGTGGGGCAAGCGGCGCCTACCGCGGCGCGCAGACCCTGCATGCCCGTCAGAAAACCCGCCGCGAGGTTCGTGTTTCGACCGCCGGTCATACCGAGCCGTCGCTGGTCCGTCGCGCCCCCGTGGTCGCACAGGATGACGATGACGAGGTCCTGTATGAGGACATGCCGCAAGACACCCGCCCGACCAAGGGTTTCCTGTCGCGGATGCCGTCCCTGATCCGTCGCGCGCCCGATCCCGAACCCGAATGGGTGGAGCAGGCCCTGCCGGAGGCCGTGGCCGACATGGAACCCGTGTCCGAGGAACGCATCAAGGCGCGCATCGCCGACGTGATCCGCAGCCGCGCCCGTACCCAAGCACAAACCGCACCGGCCCGCCGCGCCGAGCCGCCGTTGCAGGCTGCACCGGCAGCATCCCGCGCGGAACCGCCGCTGAGCGCGCCGTCCGCCAATGGCGCGGGCCTTGCCACCGCCGCAATGGCGCGCCGTCGTGGGCCGAAACCCCTGATCCTGACGGAGCCGCCCGCAGGCGACATGGCCGAACTGATCGACGATCAGGAAATCACCAACGTCTTTGTCGAGCCGCAGGAATTTGCCGCCCCGCCGCAGCCGCTGGTCGACGAGGTTGAGGTCGATTTTGACGCTTATGGCTATGACGAACGCGACTTTGACGACCGTGTGTATGATGAGCCGTCGTTCGATGAACCGGCCTATGATGAACCCGTTGCCGCCGTGCCCGAGGTCCCCGTTGCCGCATATCGCGCGCCCGCCGCGCCGGAACCCAAAAAGGTCGTGCAGCATCCGGTGAAACGCGCCGTTCAACCGTCGCGCCGCGCCCAGCAAGAGGCCCAACCAGCCCTGCAGTTTGAGGACACGGGCGCCGAGTATGAACATCCGCCCCTCAGCCTGTTGACCAACCCCGTCAGCATTGAGCGTCACCACCTGTCCGATGAAGCGTTGGAAGAAAACGCGCGGATGCTGGAAAACGTTCTGGATGATTACGGCGTCAAAGGCGAAATCGTCTCGGTCCGCCCCGGTCCCGTTGTCACCATGTACGAACTGGAACCCGCGCCGGGTCTCAAGGCCAGCCGCGTGATCGGTCTGGCTGACGATATCGCGCGCAGCATGTCCGCCCTGTCGGCCCGTGTCTCCACCGTTCCGGGGCGCAGCGTGATCGGGATCGAATTGCCGAACGCCAACCGCGAAAAGGTGGTTCTGCGCGAAATCCTGTCGGCCCGTGATTTCGGCGACAGCAACATGCGCCTGCCCCTTGCACTTGGCAAAGACATCGGCGGCGATCCGGTTGTCGCGAACCTTGCCAAGATGCCCCACCTCTTGATCGCGGGGACGACCGGTTCGGGTAAGTCGGTGGCGATCAACACGATGATCCTGTCGCTGCTCTACAAACTGACGCCGGATGAATGCCGGTTGATCATGATCGACCCCAAGATGTTGGAGCTGTCGGTCTATGACGGCATTCCGCACCTGTTGTCACCGGTTGTGACCGACCCGAAAAAGGCGGTTGTCGCCCTGAAATGGGTCGTCGGCGAGATGGAAGAGCGCTATCGCAAGATGTCCAAAATGGGCGTGCGTAACATCGATGGCTATAATGGTCGTGTGCGTGATGCACAGGCCAAGGGCGAGATGTTCAAGCGCACGGTTCAGACCGGCTTTGACGATGAGACGGGCGAACCCATGTTCGAGACCGAGGAATTCGCGCCCGAAACCCTGCCTTATATCGTCGTCATTGTGGACGAGATGGCCGACCTGATGATGGTCGCGGGCAAAGAGATTGAGGCCTGTATCCAACGTCTGGCCCAGATGGCCCGTGCCTCGGGTATTCACCTGATTATGGCGACCCAGCGTCCGTCGGTTGACGTGATCACCGGCACGATTAAGGCGAACTTCCCCACCCGTATCTCGTTCCAGGTGACCGGCAAAATCGACAGCCGCACGATCCTCGGTGAGCAGGGCGCGGAACAGCTGCTGGGCATGGGCGATATGCTGTACATGGCCGGTGGTTCGCGCATCACGCGTGTGCACGGGCCCTTCGTCAGTGACGAAGAGGTCGAGGAAATCGTGACCTACCTCAAGGCCTATGGCCCGCCCGATTATGTCGGCGGCGTAGTTGAGGGGCCCGATGACGACAAAGAGGCCGATATTGACGCGGTTCTGGGTCTGAACACCGGTGGCAACACCGATATGGAAGACGCCCTTTACGACACCGCTGTGGCGATTGTCCTGAAGGACCGGAAATGCTCGACCTCTTACATTCAGCGCAAGCTGTCGATTGGCTATAACAAGGCCGCGCGACTGGTTGAGCAGATGGAAGAGAACGGCGTCGTCTCCCCCGCGAACCACGTGGGTAAACGCGAAATTCTGGTGCCTGAACAGGGATAACCGGCGGCGTGATATCGCCTATCAGGCGGGGAATGCCTATGTCTGGTCCAAGGCGGGGTTTTCCCGCGTCGATCAGTGCTTAGGTATATCGAATGAAACTCGCACGACGTACATTTATGGCAGGATTGGCGGCACTGACCGCCCGTCCCGCATTCGCAGCCGACATGCTGTCGCTGGATCAGATCTCAACCTATCTGAACAGTTTTACCACCGCACAGGCCACATTCCGACAGAGGAACGCTGATGGCTCGGTTTCCACCGGTCGTCTGTTCCTGAAACGGCCCGGTCGCGCGCGGTTTGAATATGATCCGCCCAACGACGCGTTGGTCCTTGCGGGGGGCGGACAGGTGGCGATCTATGACAACCGCATCAAGCAGCGCCCCGAGCAATATCCGTTGAAACGGACGCCTCTGAACCTGATCCTTGAGCGCAAGGTCGACCTCAGCCGGCGCAGCATGGTCGTCGGCCACAGCGGCAACGCCACCCATACCTCGGTCGTGGCCCAAGACCCCGAGCATCCGGAATACGGCTATATCGAACTGATCTTTGAAAATGCGCCGGTGCGTTTGGCGCAGTGGACGATCGACAACGGCGCGGGTCAGCAAACCTTGGTCGAACTGTCGGAACTGGAAACCGGCGTCGAATTGGGCGCGCGGATGTTCAACATTGTTCAGGAAACGGCGGAACGGACGGGGCAATAACGCCCCGTCGATACCTTAGCGGCAGCGCGTCAACTGGGACCGGTAGGTGTCCGCGCGCGCCGCAACCTGATCTGCCACACGGACAAGCCAGCTTTTGCTACGGTAACTGCCACGGGCGTAGCCGGTGTGGCCCTCATGATAGGCAAGGTACTGATTGCGCGCATCCGACAGGGCGATGCCGTTGCGATCGCGCGTTTTGTTCATGTACCAGCCGATGAAATCCGACGCGTCATAGATGTCATCGCGGTCCGCGCCACGGCGACCGGTGTCCTTGCGGTATTCGTCCCATGTCCCGTCCAGCGCCTGCGCGTATCCATAGGCCGAGCTCTGCCGCCCCATCGGGATAATCCCGAGGACGTATTGCACTGGCGTGCGCGCATCACCGTCAAAACGGCTCTCTTGATAGATCGTGGCCATCTGGACATGCACGGGCACGCCCCATTTCCGTTCGGTCCGCTTGAACGCCTTAAGGTACTTAGGGCGCTGATCGACGATGCTACAGGCATTGTCCAGATTGCGCGGGGGCGATTTGTCCCCGCCGCTACAACTGGCGACCAGCATCAACAATAGTACGGCGCGAAGAAGTCTGCTCATCTGCCTCTCGCTTTCTTTGTGTTTTGGGCAGAATACGCAAAAATGATGCCGGTTGAAACGGGTTTGCGGGAAAACCTAGATCAAAAATGCGAGCAATAGCGGAACCAGGCCGACCGACAGCAAAGTCGACACCACAACCAGACCCGCAACCGCGTCATCATCCGCGCCGTATTTCACGGCCAGCATATAGGACGTCACCGCCACGGGCGTCGCCAATTGGACCGTCAGAACGGCCAAGGCCATGCCGCTTAGACCGAATGCCATGCCGATCCCCAGACCGGCGGCCACACAGACCGCAGCCTTGACCAAGGACAGGATTAACGCCCGCCCAAGACGCCCGGGATGCAAGCGCGCAACCGCGACCCCAAGTGTGATCAGCATGATCGGAATCGCGATTTGTCCGATCAATTCCAATGTGTTGGTCAGAACCCGTGGCGTTTGCCACCCTTGGGACAGGAAAATGCCGCCAAGGATCGTGGCGGCCACGATGGGTTCCTTGATGACCTTGGTCAACGATCCGCCGCCCGTCACGACCCAAATGCCGAATGTGAACGACCCGATGGCCATGACTGCGAACACCACGACCGCATATCCCAACCCGTCCTGACCAAAGGCAAACAGGGCCAAGGGCATGCCGATATTGCCCGTATTTCCGAACACCAGCGGCGCAAGATAAGTGCGCACGTCCAACCGGAACAACAGGATGATCGCGTAAAACGCCACCGCAATCGCGGCATAGGACACAGTCGCCGCAATCGACACGGTGGTCAGGGCGACCGGATCGACCTCTGTCTGCATCAACGAGGTAAAGATCAGACAGGGCACGGACAGGGTCATCGCAAGGCGCGTGACGAACTCGACCCGATACTCAAACCCCAGCTTGACCCAGCTAAACCCAATGGCGGCAAGCAAAAATACGGGCGCGACGATCTCTAATACTGTGACAAAGAGGTTCACAGACTGTTTCCTGTTTTCAAAAGTGTTTTCATGGACATTCCCCCGCCCGTCCCTTTAGAAATAGGAGTTGGGGGAATGCAACATGATGCAAAAGACGCAGGCCAAGTATCATTTGGGACAAATCGTGCGCCACCGGAAACATCCGTTTCGCGGTGTGATTTTTGACGTGGATGCGAAATTCTCGAATACCGAGGAATGGTATGACGCCATCCCCGAAGACAGCCGCCCCGCCAAGGATCAGCCGTTTTACCATCTGCTGGCCGAAAACGACCAAAGCTATTACGTGGCCTACGTGTCGGAACAAAATCTGGTGCCCGACCAGACGGGGCAGCCCGTTCAACACCCCGATGTCGAAGACATCTTTGGTGAGTTTGAGAACGGCCATTACCCCCTGCAGTTCCAGCTGAACTAAGCACCCGATCAGTATCCCAGCGCACAGCCGTCTTTGCGCGGGTCCGATGCGCCCTGCAACACGCCGGTGTCTTCGTCGATCAGAATCGCTTGGGCCCCGCCGATGGGGGCGCTGGGCGTGTCGACCTTGTGGCCCATCTCGGCCAGTTTCGCGCGGACATCGTCGGAATAGCCGCGCTCGACCTGCATCGTGCCCGCGTCCGAGAAACAGCGCGGCGCGTCGATGGCTGCCTGCGGGTGCAGGCCATAATCCACGATATTGGTCAGAACCCGCGCGTGCCCGTTGGGTTGATAGGCGCCGCCCATGACGCCGAACGGCATGATGACCTTGCCGTTTTTGCGCAGCATCGCGGGGATGATCGTGTGCATCGGACGTTTGCCGCCCTTGGCCTCGTTCGCGTGGCCCTCTTGCAGGGTAAAGCCCGCGCCGCGGTTCTGAAATCCGATGCCGAATTTCTGTGACGCAAGGCCCGAGCCAAAGCTGTGGAACACTGAATAGATCAGGGACACAACCATCCGGTCCTTGTCCACCACGGTCAGATAGATGGTGTCCTTGTGCACCGCCTCGGACGTCACATGCGCATCGGCCATGGCGCGGGTCGGGTCGATCAGGCCGGCCAGACGCGCGGCCGTATCAAGGGACAGCATATGGTCCAGACGCGACATGTGATCGGGGTCGGCCACGAACCGGTCACGGGCGTTATAGGCCAGTTTGGCCGCCTCGGCCTCGATATGGGCGCGCTCGGCCCCCCACGGGTCCATGTTCGGCAGGTCAAAATTCGACAGGATATTCGCCATCAGGATCGCGGTCGCGCCTTGGCCGTTCGGCGGATGCTCAACCAGTTCGATGTCTTTATAGGTGCCCGAGATCGGGGTCGTGTAATCACAGCGCGTATTCGCCAGATCGTCCAGCGTATGGACCCCGCCCAGCGCGTTTAGGGAGTTGGCGATATCCTCGGCGACCTCGCCTTCATAGTAACCCTCGCGCCCGTCTGTCGCGATTTTGCGGAGGACCTCGGCCTGACCGAGGGCGCGGAACACCTGACCGACTTTGGGGGGCTGGTCGTTGAACAGGTAATGACGGCGCGCGTCGCCCTGCAGTTTATCCGCCGCCTCGGCCCAATCGAAGGCCGTGCGCGGCGCGACCGGGACACCATGTTCGGCGTAATAGATCGCGGGGGCCAGAGAGGTCGCTAGACCGATCTTGCCCCAATCCTTGGACAGGCGGCAGAACGCGTCGATAGCACCGGGGACAGTGACCGCATCGGCGGTGTTCAGGGGCACGGTTTTCAGACCCCGCGCACGCATCTCTGCGGCGTCCAGTGCGGCGGGCGCACGCCCCGATCCGTTCAGGGCAACGATGTCATCCGAACCGGCCGGTTTCAGCAGGACAAAGCAGTCCCCACCGATCCCCGTCATTTGGGGTTCGCAAATGCCCAACAGAACGGCACCTGCAATCGCGGCGTCAACGGCGTTACCGCCGGCCTCTAGGATTTGGACCGCGACCTTGGCGGCAAGCGGATGCGACGTTGCACACATCCCGTTCTGGGCGAAAACGGCAGAGCGTCCAGGTTTATGAAAATCTCGCATTGTAATGCTGTCCCCCCGAATTTTGGGACAGTTTGGCCAATCATTTTTACCAATGTAAAGGGCGAAACGGTCTTAAACGGCCTCTGTCATCCCGATTTCCGGACCCGCGCTTAGCGGCATGCGGCATTGCAATTGGTTCACCCCGTCCTTGCGGTTGTAGGAAATGTCTTCGGTTAAGGCGTGGATCAAAGGCCAGCCAAACCCGCCCTCGGGCAGATCAAGCGGATCGGGCAGGGTTTTATGCTCCATCAAAAAGTCGGGCAAAACCCCGCCTTGATCACAGATTTCCAGCCGCAGCGCGCCCTGTTCGACCTCTAGAGTCACACTGACATCGCCGCCTGTATCCGCGGGATAGCCATGTTCGGCCACGTTGTTCAGCAGTTCCGCCAGAACCAGTTCGACCTCTCCGACGTCATCGACAACCCCGTGCAGCCATTCGCGTAGATACAGCAGACATTCCCGCACCTTGGGCGGTGTGGCGGGAAACCGGACGGACGCACGCGTTTCGCTCACTGCGCCCCCCATCATGCGGCCGCCCCTGGCGCGCCAAGCGCGTCATCGACCGAGTCGTGGATTCGGAATACGCGGTCCATACGGGTCAGGCGAAACACCTTGGCGACGTTTGGGGTTAGCCCGCTGAGGATCAGTTGCCGGTCCTTGCCCAGATGTTTCATCACCGCGACAACGGCGCCCAAACCCGAACTGTCCAGAAAATCGACCCGCGCCAGATCCAGCAGGACCTGTTTAGGCCCATCGGCGATCAACCCGCGCACGGTGTCCTTGAACTGAATCGCGACCGAGGCATCGATGCGAGGTTCGTCCACATGGATGATCAGAACATCATCCGTCGTTTGTGTATTCAGTTGCATTTTATCTTTCCCTACCTTCGCTTTACAGGCAGGCTAGAATGGTTTTCTTACCAATCCGTAACCGTGTAAAAGCCTGATAAAACGAAAGGGTTTCGCGATGCGTGCTGACTATCCCCGACTGGCCAAGGTGATTGCGTCCCTGACCAAGGACGAAACCGATGAGGTCGCGATAATGGCGACCATGGCGTGTGAGCTGCATCACAGCGATGACCGGTTCAGTTGGACAGGGTTTTACCGCGTGGTGTCCGACGGGTTGTTGAAGGTCGGGCCGTATCAGGGTGGGCATGGCTGTCTGGTCATTCCATTCTCGCGCGGGGTTTGCGGCGCGGCGGCGCGCACGGGGGAAACGCAACTGGTCGATGATGTGGATGCGTTTCCGGGGCATATCGCCTGTTCCTCGGCCACGCGGTCGGAAATCGTGTTGCCGGTGTGGAACGGTCGGGGTGATCTGATCGCCGTTCTGGACATCGACAGCGAAGAGCCCGAGGCCTTTACCCAGATCGACGCGGACGCCCTGCGCACCATTCTGGACGCCACATTCGGGCGGCTTTATTAACGCGCGATTGATTTCAGTAGACAGACGCCCGCAAAGGTCCTATGCGGGCGCCATGATCACTTTGCGCACAGATAACTGCCTGCGACGTCGACGCGCCCGCGTCTGACCTGTGATCCCGTGCGCCCATAACGCGCATTTTCCTTCCCAAAGCGTTGACTTGACCCTGTCCCTAGGGCACCAATCTGCTTCTATTTCTGAGGGCACCTCTATGATTTCGTCGATCCTGCCGACCTATAACCGGACTTCCTTTGCGTTTACCCACGGCCAAGGCGCGTGGCTGTACACCGAAGACGGGCGACGTTTTCTGGATTTCGGCGCGGGTATTGCGGTGAACGCGCTGGGCCATGCGAACCCTGACCTGATTCAGGCGCTGACCGATCAGGCGTCCAAGGTGTGGCACCTGTCGAACCTCTATCAGATCCCCGAGCAAAAGGCGCTGGCCGATGCTCTGGTCGATCAGACCTTTGCCGACACCGCGTTTTTCACCAACTCGGGCACGGAATGCTGTGAACTGGTCGTGAAAATGGTGCGCAAATACTGGTACGAAAAGGGCCAGCCCGAGCGCGTCAAGATCATTACCTTTAGCGGTGCGTTCCACGGTCGGTCCTCGGCGGCGATTGCGGCGGTGAACACCGAAAAAATGGTCAAAGGCTTTGGTCCGTTGCTGCCCGGTTTCATTCAGCTGGAATTCGGCGATCACGAGGCCCTGCAAGAGGCCGCGCGCGATCCCGAAGTGGCCGCGATCATGATCGAACCCGTGCAGGGCGAGGGCGGCATTCGCCCCGTCCCCGATCAGTGCCTCAAGGGGCTGCGCGATCTGTGTGATGAAACCGGCGCGTTGCTGGTCATGGATGAGGTCCAGTGCGGCGTTGGCCGGACGGGCAAGTTGTTCGCGCATGAATGGGCGGGGATCGAACCCGATGTGATGATGGTGGCCAAGGGCATCGGCGGTGGCTTTCCGCTGGGCGTTGTTCTGGCAACCGAGGATGCGGCAAGCGGCATGACCGCAGGTACGCACGGATCGACCTATGGCGGCAACCCGCTGGGCTGTGCCGTGGGGAAACGCGTTTTGGACATCGTGGGCGATCCCGCCTTTTTGCAGGACGTATCGCGCAAGGCCGGTGCGCTGCGCCAGTCGCTAGAGGGGCTCGTCGCCGAATACCCCGATGTGTTTGAAAGCGTGCGCGGTTCGGGCCTGATGCAGGGTCTGAAATGTGTGGCCCCTGCGGGCGATGTCGTGGCCGCGGGCTATGACGCCGAATTCCTGTCGGTACCTGCCGCCGACAACGTGGTGCGCCTGTTGCCGCCGCTGAACATCTCTGACGACGAAATCACCGAGGCCGTGGCGCGTTTGCATACCGCCGCCGCCGCCGTGCGGGCCAAAGCGACCGCGCAAACATAAGATAAGGCGGGGCCGCGCCCCGACACGGAACAGTACGATGACGCATTTTCTGGATATCAACACCACCCCCGCCGACGATCTGCGGGCCATTATCGATCAGGCCAAGGCGATCAAGAACGCCCGCGCGGGCCTGCCCAAGGGCGCGCTGGATGCTGACGCGCCTCTGGCCGGTCAGATGGTCGCGCTGATCTTTGAGAAACCTTCGACGCGGACGCGCGTGTCTTTCGACGTCGGTGTGCGCCAGATGGGCGGCCAGACCATGGTCCTGTCGGGGCAGGACATGCAACTGGGTCATGGTGAAACCATCGCCGACACGGCCCGCGTTCTGTCGCGCTATGTCGATATGATCATGATCCGCACGTTCGAAGAGGCCACTCTGCAGGAGATGGCGGAATACGCGTCCGTGCCCGTGATCAACGGCCTGACCAACCGCACCCACCCGTGTCAGATCATGGCCGACATCCTGACGTTTGAGGAGCATCGCGGCCCGATCGCTGGCAAAAAGGTGGTCTGGTCGGGCGATGGCAACAACGTCTGTGCTTCGTTCATCCATGCGGCGGGGCAGTTCGGGTTTGATCTGACCTTTACCGGTCCACAAACGCTGGACCCTGAGGCGGTTTTTGTCGAAGAGGCCCGCGCCAAGGGCGTCAACATCACCATCGAACGCGACGCGCGTGCCGCCGTGGAAGGTGCCGATCTGATCGTGACGGACACATGGGTCAGCATGCATGATCCCCAATCCGCCCGCGAACGTCGCCACAACCAACTGCGTCCTTATCAGGTCAATCAGGATCTGATGGCGCTGGCGAAACCGGATGCGTTGTTCATGCACTGCCTGCCCGCGCACCGGGATGAGGAGGCGACCACCGCCGTGATGGACGGTCCGAACTCCGTCATCTTTGATGAGGCCGAAAACCGGCTGCACGCGCAAAAGGCCGTGATGCGCTACTGCCTAGGAAAATAACAAAAGGGGCCGCAAGGCCCCTTTTTCAATTTGGTTGCGCCACGCGAACCTAGGTTTCCAAACCAATCATAACCGTGCCTGTATAGCCGCCCTCGGGATCACCGGTGACGGTCATCGTGCGTTGGGCCAATTGGGCGGCACTGCTATCGCGGAAAATCCCGTCGCGTGTCAGGGACTGACGGCCCAGATTGCGGGTGCCGTTCGTATAGATGTCTGACTTGGCCGCATAGACCTCGGCGCAGTCGGCCTCGGCAAAGGCGAATTGCGAGATCAAGAGGCTGTCGCGACCGGTGGCGATGTCTTCGGGCGTTGCGAACACCTCAAAATGCACATGCGGCCAGCGTCCATTGTAACATCCGGGGAAGATGCTGGTGAATTCGACGACGCCGTTTTCATCCGACACACCTACCCCGCGCAGATAATTCTGATCGGTCAGGTCATAGAGGGTGTAGTTCCCCGTCGCATCGCAATGCCACGCATAAACCGCATAGCCCGCCAAGGGCGCGCAACCATTCTTGGTGTCGACCAGTTGCATCTGAAACGTCAGGGGAACGCCCGCCGCCGTACCGGAATACCCGCCAAAACTGGGCCGTATGTCGTGGCGAATGACGCCCTCTTGGGTCAGGACGTTGACGGTTTGACCAGCCTTGGCGTTTGTGCCGTCGGCGGGGTAGGGGCCCGCCGTTTCCCATTGATCGGCCACACACATCAGGGCGTTCGCGGGGCTGGCCATGGCGATACCGCTCCCCAACCCCAGTAGGGCCAGCGCGCGGCGCCGTCCAATTAGGCGGGGCAGGTCGTGTTTCAGGCCATGGTCGTGATCATGGGTGTCGGTCATATCGGATACCTCTGTTCGTCGTTCCTATGTTGAACGCACGAACAGAGGGTTTCCGTTCAAAGTTTCTGAAAAACTTTTACGACCCGATTGCGTTCAGCACAAAGAACGCAACCGCCGATAGACAGGCCGAGGCCGGAACCGTGATGATCCATGCCGCCACGATGGTCATAAAGTGGCTGCGACGGACCAGTTTCCGGCGGCGACGTTCCTCTGCCGCGACGGGCTTGGCCACGCGTTTACGGTTGGAATTGCGCGCGCGGCGTTCGGCGTGCCATTCGCGAAAGAACCCGACGCCGAACACGGCACCGACCGCGATATGGGTCGAGCTGACCGGCAGACCCAGCCAGCTTGCCACGATCACGGTGATCGCGGCGGACAGAGCCACGCAGTAGGCGCGCATCGGGTTCAGTTTGGTGATCTGGCTACCCACCATCCGGATCAGTTTCGGACCAAACAGGAACAGACCGAACGAAATGCCAAGCGCGCCGATCACCATCACCCACAGGGGAATAGACACCTTGCCCGCCGCTGCGCCGAATTCAGCGGCGTGTACGATGGCGGCCAGCGGACCAACGGCGTTGGCCACGTCGTTCGCACCATGGGCAAAGGACAGCAGGCCTGCCGACAAAACGAGAGGCAGAGAGAACAGCACCTTGAGCGACTTGTTCCGGTTCTCAAGGCCCTCGGACTGACGCCGGATCAAGGGCGCGCTGATCGCATAGAACACCAGACCGGCCACGGCCCCGATGCCAAGGGCGGTCAGGATGTCGATCTTGATGATCTTTTTCAGACCCTTCATCGCCAGATAGGCGGCGAATGCGGCGGCCATGATCCCGATCAGGACGGGAACCCAGCGCCGTGCGGCCGCGATTTTGTCGTCGACATAGATGATCTTGGCCTTGATGAAGGCAAGGAAGGCTGCCGCGATCACACCGCCCAGAACCGGCGAGATGACCCAGCTTGCCGCGATCGCGCCCATGGTGGGCCAGTTCACCGCACCAAGGCCCGCCGCCGCGATACCCGCGCCCATGACGCCGCCCACGACCGAATGCGTGGTCGAAACCGGCGCACCGATGTACGTGGCAAGGTTCACCCACATCGCCGCCGAGACCAGCGCGGCCATCATCGCCCAGATAAAGATGCGGCTGTCCTCGACCGAGGCGGGGTCGATGATCCCCTTGGAAATGGTCGACACAACGTCCCCACCGGCCAGCAACGCGCCCGCGCTTTCACAGACGGCGGCGATGGCGATGGCACCGCCCATGGTCAGTGCCTTGGCGCCAACGGCGGGGCCCATGTTGTTGGCCACGTCGTTCGCCCCGATGTTCAGTGCCATATAGGCCCCGAATACGGCGGCGGCGATGACCACAAAGGACGTGGGTTGTTGGCCAAAGAACAGCATCGAGGCCAGTCCCGCCAGAACGATGAACACCAACGACAACCCCAGCCCGACCAGCGGACGCGAGATGTATTGCGTGGCGACCTCGACCTGATTGATCCGGCCAAGATCCTTGTCCAGCGTCTTCCACTGGTTGGTATTGTTCGGGTCGCTCATCTGCGCACCTGTCATAAATCTGTTACAATCGGCTTGCCCCTAGCAGAGGCACGCCGTTTGGATCAACAGGTTTATGATTTCGTGCGTTTTAGTTTGGCGGGGTCAAAGTCGCGCAGGATCTTTTTCAAACCGGGTTCCTGCACCATTTTGGCCGCCTGTTTCGGCGTGACCCACCGGCGTTTGCGCATCTTGCGCTCGGGGTAGCTATCGATCAGCTTGTCCACACGGATCGCATAGACATCCGCCTCGCAAGGGGTGTCGACCTCATTATCCAGACGTTTGATATAGGAAAACCGGCCCAGCGAGCGCTGATAGATGGTGGCCTTTTTAACGCCTGCTTCTTCCCATGCTTCCTGACGGGCGGTTTCCGCCCCCGACAGCCCCGAAATCGGCCAGCCCTTGGGCATGATCCAACGACCCGTCCCGCGACTGGTGATCAGCAAGACCTCAGTGTCGCCTTTGCGCTGACGAAAGCACAGGGCCGAGAACTGAAGGTATGCGGGGCGTTTCAGAATGGGTTGCACAATCGTGTCCCACGCTTTTTTCGGTTGTTGAAACATCAAGTACTGCTGAGTGCCTTTAAAGTCTTTTTCCGAGAGGATACTTGGTTAGGGACGCAAAACAAGCGCCACGTTAGGCGACACATATAGGGAAAACATGACATGAGTACCAGAAAAGCAAGAATTGGTTTGGTCGGATTGGGTGTCATGGGGGCCAACCTGTCGCTGAACATTGCCGACAACGGGTTTGATATCGCGGTCTATAACCGCAGCACGGACAAGGTGGACGACTTTGTCGCGGACGCTGGCGCGCTGGTCGACCGTGTGATCGGGTGTAAATCGCCCGAGGAATTGGCCGCCTCCCTGCAATCGCCGCGCGCGATCATCCTGATGGTCAAGGCGGGCGAGGCCGTGGACAAAACCATCGAAACCCTGCTGCCCCATCTGGATGAGGGCGACATGATCATCGACGCAGGCAACGCCGATTTCAACGACACCCGCCGCCGTGAGGCGGACCTGTCCGCCAAGGGCTTTGCCTTTATCGGAATGGGCGTGTCGGGCGGTGAAGAGGGCGCGCGCCACGGCCCGTCGATCATGGTGGGTGGTCCCGAGGGGCATTATGCCGTGATCCAGGACGTGATTGAGGCCATCGCGGCGGATTATCAGGGCACGCCCTGCGCCGCACATCTGGGGCCTGACGGGGCGGGGCATTTCGTTAAAACCGTGCACAACGGTATCGAATACGCCGATATGCAACTGATCGCCGAGGTCTATGGATGTCTGCGCGACAGGATGACCCCGTCCGAGATCGGTCAGGTGTTTGCCGATTGGAACGATGGGCCTCTGAATGGCTATCTGGTCGAAATCACGGCCAAGGTTCTGGGCGCGACCGACACGGGCACGGATCAGCCGATGGTCGATGTGATCGTCGATGCGGCGGGGCAAAAGGGCACGGGCCGCTGGACGGTGATTGAGGCGCTGAAACTCGGTCAATCGCCCTCGACGATTGAGGCCGCCGTTGCCGCGCGCAGCTGGTCCGCACAGCGTGACGCCCGCGCCCATGCGCAAGATCTGTTCGGAGCCGCGACAATGGACACGCCGCCCAGCCTAGCCGATTTGCACGACGCCCTGCTGGCCGCGCGCATTCTGGCCTATGGTCAGGGGATGACCCTGTTGAACGCCGCGTCGGACGAATTCGACTGGGATCTGGATCTGGCCCGTGTGGCCGAGATCTGGCGCGCGGGGTGCATCATCCGCTCGACCTTGCTTGACGATATCGCGGCGGCGTTTCGTGGGGAAACCCCGCATGGGCAACTGGCCTTTGCGCCTGCGTTCGTGACGCGCTTGCAGGATACTGTGCCCGCGCTGCGCCGTGTGGTCGGGGCCGGTACGGCGGCGGGCGTTGCTATGCCCGCGCTGGCCAATGCGTTGGCGTGGTTTGATACGATGCGCCACGCGCGCGGCACGGCCAATGTTATTCAGGCACAGCGCGATTTCTTTGGCGCGCACGGGTTTGAACGTCTGGACCGTGACGGGACCGGTTTCCACGGCGATTGGCCCGCCTGAACATGAGCAGCGATTACAACCCGCCCAATGACCCGTTGGACGTGATCCATCAGGATCATGAACTGTTGGTGGTGAATAAGCCCAGCGGCCTGTTGTCCGTCCCCGGTCGGGGCGAGCATCTGGCCGACTGTATGCTGTCGCGTCTGCAGGCGGTGTTTCCCGAGGTGCTGTTGGTGCACCGCTTGGACCGCGACACGTCGGGCGTCATGGTCTTCGCGATGACGCCGCATGCCCAACGCAACCTGTCGCGCCAGTTCGAGGATCGCAAAACCAAGAAAATCTACGTCGCCCGCGTTTGGGGCGTACCTTCCGAGAAAACGGGGACGGTGGATTTGCCTCTGATCGTCGATTGGCCGAACCGTCCAAGGCAGATGGTTGACCATGAAAACGGCAAGCCAGCGATCACCGATTGGCGCCTGATGAAGGTCGAGGGCAACACCGCCCGCATCCGTCTGATGCCCCAAACTGGCCGCAGCCATCAGTTGCGAGTCCATATGCAGGCGATCGGCCATCCGATTCTGGGCGACCCGTTCTATGCCGAAGGTCCTGCCGCCGATGCGCCGCGTCTGATGTTGCATGCGCAATCCCTGCGCGTGTCTCATCCCGACGGGGGCAAGGGGATGACGTTCACCGCGAAATGCCCGTTCTGACGGGCCTTTCCGAACCCCGTACCCCAGACATGAAAAAACCGCGCTCTAGGGCGCGGTTTTCTCTGTCATCAGCCTGTTCGCTTAGCCTTGACGGGCTTTGAAGCGGCGCTGCGTTTTGTTGATCACATAAACGCGGCCCTTGCGACGCACGACGCGGCAATCGCGGTGGCGCTGCTTCAGCGAGCGGAGCGAGTTCTTGACCTTCATGGGTCTTCTCCTCATTCGCGGCGCGGCGTGCGCCAGGGTTTCACAGGCCTGCCGGAAACCGACAGGAAATTCATGGTGGGCGGTACTGGGATCGAACCAGTGGCCACTACGATGTCAACGTAGTGCTCTACCGCTGAGCTAACCGCCCTTACCTCAACATCGCCGGACAGATCGTTAAATCCCAACAGCGTCGTCTTGGTTCGCAGTCCTATAATCAGAGTCGGAATGGGGTTCAAGGCCTTTTGGCAATGTAAATTTTCAGTCTATAGTTTTTTGTGGAGGGTCCACCTATGCACAAAGCTGCCTATCGGCTGCACTTACCCAAAGAGCGCACGACCAGCGTCCTGTTCAACTCGCCCCACAGCGGGCGGGATTATCCGTGGACGTTCCTGCGGGAATCGATTCTGGATGAGCGCACTGTACGCTCGTCCGAGGACGCGTTTGTTGATCTTTTATTCGCGAATGCGCCCTTATGTGGTGCGCCTTTGCTGGCTGCGACGGCCCCGCGCGCCTTTGTGGACCTGAACCGCAGTGCCGACGAACTGGACCCCGCGCTGATCGAGGGGGTGCGCAAAACCGGCCACAATCCGCGGGTGAATTCCGGCCTTGGGGTGATCCCGCGTGTGGTCGCGAACGGGCGCGCGATTCGCAGTGGCAAGATGCCCCTGACCGAGGCCGAGGACCGTTTGCGTACTGTGTGGTTCCCCTATCACGCAAAGTTGCAGGCCCTCTTGGACGAGAATCTGGCCCAATGTGGCGAGGCGATCCTGATCGATTGCCATTCCATGCCGCATGAGGCCATCGAATCAATCAGCCGTGGCAAATCCACCCCGCAGGTGGTTCTGGGCGACCGGTTCGGCGCGGCGGCCAATACCGACATCGTGGACCGCGTTCAGGAGATATTTGAAAGCGCGGGCCTGCGGGTTGCGCGCAATTCACCCTTTGCGGGAGCCTATATCACCCAACACTATGGCCGCCCGTCCAAACGCCAGCACGCAATCCAGATCGAATTGGACCGGTCCCTTTATATGGATGAGGCCAATGTCTGTCCGGGTCGGGATTTCAAAGGCATGCAGACCCTGATCGCCTCTGTCGTAGAACAGATCACCGAAATCGGGCGTTTCGTCGCCACCCCTCTGGCCGCCGAGTGATCAGCGCAGCGAGCGCCCTTTGACAATCGCGTCCTTGCCGAACTTTTCGCGCAGGGCATCCGTCGCCCGTTCGGCGGCATTGCGGCGCGGTGCGTCGGGGTCAAGCAGATCGTGCGACCGGTCCGCATCCCCCGCAGGATAGAGTTCGGACAGGCCGACCCCGATCAACCGGAACGGCCCCTGATCCACCCCGTCAAACAGGGTCTTGGCCGTGCGGAAAATCCGGTCGGCCATCTGTGTCGGATCGTCCAGCGATTGGCGTCGCGTCAGAATGCGGTGGTTTGACAGTTTCAGTTTCAGCGTCACAACTCGCCCCGCGCGGTCCTTGGCCTTGGCGCGATCCGATACCTTTTCGGCAAGGCGCCAGATATGCCCCTCTAGCAATTCGCGATCGGCGGTGTCCTCAAAGAACGTGGTTTCGTTCGAGATGCCTTTGACGGGGGTGCGGTTCGACACGGGGCGATGGTCGATCCCACGCGCAAGGTGATAGAGACGGTCGCCGAATTTCCCGAACCGTTGGATCAGATCGTTCCTCTCCCACCGGCGCAGATCCTGAAACGTGCGAATGCCGGCCTTGTCCAAGGACGCCTGCGCCGCCTGACCCACGCCCCAGATCATACGCACGGGTTTGTCGCGCAGGAAATCGTCGGTTTCGCCCTGCCCAATCACCGCAAACCCGCGTGGTTTGTCGAGGTCCGAGGCGATTTTCGCCAGAAACTTGTTATGGCTCAGGCCGATGGAGCCCGACAGGCGTAATTCACGCTCCATCCGGTTGATCAGTTTCACCAACATCACCGCAGGGGGCGCGCCGTGCAGGCGCTCGGTCCCTGTCATGTCGATAAACGCCTCGTCCAGTGACAGGGGTTCAATCGACGGGGATAGGTCATCCATAAACGCGCGGATTTCGCGGCTGACGGCGGCGTAGTGATCGCCGCGCGGTTTGATCACCACCGCCTCGGGGCAGAGTTTCAGGGCCTGAAACATCGGCATAGCGGATCGCACGCCCTTGATCCGCGCGATGTAACACGCGGTCGATACCACCCCGCGTTTGCCGCCGCCGATGATGACCGGCTTGTCCCGCAGATCGGGATTGTCCCGCTTTTCGACCGAGGCAAAGAACGCGTCGCAATCCATATGCGCGATGGACAGATCGAACAGTTCGTCATGCTGCAAAACCCGCGGGCTGCCGCAATTGGGACAGCGTCGCGCGGGGGCAATGATCGCTTCACAGTCTCGGCAAAGTGCGGGCATGAAACACCGGTCAAAGGATGTGGCTAAACTAGCACGCTCTATCTAAGGGACGCCAGTTTCTATGCAATGTCACACGCGGATGGTAGGGTTCGGTGTAAACGGAACGGGATTTGGTACGGAGTTAAGAATGAACGAGTTAGAGAGCCTGTCAGGCGCGCCGATTGTCCTTTTGTTGATCGCGCTGTTTGTGGTGCTGGTGATCCTCAAAGGCGTGCGCGTCGTGCCCCAATCGGAACAGCATGTGGTCGAACGGTTCGGGCGGTTGCGCTCGGTTCTGAAACCCGGTCTGAACCTGATCGTGCCGTTTCTGGACAAGGTGGCGCATCGGGTGTCGATCCTTGAGCGTCAGTTGCCGAACGCAGAACAGGATGCCATCACCTCTGACAACGTCTTGGTGCAGGTGGAAACAAGCGTGTTTTACCGCATTCTGGAACCCGAACGTACCGTTTACCGGATTCGCGACGTAGACGGGGCGATTGCCACAACCGTCGCCGGTATCGTACGCGCCGAGATCGGCAAGATGGAACTGGATGAGGTGCAATCGAACCGCTCTAGCCTGATCAGCCAGATTCAGGCGCTGGTCAAAGACGCGGTTGATGACTGGGGCATTCAGGTGACCCGCGCCGAAATTCTGGACGTCAATCTGGATCAGGCGACGCGCGACGCGATGCTGCAACAGTTGAACGCCGAACGCGCCCGCCGTGCCCAAGTGACCGAGGCCGAGGGTAAAAAGCGTGCGGTCGAATTGGCCGCTGATGCGGAACTCTACGCCGCCCAGAAAACTGCCGAGGCGCGCCGCATCTCCGCCGAGGCCGAGGCCTATGCCACAGAAACCGTGGCCAAGGCGATCAACCAGAACGGCATCGAGGCCGCGCAATATCAGGTGGCCCTGAAACAGGTCGAGGCGTTGCAGGAAATCAGTGCAGGCGACGGAACGCATACCGTTCTGGTTCCCGCACATGCGATCGACGCGTTGGGCGATGCGTTCAAGATGCTGAAAGGACGGTCGTGATGATCTGGCAATTGTGGTGGGTCTGGGCCGCGGCGGCGGTCGTTCTGGTGATCCTTGAGACCCTGTTGCCAGGCTATAT
This sequence comes from Rhodovulum sp. FJ3, assembly GCF_032918305.1. Lineage (NCBI taxonomy): Bacteria > Pseudomonadati > Pseudomonadota > Alphaproteobacteria > Rhodobacterales > Paracoccaceae > Rhodovulum > Rhodovulum sp. FJ3. Next base: position 33,004 of record NZ_JAWJUU010000012.1, read on the forward strand.
CCTGCTTGGGTTCGGGATCGGGGCGGGGGTCGTGTCCCTCTTGGTCGCGATTGGCGCGGACCTTGGGCTTGAGGTGCTATTGCTGATCTTTGCGGTGGTGTCCCTGATCGCGTGGGTCGCGATGCGCAAGGTGTTTGGCATTCCGGGCGATGAGGCGCGGCGCATCGATCACGACATCAACGACAACTAGGCCGCAGCGGCGCGCGCGTCATATTCGGCGCGGGCGGCCTGCACGGCGGATTGGTTGCTGACCGCCCATTGGCGCATCGGTTCCAGATGCGCGATCAGATCAAACCCCATCTCGGTCAGGGCATATTCCACCTGCGGCGGCGCCGTCGGTAGAACCGTGCGCGTCACCAACCCGTCGCGTTCCAGATTTCGCAACGTGACCGACAGCATCCGTTGCGAAATCCCGTCAATCACCCGCAACAGCGCGTTGAACCGTCCAGGCCCCTTGGACAGTTCGATCATGGTCAACAGGCTCCACGCGTCTCCGATCCGGTCCAGAACATCGCGGATCGGGCAATTGTGGTTTTCACGGCGGCGGCTGTTGGTCATGGGGCGGTTCCCTTGAAGTAACTATAAGACGCAAGAATGCGTATTCCGACATTAGTTCCTCTTTCGTATCAAGTTACCGAAAGTAACTAAAGAGGAATTTACAATGAACCTGCTTTTGATTGGCGCCAGCGGCATGATCGGATCCTGCATCCTGAAAGAACTGTCGGATCGTGGCCATTCGGTGACCGCCGTGTCGCGCAACGCGGACAAGATCGCGGCCCTGCCGAATGTGACCGCCGTCTCCGTGGACGCCACCGATGGCGCCGCACTGGCCAAGGCCGCCGAGGGCGCCGAGGTCATCCTGTCGTCCTCGTCCCCGCGCAGCACCGGTGACGCCGAGGCCGATGCAAAAGCACTGGGTCAGGGCCTGCTTGATGCGGCCAAGGCGACCGGTCTGCCGGTGTTGATGGTTGGTGGGGCTGGTACGCTGAACCTGCCCGACGGATCGCCGGTGATGGCCCTGTTGCCGCCCGAAATCAAACCCGAGGCGATGGGCATTCGCGCGCTGAAGGATACGTTGATCGAGGGCGGCGTCGTGACCACCTATCTGGCCCCGTCTGCCGAAATCGCACCGGGTGAGCGGACCGGCACCTTCCGCGTTGGTGCTGATGTCCTGTTGTCCGACGCCGATGGCCGCAGCTGGATCAGCGCCGAGGACTATGCCATCGCATTCGCGGATGAGGTCGAAAACCCGACCCACACGGGTCAGGTGTTCACCGTCGGTTACTAAGCGCGATTACCGCGCGGCCAGTTCGTCCTGAATGGCCTGCGCCGCGCCGCGCGGGTCGGCCGATTGCCAGATCGGGCGGCCCACCACGATATGATCGGCCCCGTCCGCGATTGCCGTGGCCGGGGTCGCCACGCGTTTCTGATCCCCTAGCGCGGCACCGGTGGGACGCACGCCCGGCGTCACGATCAGTTTGCCCGCGCTTTCGGGTAGGGCGCGGATCAGGGCGGCCTCTTGCGGGCTGGCGATCACACCATCCGCGCCCGCGTCAAAGGCACGGCCCGCACGTTCCTGCACCAGATCGGCAATTGCGCCGTCCTTGATCAACGCGCCGTCCAGATCCTGCCGGTCCAGCGAGGTCAGGATCGTCACCGCCAGAATTTTCATGTCCTTGCCCGACGCGCCCTCTTTGGCGGCCTTGACCACATAGGGGTCGCCGTGGACGGTCAGAAAATCCAGATCGAACTGTGCAAGGCCGCGCACCGCCGCCTCGACCGTGGCGCCGATGTCGAACAGTTTCATGTCCAGAAAGATGCGCTTGCCGTGCTCGTCTTTCAGTTCGTTCGCCAAGGCCAGACCACCGCCGGTCAGCATCCCCAGTCCGATTTTATAGAAACTGGCGGCATCGCCGATGGTGTTGGCCAGTTCCAGACCCGCAAGGGCATTGGGCACATCAAGGGCAACGATCAGTTTGTCGGACGGGTTGGTCATGGCGTGGCTCCTGTGAAATCGATCCCGCTGGGCTTAGCGTCCGTTTGCAACAGCGGCAAGACAGAACCCTATTTTCAAGGCAATTCGACGTGGTATAGAGCGCCTCAGGTTGAGGAGTTCACGTTTTGGTTACCTATGTTGTGTCCGCGCCGCGCAGTGGGATGAATTGGCTGCGCTATTGTACCGAGCACTTTTACGGTGTGCGGACGCCGGGCAAGACGTCCCTGATTTCCGCCGATGAATGTCCCGAGGTCGCGTTTCAGCGGTCGCACGATGCTCTGAACCTGACAAAACGTCAGCGTCACGCGGGATTGTGGCAGCGACTTGATCCAGATGAGATGTCCGAGCACCGCGTGGTTCTGATCCTGCGCGACCCTTTGGAAACCTACGCAAGGATGGCCAAGCGCGCCTTACACCGGTTCAAGTGTTACAGCGGCAATATTCAGTTCTATGCGCGCGCCAATGCGGCGGATAAACGGGTCTATTATTATAATGACCTCGTCAGTTCGCCCGATGTGATGGCCGATCTGCTGGAATTCATGGATATCACCCCCGCAGAGGGCTATTGCAAACCGACCCGCGTGCGCATCGCGGCAGAGTGGGATCAGTTGGGCGCGAACAGCCGTCAGCAATATGATGTAAAACAGGCCGTGGGCGGCGGGTCCAAAACCAAAGATGCGCCACAGGATTTCACCTTTCATCAGCGCGCCCTGTGCGATTGGAACCGGTCGCGCGCATGGCGGCATCTGCGCCGAAACCTGAGCGATGAGGAATTCGCGCTACTGGACCGGTTCAACCCGCCCGCGACCCTTGCGCCGCCCACGATCTGGGACCGGATTACCGATCTCTACTAAGGGTAAAATTCGACTCAATTCACGCGTCTGTGATCTTGAACTGATCCCCCTGCATCTCCACATTATTGGCAAGGCCCTACCACAAAACGTGCCGCCGAGCGGGCGTTTGACATATGGGGCGCTGTAGGAAAGGAGACTGCCGATGAACATCGAAAAGTTCACGGAGCGTTCGCGTGGCTTTATCCAAGCTGCGCAAACCATCGCTGCACGCGAAAACCATCAACGACTGGGACCCGAGCATCTGCTCAAGGCACTGCTTGACGACGATCAGGGTCTGTCGGCCAATCTAATCACCCGCGCCGGTGGCGCGCCTGAGCGCGTCAAAGAGGCGGTTGAACTGAGCCTGTCCAAGGTTGCCAAGGTGACCGGCGACGCGGGTCAGATCTATCTGGACAGCAACACGTCCAAGGTTCTGGATGAGGCGGAAAAGCTGGCCCAAAAGGCCGGTGACAGCTTTGTGCCCGTCGAACGCATTCTGACCGCGCTGGCGGTTGTGCCGTCCAAGGCCAAAGAGGCGCTGGACGCCGGTGCCGTTACTGCGATGAAGCTGAACGCCGCGATCAACGATCTGCGTAAAGGGCGCACCGCCGATAGTGCAAGCGCCGAGGACGGCTATGAGGCCCTTAAGAAATACGCGCGCGATCTGACCGAGGCCGCCGAGCAAGGCAAAATCGACCCGATCATCGGTCGGGACGAGGAAATCCGCCGTGCCATGCAGGTCCTCAGCCGCCGCACCAAGAACAACCCCGTTCTGATCGGGGAACCGGGCGTGGGTAAAACCGCGATCGCCGAGGGCTTGGCGCTGCGTATTGTGAACGGGGACGTGCCCGAAAGCCTGCGCAATAAACGTCTGATGGCGCTGGATATGGGTGCGCTGATCGCCGGAGCGAAATACCGCGGTGAATTTGAGGAACGTCTGAAATCGATCCTCAAGGAAATTGAGGCCGCAGCGGGCGAAATCATCCTGTTCATCGACGAGATGCACACGCTGGTCGGGGCCGGTAAGACGGATGGCGCGATGGACGCGGCGAACCTGATCAAACCGGCGCTGGCGCGGGGTGAATTGCACTGTGTCGGTGCGACGACACTGGACGAATATCGCAAGCACGTGGAAAAAGATGCGGCCCTTGCCCGTCGGTTCCAACCCGTTCTGGTGGATGAGCCCACGGTCGAGGACACCGTGTCGATCCTGCGCGGGATCAAAGAGAAATACGAACTGCACCACGGTGTGCGTATTTCCGATAGCGCGCTGGTCGCTGCGGCCACCCTGTCGCACCGCTATATCACCGACCGGTTCCTGCCGGATAAGGCGATCGACCTTGTCGATGAGGCCGCCAGCCGTCTGCGGATGGAGGTCGACAGCAAGCCCGAAGAACTGGACGCGCTGGACCGTCAAATCCTGCAATTGCAGATCGAAGCCGAGGCCCTGAAGAAAGAGGACGATGCCGCAAGCATCGACCGTCTGGAAAAGCTGGAAAAAGAGCTGTCCGAGCTGCAACAGCGTTCTGCCGAACTGACCGCCAAATGGCAGGCCGAGCGGGACAAGCTGGAGGGCGCGCGCGGTCTCAAGGAACAGCTGGACAAGGCACGGGCCGAACTGGATCTGGCCAAGCGTGAGGGCAATCTCGCCCGCGCGGGGGAACTGTCCTATGGCGTTATTCCGCAGCTGGAAAAACAGTTGGCCGAGGCCGAGGATCAGGACGACGACGTTCTGGTCGAAGAGGCCGTGCGCCCCGAGCAGATCGCCCAAGTGGTCGAGCGTTGGACCGGTATCCCCACCAGCAAGATGCTGGAGGGTCAGCGGGACAAACTGCTGCGCATGGAAGAGGAACTGGGCAAGCGCGTCATCGGTCAGAAACAGGCCGTCGCCGCCGTGTCGAACGCCGTTCGCCGTGCGCGCGCGGGTCTCAATGACGAGAACCGTCCGTTGGGCAGTTTCCTGTTCCTCGGGCCGACCGGCGTCGGGAAAACCGAACTGACCAAGGCGATTGCCGAGTATCTGTTCGACGATGATACCGCGATGGTGCGTATCGACATGAGCGAGTTCATGGAGAAACACGCCGTTGCCCGTCTGATCGGCGCGCCTCCGGGCTATGTCGGTTATGACGAGGGCGGTGTCCTGACCGAAGCGGTGCGGCGCAAGCCCTATCAGGTGATCCTGTTTGATGAGGTCGAAAAGGCCCACCCCGACGTGTTCAACGTCCTGTTGCAGGTGTTGGACGACGGGTTGCTGACCGATGGTCAGGGCCGCACGGTCGATTTCAAACAGACGCTGATCATTCTGACGTCGAACCTTGGGTCCCAAGCCCTGAGCGTTCTGCCAGAAGGGGCCGATCCGGCGCAGGCGCGGCGCGACGTGATGGATGCGGTGCGGGCGCATTTCCGCCCCGAGTTCCTGAACCGTCTGGATGAAACGGTGATCTTTGACCGTCTCAGCCGTGAGGATATGGACGGGATCGTGGATATCCAACTGGCACGTCTGCAAAAACGTCTGGCTGGTCGCAAGATCACGCTGACCCTGACCGAGGCCGCCGAGAAATGGCTGGCCGACGAAGGGTACGATCCGGTGTTCGGTGCGCGTCCGTTGAAACGGGTGATTCAGCGCAGCGTTCAGGACCCGCTGGCCGAGTTGATCCTGGCCGGTGACGTCAAGGACGGGGATGAAATCCCGATCGACGCAGGCGCCGAGGGTCTGATCATCGGCGACCGCGTGGGATCATCCCGCCGCGAACCGCCGCAGGACGCGGTGGTCCACTAATCTAAAAATCGGGTGGGGGTACGCCCCCACCCAACTAGAACCCTTCGACGGCGCTCTGGGCGATCTCGTCGAGGAGCGCCTCTACCTCTTTCATTGCCCCCTCGGGAAAGGTGCGAAAGCCGACGACGGTGGTGTCCGGCGCATCGGGGCGCACATAGACAAAGATGTCATAGGGGCAAAAGCGGATGTTCATGAAATCCGCCTCCATCACCTTGCGCGACAGGTTGGCCGAGCAAAAGCTGAACACTTGCGCCTCGGTAAACAGGGTAATGTCAGACCCGACATCCGCCTTGGTCCGTTCCAGCATCTCACCGGTGTGCGACACGCTATCAATCACCAGACCCTGCCCGATAATCGCGTTCTCAAGCGCAAAGGTGACATCGTCAAACGTATCGGACGTTTCATAGGTGATGACATCATCCCCCGCCCAAGCACCGACGGTCATGGCGCATAGGGCCACACCAATCGAGAATAGTCGTTTCATCGCAACCTCCCTCTAAATTGTGACGTGCGGCCCCTTGTGGTTCGGGGGCGGCAGGACCACAGTACCCCCAATCCACGGGTGATGCATCGGAAACATTTCATTTTTTGAATAGGTGGTACTATGGGGTTTGCGGCACGCGCGATTGAGTTCTTGGCGCTGGGGTTTGTCTTCCTGTTGGGCGTGGGGGTTCTGGTCGCGCTGGTCCTTTTGGTGATCGACCGGTTCCAGACCACGGATGCGATCCGGCGCAACTATCCTGTCATCGGGCGGTTCCGGCATCTGTTCACCATGTTGGGGGAATTCTTTCGCCAGTATTTCTTTGCCATGGACCGCGAGGAAATGCCGTTCAACCGCGCCCAGCGTGATTGGGTGTCGCGCGCATCCAGCGGGCAGGGCAACACGGTGGCGTTCGGGTCCACCCGCAACCTGAACATTCCGGGGACGCCGATCTTCGTCAACGCCGCCTTTCCGCCGCTGGATGATCAGTTTGCCTCGACCGAGGCGATGCTGATCGGTCCCTATGCGCGTGCACCTTATAATGCCCCGTCGATTTTCAACATTTCGGGGATGAGCTATGGCGCGATCTCCAAGCCCGCGGTTGAGGCCCTGAGCCTTGGCGCGAAAGAGGCGGGGATCTGGCTCAACACGGGCGAGGGCGGCCTGTCCCCCTATCACCTGCAGGGGGGCTGTGATCTGGTCTATCAGATCGGGACGGCCAAATACGGGGTGCGCGATCGTGACGGCAACCTGTCCGATGACAAGCTGCGCGAGGTGGCGGCGATCCCGTCGGTCAAGATGTTCGAACTGAAACTCGCCCAAGGTGCCAAGCCCGGCAAAGGCGGTATCCTGCCCGCCTCCAAGATCAACGAAGAGGTTTCCGAAATCCGTGGCGTGCCCATGGGTAAGGACAGCATTTCCCCTAACCGCCACCCTGACATCGCCAATATGGAAGAGCTGTTGGATATGCTCTGTCATATCCGCGAGGTCACTGGAAAACCCGTCGGGTTCAAAACCGTTGTCGGCGGGCCTGAGCCGTTTGAGGAGCTGTTCAAGCTGATTTCAGCGCGCGGAATCGAACATGCGCCCGACTTTATTACAATCGACGGCGGTGAGGGCGGCACCGGTGCGGCCCCCATGCCCTTGATCGATTTGGTGGGTCTGCCCCTGCGCGAGGCGATGCTGATGGTCAGCGACTTGCGCGACACCTACGGGTTTCACGACCGCATCCGCCTGATCGCAAGTGGCAAGCTGGTCAATCCAGGCGATGTGGCATGGGCCATTGCGGCGGGGTCGGATTTCGTGACCTCGGCGCGCGGGTTCATGTTCAGCCTTGGCTGCATTCAGGCGTTGAAATGTAACAAGAATACCTGCCCGACCGGTATCACCACCCACGACCCCAGTCTGCAAAAAGGTCTGGTCGTCGAGAGCAAGTTCAAACGCGTCGCCGCCTATGCCAAATGCATCACCTATGAGGTCGAGATGATCGCCCATTCGGTCGGGGTGGCCGAGCCCCGCCAGATGCGCCGCCGGCATGTCCGCATCGTTCAACCTGACGGGTCTACGGTGCCGATGAACCAACTCTATCCTCGTAGTGGTTCCAACAGTTTCGTGAGTTGAGTTGTTTTTGTTTGTTCTGCGCATCGCCCTAGATGATCCTCTAGGACACAGAGACAACGGGTAAAGCGCATGTCAAAACAACTGAAATGGTCGGACGTCACCCCCAAGGCGGATTTCCTGAATCGACGCCAATTGCTTGCGGGTGCGGCGGGGATGGCGCTTGCCGGTCCGGCGATGGCCAAGATCGACGCGGCGCCCAGTATCTATTCCACCGATCTGGAACCCAATCCGCTTGAGCATATCACGACCTACAACAACTATTATGAGTTCGGCACCGGCAAGGGCGATCCGGCCGAGAACGCCCACACCCTGACGACAGACCCGTGGTCGATCAAGATCGACGGTCTGGTCGATAACCCCGGCACCTATGATCTGGCCGACGTCATGTCGGGCGTCTCGCTTGAGGAACGCATCTATCGCTTCCGCTGTGTTGAGGCATGGGCGATGGTCATCCCGTGGATCGGGTTTGAACTGGGTTCGCTGTTGAACCGCGTCGGTGTCCAGCCCTCCGCCAAGTATGTGGCGTTCGAAACCCTCGTCCGCCCCGAAGAGATGCCCGGCCAACGTCGCAACATTCTGGACTGGCCCTATCGTGAGGGGCTGCGCCTTGATGAGGCGATGCATCCCCTGACCATTATGGCGACCGGTCTCTATGGCGAGGAACTGCCGAACCAGAACGGTGCGCCCATCCGTTTGGTCGTGCCGTGGAAATACGGGTTCAAGTCGATCAAATCGATCGTCCGCATCACCCTGACCGGGGAAGAGCCCGAAACCACGTGGAACATGCAAAACCCGCGTGAGTACGGTTTCTATTCCAACGTGAACCCGACCGTCAGCCATCCGCGCTGGAGCCAAGCCAGCGAACGCGTGATCGGCGGTGGACTGTTCGCGCCGCGTCAGGACACGCTGATGTTCAATGGCTATGAAGAAGAGGTCGCTGGCCTGTACGCCGGAATGGACCTCAAGAAATACTTCTGATGGCTGTGGTTGACCGCATCAACGCAGGCGCCCGACGGATTCCGTCGGGTGTCTTATATATAGCGGGCGCTGTGGTCGCGGGGTGGTACTTCTATCTGGCACTGACTGGTGGCATGGGGGTCGATCCGGTCAAGGCACTGGAACACCGCTATGGCGAACTGGCGCTGCAACTGTTGATCGCAGGTCTGGCCATCACCCCCTTGCGCCGATTTGCAGGCATTAACCTGATCAAGTTCCGACGCGCGCTGGGCTTGGTCGCCTTCTTCTTTCTGCTCGCACATCTCTTGGTCTGGGCGATCCTTGATGTCCAAACCCTTGGCCGCGTGTGGGCGGATATCGTCAAACGCCCCTATATCACCATCGGCATGGTTGGCTTCGCTCTACTGGTGCCCTTGGCGGTGACTTCTAATGACTGGTCTATCCGTAAACTGCGCGCCGGATGGCGGCGGTTGCACCGGCTGGTCTATCCTGCGGTAATCCTCGGTGGCGTCCATTATGTCATGGTCGTCAAAGGCTGGCAGATAGAGCCGATGATCTATCTGGCCGTGATTCTGGCCCTTCTGGCCGTCCGGATTCGCCGGATTCGGGCCCGGATGGTGGCGCAAACGGGGTAAATCGAACCCCTGCGCCGCCATAGCCCGAGTTATCCACAGCCAAGGCTATGTGCGCGCGCAGCGTTGCAAATGCAGCAATCTCGCAACCCATTGAAAATAAACAATAACCCATCTTTTTTAATATTTTTATGAAAAAGGGGTTGCGGGTGTTTGTTTGTGGCCGTAGATACCCCTTCACCG
>NZ_JAWJUU010000013.1:0-25051 GCF_032918305.1 Rhodovulum sp. FJ3
CCGTGGTCAACGTGACCAATCGTGCCGATGTTTACGTGCGGTTTGCTACGCTCAAACTTTTCCTTTGCCATGTTATGGCCTCCTTAATTCGTATCGTAACGACGGTGCGTTACGCGTATTTCGACTGAATTTCGTCCGAGATGTTCTGCGGCACGGGTTCGTAGTGATCGAACTGCATCGTGAACTGCGCACGGCCCGAAGACATGGAGCGCAGGTTGTTGATGTAGCCGAACATGTTCGCCAGCGGTACGAATGCGTTGATTGCAATCGCGTTACCGCGGTTTTCCTGACCCTGAACCTGACCGCGACGCGATGTCAGATCGCCGATGATGTTACCGGTGTATTCGTCCGGCGAGATCACTTCGACTTTCATGATCGGTTCCAGCAGTTTCGCGCCAGCTTTTTTCAGACCGTCACGCATCGCAGCACGGGCTGCGATTTCGAACGCCAGAACGCTCGAGTCAACGTCGTGGTAGGCACCGTCGATCAGCTTCACTTTGAAGTCGATCACGGGGAAGCCTGCCAGCGGGCCGCTGTCCATAACGGACTGGATGCCTTTTTCGACACCAGGGATGTATTCCTTGGGAACGGAACCACCAACGATGACCGATTCAAAGCTGTAGCCTTCGCCTGCTTCGGTTGGGCTGATGACCATTTTGACGCGTGCGAACTGACCCGAACCACCCGACTGTTTCTTGTGGGTGTAATCGATTTCAGCTTCGTGGCTGATGGTTTCACGGTACGCCACCTGCGGTGCACCGATGTTTGCCTCAACCTTGAATTCGCGCTTCAGACGGTCAACCAGGATGTCCAGGTGAAGTTCGCCCATGCCCTTCATGATCGTTTGGCCCGATTCCAGATCGGTTTCCACACGGAACGAGGGGTCTTCGGCGGCCAGACGTGCCAGACCTTGCGACATTTTTTCTTGGTCGCCTTTGGTCTTGGGCTCAACCGCGATCTCGATAACGGGATCGGGGAAGGTCATGGTTTCCAGAACAACCGGCTCTTTGGCGTCGCACAGGGTGTCACCGGTGGTCGTGTCTTTCAGACCGGCCAGCGCGATGATGTCGCCTGCGAATGCTTCCTCGATTTCCTCACGGTTGTTCGAGTGCATCATCATCATACGACCAACGCGCTCTTTTTTGCCTTTGGTCGAGTTGAGGATCGAGTCACCTTTGTTCAGAACGCCCGAGTAGATACGGGTGAACGTCAGCGAGCCAACAAAGGGGTCGTTCATGATTTTGAACGCCAGACCAGCGAAGGGCATCGTGTCGTCTGCACGGCGTGCAATGTCACGAACTTCTTCTTCGTCGCCCGGTTTAAAGCCCATGTAATCAACAACGTCCAGCGGGCTGGGCAGATAGTCGATCACAGCGTTCAGCAGCGGCTGAACACCTTTGTTTTTGAATGCGGAACCGCCCAGGACCGGAACAAAGCTCAGCGACAGCGTACCCTTACGCAGCAGAGCGCGCAGGGTAGCGACGTCAGGCTCGTTGCCTTCCAGGTATTCCATCATCGCGTCGTCGTCCATTTCGACAGCCGCTTCGACCATTTTGGCACGCCATTCGTCGGCCATGTCTTTCAGGTCTGCACGGATGTCGGTCTGGATCCAGCTGGCGCCCAGGTCTTCACCCTGCCACAGCCACTCTTTCATGGTGACCAGGTCGATCAGACCTTCCAGCTCGGTCTCGGCACCGATCGGAATACCGACCGGAACAGCACGTGCGCCGGTGCGGTCTTCAACCATGTTTACACAGTTGAAGAAGTCAGCGCCGATCTTGTCCATTTTATTGACGAAAACGATGCGCGGAACCTTGTAACGGTCGGCCTGACGCCAAACCGTTTCAGTTTGCGGTTCCACACCAGCGTTTGCGTCCAGAACACAGACAGCACCATCGAGAACCGCCAGCGAACGCTCAACTTCGATGGTGAAGTCAACGTGGCCGGGGGTGTCGATGATGTTCAGACGGTGCTTTTCGGTCTCTGCGGTTTGGCCATCTTCGGTGCGCTCCCAGAAAGTGGTGGTCGCAGCCGAGGTGATGGTGATCCCGCGTTCCTGTTCTTGCTCCATCCAGTCCATGGTGGCTGCACCATCGTGCACCTCACCAATGTTGTGGGACTTGCCGGTGTAAAACAGGATGCGCTCCGAGCAGGTGGTCTTACCTGCATCGATGTGCGCCATGATACCGAAGTTACGGTACCGTTCGAGAGGATATTCGCGTGCCATGGGTTCGGTCCTGGACTAATGATTACCAGCGGTAATGGCTGAAAGCTTTGTTCGCTTCGGCCATCTTGTGAGTGTCTTCGCGCTTTTTCACGGCCGAACCACGGCTTTGAACTGCGTCGATCAGTTCACCAGCCAGACGTTCTTCCATGGTGTTTTCATTACGGGCGCGCGATGCGGAAATCAGCCAGCGGATCGCCAGGGCCTCGCGGCGCTCGGGGCGAACTTCAACCGGAACCTGATAGGTTGCACCACCAACGCGGCGCGAACGAACCTCAACCGAAGGCTTTACGTTGTCGAGTGCTTCGTGGAACACTTCAACAGGCGCACGCTTCAGCTTGGTCTCGATGCGATCCAGAGCGTTGTAAACGATGCGTTCGGCGGCCGATTTCTTGCCGTCGATCATCAGGTTGTTCATGAATTTGGTCAGAACCCGGTCACCAAACTTGGCGTCGGGCAATACTTCGCGTTTTTCAGCGGCGTGACGACGAGACATATGTACCTCTCCTTACTTAGGACGCTTAGCGCCGTATTTCGAACGACGCTGCTTACGGTCTTTGACGCCCTGGGTATCCAGAACACCGCGCAGGATGTGGTAACGTACACCCGGAAGGTCTTTTACACGGCCGCCGCGGATCAGAACAACAGAGTGCTCTTGCAGGTTGTGGCTTTCACCGGGGATGTACGAAATGACCTCGAAGCCATTGGTCAGGCGCACTTTGGCAACCTTACGCATAGCCGAGTTCGGCTTCTTCGGGGTGGTGGTGTAGACGCGCGTACAAACGCCACGCTTCTGCGGACAAGCCTGCAGGTGCATGGATTTCTGGCGCTTTACTTTGGGCTGCCGCGGCTTGCGGATCAGCTGTTGGATCGTTGGCATGCACGTTCCTCGTGTTGCACTATGTCAATACTCGCCTCCAGTTCGGAGGCGCCGCTTCTCGACGGTGAGTTGCGCGAATCGCAAAACACCAAAACCGCTTCGCTCTGAATACTCAGGAACGACGCGGTTCTTTTCAGAGGATCGAGGCCAAAAGACCCGGATCTTGATCACTTAGGTTCTGAATTCCGGCATCGCGGGCAATGCCACACAGGCCCGAGTGCGCGCCGTATATGCGGAGTCGCCAGTCCTGTCAACCGCGCCTCCCCGTTGGGTCCGGCTCTGGTGCGCTGCCCCGCCGATGAGGGGGCGGGACAGCGCGCATTCAGCGCCACATCAGGCGAGGCTGGGCAGCCACAGAACGATCTGCGGAAAGGCCACCAACAGGGCGATCGTAACCGCATCCGCGATAAAGAACGGGGTCACGCCCTTGAACACGTCCTGCACCGTCAGATCGTCCCGCACACCGGCCACAACAAAGCAGTTCAGGCCAATCGGCGGTGTGATCAAACAGAACTCGGCCATCTTGACCACAAGGATGCCGAACCAGATCGCGCACATCGGGCCGGACATGCCGAAGGTACTGTCAGCGGCAGTCACGAACTCGCCCCCGTTCAGGGCCATCACCGCCGGATAGACAACCGGCAAGGTCAGCAGGAGCATCCCGATCGCATCCATGAACATCCCCAAGACCGCATAGGCCAACAGGATGCACACAAGGATCATCCACGGCGAATAGGTCAGCGATGTGATCCAGTCCGAGAACGCCGACGGCAGGTTCGCAAACCCAAGGAAGCGCACATAGATCAGCACGCCCCAGATGATGGTAAAGATCATCACCGAGAGCTTGGCCGTCTCGATCAACGCATCGCGCAGCTCGCTCCAGCGCATGCCCTGATAGACCGCCATCAGGAACACGACGAAGGCCCCGATCGCGCCGCCCTCAGTCGGGGTGCCCCATGCGTCACCGCCAAACGGGTTGTAGACAAAGCAGATGATCGTCACGACCACAAAGATGATCGGCAATGCGGGCGGCAAGGACGCGAACCGTTCCTTCCATGTGAACCCCGTGACCCGCGGGCCAAAGTTCGGGATCGACAGGGCAAGACCGACAATGATGATGCCATAGATCAGGGCCGAAAACGCACCGGGCACAAAGCCCGCCAGCAACAGCTTGCCCACGTCCTGTTCCACGATGATCGCATAGATCACCAGAATGGCCGAGGGCGGGATCAGCGACGCCAGCGTCCCGCCGGCGGCCACGACACCTGCGGCGAATTGCTTGTTATAGCCGATCTTCAACATCTCGGGGATCGCAATGCGGGCGAATACTGCGGACGTTGCCACGGACGCGCCCGACACGGCGGCAAACCCCGCCGTTGCAAAGACCGTCGACACGGCCAGACCACCGGGCACCCACGCGAACCAGCGCTTTGCGGCCTCGAACAGGGCCTTAGTCAGGCCCGCGTAATAGGCCAGATAGCCGATCAGGATAAAGGTCGGGATCAGGCTAAGCGCTTGGCTGGAAATCTTGGAATGGGGCACCTGCCCCGCCGTTTTCGCCGCCACCGTCAGGGCCCAGCCGAAATCGTCGGGCGCATAGCCCTTTTTCGACCAGAAAATCCAGACCAGCCCGATCAGCCCCGCCAAACCGGCGGCAAAGGCCACCCGCATGCCAAGAACGACAAAGACCAATAGACCGCCCGTAACCCACAGGCCGATTTCAATCGGTTCCATCAGTCATGCCCCCCAAGCTGTTCTGCTTCCATCGCGGCCTGTTGTGCGGCATCCGCAATCAACGGCACGCCAATCGCCTGTCCCGTCACTGTCGCGCGGGCAAAGCCCCAGATTTGCAGGCACAGACGTACGCACAGAACCGCAAACGCCACCGGCACCAACAATTTCGCAGGCCAGATCGGCAGACCGATGTCCATCGAACTGTCGCTGCTCCACATGGGCGCATTGAAATCAAAGCTGCGCACGAAATGCTCCCACGCGCCCCAGAGCAGCAAGAGCATCAGGACCAGAACCGCCATCGTGGTGATCATTTCCACCAGATACAGAGCGCGGCCCCGCAATTGCCCCACCAGAATATCCATGCGGATATGGCCGCCCTCGCGCATCACATAGGAAATCCCCATGAACGCGATCAGCGGCATCGCCTGTTCGATCCAATCCACATAACCGGGTAACGGGGATTGCAGGATATTGCGCCCGCCCACCGAAAACACGGCCAAGATCATCAACGCGAAAACCGCCAGACCGCTGAGCAACGCCAGACGAACTTCAAGGCGTAACAAACCACGATCTAGGCGGCTGAGCGTACTGTCGTCGGACAGTACAAGGGATGCAGTGGCCATACTCAGGCTCCATCCATATGTTCAGAAAAATCAAATCCCCAACCTGCCCCACAGGGATGTGCGGGGCAGGAAGGGAGGATTGGTGCGGATTAGCTGCCTTCGGCAATCATTCCCGTCACCAGATCATAGAGCTCTTGCGCGGGCAGGCCGCGTGCGGTGTTGCTCTCGATCCATGCAGCAGCGGCCGGTGCGGCAGCAGCGTCTTTGAACGCGGTGATCTCGGCATCCGAGAAGGTCACGCGCTCAATCCCGCGCTCATCCAGAGCGGGGCCCCAGTTGGCCATGGTCTTTTCGTTGTAGAAGGTCACGTAGTGATCCAGTGCCTCGTCTACCGACGACAGCAATGCATCACGTTCCGCGTCCGACAGGCTCTCCAATGCATCGGTGTTCACAACCACCGGACAGTTCACCGTGCCCGGGTTCAGGTTGGTGGTCCACCACGTGGCGTTTTCGATGGTGCCAAACGACATATGTGCGTGGGGGGCAAAGCTGACCGCTTTGACAACGCCGCTGTCCATGGCTTGACGCACCTCGGAGGCGGACATGGATGTCGGAACCGCGCCAACGGTTTTCATCGCCGCGCCGATACCGCCGGTTGCACGAACGCTCAGACCATCGAAATCGGCCAGAGTGCTGGGCGCGTCACCGGTGCCAACGATGTTGTATTGCGGCAAGGGCGAGGGCATCAGCAGGGTCGCGTTCCAGCGGCCCAGATCCTTGACCACGGCGGGGTGCTGATAGACGGCCATCGATACGTCGATTTCCTGCTCCAGCGACGACACACCAAGGAACGGCAGTTCCAGAACGGTGATCGACGGGTTTTTGTCGGCGTGATAGCCCGCACAGAATTGCGCCATTTCAAACGCGCCGATCGAAATCCCGTCAAGGTTCTCGCGGTTGTTCGACAGACCGCCATACGAAATGTTCAGAGTGAACTCGCCGCCGGTTTTCTCGCTCACCAGTTCGGCCAGCTTTTCGACATGCTCGGTGAACGCGCGGCGTTTACCCCAGAGCGATACGTTCCATTCAGTTGCGAGCGCTTCGCCCGCGACACCAAAGGTTACGGCGGTGGCCATCAGGCCAGTCAGGATACGTCCCATAAACTCCTCCCAGAATTTGGATTACGGACGCACTATGACACGAGGATCGGTAAATGGTGCATGAATAAAATTGCGCGCAGGCGGACATGGTGCCCTGCGGAAATCCGCAACCCTACAACAAGGCGTCTTTATCAAGGTCCAGCTTGACGATCTTTTCGTTCAGCGTGCGTCGTCCGATCCCCAATGCCTCGGCCACCGCATCCATCCGCCCCTGATGGCTGGTGATAGCGCGGGCGATCAATTCGCGCTCAAACGCCGCGACGGCCTCGCGCAGGGTTGGGGGAATGTCCTGACCGCCCTCTCCCGCCGATAGGGCCTCGGCCACCGACCCCGCACCGCGCCGCGCCTGCAGAACACGGCGTTCGGCCACGCTGCGCAATTCGCGCACGTTGCCGGGCCAGTCGTGCTCCATCAATGCGGCGATATCCTCGGGCGTCATGTCGGGCGTTGCGACCTCATAAAGGCGCGCCGAGGCGGCCATGAAATGCGTGAACGTCAGGACCAGATCCTCGGGCCGCGCGCGCAACGGCGGCAGGGTAAGGGTAAAGGTGTTCAACCGGTAAAACAGGTCCTGCCGGAACCGGCCCTCGGCAACTGCGGCCTCGATATCCTCATTCGATGCGGACAACACCCGCACGTCCAGCGGCTTCGCGGGTTGTCCCCCGACGGGCGGTAGGGCGCGGTCCTCAATCAACCGCAGCAACATCGCCTGCACATCCGCCGGACAGGCCGCGATTTCATCAAGAAACACCGTGCCCCCCGATGCCGCCTGAAACGTGCCGTCATGCAGGTGATCCGGCGTCAACGTCGCCGAGTTCAGCGCCAGAAACGGCCCCGATGACGACGGCCCCAAATCGTGCAGGGCGCGCGCGACCAGTTCCTTGCCCGTCCCCGTTTCCCCGCGCAACAGTACCGCAGCCGGACTATCGGCAAGGTCCAGAATATCGGCGCGCAGGCGCTGCATCTCGGCGCTCTGGCCGACCAGCGCGCGGTCCAGCCCCGACAGTTCCGACAGGCGCGCGCGCAGGCGCTGGTTCGTCGCACGCATCCGGTGTTGTTCGGCCGCATGGGACAGGATCGACAGCAACCGGCGCGGCTCATACGGTTTTTCGACGAAACTATAGGCCCCGCCCTGCATCGCCTGAACCGCCATCGGGATGTCCCCATGGGCCGAGATCAACACGATCGGCGGCGATGTTTCGGGATCAAGCGAGGCCAACAGATCAAGCCCCGACATCCCCGGCATCCGCACATCGGACAGGATCACATCGGGCGGGTCCTGACGGCATTGGCGTTCGACCTCGGATGCGCGGGACAGGGTTTGCGCGCGCCATCCGGCAGCGCCAATCAGATCGACAAGGGATTCACGCATCTCGCGGTCGTCATCGACCACCATGATGTTCCAATCGCTCATGCGTGCTCCTGCTTTGGAAAGGTGACGCGGAAAATCGCGCCGCCGCTGTCGCGGTTCTGGGCCGAAATGCGCCCGCCATGATCGTCCACAATCGCAGACGAAATCGCAAGGCCAAGGCCCATGCCCTGACCGCTCTCGCGCGTTGTTACGAACGGTTCGGCCAGTTCGCGCAGGTCCCGATCCCCAAGGCCATGCCCCGTATCCCCCACGGTGAACCAGACCGCGTCGTTGTCCTGTCCAAGGGCGACCGACAGCACACGAGGATCGCAGTCCACCATCGCATCGACCGCGTTGCGCATCAGGTTCGTCATCACCTGTTCAATCCGCAACCGGTTGGAATGCAGCATCACCGGATGATCTGGCAGGGTGATGTCCAACGTCACCTCTTGGGTGTCGACGCTGGGCCGCATCAGTTCCAGTACGGCATGGATCGCGTCGCGCAAATCAACCTGTTCGAACTCCTGTTTGCCCTTGCGCGCAAAGAATTTCAGTTGCCGCGTGATGCCCTCCATCCGGTCGACCAAACCCTGCAAACGGGGCAACATCGTGCCCCCCTGCCCCTGAAGTTCCGCCGCCGCCAGATGGTTGCGCATCGCGGCAATCGGTTGGCCCAACTCATGCGTGACGGAGGCCGCAAGCTGTCCCAGAACTGCCAGACGACCCGCGCGTTCCAGTTCGTCTTGGGTCCGTTGCAGACGGCGTTCGGCGGACCGGCGTTCTTCAATCTCGACGGCCAGACGTTCGTTGGCCGCGCGCAACTCGGCCTCTTCCCGCTCGGACCGGCGCAGGGCCGCGCCGATGCGGCGGGCGCGCTGAAACTGGACGGAAATCAGGATTGTGCCCGCGATGAACAGAACCACACCGGTGACCAGCCACGCGCGCGTGATCGCCTGCGCATCGGACGCGAAATAATGCAGCGACCATTGGTTCGGCAGGTCGCGGGTTTGCAGATGCAACAGGGTCTGGCCATCAATCGTCGCCGTATCCGCGCTCTCGGGCTGCCAATCCAGCGGGGTGATGGCCTGCGTCCCGAACTGGCGCGCCTCGGCAATGCGGGACAGTTGCGCGACGGTCAGATCCGACAGACTGCGGTACCGCCAATCTTGTACCGAGGCCAGCAACACCACCCCATCCGCATTGGCCAGCAGGACGCGTTCGCCCGCCTCTTGCCAGCTGCGTTGAAGGTCGCTGAGGTCGATCTTGATCGCGATGACGCCACGGATCGCGCCCGTATCGTCGCGCACCGCATTGGCAAAGAAATACCCCGGCACGCCTGTGGTCACGCCAACGCCATAGAACTGACCCTGTTGGCCTTTGATCGCGGCCTGAAAATAGGGGCGAAAGGAATAGTCCTGTCCAACAAAACTATCCGGTCGCCCCGCGTTTGAGGCAGATCGCGTGATGCCCTGTTCATCCATCAGATAGATCGCGTCGATCCCCGCCCGTTCGGCAAAGGTCGCAAGACGCGCATTCAACCGGCGCGGATCGCCGCCCGTCGCCGTTTCGATCACGAAGGTGTCGCGGGCCAGAACAAAGGGCAGGTGCGAAAACCGTTCCAGTTCGGCGTCAACGGTGCTGCGGTACAGAGACAGGCGCGCGCCCGCCTGTTGCAATTCACCGCCTTTGAAATAGCCGTAGGCACCCCAAAAGGCGGCCCCAGAACAGGCCAGCATCACCACCAGAAAAACAGACAGGAAAGAGCCGCGCATGGCGCACTGAACCACGGGCGGGACGGGGTTTGCAACCGCTTGCGCGTCCCCGAAAACGACAAAGCCCCCGGAATTCCGGGGGCCCTGCAAATTCATATATGCGTCGACTTATTCGTCGCGGCTCTCGGGCAGATCGACCAGACCGCTGTCGAATGCGTCACCGCCAACAACGTCGTCGGACGGCGCAGCCAGAGCAACGGCGGCTTCGGCCTCGGCCTGACGGGCATCGATGACCTTTTGGTCACGCTCGGCCGCGATACGGCGCACGCGCTGGGTCGCACCACCGGTACCGGCGGGGATCAGACGACCCACGATGACGTTCTCTTTCAGACCGACCAGTTTGTCGCGTTTGCCCTGAACCGAAGCTTCGGTCAGAACACGCGTCGTTTCCTGGAACGATGCGGCCGAGATGAACGAACGCGTTTGCAGCGACGCCTTGGTGATACCAAGCAGGATCGGCTCACCCTGAGCAGGACGCGCGCCTTTGGCGATCGCCTTTTCGTTGGCGGCATCGAACTCGGCCTTATCGACGTGTTCGCCCTTGAGCAGGGTGGTTTCACCGCTGTCCAAGATTTCCCACTTCTGCAGCATCTGACGCACGATCACTTCGATATGCTTATCGTTGATCTTAACGCCCTGCAGTCGATAAACGTCCTGAACCTCACGGATCATGTAGTCGGCCAGAGCTTCGACGCCCATGATCGACAAAATGTCGTGCGGTGCGGGGTTACCGTCCATGATGTATTCACCCTTTTGGACGAAGTCACCTTCCTGAACAGGAATGTGCTTGCCCTTGGGCACCATGTATTCGACGGGCTCCATCGAGTCGTCCGACGGTTCGATCGAGATGCGACGCTTGTTCTTGTAGTCGCGGCCAAAGCGCACGTAACCATCGATTTCGGCGATGATCGCGTGGTCCTTGGGACGACGTGCTTCGAACAGTTCGGCAACACGCGGCAGACCACCGGTGATGTCCTTGGTTTTCGCACCTTCGCGCGGAATACGCGCGACAACGTCACCGGCCTTGATTTCCTGACCGTCTTCGACCGACAGAATAGCGTCGACCGACATCGGGTAGGTCACAGGGTTACCGGCATCGTTACGCTCGGGCTCACCGGTTGCGGGATCAACGATGATGACCTCGGGCTTGAGCTCATTCCCTTTGGGGGCCGAGCGCCAGTCCGAAACGATCTTCTGGGTCATACCCGTCGCATCGTCGGTGTCCTCACGAACCGAGATCCCAGAAACCAGATCGACGAATTTCGCGATACCCGGTTTCTCGGCGATGATCGGCAGGGTGTAGGGGTCCCATTCGAACAGCTTGTCGCCGCGCTTGATCTCTTGATCCGCAGTGACCAGCAGTTTGGTACCATAGCCCAGCTTGTGGCTGGCGCGCTCGACACCGTTCTCGTCGATGATGGCCAAGGTCATGTTTCGACCCATGACGATCAACTCGCCTGCTTCGTTGGTCAGAACCTGCGGGTTACGCAGTTCGATGCGACCTTCTTGGCTGGCTTCTTGGAACGACTGCTGACCACCCTGAGCAATACCGCCGATGTGGAAGGTCCGCATCGTCAGCTGGGTGCCAGGTTCACCGATCGACTGTGCCGCGATGATGCCGACGGCCTCACCGGTGTTGACCATGGTACCGCGCGCAAGGTCACGGCCATAGCACATGGCGCAGACGCCTTCTTCGGCCTCACAGGTCAGCGGCGAGCGCATACGGATCGTTGCCAGACCCGAGGTCTCGATCGCGTCGGCTTTGCGTTCGTCGATCAACTCGTTGCGGCTGACGATGACTTCGTCGGTGCCGGGACGGATGATGTCCTCGGCGGCCACACGACCCAGAACGCGTTCGCCCAGCGATGCAACGACTTCGCCGTCGTTCACAGCAGCCTCGGCGGTGATCGCATTGTCCGTCCCACAATCGCGGGCACGCACGATGCAATCCTGCGCAACGTCAACCAGACGACGGGTCAGGTAACCCGAGTTCGCGGTTTTCAGAGCCGTATCGGCCAGACCCTTACGGGCACCGTGGGTCGAGTTGAAGTACTCAAGAACGGTCAGGCCTTCTTTAAAGTTCGAGATAATCGGCGTTTCGATAATCTCGCCCGACGGCTTGGCCATCAGACCACGCATACCGCCCAGCTGCTTCATCTGAGCAGGCGAACCACGCGCACCCGAGTGCGACATCATGTAAACGCTGTTGGGTTCTTTTTCCGCGCCAGCATCGTCGTAACGAACTGCCGAGATTTCGCCCATCATAGCGGCCGCAACTTCGTCCGAGCATTTCGACCAAGCGTCGACAACTTTGTTGTACTTTTCGCCCTGAGTGATCAGACCGTCCATGTACTGTTGTTCGAACTCTTTGACCTGATCGCGAACGCCGTTCACGATTTCCCACTTGTTGTCAGGGATCAGCATGTCGTCCTTACCGAACGAAATACCGGCCTTGAACGCCTCGCGGAAACCCATGCCCATGATCTGGTCACAGAAGATAACCGACTCTTTCTGACCGCAATAACGGTAGACGGTGTCGATGACCTGCTGCACTTCTTTCTTACGCAGAAGGCGGTTCACCAGTTCAAACGGTGCCTTGGCATTCAGCGGCAGCAGAGCACCCAGACGCATGCGGCCCGGCGTGGTCTCAAAGCGTTTGTAGACCTCGTTGCCCTCTTCATCGATCTGTTTGATACGACCGATGATTTTGGTGTGCATGTGTACCGTACCAGCGGTCAGCGCGTGCTCTACCTCTTCGACATCGCCAAACACCATGCCTTCGCCAGGCATGCCGCTACGCTCCATCGAGATATAGTAGAGACCCAAGATCATATCCTGCGAGGGAACGATGATCGGGGCGCCGTTTGCGGGCGACAGAACGTTGTTCGTCGACATCATCAGGACGCGCGCTTCCAGCTGTGCCTCAAGGCTCAGCGGGACGTGCACAGCCATCTGGTCGCCGTCAAAGTCCGCGTTGAACGCCGAACAGACCAGCGGGTGCAGCTGGATCGCCTTACCTTCGATCAGCGTGGGTTCGAACGCCTGAATACCCAGACGGTGCAGCGTGGGCGCACGGTTCAGAAGAACGGGGTGCTCACGGATGACTTCGTCCAGAATATCCCAAACTTCGGGACGCTCTTTTTCAACCAGCTTTTTCGCCTGTTTGACGGTGCTGGACAGGCCTTTGGCCTCAAGCCGCGAGTAGATGAACGGCTTGAACAGTTCCAGCGCCATCTTCTTGGGCAGACCACATTGGTGCAGCTTCAACTCGGGACCGGTCACAATAACCGAACGGCCGGAGAAGTCGACGCGCTTACCCAAAAGGTTCTGACGGAAGCGGCCTTGCTTACCTTTCAGCATGTCCGACAGCGATTTCAGCGGTCGCTTGTTCGCGCCGGTGATCACGCGGCCACGACGGCCGTTGTCAAACAATGCGTCAACGGATTCTTGCAGCATCCGCTTTTCGTTACGCACGATGATGTCGGGCGCACGCAGTTCGATCAGACGCTTCAGACGGTTGTTCCGGTTGATCACGCGGCGGTACAGATCGTTCAGATCCGAGGTCGCGAAACGACCACCGTCCAGCGGCACCAGCGGACGCAGTTCCGGCGGGATGACCGGCACAACGGTCAGGATCATCCATTCCGGACGGTTGCCCGATTCCAAGAAGGACTCAACAACCTTCAGGCGTTTGATGATCTTCTTGGGCTTCAGTTCACCGGTGGCTTCTTTCAGCTCTTCGCGCAGACGCTCTGCTTCGGCCTCAAGGTCGATCAGCGACAGCATTTCACGGATGGCTTCGGCGCCGATACCGGCGGTGAAGGCGTCCATGCCATAGGTGTCTTGGGCGTCCATGAACTCTTCTTCGGTCATCATCTGGCCATAGGTCAGATCGGTCAGACCGGGTTCGATCACCACGTAGTTCTCGAAATAGAGCACACGTTCCAGATCACGCAGCGTCATGTCCAGCATCAGACCGATGCGGGACGGCAGCGATTTCAGGAACCAGATGTGCGCGACGGGCGCTGCCAGTTCGATGTGGCCCATACGTTCACGACGGACCTTTTGCAGCGTCACTTCGACACCACATTTTTCGCAGACAACGCCGCGATATTTCATGCGCTTATATTTGCCGCACAGACATTCATAGTCTTTGATCGGGCCGAAGATACGCGCACAGAACAGACCGTCACGTTCGGGTTTGAACGTACGATAGTTGATGGTTTCGGGCTTTTTGATCTCACCGTACGACCACGACAGAATACGCTCGGGCGAGGCAAGCGAGACCTTGATCTCGTCAAATGCCTTGGGCGGCGTCAGCGGGTTGAACGGGTTCGTTGTCAGTTCCTGGTTCATACTATTCTCCCCAAACGGGTAAAATTCCAAAGATTGCGGCATCTAGGGCGATTGCGATTAGGCATACGCCCCAGACGAGGGCTTTTGGTCTTTCAGGATCGTACCAAGGGGTTTCTTTGTCCGTCTTCTTGAACGCGGCAGCGATGCACACAAGCCCCGCCAGAAACGACAAATATGAGACCCAAATCGGCACAGTTCCTGTTTCCCGTTATTCGTCCTCCTCCGCATCCAGGAGTTCCATGTTGAGGCCCAGACCCCGGACCTCTTTGACCAACACGTTAAAGCTCTCGGGCACACCGGCTTCGAAGTTGTCTTCGCCTTTGACGATGCTTTCGTAGACCTTGGTCCGGCCAGCAACGTCATCCGATTTCACCGTCAGCATCTCTTGCAGCGTGTAGGCCGCGCCATATGCCTCAAGCGCCCAAACTTCCATCTCACCAAAGCGCTGACCACCGAACTGGGCCTTACCACCCAGCGGCTGCTGGGTAACCAGGCTGTACGGGCCGGTCGAACGCGCGTGGATTTTGTCGTCCACAAGGTGGTGCAGTTTCAGCAGGTATTTGACACCCACGGTGACAGGACGTGCGAACTTTTCACCAGTCCGACCATCATAGAGGTCCGACTGACCGGATTCGCTGAACCCGGCGCGCAACAGCGCGTCGTTCACATCCGCCTCTTTGGCGCCGTCGAAAACCGGCGTCGCGATCGGAACACCACGGGTCACGTTGCCCGCAGCCTCGACCAGGCGTTGTTCGTCCATATCGGCGATGCCCTCTTCGTAGACATCGTCGCCATAGGCGATCCGCATTGCTTCGCGAACAGGCGTCAGATCACCGGTGCGGCGGTAATCGTCCAGCGCATCGTCGATCTTCAGGCCCAGACCGCGTGCGGCCCAACCCATGTGGGTTTCAAGGATCTGACCGACGTTCATACGCGACGGCACACCCAGCGGGTTCAGACAGAAGTCAACCGGCGTACCATCGGCCAAGAACGGCATGTCTTCCATCGGAACAACGCGCGAGATCACACCCTTGTTCCCGTGACGACCGGCCATCTTATCGCCCGGCTGCAGCTTACGCTTCACCGCGATAAAGACTTTGACCATTTTCATCACGCCCGGGGGCAGGTCGTCGCCACGGCGGACTTTTTCGACCTTGTCCTCGAAACGGTGATCCAGAGCACGTTTTTGCGCGTCGAACTGGGCGTTCAGAGCTTCGACCTGTGCGGCGTCTGCTTCTTCACCCAAGGCCAACTGCCACCACTGACCTTTGGACAGGCTGTCCAGCAGGTCTTCGGTGATCTCGGCGTTCGGCTTGACGCCTTTGGGGCCTTTAACGGCCACTTTGCCAAGGATCATCGACTTGAGGCGGGCGTAGATGTTGCGCTCAAGGATCGCCAATTCGTCGTCACGGTCACGTGCCAGACGCTCGACTTCTTCACGCTCGATCTGAACGGCACGTTCGTCTTTTTCCACACCATGGCGGTTAAAGACGCGCACCTCGACAACCGTACCAAAGTCACCCGGCGGCAGACGCAGGGACGTGTCACGCACATCCGACGCCTTTTCACCAAAGATCGCGCGCAGCAGCTTCTCTTCCGGGGTCATCGGGCTTTCACCTTTGGGGGTGATTTTGCCCACCAGAATGTCAGCCGGCCCAACCTCGGCGCCGATGTACACGATGCCAGCCTCGTCGAGGTTGCGCAGCGCTTCTTCACCGACGTTCGGAATGTCGCGGGTGATCTCTTCCGGACCCAGTTTCGTGTCACGGGCGGCGACTTCGAATTCCTCGATGTGGATCGAGGTAAACACGTCGTCACGCGCGATACGTTCCGAGATCAGGATCGAGTCCTCATAGTTGTAGCCGTTCCAAGGCATAAACGCGACAACCACGTTTTTACCCAGAGCCAGTTCGCCCATGTCGGTCGACGGACCGTCGGCAACAACTTCGCCTTTGCCAACCGTGTCACCCACTTTGACCAGAGGTTTCTGGTTGATACAGGTGTTCTGGTTCGAGCGCTGGAACTTGCGCAGACGATAGATGTCTACGCCCGGATCGCCGGGTTCCAGATCCTCGGTGGCGCGCACAACGATACGGGTCGCATCGACTTGGTCGATGATACCGCCGCGGCGTGCGGTAATCGCAGCACCCGAGTCACGCGCAACAATCTGTTCGATCCCGGTGCCGACAAACGGAGCGTCTGCCTGCAACAGCGGAACCGCCTGACGTTGCATGTTCGAACCCATCAGAGCGCGGTTAGCGTCGTCGTTTTCAAGGAACGGAATCAGCGATGCCGCAACCGACACCAACTGTTTCGGCGACACGTCGATCAGATCGACCGCGTCTTTCGGGGCCAGCATGTATTCGCCCGACTGACGGGTGCTGACCAGATCGTTCACGAAACGACCGGCATCGTCGAGGTTGGCGTTCGCCTGAGCCACGGTGTGGCGCATTTCCTCGGTTGCCGACATGTACGCCACGTCATCGGTCACGACGCCATCAACCACCTTACGATAGGGGGTTTCGATAAAGCCGTATTTGTTGACGCGGGCATAGGTCGCCAGCGAGTTGATCAGACCAATGTTCGGACCTTCGGGCGTTTCAATCGGGCACATCCGACCATAGTGGGTCGGGTGGACGTCGCGCACCTCAAAGCCAGCACGCTCACGCGTCAGACCACCCGGGCCAAGCGCCGACAGGCGGCGTTTGTGGGTGACTTCGGACAGCGGGTTGGTCTGGTCCATGAACTGCGACAGCTGCGAGCTGCCGAAGAATTCACGAACAGCCGCCGCAGCCGGTTTCGCGTTGATCAGGTCTTGGGGCATGACGGTGTCGATTTCGACCGACGACATACGTTCCTTGATCGCGCGTTCCATACGCAGCAGACCGACACGGTACTGGTTTTCCATCAGTTCGCCGACCGAACGCACACGACGGTTGCCGAGGTGGTCGATGTCGTCGATGTCGCCTTTGCCGTCACGCAGTTCGACCAGGGCCTTGATGCACGAGATGATGTCTTCGCGGCGCAGGGTACGCTGGGTATCCGGCGCATCCAGAGCAAGACGCATGTTCATCTTTACGCGGCCAACAGCCGACAGGTCGTAACGCTCGGAATCAAAGAACAGCGTGTCGAACAGCGCGGTTGCGGCTTCGACGGTCGGCGGCTCACCCGGACGCATGACGCGGTAGATATCCATGAGCGCGGTATCACGCGTCATGTTTTTGTCCTGCGCCATGGTGTTACGGATGTAGGGACCAACGTTGACGTTGTCGATGTCCAGAACGGGGATCTCGGTGAAACCGGCATCCATCAGTTCTTTGAGCGTACCACCGATCAGTTCGCCGTCTTTGTCGTGCTCCAGCGTCAGTTCGTCGCCAGCTTCGACATAGATCGCGCCGGTTTCCTCGTTGATCATGTCCTTGGCAGCGTATTTGCCAACGATGTGATCAAAGGGAACCAACAGCTCGGTGATGGTGCCTTCTTCGATGATCTTCTTAACGGCGCGCGGGGTGACCTTTTTGCCGGCCTCGCAGATGATCTCACCCGTTGCAGCGTCGACCAGATCATAGGTCGGACGCGTGCCACGCACACGCTCGGGGAAGAACTTGGTTACCCAGCCACGGTTCTTCTCAAGCTTGAAGGTCACCGTATCGTAGTAGGCGTCGCAGATGCCCTCTTGGTCCAGACCCAGTGCATAGAGCAGGGTCGTGACGGGCAGTTTGCGGCGGCGGTCGATACGGGCGAACACGATGTCCTTGGCGTCGAACTCAAAGTCCAGCCAGCTGCCGCGGTACGGGATGATGCGGCAGGCAAACAGCAGTTTACCCGAGCTGTGGGTCTTGCCCTTGTCGTGGTCAAAGAACACACCGGGCGAGCGGTGCATCTGGGACACGATCACGCGCTCGGTGCCGTTCACAACGAAGGTACCGTTCGGCGTCATCAGGGGCATGTCGCCCATGAACACGTCTTGTTCTTTGATGTCCTTAACCGATTTCGCACCGGTATCTTCGTCGACATCAAACACGATCAGACGCAGCGTCACCTTCAGGGGCGCGCTGTAGGTCATGTCACGCTGCTGACATTCGTCAACGTCGTACTTGGGTTTTTCCAGCTCGTACCGGACGAATTCCAGAACGGCGGTTTCGTTGAAATCCTTGATCGGGAAAACCGACTGGAAAACACCTTGGATGCCTTCGCCATCCGTCGGGTCCAGCGCGTCACCGGATTTCAGGAACAAGTCATAGGACGATTTCTGAACCTCGATGAGGTTCGGCATTTCCAGAACTTCACGGATTTTACCGTAGAACTTGCGGAGTCGTTTTTGGCCAACAAACGTCTGCGCCATGTGCGTCATTACCTTTCGTCTGTCGCGTTGCACGGTCCGTTGGGCTCCGGACATGCGCCGCTCACGAATGAAGGTCGTTTCAGGTTCCATTCCTGCATCCGTCCCACCGGATGCTCCCGAACCATGAACCACACCTTAGAAAGAGCTTTCGCGAAAGCTATTGCTAAGACAGGTTCGGCTGGGCCCGAAAAAAATCGGACCCAGCCACATTCTTACCAGCTGCGGCGGTGCCGCACCGGATTACTTCAGCTCGACTTCGGCGCCAGCTGCTTCCAGCTTGCCTTTGATGTCTTCTGCTTCGGCTTTGTCGACGCCTTCTTTGACGGCTTTGCCGCCAGCTTCGACCAGCTCTTTTGCT
Source organism: Rhodovulum sp. FJ3 (assembly GCF_032918305.1). Classification (NCBI taxonomy): domain Bacteria; kingdom Pseudomonadati; phylum Pseudomonadota; class Alphaproteobacteria; order Rhodobacterales; family Paracoccaceae; genus Rhodovulum; species Rhodovulum sp. FJ3. The sequence continues at coordinate 18,744 of NZ_JAWJUU010000013.1, forward strand.
TCTTTCAGGCCCAGACCGGTGATGCCGCGGACTTCTTTGATGACAGCAATTTTGTTGCCGCCAGCAGCCTTCAGGATGACGTCGAATTCGGTCTGCTCTTCAGCAGCAGCACCGCCAGCGTCGCCAGCAGGGCCAGCCATCATTACAGCGCCACCTGCAGCCGGCTCGATGCCGTACTCGTCTTTCAGGATGGTTTTCAGTTCTTGTGCTTCGAGAAGCGTCAGACCAACGATCTCTTCAGCCAGTTTTTTCAGATCAGCCATTTCAGGTTTTCCGTTCTTTCAGATGTGTTCCAACGTGTGGTCATTCAACCCCACGCAGACCTCAATTCGATTATGCGGCTTCCGCGCGCTCTTCGATGGTCGACAGGATGCTTGCGATGTTCGAAGCAGGTGCGCCAATTGCACCAGCGATGTTCGAAGCGGGTGCCCCGATGCAGCCCACGATCGAAGCGATAAGCTCTTCACGCGACGGCATTTCGGAGACTGCTTTAACACCAGCCTGGTCCAGAGCGGTCTCACCCATAGCACCACCAAGGATCTCCAGTTTGGAGTTGTCCTTGGAGTACCCTTGGATCACCTTGGCAGCAGCCACGGGATCCTCGGAGTAGGCGAGAACGGTCATGCCCGAAAGAAGGGTACCGATGCTTTCGCAGGGTTTACCTTCAAGGGCGATTTTGGCGAGCCTGTTCTTGGCGACGCGAACAGCACCACCCGCTTCGCGCATGCGCGAGCGGAGGTCTTGCATCTCGGCAACCGTGAGACCTGCATAGTGTGCAACGACGACTACGCCAGAGCTTTCAAAGATCTGGCCGAGTTCCTCGACCAACTTCTCTTTTTGTGCTCTATCCACAGTTTCACTCCAATTCAGGAGGGTGTGACCCTCCGGCTCAGTTCTGCCCCGCACAAGACGGGGCGTTCAGGTCCGTTTTACGGGGCTGAGCCAAAACCGCCCGAGGAGAACCCTCGGTCAATCTGGTCGTTACCCGTCTCAGGCAGGAAATTAAGAGCACCATATGGTGTTCACCCACCGTCTTGGACGAAAAGCAATAGAGCGCGTGACGAATCGCGCGCTCTACTGCGTCCGCAACGCCTAGACCCTATTCACCACGGTTCCAAGTAAAAAATGTGTCGATCCGCCCTGATGGTCGGATTTCCGCGCGTTTCACCCCGAATGGTGCGGGGGCGCGACGACCTCACACTTGCGTGAACGCAAAACCCACCGCAAGATCGCCATAACCTTTTGGATAGCGTTTTTCATCGGAGAGTTAAATGAGTACCCCGACCAGTCTTGTGTTTTTCGGCGACAGCCTGACCGACGACGGCAACCTTTATGAGATGTCCGACGGCATCCTATCCGATGAACTGCGCGATGACATCTCCGGCGAAGGCGGGCGCGTGACCAACGGCCCCGTTTGGGCGGAATATGTGGCCGCCTCTTTGGGTGTCACCGACTATTACAACTATGCCGTTGCCGACGCCGAGGCCATCGGCGTGCGTACCTTGGGCGATGTGGTGACCGAGCACGGGTATGAGGACGATCTGCTGGTCCCGATTGACGATGCATCGCTGGGCGTCGACATCAACCTTGGCGGACAGGTGGACCGGTTCACCGAGGATTTCACGGGCGAGGATCTCAGCGACATGACCGCCGTGATCATGATCGGTGGCAACGATTTCCTCGAGCTTGACCCAACTGACACCGAAACGCCCATTGCAGACATTCTGACCCTGCTGGATGACATGATGCAGGCCACTTTGGATGCGGCGGTTGAACTGGCCGAAACCGGTGTTGGCAGTGTCGTGATCTGCACCCTGCCCACCGCAGAGTTCTTTCCCTTGGTCGCGTCGGGTTCACCCGTTTTGGCACAGCTGTTGGACGGGCTGGTCGATTATTACAACGATGCGCTCAAGTACGAGATCATCGGCCTGATGGGCGATTATTCCATCACGTTCCTCGATATGAACGTCATCACCGCAACCATCGCCGAAGATCCATCCGGATTTGGCCTGACCGAGCCCTATACGGATACCCTGACCGATCCGGCACTTGACCCTAGTGTCGATCCGGATGACGTGGCCTTTTGGGATGACATTCACCCGACCACGTCAACCCACGCGATCATGGGTGCTTATACCGCCGCAGTTATGGAAGGGGCGCAAGTAACCACTATTGATTGGGGCGACTCGCGCGTGACGTTCCAAGGCGGGGCAGATAGTCTTGTCTTCGGCAATGACGGGCGCGACACCCTCTTTTTGAACGGCGGCGATGACACCGTCTTTGGCGGGTCGGACAATGACTTTCTGACGGGCGCTGGGGGCAACGATATGATGAACGGCGGCAGTGACAATGACCGCCTGTTCGGGATGTACGGCAATGACGTCCTGACCGGCGGCGGCGGGGATGACACCCTGCGCGGCGGCGACGGGGACGACGTGATGATCGCCGCCGGAGGGCAAAGCGTCATGCTGGCCGGTGAGGGCACGGATACGTTTGTCTTTGTCGAAGGCGACAGCGGGACGGCCACAATGAACGGCGGGGACGGCACCGATACGCTCTACCTCGTCCTGAGCACCGATACCGCGGCAGACTATGACGCCGATGCGGCGGGGACGCTCGCCACGCTTGGCCTGACGGTCACGGATGTTGAAAATGTGGTTATTCTGAACGACGTCGACGATCTGGCCGGTGAGGCGTGGTATGAGGACGCGTCGGCATGGGGTCTGATCTGACCCCTACCCTTTCCACCACAAACAAAAAGGGCGCCGCAACGGGCGCCCTTTTCAATTCCGAAGCTGATCGGATCAGTTGCCGGTAGCCGAAACCACGTCAACCGAAACGCCCGGGCCCATGGTCGAGCTGATCGACACTTTTTTCATGTAGGCGCCTTTGGCACCTGCGGGCTTGGCTTTGGCGACTGCGTCAACGAATGCGCGCAGGTTTTCAACCAGCTTGCCTTCGTCGAACGAGGCTTTGCCGATACCAGCGTGGATAACGCCAGCTTTTTCGACTTTGAACTGAACTTCGCCGCCTTTTGCGTTCGCAACAGCCTGAGCAACGTCCATGGTCACGGTGCCGACTTTGGGGTTCGGCATCAGGTTGCGCGGGCCCAGAACCTTACCCAGACGGCCAACGATCGGCATCATGTCGGGGGTTGCAATGCAGCGATCGAATTCGATCTTGCCGCTCTGCACGGTTTCCATCAGGTCCTCTGCGCCAACGATGTCTGCACCAGCGGCCTGAGCTTCTTCAGCTTTGGGGCCACGTGCGAACACAGCAACGCGAACGGTTTTACCGGTGCCGTTGGGCAGCGATACAACGCCACGAACCATCTGATCAGCGTGACGCGGGTCAACACCGAGGTTCATTGCAACTTCGACAGTCTCGTCGAATTTCGCGGTGGCGTTTGCTTTGACCAGAGCAACAGCTTCTTCAACCGTCAGCTCTTCTTTGCCAGCAAATGCTTCGCGTGCGGCGCGGGTACGTTTACCAAGTTTAGCCATCAGATTAACCCTTCACCTCGATACCCATCGACCGGGCGGAGCCCAGGATGATCTGCATTGCTGCTTCGACGTCATTCGCGGTGAGGTCCTTCATTTTGGCCTCGGCGATTTCACGAACCTGAGCAGCGGTCACGGTTGCCACGGTCTCACGACCGGGGTTTTCCGCACCACGGGGACGGTTACGCTTGCCGACCGGCTTCAGGCCAGCGGCTTTTTTCAGGTAGTAAGACGCGGGCGGCGTCTTAATGTCCATCGCGAACGATTTGTCCTGGTAGTAGGTGATCACGGTCGGGCAGGGTGCGCCTGCTTCCATGTCCTGCGTCTTGGCGTTGAACGCCTTGCAGAATTCCATGATGTTGATGCCGCGCTGACCCAGTGCGGGGCCGACGGGCGGGCTGGGGTTGGCTTGACCTGCAGGGATCTGCAGCTTCATCGTGCCAGCGAGTTTCTTGGCCATTTGGCCTCTCCTTCTATCACCGCGATCCGAACGCGTTCAGACCGCTTTGGTTTAGTGGTTCGGTGTACCGGGCGCGCCCGGCGTACCTCCCACGCGGGTCCCGACCATCAGGCCGGGCAACACATCAGGCCTCTTTCGAAACCTGCGTGAATTCCAGTTCGACCGGGGTTGCCCGGCCAAAGATCGACACCGTCACCTTCAGGCGCTGGTTGTCGTCGTCCACCTCTTCGACCATCCCGGCAAAGCCTTCGAACGGACCGTCGGTGACGTTGACCTGCTCACCCACTTCATAGGTGATGGTCGAGCGCGGTGCCTCAACACCCTCTTCAACGCGGTTCAAGATCTGGTTCACCTCGGCGTCGCGCATCGGCATCGGGCGGCCTTGCGGACCAAGGAAGCCGGTGACGCGGTTGATCGAGCTGATCAGGTGATAGCCCTCATCCGACATTTCCATGCGAACCAGAACATAGCCGGGCATAAAGCGGCGCTCTGCGGTGACCTTTTTACCGCGGCGCACCTCGATCACCTCTTCGGTGGGGACCAGAACTTCTTCGATCTGATCCTCAAGGCCGTTCTCGATGACAGCAGTTTTGATCTGCTCGGCGATTTTCTTCTCGAAGTTCGAGAGCACGCTCACCGAATACCACCGCTTTGCCATACTGACCTCTTCCTCATGCCGACCGGACTATTCCGGCGTCAAATCCTTAAAAACCTGACCTTTCGGGGAACAAAAAACAGCGCGCAAACCGAATCATTGCGCGCCCGTTCCGAAAGGTTGGTTTGCATTATCGAGCCTTCCCCACATTTTCAAGGGGATGGCCCAAATCCGCTAGCCGAACATCCCGAGCAGAGCCTGCAGGCCGCCACGGATCGCGATGTCGACGATCGAAAAGAAAATCGCAAACAGCGAGGCCAAGGCGAACACCATCACGCTGGTCAACACGACCTCACGGCGGGTCGGCCACGCAACCTTGCCGATTTCGGCGCGGGTTTGCTGAATGAACTGCAGGGGGTTGGTCTTGGCCATCTTGCGTCTCAACTTTCTTATCGACGTGGGGCACATACGTGCTTTGAGAGGGCTTTGCAACCCTCGCATCACATACATACTTGTCCGGCTAGGCCTGGCAGGGGCGGAGGGACTCGAACCCACGACCCTCGGTTTTGGAGACCGATGCTCTACCAACTGAGCTACACCCCTAAGGCCGACTGCGACCTACGACGCCCGCGCGGCGAAATCAAGAGACGTTTTGCAGGTTTCGTCTGGTTTTGCAAAAAACCCGATGCTACCCATCCTGTTATGGACATCGACCGCCCTTCGGCCCCCGAAATTTTCGCCCATGCCCCTTGGGCACATGTGGCCAAACCCGCCCTTGCCGCGACCAAAGCGGTGCCGACAATGCTCGGCCCACAAGAGCAACAGTTCTACTACTGGCTCACCTCGGTCTGGGCGCGCGGGGATGGTGCGGTGGTCGATCTGGGCTGTTGTGCGGGCGGGTCCACGGCCCGTTTGGCCGCCGGTGCCGCGGATAGTGGCCTCGACACCCGTATCGTTGCCTATGACCGGTTCACAGCGGCCGAACCGCTCAAGGAAACACTGCTCTATGCGAATGGGATTGAGTCCTTTGCGGGCAATGATCTGTTGCCTCTTGCCGAGCGCCTACTGTCACCTTGGTCCGACCGGATCGACCTGATCCCGGGTGAGATTGAAGACAACGCATGGGACGGCGGGCCGATTGAACTGTTGGTCGTTGATTCCGCCAAGACCGCAGACTCGCTCGACGCGCAATCCGCGCTGTTCTACCCGCACCTGATCGCGGGGCAATCCGTGATCCTGCATCAGGATTTCCTGCACTGGTCCCAGCCGTGGCTGGCCGCGCAGATGGAATTGATGTCAGACTATTTCACCCCGCTGGCCTGTGTCCCGCGCAGCACGGTCGCCTTTCTGTGCACCGCCACGCCGGACGCCGACGCACTGGCTATCGGGGCCACGGCGGACCTGACCGATGCGGACTTACAGGCCCTGATCTCGGCCGCCCGCACTCGCATGGCCCCCTTTGGACGCGATGACCGGTTTCAGGCCATGGCGGATGGTCTGGCGGCAAATCCGGACGAACGCGTGGCGTGGAAGTTCCGCCGCCCCGACAGCACCTGATCCCAGCACACAGACAACGAAAAAGGGCGCCCCGCAGGACGCCCTTTCTAGTTCGTATCGCCGAAGATTAGTCGACGACTTTGGATACGACGCCGGAGCCTACGGTGCGGCCACCTTCGCGGATTGCGAAGCGCAGACCTTCTTCCATGGCGATCGGTGCGATCAGCTCAACAACGAACTTCAGGTTGTCGCCGGG
>NZ_JAWJUU010000014.1:2500-5785 GCF_032918305.1 Rhodovulum sp. FJ3
GCGGTGTTGTCCAAGTCAAGTACACTAACCAATGTTCTCGATCACCGACATGATCGAGAGCGGGAAAGTATGCTTTTGGTTCAGAATGAGCATCGGTCGAACCAGCCCGATGCGTGCAAGACGTGTCTTGCTCTTTCTGGATCAAATCAAGCGCGAGAAGGGCGTTTGGTGAATGCCTTGGCAGTAAGAGGCGATGAAGGACGTGATACTCTGCGATAAGCTATGGTGAGCCGAGAATAGGCTTTGACCCATGGATCTCCGAATGGGGCAACCCACCTGACAGTTTGATATTGTTGTCTTCGGACACTCAATATCTTTCTGAAACAGGTACTTATTACCTGAATACATAGGGTTTTAAGAGCAAACCCGGGGAACTGAAACATCTAAGTACCCGGAGGAAAGGAAATCAATTGATACTCCCCTAGTAGCGGCGAGCGAACGGGGACCAGCCGAGCCTTGAGAGTGACCAGAACTGTTTGGAAAGACAGACCATAGTGGGTGACAGTCCCGTATGGGAAGCTCGATAGGACGTATTAAGTAGGGCGGGACACGTGAAATCCTGTCTGAAGATCGGAGGACCACCTTCGAAGGCTAAGTACTCCTTACTGACCGATAGCGAACCAGTACCGTGAGGGAAAGGTGAAAAGCACCCCGACGAGGGGAGTGAAACAGTTTCTGAAACCGGACGCCTACAAGCAGTCGGAGGGGCCTAGAGCCCTGACGGCGTACCTTTTGTATAATGGGTCATCGACTTGGTCTCACGAGCAAGCTTAAGCCGATAGGTGTAGGCGCAGCGAAAGCGAGTCTTAATAGGGCGTCGAGTTCGTGGGATCAGACCCGAAACCGAGTGATCTAGGCATGACCAGGATGAAGGTAAGGTAACACTTACTGGAGGTCCGAACCCACACCTGTTGAAAAAGGTCGGGATGAGTTGTGCCTAGGGGTGAAAGGCCAATCAAACTCGGAGATAGCTGGTTCTCCGCGAAATCTATTTAGGTAGAGCGTCATCCGAATACCCCGGGGGGTAGAGCACTGGATGGGTAATGGGGCCCCACAGGCTTACTGATCCTAACCAAACTCCGAATACCCGGGAGTACTAGATGGCAGACACACTGCGGGTGCTAACGCCCGTAGTGGAGAGGGAAACAACCCTGACCTCCAGCTAAGGCCCCTAATTCATGGCTAAGTGGGAAAGCAGGTGGGACGACCAAAACAACCAGGAGGTTGGCTTAGAAGCAGCCATCCTTTAAAGATAGCGTAACAGCTCACTGGTCTAATCAAGTTGTCCTGCGGCGAAGATGTAACGGGGCTCAAGCCATGAGCCGAAGCTGAGGATGCACATAGTGCATGGTAGCGGAGCGTAGTGTGATAAAACCCACGCCTCCTTAGATCCTTCGGGATCATTGGAGGCTCGGGTTTGACTGTGAAGCCGGCCTGTGAGGGATCCGGTGGAGTGATCACTAGCGAGAATGATGACATGAGTAGCGACAAACAGGGTGAGAGACCCTGTCGCCGAAAGTCCAAGGGTTCCTGCTTAAAGCTAATCTGAGCAGGGTAAGCCGACCCCTAAGGCGAGGCCGAAAGGCGTAGTCGATGGGAACCAGGTTAATATTCCTGGGCCAGGAGGATGTGACGGATCGTGAAGGTTGTTCACCCTTATTGGATTGGGTGGGCCGCTAATCGGTTCCTGGAAATAGCCCTCCATGAGATCGTACCCTAAACCGACACAGGTGGACTGGTAGAGAATACCAAGGCGCTTGAGAGAACGATGTTGAAGGAACTCGGCAAAATACCTCCGTAAGTTCGCGAGAAGGAGGCCCAGTTCCAAGGCAACTTGGAGCTGGGGGCACAAACCAGGGGGTGGCGACTGTTTACTAAAAACACAGGGCTCTGCGAAGTCGCAAGACGACGTATAGGGTCTGACGCCTGCCCGGTGCCGGAAGGTTAAAAGGAGGTGTGCAAGCACCGAATTGAAGCCCCGGTAAACGGCGGCCGTAACTATAACGGTCCTAAGGTAGCGAAATTCCTTGTCGGGTAAGTTCCGACCTGCACGAATGGCGTAACGACTTCCCCGCTGTCTCCAACATCGACTCAGCGAAATTGAATTGCCTGTCAAGATGCAGGCTTCCCGCGGTTAGACGGAAAGACCCCGTGCACCTTTACTACAGCTTCACATTGGCATCAGACATGTGATGTGCAGGATAGGTGGTAGGCTTTGAAGCAGTGACGCCAGTCGCTGTGGAGCCATCCTTGAGATACCACCCTTCGCCTGTTTGATGTCTAACCGCGGTCCGTTATCCGGATCCGGGACCCTGTGTGGCGGGTAGTTTGACTGGGGCGGTCGCCTCCTAAAGCGTAACGGAGGCGCGCGAAGGTTGGCTCAGAGCGGTCGGAAATCGCTCGTTGAGTGCAATGGCAGAAGCCAGCCTGACTGCGAGACTGACAAGTCGAGCAGAGACGAAAGTCGGCCATAGTGATCCGGTGGTCCCGAGTGGAAGGGCCATCGCTCAACGGATAAAAGGTACGCCGGGGATAACAGGCTGATACTGCCCAAGAGTCCATATCGACGGCAGTGTTTGGCACCTCGATGTCGGCTCATCTCATCCTGGGGCTGGAGCAGGTCCCAAGGGTACGGCTGTTCGCCGTTTAAAGAGGTACGTGAGCTGGGTTTAGAACGTCGTGAGACAGTTCGGTCCCTATCTGCCGTGGGTGTAGGATACTTGAGAGGAGTTGCCCCTAGTACGAGAGGACCGGGGTGAACGATCCACTGGTGGACCTGTTGTTGCGCCAGCAGCAGTGCAGGGTAGCTATGATCGGAAAGGATAACCGCTGAAGGCATCTAAGCGGGAAGCCCCCCTCAAAACAAGGTATCCCTGAGGACCGAGGTAGACCACCTCGTCGATAGGCCGGAGATGTAAGTGCAGTAATGCATTCAGTTGACCGGTACTAATTGTCCGATAGGCTTGATTTGATCCAGTAAAAGCAAGACACCAAAAGCATACTTACTGTACTCGACTTGGACAAAATTGGATCTTTCCTCGGTTTGGTGGTCATAGCGCAAGCAAAACACCCGGTCCCATCCCGAACCCGGAAGTTAAGTGCTGCCGCGCCAATGGTACTGCGTCTTAAGACGTGGGAGAGTAGGTCACCGCCAAACCTAGTAAAGATCCAACCAATCTCTATAAATCGATGAAACAACAAAATCACCGCGGGGTGGAGCAGCCAGGTAGCTCGTCAGGCTCATAACCTGAAGGTCAGAGGTTCAAATCCTCTCCCCGCAACCAA
>NZ_JAWJUU010000015.1:0-4778 GCF_032918305.1 Rhodovulum sp. FJ3
CGCCAGTTTCTGCGCGGCCCCGCCATGACGTTGAGGTAGTACATTTCGATACCATAGGGCGCGCCACAGGGGTGATGGCCACGGGGCACAAGAACGACGTCCCCGTCGCTGACGGCCATTGTCTCGTCCAACTGCCCGTCATCGGTATAGACCCGCTGAATGCCGAACCCGTTGCCGGGGTTCAGACGGTGATAATAGGTCTCTTCCAGATAGGTGATGTTGGGATAATCATCCTCGTCATGGCGGTGGCTGGGGTAGGACGACCAGTGACCTGCGGGGGTAAATACCTCGGTCACCAACAGGCTGTCACAGTAGTCCTCGCCCTCCATGGCGATGTTGTTGATATAGCGCGTGTTCGTCCCCTGACCGCGCTGGGTCAAGGTGATCCCGTCGGGCCCGATCCGGCGCGCCTCATGCCCACCCTTGCCGGGCGCCTTACACACCGCAATCACCGCATCCGTCGTGGTCTCCAACGCCCATGAACTCCCGTTCGGAACATAAAGACAATGGGGCGGCGTCTTTTCAAACACATCCATCCGCTCGCCCAACTCACCCCAGTCCTGACCGGCCGCCTCAATCCGCGCCTTGCCCTCGACCATCACCAGAATGACCTCATTGCTGCCGGTCTCCTCGGNAGTCCTGACCGGCCGCCTCAATCCGCGCCTTGCCCTCGACCATCACCAGAATGACCTCATTGCTGCCGGTCTCCTCGGTCCACGCCTCACCAGCCCGCAACCTGATCAAATCAAACCCGACATAGCGCCAGCCCGCACTCTCGGGCGTGATCGCATGCACCTTGCCGTGGCGCCCGAACGGTTTCTTCAGCAAATCGCCCATCACATCTCTCCAACCTGTCTCTTCATCTTGNGCATGCACCTTGCCGTGGCGCCCGAACGGTTTCTTCAGCAAATCGCCCATCACATCTCTCCAACCTGTCTCTTCATCTTGGCACAAATACTCCTTCCCCGCCCACCACCAGACGGGCCACGGGAACAAGTGCGCCCTAGTTCACCAACCGCGCCTGCGCGATCTGGCCCAGATACTCCTGGAACCGGTCGCGCTGCTTTTGACGCTCCGACACCTCGGGCACCGCCACATCCCAGAAATACCCGTGCTCCCCGGCGCTGGTCTCGATCCCGGTCCCGGGGAAGTCCTTGGCCACAGTCTCGATCACGATCACCGTCGGGATATTGCGTCCGCGTGCGGCGGCCAGTTCGACCTCAAGCTGATCCGTGTCCGCCGCCTTGACCGCATGGGCCCCCATCGACGCGGCATGGGCCACGTAATCGATCTCGGGCTGGGCCTCGACGTTGCAATCCACATACATGTTGTTGAACGGCTCACCGCCACAGCCCATGGTCTGCAATCGGTTGATACAGCCATAGCCACGGTTGTCGGTCAGCACGACGGTAAAGGGAATGCGGCGCATGACGGCGCTCGCCAGTTCCGAGTTGGCCAGCATATAGGACCCATCCCCGACAAAGCAGATCACCTCACGCTCCGGACAGGCCAGCTTCAGGCCCATGGCCCCCGCCACCTCATAGCCCATACAGCTATAGCCATATTCCATGTGATAGCCGCCTTGGGACGGTTTCCAGAGCAGCTTGAGCGCGCCGGGCATGGTGCCGGCGGCACACATGGCAATCGCGGTCTCGGTCGTGCCACGTTGCACCGCGCCAATCACCTGACCGTCGGTCGGTTTGGCAACTTGGTCCTCGGGGCGGGCACAATAAACGTCCACCGCACGCAACCAGTCCTCGCGCGCCTCCGCATTCGGAGCGTCGGCCGCATAGTCCCCGATGGCGGCCGTCAGCGCCTCAAGCGTCACCTTCGCATCGCCCACAAGGCTCACCGCCCCGTGCTTGGCCGCGTCATAGCCGTGGATGTTGATCGAGACCAGCGTGGCATCCTCACGGAACAAGGTGCGCGATCCGGTGGTAAAGTCCTGCAAACGCGTGCCGACACCGATCACCAGATCGGCCGTCTCGGACGCCGCATTGGCCGCCGCCGACCCATCCACGCCCGAGGCGCCAAAGTTCATCGGATGATCCTGGCTCAGGCCCGATTTACCCGCCTGCGTTTCCGCCACGGGGATGTTGTGTTTGGCGGCAAACGCGCCCAGTGTCTCTTCCGCTTGGGAATAGATCGTGCCACCGCCCGAGATGATGACGGGGCGCTTGGCCCCCTTGATCAACGCGGCCACACGGGCCAGCTCATCCACATCGGGCTGCGGACGGCGGATGTGCCAGACCTTCGGCTCAAAGAACTCCACCGGATAATCATAGGCCTCAGCCTGCACATCCTGACAAAAGGCCAGCGTGGCAGGACCGCAGTTGGCCGGATCCGTCATGGTGCGCAATGCGCGGGGCAGTGCATAAAGGATATGCTCGGGCCGCGTGATACGGTCAAAATAACGCGACACCGGCTTAAAACAGTCGTTCGCCGAGACCGTGCCGTCGTCAAAATCCTCAACCTGCTGCAACACCGGATCGGGGCGACGATTGGCAAAGACATCCCCCGCCACAATCAACAACGGCAAACGGTTCACATGGGCCAACGCGGCGGCCGTCACCACATTGGTCGACCCCGGCCCGATGGAACTGGTCACAGCCATCGCGCGGGTGCGCTTCTTGCCCTTGGCATAGGCGATGGCAGCATGGGCCATGGTCTGCTCGTTCTGCCCGCGCCACGTCGGGAACACGTCGCGGTACGCATGCAGCGCCTCGCCAATCCCCGCCACGTTGCCGTGACCAAAGATCGCCCACATCCCGTCGATATACCGCTCCCCCTCAGGGGTCATCTGCACCGATAGCCACTTGATCATGGCCTGTGCCGCCGTCAGTCGGATCGTGCCCATTCGTCTCTCCCAAGGCCCCTTGGCCCTTTTCATCTTGTCCAAATACTCCGGGGGTGCGGGGGCTGGCCCCCGCGCCTCACGTCGCGTTCAACCGCGCAGCGCCGCGGGCACTGTCCCAGACCTGACACAGGCGGGTGAACCGCTCGGCCATCTGCGCAATGGCCGCCTCATCATCCATGTCCCCCGTCATCCAAGCGCGCGCCGCATCCCCAAAGATGGTGCGCCCCACGGCAAACCCCTTGACCATGCCAAAGCTGGCGGCGACCTCAAAACTCGCGGCCAGTTCGGCCTCGGGCGCGTCCAGCCCCAGCACCACAATCCCGCGCACATGCGGATCGTGCAGCTCAATCGCCGCAACCGCGTTCGCCCAGGCCTCCTGCGTCTTCAGCGGCTCCAGCTTCCACCAGTCGGGATAGACCCCCGCCTCATAGAACTGGCGGATCAGGGTCGCGGTTGTGGTGTCATCGACCGGCCCCACCTTGGAGGGGATGATCTCCAGCAGGAACTCCAGCTTGTTGCGCCGCGCGGCGGTGAACAGACGCTTGACCCGCTCTTCCTGCAAGGCACGCATCGCCGCATCGTCATCGGGGTGGCAGAACACCAGCAACTTCACCACGTTCTCGCGCGCCCATTCGCCCAACTGACCGCAATCGGGGCCCAGTTCCGGCTCCAGATCAATCGGACGCGATCCGGGCAGTTCGGTCGGACGCCCGATCCACAGCCCCGTCCCCGAGGCCGCGTGCACCGCGCTGCGCCCGATGCGGTTGTCGCACAAAATACCATACCCCGACTGGCCGTCCTGAACCTGCAACGCGGCCTGAAGGCAGAGCTCCTTAAAGGCCCCGCCTTTTTCCAGGGTATAGCCCTCCATCTCTTCCAGTTGCAGACGGTGATCAAAGGCAAAGGTGCGCACGGTGGACCAATCGCCTGCGCGGTTGGTGGCCCAATGCACCTGCTCCAACTCGACGTCATTGCGCAAATCCGCCTGCTTGAGGCCGCGCTCAAAGAAAAAGGTCAGCTCTTTCCAGCTGGGATAGGCAGGGGTACAGCCATGGCGGCTGACGGCAAAGGCCCCACAGGCATTGGCGTATTTAAGGGCCGTGGGCCAGTCTTCGCCATCCAGCCAACCCTTGAGCAGACCCGACATAAACCCGTCCCCCGCGCCCAGCACGTTGAACACCTCAATCGGAAAGCCCGGCCCGGTTTGACCGTCATCCAGACTGTCCGGAATATCGCCCTCAAACGCCACAGCCCCGTCCGCGCCGCGTTTACACACCAGTGTCGCGCCCGACACCGCGCGCACCGCCCGCAGGGCCGCAATCGTGTCGGTGGATCCGCCCGCGATGTGGAATTCCTCTTCGGTGCCCACGATCAGGTCAAAGTAATGCAGGCTGGACTGCAGCTTCTCGGTGACCTCGGCGCTCTCGACAAAGCGGCTCTCGCCATCGCCATGGCCCGCCACGCCCCAGAGGTTCGGGCGGTAATCAATGTCCAGCGCCGTCTTCAATCCCGCCGCGCGCGCGATCTCCAACGCCTTTAGCGTCGCCGCCTCGACCTGCGGGTTGGACAGATGCGTGCCCGTGGCCACAACCGAGCGCGCCGAGCGGATATAGTCAGGGTCGATATCATCCACCGTCAGACCCATATCGGCACAGTTCTCACGATAGAAAATCAGCGGGAACTGCTCCTCGTCGCGGATGCCCAGCAACACCAGGGCCGTCAGGCGCTCGGGGTCGGTCTTGACCCCCGCCACATCCACGCCCTCGCGCTGCAGCTGCTCACGGATGAACCGGCCCATGTGCTCATCCCCGACGCCCGTGATCAAACCGGACTTCAGACCCAACCGCGCCGTCCCGCACGCAATGTTCGTCGGGGACCCGCCGATGTACTTCTCAAAGGACCCCATATCCTCCAAGCGCCC
>NZ_JAWJUU010000016.1:0-4130 GCF_032918305.1 Rhodovulum sp. FJ3
ACCGGCCGCCTCAATCCGCGCCTTGCCCTCGACCATCACCAGAATGACCTCATTGCTGCCGGTCTCCTCGGCCCAAGCCTCACCGGCTCGCAACCGGATCAAATCAAACCCGACATAGCGCCAGCCCGCACTCTCGGGCGTGATCGCATGCACCTTGCCGTGGCGCCCGAACGGTTTCTTCAGCAAATCGCCCATCACATCTCTCCAACCTGTCTCTTCATCTTGGCACAAATACTCCTTCNCGAACGGTTTCTTCAGCAAATCGCCCATCACATCTCTCCAACCTGTCTCTTCATCTTGGCACAAATACTCCTTCCCCGCCCACCACCAGACGGGCCACGGGAACAAGTGCGCCCTAGTTCACCAACCGCGCCTGCGCGATCTGGCCCAGATACTCCTGGAACCGGTCGCGCTGCTTTTGACGCTCCGACACCTCGGGCACCGCCACATCCCAGAAATACCCGTGCTCCCCGGCGCTGGTCTCGATCCCGGTCCCGGGGAAGTCCTTGGCCACAGTCTCGATCACGATCACCGTCGGGATATTGCGTCCGCGTGCGGCGGCCAGTTCGACCTCAAGCTGATCCGTGTCCGCCGCCTTGACCGCATGGGCCCCCATCGACGCGGCATGGGCCACGTAATCGATCTCGGGCTGGGCCTCGACGTTGCAATCCACATACATGTTGTTGAACGGCTCACCGCCACAGCCCATGGTCTGCAATCGGTTGATACAGCCATAGCCACGGTTGTCGGTCAGCACGACGGTAAAGGGAATGCGGCGCATGACGGCGCTCGCCAGTTCCGAGTTGGCCAGCATATAGGACCCATCCCCGACAAAGCAGATCACCTCACGCTCCGGACAGGCCAGCTTCAGGCCCATGGCCCCCGCCACCTCATAGCCCATACAGCTATAGCCATATTCCATGTGATAGCCGCCTTGGGACGGTTTCCAGAGCAGCTTGAGCGCGCCGGGCATGGTGCCGGCGGCACACATGGCAATCGCGGTCTCGGTCGTGCCACGTTGCACCGCGCCAATCACCTGACCGTCGGTCGGTTTGGCAACTTGGTCCTCGGGGCGGGCACAATAAACGTCCACCGCACGCAACCAGTCCTCGCGCGCCTCCGCATTCGGAGCGTCGGCCGCATAGTCCCCGATGGCGGCCGTCAGCGCCTCAAGCGTCACCTTCGCATCGCCCACAAGGCTCACCGCCCCGTGCTTGGCCGCGTCATAGCCGTGGATGTTGATCGAGACCAGCGTGGCATCCTCACGGAACAAGGTGCGCGATCCGGTGGTAAAGTCCTGCAAACGCGTGCCGACACCGATCACCAGATCGGCCGTCTCGGACGCCGCATTGGCCGCCGCCGACCCATCCACGCCCGAGGCGCCAAAGTTCATCGGATGATCCTGGCTCAGGCCCGATTTACCCGCCTGCGTTTCCGCCACGGGGATGTTGTGTTTGGCGGCAAACGCGCCCAGTGTCTCTTCCGCTTGGGAATAGATCGTGCCACCGCCCGAGATGATGACGGGGCGCTTGGCCCCCTTGATCAACGCGGCCACACGGGCCAGCTCATCCACATCGGGCTGCGGACGGCGGATGTGCCAGACCTTCGGCTCAAAGAACTCCACCGGATAATCATAGGCCTCAGCCTGCACATCCTGACAAAAGGCCAGCGTGGCAGGACCGCAGTTGGCCGGATCCGTCATGGTGCGCAATGCGCGGGGCAGTGCATAAAGGATATGCTCGGGCCGCGTGATACGGTCAAAATAACGCGACACCGGCTTAAAACAGTCGTTCGCCGAGACCGTGCCGTCGTCAAAATCCTCAACCTGCTGCAACACCGGATCGGGGCGACGATTGGCAAAGACATCCCCCGCCACAATCAACAACGGCAAACGGTTCACATGGGCCAACGCGGCGGCCGTCACCACATTGGTCGACCCCGGCCCGATGGAACTGGTCACAGCCATCGCGCGGGTGCGCTTCTTGCCCTTGGCATAGGCGATGGCAGCATGGGCCATGGTCTGCTCGTTCTGCCCGCGCCACGTCGGGAACACGTCGCGGTACGCATGCAGCGCCTCGCCAATCCCCGCCACGTTGCCGTGACCAAAGATCGCCCACATCCCGTCGATATACCGCTCCCCCTCAGGGGTCATCTGCACCGATAGCCACTTGATCATGGCCTGTGCCGCCGTCAGTCGGATCGTGCCCATTCGTCTCTCCCAAGGCCCCTTGGCCCTTTTCATCTTGTCCAAATACTCCGGGGGTGCGGGGGCTGGCCCCCGCGCCTCACGTCGCGTTCAACCGCGCAGCGCCGCGGGCACTGTCCCAGACCTGACACAGGCGGGTGAACCGCTCGGCCATCTGCGCAATGGCCGCCTCATCATCCATGTCCCCCGTCATCCAAGCGCGCGCCGCATCCCCAAAGATGGTGCGCCCCACGGCAAACCCCTTGACCATGCCAAAGCTGGCGGCGACCTCAAAACTCGCGGCCAGTTCGGCCTCGGGCGCGTCCAGCCCCAGCACCACAATCCCGCGCACATGCGGATCGTGCAGCTCAATCGCCGCAACCGCGTTCGCCCAGGCCTCCTGCGTCTTCAGCGGCTCCAGCTTCCACCAGTCGGGATAGACCCCCGCCTCATAGAACTGGCGGATCAGGGTCGCGGTTGTGGTGTCATCGACCGGCCCCACCTTGGAGGGGATGATCTCCAGCAGGAACTCCAGCTTGTTGCGCCGCGCGGCGGTGAACAGACGCTTGACCCGCTCTTCCTGCAAGGCACGCATCGCCGCATCGTCATCGGGGTGGCAGAACACCAGCAACTTCACCACGTTCTCGCGCGCCCATTCGCCCAACTGACCGCAATCGGGGCCCAGTTCCGGCTCCAGATCAATCGGACGCGATCCGGGCAGTTCGGTCGGACGCCCGATCCACAGCCCCGTCCCCGAGGCCGCGTGCACCGCGCTGCGCCCGATGCGGTTGTCGCACAAAATACCATACCCCGACTGGCCGTCCTGAACCTGCAACGCGGCCTGAAGGCAGAGCTCCTTAAAGGCCCCGCCTTTTTCCAGGGTATAGCCCTCCATCTCTTCCAGTTGCAGACGGTGATCAAAGGCAAAGGTGCGCACGGTGGACCAATCGCCTGCGCGGTTGGTGGCCCAATGCACCTGCTCCAACTCGACGTCATTGCGCAAATCCGCCTGCTTGAGGCCGCGCTCAAAGAAAAAGGTCAGCTCTTTCCAGCTGGGATAGGCAGGGGTACAGCCATGGCGGCTGACGGCAAAGGCCCCACAGGCATTGGCGTATTTAAGGGCCGTGGGCCAGTCTTCGCCATCCAGCCAACCCTTGAGCAGACCCGACATAAACCCGTCCCCCGCGCCCAGCACGTTGAACACCTCAATCGGAAAGCCCGGCCCGGTTTGACCGTCATCCAGACTGTCCGGAATATCGCCCTCAAACGCCACAGCCCCGTCCGCGCCGCGTTTACACACCAGTGTCGCGCCCGACACCGCGCGCACCGCCCGCAGGGCCGCAATCGTGTCGGTGGATCCGCCCGCGATGTGGAATTCCTCTTCGGTGCCCACGATCAGGTCAAAGTAATGCAGGCTGGACTGCAGCTTCTCGGTGACCTCGGCGCTCTCGACAAAGCGGCTCTCGCCATCGCCATGGCCCGCCACGCCCCAGAGGTTCGGGCGGTAATCAATGTCCAGCGCCGTCTTCAATCCCGCCGCGCGCGCGATCTCCAACGCCTTTAGCGTCGCCGCCTCGACCTGCGGGTTGGACAGATGCGTGCCCGTGGCCACAACCGAGCGCGCCGAGCGGATATAGTCAGGGTCGATATCATCCACCGTCAGACCCATATCGGCACAGTTCTCACGATAGAAAATCAGCGGGAACTGCTCCTCGTCGCGGATGCCCAGCAACACCAGGGCCGTCAGGCGCTCGGGGTCGGTCTTGACCCCCGCCACATCCACGCCCTCGCGCTGCAGCTGCTCACGGATGAACCGGCCCATGTGCTCATCCCCGACGCCCGTGATCAAACCGGACTTCAGACCCAACCGCGCCGTCCCGCACGCAATGTTCGTCGGGGACCCGCCGATGTACTTCTCAAAGGACCCCATATCCTCCAAGCGCCC
>NZ_JAWJUU010000017.1:0-1163 GCF_032918305.1 Rhodovulum sp. FJ3
TTCACGCCAGAACGGCTTGATCAATGGCTTGAAACCTATCCCATTGAAGACTTGGGTCTGCCTAACCATACCGGATCGCCCATCCCTGATGATCCGACCGACAGCATCATCTCTACACCGATCCCAGCAGAGGTGGGGCCAAGCATTGTCGCTCGTGAGATCGGCAATCTCACAACACCAGAAGAACGCGATCTACCGGAAAACTTTGGTGAGCGCTCAATTGAGCTTGCCAACGAAGACGGAGTTCAGCGTCCCCGCGAAGGTCGCGCAGGCGCAAGGTATGAGGCCGCTACAGGGACCACGTTGGCACGTCCGGCCCCACCCGACCCGGCTTACGATTTCGTCGATACCTCGAATGGTGATAAAATTGAGGTAAAAGGACCTGTTCCTGCTGTTGATGGCGTGGTCCCTGAAGCACGCTTGGATGGGTTGATCGAGGCGACCGTTGATGAAGCCAATTTTCAGACGGGTGCCGATCGCATCGTTGTCGATGCCGAAGGTCTAAGCTCGATGCAGGTGGAGCGCTTGCACCGAGAACTTGAAAATCGGATATCGTCAGGTATCCCAGTGGATATTCTGAGGTGAACATGGCGAATACAGTTCTTAAATTTGGAGACCGATCTGCCCGCATGAATTACCATGATCTGGCAGAAGTGCTGTCGATTCTGAATCAACGATTGGAAACTGCATCCGCAGCCAGAGAGGTTACAGAACCTTGGCAAAAACATATCCAAGAGGATCTTGGATACGTGTTGCTCGACACAAACGCGCTCGACGGATCAAATGTCATCTCTGAATTCAATGCGGCGTTGAGCCAATTGTCTTTTGATTTGCGAAGCGGCAGGGTTTCTCCAGACACGCCGCGTTGGCGCAACGTATCAAGCGATATTCGCCAACAGTCAGACTATGTCCATCGTATGCAGTATGTGATACGGGAATTACAAAGCGTTCTTACTCAATCTGGCTGAAATAGATGGGCTTCTGGATAGTCCCATGAAATGTACCAGACAGGGCTGTTTACATTGCAAAACGAGAATGCCCTTGAGTCCTCGCGGCGGACGCCTTGGCCGCAAACCCTCTTACCCCGGTGGTCGGTGAACTGGCAAAAGGCTGGGTCGAGGTCTTCCCCGAACTGACGGAAGATGAGCGTCGATTGGGTCAAC
>NZ_JAWJUU010000018.1:0-1118 GCF_032918305.1 Rhodovulum sp. FJ3
ATGGCAAAGGAAAAGTTTGAGCGTAGCAAACCGCACGTAAACATCGGCACGATTGGTCACGTTGACCACGGCAAGACGACTCTGACGGCCGCGATCACCAAATACTTTGGTGACTTCAAAGCGTACGACCAGATCGACGGCGCGCCGGAAGAGAAAGCACGTGGCATCACGATCTCGACCGCTCACGTTGAGTACGAGACCGAAGGTCGTCACTATGCGCACGTCGACTGCCCCGGCCACGCTGACTATGTTAAGAACATGATCACCGGTGCTGCGCAGATGGACGGCGGTATCCTGGTTGTTAACGCTGCTGACGGCCCCATGCCGCAGACGCGTGAGCACATCCTGCTGGCCCGTCAGGTTGGCGTTCCGGCTCTGGTTGTTTTCCTGAACAAAGTTGACCAGGTTGACGACGAAGAGCTGC
Source organism: Rhodovulum sp. FJ3 (assembly GCF_032918305.1). Lineage (NCBI taxonomy): Bacteria > Pseudomonadati > Pseudomonadota > Alphaproteobacteria > Rhodobacterales > Paracoccaceae > Rhodovulum > Rhodovulum sp. FJ3. The sequence continues at coordinate 425 of NZ_JAWJUU010000018.1, forward strand.
TGGAACTGGTTGAGATGGAAGTTCGCGAACTGCTGAGCGAATACGACTTCCCGGGCGACGATATTCCGATCATCGCTGGTTCGGCTCTGGCCGCTATGGAAGGCAACAACCCGGAAATCGGCGAAGAGAAGATCAAAGAGCTGATGGCTGCTGTGGATTCGTACATCCCCGAGCCCGAGCGTGCGATCGACATGCCGTTCCTGATGCCGATCGAAGACGTGTTCTCGATCTCGGGTCGTGGTACCGTTGTGACCGGTCGTGTTGAGCGTGGCGTGATCAACGTCGGCGACGAACTGGAAATCATCGGCATCAAAGACACCCAGAAGACGACCTGTACCGGCGTTGAAATGTTCCGCAAGCTGCTGGACCGTGGTGAAGCTGGCGACAACATCGGTGCTCTGCTGCGTGGTATCGACCGTGAAGCTGTTGAGCGTGGTCAGGTTCTGTGTAAGCCGGGTTCGGTTACGCCGCACACCAAGTTCGAAGCTGAGGTCTACATCCTGACCAAAGAAGAAGGTGGCCGTCACACGCCGTTCTTCGCGAACTACCGTCCGCAGTTCTACTTCCGTACGACTGACGTGACCGGCACCGTTGAACTGCCTGCTGGCACCGAGATGGTTATGCCCGGCGACAACCTGAAGTTCGTTGTTGAGCTGATCGCACCGATCGCCATGGAAGAAGGTCTGCGCTTCGC
>NZ_JAWJUU010000019.1:0-862 GCF_032918305.1 Rhodovulum sp. FJ3
CTTGCCAATGTTAAGATGTCGATGAACCCGTTTGACGAGATTGCGGTCGAAGAGGCCATTCGTCTGAAAGAGGCGGGCGTTGCCAGCGAGGTTGTCGTCGTGTCGATCGGCGTCAAGCAGGCGCAGGAAACGCTGCGCACGGCTTTGGCGATGGGTGCGGACCGCGCGATCCTTGTGACCGCTGCCGATGACGTGCACACCGACATCGAGCCGCTGGCCGTCGCCAAGATCCTGAAGGCTGTCGTCGATGAAGAGCAGCCCCAGATCGTTCTGGCCGGCAAGCAGGCCATCGACAACGACATGAACGCCACCGGCCAGATGCTGTCGGCGCTGCTGGGCTGGTCCCAGGCGACCTTTGNCACCGGCCAGATGCTGTCGGCGCTGCTGGGCTGGTCCCAGGCGACCTTTGCCTCCGAGGTCAAGGTCGAGGGCGACGCCGCCGTCGTGACCCGTGAGGTTGATGGCGGTCTGCAGACGATCAAGGTGCAACTGCCCGCGATCATCACCGCCGACCTGCGTCTGAACGAGCCGCGCTATGCGTCGCTCCCGAACATCATGAAGGCCAAGAAAAAGCCTTTGGATGAAAAGACGCCCGCCGATTACGGCGTCGATGTCACGCCGCGCCTGAGCGTCGTGAAAACCTCGGAACCGGCCGTGCGCGAAGCCGGTGAAATCGTCGGTTCGGTCGACGAGCTGGTTGCGAAACTCAAAGAAGCGGGGGCCGTGTAATGTCTGTACTTCTTCTTGCCGAAGTAACCGATGGCGAACTGGCGCTGGACGCCACCGCCAAAGCCGTGTCCGCCGCCAAGGCGATCGGCGATGTGACCGTTCTGTGCGCAGGGGCGTCTGCCGCTGCGGCGGG